>NZ_JBLZWL010000071.1:0-287500 GCF_049194865.1 Corallococcus terminator | reverse complement strand
ATGCCTTCGGCTTCCTTCATGGATTCGGCCATCTCCTCCAGGAGCTTCTGGAGCGAGGGACCGAAGTCCGTCACGGGCTTCGTGGGCGAGGTGAGGACCTTGTGCGGCCAGATGACGATGTCGCGAGTCATGGGGCACAATTTGCCATGGGCCCCCCTCCCGGTGCCACGCCGGAAGGCCCTGGGTGGGGCTCGTGAAGCCCCAGCATCGCCGAGCACAGGTCTGGTAGACCTCCGGCATGCACCCGCACTCCCAGCTCATCACCGACTTCTACTCGGCGTTCCAGCGTCGCGACGCGAAGGCCATGAACGCCTGCTACCACCCGGAGGTGGAGTTCTCCGACGCGGTCTTCCTCGGCCTGCGCCACGGGGGAACCACCGCCATGTGGAGCATGCTCGTCGAGCGAGGCAAGGACCTGGAGGTCACCTTCCGGGACGTCCAGGCCGATGACCGCACCGGCCGCGCCCACTGGGATGCCCACTACACCTTCGCCACCACTGGCCGGAAGGTCCTCAACCGCATCGACGCGGAGTTCGAGTTCCGCGACGGGAAGATTGTCCGCCACCAGGACAGCTTCGACTTCTGGACCTGGTCGCGACAGGCCCTGGGCCCCGCCGGACTCGTCCTCGGCTGGACGCCCTTCCTCAAGAACAAGGTCCGCTCCCAGGCCCGCCGCACCCTGGACAAGTACATGAGGGACCACAACCTCACCGGCCCCTGACTCCCGCTACCGGGCCGCGCTCCCCTGTCTCAGCGGCTTCAGGTCCGGCTCCACCCAGCCCGCGCGCGCCTCGGCCGAGTCCAGGGTCGCCTTCTGGTAGTGGCTCGCCAACAGCCTCGCGTCGGTCAGCTCGGGGCTCGCCTCCAACAAGGCATCCAGGGACGCACTCCCGGGTGCCGCGTCCATCGCCCCCTGGACGAGCTCCGCCCAGCCCCGCGTCATCGTCTCGTGGTACTTGCCCGTCGCCCCGAGCGCCGTGGCGTAGCCCCGGATGAGCTCGCGCAGACGCGCCAGCCCCGCCTCGAAGCCCTCCGCTCGCAGGCACAGCCAGGCCAGCCGCAAGTGCTCCCGGTGACGGAAGCGCTCTCCCGGATAGGTGGCCGCTTCCACCGCCACGAGGAAGTCCGCGTCTCCTCCGGTGTCTCGTTCCTCTCGCATGGCCTCTCGTTGTCCGCTCATGACCTGGTGACCTTCTTTTTCGCCCTCGGCTTGCGCGCGGGGCGGACCTCCCGGTCCACCTCGGCGAGGGCCTCGAGCCCCGTCGTGAGGCCCTCCACGTCCTCGTCCCCGAGCCGCTCCAGCACCGCGGCCTCCAAGACCTCCAGGCGACGGTGGACCCGGGTGGCCAACGCCCGGCCCGGCCCCGTCAACAACACCTGGAACGAGCGCCGGTCCTCGGGCCTCGACTCCCGCTTCACCAGCCGCTTCGCCTCCAGCCGGTCCATGTAGCTGGTCAGCGTGGAGCGCTTGTGCGCGAAGGCCTGGTGCAGCTCGCTCAGCGAGGTGTCCCCCGCTTCCAACAGGTAGGCCAACAGGTGCGCCTCCCCTTGCGAGAGCCCCAGCGGAGGCTCGACGGCCTCCAGGAACAGGCCGATGCGGTGGGTGGCCCGGTGCACTTCCAGGACGAATTGGAGCCGCTTCATGGCAACACCATAACAACCGCTCCGCTTTCGGAAATTCCGAAAATGGAATGAATCGTCCTCCAGTCGACCCGAATGCCCGGACGCCCCCGGATGCCCTATCCTCCGGACATGCCCCCCGAGAACTCGCCCTTGGACGTGCTGGACCTCTGGCTCCTGGAGGCCGCCCTGGAGTTGCCGACGCCCCTCCACCTGCTCGCGTCGTCAGCCCCCGCGGCCGCACTCAACATGCGCGATGACCCTCGCTTCTCCCACGAGGAGCTGTGCGAGCGCCTGGCCGGCCTCGCCGAGCGAGACCTCATCATCGTCCACGAGCACCCGGACGGCATGGAGGAGCTCTTCACCCCCGACGCGATTTCCAAGGCGCTCCTCCGGCCACGCCCTCGCGCCTTCCACGTCTACGAGCTCACGCCCTCGGGCGGCGCGCACTGGGAGGCCCAGGCCCAGCCCGACTGGAGCCGCTACGTCAACGCCGGCGAAGAGCCCAGCGCCAACGAGGCCCCGGAGTCTTGGGTCATCGAGGCCCTGAGCCTCGACATCGCCGAGGCGGAGTTTCGCTTCCACGAGGAGCTCGGCGATGGCAACCGCCCCGTCCCTGAGTCCAAGCTCGGGGAGGAGCTGGCTCCCTGGAACGTGACGTACTGGAAGACGCTGCCGCGCGGATATCGCCTCCGCTACACCAGCGTCCCTCGGACTCCCGACCCGGCTCGCGTCGCCGCGACGCCCCGTCGAGCTCCCTGGTACACGCCCGTTCGACTGTGACCCTGGGGCGAGCCCTCGCCCTTCATGGGCTCGGCCACGCGACCTGGCCTGCGTTTCCTCCTCGCCCCTCCTGGTCGCGACGACGAGGAGAGCCCCCTCGGTCCGCATGGGCTCGAACCGCGGGGCCACTCAGGGAGTCACGGCGCCTTGGCTCCGGCGGACTTCGGGGCCTCGGCCCGGTACACGTAGAGCGTGTAGTTGGAGCCCGTCGCATAGCCGGGCAGCTTCCCCGGGTTGAACACACTGGTGCTCGATACCGTGCCGCCCGCGTAGCCGCTCGGCAGCTCCACCAGCTTCAGGGCACACCCCGCCAGCACGAGCCCCGCTACCGGTACGTCGTTGCTCACCAACGTGCACGTCCCGGAGGCCGTGAAGCTCCCCTCCGGCAGGTTGAAGCGCATGTGCGCCGGGATTTGCTGCCCCGCCGGAAAACGGGTGTCCGTGATTCGCAGGCACGCCGTCGCCGTCCCCACGCTCTTCTCACCCCGGCTCACCCACTTGCCGTCGCGCTCGCGGCTCTTCGGCACGTAGATGCTCGCGCCCAACTTCACCGTCGTCTCGAACGGCGCCGCCGCGCACACCGCCGCGTCCGGGGGCTTCGTCGGGTCCTCCTGCGTGCGGAATTGATAGACCTCCTCCTCCGCGCGCGCCTCGGACGCTCCCGCCAGCATCACCCACGCACCCAGCACCACCGCACCACCGTGCCACCGCGACATAGGCTGCTCCCTTGGTTCGAGAGTCCGGAGCCCCGCGCGCGCAATCCGACCTCTCGTGCCGACGGGCCCGGCGCTCCGGCTGACCTCCGCTGCGAGAAAACAGAGACCTTTGAGGCCCCGGGCGCGCACGGCCCCTCCGTACCGCGCGCGCCTGAAGGCCACTGCTACTGCCAGGACAGCGTGTACTCGGCGTCGAGCGCCCCTGTCTTCTTGCCGCTCACGTGCACCTGCGTGCCACCCATCGCCTCGATGACGGCCTGGAGCACACCCTCGTGATAGGCCGGCGTCATGAAGTCGCGCTTCATCGTGAAGACGCCACTCGTGTCACTCGTCCACTTCACGCCGCGCTCACCGTAGCTCACCGCCGCCCGGTAACCCGAGTGCAGGTTGCCCAGCATCCGCTTCGGGCTGTTTCCCGCCAGCAGCAACAACGTCTTGCCCGCCGCCGAGGACAGGAAGTCCGACGTCGCCTGCACTCCCATCCTCCGCAGCGCCGGGTCGAACCCACCCAGCTGCGGCCCCATCACCTGCGCCGCCGTGAAGGACAACCGCAGGAACGCCGCCACCGGGTAGTTGAAGAAGTCGATGTACTTCTTTTCGCCCGCGACGACGAGGCACCGCTGTACCGCGACGTCGCCACCAAGCACCCTCACCGCGCCAAGCACGCCATTGAAAAACAGTCCTCGCGCGGTGTCTTCGCGCGTCGCCAACGAAACGCGCTCCTCCAATTCGCGCGCGAGGTGAGGCTCGAGCGCGTCCGACTGCTGCTTCATGTCTGGCATCAAACGGTGTCTCCACGGGGGGAAGGAGGCACTCGAAGTTTACAGCCGAATCAACTGCGCGCCGTAGTGGATATTCGCTCCAACGGCCGCCACCAACACTATGTCCCCCGCACCCAGTCGCACGCGACCCGCCTCCAGGTCCTCCGCCAGCAGGATGAGCATCCCCGCCGCCGACGTGTTTCCATACAAGTCAACATTGCAAGCAACCGCCTCCGGCGACAGCCCCGCCCGCGTCACGAAGGCATCCATCACCCGCTTGTTGGGTTGGTGAAAGTAGTACCGCTTCACCTCACCCTTCAGCTCGGGTCTGGGACTCAACACCGTGTCCAGGCACTTCTGCATGTACTCCGGGTAGCTGCGCGCCACGCGAAACCCATCCACCACGAAGGCCATGTCCGCGGGACGAGACCGACCTGGCTGGTAGGGGAGCTTCAACACCCCGCCCCCCTTCCGGATGACCAGGTCCCCGTGCGCGTTGCCCGAGAACGAGGCGAGGATGCCCGCTCCTGCCGGAGCGTCCTGCTTCGTCTGGAGCACCACCGCGCCCGCCCCGTCCCCGAACACGTACATGGAGAGGTAGCCCTGGAGCGTCTTCGCCCGGCCCGGCCCCGGAGGCAGCTCGTCCAGGTACACCTCCCGGTTCACCAGCGGCGAGGTGAAGGCCGACGCCACCACCGCCACCGAGCGGAAGCGGCCCCCGTCCATCATCTTCTTCACCAGGTCCAACACGTACGTCGTGCCACCACACCCGTCATCCACCACCAGCGCGAACGCGTCCTCCCTCAGCCCCAGCCGGTGGTGCAGTTGCATGGCGTCGTGGTTGAAGTGCGGCGCGTCCGGCGTGCACGTCACGACGAAGAGCGCGTCCAACTCCCCCGCGTCCACGCCCGAGTTCGTCAGCGCCTTGCGCAGCGCCACCTCGCACATGTCCGTGTTCGTGGCGGGGTAGATGTGGCCGTCGTCCTCCGGCGGAGGCACCGCGCGGCCCGTCGCCTCGTCGATGTCCCAGAGGAAGCGCCGCTCACGGATACCCAGCTTCTCCTCGATGCGCTCCGCCGGCCACCCGGGGATGGCTCGTGAGATGCGCGCATTGCTCACCCGACGCGATGGAACGAAAGCCCCGGCTCCGACGACACAGACATTGGGTGTCATTTCATGGCCTCGTCTTTTCACCGCGACGCCGGATGGGAGGGATTCCCTGGCCCGTTCTGTCGAGCAGGATTCACGCCAGAAACGAAGCCCTTGAAATGACGGTCCACTCCGCCGGAAGTGGCTTCACCTTTGAAGCCCCTGGCGCCCTTTCAACGGGGCAATCCCATGGATTTACTGGAGAGGCGGCTGCGCTTCAAAAATGAAGCACTTTGCGACATTTCCGAAGCAGCCTCGGCGATACATTTACTTTCCGTGCGCGGCGACTCCACTCGAAGCGGGCGGCGCGCTCAGGGAAACCCCTGTGTTGCAAGTGATTGCTCACTCCCAGTGCCGAGACATCCGCGACCCACCCCACATTGCTACGGGCGTGGGCGCCTTCCGGTTTCCAGACCGAGCCGGAAGCCTTCAGCCTCCGTGAAGTCGACTGCTTCCCGGAGCATGTGGGCCCATGCCAGTCTCCGCCGACCGAAAGGCGTCGGAACCCACCGCCTCGTCGCGACTCACGTCCCGAGCGAGGCCCGACGAATGGGACGTGCCCTCGCTCAAGTCCTATCCCCGTCGCTGGCAGCCCCTCATCCGGCTCGTGCTCTTCACCGCGGCCTATGCGCTCGGCGCCCGGCTGGGCTCGGTGCTCGCCTTCCCTCCCCAGTTGGTGTCCGCCATGTGGCCCCCCAGCGGCGTGGCGCTCGTGGGGCTCCTGCTCACCCGGCACCGGGAGTGGCCGCTGCTCGTGCTCGGCGCCATCCTGGTGGAGCCGTTCGCCGTTCACGACGCCCACCTGCCCGTCACCTCCGCCAGCTTCGTCGTCGCCACCGGCAACCTGCTCGAGGCCATGGTGGGCGCCGTGCTCCTGCGGCGACTGGTGCGCATCCACCCCGCGATGGACCGCGTGCGCGACGTGCTGGGGCTGGTAGGGCTGGCCGCCCTCGGCAGCACCCTCATCAGCGCCAGCCTGGGCATGGGCTTCATGCTGTCGAACCAGCGCATGGCCGCGAGCGACTTCTGGCCCTCCTGGCGCGTGTTCTGGGTGGGCAACGCCATGGGTGTGCTGCTCGTGGCCCCCCTGCTGCTCACCTGGCTGTCACGGGGACTCGACGGGTGGAACAGGCAGCGGCGCCTGGAGCTGGCCGCGCTGCTGCTGCTGCTCGGCGTGGCCACCCAGTGGGTGTTCAGCATGCCGCCCACCGCGGCGCCTCCCGCCACCTTCCACCCCGTCACCTACCTGTCCTTCCCCTTCCTGCTGTGGGCCGCCCTGCGCTTCGAGGCCCGGGGCACCACCATGGCCACCGCGGTGATGTCCACGCTGGCCCTCTGGCACACCGCTCACGGCAACGGCCCCTTCGCCCAGTTCGCCTGGCACAACGACAGCCTCACCTTCCTCCAGTCCTTCCTCGCCGTCGCCAGCGTGTCCGGACTGCTGCTCGCCAGCGCCCTCAGCGAGCGACGACGCGCCCAGGAAGAGGTGAGCCACCTCAACCAGGAGCTGCGCCAGTCCCTGCAGACACTCGCCGCCACCCAGGCCACCCTCGTGCGCCGCGAACGCATGGCCGCGCTCGGTGAGCTCAGCGCCACCGTGGCCCATGAGGTCCGCAATCCCCTGGGCGCCATCTCCAACGCGCTCGCCGCCATCCGCCGACTCGCGCCCCAGACGGCCACCGGGCCCTCCGGCACCCTGCTCGACATCATGGATGAGGAGGTCCAACGCCTGGACCTCATCGTCAATGACCTGCTCGACTTCACCCGCCCCATGGAGCCACGCCTGCGGACCCAGGCGCTCGGCCCCGTCGTCGACGGCGCGCTGACCGCGTCCCTTCGCTCGGGGCCCTCCGGCATCAGCGTGTCGCGGGCCCTGGACGAACCCCTCCCGCCCATCGACCTGGATGCGCACCTGCTCCACGTTGCCCTCACCAACCTGTTCACCAATGCCGTGCAGGCCATGCCCTCCGGCGGCAGCCTCGTCACGCGCATCGAGCCGGACACTCGCGCCGGGACACCTCACGCGCGGCTCACCATCTCCGACACCGGGCACGGCATCGCTCCCGAGGTGCAACAGCGCATCTTCGAGCCCTTCTTCACCACCCGCGCCAGCGGCACCGGACTGGGACTCGCCATCGTCCGCCGCATCGTCGACGGACACCACGGCGAGGTCACCGTCGACAGCACCGTCGGTCAGGGCACCACCTTCACCGTGTGGCTGCCCTGTGCCCGTGAGGCACCGGCTTCGGCTTGAGGTGACTTGGAGCCCTGGCCCGGGCTCGAACTTCACGCCTCGGGTTGAAGTGAAGGTGACGCGGAGCTCTGGCCTCGGGCTCGAACTTCGTGCCTCGGCTTGAAGTGACGGTGACGCGGAGCTCTGGCCCCGGGCTCGAACTTCACTCGGGAGGCTCTCGCCTCGGATTGAAGCTGACGGTCCGCCTCTTGGCCTCGTGGAGAAGACTGGCCCGACCGGGGCGCGGGGCGCGCCACTGCGATGAACCGATGGGCCACAGGACACGGCGCGGACGTCCTCACGCCTCCGTGTTCGCCACACCCGAGACGGTCCGGACACCGTGGTTCGCACGGTGCCCGTGTCCTGTCCCGCGAGCACCCCGTGACAGGGTGCCCGCTACTCCACTTCAGAACGGGATGTTGTCGTCATCGCCCGGCGGCGGGACGTCATCCTGGTAGCCACCGCCACCACGACCGCCGTAGCCGCCACCTCCACCGCCACCACGATTGTCGTAGCCCTCGTTGCCACCACCACCGCCTCCGCCCTGCTGCCGACCGATCTCCGCCTCGATGGCCGAGAGCAGCTGGCGCTCCTTGTCGTGCCAGCGCGACTTGCTCGGGTCGTTCAGCGAGCGGCGCGCGCCGTTCGCGTAGAACTCCAGGTCCTGCATGCTCGCGCCCGCGACCGGCGCACCCTTGCTGCGGCCGTAGTTCGGGAAGACCATTCCGTCCCCGCCACCACCACCGCCGCCGCTACTCGGCGCCGCCGCGCGACGAGGCGCCGCGGAGGCCGCATCCGGCGTCCCGCCGATGGACAGCTCGCCCATCCTCAGCGTGAAGCCTTCTTCATTCTTGAACGCCGTGCCGACTCGCACCTGCTCCACGTGCCCATCGGGACGCCGCACCGCCACGGTGACTGGATAGCCTTGCTCACTCATGGCGCCCGAATCCCATCACCAGCCCCAAGCTGTCAACGGAAGCGCGCACCCGCCTGTCCGCCATCCACCCGCCCGCCTGGATGACGCTCTCCCTCCCTCGTGAACCGGGTGTTCGGCGCACGCCACCTCGCTCACGACGGCACACTCCGCACACACCTCGGGCAGGCGCGCCGCACACCCATGCGCGTCCTCGGCCTTGCACCCGAGCACATCGCCTCACAGCAGCGCCGCGCTCACCCTGGCGCGCCTGCCGCCTCGGAGGCCAGACCGCTGGACCGGAAGCAACGCCCATGGCGCTCTCGGACTGGCGCGCCTCCAGCCTCGGGAGACAGGGCCTCCGGACCGGAGAAAAACCAGGATTCGGATACACGCCTCGCGCAGCGGCCCTCCTCAGGGACACTCGAGCGGGGCGGCGGGCTCCCTCTCTTCGGGAGCCCACCTCGAATGGACAGCGAGCAGGAGCGCGAAAGCGTCGCGACTCCGCTCAGCTACGCCATCCTGCCCTTCTTGCCACGCGCCGCCGTCTTGGACCGGGAAGCTCCACGCTTCGCGGCCACCGGCTGCGCCTCCTGCAGCGCCTTGCTCGCCGCACGACCACGCGGCAGCTTCACGTCCTGCACCGACTGCGGCCGGGCGTCATCCACCCACGCCGTCGGACGACGGTCCGTGCGCATCAGCAACCGCAGCTTCTGGTAGTGCGCCGAGCAATACCCCTTCGAACGGCTGGGACGCTTGCAGCCGATGATGGCGCACGAACGCGAGCCATCCGCCGTCTTCGCGCCACGCGCCACCGGAGCCGGCGCCGCCTTCGCCGCCGCACCCCGCGTCGCCACCAGCGGCAACTCCACCTGCGCCGTCGGACGACGACCCGGCTTGCCACGCTTCGCCGCCGGAGCCGGCAACACCGCCGCCTGCCGCGTCGCCGGCTGCCGCGTCGCCGGCTGCCGCGTCGTCGCAGCCTGCCGCGTCGTCGCCGCAGGACGAACTCCCGCCAGCGCACCCAACCGGCTGGTCAGCGGCGCCAACCGGAACGTCACTGAACGCAGCATGTCCAGGGCCTCAAGGCCCTCCTCCAACCGATTCACCGCCTGCTGCAAAGGCACCAGCTGGGACTGCAGCTCGCGCCGGAACATCTCTCCAAGCTCATTCGCAATGGACATGTGCCGGGAGGATATACGCCGTCCTGGGTTATCGACAGGAAATACACTGCACGACGCGCGCCAACGGTCATCTCGCGAGCGATTTCCCGTTCCCGCCCCCTCCGCGAGGTTCTGCGCTCAAAAGAGCACTCAGACCGAGGGGCCCCCCCTGAAACAGACGTATCAGCCCCGGGCGTGGGGCGGCGAGGCGGTCTCCACCGTCTCCACCACCACCTTGGGTGCCGTCGGAGCCTGCGTCTCCACCGTCGTCTCGGGACGCTCGGACAGCAGGGCGGTCGCCGTCGGGCAGGAGCGCACCATCGAGGAGAGCGCCCATACAAACAACAACGTCACGACGAACGGATGACCCACGACACATGCCTCCCAGCACTCGGATTCCCACCAAGAACGCGACTGGCGGGATTCCTTGGACCCAGTGGGATACGAACGACCATAGGCAAAGGGTCTGACGTGCCCTGGAGGGAGGGGCAGGGGCCCGCCGAGCAGCCCCCTCCCAGGTACCGCCCCGGGCCCCCGCGGCGGCGCGCCGGATGTTAAAGGAGGCGGAACATGACTCCGGCCCCTCCTTCCGTCCGCTTCCGAGGCACCGATTCCTACCTGACCCACGAGGGCCTCCAGGCCGCCGTCAACTGCGCCCTCACCCTCCAGCGCCCCCTGCTGGTGAAGGGCGAGCCTGGCACGGGCAAGACGCTGCTGGCGGAGGCCATCGCCCAGGCCCTGGGCCACAAGCTGCTCACCTGGCACGTCAAGAGCACCACCCGCGCTCAGGACGGCCTGTATGTCTACGACACCGTGCAGCGCCTGTATGACTCGCGCTTCGGCGACGGCGACGTGCGAGACATCCGCCGATACATCCGCATGGGCCCCCTGGGCGAGGCGTTCTCCGCCCCCGAGCGCGTCGTGCTGCTCATCGACGAGGTCGACAAGGCGGACCTCGAGTTCCCCAACGATTTGCTCCACGAGCTGGACCGGATGCGCTTCCGCGTGACGGAGACGAACGACGAGGTGGCCGCGAAGCACCGCCCCATCGTCGTGATTACGTCCAACAACGAGAAGGAGCTGCCGGACGCGTTCCTGCGCCGCTGCGTGTTCCACTTCATCGACTTCCCCGACGCGGAGCTCATGCGCCGCATCGTCGACGTGCACCACCCGGGGCTCGACGCCGCGCTCGCCGACCAGGCCCTCAAGGTCTTCTACGAGCTGCGCGGCCTCACCCGCCTGCGCAAGCGGCCCTCCACCAGCGAGCTCATCGACTGGATTGCCGTGCTCAAGGCCCAGGGCATCAACGACTTGAAGCTGGACGAGAACCTGCCGTTCCTCGGCGCCCTGCTGAAGAAGGAGCAGGACATGGTCTCCGTCGCGGAGGCCTTCGGGCGCGGCCGTCGCTCACGGGCCTGAGCCATGTTCCTGCCATTCTTCTACGAGCTGCGACGACGGGGCGTGAAGGTGGGCGCGCAGGAGGCGCTCGCCCTTGCGGGGGCCTTGAAAGCGGGCCTCCATGACAGCAGCCTCGACGGCTTCTACCACGTGGCGCGCGCGCTCCTGGTCCACTCGGAGACGCAGCTGGACTCGTTCGACCAGGCCTTCCTCTCCCACTTCCAGGGCGTGGAGACCGCGGGCCTGGAGCTGACTCAAGAGCTGATGTCCTGGCTGGAGGAAGCGCGCGAGCGGCCGCAGCTGACGCCCGAGGAGATGGCGCTGCTGGAGGCGCTGGACCCCGAGGAGATTCGTCGCCTGTTCGAGGAGCGCCTGCGCGAACAGAAGGAACGCCACGACGGCGGCAACCGGTGGATTGGCACCGGCGGCACCTCACCGTTCGGCAACAACGGCTTCTCGCGCGGCGGCATGCGCGTGGGCGGCAAGGCCGGCGGCAAGCAGGGCATGGCGATGATGCAGGCGGGGGCTCGCAGGTACGCGGGCTACCGCGATGACCTGGTGCTCGACACGCGGCAGATGGCCGTGGCGCTGCGCAAGCTGCGCGCCTTCGCTCGCGATGGGGCTCCGGACGAGCTGGACATCGACGAGAGCATCTCCGCCACCGCGCGCAACGCGGGCGAACTGGAAGTCGTGACGCGGCCTCCGCGCAGGCCCAACACCCGCGTGGTGCTGGCCATGGACGTGGGCGGCTCCATGGACCCGTACGCCGCGGTGATGAGCCGGCTGTTCTCCGTCGCGAGCCAGGCCACGCACTTCAAGGAATTGCGAACGTATTACTTTCACAACTGCGTCTACGGAAAGCTCTACGCCACGCCGCAGCTCACCGGCGGCATGACGGTGCCGGAGCTGGTGGCGCAGGTGGGACGGCACCACAAGCTCGTCATGGTGGGCGATGCCTCCATGGCCCCGTACGAGCTGGCCATCCGCACGGACGCGGACGGGCGCTACAAGGCGGACGGACAGGAAGGGCTGACGTGGCTGATGCAGCTGGCCCAGCACTTCGAGCGCAACGTGTGGCTCAACCCGGAGCCGATGGGCTCGTGGCGCTCGGGCTCCATCGCGATGGTGGCCCAGGTGTTCCCCATGTTCTCCCTCACCGTGGAGGGACTGGGTGAGGCCGTGGCCCACCTGACTCGCGGGCGCACCGTGAAGGGCGCGGCGGCGCGGCGCTGAAGTCACTCCCGCCCTCCTTCGGGGGCGGGGAATTCCCGGGGCGCGTGGACTGCAAGACGGCGGGCGGCCGAGGGCTCTCGTTTCGTGCGGCGCACCGCCTCCAGTTACGGCATGGTGCGCCCCACGAGAGCCCGGAGCACGAGGACCTTATGACGACCGACAATCAGCAGGACGTGCTGAGCATCAACACCATCCGCACCCTGGCCATGGATGCGGTACAGCAAGCCCACTCGGGCCACCCGGGGGCGCCCATGTCCCTGGCCCCCGTCGCCTACCAGCTCTGGCAGCAAGAGCTCCGGTATGACCCGTCCCACCCCATCTGGCCCGACCGCGACAGGTTCATCCTCTCCAACGGCCACGCGTCCATGCTGCTCTACGCCCTGCTCCACCTGGCCGGCGTCAAGCGCGTCACCCGCGACTACAAAATCGAAGACGCCCTCAGCGTGTCGCTCGAGGACATCCAGAAGTTCCGTCAGCTGGACTCGTCCACTCCCGGCCACCCCGAGTACCGGTGGACCAGCGGCGTGGAGACGACCACCGGTCCCCTGGGCCAGGGCGTCGCCAACAGCGTGGGCATGGCCATCGCCAGCCGCTGGCTCGCCGGCCACTTCAACAAGCCCGGCTTCGAGATGTTCTCCCATGACGTCTACGCCATCTGCGGCGACGGCGACCTCATGGAAGGCGTCGCGTCCGAGGCCGCGTCCATCGCCGGCCACCTCCAGCTGCCCAACCTCTGCTGGCTCTACGACTCCAACCACATCTCCATCGACGGCAGCACCGACCTGGCCTTCACCGAGGACGTGGGCCGCCGCTTCGAGGGCTACGGCTGGCGCGTGCTGCGCGTCCCGGACGCCAATGACTTGACCGTCCTGGGCGAGTCCCTCCACGCATTCAAGACGCTGCGGGGCAAGCCCACCCTCATCATCGTCACCACCCAGATTGCCTACGGCGCGCCCAAGCTCCAGGGGTCGTCCAAGGCCCACGGCGAGCCGCTCGGCGACGAGGAGATCAAGGGCACCAAGCGCAACTACGGCTGGCCCGAGGACGCGAAGTTCCTGGTCCCCGAGGGCGTGCGCGAGCGCTTCCAGGACCGCATGGGCGCGCGCGGCAAGAAGCTGCGCGAGGAGTGGGACGCGCGCTTCGTCGAGTACCAGAAGCAGTTCCCCGAGCTGGCCGACGAGCTGACGCGCATGCAGCGCCGTGAAGCGCCGAAGGGCTGGGACTCCGAGCTGCCGACGTTCCCCGCCGACGCCAAGGGCATGGCCACCCGCGAGTCCAGCGGCAAGGTGCTCAACGCCGTCGCGAAGAACCACCCGTGGCTGGTGGGCGGCTCGGCCGACCTCAACCCGTCCACGAAGACGTACATCAACGGCTCCGAGTCCATGAAGCCCGGCGACCAGGCCGGCCGCAACATCCACTTCGGTGTGCGCGAGCACGCGATGGGCTCCATCGTCAACGGCCTGTGCCTCAGCAAGGTGCGCGGCTACGGCGCCACGTTCCTCATCTTCAGTGAGTACGAGCGCCCCGCCATCCGCCTGTCCTCGCTGATGGAGCTGCCCGCGCTCCACATCTTCACGCACGACTCCATCGGCCTGGGCGAGGACGGCCCCACCCACCAGCCCGTGGAGCAGCTGGCCAGCCTGCGCGCCATCCCCGGCCTCATCGTCCTGCGCCCCGCCGACGCCAACGAAGTCGTCGAGGCGTGGCGGGTCATCGGCCAGCAGAAGAGCCACCCCGTCGTCCTCGTGCTCACCCGCCAGGCCGTGCCCACCGTGGACCGCAGCAAGTACGGCGCGGCCTCCGGCGTCGCCAAGGGCGGCTACGTGCTGGCGGACGCGGAGGGCGGCAAGCCCGAGGTGGTGCTCATCGGCACCGGCAGCGAGGTGTCCCTGTGCATGGACGCCCACGACAAGCTCACCGCCGAGGGCATCAAGTCCCGCGTCGTCAGCCTGCCCTCGTGGGAGCTGTTCGAGCAGCAGCCCCAGGAGTACCGCGACAGCGTGCTGCCGCCCACCGTGCGCGCGCGCGTCGCGGTGGAGAAGGGCGCGGCCTTCGGCTGGGAGCGCTGGGTCGGCTTCGATGGCGGCATCGTCGCCATGCGCAGCTTCGGCGCGTCCGCTCCCATCAAGGCGCTCCAGCAGAAGTTCGGCTTCACCGTCGACAACGTGGTGAAGGTGGCCAAGGCCACGCTGGCCAAGGCCAAGGCGTAGTCACCCGCGCGCTCCTCGCGCGCCGCCAGAAAAGACAAGGGCCCCGGACCATCCCCCAACGGTCCGGGGCCCTTCTTGCTTCTGTCCTCCGGTACTCCCAGACCTTCACTGCCGCCGTGCCGCCGTGCCGCCAAAAGAAAGTGACTCGGGCCATCCCCCAACAGCCCGAGCACTCGAGCGCCCCGTTGAAGAGGGACGCCGCATCAAGAAAAGGCCCCCGACTCATCCCCCAACAAATCGGGGAGCCCGAACAGCCACTCCCGTTGCCGCACGGGAGCCGCGTTGCTCAAATCATCGTGGGTTCACGGGAGCCCCTGGTCCGACTCGAGGCCCCCCGGCCCCGGTCGCTCCCACGTCCCACCCAAAAGGTCCGCACCCCTTCGCCCCCCGTCCCCGCCTCACCCCGGTGCGGTCGTCGTGCCACGGTGCCGCTCACTCCAGGACTTCACTGCATCGTGCATGCCGAGCTTCGGTGCACGCTCGCGAGCCACGTCGGGCCCAGGTGGCGAGTCACTCCACCTGGACCCTTGGGGGTTTGAATCAGGCGGCGATGAAGCGCGGGGGCAGGCGCACCGCGCTGAGCTGCTCCATCTCCTTCACCATCTTCTTGAAGTCGGAGTTCGCGATGCCCGTCTGGCCCTTGGCGAGCGACTGGGTGGCGTACTTCTCGTAGGTGTCCACCACCTTGCGCGCGTCCGGGCTGAGGCGGTCGTAGTTCTGGCGCGCCCACTTCTGGAGGTCCGCGAACTCCAGGCCGGCGGCCTGGCCGTCCAAGTCACCGGCGCCCTTGTTGATGGCGTTGGTCAGGTCCTTGGCGGAGATCTTCCCGTTCTTCCCATCCAGCGTCTCCAGCGCGTTGCGCATGGACGCGTCGTGGAAGGTCTTGTGCTGCGAGGCGTCCTTCACCATCGCGTCGAAGCCCTGCTTGTTCAGGCCCTTGGGACCCGCCGTCTTCGCGTGCTTCTCGTACGTCTCCATCACCTTCTGCGCCTCGGGCGTCAGCCGGTCCTTGTTCTTCGCCGCCCACTTCTGGAACTCGGCCAGCTCCGCCTTGGAGTTGCCGTCCGCGTCGCCCGCGCCCTGCTTGATGGCGCCGAGCAGGTCCTCACCGGAGATGGGCCCATTCTCCTTGTCCAGCTTCGCCAGCGAGTTGCGCGCGCTCACGTCGCCCACGCTCTTGAAGTCCTTCATCATCTTGGACCACTCGGTGCTGCTCAGGTCCTTGTCGCCCGTGGCCATCGCCTTGGTCGCGTGCTTCTCGAACTTGCCCATCACTTCCTTGGCCTCGGGCGACAGCTTGTCGGCGTTCTTCTTGGCCCAGTCCTGGAAGGTCTTCAGCTCGGCCGCGGTGTTGTTGTCCGCGTCCTTGGTGCCGCTGCGGATGGCCTTCGCCAGGTCCTCGCCGGAGATGGGCTTGGGCAGCTTGTCCAGGCCCGCGAGCGCCTTCTCCGCGCCCTTGTCGCCCACGCCCTTCATCTCCTTGAGCATCTGCTTCCAGTCGCCGTGCGCGATTCCACCGTTCTGGCCGTTCGCCGCGAACTTCGAGTAGAGGTCCATCACCTGCTTCGCCTCGGGCGTCAGGCGGTCCTGGTTCTTCGCCGCCCACTCGGAGAAGGCGCGGTACTCACCGCCCGCCGCGTTGCCGTCCAGGTCCGCGGTGCCGCGCTCGATGGCCTGCGTGAGCTGGTCCGCCGTCACGGGGCCCTTCGTCTGGTCCAGGTTGTTCGTCTCGCGCAGCGCGCCCAGGTCCAGCGGCGCCCACTCGTTCGGCAGCGGCTTGGTGGGGAAGCACCCGCCGCGAGGCCCCATGTCGAAGCCGTCGCTGGCCGGACGGCCGCCGTGCTGCGCGTGGTGCTGCATCACGTGGCGCAGGTCCTTCAGCAGCTGGTGCTCCTTGACCAGCGCACGCTCCAGCTTGCCCTCGAGCTTCTCGAGCTTCGACTCGGTACGGGCCAGGGTCTTCTGCACGGAGGAGGTGAAGGAGGAGGTGATGGCCATTTGGTTTCTCCGAAGTAAGTCGTTGTGAGCAGGCCTATTGCTCGCGGCGTGCCACACATCTCCTCCGGTTACCCACCTTCACTTCTCTTCTGTTTTCAAAGGGTTACACAATGACACCCCTTCGCGAGGGGTGGTGACAACAGTCACCACCGATGACAACCGTCACCAGGGGGGAGGCCCCCCAGGTGGTGACTGGAGTCACCGGATCCACGCGCCGCCGCACGCGGACGCATGAGGGGTACGCGCGGAGGACTTCCTTCGTTACAGGCCGCCGCGCAGTTCCTGCTCGCTCCACAGGGCGCCGTCCCGCTCGCGCAGCAGGAACGTGAGCCGGCCCTGATGGAACCCTCGCACCGGCGCCTCGGGGTCCGGGAAGCCCGGCGGCAGGCGCCAGTCCGGAGGCAGCGTGCCGCTCAGCGCGATGGAGCGCTCACGGCGCAGCTCGCCTACCTCCAGGTCCGTGAGCGGGCGCACTCGCGCCCAGGGCAACAGCGCCCGTCCGTGGGAGCCCACGCGCGTCCCCGGTGTCGGGTCGCTCCAGGGGCCTATCGCCGTGCGCCACAGCGTGGACAGGTGCGCCCCACAGCCGAGCGCCCGTCCCACGTCCCGCGCGAGCGAGCGGACGTAATAGCCCCCTCGACACGTCAGCGTCAGACGACTGGTGCGCGGCAAATCGTGCGAGAGCCACCGCGCCGAATGCAGGTACACGCGCGAGGGCGGCAGCTCGAAGACTTCGCCCCGATGCGCCTTGCGATAGGCCGGCTCTCCGCCCACCTTCTTCGCGCTCGTGGCCGGTGGCACCTGCTCCCGCCATCCCACGAAGGGCGCGAGCGCGGCGTCGAGCAGCTCGGGCGTCAGGCTCGACACGTCACCCTGATGCACGGACTTGCCGTGCAGGTCTCCCGTGTCCGTCTCCGTGCCCCAGACCACGTCCGCCTCGTACGTCTTGGGCACCGCGTGCAGCAGCTCGAACAGCCGAGTCGTCTGTCCCACGAGCACCAGGAGCAGCCCCTGGGCGAAGGGGTCCAGCGTCCCGCCGTGACACACCGGCACGCGCTTGCCCGGCACGGCGCGCGTCTCCTCCAGGAAGGACTGGACCACCGAGAAGCTCGTGGGGCCCACCGGCTTGTGCACGCTGTAGAGGCCCGGCGTCATGCGCCCCACCCTAGCGTGCCCGTCTCGCACTGCAACGGTGAGGCGAGGGGGCACGCTTCACGAGCACGTGCCCCTTCGAGCCTGTTCCGCGCGACGGGACTACCGACGACGCAGCAGCTTCTCGTAGCGCAGGCCCTGCTTGCCCTGGGTGAGCTCCGGCACGTGCACCGGCGCGCCGGCCCACTCGGCCAGCCGCTCGAAGTAGAAGGTGCGCTGCGGCTCGGGCAGCGCGGTCAGCGTGCCGTAGAAGCCGATGCCCGCCGGGTCCACCAGCCGGTACGAGTCGTTCCTCGCGCTCACCCCAAAGGCCGAGGCGCTCCACGGGCTCAGCGCGCCATCCACGATGAGCACGCGCCGCGCGTGCAGCCGCGTCCACAGCTCCAGCTTCATCATGGGCAGCGGGTTGTAGACCTTCACCACGCCCGCGGGAGGCAGGAACGTGGGCACCTGCCCGCCCGGGTAGCGCAAGAGGTGCCGCAGCTCCGCCTCCGGATACAGCGGCGCGCCCAGCTCCGTGGCGCACTGGTAGCTCTCCGGCTCAATCGCGCTGTACAGCGCCTGGTCCGAGAAGGTGTACGCGGGGCCCGCCACCAGATCCACGAAGGCGAACAGCTCCTCGGCCGACACCGTGGGCTCCGGAATCGTGTCGCAGTCGTACGGCGCCAACCCCAGGTACTCCCAGAAGTTGAACGGCAGCCGCACCACGCTGAACTCGAACGACTTGTCCACGCCCAGCGTATCGAAGGTGAAGCCCCACTCCTCCTGCGCCGCCAGGAGCGGCGTCAGCTCCTCGCGCCGCTCCAGCGCCGCGCGCTGCACCGCCTTCAGCCGCGCCCGGCACGTCGCATCCCCCACGTTCGCCAGGAAGTGCGGCGCGCGGACATCCTGCAACCCCAGGCTGTGCCGCTCCGCGTAGGGAATCGTGCCCTCCACGTCGTTCGGATAGAAGTAGCGGTGCAGCAGCGCCGCCGTGCCGCCCCGGAACACGCCCGTGGACAACCAGCGCGCGCCGTAAATCGTCTTGAACACCTCCACCACGCGGTGCGCGTCCGCCGCGGACTGCCAGACATCCAGGAGCTTCCAGTCGCGCGAGGCCGGCGTCGACGTGCCGTAGAAACGGTGCTCCACCGTCACCTGGTTGCCCTTCAACAAGTCCACCGGCTCCGCGGCGATGGGCTCCGCGAAGATTTCCGCGCCCTCCGTGTCGATGACCATGGGCGCCGTCACCGAGCGGTGGAACAGCGTCATGCGCTGCGGGAACTTCTCCCCCGCCGGACGGCGATGGTCCGCGGGCTGCTCGAAGTCGAGCGTGAAGAAGCGAAAGTCGTCGATGTACTCGTCGCCCAGAATCGTGACGCCCGGCAGCGCCTCCAGCCGCGCGCGGATGTCGTCGTCGATGACGCGCGCCTCGCCCGCCTCCGCCCCCTCGCGCCCCGCCTCCGACGTGTCACCACAGGCCGCCAGCAGCGCTACCGCCAGCGCTCCCACCACGCCTCGAAACCGATACGTCACTCCCCACATGTCTCGCTCCTCTCGATGAACAACGTCACCCGGGTTCACTCAGGAACCAGCCAGGACATTCTCTTAAATCAAGAATTATAGGCTATTCACGAAAATACACCCAGGGTGTGTCACGCCGAAGGACCTTGAGAGAAGTCCTCCAGCGGGCCCGCGGAGGCATCTACGGGGTGGGGTTCTCCGAGCGGCCCATGATGGGGCTGCACGCGGTCGGCACGGCGAAGTTGTTGGTGGCGAAGCCCCCTGTGCTCGTCGCATTCGAGCCCAGGCCAAAGGCGGCGAACGCGGTCCACATCCGGCAGACGTCCTCGCCGCCGTGCAGGGTGGTGGCGGCGCTGATGATGCCGTCGCGCGCTTGGAGGAAGGTGGGGTTGCAGGGCGTGCGCTTCAGCCCTTCCGTGAAGTACAGCAGCATGCGCTGGTTGCCCGCGTTGCCGGTGGCGGCGTGGAGGTTGGCGCCAAAGCCCCACTGCGCCACCAGCGCCCAGTACACCTCCCACAACGCCTGGGCGAACACGGAGCCCATGCCGTGCGGGACGGCCATGCCGTTGCTGCTCTCGAAGGTCCAGGTGTTGATGGAGGAGGACGTGCTGTAGCGCTGCGTGCGCAGGCCCGGTCCGGTGGTGGCCTGGTTCAACGCATAGGTGCCGATGCCTCGGCCCTGCGGACCGGTGTCCGTCGCGCGCGCGGTGTAGACGAGCGCCAGGAAGTCACTGAGGCCTTCGCCGGGCTGCTGTCGGTTGGTCAGACACGTCACGTTGCTGGGGCCGCCGACCAGGCGGTTGGAGAGGCCGTGGCCGTACTCGTGGACGATGATGCCGCTGTCCAGGTCGCCGTCCTTGTCCGGGTCGGGCGTCGTCCAGAGGAACATCTGCATGCGCGGGCGGTAGCCGTCCGGCGGCGTGAGGAAGTTGGCGTTGTCGAGGCCACCACCGTCCTGCGCCTCGGCGCGCACGTCGTCACCGCCCCACCCGCCCCTGCCGTGGTTGTTGACCTGGAAGTTGCCGGCCTGCTCGTCGAAGCCGTACTGGTACTGCACGTCGTGGAGGAGGTTGTTCCAGTAGAAGAGATTCACCACGGCGGCGGGGAGGTACGTGCTCGGCGCGCCGGTCAGGGCGATGGCGAAGTCGCACGCCAACCCCGCGCCACAATTCGGCTCGCTCGCGGGGGGCTGGTCATTGCCGTCGCGGTCCTCGTAGGCGTGGACGTTGTTGCCGCGCGTCGTGGTGAACTCGGGGCCCGCGACGCCGTTGGTGTCATGCCAGCCAAAGGGCGAGGCCAGCGGGTGGGCGGGATTCATCACGAGCGTGCGTCCATCCGCGGGAGGCGGCGGCGTGACGTGGTGGGGGCTCTCCGCGGGCCTCGGGTACACGCGGTACGAATCCCCGGCCACCCAGTCGAAGCGCGTCCACACCTCGCCCGTGCCCGCGTCCACCGTCACGTCGTAGGCGTGCTGGGAATCCAGCGTGTGCACCTGGAAACGCCAGACGAGCCGCGACTCGCCACGGCGCAGCGGCAGCACCGCCAACGACGCGTCGACGGGCTCGGTCGACAGGCCCGCCACCGCCACCCGCGTCCGCCGCGCCAGGCCCGGCTCGGCCTTCAGCGCGTGAGGTGGCTCGCGCAGCCGCACGCCCAGGTGCCGCGCCGCGCCCGCCACCGCCTCGGCCGCGCCCAGCTTCGGCTCGCCGCTGGCGAGCGTCGACTCCAGCGCCGGCTGGAAGTCGCTGTGCACCGCCAGCACCCGCCCCTCCCGGTCCACGTTGACCTGGAGCTGCGCGTTGTACACGGGCAGACCCCGGTATCGTTGTTGCAAATACAGGTGAGTGGCGCCACTCACGCTGGAGTAGACGCGGTCCGTCAGCTCCACGTTCGCCAGGTCGGACGGCTCCAATCCGAGGACTTCGCGATGCCGCTGGACGAAGTCCAGGCCCACCACGAGCGCGTCTCCGCTCGCGGGCCCGGACAGCGCCCCCACCAGGTTCACGAGCGAGCGCACCCGCCCGTTCGAGGGCTCCACCTCCACGCGCAGCTCCGGCACGGACTGGCGCAGCGCCGCCTCCGCCTCCTGCTGCGTGGAGGGGAAGTCGAAGTGTGTCCCCGCGTTGTAGGCGAGGCGCGCGTCGTGGTGTCGCTCTCCCTGGGGCGTCGGCGCCACGGCCAGGGCGAGGGGTGCCAGCAGCCCTCCCGTGAGCGCTACCGCGTGGAAGAGGTACCGCCAGGTGTGTCTTGGGGACATGTCGTGCTCCGCGTCACGGACCGCCCCGGAGCGGGGCGTCACGCGGAACGAGGGCACGTCCTGCCGGCCTGACTCAAAAGGGGGTCAGGAAAGACCATCGACTTCCGGTCGTGCGCGGCGACTCAGTCGTCGCTCAAGGCGCCCCACTGATCATCACGCGTCTCGGGTTTGCCCTTGGGACGGAGGTGCGCGAAGGACAGGGTCATCTCCACGGCGAACTCGCGCTTCTCCGGCGGATTGCCCAGGTAGATGTACTTGGTGCGGTTCTCGATGCAGGCGTTCAGCATCGCCACGGAGGGCGCGGGGGTCAGCTTGCCCTTGACGCCCTCCCCCTTCGCATCGAACCGCGCACGCAGCCGGTAGGTCCGGGGGATGCCGCCATCGCGGAGGATGGCCTCCTTGCCGCAGTAGTCGTAGTTGCGCAGGTGCTTGGCCAGCATGACCGCGCCCCACTCCTCATTCGTCTTGGGCAGCGGCGGCGGGCGCTTGATGGGCTTCTCCGCCACGGGGATGGGCGGCGGGGGCTGCTGCGTCACGACGGGCGGGGGTGGCGGGGGCACGGGGATGACCACGGGAGGAGGCCTGGGCCGCTCCGCCACGGGCGCCGGCCTGGGCTTCGGCTCCGCCAGCGCGAAGAAGGCGGCGGCTCCCCCGATGCAGGTCATGAACAAGAAGGACACCACGATGATGCCGAGCGCGGGCCCGTTGGTCTGGGGCCTCGGCGTGGGGTTGATCTCCTTCCACCCCGGCGGAAGGGGGGTGCCCTGGGGCCGGGTCCGCTCGGCGCCGCAATGGGTACAGAGGGGCTCGCGCTCCACCGCCTTGAGGAAGGGGGCGCCACAGTTCACACACTTCGCACGTGTTCTGGCCACGACCCGGAGTCTAGTCGGTTCGCCGACACGTGTGGGGACGATATGGGCCCAGGTGGACAAAAGTAGGCATCAACGGGGCGCGCCCAGGGTCCGGAGGAAGAACAGGCCCACGTCGTCCAGGTAGTAGCGGCCCGCGGCCCCCTGCGGCGAGTGCGGCTCGCCGGGCATGATGAGCAGCTCGAAGTGCTTGCCCGCGCGGATGAGCGCGTCCGCCATCCGCATCGTCACCGAGGGCGTGGCGTTCACATCGCTGGTGCCGTGCATCAGCTTCAAGGGGCCCTTGAGCCTGCCCGCGAGCGCGAGGTTGTCACCCACCGCGTAACCCTGGGGGTTGGCGCTCGGCAGGTTGAGGTAGGGCTCGTTGATGATGGCCTCTTCCGTCAGCGCCCCCGGCGCTCCGGCATAGCCCGCCGTGAAGAAGTCCGGCGCCGTCAGCATGCCGCGCAGCGCGAAGTAGCCGCCCCAGGAGTGGCCGTAGAGGCCCACGCGCTCCAGGTCCATCCACGGACGCGTGGACGCGACCTGCTTCAGCCCCGTGACGTGGTCGGGAATCTCCGTCTGGCCCACGCGCCCGTAGTTCGCGTCCTGGAAGGCCTTGCTCCGCCCCGGGCCGCCACGCGGATCCAGCAGCACCGCGACGAAGCCGAGCTGCGCCAGGCCACTGGCCGTCAACGACATCGCGTTGCCGATGTAGTTCCATGGCACCAGGTTGTAGAACGGGCCGCTGTAGATATAGGTGAGCACCGGGTAGCGCTTCGCGGGGTCGAAGTCGCGCGGTTTGTAGAGCACGCCGTGCAGGGGCGTGACGCCGTCGGCGGCCTTGACGATGAACGGCTCCGGCCGCGCGTCGCCGAGTGCCTCGAGCTCACTCGCGTCCGCGGTGGTGAGGCGCACGCGCTTGCCTCCCTCCAGGGACACCAGCTCCCGCAGCCGGGGCTGCGTGCGAGAGGACCACGCGTCCACGTAGTGCTGGCCCGAGGGCGACAGCGTGATTCGGTGCATCCCCGAGCCCGACGACAGGCGCTTCAACGCCCCACCCTTCAGGCTGCCCCGGTAGAAGAGTTGCTCGTACGGCGCGCCGCTGTCGGCGGAGGCCAGCACGTAGAGGCCATCCCTCTCGGGGGCCACGCCCACCACCTCGTGCACGGGGAAGGCGCCTCGCGTGAGCTGCCGCAGGAGCTTCCCCGCGCGGTCATACGCATACACGTGCCGCCAGCCGTCGCGCTCGGACATCCAGAGGTAGCCGCGTCCTCCTGGCAGCGCCGTCACCTGCTTCGCCCAGCCGCCCACCGCGAAGTCCAGGCCGGTGACGAAGGTCTCCGGACGCTCCTCGCGCAGCACGCGCCGACGCTGGCCCGTCCCGGGCGTCACCGCGGTGAGGTCCAGCCGCTTGGCGTCGCGCGCGAGGTGGAGACACAGCGCCTCCGTGCCCTCGGGGTTCCAGCCGGCGAACCAGTCATACGTCTCGCCCTCGACGGGAGGGATGCGCGTCACGCGGCCCGTGGCCACCTCCACCACATGGAGCTCCGAGCGAGGCAGCGGCGTCCCTGTCTTCGCGTACGGCACCGTCGTCACCTTCTCCAGCGCGTCCGAGTAGTCCACGACAGGCACCTGGTGCACGGCGCGCACGTCGTCCCGCCACACCACCAGGAAGCGGCCATCCGGCGACCAGGGGCGCGCTGGAATCCGCCAGTCGAGGCGCTCCTCCCCCGCGCGCTCCACCACGGTGGCGCCGTCCGCGCCCAGCACCGCGAAGCCACCCTGGCGCTGCACCGCGAGCGCTCCTCCGCGCGGCGCGAGGAAGTGCTCCGGTGACAGCGTCAGCGCGGCCCGGTCCTCCGGCGACAGCAGCGCGACGCGGCCTCCCGTCAAGCCCAGGCCGAAGGTCTTCCCCTCCAGCCGGAAGACGAGGCCCTGTTCATCCGGAGTGAGCGCGACGTCGAAGAAGCGAGGCGCCGTGACGGGCTTGCCCAGCAGCGCCGAGAGCTGCTCGCGCAGTTGCTCACTGGAGATGAGTGGCTTCAGCTCCCCTGTCTTCGCGTGCGCCAGCACCCATGTCCCGCCGTCCTTGCCCTCGCGCGCCCAGAAGACCAGCCGGTCTCCCTCGCGCAGCCACCGGGGCGCGACCAGGCTGTCTCGCAGGAGCTCCACCCGCCGGCTGAACTGGTCCGCCACGTCCAGCTTCGCCTGGACGCTCGCGTCGGGCGTGGGCCCGGAAGCGGTGACGGAGGGGGCGCCACCGTCGAGCGCCAGGACGGGAGCACCCGTCAGCGCGATGAGCACCACGCCGAGGGCCATGAAGGGGAATCGCATGCACCGATGGTAGGGAGCCGCATCCTTCACGACCAATATATCTTTCGAGGCCCATCGAGACGGTTATCGTCTCGATATGGAATTCCGTCAGCTCCAGCTCTTCGTCGCCGTGGCGGAGGAGCTGCACTTCGGACGGGCCGCCGCGCGCATCGGCATGGCCCAGCCGCCGTTCAGCCAGCAGATTCGCCGACTGGAGACCGAGCTGGGAGTCGAGCTGCTCACGCGCACCAGCCGCCACGTGGCCCTCACCGCCGCCGGGGCTCGGCTGCTGGAGGAGGCTCGCACGCTGCTGTCCCGACGCGCGGATGTCATCCACACGGTGCAGCAGGCGGCGAGCGGCGAGACAGGTACGCTGCGCGTCGGCTTCGCCGCGTCCTCGGCCTTCGGCGTGCTGCCGGATATCGTCCTGCGCTTCCGCACGCGGTTCCCGAAGGTGAAGCTGGAGCTGGATGACAGCGAGACGCTGAACGTGGGCGCCGCGCTCGCGTCGGGGGAGCTGGACATCGCCATCATCCGGGCGCCCTTCCGTCACGAAGGGCTCACCGTCGAGCGGCTGCTCCGGGAGCGCTTCGTGCTCGCCCTGCCGGCGCGGCACCCTCGCGCGCGTCAACAAGTCGTCGCGCTGGCCTCACTGGCGAACGAGCCGTTCGTCCTCTTCCCTCGCCACTCCGCGCCCGGCCTGCATGACCTGGTGACGAGCATGTGTCTGGCTGCGGGCTTCTCTCCGAACATCCTCCAGGAAGCGCGCTCGTGGCCCTCCGTCGTCGGCATGGTGGAGGCGGGCCTGGGATTGACCATCGCCCCCGCGTCCTCGCAGGCCCTGTGCCCCAAGGGCGTCGTGTTCCGCCCCCTGAGCGGCGCTCCCAACCACGCGGAGCTGGTGGTGGCCTTTCCCGGACCTCGGCCCTCACCCGCGGCGCAGCACTTCCGTGTCCTCGCGCATGAAGCGGTCTCCCGCTCGGGCAAGAGCGCGTCGGAGTGAAGCGACCTCCGGGCCAGCAGATACGGAGGGCTGGTGGAACTCCTGCCCCGCGCCACGACGAGCGGCGCGGGGGCGCTTCGTTCACCGCATGCGCGGTCCGCGCTCACCTGCCGTGCCCACACTTCGTACCGCTCAGGACGGTGTGGGCTTCTTGCTCCGTCGGCCCTTCACCCTCGTGACGGGCTCCGTGTCGTTCGCCGCCACCTGCGGCCCCAGGTTGAACCAGAAGGGACAGAGCAACGGCGGCGCTCCTCCCGTTTCCGGCGGTGGAGGAACCTCTCGCGGACCTCGGTAGAGGCGGACCCCCTCTTCACCTCGCTTGCCTCGACTCGCGCGCGTCGCCATCAGCGACACCGCCCGCGCTGCCACCACGAATCCCCCAGCTCGTTGAAGCGTTGGCACGACAATGCGCCTCGGGGAGCGGGCCTGAAGCCGCTCGCTCCCGACGATTCCCTCATCGGCGTCGGCATGCGCACGAACTACCGACATGACAGTTTCCTGTCAATTGAATCGGCCAACAAAACACAGAACGCGCGTTCAGCGCACCCCTGCCTCCATCCGCCTCCTCCATGCGGCGGGTGTCACACCATGTACACGGCGAAAGAGGCGGATGAAGTGCGTGACGTCCGCATAGCCCACCCGCTCCGCGACGATGTCCACCCGCTCGTCCGTGTGGCGCAGGCGGCTGCGGGCCTCGGCCATCCGGCACTCGAGAATCCACTCGCCCACCGAGCTCCCCGTCTCCTGCCGCACCACGCCGGCGACGTGCGGCGCCGAGCGCCCCAGCTCCCGCGCCACCTTCGCGAGCGACAGCGGCTCCAGGCAGTGGGACTCGATGTACGTGAGGGCGCGGCGGCTCAGCCCCATCGACGAGGACTCGGGTACCGCGTCAGGGGACGCCATCCGCTCCAGCTCCACCAGCACCAGCCGGAGCAGCGAGAGGCTGGCCTCGTCACTGCCGCGCTCCTGGCGCGCCTGCTCCTCTTCCATCAGCCGCATCCACCGCAAGAGTCGCCGACGCTGCAAGGGCGTGGGCCGCAGCACCGGGTGACAGCCACCGCGCACGCGCAAGAGCGGCCCCAACCGTGACGCGCGCTCCTCCGCGTCCGAGGACACCGCCTCCGGATAGAAGCCGAGCCCCAGGCACTCCGCATCCGAGTGGTCGCGGCCATGCGCATCTCCCGGTGGAATCAGGTGCACGTCCCCGGCGCGCAGCACCAGGTCACCCGAGTGCCGCACCTTCGACTCGCCGCGCAGCACCAGCATCACGACGGCGTACGAGTGCACCGCGGAGTGCACCCGCGAGTGCTGTGACGACAGGGGCCGCTGCGGGCCCACCCAGAGGAGTCGCCGCTTCTCCTCGAAGTCCCGCTGGATGGCGGACCACAGGTGGTTGTGTTCGAGGGGGGCGGTGGCCATGGGGCCTTCGTAGCGCGGGGCGAGAGCCGGCGTCACTTCGCGTGGCCGCCCAGCGCTTCCAGATTCAGGTGGTGGTTCATCACGTAGGCGGACTGCGCACCGGCCGCCGCCGCGATGAGCGCGCCCTGCAAGCGCGTGGTGAGGTCTCCCGCCGCGGAGATGCCGGGCACGGAGGTCTGCTGCATCAGGTCCACCTTCACGAAGCCCAGTTCATCCAGCGCGAGCCCCAGCCCCTCCACCAGCGCCACGTGCCGCTGCGGCGGACGGACGAAGAGGTACTCCTGTCGCACGCGCGTCCCGTCCTCCAGCTCCACCGCCTCCAGCGCGCTCCCATCCGCCGAGGCGATGAGGCGCTTCACCTTGCGCTCCACGAGCTGCACCTCGGCGCGCTCGAGCTGCGCGCACCGCTCGTCCGACACCGGGAAGGCTCCCTGGGTGTACAGGGTGACGTCCGACGTCCAACCCTTCAGGAAGAGGGCGAAGTCCAGGGACAGCTCCGCCTCCGCCGCCGACCCGGCGAACACGCCCCAGGCCTTGTCCTGGATTTCCCAGCCGTGACAGTACGGACACTGGAAGAGGGCCTTGCCCCACAGCTCGCGGTAGCCCGGCAGGTCCGGCAGCACGTCCACCATGCCCGTGGCCAACAGCACGCGGCGCGACTCCACGACGACTCCGCCCTCCAACGTCACGCGGAAGCGCGCGTCGCCCAGTCGCTCGATGCTGTTCACCCGCACGTCGCGCACGTCGACGGCGTAGGGACGAAGCTGCTCCCGGCCGATGGCGCGAAACTCCCGGGGTGGCGTGCCGTCGCGGGTGACGAAGCCCTGGATGTGCTCGGCCGCCGCGTTGCGGGGCGAGCCCGCGTCGCACAGCAGCACCTTCTTGCGGCCACGCCCCAGCACCAGCGCCGCGCTCAGGCCCGCCGGGCCACCGCCCACAATCACCACGTCCTTCGTGAGAATGTCGCTCATGGGAAAGAACTAAACGCCGGCCCCTTCTCGCGGGAGAGCGGGGGTTCAGGGGGAATCGGCGCATCGGCGGATCCGGTGACACGGTGCCTCCTCGTGGCTCCAGGGATGCGGGCGAGCAGACGGACGCTCGACGAGGACGACCGGCCAGGTATGGCGCCCGTTGAGCAGGTGGGAACAGTGGGCACATGCTCCGGTACGTGTGCCTTTGACCAATAGTGCGAAGGGTCGGCTTCCCCCAGGGGAAGCAGCGTTCCTACACTGTCCGTCAGGAGCCTCAGGGCCGGTGTGCGGCTCCCCACCCAGGAGGTATGCGATGCAGCCCGCGCGTCTCGCGTTGACGGTCCTGCTCGCCTGCGCCGCGTCCGGCTGCACCTCGTCGGAAGAAGCGCCGTGGGACGGTCGCTACACGCCGCTGGAGGAGCGGGGCGATTGGATGGACTCCGGCCCCCTCTCCATATGTCGCGTACTGGAGGGTACGGACACGGCCTGCGGCAGCCTGGCGTCGTTCGACTTGTCCGGCTGCAAACGTCGCACGATGGAGGCCCTGGAGCGCGAGGGGGTGTACCGCGGCGAACTGCGCTTCGATGCGCGCGGCACGCAAGCGGCCCGGGCGGCCCCGCTGGGCGGAGGCTTCAAGCTGAGCGCCTCGGGCATCCCCGAGCAGGTCCTCGGAGCGACCGCCTTGGCCGGGGTGTGGGACGCACGGACGTTCCTCGTCTCCAGCCAATCTCCGGACGGACTGTTCACCTTCGTGGGCTGCAACGCGGTGGGCCCGCGCTCGTTGACGGGCTGTTTCTCTCGGTGTCGCGATGGGGTGCTGGTGGAGTCGGGGACGTTCCGCACCGAGCGCGTGGCGCGCTTCAAGGGAGAGCACGAGGTCTCCGGCGGAATGAAGCTGGTCTCCGAGCGCTGGGTGGACCTGGGCATGCCCGTGGACGTGCAGGTCATCGGCAAGCACGCCTACGTCATCTCGCAGGACCACGAGGGACAGCGTGGGGGACTCACCGTCTTCGACGTGAGCGAGCCCGAGGCGCCGGTGCGCGTGGCGCGGATGAGCCTGCCGGAGGACTCCGACTGGAGGGGCGCGACGTTCAAGGACGGGGTGCTCTACATCGCGAGCGCGAGCTCGGGGGTGGTGGTGCTCGATATCTCCCTGCCCTCGGCGCCGGTGTTCGTGCGCGGGGTGCCGGACCCGCCCGTGCGCGTGGGGATGGTGAGCGTGGATGGGGACAGGCTCTACGCGGTGGCCACGGAGTCCTCCGCGGGCACGCTGATGTTCGACATCTCCACGCCCTCCGAGCCCCGGTTGCTCGAGCGCATCGTCTCGGGGGCGCGCATCTCGGAGACGCCGTCGTCGCGCGGCCCCGTGAGCTACGAGGGCAGGCTCTATGTGAATCACCTGCGGGATGGATTGCAGGTGGTCGACACGCGCGCTGGTGGCGGGGCCAAGCTGCTGGGCCGGTACACGTATCCGTATGCGAACAGCCGCGCGAGCGCGGTGGGCACGTTCGGCGGGAGAATCGTGGCGTTCGAGAGCAGCCTGGGCGCCGGGGCGAGACTGAGGGCGCTGGATGTCAGCGAGCCGCACCACATCGTGAAGATTGGTGAGTATGGCTTGCGTGGAGTGGTGTCACCGCGCGCGTTGGAGCTGCGGGGTTCGCGGCTGTACATGACGTATCACCAGGAAGGGCTGCGGGTGCTGGACGTGAGCAATCCCACGCAGCCGCGCGAGGTGGCGTACTTCAATAGCTTTCGCGAGACGGACCCGGGGCGCGGGGATGCGCTGGAGGAAGGGGCCACGGGACTCCAGGTGCCTGGGGATGGCTATGTGTATGTCGTGGATACTTCCCGTGGATTGCTGGTACTGACGGAGCCTCCGCTGTAGGCAGCGCGGCACTGTGTCTGAGCTGTCACACGGCTCCCCGCATCCCCGGGAACGCACCCGCGTCCGCACTGGACGCAGAGGCCGCGAACCCGCGTGAGAAACCCCAGGCGTTTCCTGGGATGAGCCCACCTCCATGAGTGGCCTCTCTATTGCTAACGCAACAGCGCGACGGCCCGCTCCCCGCTGACATCAACCCCAGACACTGCCGCGCGACGAGCCTCGATGTCGCCGTCGTTCGCCGGCGCCTGGATGTAGACGCCAACCCGATTGGAACATCCATGCCCTCCTCGGTAGCGCAGGTCCCCCCCACTCCAACCCCTGTCATCAGCATCCCCGTTGAAGAGCCGTTTGATGTCGTCGGTGACGATGGCGAGTTCCGCCTCATCCAGACCGGCCCCTCCCTGGCCCTGGTGGGAGTCAACGACGACGACATGCTCCAGGGCTACCTCAGCTCGTCCACCGTCGCCTACCTCAGCCGCACCTCGGGGAATCCGAGCCGGCTGGACCCCTGGACCTCGTTCACCGTCGAGAAGGACTCGACGCAGTCCGCCCTCGCCTTCGAAACCGAGAAGCGCATCGGCGTGGTCTCGCTGGGCGACCTCGTCTACATCTTCTGGATTGACACCCAGAACAACGCCTTGTGCGCGGTCCGCATCGTCCCCGGAAGCACCCGCTCCAAGACGGACTGGTGTCAGCTCTCGCTGCCGGCCGCCACGGCCGGTGCCAGCAAGACGACCGCGAAGGTCCTCTCCAAGGGCGTATCGGCCTGCGCCGGCAAGGGCGAGACGGAGATTCTCGTCAACTACCTCGTCTGGGACTCGGCTCACAACGCGCCGCAGGTCTGCCACCTCGTCCTGGATGTCAACGACTACAATCCCATCACCAACGACTGGTCTCCCGTGGTGGCGCCCTGGTACACGACGGCCCCCGCGACCAGCCCCAGCCAGACGTCCTCGAACCTCTCGAACCTCGACCTGCGCACCATCCTCGTCACCCAGCCGGGGGCCACCAACAGCCCTTCCGTCAACAGCGTCATCGCGGCGCTGTGGGACGAGAACCACGCCACCACGACCACGTTCTCCTGGACGCTGGACACCGCGTGCCACGCGAACGCGACTCCCGCGTGCTCGCCCATGCTCCTCTCGTGGCCTTCATCGGTCAGGAGCCGGAAGGCCTCGGGCATGAGCCTGGCGGTGGACCCCGCGGGACGGCTCGTCGCCCTGTTCGGCGACGCCAACGCCAGTCATCAAATCTCCATCGCCGTGATTCCAGACATCCGGCCGCTGCGCCAGATTGACTCCTCTCCCGCCCCCACCTGGACGGAGTTCGGCAAGATCTTCACCTCGGCGACCGAGGACACGGAGGGGCCGCTCTCGATGTGCTTCTCGGTCGGCCTCGTCCCCGAGACGTCGAGCGAGGACTCAGCCACCCTCCCCATCATCCTGGGGCTCGCCTGGGTCCGCTGCTCGAATTCGCCGGGCTCGCCCATCCAGATGTCGTCCCTGAAGTATGGCGACTTCAAGCTCCAGACGATGCTCCACCCGCCGACCCAGCAGAACGCCGGCAAGCGCGTGCTGACGGCGATTTGCGACCCATTCCCCATGCCCCTCCCGGCGCCAGAGGTCTGGGGGAATGCCAGCCCCGACGGCATGGCCGACTGGAACCTGTTTGACTATGAGATGAACACCACTCAGGAAGACATCGTCCTGAATGAAATCAACCTCTCCGCGAGCCTGGGAATCCAGTACTCATCGAGGGATACGGCCGCCACTGGCCCGTTCGGGGGCTACAAGACGGGAGTCGCTTGGGGCATCACCGCGAAGGCTGGAGCCTCCGGACGCTTCGCGTGGCAGGACGGGAAGTTCACGGCCCAGAGCATCAAGGTGGCGACGAAGGCCTACCGTCATCCGTACTTCCCGCTCGATGACGCGTCTCCCTACCTGGTCCGTCCCTACGGGTGCTACTTCGGACGGTCCCTGTTCTGGCTGCGCTCCCAATACGGGACGGCGACGAACCTCAACTTCAACCACGACGCCAACTTCAGCCCGGCGCCCCTGGTCGTGGCCCACTGGCCCGTCGTCTCGGACGACGCCGATGAGACCGTGGCGGGCGACTTCTTCACCTACGCCTGCACGCCGGGCATGGTCGACTCCTATACAGCGGAGGCGATCAACGACCGCATGTTCAAGCTGTATACCGAGTGCGTGAAGAGGCTGGGGGAAGCCGGCAAGACACCGGCGGAGATTCAGCAGATTTTCACGGCTCCGGATGGGACCGACCTCAGCACGTTCTACACGGGGCACAACTACGTCACGGCCGTCATCGAGAAGTACGGCACCAAGACGGACCTCAACGGTCAGAAGTACCTCAAGTTCGCCATGAGCGGCAGCTCGGTCTGCGACGGCCAGTACCGGGTGTCGAGCGGAACGACCACGGGCTTCGGCGTCCACCTGGACGTCAACGTCTATGCGGGGTTCGTCGAGACGGCGGAGATTGGCAGTGAGAACGGCGGCCTCTCCGCCTCGGGGGAGACGTACCTGGGTGGAACGTTGGACTTCTCCTTCTCCTTCACGCGCGATTCGACGAGCAACGCCTCCAGCGGCGTGGGCCTCTACACGTATCTGAATACGCTCGCGCCGACGCAATCCATGTCGGCCCGGCTCTACTTCCTCAAAGAGGCGTATCTGTGGGCGCTCGAGCTGAAGTACTTCCCGGCCATCGCGCGGGATTGGTACCTCCAGTCCTTGAGCGATGCGCAGGCCAGCGGGGAGTTCACGTCCCCGGTGGCGCAGCCCAACCTGGGCATGCTGGCCGGCACCACGTCGGCGGACGATTTGCTGCTCTATGAGCAGTCGCTGCCCACGCGCTTCCTGTTCGTCGTCACCGGGTGGGACCAGGGGCCGAGCGCGAACACGCCCATCAATGTGCCCAGGGATTTACCTGGGGGATACGACATCTCCACCTTCAATGCCGGAGTCAGCAACGGCGCGACCTTCAACCTGCCAGGGCCCTGCGATGTGGCCTATGGCGCGAATGGCCACTACCGCTTCATCGCGGGGCTGACGGGCGCCGTCACCTTCAACACCGCCACCTTCGGCGACCCGGGGTCTGGCACCACGAACAAGGGCTACTACCGGCAGGTCGGCTTCCCCAATCGGACCCAGTACAACGTCCCGCAGGACTTCGACCGGGTCGGCGGCGAAGGGGCGACGGTGGACGTGGGTGACGAGCCGACGACGGTGGCGTTTGGAACCGGCACGAGTTGGAACGTGGTCGGCGGGGTGTCGGGGAGAATCACCGCCTCGGATAACGTGTTCGGGGACCCTGCGATTGGCTCAGGAAAGGAGCTTCGAGTCCTGCGGGGGTAATACTTCCCGGGTCGAGAGGCGTCCGGGTGTTTGACCATGCCCCGTCTGGGGAGTCCCTCGCAGGGAGGGCTCCCCGGACGACTGCACGGAGGAGGTCCGGGCAGACACGTCGTACCCAGGTGGCTCGGGGTACGCCTTGGGTTGCCTGTCAGCGTCGTTTGGTACTGCCAGGGTGTGCCCGCCTCGCCGCGGGCCTCTTGCCGGGGCCTTCCATGACGCTTCGTTGGGTGGTGTCGCTGCTCCTGTGGATGGCTGTCACTGGCTGCGCGACGAGCCGAGTCGTGCGACTGGAGACCGGGGAGGATTCCTTCCTCGTCACTCCTCACGAGGAGCCTGACGCGGAGGTGAGTGCGGCTGAGCTCGAAGACGACGAATTCGAGGAGGCCGTCGCGGAGCTGGCGCGAGATGTTCCTCCCTCTCGCAATCCCATGCAGGTAGCCCGGGAGCGCTTCGGCGTTCCGTCCCGGAGTGGAGTGTATGGGTATGAGCGTGGGTCCTCGCGACTCATTCCCCAGCGTGGAGGGGATGTGGACGGTCCCCGACTGCTGGAGGACTACGCGGATGAAGCGCTGACGCGTGCCTACGGTCAGTGGTGCAAACGGAAGGACCGACCCGGGGACTGCTTGCGCCTGCTGGACGAGGGCCCGCTGCTGGCCAGTGACGGCAAGTACACCTGGGCCCTGGCCATCGCCATGGACTCGGTCTGGGAGGAGACCGCCGAAGCACTGGAGGGCATGACGGACCCCCAGGCAGTGGTCGCTGGCATCGCCGCCTCCGCGACGATGTATCTGCTCTTGTGGTCACTGCCCGAGCCCGTGAGCAAAGGCGTGGCGGCCACCCTGACGGCCTGCCTCATCGCCTACCTGGGCGTGGATACGGTGTGGAGCATGCTGGACGGGTGGCTGACGCTGGTGCGCCAGGTGGATAGGGCGACGAGCTTCGAGCAACTCCATGCGGCGGGTGAGGCTTACGGCGAGGTGCTCGGGGAGAACGCGGCGCGCGTCTTCGTGATGCTGGCCACGGTGGCCATCGGGAACACGGCCGGACTGGCGGCGAAGTCAGTGGGGTTGCCGGGCTCCGCCCAGGCAGCTGTGGCGGTGGAGTCCCAAGCGGGCTTCCAGTACGCGGCCGTAGGCAGCGTGAGTTCAGTCGCCTTGACGGCGGAGGGCTTCACCATCGCGCTCGCCCCGAACGCCGTGGCCATGGCGAGCCGGAGAGGACGCAGTGAGAATCATCACATCGCCACGAACAAGAACGACGTCTCCGCCGCGCGCGGCGGGCCCTGGTCGCCAGTATTCAGGAAGCTGTTCGCACGAGCCGGGATGAAGCTGAAAGACTCCGAGAACGTCGTCGAAGTCGTGGGCCACAGGGGGCCGCATCCACGGCGGTATCACGAGTACATCCATGAGCGACTGGAGCAAGCCTTGGGAGCGTGCCGCAAGGTGGAAGAGTGCCGGAAGGCCCTTACCAATGAGCTACGCAAGCTCGCCAGAGAAGCGCAGACCCCAGGAACCAAAATCCACGGGCTTTTGACTCGGAACCCATGAGGAATCTAGGAAGTTCACCATGCCGAAGCGGTCTCGATACTTCAAGCTCAGGGAAGACGTGCAGGCCGGGAACTGGTTCCTGGGAGACCCGCTGGATGAGACGGGCACCGAGGTCGAGGACGTCTGGCAGTTCGTCGAGGGGCGGCCCCTCCAGCTTGCGAGTCGCCTGAAGTTTCCTATCGACGAGCCAGGGAGGTGGCTGGACTACTGCACGGCAGGCGGCAGAGTTCCGGTTGTCCACGTCAGGGTGGCCAACCTCTTCGCGAAGCTGGCGCCTGATGATGTGCAGTTGATACCCGTCGATGTCGAAGGACGCCCGGAACAGCATGTCATGCTCGTCGCCACGAAGCTCATCCGGTGCATCGATGACGAGGCTTCGGAAGAGATAATGTATTGGAAGCCCGAGGATGAGCGGCCGGACAAGCTCGGCCAGTACCGCAGCGTCTACGGGATGCGAATCGACCGCACGAAGGTGGGCGGCGCGAAGGTCTTCCGCACCTGGGGATGGGAAATCGCCCTCATCGTCTCCGAGGACCTCAAGGTGGCCCTGGAGCACGCGAAAGTCACGGGGGCGAGGTTCGAGGAAGTCTGAGCCAACGGCTCACACCTCGATGCGGTTGCGCCCGTTCGTCTTCGCCCGGTTCAACCGCGCGTCCGCGGCGCGCAGCAGCTCCTCCAGCGTCGCCCCGTCTCCAGGCGCCTCCGCGATGCCCGCGCTCACCGTAATCGCGAAGGACTCGCCCCCGTCGCCGTCGAAGGTCATCTGCGTCACCTCCGCCATCGTCCGCGACAGAATCGCCTTCGCGCTCTCCTTCGTCTCCCCCAACAACCCCACCACGAACTCCTCCCCTCCCCACCGCCCTCGCACGTCCTCCCTCCGAAAACGTGCCCCCAACAACCGCCCCAGCCGCGTCAGCACCCTGTCCCCCGCCAGGTGCCCATACTTGTCATTCACCCGCTTGAAGTGGTCCACATCCAGGAAACACAACGCCAACGGGCGCTGCTGACGCTGCGCCTCCGCCAGGCGCGTCCTCGCCCCCTCGATGAACGGCCGCCTCAACAACAACCCCGTCAAGGCATCCCGCTCCGAGCGCTCCCGTGACAGCCGCGCCCGCTCCAGCCGCGCCTGCACTCGCGCCCTCAACTCCTCCTTCAACACCGGCTTGGAGATGTAGTCGTCCGCCCCCGCCTGGAACGCCGCCAGCCGGAACTCCAACCCCAGGTGCGCCGTAATCAACAACACCGGCAACTCCTGCCACGCCGGCGTCGACCTCAGAATCCGACACAAATCAAAGCCGCTCGGCCCCGGCATCTGCACGTCCAACAACAACAAATCCGGCCGATGCTCCGCCAATGCCTCCATCAAATGGTGCGCATCCCCCAACCCCACCACCTCAATCTGCTCGCTCGCCAGCGAGTGCACCAACGCCGCAATCGCCTCCGGGTCGTCGTCCACCACCAACACCCGCGCCCGCTCCGGCCGCCGCGCCGCCACCATCCGCTCCGCCGCCGCCGCGAAGTCCGGCGCCGTGAAGGGCCTCGGCAGGAACAACGACGCCCCTGCATGCGCCGCCGCCACCCGGTCCTCCAACCCTCCCGCCCCCTCCATGAACCCCAACGGCAACGAACCCAGCCCGTCCACCGACCGCAGCTGGTGCGCCGCCTGGATGCCTCCCAGCTCCCCACCCAGGTGCATGTGGATGAGCACCCCATCCACCCACTGCTTGCTCGCCACCGCCACCGCCTCGTTCGCCGAGCGCGCCGGCAACACCCGCACCACGTGCGCCTTCCCCAACCGCTCCGCCTCCGCCAACACCTGCGCGTCCTCGTCCACCACCAGCAACACCCCCTCCGTCGGCAACATCGCCGCGGGGGCCTCCTTGCGCACGGGCTTCACCGGCACCGACGCCGTCCTCGCCAGCTCCCGGAACGTCGCGTCCACCTGCCCCCAGTCCAGCCGCGCCGAGTCCTTCGCCGACCGCAGCACGTCCTCCAACCGCCCCGCCGACAGGCTCACCTCCGTGAACCCATAGCTCCCCGCCGTCCCATGCAGCTTGTGGACGACGACGGTCGCCTCCTCTAGAGCCTCCCGCTTCCCCGCCCGCGCGTCGCTCAGCAGCGTCTCCAGCCCGCCCACCTTGTCCTTCAGCCGCGCGCCGTACTCCTGGTTCAACGCGACGAGGCTCGCCGCCAGCTCGTCGCGCACCAGGTCCACGTCCGCCAGCGCCCGAAGCCCCGGCGCCGGTGGCGGCAACGCCTTGGTGAAGAGCTGGCTCACCCAGAGGTACAGCTCCTCCGGCCGGTAGGGCTTGTGGATGATGCGCGCCACCCGCAGCTGCCGCGTGAGCAGCTCGTGGCTCTTCAAGTCCTTCCAGAACGCCGAGGCGAACAACACCGGCAGCTCCGGCTGCGTCTTGCGCAGCTCGCGGATGAAGTCCGCCCCCGTCACCCCCGGCAACAACCCGTCCACGATGGCCGCGTCCACCGGCACCTTCGTGAGCAACGTGCGCGCCTCCGCCGCCGTGCGCGCCGACTCCACCCGGAAGCCCTTCTCCCTCAAGAAAGCGGAGACCAGCGTCTGCAAATCCTTGTCGTCCTCCAGGAAGAGGAGCGTCTTCGCCTCATTCATGAAACAGCCCTTCTCCCCGAGCCACCGTCCTTGCGGGACAACAGCTCATGCAGCAGCTCGCGCACGGAGGCCACCAGCTCCTCCTCCGACGAGCGCGCCTTGCTCAAGTGCCGCGTAATCCCCAGCGTCAACTGCCGCTGGTCCGCCCGCGACAAGTCCCGTCCCGTGAACACAATCAGCGGCGTTGCCCGCCCCCGCCCCTGCCGCAAGATGTCCACCACCTCGAACCCGTCCAACCCCGGCAGCCCCACGTCCAACACGATGAGGTCCGGCGGCGTCTCGCGCGCCAGCGCCACCGCGCTCTCCCCATCCGCCGCCTCGAACACCTGCACCGTCCCCAGCCGCTCCAGCCGCGCGCAAATCACCCGCCGCGTGGCCACGTCGTCGTCCACCACCAGCACCCGCGCCTGCCCCGGCCGCCGCATCGCGTGCCGGAGCGTGCTGAGCAGCCGCGTCTCCTCCAACGGCTGCGACATCCAGTCCACCCACAAGGGCGTGCCCACCCCCTCGCCCTCCGCCGAGCGCCCCGACACCGCCAGCACCGGCAGCTCGTGCGTGCGCGGGTGCTCGCGCAGGCTGCGCACCCAGTCCAGCGCCTCCCCATCCGGCATCTGCGTGTCCAGCACCACCGCGTCCGGGGGCGTCTCCTCCAGCACCTTCGCCGCCTCGGCGAGGCTCGAGGCCCGCACCACCCGGTAACCCTCTTGCGACAGCAACCCGCGCAGCAACGCGGACAGCTCCGTGTCCGCCGTCGCCACCAGCACGTTGTAGCGGGTGGAGTCCTTCACCGCCCCACCCACCGCCGCATGCGAGCCCGACACCGAGCGCGCCGCGTCCAGCGTGAAGGTGAACGTGGAGCCCTTCTCCAGCTCGCTCTCCACCTCGATGCCGCCGCCGTGCTGATTCACGATGGCCTGGGAGATGGCCAGCCCCAGCCCCGTGCCTCCCTTGGAGCGCGTGTCCGAGCCATCGAGCTGCTGGAAGCGCGCGAACAGCCGCCCCCGCTGCTCCTCGGGAATGCCCGGCCCCTTGTCCACCACGCTGAAGCGCACGCGGCCCTGCGACTCCATCCGCACGTGCACCGCCACCTCGGCGCCGCTCGGTGAAAACTTCACCGCGTTGGAGACCAGGTTCGTCAGCACCTGGATGAGCCTGTCCCTGTCGCCCTTCACCCGGGGCGCATTCTCCACCACCGCGCGCAGCGATACCCCCGCCGCGTCCGCCACGCCGCGCAGGCCGCTGAACGTCGCCTCCACCAACTCCAGCCCCTCCACCGACGCCAGCTTCAGCTCCAGCATCCCCGCTTCCATCTTCTCCAAGTCGAGGATGTCGTTGATGAGGCGGATGAGGCGCTCCGTGTTCGAGCGGGCGATGCGCACCATGTCCAGCGCCTGCTCCGGCATCTCTCCGACGATGCCGCCCTCCAAGAGCCCCAGCGAGCCTCGGATGGACGTCAGCGGCGTGCGCAGCTCGTGGCTCACCGTGGAGACGAACTCGTTCTTCATCCGCTCCACCTCCTTGCGCTCGGTGATGTCGCGCACGAAGGCGGTGAAGCGCGCCGGGCCCTCTCCCGGCACCCGCGCCAGCGTCAGCTCCGCGGGGAACATGCTCCCGTCCGCGCGCAGGCACGGCGACTCCAGCCGCGTCGCGTGGCCCGACGTCTCGCGCAGCGCCGCCGCCACCTCCTCGCGCTTCCCAGCGGGCAACGATGCGGGCAACGCCAGCGCCAGGAAGTCCCGGCCCACCGCCTCCGACGCCTTCAGCCGGAAGACGCGCTCCGCCGTGGGGTTGAGCTCCAGGAGCCGCCCCTCCTCATCCACCAGCAGGATGCCGTCCGGCGCCGCCTCCAGGATGGCCGCCTTGCGCGCCTCCGTGGTGCGCTGCTCCTGCCCCGCCAGCAAGAGCGCCTGGCCGCGCTCCTCCACGCGCTTCTCCAAGACCTCGTTGAGCGTGGCCAGCTCGCCGGACGCGCGCGACAGCCGCACCAGCACCACCACCACGTACGCCCCCAGCACCAGCGACACCGCGAAGAACACGACGCGCGAGCGCTCGTTGCTCAGCTGCGCCCGCTCGTGCAGGTGGAGGAACGTGGTGACGAGCCGCTCCGCCTGCGCGCTGGCGGAGCGCTCCAGCAGCGCCTGCACCGCCACATCCGCCTCGCGTCGCTCGCCTCGCGTCTGGGCCTCCCGGGAGCGGACGAGCAACACGCGGTTGTCCTCCAGCGCGCGCAGGTACGCCTCCAGCGAGGCGGCCATCACCCGGCGCTCCTCCTTGGAGAGAAAGGACGGCACGTCGCGCAGCGCCTGGGCGCGGGCCTCCAGCGCCTTGAAGGCGGACAGCTCCGAGCCATGCAGCTCCGGCAGCCCCAACCGCGCGCGGAGCACGTCCTGCTCCAGCTCCGCGCTGGCGAGGCGAAGCTGCTGCAGGCGCGTGCGATACCCGTCGCTCTCGGCCATCCCCCACGGACGGCCCACCACGAACAGGCCACACAACATCAGCAGCGCCCCCACCGCCAGCGCCACCGAGCGCTTGGACAGGCGGGAGCCCGTCATTCCGGCACCAGCTTGCGAATCTCCTTGGGCAGCGTCATCGGGTCGAACGGCTTGCCGATGACACCCACCGCGCCCAGCTCCAGATAGCGGGCGACCTCCTGCTTCTGCACCTTCGCCGTCATGAAGATGATGGGCGTGCGCGACGTCGCGTCCTGCTCGCGCAGCCGGTTGAACGTGGTGGGCCCGTCCATGCCGGGCATCATCACATCCAACAAGATGAGGTCCGGCTGCTCCTCCGCGGCCTTCGTCAGCGCCTCGTTGCCCGACGCGGCCAGCACCGTGACCCAGCCTCCCACCCGGCTCAGGCTCAGCTTGCCGATGGCCCGGATGTCCTCTTCGTCGTCCACCAGCATCACCTTGCGCAGTGTCGTCATGGGCGGACCTCCTGGATGCACCAATGGGCTGTGGTATCTCACGTGCGGGGTGCACGGGCACTGGACGTCCGTCCAAGGCCCTGGCGGGCGGCGTCCCTGGCCAGGATTCAACACCGGGCCCCACCGCATTCCCAGCCCCGTGAGGGACGCCTAACCGGTGGCCTTCCTGGCCTTGCGGCGGCGCACCACGCGCACGGGCTTCTTCGTCGTCGCCACGGGCGGCATCACCGAGACGACGGCGTTGACCACGCGCGACACGGCGCGCAGCTGGGAGGGCTCCAGCTCCCGCAGCTTGCGCGTCATCCGACGCAGCTCCACCGGGTCTTCCCGCGCGGGCTTGCGCGAGGACACCGGGGTGAGGGACGCGCCACCGCGGCCCACGCCCAGCAGCGTATCCGAGGAGACCTGGAGCGCGTCACACAGCCGCTTCAGCGTTTGCGCACGGGGCAACATCTTCCCGCGCTCCAGCCGGCTGTAGACCTCCATGGCCATGCCGACGCGGTCGGCCACATCGCCCTGGGTGAGGCCCAATCGCAGGCGGGCGACTCGGGCCGCCCCTCCCAGGATGGCCGCGAGCTTGTGGTCGACGGGCTCACGCATGGCAGGGAGCGTCGCACGGCCACTCCCTCGCGCAAGTTCATTTCCCACCCGCTCGCTCGCGGGCGGCGGGCCTTCAGCGACGCAAGAGCCCCAGCGCGCCGTTGACCAACTGGACCACCGACCGGAGCTGCTCGGGCCCCAGCACGCGCAGCGCCCTCACCAGCCGGCGCAGGGCGGGCGGGTCCTCGGCGCGCGTCGTCACGACGGCGCCAGGCGCCACCGGCGGGCCCTCCGACAGCCCCAGCAGCGCGTTCGCGTCCATGAGCAACACCAGACACAGCCGTCGCAGCGTGGTGACGCTGGGCAACACGCGGCCCCGCTCCATGCGGCTGTAGACCTCCATGGCGATGCCCACCCGCTCGGCCACGTCCGCCTGGGTCAGCCCCAGCCGGGCCCGCGCCGCCCTCGCCGCCGTGCCCACGGTGATGGCCAGTTCCTCGTTCATCGTCCTCGCACCTCTGGAAAGCTCCCTACCACGTCACCTGACCAGGACCCTACCCCACACGGCGCGAGACTACCCGAAGAGGAGTCCCCCGTGCTAATGACCTCTGAGGTTCAGTCGATAGGCGATTCATGCACCTCCTGTTCAAGATTTTCAGAGCGAAACCCAACCTTGAAGGTTCTGCACCTCTCGTATTTCACACGGGTCGGGTCGGCCGAGGGAGGACGCGGCGATGAGCGACCTCGAATCGATTCACCCGCTGCTCCTGCAGCCCTCGGAGGAGTTGGGCTCCCTGCGCATCATCAAGAGGCTGGCCACGGGGGGCTATGGCGCCATCTATCTGGCGGAGTCCCAGACGCGCGGCACCGTGGCGCTGAAGTTCGCGCTGGAGGGCCCCTCGGAGGACGACGAGGCCCGGGTGGATGCACGCGCCCAACGGGAGGCCCGGCTGCTGATGCACCTGGACCATCCCAATGTCGTGGAGCTGCTCGGCTACCTGCGCTGGCCGGACCTGCGCCGCGGCTACCTCTATCTCATCATGGACTATGTGGAGGGCCCCACCCTGTCGCGGTGGGCAGCCAGCCCCCAGGCCACGCCGCGCCGGGCCACGGAGGTGTTCGCCTCGCTGGCCCTCACGCTGGACTCCATCCATCGCGAGGGCGTGGTCCACCGCGACCTCAAGGGCAGCAACATCATCATCCGCGCGTCGGATGGACAGCCGGTGGTGGTGGACTTCGGCTCGGGGGACCACGCCTGCGCGCCGACCCTGACGGAGGACCGGCTGCCCCCAGGCACACCCAGCTACCGCAGTCCGGAGGCGCTGCGCTTCTGGATGGGGCCTCGAATCCCGGGCGCGCGCTACCGCTTCGTGCCCACGGATGACCTGTACTCGTTGGGCCTGGTCTTCCATGAGGTGCTGACGGGCGGCTTCCCCTATCGCGCCCGCCTGCCGCCATCCGCGCTGCTGGCCAGCATCGAGTCCGCCGAGCTGAAGCCGCCGTCACTCCTCAACCCGCGCGTCCCTCCGGTATTGGATGCCATCGTGCTGCGGCTCTTGAGCAAGTACGCGGCGGGCCGCTACCCGACGGGCGCGGAGCTGTGTGGGGCGCTGAGCGCGGCGCTGGAGCAGGCGGACAGCTCGTGGGACGTGCCGATGTTCCCACCCCGTCCTCCCCATGAGGCCGTCACCGAGGAGGATGAGGCGTACTTCGACGGGGACGAGGAGGACCGGGAGGTGCGCCAGTGGATGCGCTGGGCGGACAGGCCCGGAGCGGGCTCCGACTCGGGCCCTCCGGGAACGCCTCCCACCGAGCCCGCCGCTCCCTGGCGGTCCTGGCTGCGCGGGCGGCTGCGGGTCCTGAGCGGCGCGCTGCGTCCGTGGCGGAAGCGGGACGACTGAGGCGCTCGCCTCCGTCCCAGTCGAGCATCCAATCCCAGAGGTCCTCCGCCTGTCAGTCAACCTCTGACATTCCATGCGGGTTGCCTTTCGTGTTACCTCAGGCATCCTGTAGCAACCAAACCACTTCCCAGGTCTAGAGGACTGCAATGACGACGCCCGACACGACGACGGAGGATCTTCCCGGAGGCGCGCGCCGGCCGCGGGTGCTGTTCAACGTGGGCGGCACGGTGTTCGAGTTCGTCCGCAAGCTGGAGGTGCGCTCCACCGGTGAGCTGCTGATGCTCGTTCGACGGCGCTACCGGGGCGGACAGAGCGGACTGGTGGTGGTGAAGCGGCTGCGCAGCCCCGCCACCTTCGTGGAGCGGCGCAGGCTGGTGGAGGAGGTGAGCCTGACGTTCCGCTTCAAGCACCCCAACATCGCCCAGGTGCACCAGATGAAGCTGTACCGGGGCGCGCCCCACGTGGTGATGGAGTACGTGGAGGGCCGCTCGCTGGACACGCTGTTGAACCTGACGGCGATGCGGCGCAGGCCGGTGTCGGCGCCGCTGGCCGCGTTCGTGGTGGCGGAGGTGGCGGAGGCGCTCCACCACGCGCATGGCACGGTGGATGATTGGAATCGGCCGCTGAACATCGTCCACCGCGATGTGAGTCCCCGGAACATCCGCGTGGGGACCCACGGGGATGTGAAGCTGACGAACTTCACGGTGGCCGCGTCGCTGCTGGAGGGACGCGAGGAGACGAGTCGCCCCCTGGTGAAGGGAGACATCGCGTATGCGTCACCGGAGGCGTTGATGCGCGCGCCGCTGGATGCTCGCTCGGACATCTTCTCGCTGGGGTTGGTGTTCCTGGAGCTGCTGACGGGGCGGCATCCGCTGGCGGTGGAGGACACGGCGCCGCCGCCGCTGCCCTCGGGCCTCACGCTGGAGGCGCAGGGCCCCACGTGGATGCCGGTGGAGGAGGTGGCCGCGCGGATGCTGAGCCTGGAGCCGGCGCAGGTGGCGCGGCTCGTGGCGGAGGTGCCGGAGGGACTGGCGGCGGTGGTGCTGCGCGCGCTGCGGCGCGAGCCGGGAGACCGGTTCCAGACGGCGGAGGAGCTGAGCGGCGTGCTCCGTGGGTGGCTGAGTGTCCATGCGCCAGGGCATGGGCGACATGCGACGGCCGAGGAGGTGGCCCGCGTGGCGGCGGAGGCGACGAGCCGGCGCAACCAGGCGGAGCTGCTCGAAGGGGGCCTGCATCCGGAGGACCTGACGGCGGAGGAGGCCGCCGTGCCGCTGGAGCCAGGAGCGGCGGGGCCGCCCGTGTCCGAGGAGGTGGATGCGGCGGAGGTGCTGGCGACGGAGGCGGCGCGCGTGTTCGGTGTGCCAGGGAGGCGGGGGGTGACTCGCTCGTTCGCGGAGGATTCGGGTGGGCGATGGGACGTGCACGAGGAGGACGTGGCCAGACTCGACGAAGAGCGGTCCACCTCCTCGCGCGGCGAAGAGACAGGAGTTAGCTCGACACCCTCGGAATCCGACGACTCGTCCGAACAGTGAGCGCTCACGCTTCTCTCACTGAGACTGGCGCCAGCTCGATGTCCTCGGACGACGACTCGTCCTAGCCATGAGCCACACCCGGCTGGACCTTGGAGGTCCAGCCGCGGCTCTCCGCTACCGCATGCCCGTGAAGTACAGCACCGCCAGCAACACGACGAGCGACACCGCCACGACGCCCAGCACCCGCCACGCGGAGATGGGCGACTCGCCGAAGACCAGCTCCGCGTCCTGCCCGTGCACCAGCACCCGGTACGGCTTGCCGCGATAGCGATAGGCCAGCACATACACGGGCAGCGCCCACCGCGTGGTGCGCAGGCTGGAGAGCGCCACGGCCACGTGGACGTTGCGGAAGCGCCTCCCAGGGATATCTCCGCTCTCCTGGACGTGGTCCCTCGCCAGCCGCTCCACCGCCTGCAGCACCGTCTTCCGGGCCCCCGAGCGTGTCGCCTCGAAGCGCTCCACGCTGGCGCCCTCCGGCCCGCGTCCCTCGTTCTCCCCCAGCTCGAACCGATAGTGCGGCGTGAGCGTGTCACACTCCTCCACCTTCAGCCCTCGCGACGCCGGCACCAGGATGTTGGTGAAGTCCAGGCGCGTGCGTCCCGCATGCGGCGCCCAGTCCGAGCGCCCCGAGCCCGCGTCCGAGTCCGCCGTCCAGCTCACCTCCACGCCCGCCTTGAAGACCCAGGCCGGCCACCACATCGGCCGCATCGACTCCAGCGCCGCCTCCTGTGCCAGCCCCGACGGCCGGAAGAAGGCCTTGCGCCCCAGGAAGCCCGCCAGCGCCGCGTTCGCCGCCTTCGGGTCCACGGTGAAGGGCAGCCACCCCTGCGCCTGTTCCACCGGGTCCAACGTCATCTCCACATGCGTCACCGCGCCGCAGTAGTCACACCGTGGCGCCTTCGCCTCCACGGAGTACTCCACCGCGGCGCCACAGCTCTCGCAGCGCACCACCCGCGCCCGCTCGCGCGTCGCCACCTCCCGCTCCGGAGGCGGCGTCGCCAGCCCGCAGATGGGGCAGCGCAGGTCGTCCGCCTCCAGCTCGCATTCACACCGCTCACACGGCGCCACCAGCGCGGCCTCGCTCACCCGACACCTCCCCGCGCATACAGCACGACACCCAACACCAGCAGGAGCCCGACGAGCACCGCTATCAGCACCTTCCACGTGGAGATGGGCGCCTTGCCGTGCACCTCCCCTGTCTGCCCATTCACGAGCACTCGCAGCGGCTCCTCAGCTTCCGCGTAGCGCACCGGCAACACCCAGACCGGCAGCAGACACACGTCCAGGGACTCCCAATCCAGCCGCGTGTCGTGGCTCAAGTCCCGGTGCGAGTCCCCCGGCATCAGCGCCTCGAGCCTGTTCAAGACGAGCTCGCCCACCTCTTCACGCGCGCCCTCCAGGCAGGCCTCCCGCGTGAGCGACGGCTCCTCCGCCACCCACCCGGAGACGAGCGCCGGCGTGTAGCGCGCCAGCGCTCGGAAATCGAAGGGCTCCAGCGCCTCCAGTTCCTCGTTGCGCAGGCCGTTCGACGCCGTGACGAGCACGTCCGCCACGTAGCCCTCCAGCTCACCCTGCAAGGGCCTCCACTCCGTGCGCGTCACCGTGCGCGTGCGCCGCACCGTCTTCCCGTTCTCCGTCGTCGTGTAGCTTTCCTGCTCCTGGTAGTGCTCGCCGATGGTCGCTCGGAAGCTCGACTTCGCCAGCGCGCTGTAGAGGAACGCCGGCACGTAGACGCCGTGCACGTCCCCCGGCGCCGCGCTCCGGATGCCGGAGCGACTGAAGATGCTGCGCGAGCGCAACCACCGGGACACGCTCTCCTTCGCCGCCGAGTGCGTCAGCGAGAAGCCCAGCGCGAAGGCGGGCTCCGGCACCCCGGGCTCCGGAGGGCGCTCCACCACCGACGGCGCCGCGCAGTAGGGACACCGCGTGGTGCGCAGCGACGGCTCCAGCACCAGCATCGCCCCACAGGACTGACACCCCAGGTGGAGCCGAGGCTCCGTCAACGTCGAGGTCCGCTCGTCATGTCCCACCGCCATCGGCTCGCTCCTTCTCCCGGGAAGCACGGGCGTGCGCTCCTCGCGCCCGCTCGCCTGCCCTCCAGACTCCGACCGCGGAACGATAGCCGGGTTGCGGTACGCATTCCCCGGCACGAACGTATCCAGGCGGAGGATTCCACCATGGCGAAGGACCAGCGACGACAGCCCGCTCCCCAACCCGCCGAGGACTACTACGGCCGCCCCACCGGGCCCCGGCAACAGGAGGAGCCAAGGGAGGACACCCAGGCCCCACGCCAGACGCCCCGGGACGACGACGAGCGTCCGGACGACGAGGGCCGGCGCGCCCAGCCCATCGACCCGACGGAGCGGACCCCGGGCGCCATCCTCGACGACATCCCCGACGGTGACGGCCCCCGCAGCGACGCCGGCACCAACCCGCTCCCGGACCTGTACTGGACGGCCTTTCCCGGCAGCCTCGAGGAAGAGAAGGACTGACGTCTGACATGGGGCCCGCCGCGCCCTTCCTACCCGCGCGGTGAGGCCCCTGTTTTCAATCACTCACGCCCTCACCGGAAATGTCAGCCCCCCTCTGTACTGTGTGCTCATTCGCCAGCATCCAGGGGGAGGAACTCCATGGCGGAAGTGCGTGAATTGCCGCGTGTGTCCGTGAACAAGTTGGGGGAGTACCTCATCGCGACGCCTGCTCGTCGCAAGCGCATCATCTACGACCAGAAGCACCCCCCCGAGCAGCAGTACCTGCGCTACCCCGAGGCGTCTCACGCGATTACCGACTTCCTCTGTCGAGACCTGGACCCCTCGGTCCTCCGCGAGCACCAGCGCCGCTTCGCGTGCAGCGTGCCGCAGTCGGAGTTCGAGGCGCAGCGGCTCCACCTCTGCTCGGAGGCGCTGGAGCGCTTCGCGGACGTGGTGCCGTGGCTCGGGCTGGAGGACACCATCGTCAGCGCCGTGGGTGCCGAGCCTCCCGTGCTGGAGATGGCGGGCGTCACCATCAGCGTGCGCCCCGAAGTGGTGCTCCAGCGCATGGACCGCCACGGCAATCCGCGCGTGGGGTTGATGAAGCTCTACTTCTCCAAGCACCACCCGCTGGACGAGCGCTCCGGGCAGTACATCGGGACGATGTTGCAGCGCTTCGCGGAGCAGCACCTGTGCCAGCTGGGTCCGTCGGACCACCGCATGGTGCAGGTGGTGGATGTGTTCGCGGGCACCATCTTCACCGCGCCTCGCGCGCACATCCGTCGACTCAGTGACGTGGTGCTCGCGTGCGAGGAGATCGCCGAGCGCTGGGCGGTCCACTGACGTCGTCCTGAAGACAGACATGCCACCCTGCGTTCAGCCGCGCGCGTGAGCAGGAGAGCGGGGGCGCAGGCTCGCTCGGACACCTGGAAGGCCGTCGGGCGATGACGCGAGCCGACTTCCCGAGGTGCGAACAGGCCCATCGCGCTGTGTCATGAGGGGAGCGGGCTGGAACATTTCAGTGGGTCCGCGTGAGCATCGAGACACGGTGCGGCGTGTGAGACGTGACACTTCCCGCGCTCCGAGTCAGGTCCTAGGCTGACGTCGCCGGTTGATTCGGTGGCCGGCTTCACCCCTCGACGGGAGCTGCATCATGAAGAGCCACAAGGTGAAGACTTTGAAGGAGCTGTTCGTGAAGGACCTCGCCCGCATTCACGGAGGCGATGGGACCGCGACGTCCACCGCCCCCACCGAGACGCAGAGCACGGAGCCGCGGGTCTCCACCACGCTGGCCTGTTGCGAAGAGACGAACGACCCCTGCTGCTAAAGCGGGCGCCCTACGTGTCGCGGTACCAGCGCGTGTCCTCTTCGGAGGGCACGCGCTTTTCGTTGCGGGGATGTTGGGTTTGAGGCGGCGGGGATGTTCGCTCGTGGGTGCTTGACGCCTTCCCGCGCCCGAGAGCGAACAGTCCGGGTGACAGGTGGGCGTGTGTTGGTTGGTAGGGCCTGGGGGCATCGCCAGCCTTCGCGGCATGGCGCATCGAAGCTTGGACAACGGCAAGGATGAGAAGCTGGGGACGTCGCGGCCTGGAGTGGGGACGGAGCCGGTGAGGCAAGCCGACGCGTCGCCTCCTGGCTCACGGGAGCGGGGTGAGTCGGATGTGTCGGGCTGGAACCCGGCGCGCGACGAGTCGCCTTCCGTGCGCGAGGGACGCTTCTACCGGGCCGCCTCGCTGCGGATGGCGCAGCCTCGGACGGATGTGGAGGACAGAGGGGGCGCGGAGTGGGCGCACGGTGGGGTGCGCGGCGGGCCGTACGGGCGCGATGACCGGGATGACCGCTATGCCACGGGCATCGGGCCTCGGGCGATGATGGGGGAGCATGACCAGGAGCTGGCGCCCCAGCCCGCGGAGTACCGCTCGTGGGACCGCACCGGGTACGGCGGAGACGAGGGCCGCGCTCGGCGTGAGCCGCGCTCCCGTGAGGAGATACACGGCGCGCGTCGAGCGGAGCGGGAGGACGACCGCTCGTGGCGGGAGGAGCAGGCACGTCGCGAGCCTGGCGACTTCGAGGACCGCTCGCGCGGAGAAGTGTCATCGGGTCGGGAGTTCACCTTCGAGGCCCGCCCACGGAGGGCTTCATCGTCCGATGACCGCGTGCGCACGGATTCGCGCGTGCGCGACGAGCGGACTCGCGTGGCCGACCATATGCGCGAGGACCGCAGCCAGGACTTCCGCATGGGGCCCATCGCCGCGGTCGAGCGACTGCGGTGGCAACGCGAGCCCTTGACCGCCCGCGACGTGATGACTCGCAACACGCGCACCGCGCGACGTGACAGCTCGCTGCGCGACGTCGCCCGATTGATGAAGGAAGACGACTGCGGCGTCATCCCCATCGTCAACGAGCACGGCCGCCTCGAAGGGACTGTCACCGACCGGGACCTGGCCATCCAGGCCTTCTCGGGCGGACAGCCCCCGGAGCAGCTGCGCGCCTCGGATGTGATGACCGATGACATCCACGCCGTCACGCCCGACGAGAACCTTCACACCCTCGTCGACCTCATGGCCCACGAACAGATTCGCCGCATCCCCGTCGTCGAACGTGATGACCGATTCATCGGCATCGTCACCTTGAGCGACATCGCCCAGCGCGCCGACGGCGACGAGGAGCTTCAACGCGCGTTGGCGCGCATCTCCTCGCGCCGCTCCTTCTGGTCCCGGCTGCGCTGACGGCATCGGCTCGCCTCGTCATGAAGTCATGAGGTGACGCAGGTCCTGGTCTCCAATCCACCACGCGCTCGAGACGGGGATGACGTAGAACCCCTCGTCGGCCAGCGTGAGCAAGGTAGGCGGCACCCAGCCGTAGACGAGGCCGCCCAGCCTTCCTGTGTCCCGGTGCGCGAACCATGTGTCCCAGCCGGGAATGTCGTAGTCGTCCAGGTAGCCATTCGAGGGCTTCGTCGCGGCGCCACAGATATCGGTATTGAAATCCGTCGCGAACACCCATCCACCGGCCAGTGTCCCGAGCGGAGGCAGCCGCACGTTGCTCCGCGCCAGCGCCTCACGACGCCGCTCCGCGATGAAGTCCACCGCCGTGGCGCCCACGGTGGGCGAGCTGTGAAGCAGCGTCAGCACGGTATCCCCATCATGGCCGCAGACCGGCGGCATCAGCTCCACCGAGCGCGTCGTCTCTCCCGCTCGAGCCGCCTCGGCGCGCGGCAGGCACCAGGCGATGGTCTCCGCCAGACGCAGATTGAAGTCGCTCGGCAGCGCCCCCGGCAGGTCCTCCTGGCGGACAACGCTCCCCGTCCACGGCGGCGCCACCTCTTTTACTTCTTCGGGAGTCCTCCACCACGAGAAGGCCTTGGCCAGACGCCGCTTGAAGTCGCTCGACATCCCTCCATCTTCCGTCCCGCGCGCGCCCGTGCTCAAGCCGGCGCGCGGAGGAAGTCGAGGAACGCCCTCAGCGCCGAGGGGAGCTGACGCCGGCTCGGGTAGTACAAGAAGAACCCCGCGTAGGCGGGACACCAGTCCTCCAGCACGCGCACCAGTCGCCCCTGCTCAAGGAGCGACGTCACCTGCGCCTCGAAGACATACGCGAGCCCCACGCCCGCCAGCGCCGCGTCCACCATCAACCCCTGGTCATTCAGCGACAGCGGGCCCTCGGCCTCGACGAGCACCTCCTCGCCGTCCCGCTCGAACTCCCAGCGGTAGTACAGGCCACTGGAGAACCGGAACCGGATGCACGGCAGACCCCGCAAGTCTTTCGGCGTCCTGGGCACCGCGTGCCGCTGGAAGTACTCCGGCGAGGCGACGACGGCGGACCGCTGCCGGGGCCCCAGCGGCGCCGCGAGCATGTCCGCGGCGATGTGCTCGCCGAAGCGCACCCCCGCGTCGAAGCCCTGCGCGACGATATCCGTCAGCGCGTCATCCACCCGCACCTCGACGCTCACGTCCGGATAGGCCCGCAGGAACCGCGTGACGACGGGCAGCAGCGCCAGGTGCGCCGACTGGCGGGCCGCGTTGATTCGCAGCGTCCCCATGGGCTGTCCGCGAAAGGCATTCAGGTCCTCGAGCGCATCGCGGATGTCCTGGAAGGCCGGCCGCAGGCGCGCATGGAGCCGCTCCCCGGCCTCCGTCAGCGCCACGCTGCGCGTCGTCCGGTTGACCAGCCGCACCCCCAGCCGCTCCTCGATGCCCTGCAGCGCATGGCTCAGCGCGGACGGCGTCACCCCCAGCTCCACCGCCGCCTTCCGGAAGCTCCGGTGCGTGGCGATGGCCAGGAACGAGGACAGCGAGGCCGGGTCGAGGCGCTTCATTGGTGAGATGAACTCACCACCTCAGTGAGAACTCAAGAGATTCACTCAACGACGAGCCATCGGTACCTTCTGTCCATGCCGGTCGACACCTCGTCGGCGGCCCTCGGAAAAGGACTCCGTCATGCGCGTCTGGTTCATCACCGGTGCTTCCCGTGGTTTTGGTGCCCTCATCGCCGCCGAGGCCCTCGCGGCCGGCGACGCCGTCGTGGCCACGGCCCGCGAGCCCTCCAGCGTCACCCAGGCCCTGGGCGAGCATCCCCAGTTGCTGGCCGTGAAGCTGGACGTCACCCAGGAGGCCCAGGCCCGCGAGGCCGTGGACGCCGCCCTGCGCCGCTTCGGGCGCATCGACATCCTGGTGAACAACGCGGGCTTCGGGCTGCTCGGCGCCGTCGAGGAGGCCAGCACCCAGGACGTGGAGCGCGTCTTCGGCACCAACGTCTTCGGCCTGCTGGCCGTCACCCGCGCGGTGCTGCCGCACATGCGCAAGCAGCGCTCCGGCCGCGTCCTCAACTTCTCCTCGGTGGGCGGGTACGCCTCCGCCGCGGGTTGGGGCGTCTACTGCGCCACCAAGTTCGCCGTGGAGGGCCTGTCCGAGGCCATGGCCGAGGAGCTCGCCCCCCTGGGCGTGAAGGTCACCGTCGTGGAGCCGGGCTACTTCCGCACCGACTTCCTCGACGGCCAGTCCCTCACCGTCGCGAAGTCGCACATCGACGACTACGGGGCGACGTCCGGCGTCACCCGCAAGCGCGCCACGGAGCTCAACCACGCCCAGCCGGGCAACCCCGCCAGGCTGGCCAAGGCCATCCTCCAGCTCGTGGACGCGCCCCACCCGCCCGTGCGCCTGCCGCTCGGCAGCGACACGGTGGCGCGCATCGCCGAGAAGCACCAGCACGTGGACCAGGAAGTGGCCGCGTGGCGCGAGCTGGCGGTGTCCACGGACGGCGGCTTCGGTGAGAGCGCGCGGGGCTGAGCTGTCCCGCGCGCGGCTCGGTGGACTCCCCTGGGTCCAGACTCAGGGGACGTATGTCTCCGTCGTGCGCAGCGCGGCACCGCTGTTCGCCACGCCCCCCGTGATGAGCACCGCCCCCGACTTCAGGAGCGTGGCCTGGTGGAGCGAGCGGGCCTCCAGCATGTCGGGGCCCTCCCTCCAGCCCTCCGAGGGGCGGTAGAGCATCACGGTGCGCAGCGAGCTCTCCTCGTCGGGGGTTCCTCCCGCGACCAGCACGTCCTTCGTCAGCAGGGTCGTGGCCGTGTGCGAGCCCCGACGCCCCATCAGCGTGCCCGCATCCCTCCAGGTCCGATTGCTCGGGACGAACAGCTCCGTGCTGGTTCCCGGGAACGAGGGCCCCAGGTACACGTCCGTGCCCACCACGAGCACCTCTCCCGACTCCAGCAACGTCGCGGTATGGCCGCTCCGTGGCACCGCCATGGAGGACGACACGGACGACCAGCTCCCGGCGCCCCGCTGAAAGATTTCCGCGTCGAGCTCCCCCATGTCGAAGCCCCCCACGGCCAGCACTCCACCCCCGCTCAGCTCCACGGCCGCCAGGCGGCTGCGCGTCTTCGACAGCGGGCCCGAGGTGCGGACCCAGCCGCCGTCCGGGTTGTAGAGCTCGGCCGTGGTCAGGTCGTCCTCGACGTTCGCGCCGCCCCCCATGACCAGGACCTCTCCCGACGCGGACAACAGGACCGCGGCATGGTTGCTGCGCGGGTCTCTCAAGTCTCCCGCTCCCGTCCAACCGCCCGTGTCGGGGTTGAACAGCAGGGCGGTGGCCACGGGGCCGGACTGGTTCTCGCCTCCGGCAATCAGGACCTTGCCATTCTTCAACAGCGTGGCCGTGTGCGCGGCCCGGGCGATGGGCAGGGTGCCCGCGTCGGACCAGGTGCCGCTCACGGGGTCGTAGAGCTCCGTCGACGTGATGGCGACATCCCAGTTCTTCAAGCCCCCCACCACCAGGACCCTGCCGTCGTTCAGCCGGGTGGCCGTGTGGAGGAAGCGCGGCGCCGCCATCTCCGTGGCCCACTGCCAGCTCGACTCCGTGTGGCCACCATCCTCCCCTGCGTCGGGCACCTCACCCGCGTCACCGGCATCCCCCGCGTCGGGCATCCCGCCCGCGTCGCCGGCATCGCCCGCATCGGGCACCTCACCCGCGTCACCGGCATCCCCCGCGTCACCGGCATCGGGTTGGCTTCCATCCGGAGGGCCCGCGTCGCCGTCGCAAATCCCCGGGTTCTCCTGGCAGTACTTGTCCGTCGCGCCCTCCACGTCGATGCACGACGCGATGCCGAGGAGCCCCACCGCCGCCAGCACCGCCACCGCACTCCGCGTCACCGGCTTCACGGCCACCTCCCCGCCACGAAGGCCGACGTGCCATCCGTCCCCACCGTCAGCGCCAGCGGGCCCGGCTCCGGCGCCCCCAGCAGGTACATCCCCGTCGCCACGCCCAGGCCCACCGCGCCTCCCACCAGCAGGCCCACGCTCACCGACTGCAGCGACCGCGTCCGTGAGGCCACCGCCCGCGCCTCCTCGCGCGAGGGGATGTCATCGGAAGGCCCGTCCAGCTTGGACTTCTCCCGCGACGCCACGAACCACATCACCCCGCCCCCCGCCACCAGCGCCCCACCCATCACGCCGGGAATCCAGGCCCGCTGCCGGGGCGAGGAGCGCACCTGCGACACCTCCGACACGGACGCGGGCGCCTCCACTCCAGGCACCTCGGACCCGGGCCCGCCAGGGGCCTTCATCGTCAGCGCGTCCGGGCGCTCGCCACGCACCGCCAGCTCCTTGAGCACCTTCTGCCGCACCGACTCGAAGCGCGTGCGCAGCTTCGGCGACACCGTCAGCGGCAGCTTCGCGTCCGGATTCAGGAAGAGGGCCGCCTGGAAGGCCGCGTCCGACTCCGACTGCCGCCCCTGGCTCAGCTCGGCCAGCACGACGCCCTCGTAGAGCGACACCGCCACGTCGTCCTCGGGGCCCTTCGACACCTTCTTCGCGCGAACAATCTGCTCCAGCGCCCGCTCGTGCTCCAGGTCCTCGATGAGCTGGTTGATGGACAGCAGGTAGCGCCGCACGTCGGCGGAGACCTCCGCCCGCGCAGGCCATGGCAACACGAGGAGCCCCAGCAGCAGGCCCCACACCCAGGCCCCACGTCGCCAGGACTGCCTCGGACAAATCCGGTGGTTGCTCGATATGAATTCCATCTGGGAGACAAGAGGCCCCACCGGCGCTTGGATCCCAAAAAACACCGAGGGCCTCGCGAATCCCACTCCCGTGGAACCCCGAGGCCCTCGCGCAGGCCCTCTCACTACAGCCGAGAGGGCCACCCGGCGCGTCTTACTGCACGCCCGTCACCACCACCGCGTCCGTCGTCTCCGTCACGGTGAACTTCTTGAGCGGCAGCACCGCGGGGCCCTGCGTCACATCCCCCTTCGCCGTGAAGATGGAGTTGTGGCAGTAGCAGATGAGGTCATGCTCCGCCGCACGCGAGGACACTTCGCAATCCTGGTGCGTGCAGATGGAGTCCACCGCGGACAACGAGCCATCCGCCAGCCGGAAGACGAAGATCTTCTTCCCGTAGCCGCTGGGGGTGCCCTCCACCACGCTGTTGTTGTCCTTGAGCGTGGGGAACTGCGCGAAGGGCAGACGCACCTCGCCGCCCACCGCCGACGGGAAGCCCTCTTCTCCGGCGCGCAGGTTGATGCTCAGCACCTGCGTGCCCGCGTTGTACTGCGACGCGAACTTGCGCAGCCCCACCGTGGCCGGCCGCTGCGTCACCGAGCCGTCCTTCGGATTGAACTTGGACAGGTGGCACGGGCAGACGACGTCACGGCCGTCGAAGCCCAGCGGGCAGGCCGCGTGCGTGCAGAGCGACGACAACACGGAGAACTCGTTCTGCGCCGCGTGCGTCACCAGGAGGTCCTGGTCCTCACCCGCCACGCGCACGGTGAGGGCCCCGCCCACGCGCTCCAGGTCCGGATAGCGCGACACCAGCAGGTCCACCGTGCCCGTGGAGCTGGCCGACACGTCCGTCACCGGCGCGGGGTCGATATCCGGCGCGCAGCCCGGCAGCGCCGTCGCCGCCGCGCCCGCCGCGCCCGTGCCCAGGATGCCCTTCAAGAAGCCTCGTCGCGACGTGCTCACTTGCTCTCCACCTCGAACACCAGCTTGGGCTCCAGCACGAGCTCGTCGTCCACCTTCACCATCAACAGCGAGGGGCGCTCAATCTTGTACGCCTCCAGGCTGACGGTGAAGGAGCCCTCCGTCGTGACCTCCGTGGCCGACTTGAACAGCACCGTCACCGGCACCTCCACCTTCTGCTTCACCCCGTGGAAGTCGAGCTGCCCCTTGAGCGTCACCGGCACCTTGGCCGGGAACGTCGTGGGCACCGTCACCCCCGTGGCCGCGCCCTTGAACTCGACGGTGGGGTACTTGGCCACCTCCGTCACTTCCTGCATGTGGATGTCGCGGTTCTGGTTCTCCGAGTCGAAGTCCTTGATGTTGGCGACCACCATCACCTGCAGCGTGCCGTCCGCTTTCAGCATCGCCTTGCCAGCGATGGGCTTCGCCGTGCCGACGACCTTGTGCGCCGGGTGATTGAGTCGGTACGTGAGGGTGCTGGCGTCCTTCTTCAGCGCATACGCCTTCGCCGTGCCCTGGGCCAGGGCAGGCAGGGAGACAAGCAGGGTGGTGAGCAGCGCGAGTCGTCGAACAATCATGTCCATCTCCAGAAATCGAAAGTCAGCCCACCCGATGCCCAACGGCACCCGGGCGGAAAGATTCAGAAGAACAGCGTGAAGACACCCGCCGACACCGCGCCCAAGGTGGTGTAGCCAACGACCTGGTGCGCGGTGGCGAGGTCCGTCTCCGACAGCCGTCCAAACCGGTCCGTCGCCATGATGCCGAGGATGACTTGCGCCAGCATCCCCGCCGTCGCGATGGACATGAAGATTTTGTGGAAGGTGATGGTGTCCCACTGGAACTCCTCCTTCTCCAGGGGCTTGGGCGCCAGCAGGCCCAGCAAGCCGACAGAGGCGAAGACGACGGAGGTGCCCACGGCGAGCCCGCGGTGCAGACCCAGCAGGTTGCGGTCATCACCGCCACCACGGAACGAGTCGTTGAACTGGAGCTGGCCAATCACCGTCGTGGTGACGAGCCCCGCGGCCAGCGCGAAGCCCAGGCCCTGGTGCAGCTTGAGCATGGTGCGACGGCGGTCGAGGCGCGCTTGCAGCTCGGGGTCCACCTGGGCGGCGCCCGCAAGCTCATCGGGCTCCAGCAGGTCGAAGTCCAGCGAGGGGTCCTCCTCCGCTGGGGGCTGCTGCGCGGCGGGCTCCTCGGTCTTCGGAGCGTCCTTGGGAGGAGGCGACTTCTGTTGGGCGCGAGCGGTGGTGGTGGACAACAAGGACAGGATGACGAGGACAGCGGCGAAACGGTTCATCAGTGGGTATCCGTGAGGGCGCGTGGCAGGCGGCCGAGGCGGACGGGCGGCAGGTGGGCCGGGCGTCCTCTGCGTCCATCATGCTGGCGTGACTCACGAAAAACCCGGGACCGATTGCGAACTTGCTGCAACGGGAACCGGCCAGGGGGGTGGGCTTCGTGGACGCGATGAGGGAGGGGGAGGCGACAGGAGACAACCTGCGTAAGGGACCCGAACGAAACCTCCGTGCCAGTAGTGATGACCCCGGAGATGTGACTCCGAGGCCCAGGACGGACGGTAGCGCCACACTCCGCGTAGAGGAAGCCGCATGAGAGGTGGGGCGCTCTGTCCGACAGCCACCTTCCTCCTGGCTCGGGGTCGGAAGCCGGCGGCCGGTGTGTTCACTGGCCGCGCGGGGGACTGACTGCCGCCGGACAGTCATCCCGCCGAGGCCGGAAATCCGGCCTGGGATGCGTTTCAGTGGCGGAGAACTCGCGGCGTCACCTGCGCCGTCGGGAAGCGCTCATGGAGAAGCATTCGTCCGTCAGCCTCCGCTTGCCCCCACCCGACGAGGGACAGGGTGCGGGAGTCGAATTGCTGGCGGAGAACCGCCGCGCCCGCGCCAGCGCCGAGCTCGCCAGCGCCCGCATGCGCAGCCTCCAGTCCCTCACCCTGGCCCTCTCCGGCGCCCTCACCCCAGAGGACGTCGCCCGCGCCGTCGTCGTGGAGGCCGTGCGCACCCTGGAGGCGCAGACGGGCGCCCTCTACCTGATGAACCCGACGGGCACGTCCATGGAGATGGTCCACACCGTGCGCTGCCCCCCCGCAATCGAGGCCGCCTTCACCCACGTCCCCGTGGACGCCGCCCATGTCCCCGTGGCCGTGGCCGTGAGCACCCGCGCCCCCCTGTGGATAACCGACCTGACCTCCATGGCCGAGCGCTTCCCAGAGGCCGCCGAGGCCGCTCGCCCCGAGAGCGGTGACGTGTCCATCGCCTGCCTCCCCCTCTTCTCCCGGGACAGGACGGTGGGCTGCCTGGCCTTCATCTGGGGCCGCGCACACGACTTCGACGCCGAGGAGCGCGCCTTCATCGACATGCTCGCGCAGCAGGCCACCATGGCCCTGGAGCGGGCCCGGCTGCTCGCCGCCGAGCGCAGCCAGGTGGAGCGCGTGGGGCTGCTCCAGCACGCCACCGCGGTGCTCGCGACGTCGCTCGACTTGGGCCACACCCTGCGCGGCGTGGCCCTGGGCCTGGTGCCCACGCTGGGCGACTTCTGCATCATCGACGTGCTCGGGCCGGACCATGAGGTGCGCCGCACCTTCCACGCCGCCACGCCCGAGTGCGCGGGCCTGCTCGCCGCCAGCCGCTGGCACCCGCCCGAGCGCCCCGGCACCCCCATCTGCTCGCTCGCCAGCGGCCTGCCCTCCTTCCACCCCGACATCGACTCGGCCTGGGTGGAGGCCACCGCGTGCGGTCCCGAACAGCTCACCCTGCTGCGCGCCCTGGCCCCCACCTCGTGGCTGTCCGTGCCGCTGGAGACTCCCGAGGGCGTGCTCGGCGCGCTGACGCTGGGCCACTGCCTCTCCGGCCGTCACCACACCGAGGACGACCTGGCCCTCGCCGTGGAGCTGGCCCGCCGCGCGAGCGCCGCCGTGCAGAACGCGCACCTGTTCCACCAGACGCAGCAGGCGCTCCAACTGCGCGACGAGTTCCTCGCCATCGCCAGCCACGAGCTGAACACCCCGCTGACAGCCCTCAAGCTCCAGCTCTCCCGGCTGCGGCGCATGTCCTCCGACGGCGACGTGCGCGAGCGCACCACGTCCGCCGTGCAGCAGGTGGACCGGCTGGGGCGGCTGGTGCGCGAGCTGCTGGAGGTGGCCCACCTGTCCGAGGGCCGCCTGCACCTCACCCCGGAGCCGGTGGACCTGGTGGACGTGTGCCGCGACGTGATGGCGCGCTTCACGGAAGAGCGCGAGCGGGCGGGCGCCACCCTCTTCCTGCACGCCACCGGCGCCGTCCCCGGGCGGTGGGACCACTCTCGCGTGGATGGAATGGTGACGCACCTGCTGTCCAACGCCCTCAAGTACGGCCTGGGGCGGCCCGTGGAGGTGGAGGTCAACTGCATCCCCGGGGACATCGCGCGGCTGGTGGTGAAGGACCGGGGCATCGGCATCCCCGCCGAGCAGCTCGCGCACCTCTTCCAGCGCTTCGGCCGCGCGGTGCCGCTGAGGCACTACGGCGGCTTCGGCCTGGGGCTGTGGTTCTCCCGGCAGGTGGTGGAGGCCCACGGCGGGCACATCCACCTGGAGAGCTCGCCCGGGCTGGGCACCACCGTCACGGTGGAGCTGCCCCGGACGCCCGAGTCCCCCTGAGCGCCGTCACGCCGGCGCGGTGGCGGGCACTTCCGAGCGCTTCGCGGTGCCGTTCGCCAGCTCGGAGCCCAGGGCGTGCGCGTCGAAGTACGCGTAGAAGCGGCGGATGTGCTCGCCGTCCCACTCGAGGATGGAGACGCCCTCGTAGGACACGGCCGCGCCGTTGTGCGCGGTGCCATGGGACTCCCACTCGAGCGCCACCCTGTCGCCGGCCTCAATCATGTTGCGGAAGGAGGACTTCACCTGGCGCAGCGTGCCCTTGTACTCGCGCCAGAACTGACGCGCGCCCTCCCGGCCGGAGAAGACGCGGGACGAGGCCACGTTGCTCACGTGCGCATCGTCGCTGAAGAGCTCGATGAGGCCCTCCAGGTCGCCGCTCTCCTCCAACCTCGACAATGCCTCCACGAACCTCTGAGCTCGCTCCATCGTCATCCGCTGCCTCACTCGACTGAATTGAAGAGGGACTTCCCGAAAAAGGGTGCGCATGGGGGTACCGCGATGCCTCGTTTCCAGCCTGCTCTCTTGCTCGACAGTCTGGCGCCAGGATGGCCGGTCGTACGTAGCGCTCAGGGCACCTGCACCCGGGTCCACTCCTCACGATTCCAGCCGTTGCGGGAATACCGCTCCCGCTTCGACTCCGGCAGCGCGTCCCAGGACAGGCCGCGTCCCAGTTCGGGAGGCTCGTCGAAGAGGCCCACGTGCTCGCGGTCCACGGCCTCCTTCGCGCGCTTCGCCGTCAGCCCCTGCAGGTCGAACCCCAACCTCACTTCCGCCTTGTTCCCGGCCTCCTCCGCCTGGGCGAAGACGCCTCCGCCGAACCGCGCCTCGTCCAGGTTGAGCGTCGTGTAGCTCCCGGCGAGCTTGCCCACGCCGAGGGAGACCTTCAGCTCGCCGTCCGAGGCCTGGCTCACCTTGACGAGCCCCAGGTCGACCTTCACCTCCGACTGGACCTTCCCCTTCGTGTCCCCCATCACCTTCAGGCCCACGGGCCCGCCCTTCAGCTCCACGCCGCTGGAGGCCTTCAGGTCCACCTTGCCGCGCGAGTCGACCTGCGCGTCTCCCCCCAGCTTGAGGTTGCCTTGGGTCAGCTCCGCCTTGCCCTTCAGCGCGAGGGTGCCTCCCGCGCGCTCCCCGAGCAGCTCCCGCTGCTTCGCATTGACGGCCTGGTAGACCCACGCCGTGGACACGGGCACCCCCACGGCTTGCCGCCACTGCTTCGCGTACTCCTCCCGCTCGGGGTCCCTCCGGTCCAGGCCCAGCACCGAGTCGGACAGCCGCGCGTCCCTGGGCGCCCCGAGCTTGCGCAGCTCGGTCAAGCTCCCCGCGACCTCGACGGCCTTCACGTACCGCCCCAGGTACGCCGCGTGGGACGCGTGGAAGGCCCTGCCCGCCTCGACGGCGTGCTCGCTCACGGCGTGACGCAGGGACTCCGGCAGCGCCGACTCATTGCGGAAGAACCCGGGCTTGCCCGGGTAGCCCAGCGGCCCGGAGGCGGGCTCTGCCGGGAGTCGCTGAAGGACCCCCTGGGACTCCGCCTGCTTCAGGAAGGCCTCGCGAGCCCCAAGGTCCTGCTCCGAGAGGAACGTCTTCAACAGCCCCCCGCGCTCCATCCACTCCAGCGTCGCCCGGTAGGCCGCGGGCGGGAGCTGGCCCAGCAACGCGTGCACCGTCTGCACGTCGGTGTCGCTGACGGCCCAGTCTCCAAGGTTCCGCGTCAGTCGCGACTGGAGCTCCGACGCGACGTCCGAGGGGACCTCCGCGCGAGGGGCGCGCAGCTTGCCGCCCAGGGCCGCCAGCGCTCCGGCCGACACGCTCGGGCCCCCGGCTCCCGGCGGGGTGTCCGCGCCTCGCGAGGACGTGCGCCCCGAGGAGGCACTCCCTCCGTAGGCGCTCACCTCGTTGCGCTCGCGCGGAGGCGGCGCGGACGGCCGCGACGGCGTGGGCGTGGGCACCGCGTCGGGAACGGTGTCGAGGGAAAGAGGCGGACCGCCAGGGGAATCGATTCGGGACATGGGGTGCTCTCCGGAAGGAACCGCCGGCCCCACTGCATCCGACACACCAACCCCGTGCTTCGAGGCGCGAGGACGCGCGCTCCCTCACGGAGCATCGCGAGTCCGGGACGTGGAATCTCCCGAGGTGGACGTGCGTGGACGAGCCGCCCGCGTCACCTCGGGGGCTGGTAGGGCGCCGCGTCGAGAGGCAGCTCCAGCGTGAAGGTCGTCCCCGTGCCCGCCTCGCTCTCGACGGTGACCTTGCCGCCGTGCGCCTGGGCACAGCCCCACACCAGGGTCAGCCCCAGCCCCCACCCCTTCGCGGGCCCCGTCTCCGCGGAGCGCGCGCGTGAGAAGGGCTTGAAGAGGTGCTCCTGGTCAGCGCGGGGAATCATCTGGCCCTCGTTGTGGACGGAGGCCCGCGCGCCCTGCTCGGTCCAGGAGACGGCGATGGTGACGGGTGCGTCCGTCGCGCCGTACTTCACCGCGTTGCTGGCCAGGTTCCAGAGGGCGCGGCGCAGCTCGTCCGCGTTCCAGTTGCCATGGACCGGCCCTGGCGCCTCGAGCAGGAAGCGCTCGCCATGGACGGTGCTCAGCTCCTCGATGACCTCGCGGGCGAGGTCCGTCAAATCACAAGGCGCGAGCTGGAGCGCGATGCGCTGGCCCGCCCGGATGCGGTTCGCGTCGAGCAGGTCCGTCACCATCCGGTCCGTGCGCTCGATGTTCTGGCTGATGCGCCGGGCCAGCTCCCGCCGCTCGTCCAGCGACTCCGGGCGACGGATGAGGAGCTGCGCCCCCACCTTCGCCGCGGACAGCGGCCCGCGCAGGTCGTGAGCCAGGACGGAGACGAAGCGCTCGCGCAGCTCCCGCTCGGACTGGAGCGCCGCCACCTTGTCGCGCAGGTCCGAGTACAGCTTCGCGTTGTCCAGGTGGACCGTCAGTTGCTCTCCCAGCGACTCGAGCCGTCGTCGCTCCCGGGCCGTGAAGTCGCGAGCCTCCGAGATGCCGACGCACATGACACCTATCAGGGCGTGATGCGTGGCCAGCCGAATCCCGAGCAGTGCCTGGATGCCGCTCTGGCGAAGGGCCTCGTTCGTCTCGAGCGAAGTGGCCTCGGCGTCCTCCGGGTTGGTACCCGCGTCGCTCGTCGACTCGGGGAGCTGCGCGGCCAGGGGCAGGGTGGCCAGCGCGGAGGCGTACTCCGCCAGGGGCTCCTTCGCGACACCCGCGGAAGCCACGATGCCGAGCTTGCGTTTCTCCAGCTCATTCAGCATCAGGAACCCACCCTGAGCCCCCAGGGCCTCCATCACCAGCTCGAGCATCTCCGTCAGACGCCCTCGCAGCGAGGCCGCGTCCACCTCCAGCGCCTCGCTGGCCACGTTCTGGAGGAGCCGCAGGTAGCGCTTCTCCGTCTGCTCATCATCCCGCATGTGCTCGCTGAAGAGGTCGATGACGGCCGCCGAGGCGTCATGCAGCTCGATGAAGAGCTGCTCGACCTCCGAGACATCGGGCCGCGCTTCTCGCGGGGCCGTGGCCCACATCGAGGAGATGCACCGCCCCAGCAGCGCGAACTCCTCGACGACCTCGGCCACGTGAAAGCCCTGGCGAAGCCGCGCGGCCACGTGGCTCTCGACGTGCTTTCGTCGCGTCGCGGTGCCGACTCCCAGCGGCTCTCCGGTGGAGAGCGAGGCCAGGTAGGTCGGCATGATGTTCTTGAGCTCGGGCTCCGCCAGCCCACGGGCTGAAGCGGCGCGGGTCGCCTCCGCGGTCCACAGGCGGACAATGTCGTCGTGGTGCTCGCGAATCACCTCCGCGACGCTCTTCACGGTGATTCTCCATCGGCTCGCAGCCCGCATGACGCACCACCTCTCCCCTCCCAGGAGATGCGTCCGCTGGCTTGCCGTGCGGGAGTGGGTGAGGAGCAAGGCAGGCCGTCGGCTTCTCGCCTACCGGTCCGCGAAGCGCTCCGTCGGAGGCGGCATACCGCGCGACGAGCGCACAGTGAGGTGGCGTGAATCCCGCCCCCCGAGCGTGCCCCATGCCTCCAGGATGAAAGGAGCGCGCGCCCTGCCCTCTCGATGCCTACCCTCAAGATATCCCCCATCCCTTCAAGCTGACCTTCCCCGTGAAGTGCGCGGCGGGCCGCCCGAGGTCCCACCATGCGCTCGTACACCGTCGATGTTCCCTCGCACCTCCGTTCCGCGTACTGGCGGCTGCCAAATGAGGTCCGCATGACAGTCGCCCTGCATCTGCTCACTCTCGCCGAGCAGGCGCCGAGGACACACGCCGCCGCCGACGGCGGACCGACCCGGAGCGACATCGCGGGGCTGAATGCGGGACACCACCACCTGCTGGTCGGCGGACTGTGGTTCGCCTACAGCATCAGCCCTCAGGAGAATCTGCTGCGTCTGCTCGACTTTGGCGATGCGCGCATGACCTCACGCTCGCCCTACACGAGCACTCGCCCTGACTGGCGTCGTCAGCTGCCGGACCAGGACGTCTGGACCAACGAGGGTGGCTCCGACCGAGCCACTGTCCAGCCACCTGCGCTCGCGAGGGAATGAGTCCAGCAGACCCGTTTCGGGACCCGACTGACAGGGTGATGACATGCCCGCGGGTTGAGCCGATATGGTCTACCTCTTCTTCGCCTCACACTGGACGCTGAGCGTGCTCTTCCAGAGCCTCTTCCAGCACCGCTACGCCGCGCATCGCATGTACACGATGAGGCCTCGCACCGAGCGCGCCCTCCACCTGTGCACCGCGCTGGTGCAGGGCTCCAGCTACCTGGACCCGCGCGCCTACGCCATCCTCCACCGCGAGCACCACGCCTACGCGGACACCGAGAAGGACCCGCACTCGCCCGCGCACCAGAAGAATCCGATGCGGATGATGCTCAACACGGCACGACGCTACGAGGGGCTGCTCGCCCGGCGCATCCAGCCTGAAGCGCGCTTCCTCGGGGGATTTCCCCAGTGGCCCGCGCTGGAGAAGTTCTTCAACAGCTGGCCTTCGCGCCTCACCTTCGGCGCGCTCTACACGTTGTTCTATCGGCGCTTCGCCACGCGCCCGTGGCACTGGGCGCTCTTGCCCGCGCACTTCGTGATGGGGCCGGTGCACGGCGCCATCGTCAACTGGTGCGGCCACCGCTACGGCTATCGCAACTTCGCGAACCGAGACGTGTCACGCAACACGCTGCCCATGGACGTGGTCTGCATGGGAGAGCTGTTCCAGAACAACCACCACGCCCGGCCCGCGAGCCCCGACTTCGCCGCGCGACGCTTCGAGCTGGACCCCACGTGGCAGGTGATGCGGCTGTTGTCCCGACTGAAGCTCATCCGGCTCGCTGGCGAGCCCGTGGAGCAAGCGCCCGTGGCCCCTCGGGCACGGCTCACTGAGTCGAGCTTCGCAGTCGGGCCTTGAGCTCATCGGCCGCGTCCGTGTCGCGCAGCACGACGAGCGTCTGCACGTAGTACGCGAGCGCCCACAGGTTCTCCTCGGGGATGGCGCCCTTCCACGTGGGCATCGCCGCGCCTCCCACGCCCGCGGAGATGACGCGGTAGAGGTCCTCACGCTGGCGCTCCGCCGTGTACGTGGAGCCGTCCACCGTCTCCCCTACCGGCCACACCGTGCGCAGTGGCTGGAAGAGGAAGTCCGGAGGCAGCACCTTCTCCATCTTCGTGGGCTCGCCCTTCGCATCCACCGCCACGGGGTGGTCCGACTCGCGCGCCAGGGCCGTGTACGGGTCCATCTTGGACAGGTCCACGTCGCGGCCCAGCGCCTTCTTCAGCAGCGCGGCCAGCTCCGTGCGCGGGAGGTACGCGACGTGGCAACTCGAGCACCCCGCGTTGCCCGCGCCCGAGACGTGGAAGGCGACTCGGCCTCGTTCGATGGCCTCCGCGTCGCGGCCTCGCCACGGGTCGGTCGACATGGCCAGGGGCTTGCCGGGGACCTCTTCCTTCCAGCGCGGGCTGAAGGTCTTCACGTACTGCAGCACCGCCTCCAGGTCCGCGTCGGGCACGTCCCACGCGAACATCGGAGTGCCGTGCAGGCCGCGACGCAGCGTGCGCTTCAGCGCCTCGTCCGTGGGGAGCTCGCCGACGGCGACGCCTCCGAACTTGAAGAGGCCCTGACGGAAGCTGCGCGGCACGGGCCGCATCCCTCGTCCCGCGGGGCCCTGTCCGTCTCCCTGCTCTCCGTGACAGGACGCGCAGTAGTACGTGTACACCGAGTGCCCGCGCGTCAGCGTCTCCGCTGGGATGACCCGGCCATCCGCGAGCTTCAGGGGCTCGAAGCTGGGGGCGCTCTTCGAGCGACAGCCCGCGAGCATGAGCGGCAACAGCACCATCAGGGCCCGCGAGGTGCGCGCACGGGAGGTTCCGCGAGGAGTCGTCATGGGAGGTACACCGCCACGAAGAGGAGCACCCACATCGCCGTCACGAAGTGCCAGCCCAGCGCGTGACGTCGCAAGGAGGCTCGCACGTCCGCGCCGCGCGCGTGGCGCCAGCAGACGAGGAAGAGACTGAAAGTCACCCCGAGCACATGCAGCGCATGCAGCGCCGTGAGCCCGTGGAACGCCGAGGCGAAGACGCCGCCCTCGGGGATGCGCACGTGCTCGGTCCACCAGGCCTGGTGCGTCCACATCGCCTGGAGCGAGAGGAAGCCCAGCCCCAGCGCGAGGGCACACCGAGCGGGCCACGGTGACTCTCGCCGCCGGAGGCCCAGGTGGAGCACGGCGCTTCCCGCGACGAGCAGGAGCCCCGTGAGACCCAGTCCCAGCAGGGACACAGGGAGCGTGGGCCACGGCTCTCGCATCCGGTACCAGCCCACCGCGAAGGCGAGCGAGGCGAAGAACATCGACCACGCGGCGAGCCCCAGCACCGTGCCGAGCCACGCTGTTCCTTCCGCGTTCGCGGCCTCCGAAGCGGCGGCCACGCGCGCCTTGTCGTTTGCGCCGAGCGCGGCACGTGCATCCAGCGCCCGCGCTGCCGCGAGTGGAGCGGATTCGGCGCGCGTCACGGGCTCGCTCATGTCACGCGCCCCACGGTGGAGACCGCGGCCACTGCTTCTTCTTCGGCGCCCTGTCGGGCCACTCCTGGCAGCACCTCCGCCTGTCCAATCCAGTCGCGCCCCAGTCGCTCCAACACCTCCGGCTGGGACAGCGCATGCGGTCCGCGCAGCACCACGGGGACTTGCGTGAAGTTGCCTTCGCCGGGCGGGCTCGATGCGCACGTCCACTCGAGCGTGCCCACCTGCCACGGGTTCGCTTCGGCCGCGCGCCCGCGCCGCAGCGTCCACACCAGGTTCACGATGAACACCACCTGCGCGGCGCCCAGCAGGAACGCGCACACCGTCGTCCACTGGTTCAGCGGCAACAGGTGCTTCAGGTACGTGTATTGGTACGGGTCATACAGCCGCCGCAGCTGCCCCGCGTATCCCGCCGCGAGCTGTCCGCCGAACACGCCGAGGAACAGCACCGCGCTCGACAGCACGTGCACCTTCGCGAGGCCCTCGTGCAACGCGCGGCCGAACATCTTCGGGAACCAGAAGTAGAGGCCCGCGAAGAGACCCAGGAAGCTGGCGGCCCCCATCGTCAGGTGGAAGTGCCCCACCACCCACAGCGTCCCGTGCAGTGGTACGTCCGTCGCCACCGCGCCCAGCGCGAGGCCGGTGATTCCTCCCAGTCCGAACACCACCATCGTCGCCAGCGCCGCGAGCATCGGCGACGTCAGCCTCACGCTGCCTCGCCACAGCGTCATCAGCCAGTTGAGGAACATCACCTCGGCCGGCAGGGAGATGAGCAGCGTCAGCACCATGAACGTCCGCCCGAGCAACGGCGACATGCCACTGGTGAAGAGGTGGTGCGCGTAGACGAGCCCGCTCAGCGCGGACACCGTCCCCATGGCCCCCGCCGTCAGCCGATAGCCATGCGCGGGCTTGCGGCTGAAGAACGCCACCAGGTCCCCCACCATGCCCCACGCGGGGAGGATGAGGATGTAGACCTCCGGATGACCGAACAGCCAGAAGAGGTGCTGGTACACCACCGGGTCCCCGCCACCACCCACCGCCGCCGCGCCCGCGATGAAGAACTGCGTGCCCAGCAACCGGTCCATCAACAGCAACACCGTTGCGGCGGCCAGCACCGGCACGAAGAGCACGTTCAACACCGAGGCGAAGAACAGCCCCCACACCGTCAGCGGCAGCCGTCCCCAGGTCATCCCGGGCGCTCGACACCGCGCCACCGTGACGACGAAGTTCAGGCCATACGTGAAGGCCGATGTGCCCGCGCACAGCACCGCCACCGTCACCAGCGTCTGCCCCAACCCGGGCGTGAAGGCCGACGTCGACAGCGGTGGGTACGCCGTCCAGCCCGCGCTCGCCGGCCCGAGCCGCACCGCGAACGAGGCCAGCACCAGCACGCCCCCCAGCGCGTACACCCAGTAGCCCAGCGCGGAGAGTCGCGGGAAGGCGAGCCCTCGCGCACCGATTGCCAGCGGCAACACGAAGTGCCCCAACGCGCCGAAGAGCAGCGGCGTCACCGCGAAGAAAATCATCACCAGGCCGTGCATGGTGAAGACGGCCGTGTACGTGGGCGGAGTCAGCGCGCCTCGGGACCCGGGCAGCGCCCAGGCGAGCCCCGGCACCGGCTGCCCCGGCCACGCCCACTGCCAGCGGATGGCCAGCGCGAGCAGTCCGCCCAGCAGCAGGAAGCCCAGGCCGCTCCACAGGTAGCGCCGCGCCACGGCCTTGTGGTCGAGGGAGAGCAGACTCACGGCGCCTTCCACTCCCAGCCCCAGTGGGCCGCGCTGTCATCCACGTCGTAGGCCTGAACGGCCTGGCGTCCCGCTTCGCGCAGCCACGCGGCATACGCCTCCGCGGACAGGGCACGGAGCTCGCCGCGCATCCGGTAGTGGCTGGTGCCGCAGTGCTGGTAGCAGGCCACCTCCCACGTCCCCTCGCGCGCGGCTCGGAACCAGGTCTGGTTCACGCGCCCCGGAATCGCATCCAGCTTCACGCGGAAGTTCGGCAGCGAGAAACCGTGCACCACGTCCGTGGAGACCAGCTGCACCCAGACGGGCACTCCTGTCGGCACGCGCAGGTCGTTCCACGTCACCACGTCGTCGGGTGTGTTGAAGCGGTTGTCTTCGCCCGCGTAGCGCGCCTCCCAGGACCACTGATGCGCGTTGATTTCAATGCGCACCGTGCGCGGGTCCGTCGCGGGGACCTGGAGATTCCACAGCACGTCTCGGAGGTAGCCCTCCGAGCCCACCAGCAGGGCTCCGTCCACCACGAGGAACGTGCTCAGCGCCAGGCCGAAGACCCAAGCGCGCGAGCGCTTCGTGCCACCGTCCGAGGCTGCTCGCTTCGCGTTCCGGAAGCGCCACACCGCCACCACCATCCACCCGAGCGCGAGCGCGGCCATCCCCGCCTCGAAGCGATGACTCCAGCCGAGCAGCGCGTCGATGCGGTGCCCGTCGACACTCGCGTCCTCGGGGAGCGCCAGCGTCCTCGCGCTCAGGCCCGAGGGCGCATCCGACGATGGCTGGGATTTTCCCTCGACGGACTTGCTCGCGCCCAGCAACGTGTCCTCGGGGAGCGCCAGCGTCCTCGCGCTCGTGTCCGAGGGAGCTTCCGACGATGGATGGAGCGCTCCCTCGACGGACGTGCTCACGCGCCATCCTCCCGAGAGGCCTCCCGGCCCGCGCGCCGCACCGCCCACAGCCCCACGCCCACCACCAGGAAGGGCGTGAGCATCAACCCCACGACCAGGAGCGCGGAGCGCACCGCCGACTCGGGCTCGCGCAGGGAGCACGTCGCACATGCGAGCACGTCCAGGGGCAGGAGCACCGTGAGGACCGAGAGGAGTCTCGCCTGGGGAGACATGCGCCCGTCCATCCCTCGCCTCGGAAGGCGGGACGCGCCTCCAGCGAGTGACATGCGCCCGTCCATCCCTCGCCTCGGAAGGTGGGACGCGCCTCCAGCGAGTGACATGCGCCCGTCCATCCCTCGCCTCGGAAGACGGGACGCGCCTCCAGCGAGTGACATGCGCCCGTCCATCCCTCGCCTCGGAAGACGGGACGCGCCTCCTGCGAGAGACATGCGCCAGCGAATCCCTCGCCCCGGAAGGCGGGATGCGGCTCGTCGACCCCATATGGCGCGCTCGCCCATCATCACGGCCTTCCCGGGTAGCACGCGGCCCTGGAGGCCTCAAGCCACGGGCCCGTCGGCGTTCACAGGGCCCGCCTGCCCTCGGGGCGGCCTGATGCCCGCTACACCTCGCGAGTAGGCAGGTTGACCCCGCGCCGTCCGACGCGCTTGTGCCCTCCCAGCCCTTTCGTTAGGTCCGGGCCATGTCCGCCGATTCCCCTCTCGCGCTCCCCCCGGCCCGTCTCACGCAGCGCCCTGGCTTCTGGGCCGGCCTCGCCATCGTCGCGCTGGGCCTCGCCGCGGTCGCCGCCGTGAACTTGAACCGCGCGGGCAGCGAGCCCCTGCCCCAGCTCGGCGCCCTCCCGGACTTCACTTTCACCCGCCATGACGGCCAGCCCTTCGGCAGCGCCCAGCTCCGAGGCCACCCCTTCATCGCCAACTTCATCTTCACCCGCTGCCCCACCGTGTGCCCGGCCTTCACCCGGAAGATGGTCCAGGTGCAGGCGAGCACCGACTCCTTCGGCACGAACCTCCAGCTCGTCTCCTTCTCCGTCGACCCGAAGTACGACACGCCCGAGCGCCTCACCGAGTACGGCCAGCTCCACGGCGCCAACTTCGCTCGCTGGAGCTTCCTCACCGGCGACTACGACGTGCTCAAGGAAACCATCGTCCAGGGCTTCAAGGTCAGCATGGGCCGCGAGCCCGGCTCCGCCGAGGATGACCTGCTCTCCATCTTCCACGGCACCCACTTCGTCCTCGTGGACTCGCGCGGGGAGATTCGCGGGTACTACGACAGCGCGGACAGCGAATCGACGGACCGGCTCCTGCGCGACGTGAAGCGGCTCGCCCGCGAAGAGGGCTGACCCGACCCGCCCTCCCCGGCTCCCGGGCCGGGATGATCCATCCGGTCCACAACACCCTCCTGGAGAGACGCGTCGCGGCATCAGGACGTCGCTTCGCACCGGCGTGATCCATCGGATTGGAAGCTGAGAAAAACAGCCTCAAATCCACACACTGAGTATGGACTTGGCCTCATGTGTGAGAATCAGCCCTGGGTGAAGTACCACCCATGCCCGTGTCGGGCTGCCCTGGCTGGGCGCCTGCTTCGGTGCGACAGGGTGCGGCCCTTGAGGGCGGCTCGCCGCCAGTCCTCGCCTGCCCCGCAAAGCCGAAGGGCCGACCCCGTTCTCACGGAAGGCCGGCCCTCGGTGCTCGTGTCCTTCTCCTGCCCCGCAAAGCCGAAGGGCCGACCCCGCTCTCGCGGAAGGCCGGCCCTCGGTGCTGCATCATCGCGCCAGGAAGGCGCGAGTGCTTACTCGACGAAGGAAGCCTGACGCTGGGCGAAGATGTTCTGCAGGTTCTGCTGGCCCAGGACGTTGTCCGCGAACGCTCCGACCTTGTCGGCGCCCTTGCGAACCGTCTCGGCGACCTTGACCACGTCCTCGATCTTCGAGGTGGCCTTCGCCAGCGCGCCGATGCCGCCGATGGGGCCCTCGCCGAGCAGCGCCGTCGCGCCCTGCTTCATCAGGTTCTCCACCACCGGGGCCAGGAACTTGCCCAGGAAGGGGATCTTCTTGACCTGCTCGCTGATCTTGTTGGCGATGGGCTCAATCACCTCGGCGGCCGGCTTCTTCAGGAAGCCGAGGATCTTGCCACCGATGTCCGCGAAACCACCGGCAACCTTGCTGACCGTCTCCGCCGCCTTACCGAGGAACTCCAGGGGCTTCTGGATCAGCTTGAACGGGTTCAGTTTGGAGAGCAGGCCCATGGCGATACCTCAGAGAGACGAAAGGGGAGTGGAAGAGGGAAGTTTTTGCCGAAGCGAAGACTCAGAGTGATTCTCGGCGGACCGACTGATTTGTTTCCGCCGGAATTTCCGTCGGATTTTCTCCGACATTCCGTACCGGGGTACGAACTCAGGCCCGACCGCCACCACCGCGCTTGATTTGATCCAACATCGCCTGGCGCGCGGCCGCGTCCTGGGGACCCGCCGGGGCCGCCGGCTGAGCCGGGGGGTTGGCCGGGGGAGGCGTCGTCAGCGAGGGATTCCCGCCGGTGGCCTTCTGCTCGAACTTGGAGTTGTCGAAGTCCGGCGCGGAGCCGGGCAGCTCACCCTTCATCCCTCGGATGATGATGTCGGCGGCCTCGTCGGACGTCACCGGGGTGACGCCGTTCTTTCGCAGCTCGTCATCCGGGACGATGTTCAGCTCGGGCTCCAGGTCCTTGTCCTGGGCGTACTTCAGGACCAGCTCCACGTAGTCCTCGAGCTTCATGTTGACGGCCGCGGCGATTTTCTTGGTGTCCGCGTCGTTCAGAAGCTCGGCGCGGACCACCTCGATGGGCCGCTTGAGCCCGCGCTTTGGCTTACCAGCAGCGTTTTCCTGAGACATGTGATGCTCCACGAAGAAAGGACGTGGGCGAAACTGTAGCCCAGTTTTCCTCGTTCACACATTCTCGCCCCTCGGGGACCCCTGAGCCGCCGCGAGCGCGCGCTGATACGTCTCCAAATCCGCCTCCGAGAAGAGGACCACTGTCACCTTCTCAAGGAGTGGCAATCGGGCCAGGGCGGCCTGGATTTCCCGGAGGGCCAAGGGCGCGGCCTTCTCAATCGGGAAGCCGTAGATGCCGGTGGAGATGGAGGGGAAGGCCACCGAGCGCAGCCCCAGCTCCGACACCCGGGCGAACACACTCTTGTAGCACCGGGCCAGCGTCGCCTCTTCGCCCTGGGCGCCGCCGCGCCAGACAGGGCCCACGGTGTGGATGACGTGGCGGGCGGGGAGCCGGTAGCCGCGCGTCACCTTCGCCTGGCCGGTGGGGCAGCCGTGCAGCAGCCGGCACTCGGCCACCAGCTCCGGGCCCGCCGCGCGGTGGATGGCGCCGTCCACGCCGCCTCCTCCCATGAGCGAGCTGTTGGCCGCGTTGACGATGGCGTCCGCGTCGACTCGGGTGATGTCTCCTCGGATGAGCTCCAGCGACATGGGGTCTCCTCGCGTCTCGAGTGGGCCGAGCGCCGACGGGCCCTCACGTCTCGACTGACGGCGCGAGGGGACAGTGCCCCTCGCGCGAGGAGCGTGCACGCGGCTTCTAGCGAGGCGACAGGTTGCGGGCCGCCGGCTTGCGCGCGCTGGGGACGGACTTGCGCGCCTTGGGGAGCGTGCGCGTCACCGAGCCGGGGCGACGGGCCTCGGCGGCCTCGCGCTCCGACTCCGCGACGGCCTTCGCGGCGGCGGCCTTCAACGCGAGCTGCTCCGCCTGCAGCGACCAGCGCCGCCGCAAGAGCTCCTTCAGGCCGTCCTTCTGGAGGTCCACCTGCGCTTGATGCAGCCGGTAGTGCAGGTCCTCCCGCAGCGTGCCGCGAGACAGCGCCGCCTCCGCCGCGCCCGACACGCCCACCACCACCTTGGGACGCTCCTCCTGCATCTGGAGGCAGCGCAGGATGAGCCCCTGCGCCTCGCGCCCGAGCTTGGCGGCGTCGGGGATGAACAACACGCCGTTGCGCTGGCGAAGCGCCGCGGCCAGGTCCGTGGCCTGTCTCACCTCCACCAGCTCCACGTCGAAGTTGCGCGCGGCCTCGAGGGCCCAGCTGCGGCGCTCCTCCTCCGTCCCGCCATGGATGATGAGCGAGGCCCGATTGCAGACGAGCTCTTCTTCTCGGTAACCACTGAGCGTCACCGGCAAACCCCCTGCTGTGATGCGTGGTGCGGGGGATTCTAGCGCCCCATCGGGTCTTCCGTTCAACGGGGCAGGTGTCCTGGCAGGTGGGGACCGAAGCGACCCACCTGAAAACCCTTTCATGTGTACCTGGGTGACTGCTGTCTCAAAGCTGTCCCAAGCTGGTCCCCTCGTCAGGAGCCGGGGACCTCGTCAGGAGCCGGGAACCACCATGACGGGCCGGCGGCAGCGCGCCACCAGCTCCCGAGCCACCGCTCCGGGCAGCGCGTCCGGCGCTCTCGCGGACCCGCCCGAAGTGCCCAGGCAGACCAGATCCACGCCCTCGCGCTCCGTGGCCTGGCAGATGGCCAGGGCGATGTCCTCGCCGGTGACTCCCTCCACGCTCCAGCGCAGCGCCTGGGCCCCCTCGTCGCGAGGCACCAGCTCCCACAGCCGTCGCAGCGTCACGTCGCGCTCGCGCGGAGGCTCCGGCAGCACGCCGTAGTGGTCCAGATAGCCCGTCTCGCCCAGGCGCTTGCGGTGCACGTGCAGCAGGTGCACCCGCCCGCCTGGCCCCACCAGGGAGCGGGCCTGGGAGATGGCGCGCTCGCTCGCCTCGGAGAAGTCCACCGGCACCAGCACGCTGCGAGGCGGCTGCGCGTGCCGGGGCTCGTGCAGCCCGTCCGGGACACACACCACGGCCTGCTCCGCGTGCCGCAGCACCCCGGCCGACACCGAGCCGTGCCACAGCCGCTTCATCGAACCCCGCGCGCGCATGCCCACCACGACGAGGTCCGCGCCCCGCGAGAGCGCCACGTGCAGCAGGTGGTCCGCCGGCCGCCCGAAGCCGGGCTCCAGCACCACCTCCACGCCACCCTCGCCCAGGAGGTCCCCCACCTGCTCGCGCACCTCGCGCAGCAGCACGGTCTCCACCGCCGGGTCCAACGCCTCCATGTCCCGGGCCTTGGGCTCCAGCAGGTCGACGTGAACCGGCGTGTGGATGCCCAGCCGCTCCCGCTCCTCCAGCGGCGAGCACACGTAGGTCGCCAGCACGTCGCACGGCCCCACCCGGCGCAGCTCGCGCAGGAAGGCCACCGCAGCGTCGGCCGTGGGGGACAGCGGATCCACGCCCACCAGGACGAGCAGCCTGCGCCGCCCTCGCAGCCAGTCCACCAGCGCGTCCGCGCGACGCACCGCCAGCACCGGGCCGCAGCCATGCCGGGCCAGCCGCTCCGGCAGCGAGGCGCGCCGCCACGCCGAGGTGCGCCAGCCCTCCGCCGCGGCCACCACCCACCGCGAGTGCCGACACTCCTCGTCGGCGAGCACCGCGTCCGTGTCCGAGCGGACCCGACAGCTCACCCGCCCGGGAGGAAGCTCCAGTCGCTCCGCCAGGGACTCCAGGTGCCGTTGGGCCTCCAGGCGCGAGGCCTCCGTCAGCGGCTCGCCGTCCATGACGCCCACCAGCAACAGCGGCTCTCCCAGCCTGGCCGCCAGCGCCGCGGCGACTTCCACTTCCCGGGACTCCCGCGCCATCAGCGGGCTCGCACAGACGATGGCCATGGCCGCCCTCCTCGCGGGGATGGCCTGGACTCCATCCCTCCTCGGGACAGATGCGCACGATGCCGCCGGGCGGGGGGCCCCTCCTCGGGGTCAGCCTGGCCTGGGACGTGGGGCGCGTGGCCCATCGCACGCCGGGCCCCGAGCCGGCCAACCGCCCGGCTGGACGACTACTTCGCCTTCTCGGGCCGGGGGTGCCCGTCGTGGTTGGTGTGGTCCTGCTCGTCGCGGCTGCCGCCCCGGTCGTCGCTCTTGCCGAACGTCGCGATGAAGACCTGGTCGCCGTTGCTCGTGTACCGGTAGTGCCGACCCCAGGGGTCCAAGGGCAGCGACGGCAGGTACTTGGGCACCAGCAGGGGCTCCAGGTCCGCCTCCTCCGGCAGCACGTTGCCGTCCGAGTGGAAGCGAGACAGCGCGTCCTCCAGCACGGCGATATCCTGGTGGATCCGCTCCGAGTGCACCGCCTTCGAGCGCGTCAGCGCCCCCACGAACACCGCGCAGACAAGGGCGAGGGCGAACACCAACCCCACCCACAGCACGGGTGAGCGACGGGAGGGCGGAGGGCGGTCGTCAGCGGACGGATTCATCCCCCCACCCTACCGCCAGCGGCGGTCTGGGGTGGGGAAGACTTCACGCGGGCCTAAAGCGCGCGGAATAGCGGCACCGGCTGCTGCTTACCCTTCAAGCGCACGGGCGGCAGGTCCTCGAAGGCCGTCTCGTTGGCGTCCACCAGCTCGCGGGTGCGCTCTCCCACGAGGATTTCCCCCGGGCCCGCGAGCGCGCACAGCCGCGCGGCGACATTCACCGCGTCGCCGATGCAGGTGTACTCGGAGCGCACCGTGCTGCCGATGTTGCCGGCGACGACGACGCCCGAGTTGATGCCCACGCCCAGCTCCAGCACCAGCGGGTGACCGTCCCGGCCGTTGGCGGCCCACTCGGCCTCCGCCTCCACGCGCAGGTCCGTCATCGCGTCCATCATCATCTTCGCGCACTGGAGCGCGCGCAGCGCGTCGTCCGTGCGCGCCACCGGGGCGCCGAACACCGCCATCAGCCCGTCGCCGAGGAACTTGTCCAGCGTGCCGCCGCACGTGAGCACCGCGTCCGACAGCCGGCCCAGCACCTGGTTGAGCACTCCAACCACCTGCTCGGGAGGCAGGCTCTCGGCGAGGCCGGTGAAGTTGCGGATGTCCGCGAACAGCAGCGTGGCTTCGCGCTTCTCGCCGGTGAGCACCACCGCGTCCGCGCTCTTGAGGATTTCGTCCACCACCGCCGCGGAGGTGTAGCGGGCGAACAGCTTGCGCATCCGCTCCGTCTCGCCGGTGCGGCGCACCACGCTCTCGATTCGCGCCGCCAGCTCGTCCATGGACGCGGACTTGTTGACGTAGTCGTCGGCGCCCGCGCGCAGGCCGCGCACGCGCTCCGCCTCGCGGTCATTCGCGGTGAGGATGATGACGGGGAGCCCCCGCGTGGGGACCTCCTTGAGCCGACGGCACAGCTCCACGCCGTCCAGCCCGGGCATCTCCAGGTCACTCAGGACGATGGCGGGCTGCAGCCGGCTCATGCCCTCCAGCGCCTCGAACGGGTCCTGGTAGCAGAGGACCTCGTAGCCCAGGGCGACCAGTCCCTCCTGCACGAAGGCACACGCCAGCGGACTGTCATCCACGACGACGACCCGGCGACGCCCGTCGATGAAGGGCCGCGGGTTCTCCTGCCGGCCCGCGATGCGGTTCTGCAGGCCGAGCGCCTCGTAGATTTGCTTGTACGTGCAGTGCCCCAGCTCCACGAGGATTTCGCCCAGCTTGCGCCCGTCGCGGCGCTGACGGGCGAGCGCCTCCTCCAACTGCGCGAGCGTCACGTACTTCAACCCCACCAGCAGCTCGCCCAAGGCGGGCTGCGAGGGCCCCTTGTCATGGTGCAACCCCAACGCCTCTCCCAGCGCGTCCTGAATCTGCTCCCGGGTGACGTAGCCGAGGGAGATGAGCGCCTCGCCCACGCGCTGGCCAGTGAGCGCCTGGAGGGCCAGGGCTTCCTGCACCTGCACGGGCGTGACGATACCCAGCTTGAGCAGCAGGTCACCAAAGAGGGGGGATGCGCTCATGAGGGTCACCTCGGCGTCCGGTGGAGCCTTGGACGCGGCCAGCAGCGTATCCCACCTCCCGACGCTCCGGGAGGACTCCACGGACTGGACGAGGCGAGGCGCCCACGACCCGCCCCACGGTGCGGCCCCGGGTCATCACCGGGGTGCGGGCCGGGAGGACTTCCGAGGGGGAGGCGGCGGGAAGGTGAACTCCACGCGGCGGTTGGCCGTGCGACCGAGCGACGTCCCGCTCGACTCGAGTGGCTTGTCGGCCCCCATCCCCTGCGCCTCCAGTCGCTCCTTCGGCACGCCCTGCCCTTCCAGGTAGGCGACCACGGACTCCGCGCGCGCCTGCGTCACCGCGCGCCCCGTCGTCTCGTCGTCCCAGGCATCGGTGTGTCCCTCGACGATGACGCGCGTCAGCTCCGGGTGCGCGAGCAGCACCCGGGCCACGTTGTCCAGCAGCGCGTGGGAGCTGGCCTGGAGCTTCGCCGTCTGGCTCTCGAAGGTGATGCGCTCTTGCAGCTCCAGCTTGTCGCGGAGGAGGACGACGCGCTGCTTGTCCTGGGCCGGGCAGCCCTGGTTCGCCCCCGGGCCGTACGTGGTGGGGCAGTTGTCCCGGTGGTCGGCCTGGCCGTCGCCATCCCTGTCCCGCTCGGGGCACCCGCGCAGGTGGGGCACGCCCTCGTCGCGAGGACAGGCGTCGTCCTCGTCCGGAACTCCGTCGCCATCCTCGTCCTTCTCCGGGCAGCCCTGTCGCTCCACGGGGCCGGACTCCTCGGGACAGGCGTCCGCGGCCCCCTCCACGCCGTCCCGGTCCGGGTCGACGATGGGACAGCCCTTGCGCTCCAGCAGGCCGGACTCGCGGGGGCAGGCGTCCTTCGAGTCCTCCACGCCGTCGTCGTCGAAGTCGCGGGCGGGACAGCCCTCACGGAAGGCGGGGCCCGCGTGGCGCGGACACTTGTCGACGGAGTCGTCCAGGCCGTCGCCGTCGGTGTCCTTGATGGGGCAGCCTCGCGTGGTGACGGGCCCGTGGATGAGGGGGCACGCGTCGTCGGCGTCGGACACACCGTCACCGTCGCCGTCCGGAGCGGGCCGCGCCTGGGGCGCATGGCCACATCCTGAAGCGAGCGCCCCTCCCAACAGGAGGAACAGGACTCCGCCGCGCAAGGCACGCATCATCACCGCGTCACCAGAGCGCACGGGGCCAAGCGCTGTCCAGGTGATGTGTCACGCCCCAGGTCCGTCGCCGACGGGGAGCACGTGCTCACGTCGGCAGCGTGCCGGCCAGGGGCAGCTCCACGGTGAAGGTGGAGCCCTTGCCGGGCTGACTCTGGACGCGGATGCCGCCGCCGTGGGCCTCGACGATTCGCTTGGTAATCCAGAGCCCCAGGCCCAGGCCCTTGAAGTGCTGCGCGGACTCCGAGCGCTCGAAGCGCTCGAAGATGCGCTCCTGGTCCTCCAGCGCCACGCCGATGCCCTCGTCCTTCACGGCCAGCTCCGCCATCTGGCCGCGCTGCTCCACCTGCACCGTCACCGGACGCCCCGCGCCGTACTTCGCCGCGTTGGACAGCAGATTCACCAACACCTGCTCCAGCCGCAGCTTGTCCCACTGCCCCACCACCTCCTCGTCCGCCAGCAGCAGCACCTCGCTGCCCGCGCGCACCAGCTCCTCGGACATGCGCGACACCAGCTCGCGCGTCAGCGCCGCCAGGTCCAGCTCCTCGCGGTTGAGCGTCAACCGGCCCGCGCTGATGCGCGACACGTCCAGCAGGTCGTCGATGAGCAACCCCAGCCGCTGCCCCGCGCGCGCCGCCTTCTCCGCGCGCTCGGCGAGGCCGCTGGCCGCCATCGCGTCCTTCGCCATCCGCGCCAGCAGGTGAATCTGGAGCTGGAGGGCGTTGAGCGGCGACTTCAGCTCGTGCCCCGCCACCGACAGCAGCTCGTCGCGAGCCTTCACCGCCTGCGTCGCCGCGCCGTACAGCCGCGCGTCCTCGATGGCCAACGCGGCCCGCGCGGCCAGGCTCTCCAGGAGCGCGCGCTCCTCCGCCGTGTACTCGCGCCCGCGCGCCTCGCGGATGACACCCAGCGTGCCCAGCACCCGGCCCCGCGCGCCCAGCGGGACGATGATGAGGCTCTGCGGCCCGTAGTGCTTGAGGAAGGTGACACCCTCGGGGGAAGGGTCCCCGAGCAGCTCCTCCGCGCTCAGCCGGGGCACGAAGAGCGTCTTCCCCGTGGCCACCACGCGGCCCGACAGTCCTTCCCCCACGCGCGCGGGGTTCATCCGCAGCGACGACTCCAGCACGCCGCGCGCGTCGGGGTCCGGGTGGTGCGCCGCCACCAACTCCAAATGCTCCCGGTCCTCGGCGAGCAACTGCAACACACACCCGCCGCCCAGCGCCTCGGACACCTTGCTCGCCAGCACGTCCAGCACGGTGGGCAGGTCCAACCCCGCCTCGGCGATGAGCTGGCTGACCTGCACCAGCACATGCAGCCGCGCGGCGCCGCGCCGGCTCTCTTCCTCGGCCGCGCGCGCGGCGCGGAACAGCCGCGCGTTGTCCATGGCCAGCGCCGCGCGCCGCGCCAGCTCCTCCGCCAGCGACAGGTCCGTCGCATTGAAGGGCGCCCGCCCCGCGTCCCGCACGAAGGTCAGCGCGCCCAGCGTGCGCTGCCGGGCGACGAGCGGCGTCAGCAGCAGCGTGCAGGCACTCCACGTCGGAGCGCCTCCCGTCGCGGAGGGCACGCGCGTCCTGCGGGTCTCCATGCGGGATTGCCCGCTGGCCAGCACGCGCGCCAGCGTGGAGGGCTGGCCCGAGTCCAGCGGGAAGCTGGTCAACTCCAACACGCGCTGCGCCTTCTCCGGGTCCGCGTGCAGCACCGCCAGCCGCCGCACCACGCCCTCGTCATACGAGTCCACCGAGCACCCGTCCGCGAAGTGGCCCAGCGCCAGCCGCGCCACGCCGGACACCGTCTCCTCCCAGCCCAGCGAGCCGGACACCAGCGCGCTCGCGTCCGCCAGCAGGCTCAGCCGCGTGCCCAGCGCCTCCGCCTCCAACCTCGCGGTGTGCTCGCGCTCGTACAGCCGCGCGCGCTCCAGCGCCTGGCCACACTGCCGCGACAGCCCGATGATGGACGCGCGCTCCAGCGCGGTGAAGTCCTTCTCCCGCTCGAAGCCGAAGGCCAGCGTGCCGAACACCCGCCCCTCGACGAACAGCGGCGCCAGCGCCAGCGCGCGCAGCGGCCCCTCCGCCATCAACGCCGCGAGCCTCGGGTAGCGCGCCTGTATCGCCGCCAGCGTCTCCATCCACACCGGCGCCTCGTCGAGCACCGCGTCCTGGCCCGGCAGGTCCTCGCCGGTGCGGGGCAACACGCGCAAGGGCTCCAGGAGCCCGTCCGGCACGCCCACCGCCGCGATGAGCTCCGCAGCCTCGCCGCCCTCCTGCGTCAGGTGCACCATGCCCGCCGTCGCGTCCACCGCGGGCAGCCCCAAGTCCAACACCACGTGGGCCACCTCCTCGCGGGTGAGCGTCTGGCCGAAGGCCTCCGTCACCGCCTGGAAGCGGCTCAGCCGCAGCACCTCCGCCTGCTCCACCTGCGCGCGGGCCCGAGCCACCTCCACCCGCGTCCCCTCCACCGCCTGCTCCCGCTCCAGCGCCAGCCCCGCGAGGCGCGCGTAGAGGCCCAGGCGCTGGAGGTCCTCCTCCGAGGGCACCCGCCCCTCGCCCAGCACGGCGCCCAGCACGCCGATGACACCGTGGGCCACGGAGGCGGACAAGGGCAGCGCGACGAGGCCCACCGCGCCCAGCTTCCGCCGCGCCTCCGGTGCCCCCGAGAGCAGCGCATCCCGCTCCAGGTCCACCGCCAGGTACGGCAGCAGGGCCCCGTCGATGTCGCGTGTGCCCGCCAGCAGGCGCTGGCCGCAGGCCTCCACCGCGTCACCCGGCAGCTCCGGCGTGGCCAGCGTGCGAGGGACGCTTTCGTCCTCCCGCCAACAGATGAAGACGCCAGATACAGCGAGGGCCGCCGCGGCCTCGCGCAGCAATGCCTCCAGCACCGCCCGCACCGGCGGCGCCCCCGACAGCCGCTCCAGGGTCCGCGTCACGCGGTCCGTCGCCGCCAGGTTGCTCTCGGGCACCTTCATGCCCACACGTCCCCCCGGTCCGGGCCCACTGGGGCCTGTCGCGAAGCGTCAGTGTCCCATGTCGGGCGAGGCCGCGAAACCCAGGGACCCCTGTCCCCAGGTACAGGGGGGGCCTCACCTTTCAGTGAGCGAACACATTGAAGAACGCGAAGAAAATCTCGAGGACGATGAGCAGGACGATGACGGCCTCCAGCGTATGGGAGCGGTCGATGTCCACGTCGCCCTTGAGCAGGCCATACGTCTGGGCGAGCAGCTGCTGCTTGCGAGTGACGGAGCCCTGCCAGGCGGAGATGCGCATGCGGCGCACCGCGCCCTCGTAGACCTTGGCCAGGTAGAAGTCGCCGATGATTTTCAGGCTGTTGTCCACGCGCTCGATGAACTCGTTGAGGTCCACCAGCGTGGTGAGCGTCTGCCGCGTCAGCGTGCGGTACGGACTGCGGAACAGCCGCGTCCACCCGTGGCGCTTGGCCTGCACCTCGTCGTGGATGCGGGCGATGTGCTCGTCCAGCCGCTCGTCGTAGTAACGGAATTCCAACAGTTGCGCGTTGGCGATTTCGAGCAGGTCCGGGATGTCCCCGGAGCCCGAGGGCTCGTAGACGAAGGCGCTGTTCCAGTCGATGACGACCAGGTCGTTCACCGTGTAGCTGAAGCGCATCTGCGTGACGGCTTCACTCTCGCGGCGCGACAGCGGCGTCTGGCCGTTCTCCCCCAACAGCAGCCGCGCCAGGTCCGCCCCTTCCAGCTCCAGCAGGTCCTCCGCGGACGGGTTGCCCTGGATGCTCTCCGCGAAGATGACGGTGTAGCTCTCGTTCTGGTCCCACAGGTGCGGCTCCTGCACCGCGGAGGCGATGGTGTTGCGCACGCCCTCCACCAAATCCAACGCCAGGTCCTCCAGCGCCTGGCTGTCATACAGCTCGTCCGCCACGCGGGTGAGCTGCTCCAGCGACGTGCCCGGCACCACCGGCACGCGCAGGATGATGGACGCGGCGCCATGGTCGAACAGGCGCGCGGTGGCATCCACCGTGACGGGCCCGTCCTTCAGCGCCAGCGGCCGGCGCCCCAGCTCATACGCCAGCGGCGGATTGGGCAGCTGGAGGTACTGGCCATTCTCGCGCGACAGCTTGAGGCGGCGGGTGTCCTCCGACACGGCCTTGCGCGCGCGCTCGAGGTTGATCTCCTCCGCGATGTCGAAGGTGCGGTAGCACAGGACGTGGGCCTTCTCGAAGAGCAGGGGAGCCGAGGCAGCCATGGTGCGCGCAAGCCTAGCGCGCCTCCCCCACACCAGGAGGACAGGGTGGCTTCCGACACCCATCTGTCCACCCCGTCACATTGTCGATGTTTCACTCGACGAAGCCTGTCACCGACAGGCCCCGCCCATTCCTCTCAATTGGCCGCGCGTCAAGACTGGGGCGCAACGCCTGCCATGAGGGCGGGCAGCGCGCTCACGGGGACGGCTTATGAGCCCGGGCACCCGGGGGCAAAAGCTCCGTGCGCACATCCCACAGCTCTGGGAAGAAGCGTAAATCCAAGGCCTTGCGAAGGAAGGACACCCCGGAGGAGCCTCCGGTGCCCTGCTTGAAGCCGATGATTCGCATCACCGTCATCATGTGACGGTAGCGCCACAACTGGAACCGCTCCTCGGTGTCCACCAGCTTCTCGCACATCTCGTACGCGTCCCAGTGCGCGTGGGGGTCCTCGTAGATGCGACGGAACACCTCCACCACCGCCGGGCTCTTCACGTACGGCTGCCGCCAGTCGCGCTGGGCATGGTCCTCCGGAATCGCATGCCCCGAGCGCGACAGATGGCGCAGGAACTCGTCATAGAGGCTGGGAGACTCCAACAGCCGCTCCAGCTCCCCATGCACCTCCGGTTGGTGGCGGAAGGGACCCAGGGCATTGGAGTCCTTGTTGCCCAGGAGGAACTCCACCGCGCGGTACTGCCAGCTCTGGAAGCCAGACGCGGGCCCGAGCGCGTCGCGGAACTCCAGGTACTCGTTCGGCGTGAGCGTCTCCAGCACGCTCCACTGCTCGAAGAGCATCCGTTGGATGTTCCCCACTCGCGCGAAAATCTTGAACGAGGGCTCCAGGCGGTCCGCCTGCACATAGCGGATACACGCGCTCAGCTCGTGGATGAGCAGCTTCATCCACAGCTCGCTCGTCTGGTGCTGGATGATGAAGAGCAGCTCGTCGTGATGCGGTGGCTGCGAGCGCGGAACCTGCGCCGTCAGCAGCCGGTCGAGCTGTAGGTAATCACCATACGTGGTCCTTCCGGCCAGGTCGGTGATGATTCCAGGCTCCAAGTCGCGTTTGTTCATGGGCCCGGGCATTCATGCCCCTGCAAGCCCCCGCGGGCAAGACTTCCCGTACGGGCTGCCCCCGAACCCTCTCCCTGCCAGGGAGCACGGTTGACGGAGGTGTGGTCACTGTCTGCCCGGGCCGGGGCCAAACGTGCCGCTGATTAACCGTTCGCTGCTTGGGCGGCGGCGGCCAGGGCCTTCGACGCGGCGCGACCACGCGGCAGCTTGATGTCCTCCACGCTGTTCGCGGGCGCGTAGTCGACCCACGCCGACGGGCGGCGGTTGGTCTTCTCCAGCATCCGCAGCTTCTGGTAGTGCGCGGCGCAGTAGCCCTTGGTCCGGCTGGGCTTGCCGCAGTCGACGATGGCGCACTCGCGCGAGCCATCCGCCGACGCCGACGGCTTACGGCCGCGACGCTTGCCACCCGCCGACACCGACGCCGCCGCGCTCACCGCGCCACGCGCCGCCGCGGGAGGACGACCGACGGCCTTGCGGCCCGGCTTCGCCGCCGCGACCTGGGCGCCGAACAGGGGGCCCACGACCTCGGCCAGGGGGGCCAGTCGCTCCGCCACGTTGCGCAGTGCATCCAGATCCGCCGTCCCGGACTCCAGGCGGGAGACCACGTCGCGCAGCGGCTTGAGCTGGACCTCGATTTCGTTACGGATCATGTCCCGAAACGCTTTATCCACGGACATTCGTTCAATCCTCGTCTTGGCTAGTCTGGTTGTTGAAGGTCTGGAAGGGGGAGTTGATTTGTGATGCTGCTCATACCCATACCTTCCAATTTGGGATTTGTCTAAAGGAAGCGATAAAAGGTGTGACTGACGGACGTATCACCCCCCCCGCCGTCCCAGGTCGGGTCCCATTCCAGTGGGGCGGGAACGGCGCTCAGCCGTCCCAGCGGAGGTCTTCCAGCAGGGGGGCGGAGCCCGAAACAAAGGGCCCCGAGGCCAGGGCGCGCAGCTCCTCACGAGCCAGCGTCAGCTCCGCGCGCAGCTGTTGCTGCTCGCGCGGGTCCAACGCGGTGGTGAGTCTGGGCAACAACGCGCTCTCTTCTTCTTGGAAATGCGCGACGGTCAGATCCTCGAGCGCGTAGAGCCGGGCCTGCCATTCGGTGTCGCCGGGGGACAATTCCTCCAACTCATCCATCAGCTCGCGCATGGCCAGATGATCCTCGGCCTGCTGCCGGGCACGAGCCCGCCCTTCCACCCGGGCCACCAGCGGTTGCAGACAGCGCTCCTCCAGCCAGGTGTGCAGCCGCAGCAGCTCCAACAGCTCGTGCTGGGCGCTCAAGGGCTCCTCTTCTTCCGCGCCGGAGACGAGCCGCTCGAAGCGCTCCTCCAGCTCGCGGTGCTCCTCCACGAGGATGTCGAACGGGCCTCCCATGCCCTCAACCATCTGCATGGTTCAGCAGGCAGACAACCAAAGCTGCGCTTCACCCTCACATTATTGAAACTCAAACGACAGGTCGAGCGAACGTTCGGCGGGCTGAAACAACGACCCGCACAGCGTGCCTCGACTGGCGACTGAAAGCCCATGGGGGTGGGCCCGGAAGCGTTGCCTACTCAAAGCAACCTCCGGGGTGGGCAGGGCCCATCCCCCCGGGCACGGTGCGTGGGTTTGCAATGACCGGGACTCCGGGAGCGGGGGCCTGGCTGGCCGCTCGTGTTGGCTGGCGATGGGGGGTGGCGTCTCCATCATGTCTCCTCGTGGAAGCTCCGCTCGTCACCGTGCGCAGGGCCGTGTTCCACCTCGCCGAACGGGGCGCGGCGCTGTCCGCGCTCTACCATCGGGCCCGACTGGTGGGCGTCGAGCACCTGCCGAGGAGCGGCCCCGTGTTGCTGGTGGGCAATCACGGCGTGTGGGGTTACGAGACGCCCGCCTTCTTCCACCTCTTGAACCAGGCCACCGGGCGTCCAGTGGTGGGATTGGCGGAGCGAGGCTTCTTCCGCATCCCGGTGGTCCGCACGGTGTTGCCGTGGCTGGGCGGTGTGGAGGGCACCCAGGACAACGCGCTGGAGGTGTTGCGCGCCGGGGCGCTGGTCGTCTGTTACCCCGGAGGCGCGCGCGAGGTCTTCAAGCGTCCGCGCGGGCGCTATCAACTGCGCTGGGAGCAGGCGCTGGGCTTCGCGCGGGTGGCCTCGCATGCGGGGGTGCCGGTGGTGCCCTTCGGAGGGTTCGGCGTGGACGACACGTTCCTCTTCCCACCGGGTGAGGCCCGGCTGGGGCTGCACCTCACGAATGGGGACAAGTACCGCGTGCCGCTGCTGGTGGGGCTGGGGCCGCTGCCGTTTCCGGTGCGGCTCACCTTCGCGCTGGGCAGTCCCCACACACCGCCGCCCTCGGGGGCCTCCGATTCGCGCCTGCGCGCGTTCCGCGACAGGGTGGCCACCAGCGTGCACCGGCTGCTGGTCAGGGCCCGCCATGCTTGAGACGCCGTCGCGGACTCCCGCGCCCTCGCGAGTCCCCGACGTGGAGGACATTCCCTCCGGCTACGCGCACTTGCGCTGCGAGGAGCGCGAGGTGAAGGGCACCTTGGCGCGGCTGTTCACCTTTCCCGACGGCGCCACCGACATAGCCCGCACCGTGGTGTGTCTTCCGGGGCTGGGCGCCAGTGGGCGTTCCTTCGCGCCCATGGAGCCGCTGGCTGGGCGGTTCCGCCTGCTGCTGTGGACGCCGCCGCTGCACACGCCCGCCACGCACACTCCACTGCAATGGAACCTGGCGGTGCTGAATCACCCCGAGGCACGGCTGCCGGAGCGCTTCGCGCTGGTGGGGTCCTCCTATGGCAGCCTGCTGTCCATCGCCTTCGCGCTGGCGCACCCGGAGCGGGTGAAGGCGCTGGTGCTGGTGTCGCCGGTGGCCAGCGTGCGCCGGGTGAGGCGGCTGGCGGTGACGCTGTCCACGCTGGTGCGCACGCCGCGCCCGCTGGCGTATGTCTTCGCCCCCACGGTGGCGCGGGTGCTCGGAGGCGCGAGGCTGCCGCCCGAGGGGCGCGCGGAAATCGTGCGCGAGGCGCGGCGGCTGACCCCCGTCGAATTGCTGCGCCGGCTGCGCGACGTGCTGGCCGCGGACTTCCATCCCCGGCTCCACCAGCTGCGAGTGCCCACGCTCGTCATCCAAGGAGGAAGGGACGTGCTGGTGCCGCCCCGCGCCGCGCGCGACGTGGCCGAGCACATCCCCGGCGCCCGGCTGGAGCTGCTGCGCGACGCCAGCCACCTGCCGTACATGAGTCATCCAGATGCCTTCAACGCCGCGGTCGGCGCGTTCCTTCAGGAGCACGGCGCGGGGCCACCACCGGGACTCACTTCATGAGCGACACCACCGCGCGGTGACGCGGGACATCGTCCGCGCGCCGCACACGGGGCACGGTGAGCGGCACGTGGGCGCGGTGCTCCATCCAGCGCTGCCTTCGCCGCACGGAAGCAAACGCTCGCGCGCTGTGCGCCGAGCGGGTGCGCCTCCGACCGTGCAAGGGCGCCTGAATGGAGGGGCCGGACATCGCCTTTCCAGACAAGTCAGACGTGGATGCCAGCTTCGCGCGGTGCATGAAGGTGCTGCTCGACAGCGGCGTATTTCACGGCCTCGCCACGCGCGATGAGCGGATGAATGGACCCTGGAGCCCGCCGCGCGACGCGTTCGAGCTCCAGCTGCTCTACGGCATCCGCGAGGGTGCGGTGAGTCTCGACCCTGGCGCGCCGGGCAACCCGAGCGTGGGTGAATGGACACACGTCCCGTCCGCGAGTCCCGGGCGCTCAGGAATCCACCGCCGCGCGCGTCTTTCCCTCTCAAGAATACCGTATCGGCCCGCGTGTCCCGCGTGAGGCCAGGCCTGCCGGGCGGCGCTGTCGCTCGGAGGGGGAACCCATGTCCATGCTGCCCTTTCACCGAGGACTCCGGGTGTGCGCTCGGACCGTGGCGCTCATGCTCCTGACGACGGGCCTCGCGTGCACCCACCGAGGCACGGGTGGCTCGGGACGTCCCGGAGGCAGTGAGCCCTTCGAGCACGAGGAAGCCCGACGTCAGGAAGCGCGCCAGGTGGCTCGGCAGGTGGCGGCGCTGGCCGGGGGCGTGCGGGACGTCGGCTCGCGTCTGGAGTTCACCTTCTGGGCGGAGCGCGGGGCCCTCACGCTGGTGGGCTACCAGTCGCTGAAGCGCGGCGGACGGGCCGGACGCGCCGTCGACCGCGAAGACCTCCAGCGAACAGTCGCTCGCGCGCTGATGTCCACCACCCATCACTCCGCGGGCGAGGTGGTGCTGCGGCTGCGGCGCGAGGCGTCCTCGTGGGCCCTGGAGCCGGGCGCGTCCTTCTCCACCGAACGGCCCGCGCAGGCGCGTCAGGTCGCCGGGCAGCGCGAGGACGCGACACCCGAGCCCGCCGCGCTGGCGACGAGCCTGCGCCGCCTGCTCGAGCCGGTGCGCGTCCCCGTGGACGGCACCGTCTGGGCGAACGTGTCGGTGCACCTGCGTGACGGCCGCGTGGTGGGCTGGGAGCTGGAGGACTGGCGCGTGGTGCGGACGGGCCGGGGAGACTCCACGCCAAGGCCCGTGTCACGCCGGGTCGTCGAAGAGGCCACGGCGGTGCTGCTGCTCTACACGCCCGGCACCGGCTCGCGCTCGCTGCACCTGGGCCTGAGGCTCATCCACGAGGGGAGCGCACCGTCGGCGGAGGGCTGGGTGGAGGAGACGCGGATGCTGTCCCTGACGCGTCCGAGCGGGGGCGTCAGTCGCCTCACCCTGCCCTGACGAACACCCCGGCACGCGGCGGAAACACGGCCCGCCGCGCGCCAGGGAAACAGACTCTAGAAGTAACCGCCCACCGTGGTGCCGACGCTGAACGTCACGTCCACGTCATCACCCAGGCCAATGGCCAGGCGAGGACCGGCGCCCACGAAGAAGTGGGACGTCACGTGGTACAGCACGGGCGCGTAGCCCTCCAGGATGACGGTGGAAGCCGAGCCCGTGCCGTCGGGGAGCGACAGGATGTTGTCGCCCACGAACAGCGTCACGATGGCCTTGGGCCAGAAAGACAGCTTCTCCGAGAACGGGATGTTGTAGCCCACTCGCGCGTTGAGGCCGAAGGCCGCCACCGTGTCGCCTTCGCCGAACAGCACGGACAGGTTGACGCCGCTTCCGATGGAGAGGTTCTCCTTCAGGAAGTAGTCCACGCTCGGCGCCAGCCGGAAGAAGCCGTACCCCGCGCCCTCCGTCGTGTAACCCAGGTCCGCCGACGCATCCGAGCTGACGACAATCTGCCCGGCGCTGCCGAAAGCCCCACCCGTCGACTGCGCGAAAGCACTCGTCGACACCATCAACCCGGCCGCTACGGCCATGGCCTGCCACTGATTTGCCTTCATGAAGCGTCCCTCCGTTGCGTGTGCCCGCGGTCATTCCCGGGCGCTCGGCGGCCTCTTCTAGTCAATGCACGCGGGCGCGCATCCTTTTTTCGTTCTCCGTGTGTCATGTACCGCATGAGCGCAACTTGAGAATTCGCGCTCCAAGGCCGCTTCCCGCACCCGAATCCGAGGGAAACCGCGCCGATTCGGCCTCCGAGCGACGCCGCGCATGAGACATCGCTGAGACATGGGCGGGCTCGGCGCGAGCACGCGGGAGGCCGCGCGCGCGTCGGGCTCACGGACGGGAAGGTCGGCCGGGGTGGAGGAGTCAGAGGTCCCCGGCCGGCCCTCCCATGCGCGAGGTTCCATGCCCCGAGCGGCCCTGAACCGCTCGGAAGGAGTGCACGGAACGAAGACACCGGTAGCAAGCGTCACGCCAGACAAACCTCCGGTGAAATCAATCCTTTGTCACCCGAAGCGGGCCTGGAATGACGCGCATGACGCTCGAAGTCGGGACCCGTACGTCCCACAAGCGAACAGACTTGCAATGATTCGCATATCTTCGCGTTGCCGTCTGTCCGTAGGATTCCACCGGAACCCCGTTCGTGTGGCCGCTCCACGGAAGGATGTGCTGGAGGACATGCCTCGTGTGCGCGCGCCCGCGGTGGCGGGCTCCTTCTATCCCTCCAGTCCCACCACGCTGGCCACGCAGGTGGACACGTGGCTGGAGCAGGCGCGAGGGCCCGGGGAAGGACTTCCCTCCGCGCTCATCGTTCCGCATGCCGGGTATGTCTATTCAGGCGAGGTGGCGGCGGCGGCGTACGCCACGCTGAGGGACCGTCGCGCGGAGCTCGGACGCGTGTTGCTGCTGGGGCCCAGTCACTTCCACTCGCTGCGAGGGCTGGCGTATCCGGACGTGGACCTGCTGTGCACGCCGCTGGGCGACGTGCGGTTGGACGCGGACCTGCTGCGACGGGCGACGGCGCTGGCGCGGGTGAGCGCCTCCACGGAGGTGCACGAGGCGGAGCATGCGCTGGAGGTGCAGCTGCCGTTCCTCCAGCGGGTGCTGGCGGGCTTCACGGTGCTGCCGCTGGTGGTGGGCCACGCGGACGAGGAGGAGGTGGCCCAGGTGCTGGAGGCGCTGTGGGACGAGGACGTGTTGCTCGTCGTCACCTCGGACCTGTCGCACTACCTGCCGTACGAGGAGGCGCGGCGCGCGGACGACGCGACGGCGGCGCGGGTGCTGGCGCTGGAGGGGCCGTTGGACGCGGGCAGCGCGTGTGGCGCGGAGGCCATCAACGGCTTGCTGCGCGTGGCGAAGCGGCGGGGGCTGCGGCCCAGGCTGGTGGCGCTGCGCAGCTCTGGAGACGCGGCCGGAGCGCGCGCCGGGGTGGTGGGGTACGGCGCCTTCGTCTTCGAGGCGCCGGCGCGGAGTGTTTCCCGGTAGGCGGGTTCAGTCGTCCCAGGAGAGGGAGTACTCGCTGTCGAGCAGCGACGTCTGGCGGCCCTCGACGCGGATGTCCTGGGCGCCGACGGCCTGGAGGGCGCCCTCGAGCATGCCTTCGTTGTAGGCGACAGGGGTGAAGATGCGGCGCATGTGGATGCGGCCGGCGCGGGCGGCGGTCCATTCGACCTGCAGCTCGCCGAAGTCGATGGCCATGCGGTAGGCCTCCGGGAGCATATTGACGAGGAGCTTCGGGTCTCCGCCGACTTGCTGACGGACCTCGGTGCCGAACATGGAGCGGACGAAGGCGAGCGTGCCCTGGACGCCAATCTGGCGCATGGCCTCCTCGACGCCGCCGAGCTGGGGCGCGAGCAGGTTGGCGGAGGCGAAGAACAGCCGCATGAAGGGCGGGACGGGGTAGAGCTCGGTGGGGTCCAGGTCGGGGGGAAAGTCCCCGGCATCGACGATGTGCTTCACGGCCTGCTCACCGCCAAGGAAGCGCACGGTGTCGAGCACGGCGGCGAAGTGCATGCCACGAATGTGCTCGGAGGACTGCACGAGGACGAGCCGCGACTCCAGCTCCCGCTGCACTGCCTCTGGCGTGTTCCACGTCCCGCGTTCCATGAGCCGACCTCCACCGCGAAAAAGCGCGCGGAATGGTCGCACAGCTTCCTCGCGCGCGCGAACTCCTGGAGGGTCAGCGTCACCCTGGCTCGTTCCGAGATTGGGAGCGCGGCCAACGCAACACGTCGGGTGAAGCACCTCGCGGACTAGGCGCTCTCCTTGCGCAGCTTCGCGTCGAGCAGGAAGTTGCCGAAGGGCACCAGCGACGCGCCGAACGCCACCGCCACGCGCACGAAGGACCAGCGCAGCGCGATGGCCGCCTCCATCAACGCGAAGAGATACAGCACGAACAACAGCCCGTGCGCCATGCCCGTGAACCGCACCGCCAGCGGCATGTCCGCCGCGTACTTCAGCGGCATCGCGATGAACAACAGGCACACGAACGACAGGCCCTCCAGCAGGGCCACCGCGCGGAACCGTCCAAGTGGGGTCTTCAGCATGGTGCTCTCCCCCTCCTGTCTCCCATCCCCGGCCCCCGCCGTCCATGCGTCACGGTGACGCACCCGGTCGCCCGCCCGCCCGGCTTCATTCCGCGTCATCCCCTCCCCTAGAATGAACCGGGTGAGGCTGGGAAAGCCCGGCACCATGACCCGAGGGGGGAGCACCATGTCAGGCAGCGACAAGCTGGAGTCCACCATCCAGGTGCCACGCGCGGACCGCAAGGGCGCGAAGCTGGTGCTGGAGCGGCCCACCGGAACCCTCAACACCGTCGCCATGCGACTGGTCATCAGCGGGAAGATGCAGGGACAAGAGCGCCGCCAGCTCTACGCGGAGACCTTCTCCGGCGACGTCGCCATCCCCCTGCCCGATGACTTCCTGCCTGGCGCCGCCCAGGGCTGGGTGCGCGCGGTGCTCTCCGTCGCGGACCCCACGGGCGCGGGCGCCCAGTTCCTCCAGCGCGCGACGCTCGTCTTCGAGAAAGGCCAGAAGGAAGCCCTCTGGGACGACTTCTCCCTCCAGAAGGGCGCCGTGGCCGACTTCATCACCCTCACCTGGACGGTGGTGGAATGAGAGCGCTCCTCGCGCTGCTCCTCGTCTGCGCCGCCACCGCCAGCGCCCAGGACGGTGGCTCCCCGGACGCGGGCACGGTGGAGCTGGACTTCCCCAGCATCCTCCGAGGTGGCTCGGAGACCGCCGCGGGCCTGGACATCGCCACCGCCGGCGAAGTCGTCCACCCCTCCAACCCCTCCGCCCTCGTGGTCAGCCTGCGCGGCGTGGGCGCCGTGCTGGATGGCACCCAGGCCTCCTTCGCCCTCCAGCTCAACCCCTACCTGCTCACCGACGGCTTCGAGCGGCTCTACTCGGAGGCCGTCGCCGCGCGAAACACGTCCGTCGTCACCCGCCTGCTCCAGGACACCGCCATCACCCTCGGCATCGGCCAGGACACGCCCTACCCCGACGGCGTCCCGGAGAAGGGCCGCTTCGCCACGGTCATGGCCGGCCTGTCCGTGGACGTCCTCGGCGAGCGCAGCAACTACGGCTCCGCCTACAGCGCGTGCATCGCCCGCGTCCTCTCCGACCCCAGCCTCTACGAGTTCCCCGACAAGCCCCTGCCCGGCGACTTCGTGAATCCGGCCGACTTCGAGAAGGCGCTCGGCGACTACCGCCTCGCCATGGAGGCCACGCGCCAGGCGGGCATCGCGAAGATTCGCCAGGGCCTCCCCGCCTGCACCCGCGAGACACGCCAGGCGTCCAGCGCGCTCTTCGTCTCCGTGGGCGGGCGCTGGGTGACGCCGGGACTGAAGTCGCACGACAACGACGGCGTCGCCATCCAACGCGGCTTCGGCGCGGCCACGATAGAGCTGCTGAGCAGCGCGGACTCCAACCTCGAGGCCGCCATTCAAGTGCGCGTGCTCCAGGAGCGCCAGCGCCCGGAGCTGTCCATGGACAAGTGGGTGGACGTCGGCCTGTCCGTCGGCGTCGCCTCGCAGCGCTTCCAGCTCAAGCTGGAAGCCACCCAGTCACTGTTGAAACTGGGCAACACGGACCAGCGGCGCGCCAGCGTCGTGGCCACCACCCGCGTCATGGTGGGCGAGCGCTTCACCGTGGGCATCGGCGTACAGGGCCAGGCCCAGGACATGGCGGATGCCATCGGCCAGATTCGCCCCAGCCTCGTGCTCGACCTGGCGGAGCTGCCCACGCTGCTCCAGCCACTCCCGGCGCCTCGCTCCTGACGACGCCGGGATGCCCGACGGGGTCCGCTAGCTGGGGACCTCGTAGTACAGCGACAGGTACTTGATGACCTGCATCGCTTGCGGCAGCAGCTCCGGCAGGTAGCGCTGGAGCGCCTGCTTCGTCGCGTCCGCGAGCCTCGCCTGGCTCCCCAGGTGCTCGCGGACGTAGGGCTCCAGCCGCTGGATGAGCTCGTAGTTGCTGGAGATGTTCTCCGCCCGCATCGCCTTCTCCAGCGGCGGCGCGGTGGGGGGCGGCACGGCGGGCAGCAGCCGGCTGATGAACGTCACGCGGTGGAGGATGCGCCAGCACGGCGGCGCCTTCTCCGACTGCCTCGCCTGTCTCAGCGCCAGCGCGTTGGGCTCGCTGGACTGCTCCAGCCAGATGGGGTCGATGACCTTGCCGAACAGGTCATCGAAGTTCCGTCGGTCCGTGTCCAGGTAGAAGCTCATGAAGCGGTACGCATCCACCTTGCCCGGCACCAGCACCGGCTGGTTGTGGTTGTCGTAGACGGGCCCCTTGTCGCCGTACTCCTGGATGTTGGTCGGCAGGGCCAGCGACAGGTTCAACCCGAAGGAGCGACTGGCCTCGGTGCTCCTCGCGCGAGTGAAGGTCTGCCCTCCGCCGAAGGAGGCATCCACCTGTCCTCCCACGCCGATGCCGAAAATCTCCAGGTTCAATCCAATCCGCAGCTCGCCCGACACGTTGAAGGTGAAGTGGCCATTCTGGCTCTCCGTCACCACGTCCGTCGTCTCCGTGGTCTCCGCGAAGAAGCCGCCCTGCACCGTCCACACGTACGTGTTGCACAGGTTGCGCTTGGCGAAGGCACGCGCCGTCGCCTCCGTGTCTCCCGGAGACGCCCCCATGCCCGGCAATTCACCAATCACCCCCTCGAGCACCCGCGAGGCCTTGTCGGTGACTTCGTTCACCCCGGCCTGCACCAGGTTGCTGCCCGTGGAGAAGCTCCGGAAGTAGCTCAACTCCTGCTGCTCCTCGCGCAGGATTCGGCGCTTGAGCGCGTAGGCCTCGCGCGGCTTGAAGTAGGAGTACTCCCCGTAGTCGAGGGCCATGCGGTAGTCCGAATCCAGTATCTTGCCCTCCGGTTTGAAGCCGATGCAGCCATCGAGCGTGCCCTGCTTGGTGTAGAGCGGGTTGATGGGGAACGTGAGCAGGTTCCAGTCCCGGGGGATGTCGGGGTTGGGCACCATGCGGTAGCCCACCAGCGCGCGGTTGTGCTCCAGGCGCAGCGAGTACACGTCCGCCGTCTCCGACTGCACCAGCGCGAAGCCCACGTTGGCGGGGACGATGCGCCGCTCCATTTTCGGAGCCCGGGGCGTCTCCGTGGACTCCCAGTTCCCCACCAGCGACACGGACATGTTCCGTGACGTGTGCTGGCTCCTGCCCTGGCTGCCCTCGTTCACCCAGCCGCCGGACAGCTCCGTGGTGATGGAACCCGAGGCCTCCATCTTCAGCTTCGCCACCGGCGTGGACGTGCCCACGCCCAGCGGCGCGGCGACGATTTCCACGTCCTTCGCGGCGGCGATGTCCTTGCTGAGCGTGAGGCTGCCCATCATGCTCGACGCCGCCGAGGCGGCGATGGTCGTCAGCACGTCGTCGGCCTGGACGAACTCCACGCGGGACAGGTCCGCGGGCACCTCGCCCGTGTACTCAATCGCGCCCGCCGTCAGGTTCTCCGAGGGCACGGGCGGCGCGCCCTCCACGTAGCCGATGACCTGCGGCGCGAACTGCGCCTGGCTCACCCACTCCGTGACGAGGTTGCCCACCTTGTAGCCCGTCACCAGGTGCCACGCGCCCGAGCTCAGGAAGGAGTACGCGCGCTTCATCGTCCCGCGCAGGCCCCCCTTCGCGTCCCGCTGCAGGTCACCGTACTCGGCGACGCCGGGCATGCCTTGGATGGGCGCATGGAACGGCGTGCGCACTCCCGCCAGCGCCGAGCGCACCCGGGCCGTGTCGTTGGACACCGGCGCGGTGCTCAATTGCGGAGTGGGTTGGTTGACCACCGCCCGAGGCATCTCCAGGTGGTTTCCGCGCAGGCCGTTGTCGTTGACGCGCGCGGAGTCCGTCCGCGTCGAGTCCAGGTCGAACGTGTAGTACGCGACCAGGTCCGCCTTCTCGCCCTTGAGCCGGGTGAAGAGGTTGTCGAGCACCTGCTCCTCGCTGCGCAGCGTGTCCCAGATGCGCACCTCCTCCAGCTCACCCTTGTATGGGGCCTGGACCTTGTCGCTGCCCCACACGCCGCCCAGGCTGAGGCCCGCGCCCATCCGGGGCAGGCTGGCGACTTCGGTGCTGGTGGAGGTGAGCGGCTGGAGCGCGATGCCCTTGCCATTCACATACATCCAGGCCTGGCTGCCCGCGGGGTTGGGGGACTTCACCCGGCTGGCGCCACGCAGCCGCGCCGGATACGTCTCGCTGTCGTCCAGGGTGACGTTGCCCTCCCGCTCCGGGAAGCGCCACCGCGCCACCAGCCCGGAGTCCCGAGGCTTGAGCGCGACCCCGAGCTGCGCGGAGTCCAGGGCCCGGCTCCACACGCGCACCTCGGCCAACGTGCCGGTGAGGCTGTAGGTGTCCATGCCCTCCGTCATCCTCCCCATGAAGAGCGGGCCTTCGTGGCCCAGGGGGTCGGCGTCCTCGTAGCGCGAGCTGCCCGCATCCACTCCGTCGATGTAGAAGCGCAGGTCGTCCCACTGCTTCACCTCGATGCTCTCCACCAGCTCGTAGGACTTCCCGGCGACGTCCTTCGTCACCGTCTTCTCGGTGTGGCTGTTGCCGGCCCTGCGCACCACGGCCACGCGGTGGAACTTCTGCTCCTGCACCTTGCCCGTGGAGAAGACCTCACGGCGCGCGCCCTTCGACTCGAAGGTGAAGGACAGCCGTCCGTCCTCCATGATGCTGAAGAGGTAGGGCACCTCCTGTCCGCTGCCGTCGCCGACGCTGCCCTTGCCGATGAGCGGCTGGCGCCGGCCCAGCGGCCCCACGCCGAGGAACACCTCCAGCGTCACGTCCCCCGTGAGCTGCAAGGCCTCCGCGTGCGCCACCTCCAGCCACGCTCCCGCGCGAAGCTGGATGCCCCAGGACTGCTGGAAGGCGAACGCGACATGGCGCCAGCTCCCCACGGGGAAGGACTCCTGGCTGATGACGTACGAGTCACCAACGCCCGCGAGCAGCCTGAAGCCCGCGTCGATGGGCGACTTCACGAAGGCCGGCGTCCCCACGACGTCGCAGTGGAACTGCCGCCCCGTCGCGTCGCGCACCCGCGTGTCGTTGAAGCCCCAGCACGCCAGGAGCCCCGCCTCGGTGCCCTGCATGCGCTGGCCCTTCTTCTGCTGGATGGCCGTCGCGGCCAGCGCGCTGCTCCAGACCCGCACCTCGTCCAGCACGCACGTCGCGGGAGTCGCCAGGGCCTCCTCCTGGACGGCATCCCCCAGTCCGCCCAGGCCCCACGCCCCTTCGCCCGAGTAGGCCTTCGCGCGCGTGTAGCGGTGCATCTCCACGCCGTCGCGATAGAGGATGGTGAGCCCCGTCAACGCCTTGTGGGTGAAGGCGTAGTGGTGCCACTCCATGTCGGCGACGGAGGTCTGCACCAACGGCACTCCGGATTGCATGGACAGCACCAGCGCGTTCTGCGCCGTGAGGACGAGCGACAGCCGGTCCCCATCATCCGAGTGCGTGGACCCATGGAACAGCACGCACCCGGGCACGTTGTTCTTCGTGCGCTTGAGCCACAACTCCACGGAGAAGTCCTGCTTCGCCAGCGGCAGCCCGGACCCGCAGCTCACGTACGTCCCGCCATCCAGCGACAGCGCGGAGCGGACCTCCTTGTCCTTCCCCTTCACGAGCGACAGCTGGTACTCCAGCGGCGCCAGCGGGCTGACCAGGGGCGCCAACGGAGACGCCTCGAAGGCCGGTGTGCCGACGTACGTCCCACCCGACTCGCCGCCCTCCAGCGCGATGTCCCGGGCCTCCTCCTCCACGAAGTGCCAGCACGCCAGGAGCCCCGACACGTCACCCTTCACGCGGACGTCCTGGCCGGAGACGATGGACTGGAGGTCGCGAGCGTGGTCCCACACGCGCACCTCGTCCACGCGGCACGTGGACGCGGCGGTGAGCTCCCCGTTGAGCACCTCCGCGCCCAGCAGCAGCTCGCCCTCTCCCGAGTAGGCCGCTGACAGCGTCTTGCTCGCCACACTCTTGCCATCCAGATACAGGATGGCCTCCAGGCTCCCGGCGTCGTGGGTGAGCGCGACGTGGTGCCACGCCGTGTCCTTCACCGCTGTCGACGACGTGAGGGTGTCCTTGCCGAAGCGGCAGACCAGCTTCCCGCTCGCGTCGAAGGAGAGCAGCAGCCGCTGGTTCACCGTCGTGGACGGGACGCCGTGGGCCAGCAGCGTCTCCGCCGCGGTGGTCGTCTTGCGCTTCAACCGCGCCTCGAGCGTGAAGTCGACGCCGGCCAGCACCACCTCGTCCCCGAAACGCACGTACGTCTGTCCATCCAGCGCGAGCGCCAGGTTGCTGGACTCCGGCGTCCGCGCCGCCGGGGCGCACGCGAGCACCACCGCCGACGCATCCACCGACTTCGGCAGGAGCCAGGCCTCCAGCGTCACGTCGCCCTGGAGGGCCAGGGGCGTCGTGTCCAGCCCGGCCGAGGAGGCCAGGTAGGACTGGAGGCCGTCGAAGGAGAGGTCCCGTCCGGGGACGTCGCCATGCCAGCGGCCAGCCGAGGTGGCCAGCACCTGCTCCGCGGCGCCAGGGCTCAGCTCCTTCTCGGAGAGCGTGGGCACCGGACGCAGCCACAGCGAGCCCTTCGAGAGCAGCGCGCCCGGCAGGTCCGACGTCGCCTGCGCGAAGTCATAGGGCAGGAAGCGGACGCGCTGTCCCTTGGTGAGCGGGCTCTTGGGCGCGGCCTTCAGGGTGAGCTGGGTGGACTTGGGCGGAGCGGCCTTGCTCACCTGGAGCACCTCCGAGCCCACGTCGATACGGTCTCCGGCCGCCAGGGAGCGCTGGGTGCCTCGCTCGAGAGTGAGCGTGGTGCCAGTGTGCGTGGCCACGGTGCCCAGGAACTCCGGGTGGGCCTGCCCGGAGAGCACGTCCGCGAGCAGCTTCGGCATCCGGGGCACATCGGGCCAGACCTCCGTGTATCCGCCGGCTTTCAGCGTCACCTTGCAGCGGTCCGTGCTGGTGCCGGCGGCGAGCGTGACGGTGAGGCCTCCCAGGTTCGTGCCCGCGCTGGTGGCGACGAGCGTGAGCCCGTCCATCGCATCGCCGAGCCGCACCACCTCGCGGGTGACGGAAGGCTCGTAGTAGGCGGCCAGGAACTCCCCTTCCTTCATGCCACGGAAGTAGAGGATGACCTGGCCGGTGGAGCTGTCGAGGAGGAAGGGCGTGCCGGCCGTCTGCGCGAAGGCCAGGAGCGCACCCGCCACGGGGAGCCCTCGGCAATCCACGGACAAGAGCGGCATGCGCAGGGACACCTCGCTGCCCTTCGAGCCCAACGTCAGCCGCGCCAGCTCCGCGCGCGCCTCGGCCTGGGTCTGCTCGGCGGCGGTCAGCTCCAGCTCCAGCTCCGCCAGCTCCGTGCGCTTGCGTTTGCGCACCACGGTCAGGTCCTCGCACGGCTCAATCCTCTCCATCTTGCATTCGGAGGCGCTGGACTGCGCCGTGGTGGAGAAGCCCAGCGCTCCGGAGTCCAGGCGCTTGAGGTACTCATCCTTGTGGGCCGGGTGGCCACTGCCCGCGTTCACCACGCGGAGCGCCTGGAGGTAGGACTCCGCATTCGTGCGCACCCACGTCCAGTCCGTCGGCGAGGCGCGCTGGACGAAGCCCGAGGTCTGCCACCCCAGGTACTTGTTGCTGTGCCGGTTCTGGAGGAGATAGCCGCCCTTGTCCGAGGGAACGAAGCGCCATTGACGGGACGCGAAGGGCTTTCTGGCGTTATCCGCGGAAGCCGTGACGGAGGACCCCTCGACAGCGTCCGCGACACCGATGCAGTAGGCGGGGCTCTGGATTCGAATCTGGAACCAGTACAGATGAATCAGGAGGTTCCCATCGGGCGTGGGGCTCTCCAGGGCGGCCAGCTCGCTCCGGGCGGCGGTGAGCTTGGACTCGAGGCCCCGCACCTGCTCCTCCGCCTTGGCGACGTCAGCCTCGGCCTTCTTGACTTCCCTCGTGCCGCCCTTCTCCTCGGGAGCCGCGAGCCAGGGCAGCGTGGCGACGTCCTGCAACTGCGCGAGGTGGCCGTCCTGGGACACGGCGAAGTCGAGCACCGCGGCGAAATACTGGCGCACGCCGCGGCCCTTGGGCACGGGCCCATAGGTGGCGAAGGAGAGCATCACCCGGGCCTGTCGCTTCTGCGGCTCTCCGCTCCGGCTGTCGCCGCTGCCCGTCGTCTCCTGCTGGTAGTAGAGCAGCGCCGCCATGCCGGAGCTGACGCTCCGGTCCTTGAGGGTGAAGCTGTCCCGACGCAAGGAGGGCCGCTCGCCCACCGGCGCGCCCGAGGTCACCCAGGTGGGCCCACCCGTGGCGGTGCCGTGCTGGAGGTTGTCGGTCTGGTCATACAGCGTGACGCCCGTGCCTTCATCGAAGCGGTAGCAGGCGACGAGTCCCGACTCCTGGCCCACCAGTCGGAAGCCCTTGTCCCGAGACAACTCCGCCTCGGCGCGCACCCGGTCCCAGAGGCGCACCTCGTCAATCACGCCCGGGAAGCACTCCTTGGGCTGGTCCTTCGTGAGGGCGGCGCCGATGAGGAGCGGCTGCGTCGCGTCCGCCTTGAAGTCCAGCTCCGCGAAGCCGGAGGCCGCGCCGTTCAGATAGAAGCGAGCCATTGCTCCGTCATAGGTGACGGCGATGTGGTGGAACCTGCCCGCGGTGACGGCGCCCGTGGAGGTGGCCGTGGCCGTCGTCGTCGCGGAGACCGCATGGCGCAGGCGCAGCTTCCCAGTCGAGAGGATGGCCAGGTCATAGCTGCCCACACCCGAGGCGGAGTGCTTGCTCAGCAGCGTCAACGGCGTGCTCCGACCGATGGCCGTCGGCTGGACCCAGAGCTCGAGCGTGTACTCCCGTCGGTCGAAGGCGAGCCTCGGCGAGGCGGGGATGCGCACGAAGTCGTCCGTGCCGTCGAATGACAGCGCGGCCTCCGCGTAGTCGCGCTCCGGCAGCAGCGGCACCAGCGCCTTGTCCGTGAAGGGACAAGTCCCAGGGGTGCGCTCCAGGACGGCGCCCTGATATTTCGGGTCGGGGCTGGTGTAGAGCAGCGAGCCCTGCGTGTTGAACAGCCCGTCCTCGGCCTGCTCCACGTTGAAGGTGTCGATGCGCTTGGACACGTCGTTGAGGCAGAAGAACTGCCACCGACACAGGCCCGCGATTTGCGTGGGCAACAGGGTGACGGCGAAGCGCCCCTTCGTGACGTTGCGGAGGAACGACAGCTCCTGGGTCGGCTCATGGAAGGGTCTGCCATCCATGTCCTCGGTGCCCAGGGTGTCCGTCTGGCTGGCGGGGAGCGTCTTGTGCCGGCTCCGGCGATAGCGCACCTCCATGCAGGGCTGGAGCTCCGAGCCCGACAGCACGAAGCGGTCGCACAGCACGGTGTCGCCCGTCAGCGGAACCTTGGCGCCGTCCTCCCCGCGCACGTAGTCCCCTCGGGAGCGGTCCGCCGAGGACCCACCACCGCTGAGCGCGAACACCGCGTCCGGATGCACGGCGCGGATGGCCTGCCGGAAGAGGAAGAGGTGCTTGCCATCCGAGAGGACATGGAACGGAACGTTCCCCCAGGTGAGCCTGGCGGTGGTGGAGAGGAAGGGATTCAGCTCCTCGTCCGACAGGTCCTGGGAGGTCTCCTCGCTCCCTCCCTTCTTGACGACGGGCATGCGCGTGGCACCCGCCGTCGCGAAGCCGACCTCTTCGATTTCAGAGGGGAAGCGAAGGACGGAGGGCTCCTCGCTCCAGAAGTTGACGTCGAGTTCACCCCGGTCCGAGTCGGGGTTGTCGAGCGCGAGCACGGAATAATGGATGACCCGCTCTTCATCGATGGCGAAGGCGACCACGGTGCCGTTGTGCCGGACCATGGTGGTGAAGTGATAGGTGCGGTCGGCATACGTCTTCATCAAACGTTGGTCTGGCATGAGCTGGGTCCCTGAAGACGCGCGTCCGCGAGACTCGGCGCGCGCTCCTGATGTGCTGGCGGGTGTGTGGTGCTGAAGTCAGCTCATGAGCACGCGTCGTGCCGACGTCCGACGCGCGGTATCCATGCCATTCACTTGCGCGTGCGCGCGGGTGCGACGAAGCGCTGACACGTCAGGGTGAGCGACGTGTTCAGGTTCGCGAAGCGCTGACACGTCAGGTGAGCGACGTGACGCGAGAGCCCTTTCGAGCGTCGCACCCGGGTCAGGACAGGCCCTCGGGCGAGGCAATGACACCCATGCGCGGGGCGTATCTGTCTCGGGTGAGGACTATTCGCCAGGCAGAGTCACCGCGTACCGCGTGAGGTCCTGCGGTGTGTTCACGTTCACCAGCGAGCGCAGTGACGGGTCCACGGCGCGCAGCGCGGACTCGGGCAACAGTCGCGCTCGGAAGCGGGAGAGGAGCTGCTTCAGGGACGGGTCTTCGGACAACGTGGCACGCCAGACGCGCGCCAGCGCGGCGCGGTACACGGCCAGCAGCGGCTCCACGCGTCCGCCCGCCTCGAAGCACACCGCGTCCACGTCGTCACCGCGCGCGTCGAGCAACACGCGCAGGACATCGGGTGAGATGAAGGGCATGTCACATGCGACCGCCACCACCCAGGGCGTGCGCGCCGCGGAGAGCGCCGCGTGGACGCCCCCGGGTGCGCCCTTGTCCGGCACCACATCCGGCACGGTGCGCAGCGCATAGCGGGCATAGGGCTCCGGCGAGTTGGCCACGAGGAGCACCTCACCGAAGCGGGGCGCCAGCGCGAGCAGTCGCGCCAGCACGGTGCGGCCGTCTACTTCCAGCAGGCCCTTGGGCACACCGGACAGGCGGCGGCCCTGGCCTCCCGCGATGATGGCGAGCGTCACGTCCGGATACGTGGTGTCCATGGCGCCTGTCTCGCTCTCCCCTGGAACGTCGGCACTTGCCCTCGGCCGCGCGCGACGTCACACGCTCCATCCCGAGTGCCGTGAAACAAGCACGCACGAGAGCCCTTCACCGGAGGATGCCACAGCTCGCTCGGAGAGGTGAGCACGGCCCCGCACTTCGAGCACTCCGGCCGGAGTAACGCGGCGAGTCCACGCGGTGCATCCGCGCGTCGCGGCCCCGCATCAGGGGCACGTGGCGAGTCCACGGGGTGCATCCGAGCACGGGGGTTCCGCGCATCGGGCAGGTCGCGAGTCCGCATCGGGCGCGGCCATGGACCGGAGCCATGAAGCCGATCCACGAGGTGGGCGGCCACTCGCCGCTCCAGGCCCCGGCCCACCACCCCGGCCAGCAGCCGAACAGACGGCCTCCGGTCCCATGGACAACCGCCAGGGCCCACGGCGTAGGCTGCGCGCCCCTGATGCCGCTCACGTCCCTCTCAGCCGCCCGGCAGGCCGCGCTCGAAGCCATCGCTCCCGCGGCGTCCGGGCCCGTGCCCCTGCTCGATGCGCATGGCCGCTTCCTCGCCACGGACGTCCGGGCCTCGCGCTCGCTGCCCGGCTGCGACAACTCCGCCATGGATGGCTGGGCCGTGCGCGCGGAGGAGACTCGCGGCGCCACCCGCGACCGCTCCATTCGGCTGCGCGTCATCGACACCGTCTACGCGGGCGCCCTGCCCGCTCGCGCGCTCCAGCCCGGCGAGGCCGCGCGCATCTTCACCGGCGCGCCCGTCCCCACCGGTGCAGATGCCGTCGTGCGCCAGGAAGCCGCGCGCGCGTCGGACGACGGCCTCACCGTGGACCTCTTCATCAGCGTGCCTCCTGGAAACGACATCCGTCGCACGGGGGAAGAGGTCCTCGCGGGCGCGCCGCTGTTTCGCGCGGGCCAGTGCGTGAATGCCTCGGTGCTCGGCATGCTCGCCTCCCAAGGGGAGACCACTGTCAGCGTGCGCCCGGTGCCTCGGGTGGCGGTGCTCGCCACGGGGGATGAGCTCGTGCGTCCAGGCGAGCCCGCGCTTCCGCATCAGGTCTACGAGAGCAACCTGGTCCTGGTGGCGGCGCTCGCGCGCGAAGCCGGCGCCCAGGTGGTCCACCTGTCCCGGGCCCGCGATGACGAGGACGCGCTGCGTGAAGAACTGGCCCGGCTCGCACCCCAGGTCGACGTGCTCATCACCACGGGCGGCGCGTCGGTGGGAGACAAGGACCATGTGAAGCGCGTGCTCGCGGCGATGGGCGCGCGCTTCTTCGTAGACGGTGTGGCGCTGAAGCCAGGCAAGCCCGTGGCCGTCGCTCGCCTGGGCACCACCGCCATCGTCGTGCTGCCGGGCAACCCGGGAGCGGCCACGGTCGCCTTCGACCAGCTCGCGAGGCCGCTGCTGCTCAAGCATCAGGGCGTGCTCGAAACGCGCCGCCGCGTCCGCGCGCGCCTGTCCGAGCCCCGTCACAAGCAGGCCGGCCTCACCTACCTCATCACCGCCACGCTGGAGTACGGGGACGACGGCCTCCGCGCGCTGCTGCGGCCCCAGGGCGCCGGACAGATTCTCCAGAACGTCCAGGCAGACGGCTGGGCGGTCCTCCCTCCAGGCCGAGCCGACTTCGACGAGAACGACATCGTCGAGGTGGAGTTGTTCGACCGGCCCCACCACCACGCAGTGGACGACGCCCAGGGCACCGCGCCATGAGCCGCGTGCCCGCCCTCAGCGTCGTCGAGCTGTTCGGACGCCTCGGACACCGCGCCATGAGCCGCGTGCCCGCCCTCGGCGTCGTCGAACTGTTCGGCCGCCTCGGACACCGCGCCATGAGCCGCGTGCCCGCCCTCGGCGTCGTCGAGATATTCGACCATCCCCACCACCACGCGGGCACCACGCCATGAGCCGCGTGCCCGCGCTCAGCATCGTCGGCTGGTCCGGCGCGGGGAAGACGACGCTCCTCACGCGGCTGCTCCCGCTGCTCGCCGCGCGCGGCCTGCGCGTCGCCGCCGTGAAGCACTCCTCGGATGCGCACCCGCTCCACCGCGCCGGCAGCGACACCGCCCGCTTCCAGGAAGCCGGCGCATCCCTCACCGGCTTCGCCACCCCCGCGGGCGTGCAGCTCACCACCGCCACCGTCCCCACGGAGGCCCTGCCCGAGCTCCTCACCCGCCTCGCGGGCACGCTGGACCTGGTCCTCGTGGAAGGTTGGAAGGACGGCCCCCTCCCCAAGCTGGAGGTGTGGCGCGAGGGACTCGGCCCGCCGCTCGCCACCTCTCGACCGGACGTCTTCGCGCTCGTCACGGACGCGCTCACCACCAGCCCCTCCGCCGCGCGCCTGCTCTCCCCGCTCGACATGGACGCCATCGCGAACGCCCTCCTCGAACACCTGCGCCCTCCCCGCCGCGCGCCGCTCGCGCCCGGGGATGCGCGTGGCGTGGGCTCGCGCCCGGTGCAACGGTGGAACGGCGCCACCCTGCTGCCCGCCGAGGACGACTCCATCGCCGTCGAGGAGCCGCTCGAGCTGCGCGTCAACGGCGACGCCCTGGCCACCACCATGCGGACGCCCGGTCATGACCGCGAGCTGGCCGTGGGCTTCCTCCTGGCCGAAGGCCTCATCCGAAGCGCGGAGGACCTGGGCACCCTCGCCCACTGCGGTCGACCCGGCGAGGATGGCTGGGGCAACGTGCTCGAAGTCACACCCGCCCCAGGCGTCATTATTGACTCCGAACCCATCCGAGCCACCCGCCGGGGCACGCTCACCACCTCGGCCTGTGGCGTCTGCGGGCGACGCAGCGTGGACGACCTGCTCGCCCGCTGTGTCACCCTGGCCCCGGGCCCCCGGCTCTCACCGGACGTCGTCGCCCGCGCCACCGAGTGCCTGCGCGACATCCAGCGCAACTTCGCCCGAACCGGAGGAGTCCACGCCGCCGCCGCCCTCGACGCGGAGGGCCAGCTGCTCGCCGCCTTCGAGGACGTGGGCCGCCACAACGCCGTCGACAAGGTGGTGGGCGCCCTGGTGCTGGCCAAAGCCATACGCGCAGTCCCTTCGCCCCCCTCCACCCTGACGCGTCAGCCCACGGTGCTCGCTGTCAGCGGACGCGTCAGCTTCGAAATCGTCCAGAAAGCTGTCATGGCCGGAATCCCAGTCGTTGCGGGGGTTTCCGCGGCCAGCACGCTCGCGATTGATTTGGCCCTGCGTTCCAACGTGACGCTCGCCACGTTCGTCCGGAACGGGCGCTTTAACGTCTACACCCACCCGGAGCGGCTGGGTCCCCGCATAAACCCTTGAAAATACGGACTCACAAAGCCATGCATCCAGCCCAGCCCTTTGCACCGTACAATCCGTGTCAGACCGGCACCGTAGATGCAATGTGTCCGGGCCCGATGCCTTCGTACGGGGAAGCGAAGGGGTGGCTCCTGGTGTTCGCTGGGACCCTGTGAGATGCGACAAGAGTCGGATGATCCAAAGATTTCACACCATGTCACGTCTTACTCACCGCGCGGAGTTGCAACGCGGCGCATAAACATGGCAAAAAGCAGTTCTTTCCGACTTGAAGATTTTCAGCCTCAACGGCATCCTCTATCGGACCTGAACACTCAGCGAGCTGGTAGAGGGGGGTGGACACGATGAGCAGCGCAAGTACTGGTGCGGCGGTCGGTGCTCCTGGGTCGGCATCCGCTCAGGGCAACGTGGGGGTCGCGGAGGAGTTGGTTCCCGGGCCGAAGCTGGCGCCCGGCTTCGCGGCGAAGCTGAACCTCACGGTAGACCTGATCCTGATGTCGGCGGTGCTGACGACCTCGGCGTGGCTGGACGGCCTGCTGCTGGCCGAGCCCGGCTGGCTGTTGCCCGCCCTGGTCTTCACCTCCCTCATCGTGTGGATCATCACCGGCACCGCGCTGTGTTTGTACGACTCGCGCTTCGCCGAGCGCAGCAAGCTGGACCACGTGGCCCTGGTGTCGGTGACGACGCTGGCCGTCGTCACGGTGCTGGCCGTGGTGCACCTGGCCCTGCCGGAGACGATGAAGGTCCCCGGCCTGGCCCCGCTGCTCATCCTGTTCTGGCCGGTGGCGCTGTTCCTGCGGCTGTTCGTCTTCCGCTCGGTGGCCTCGCAGGAGCGCCCCACGGACACGGTCGTCATCGTCGGCACGGGCGCCATGGGCCGCTACTCCGGCGAGGACCTGGCGCGCCGCGGTCGCCGCCAGCTCATCGGCTACGTGCGCTTCCACGACGACACGGGCTCCATCGGCGAGCTGCCCTCCAAGGTGCTCGGCACCGTGGACGACCTGGAGCACATCCTGCGCAACACCGCCGTGGACGAGGTCTATATCGCCGGCAACACGCTCAAGCAGGGCGAGGCGATGCAGGCGTCCATCAAGCTGGCCGAGCGCTTCGGCGTCCCCTTCGCGCTGCCCGCGCACTCCTTCCGCCTGGACCGCGCGCGCCCGGTGGACAGCCGGGCCGTGGCGGACGGCTTCCTGCACTTCGCGGCGGTGAGCCCCAAGCCGCACCAGATGGCGATGAAGCGCCTGTTCGACATCTGCGTGTCCGCCGTCGCGCTGTGGATGCTCCTGCCGCTGCTGGGCTTCGTGGCGCTGGTGGTGAAGCTCACGTCGAAGGGCCCCATCTTCTTCAAGCAGTACCGCGTCGGGCAGAACGGCAAGCCGTTCTACATGCTCAAGTTCCGCTCCATGGTGGTGAACGCGGAGGAGCTGAAGGAGAAGCTGGCCGCGCAGAACGAGCAGTCGGGCCCCGTCTTCAAGATGAAGAACGACCCGCGCATCACCGGCATCGGCCGCTTCATCCGCAAGTTCTCCATCGACGAGCTGCCCCAGTTCATCAACGTGCTGCGCGGCGAGATGAGCATCGTCGGCCCGCGCCCGCCCGTGCCCACCGAGGTGGCCAGGTACGAGACGTGGCAGCGCCGCCGGCTGTCGGTGCGCCCGGGCCTCACCTGCATCTGGCAGGTCTCCGGCCGCAACCAGATTTCGTTCGAGGAGTGGATGTACCTGGACATGCAGTACATCGACCACTGGACCCTGACGAGCGACCTGCGTCTGCTCCTCCAGACGGTGCCCGTCGTGATTACGGGGCGCGGGGCCAGCTAGGCTTCCAGGCGGCCTGACTTCCTCGGGGGCGGCATTGACGTGCCGCCCCCGCTCGTCTTCTATGCACCCGGGCTGGCCGGCCAATTGCCGGGGGGCCCGCTCCCACCGTGACGACCCACAGCGAATCCAATCAGCATGACGCCCAGGAGCGTGAGCGCTCCCATGAGGCGATGGGCGCGGTGCGCAACGGCCTGCAGCTCGGCGGTTCGCTGCTGGTGACGTACGCCATCGCCTTTGGCATCCGGCCCCTGCTGACGCACTACATGTCCCCGGAGGCCTTCGGGCGCTTCAACTGGGCGGACAGCTTCTCGGCCATCTTCTTCATCTCCACGAACCTCGGTCTGGAGATGTACATCCGCAAGGAGGTGTCGCGCCGGCCCGAGCACGCCAGCGACTTCTTCGGCGCCTCCATGCTGGTGCGGCTGGTGCTCACCGGAGTGTTGATGGGCGCGCTCGCGCTCGTCATGGGCTACCGGGACGACCCGCCGGAGATGCGCGCGCTCGTCTACATCTTCGGCTTCGCGCAATTGCTCATCATGTGCAACGCGTCCATGGCGGCGCTGCTGCACGCCAAGGGCAAGGTCGCGGGGCTGTCCATCTCCAACGTCGTCACCAAGGTGGTGTGGGGCGGCGGACTGCTGGCCGTCGGCGTGCTGGGCCTGCCATTGCCGTGGCTCGCGGTGCCCGTCGTCGCGTCGGAGGCCATCAAGCTGGGCATCGGCTGGTACCTGGCGCGCGTCCACATGGGCCTGGTGTTCCGCGTGGACTTCCCCGCCACGTGGCGGGTGTTCAAGGCGGGCCTGCCCTACTTCCTCACCGCCGCGGCGCTGGCGACCAACGGGCGCCTGGACATCATGATTCTGGGGATGCTCGGCAACCACGAGGAGGTCGGCTGGTACAGCGCCGCGTGGAGCATCTCCAACGTCACCTTCGCCCTCAACCCCGTCATGGGCTGGGTGCTGCTGCCGCTGATGTCCCGCGCCGCCGCGCGCTCGGAGGACGAGGTCAGCGCCATCGCCCGCCGCGCGCTGGAGGGCACGCTCGCCGTCACCGTCCCGATGATGATGCTCATCGTCATGGGCGCGCCCTTGTGGATTGGCCTCTTGGGCAAGGACTACTCGCTGGCGGTGAATCTCCTGCGGCTCCAGTCGCCCCTGTTCGTCCTCGCCTTCGTGACGATGACGTGCGGCGCCTGGCTGACGATGACGAACCGCGAGTGGTGGGTGACGGGCACCAGCATCTTCGGCAGCCTGCTGCTCAACCCGCTGCTCAACCTGATGCTGGTGCCGCGCCTGCACGCGGCCTACGGCGACGGCGGCGGCGCGGCGGGCACGGCCATCTCCCTGCTGCTGATGGAGGTGGTCATCACCATCATCATGCTCGGCCGCATGGGCCGCTCCGCGGTGGACCGCCGGCTGCTCGTCATGGTGGCCAAGACGGCGGTGGTCTGCGTGGCCGTCGTCGCGTTGGACCGGATGGTGCTCTACCCGCTGTCGGACTGGCCCCGGCTGGGCGTGGAGGCCGCGCTGTACGTCGTCGGTGTGCTGGCGCTCGGCGCGGTGCGGCCGGGTGAAGTCCTGGCGGTGGTGAAGCTGGCGCGCCGCCGTGGCAACCCCGAACCGGCGCCGGCCGTCATCGCCGTCGCCCCCACCCCCTAGAGGAAACCGTCAGAGCCCATGTCGTCCTCGCCCCGCCGCCATCGCCCCGCGCTCCACCTCCCGCCGCGCGCCCTCGCGTGCGCCGTGCTGCTGCTCGTGGCCTCCGCGTGCAGCGGGCTGGGCAAGTACACCTGGGTGGACGAGTACCAGGAGAAGCCGCCCCCGCTCGACGCCAGCTACCGCATCGCCGCGGGCGACCTGCTCAACATCCGCGTGTGGAACCAGGAGTCGCTCACCACGCAGGCGCGCGTGCGCGACGACGGGCGCATCAGCCTGCTCTTCCTGGACGACGTGGAGGCCGCGGGCCACAGCCCGGCCATGCTGTCGCAGCAAATCCAGACGCGGCTGAAGGACTACATCAACCACCCCGTCGTCACCGTGGCGCTGGAGATGGCGCGCCCCATCAAGGTGACCATGGTGGGTGAAATCAATCGCATCGGCCCGCTGGAAATCGAGGTGGGCGCAAGCCTCCTGCAGGCCCTGGCCGGCGCGGGCGGCTTCACCGAGTACGCGCACCAGGACCGCATCTTCGTCATGCGCCAGGACGACGGGCAGGCGCCCCTGCGCATCCGCTTCCGCTACCAGGACCTCATCCACGCCGAGGGGCGCGCGCCGGCATTCCGGCTGCGTCCTGGTGACGTGGTGGTGGTGGAGTGAGCGGTGCTGGGGGCGGCGCTCACCGCGATGTGGCTGGAGGTCTCCTCCACCGCCATCACCTACTCCGCGTCCCTGCGGGTGGACTCGCGCGTGCGCTCCAACGAGGACGTCGCGGAGGACGCGCCCTCCGTCGCCGGTGACACCGACTTCACGCCGATATTGGGCCTGGAGCGGCGCGATGGGAACACCACCCTCCAGCTGGACTACGCCCCGCGCATCAGCCTGCGCGAAGTCACCGCCCAGGCGCGCACCGAGGTGCAGCACGTGGGCCGCTTCGCCGCCCTCTGGCGCCCCGAGCGCGGCCTGTCCTTCCGGCTCAGCGAGGAGCTGGTGGTGGGCAGCGTCAACCTGCTCACCACCGACGCGCTGCCGGACTTCGACCCGGACCCGATAGACCCGGACGGCCCGCTGCGCCCGCCCGTGGGCGGCGGTCCGCTCCAGCCGCTCCCGGAAGCCGACACCGTCCACTTCCTCTCGTCCGCCACCTCGCTCACCGGCGAGACGAGCTGGCTGGGACGTCGCTGGCAGCTGTCCGCCACCACCGGCTTCTCCGTCAGCGGCGGCCTGGATGGCCCGGCCCGGGAAGCTGTGCCCCTGCAGTACGGCCCGCGCCTGGACACGTCGCTGAGCCACGCGCTGTCCTCGCTCAGCGCCTTGACGACGTCCGCCGCCGTCACGCACGCGCGCTTCTCTACCGGCGCCAACAACACCGTCGTGACGCTGACGGAGAGCTGGACGCGGCGGATGACGCGGCGGACCTCCCTCGAGGCCGGCGCCGGAGCCAGCATCGTCCGCTCCCTGACAGCGACAGGAGTCGACCCGGACCCGGAGCCCGGCGGTGAGCCGCCCGACACCGGGCCCCGCACGGAGCTGTTGCCCAACCTCACCCTCGCGCTGGGCCACCGCATCCCCTCCCGCACCGCGGACTTCGACGGGCGGGTGGGCGTGCGGGTGTCGCCCTTCACGGACCGGCTGACAGCGCGCGTGTACCCGCGAGCGGACCTCACCGTGACGGGGACGTGGGCGCTGGGACCTCGCGTGCGCGTGTCCACCACGGGCGGCACCGCCTTCGCGGTGGGCGGCGCGACAGGCGACCGGCTGGTGTCCGGCGGGGTGATGGCATCCTGGATTCTCAACAGTTGGATGTCGGTGGATGCCGACACACGAGGGACGTGGAGCCGCTCGCCCGAGCTACCGGCGGCCCGTTTCCAGTGGGCGGCGTCGCTGGGCCTGTCGCTGCGTCAAACTGGTATCCTCTGAGTCCAAGCCCATGGCGAAGCTCATCCTGATGTCAGTCCTCTTCCTCACCATCACCCTTCCCGCGATAGCGGCGAGGGATGAGAACCCGATGAGGGGACTGAAGAAGGCCATCCTGTGGGTGATCCTCTTCAACGCGGCATACACCTACGGCGTCATCGTCTGGGTGCCACGGCTCGGCTTCGACTGAGCGTGTCTGAGAAGAAAGGCTGACGACGGATGGAGCCCCAACTGCACACGGTTCTCCTGGTGGAGGACGCGCCCTTCTTTCGGAAGATGCTGGGCGACTACCTGCGTGCCATGGGATTCAAGAACGTGGTGGAACTGCCCAATGGCCAGGCCGCGCTCAAGCACTTGGAGGCAGCGGCGCGTCCGGACCTCGTGTGTCTGGACCTGACGCTGCCGGATATCTCCGGCTATGACCTGTGCGAGCACATCCGCCGCAAGAAGGGCATGGAGGACGTGCCGGTGCTGGTGGTGAGCGCGCGCGACTTGCCGGAGGACAAGGCCCACGCCGAGGAGGCGGGAGCCAACAGCTACCTGGGCAAGCCCTTCACGCAGGACGAGTTCTCCCGTCGGGTGGGCCAGCTCTTGAAGAGCGCCGCTGCGAGGAGGACGTCGTGACGATGCCGGCCCCCGGGCCTCGGGGTCCGCAGGCCGTCCCTCCCCGCCCGGCGTACACGCCGGAGCGCGCGGAGACGAACGCGCCCTCGGACCTCATTGACTGGGGCTTCGCGATTGACGCGGTCTTCTTCGTGAAGAACGCGGTCCTGCGTCACTGGTTCCTGGCGCTGGTGGTGATGGCGGCGGTGTCGGGGCTGGCGGCGGGCGTCAGCAAAATCATGCCGCGCAAGTACCACGTCGAAACGCGGATGCTGACGCAACGCAATTTCATCATCGCCTCGTTGGCGAACCCGGGCCGCTCCATTCCGGTGGACGCGGACCAGCCCACGCGCGCGGCGTGGGAGATGGTGATGAAGACGGACAACATCAAGGCCGTCGTCCGGGACGCGAAGCTGGTGGAGTACTGGGAGCTGCAGCGCTCGCCCATGAGCAAGTTGAAGGAGACGCTCCTGCGCAAGCCGCCGCCGCCCATGTCGGACGACGACAAGCGCGACGCGCTCACCGCCATGCTGGAGCAGGCGATGCTCGTCATGGTGGAGGGCGGCACGGGCACCGTCACCATCGGCGTGGACTGGAGCGACCCGCAGCTGGCGCTCAACATCGTGGAAGCGGCGCAGAAGAACTTCCTGGAGATGCGGCAGGCGGCGGAGATGGGCGCGGTGTCCGAGGCCATCACCATCCTGGACAAGCAGGTGATTGACGAGGGCGAGGGCATCAAACAGGCCATCGCCACGCTGGACGCCACGGTGAAGCGCGTGGAGGCCAAGCGCAAGCGCGACGAGGCGAAGGCGGCGACGCGCGGCGGCCGGAACGCGCAGGCCCAGGCGCAGGCGGGGCTGGGCATCAACACCAACCACCTGCTCGCGCAGATGCGGTTCATGGTGCAGACCAAGCGCCGGGCCATCTCCGACGTGGAGGAGTTCCGCGCGCGGCGGCTGACGGAGCTGCGCAACCAGCTGGCGGAGCAGCGGGTCATCTACTCGCCGCAGCACCCGCTCATCACGGACCTGGAGCAGCGCATCATCGCGCTGACGGAGGACTCGCCGCAGTTGGTGGCGCTGCGCTCGGAGCTCAACGAGCTCATCAACGAGTACATGCGCAACGGCGGAGACCCGGGCGAGCTGGAGCAGGGGACGACGGGGCCGCTGTTGGGCGCGGGGACGTTCGGCGGGCCGACGACGGCGGACAACCCGGAGGTGTCGGTGGCGGCGGACCGGGTGCGCATGCTGGTGATGCGGCACCAGGAGAAGATGCGGCGGCTGGACCAGGCGAAGACGGAGCTGGAGATTTCGCGCGCGTCGATGAAGCACCGCTTCAGCGTGCTGGCGCCGCCGCAGTTTCCGGAGAAGCCGTCCAAGCCGAAGGTGCAGCTCATCATCGCCGCGGGCGTGGTGGGTGGCATCGCCATGGGCGTGTTCGCGGCGGTGGCGCTGGACATCATCCGGCGGCGCATCCTGGAGAAGTGGCAGGTGGAGCGAATCCTGAAGCTCCCGGTGCTGGCGGAGCTGGAGCAGCGCTGACGCGCGCTCGGGGGAGAGTCTCGTGACGGTGTGGACCTGGGTGGACCTGGCGCTGTGCGTGGCGCTGTTGCCGGTGGCGGTGGCCTGCGGCTACCTGTTGCTCTTGACGCTGCTGTCGTGGCGGCGCGCGGCGCCGGTGCCGCCCGCGCCCACGCGCAAGTTCGACGTGGTGATTCCCTCGCACAACGAGGAGCTGGGCATCGCCCGCACCGTGGCGAACCTGTCCGCGGTGGACTACCCCGCGTCGCTGCGGCGCATCCTCGTCGTGGCGGACAACTGCTCGGACGCCACGGCCGAGAAGGCGCGCGAGGCGGGCGCCACGGTGCTGGAGCGGCACGACACGGAGAAGCGCGGCAAGGGCTATGCGCTCGCGTACGCCTTCGAGTTCAGCCAGAAGGACGGCTTCGCGGACGCCGTCGTCGTGGTGGACGCGGACACGGTGGTGTCCCCCAACCTGCTGCACGCGTACGCGCGGCGGCTTGCGGACGGCGCGCACGCGGCGCAGGCGCACTACGGGGTGATGAACCCGACGGCGTCGTGGCGCACGCGGCTGATGACGATTGCGTTGGGCATGTTCCACAAGGTGCGCTCGTCGGGGCGCGAGGCGATGGGCGTGTCCTGCGGCCTGCGCGGCAACGGCATGTGCTTCACGCACGCGGTGTTGCGCGAGGTGCCGCACGATGCCTTCAGCGTGGTGGAGGACTTGGAGTACGGCATCCGCCTGGGCCGCAAGGGCCACCGCGTGCACTACGCCTGGGAGGCGGAGGTGCAGGGAGAGATGGTCTCCGCGGAGAAGCAGAGCCGCTCGCAGCGCCAGCGCTGGGAGGGTGGGCGCAGCCAGATGCGCAAGCTGCACGGCTGGCCGCTCTTGAAGGACGCGCTGAAGCAGAAGAGCGGGCTGCTGCTCGACTTGTCCATGGACGTGCTGGTGCCGCCGTTGAGCCAGCTGGTGCTCGCGGCGGTGGGCGGCGCGGTGGCGGCGTCGGTGCTGGTGTGGCTGTCGGGTGGCACGGCGGTGTGGGCGTCGGCGCTGGCGGGCTTCGGCCTGATGAGCCTGGGCGCGTACGTGCTGCGCGGCTGGTGGGTGTCCGGCGTGGGGCCTCGCGGCCTGTTGGACCTGGCCTGGGCGCCCGTATACGTGCTGTGGAAGGTGGGGCTGATGTTGCGCGGCCCCGGCGCGGAGAAGCGCGGCGAGTGGGTGCGCACCTCGCGCGAGGCCGAGCGCCCCTGAGCTGTCGATGCGCCGGGCTCTTTCGGGCCCGGTTCATGCTGAAACCATGATGGAGCCTGGAGCCTCGCGTGCGATGCGAGGCCCGCGCCGTCTGGATGATGGACACCTCTCGAAGCGCAGGGGTGGGCCGCATGAACGCTGTCATTCCTCGGATGCTGTGTGCGCTGCTGGGGCTGCTCGCCTCGCAGGCGCTGGCCCAGAGCAGCACCATCATCGGCACGGTCATCGACGCGCGGAGCCGTCAGCCCGTGCCCGACGTGGTGGTCACCGCGACATCGCCCAATCTCCAGGGCGAACAGACCGTGGCCACCAATGCCCAGGGCGAATACCGCATCCCCCAGCTTCCTCCCGGCGTGTACACCCTTCGCTTCGAGAAGGAGGAGTACAAGCCCTTCGCGCGGACCGACGACGTGCAACTGCGGCTGAACCGCACCATCCGCCTCAACGTCGAGCTGCTCCCTGAGTCCCTGGGCGAGGCGGTGGAGTTTGTCGGCGCCCCGTGCGAGGGGTACTGCTGCATGCCCGTGGGCGTCAACGTGGACCAGGAGTTCATCAAGCGCATCACCGTCCGCCCGGCAGAGGAGGACAATGCGACGCGCTCTGCTCCGAGAGAAGAGGGCACCGTGAAGCAGGAGCCCTCCGTCAAGCGCGCGCCACCCCAGTACAACTTCTCCCCCGCCATGCCCGGCATGTCGATGACGCTCCGGCTCCATCCCGTCCCCAGCGCAGAGGTTCCCAGAAGCCCCCGGCGCGGCGCACCGCCGAGCCGCGCGAGCGTCCTTCGCCGTGCCTTTCCAAGAACGTCCGTGAGCCGGGAGGCCGCCTCCTCGAAGCAGCCTCATTCAACTTGCGCCAGGACCGCTTCGAGTCGCTCGCTTCGGTGAAGCAACGGAGCCTCGCTAGTTCGGCTTCTCGCTCACGCGGAGGAGCGACACGCGGCCATCCGGGATGAGCGACACCGAGTAGACATGGGTGTCGGCGCCGAAGCGCACCAGGTACGTGTAGACGCGGTCATCGCCCACCACCTCTCGCTGGGCCAGCACCAGCGGCCCCGCGGGCCCCAGGCGCTTGAGCAGCTCCTTGAAGTGCGGCAGCGCCTCGTCGACGAGCCACTTCGGGGCATATGCGAAGCGGGCGCGGTCCACCGTCCCTGCCCGCACCTCTTCCAGCAACGTCGTGAGCTGGGCGGTGACTTGAGGCTCACCGTCCTCGATGGGCGCGAGCTTCGGCATGGCGAGCGCGGGGTTGATGATGGCGGCGATGCCCTCGGCGAACCTGGCGGGGCTGGCCCGGTCCGTGTTGGCCAGCACGATGATGGACAGCGAGTCTCCGAGGAAGCGGGAGTAGACGGTGCGGAAGCCCTGCCACGCACCGCCGTGCTGTTGCAGGGGCTTGCCGTTGCGCTCCAGCAACTGCCAGCCAAAACCATAGGGCTGCGTGGCGCCGCTGTTGAGCCGCGCGGGGGACAGGATTTCGCGCCAGCTCTCCTCGCGCAGCAGGGCGCGTTGCTGCACGGCCGCGTCCCATGCCACCAGGTCCTTCAAGGAGAAGTAGAGCGCCCCATCTCCGGTGGTGTTGAGGGAGGGAGACACCCACGTCTGGTGCTTCGGCTCACCCTTCACCAGCCGATAGCCGGAGGAGCGATTGAGGATGACGTCGTCCTCGCTGATGCCGCGCGCCGTCTTCATGCCGGCGGGCTTGAAGACCTTCTCGTCGAGGACCTCGAGGTAGGACTTCCCCGCGACGCGATTCACCAGGATGCCCAACAGGACATAGCCGGAGTTGCTGTAGCTCCACCGCACGCCCGCCGGAAAATCCAGGGGCAGCGCGGAGATGAATCTGGCGAACTCCTCGTCCGTGTAGTCCTTCCGCTCGTCGAGCTGGCCCTCCAGGTCCTGGATGCCGGAGGTGTGAGTCAGCAGGTGGCGCACGGTGATGGGCGCCCAGGTGGCGGGAGCCTCCGGGAAGTACTTCGTGATGGGGTCCGACAGCGAAACCTTGCCCGCCTCCACCTGGGCCATCACCGCCATCGCGGTGAACATCTTCCCCACCGAGCCCGACTGGAAAATCGTCTCCGGGCCCACGGGGACGCGGTGCTCCAGGTTCGCGGAGCCATAGCCCTTCGCCAGCACGACGCGCCCGTGCTGGACGACGCCCACCGCGAGCCCCACCACGCCCTGCTTCTTCTGCTCCGCGCGGACGAACGCGTCGATGCGCTCACGCAGCGAGCCCTGGGCCACCGCGGGCCCCGCCGCGAGCAGCCCACAGAGGAAGACGACGAACGCCGAGAAGGACCGGGGACGACTCCGCATGAGAGCTCCTGCCGCCGAGAGGACGCCGCACCAGAGCATCCACGACGTCGACCGTGAAGCCTCGAGACGGACACCCGGACAGGTCCTTGCCGCGTGAGGTGCAGTTGAAATGACCCATGATGAAACGATGACGAAGCCACGAGGAGCACGTGCGATTCGCCAGGCGTGGCTCACGGACGATGGCCGCCTCTCGAAGCACCGAGGTGGACGTCATGAAGCTCTTCATTCGCGGTGTGCTGTGTGGCCTGCTGCTGCTGGTCGCCCTGCCCGCGGTGGCACAGGCACAGTCGGGAAAGGGGACACTCATCGGCATGGTCATCGACTCACGGAGCCACAAGTCCGTCGTCGACGTGGAGGTGACCGCCACCTCGCCCCAGCAGCCGGGCTCCTGGGTGGCGGTGACCGACACCTGGGGCAGCTACCGGATGAGCACGCTTCCTCCGGGCGTCTACACCCTGCGCTTCGCGGGCAAGAAGTTCCATCCCGGCATCCGTCACCAGATTCACGTCAAGGCAGGGCGAATCCAGCGTGCCGACGCCAGCCTGGTTCCCGAGGACTCTCGCGGCGAGGGCGTGGAGGTCGTCAGCACGCCACCTCCCGGCACGCGGCAAATCATCGACGTGAGCAGCACGATGGCGGGCGCCAACGTGGACCAGGAGTTCATCAAGCGCATCGCTGTCGCCCGGCCCGGAGCACGGGGCGGCCCCTCTCGCTCCCATGCATCCCTCGCGGGCACGAGCAACGAGGAGTACGGCGTCCCCGTCGCCAACCCCGGCCCCATCTCCCCCAACATCCCGAACACCGGCTACGGCATCGGCCCCGCGGGCCTCGTCGAGTCCCGCCGCGCCTACGGCGTCAACGGTCCACCGCCGGGCAGGTCCGTCAGCCACGCCTCCGTCCCCACACCTCCTCCCGCAGCGCCCGTCGCCCTTCCCGCGCCAGCGAGTCCGCCCGTCGAGCCTCCCGCGCCACTCGTCCCTCCGAACGGCGCCCGGTTCCTCGACATGTACTTCAAGGGCCACGGGGTGAACCCCACGGTGAACACGGAGGAGGAGCGCTTCTCCACCTTCTCCGTGGACACCGACACGGCCTCGTACACGCTGACGCGCGCGTACCTGGAGCGACAGGCCCTGCCGGACGAGCAGGGCGTGCGCGTGGAGGAGTTCGTCAACACGTTCGACTACGGCTACGCGGACGCGAAGGACGCGCCGTTCGGCATCCACGTGGAGGGCTTCCCCTCCCCCGTGCGCCAGGGCTACCAGGTGGTGCGCATCGGCGTGAAGGCGCGCGAGGTGAGCGACGCGCAACGCAAGCCGAGCCACCTCGTCTTCGTCATCGACGTCTCCGGCTCGATGAACCTGGAGAACCGGCTCGGGCTGGTGAAGCGCGCGCTGCGGATGCTGGTGGAGGAGCTGGATGAGCGGGACTTCGTGTCCATCGTCGTCTACGGCTCCCAGGCGCGTCAGGTGCTCGCGCCCACGAGCGCGCTTCAGCAGGCCCGACTGTTCGCGGCCATCGACGGGCTCTACAGCGAGGGCTCCACCAACGCCCAGGAGGGGCTGGAGCTGGGCTATCGAATCGCCTCGGAGCACCGCATGAAGGGAGGCATCAACCGCGTCATCCTCTGCTCGGACGGCGTGGCCAACGTCGGCGTCTCCGACGCGGACGGCCTCTGGGCGAAGGTGAAGGACTTCGCCGCGCAGGGCATCACCCTGTCCACGGTGGGCTTCGGCATGGGCAACTACAATGACGCGCTGATGGAGCGCCTGTCCCAGGTGGGCGAGGGCCACTACGCCTACGTGGATGGACTGAAGGAGGCGCATCGCATCTTCGTGCAGAACCTCACCGGCACGCTCCAGGTGGTGGCCAAGGACGTGAAGCTCCAGGTGGAGTTCGACGCGAAGGACGTGTCCCTCTACCGGCTGCTCGGCTACGAGAACCGGATGCTCACGAAGCAGGCGTTCCGCGATGACCGCGTGGACGCGGGCGAAGTGGGCGCGGGCCACTCCGTCACCGCGCTCTACGAGGTGAAGCTTCGCGAGGGCGCGACACAGGTGGGCACGCTGCGCATCCGCTACAAGGCGCCGGAGGGCGGGGACTCGAAGGAGCTGGAGACGAAGCTGCCTGTCAGCGCGCTGCGGCCCTCCTTCGCGAAGGCCGAGTCGACGACGCGGCTGGCCTATGTGGCGGCGGCCTTCGCGGAGAAGCTGCGAGGCTCCTACTGGACGCGTCCGCTGACGTACGCCTCGCTGCTGGAGCTGTGGCGGGGCGTGGGCGTGTCCCTGAAGGAGCGGCAGGACGTGAGCGAGTTGGGGGACCTCATCCGCAAGGCGGCGGTGCTCGACCAGCGGCAGGACCGCTTCGAGTCACTCGCCCCCTTGAAGAGCATGGACTACGACCAGGCGCCCTCGGTGCTCTAGCTAGCGCTCCCGTGCGCGCAGCTCCAGGTAGCGGCGGATGAGCTTGAGGCGGGCGCGCTCGAACAGCGCCCCGTCGTCGGGGATGGCCCAGGCGTGGGGGATGAGCTGCTCGGCGACCTGCCTCGCGAACGCGGGGTCTCCCGCGTCGCTCACCCGCTGGAGCCACTCGTAGTCCTGGAGACCCTGGCGGATGAGCTTCAGCCGGATGGACGGTAGAGGCACGTCCGTGGTGCCTCCGATGATGGACGTGAGCCCTGGATAGAAGAGCGTGCCGTCCCCGTTGCCGTTGAAGCGGAACTGCGTGGTCCACGCCGTGGAGAGCAGCCCCACCGTCTGGTAGTACAGCTCGCCGGTGGCGCCCATGCGGAAGGTCAGCCACTGCATGCCCCGCGCCTTCGCCGCCGAGCGGTCCACCATGTACGAGGGCCACCCCTGCCCTGGCTGGTTCTCCGGGGGCGGTGGCTCGCCTTCCACACAGCCGTGGCTCATGCAACTCTGGTACAGCCACAGCTCGCGGTCCGGTCGGGCCAGGAAGGCGTCGTACTTCGGCCGCTGGTTGCCCTCGTACGGAGGCTGCGTCCCGTCGATGAAGTTCACCAGGACGCTGAGGATGTCGATGTCCTCGATGAGTCCATGCGCCTCCGTCTCCGTCACGGTGGCGGTGAGGAACGTGCGCAGGTCCGGCGCCGCTGAGCGCGCGAGTCGGGCCCGCTCGGCGACGGCCTCCCACGTCGTTCCATAGGGCGGCTCGTCGCCCACGTAGTCGAACGAGCGACGCAGCCAACCTCGGGCGCGGGCCTCGTCCTGGAAGTCCGCGAGGTCCGGCGCGGTGGCGGGCCCGAGGTACTGGAGGCTCGTCATGCGCGCACCCGGCAGCGGGTTCGGCGCCGAGCCGTCGAGGAACGGCCCCCAGCGCGCGTCGAAGGTGTCGTAGTCCGGCAGGTCCCACGTGGGCTGCTCGGGGAGGCGGGGGAACGCGCTCGCCAGGGTGAACCGGTGGGACAGCGCGAGCCGGTGGAACTGCGTCAATAGATTTACCTGGGTGTCCACGGGGCAGCTCGGGTTGCCGGTGAAGGCGCGGCAGACGTGGGGCGGCCACAGCAGGAAGGCCGTGCGCAGGGGGGACGTGCTGGCCAGCGTGGCGTCCACCACGGTGAGGCGGACCTTCAGGTACTCGCGGAAGCCGTGGCCCGTCACCTCGACGAGGCCCAGGTAGCGCCCGGGGCGTGCGCCCTCTGGCACGCGCACGTCCACCCAGACGGCCCGAGCCTCCTGGGCGGGGACGTCGAACGGGAAGGCCGAGCGCTGCTCGCCGACGACCTCGTCCACGTCGGGAATCAGCCCGTCCGGCCAGCGCCCCGGCGCGTCGGGCGGGGTGGGCCGGGTGATGTCCAGGAGGGCCTCGCGGTAGAGGAGGATGTTCGCTCCGTCGATGCGTCGCAGGCCGTTCCACAGCGCCGGCAACCGGACGCGGACGCCCTTGAGGCCCGAGGCGCCGCCGTGCAGGCCCACCTGAAAGGAGAGGTATTCGTTCCGGGCGCCGACCAGCTCCACCTCGCGTTCGACCCGAGGCGGCGTCTGGGGCCGTATCTTCACCATGGCGCTCTCGGCCCAGACCGGGCCGGGGCGGGGATGGGCGGCGGAGATCCCGGACAACAGCAGCGACAGGAGGGAAGCCAGGATGGACAAGCGCATGGGAGGGGAGGCTAGTGAGTCCCAGTCACCTGGTTGGACGCGGTCCGCGCGGAAGGTCGGCTTTCACACGGTGGCGCGGGGGCACGGGCCGGGCCTTGCTGGCGCGGATCCGCGCTGCCGGGTCGGCAACCATGACCGAACCATGATGAAGTCGGAGGGCTCTCGGGGGGATCATCGTGGGGAGCTTCCGGATGAGGGTGTCCTCTCGATGCTTCGAGGTTGACCACGTGAAGTCCGTCCTTCGTGGAGTGCTGTGTGGACTCGTGTGGGTGGCGCCGGCCGCCTGGGCTCAAGCCGAGGACGTCCGTGTCCCCTTGAAGCAGGGGCCCGTCACGGACGTGGCGCTGAGGGCGGGTGAAGCGAGCACCCAACCCACGGTGACGAGGAGCCCGAGCCGCCCCGTGGTGGCGCTCGATGCGGCGCGGGCCACCGGGCCCATCGAGACGCTGGAGGTGGGGAGCCTCGGGCCGACGGTCGACGTGGGCTCGATGACGACGGGAGTCCAGGTGGACCGGGAGTTCCTCCAGCGCATCGCGACGGTGGGCACGGTGGTGCCCATCCGCATGGGCACGGAGACGGCGGAGCGGATCAACGACGTCCCGGAGTTCGTCGACGTGATGAGCCTGCGCAACGCGCCGCTCATCAGCCTGCGCACGTCGTGGGCGCCCGCGTCGGAGGTAATGCTGGGCCCGGAGTCCGACGCGTCCACCTGGAGCTGGAGCGCGACTCACCGGGCCCTGGAGTTCGAGGGTTCGCCTCGGGGCTTTCAGTCGCTGGCGGAGCTGGCACCTGGGACGCCAGAGCAGCTCCTCCTAGACCTCCTGGAAGAGCAGGCCTCACGGACGTCGATGACGAGCATCACGAAGCGTTGAGACGAAGCGCGCCGGGAGTCCTGCGGAAACCGTGATGCAGTGACGAGCCGGGCGAGCAGGGACGTTATCGCCTGCCCATGCTGCCCGTGGGCCCGGGGTGCTCCACACGAAACTCAAAGGGCATTTTAGTTTCGTGCGGGCTCGTGGCCGACCTTGCACGAAACTCAAATCAGGTTTTAGTTTCGTGCATGGTTCGCAAGCGCGCCCGGGCGCCGGATTGGAATCGGCTCTTCGACTTCGCCCTGGGACAGGCGGGCCTGTTCACGACGAAGCAAGCGGCGGAGGCGGGCTATTCGCCGCAGCTCCTCTTGCACTACGTGCGCATCGGCAAGGTCGTCCGAATCCGGAGAGGGGTGTACCGGCTGGTGCACTACCCGCTCGCCCAGGATGAAGCGCTCGTCACCGTCTGGCTCTGGTCGGAGCAGCAGGGTGTCTTCTCCCACGAGACGGCACTCTCCCTGCATCAGCTCTCGGACGTGCTACCCAATCGAATCCACCTGACCTTGCCCGCGGACTGGAAACACCGCCGGTTCCGAGTTCCGCCAGGCGTCGTGCTCCACCACGCCGATGTCGCCAAGGCCGAGCGCTCCCGGCCCGCCGCGGTTCCGGTGACATCGCCGCTCCGCACGTTGCAGGACTGCGCCAGCGCGCAGCTCTCACCGGAGCTGCTGCATCAAGCCATCTCCCAGTCCCTCGACCGGGGGCTCATCCGCAAGACCGACGTCGCGCGAATCCAGGCGGCCACCGCACCGTCGGGACGCCGGAAGAGATGAGCACCCGCCGCTACCTGACGGGCGGCGCCTTCAAGAATGCTCTCGAGCAACGACTGAGGAAGGCCTCGAAACATGGGGACGACTTCAGCCGTCGGCGCCAGCTCCTTGTCTTCCATCGCTTTCTCGCGCGCGCCGCTCAGACCTTCGGAGATGCCGTCACACTGAAGGGAGGGCTGGTGCTGGAGCTGCGACTCGAACGGGCACGCACGACGCGCGACGTGGACTTGCGGCTCACGGGAAGCCCGAGGGACCTGCTCGAACGCCTCCAGCAAGCAGGGCAGCTCGACCTCGGCGACTTCATGCGCTTCGAGCTTCGGCTCGACACCAGTCATCCCGAAATCCAGACCGAGGGCCTGCGGTATGACGGACGGCGCTTCCGAGCCGCGTGTCGCATCGAGCGTGAGCTGTTCAGCCAGCCCTTCGGCGTCGACGTCGCCTTCGGGGACCCGCTGCTCGGAGAGCCCGATGTCCTCGATGCGGAGGACGGACTCGGCGAGGCGGTGCGCGGCTTCCTCGACCCTGTCCTCCTGGAGGACCACGACGCCACGTGGAGCCCCCAGGCCTGGGCCTGGAGGCACCGGAAGTGACACACGCCTCAGTCCGCCAGCGGCATGCCCCAGTCCGGCTTCTCGCGCTCCCCCGTCACCCAGCGGTACACCTCCACCACCTGCTCCGCCTTCGCCTTCCAGGTGAAGTACTTGAAGATGCGCTCCCGCGCCCGCTCACCCATGGGGCGGATGACGGACGGGTCCGCCACCAGCTTCGTCAGCACCTCGCGCACCCGCACCACGATTTCCTCCGGCGTGCCGATGGGCACCGCGAACCCCGTGGCCGGACTCACAATCTCCCCCGGGCCGCCGTAGTCCATGACGATGGGCACCAACCCCAGCGCCATCGCCTCGCACACCACCGCGCCGCCGAACTCGCGCACGCTCGGGAAGCCAAACACGTGGTTCTTCGACAGCCGCCCCTGCAGCTCCTGGTGCTTCACCCACCCGGCGAACGTCACCCCGGCCTCGATGCCCTCCCGCGCCGCCTGCGCCTTGAGGTTCGGCATCTCCTGCCCGTCGCCGATGTACTCCAGCACCACCTTGCCCTCACGGATGAGCGGCGCCGCCGCCTCCATCAGCATGGCCATGCCCTTGTACGGCACGAAGCGCCCCACGAAGGCCACCCTCAACGGCAGCTCCACCGGCCCCTCCGACTTCGACGTGCCGAAGCGCTTCGTGTCGATGGCGTTCTCCGGCACGTACACCGTCTTGTCCTGCCACGTGTCCGCCACCTGCCCCCGCGTCGCCCGCGAGCCGGTGATGATGGCCGCCGCGTTCTCCCGCGTGGACTTGTAGAAGGGCATCAGCTTGTACGCGTCCCGCACGTAGCTCAGCCACTCCTTCTCCCGCCGGCGCGCCCCACCAAACCCCTTGGGCCACGGCAACCCGCCGTTGAGCGGCCCCATCACGAAGGGCACCCCCGCCGCCTTGCAGCGCCGCGCCAGGGTGCTCGGCGTCGTGGGGCTGATGGGCGTGTAGCGGTGCACCAGGTCGAACTCCTTCGCCTTGATGCGCGCGCCGAAGCGCTGCCACAGCACCTCCTCGAAGTAGTAGTACGGCAGCACGCTCAACGCCGTCGCCGTCGTCCAGCCCACCCCCGCCGTGCCCCGCAAGAGCTGTCCCACCTTGTCCAGCGGCTTCTCCACCGGCGTGGAGTCCAGCGCGGTGAACCCAGAGCCCTCCTGCACCCCCTGCTTCAGGATGTTCTCCCGGTTGCGCACGTGCGTGACGAGGTGGACGTCCGCCACCTCCGTCAGCGCGCGGTAGAGCGACCAGCCTTCCAGCGGGACACTCACCCAGTCGGGGTTGCACAGCTCGGCAATCAGAAGGACGCGTGGTCTGGGAGCAGGCATACGTGAGGCTTCATCTATCCCAACCGGCCCGCCAGATGTAGCCTCCACCGCGTCGTGATGTACGCCCCGGACCGCCCCTCCTACCCGCGCTTCGTGGCGCTGCTCGGCTCCCTGGTCCTCGCCACCGTGGGAGGGGCCCTCCTTCACCCTGTGGTCGCTTTGGCCCCAGCCCTGCTGGTGGGCGTCGTCTGGCTGATTCTCAAGGTCCCGGTCCGCTACCCGGTCCTGATTGTCACCTACCTGGTCCTCGCCGTGGACTACGTCCCCGAGCGCCCCCAGTCCGGCTTCTGGCCCTCACCGCTCCACCCCCTGGGTGAGCTGCTCTTCGCCCAGCTCAGCTACATCACCAAGATTGGCGCCCTGCGCTTCCCCCTGGTCGACGTGCTCATCGTCGGCCTGCTGCTGCTGGCCATGTACCGGCGGGTGACGAAGTCGAAAATCGACCCGCCCGCGCTGCCCATGCCCCGGCCGCTCATCGCCGTGGTGACGCTGTCCCTCATCGCCATCCTCTTCATGGAGGTGCGCGGGGTGATGCGCGGCGGGGACTTCAAGAACTCGCTGTGGCAGTGGCACCAGGCCGCGATGATGCCGTTCATCGTCGCCATGTATCACTATGCGATGCGCGGGCCGGAGGACTGGCCAATCTTCGCGCGCGCCGTCATCGCCGCGGGGCTGACCAAGGCCGCCATCAGCGTCTACTTCGGCGCCATCGTCGTGCCCTCCATGGGCGTCTTCGTCGAGTACACCACGTGTCACTCGGACTCGATGACGTTCAACTTCGCCCTGCTGGTGGCGACGATGCGCTTCCTGGAGAAGCCCAAGGGCGCTCACGCGCTGCGCGGGCTGCTCCTCATGTTCTGCATCTTCATGGGCATGGTCTACAACGACCGGCGGCTCGCCTACGTCAGCTTCGTGGGCTGCCTCATGGCCGGCTACCTCATCACCCCGTGGCCCCCCATCAAGCGCGTCTTCACCCGCGGCATGGTGCTGCTGGCCCCGCTGCTGCTCGTCTACTTCGCGGTGGGGTGGAACGCGCGCGGCGGCGCCTTCGCGCCCGTGCACAAGGTCCGCTCGCTCATCGACGGCGAGGGCGGCGAAGGCAACCTGGACTATCGCGATATCGAGAACCTGGACGTCATCGCGACGTGGACCCAGTTCCCGCTGCTCGGCACCGGCTACGGCCATGAGTTCCTGGAGCCGATTCCGCTGCCCAACATCGCCTTCGTGTTTCCGCAGTACCGCTACCACCCGCACAACTCCCTCCTGGGGTTGTTCGCCTTCGGGGGAATGGTCGGCTACACGGGCGTGTGGATGTACCTGGTGGTCACCATCTACCTCGCGGTGCGGTCCTACCATCGCTCGAACGTCGCCGAGCACCGCACCGCCGCCATGGTCATCGTCGGCGCCCTCGTCTGCTACATCAACCAGGTGTTCGGGGACATGGGCATCATCTCGTACATCTGCACGTTCCTCACCTCGATATGCGTGGTGACGTCCGGGAAGCTCGCCGTGGCCACCGGCGCGTGGCCCATGCCGAGCAGCGCGCTGGTGCCCACCACGCCCGCCCTCCCCGAGCCGCCTCCAGGCGTCATCGTCTACGAGAACCCGGACGACGCGGCGGCGCCCGCGCTGGCGAAGCGCAGCTGAGACGACAGCTACAGCAGCGTGCCGCGCAGGAGCAGCTCCGCGGTGGTGAAGTAGATGACCAGGCCGCTGACGTCCACCAGCGTGGCGACGAAGGGCGCGGAGGCGCTCGCCGGGTCGAAGCCGAGCCGACGCAAGACGAACGGCAGCATGGCCCCGGACAAGGTCCCCCACGTCACCACGCCCAGCACGGACAGGCCCACCGTCAGCGCCACCCGCGACGCGTGCTCGCCGTAGCTGTGGAACAGGTGCTGCCACAGCAGGATGCGAGCGAAGCCCACCGTGCCGAGCACCGCGCCCAGCACCGCGCCCGACAGCAGCTCCCGGCGCAGCACGCGCCACCAGTCTCGCAGCCGCACCTCCGTCAGCGCGAGTGAGCGGATGATGAGCGTGGTGGCCTGACTGCCCGAGTTGCCGCCCGAGGAGATGATGAGCGGCACGAAGAGGCTGAGCACCACGGCGCGCGCGATTTCGTCCTGGTACTTCGACATGGCGGTGGCGGTGAGCATCTCCGACACGAAGAGCACCAGCAGCCAGCCAGCGCGCTTGCGCACCATGGCGAAGAAGCCCACCTCGAAGTAGGGCGCGTCCAGCGCCTCCATGCCGCCGACCTTCTGGATGTCCTTGGTGGCCTCCTCCTGGACGACGCTGACGATGTCGTCCACGGTGACGATGCCCTTCATCCGGCCCTGCGCGTCCACCACGGGGATGGCCGACAGGCCGTGCTCCGCGAACAGGCGGCTCACGCCTTCCTGGTGGGCGTCCTCCTTCACGGTGACGGGCTCGGTGCGCATGATGTCGCGCACCGTCTTCCCGGGCGCGGCCTGGAAGAGCTGGCGCAGGGAGACCACGCCCAGCAGGTGCTGCTCGGAGTCCAGGACGTAGGCGGAGTAGATGGTCTCCACCTGCTCGCGGGCCTGCCGGCGCAGGTAGCCGAGCGCCTCGTCGATGCCCAGCTCCGGCCGCACGCGCACGAAGCGCGGGTTCATCAAGCCACCGGCGGCGTCCTCGGCGTAGGCCAGGAGCACCAGCACCTCGCGGCGGGCGGTGTCGTCCAGCAGGGCGAGGCAGGCCGCGTGCTCTTCGGCGGGGAGGCGCTGGAGGACGTCCGCGGCGTCGTCCGGAGGCAGCATGCGCATCCAGTGGCGCCGCTCGCTCGGAGCGAGGGCCTGGAGGAGCCCGGCCTGGTCATTCGAGGAGAGCGCGAGGAAGAAGTCGTCGGCGCTCGACGGGGGCAGGAGCCGGAAGCCCTCCACCCTGTCACGCGGCGCGAGCACGGGCCACGCGTCGCGCAGCTCGTCCTGGTGGATGGGGTCCGACTCGGGGGCCACGGCTCGCCTCCCTTCCCGCGCGGACCGGAGAGCCGGCCTCGCACCAGGGACGCGTTCAAGCACGCCGCCCGAGGTGGGGACACCTCAAACGCTCGATGGCGGACAGCCGCGAGCCCGAGTGTGAGCCTCCGCGCACGGGCGGTGTCCACGTGACGGCGGTGCCTCAGGCTCCTCGGACGGCCACCACTCCGCTGACCCCGGAGGCCGCCTGGGCCGACGTGCTGGGGGCCGCGACGAGGTGCTCCAGCTCCAGGTCGATGTGCTTCGCCTCGGGGATGGCCTGACGGATGTCGGCCTCGATGGCGTCGACCTCCTCGCTGAGCGAGCGAATCAGGTGGGCGGCGACGCTCTGGAGCGCCAGGGAGCGCTGCTCTCCGGCGATGGGCATGTTGGAGGGAATGGCCTCGGCCAGCCGCGTGGCGACGAAGGACTCGCTGAAGCGCACCTCCGCCTTGAAGGTGAAGGTCTCCGGGGTGAGCTGGCGCGTCTTCACGTCATGGATGTCCGCGACGCTGCCGCGCGCACGGACGATCTCCACGAAGCGGCGCTCGACCTCTTCCGGCACCGCGCGCCCCAGCAGCAGGGAGCGGTTCGCCACCATGAGGTACACGGCGATGAGGCCCAGCAGGATGCCCACGGTGAGCGAGGCCAGCGCGTCCCAGATGGGGTTGCCCGTGACGTACGCGAGCACGATTCCACCCGTGGCCAGCACCAGACCGAGCACCGCGGCGCCGTCCTCCAGGAGGATGGCCACGGCGGCCGGGTCGGCCCGCTCTCGCACGTAGCGTCCGAAGGGCATTCCGGCCGCGGCCTTCAGCATGCCGCGCACGGCGAAGAGGAGCACCCCGCCCTCGATGAGGAAGGACAGGCCGAGCACCCCGAAGACAACGGGGCCAAGCTCCGCCGGGTGCGGGTGCAGGAGGGACTGGAGGCCGTGGTAGACGGTGACGCCGCAGCCGACGAAGAAGATGCCGGACGCGGAGAGGATGCCGAAGATGAAGCGCTCTCCGCCGTAGCCGTAGTGGAAGTCCTGGTCGCGGTCTTTCGCGGCGCGCTTGAGGCCCAGGAACAGCAGCACCTGGTTGCCCGTGTCCGCCGCCGAGTGGATGGCCTCCGACAACATCGCCCCCGAGCCGGACAGCAGGAACGCGGCGAACTTCACGATGGTGACGAGCAGGTTTCCGCTCAACGCGACGAGGACTGCGGTGACGGACGAAGCGGGGGCGGCCATGGTTCCTGACGGGACTGAGGGGGGACGCAACCTACCATGCCCTCCCGTCGCGCTCCTCGGACGGGGCTGCCCCCTGCCCCTGGTCGGGGAGCGAAAAAACGGAGCCGCGAGGGCAGGCGAGCCCTGGCACCTCATCCTCGCGAACACATGGAAAAGGCCCCAAATCGTGGGCTACAGGCCCATGAGCCCGCATCATCCATCCGGGCAGATGGAAGTCGCCTCACCGAGCCGCCGGTCGAAGCGCCCTGCCCTCACCGTCGAGCGGTCGGCGCCAGCACCACGGTGAAGCCCTCCGCCGTCAGCGCCACCGACTCCACGCTCCTCAGCGCCGTGAAGGCGAAGCCCGCCTGCCCCTCGACCGCCAGCGAGGCCCGCGCCGAGCCCGGCAAGCCCGCGCCCTTCGCCGCCAGCCCCGCCGTGCTCCCCACCGCCGCGGTCGCCAGCATCACGAAGACTCGCGCCGCGTTCTCTCCCAGCACCTCTCCGTACGCCTCACCCGCCGCGCTCAGCTCCTCGAACGTGCGCGCCGCATCCACCCGCCGCACCATCACCACCCACGCATCCAGCACCCGCCACACGGTGTCCACGCCCAGGTACGCAATCGCCGTCGCCGTCAGCAACGCCGCCAGCCCCTTCGACAGCGGCTCCGGCAGCGACCACAAGAGCAGGTACATCGCCACCGACGCCGTCAGCGTCGCGCGAACCGCCAGGGGATCCGCCACGCCCTCCAGCGCCTCGCCCGTCTCCTCCCAGACCCCCTCCATCGCGATGGCCAGCGCGAGCGCGTACCTGCCATCACTCCCCAACAGCGGCCCCTCCTCCAACAAACGCAGACAGTCGCCCCCCTGGTGCTCCCGCTCACACCAGCGTCCGTAGTCCCGCGTCAGCACCTCGTCCGCGTACGACTCCAACAACTGGGGCGATGAAGCCTCCTCGTCCCCCACCGGGATGAGCCTGCGGCCCTCATACAGATACACGCCGCCCCGCTCGGGAACGCCGAAGCGCTGTCGCGCCTCTCTCAAGGGATGCGCGAAGGGCCTCACGTCTCGCGCGAGCTTCGCCACCGCCTCCTCGAATTCGTCCTCCTCCAGCTCCACCGGACTCGCGTCCTCGACCGGAGTGTGGAGGACGGGCGAACCCGTGCCCGTATCCAGACGGACCACCCGGGTCGTCGAACAGCCCGTCACCCCGAGCAACAACAGACACACCACCAATACCCAACCACGACCCATCGCAGCCCTCCGGAACGGGGCACCGAACCACCTGAGTGGTCATCACCCATACCAATGCGCTCCGACATTTCGGGCAGGACACGACTGACACGGCCGCGTCACCGCGGGGTCATCAACTCAAGGACCTCGGCAGCAGGACGTGGAAGGTGCTGCCCTCGCCCGCGCACCCCGCGGACTCCGCCCAGATGCGCCCTCCGTGGCGCTCGACGATGCCTCGAGCGATGGCCAGCCCCAGGCCCAACCCGCCGTAGGCCACGCCATGCGCGCGACCGAAGCGCTCGAAGATGCTCTCCAGCCGATCCAAGGGAATCCCCAGCCCATGGTCCGTCACCTCGACGTGCACCCACCCGGGCTCCGCGCTCGCGACCAGCTGGATGGCCCCTCCGTCCGGCGAGTAGCGCAGCGCATTCGACACCAGGTTGCTGAACACCTGGTCCAACCGCTCCCCATCCGCCCGCAGCGACAGGCCCTCCGGTGCCGACGCCTCGATGCTCCACCCTTCTGGCAGGGGCTCGAAGTGCTTCGCCACGTCGCGCATGAGCCCACCCACGTCCACGTCATTCGCGTCCAGGCGCAGCTCCCCGCGCTGCAGGCGCCCCACGTCCAGCAGGTTCTCCACCAGTCGCGCCATGCGGCTCACGCTGCGATGGATGCCCTCCAGCGCCCGGTCCACGTGTGGCGTCAGCTCCGCCGCCGCCTTCACCTTGGCCAGGTCCGCGAAGCTCCGCGCGGCCTGGAGCGGCGTGCGCAGCTCATGCGCCGCCATGGTGAGGAACATGTCCTTCGCCTCGCTCGTCGCCCGCAGGGACTCCACCGCGCGCCGCGCGTCGTCGATGTCCGTCGCCGTCGATATCCACCCGACGAGCCGCCCCACGTCATCCCGCTCCGGCAGCGTGCGACAGAGGAACCACCGGAACTCTCCGTCCGTCGCGCGGCGCAGCCGGTACTCCTGCTCCTTCGGCCGCCCCGAACGCCGCAGGGAGTCCCAGGTGAGCTGCACGCGCTCCACGTCCTCCGGATGGAAGCAGCGCAGGTTCTCCTCGCGCTGGCGGCCCTGCGCCGGAGACAGCCCCGCGTAGTCCAGCCAGCCCCGGTTGGCGTAGCTGATGGTGCCGTCCGCCAGCAGCGCCCAGACGAACTGGGGCATCGAGTCCACCAGGCGGCGGAACCGCTCCTCCCCCTGTCGCTCCAGCACCTTCCGCTCACGCTCCCACAGCGCGGTCTCCTGCTGTTGCAAGGCCCGCTGCCGCAGGTGGAGCGCGACGAACGCCTCCGCCTTCCAGCGCAGCACGTCCGGATGGAACGGCTTCACGACGTAGTCCGCCGCGCCCGCCGCATAGCCATGCACCAGGTTCGCCTCGTCACGCCCGTGCGCGGTGAGGAAGATGATGGGCGTATAGCGGGTGCGCTCCCGCAGCCGGATGATGCGCGCCGTCTCGAACCCATCCATGTTCGGCATCTGCACGTCGAGGAGGATGAGCGCGAAGTCCTCGCGCAAGAGCCACCGCAGGGCCTCCCTCCCCGACGCCGCCTTCACCAGGCGCTGGCCCATCGGCTCGAGGATGGCCTCCAACGCCAACAGGTTGGCGGCATGGTCATCCACGAGGAGGATGCTGGTGCTGTGTGGCTCCACCTGGACGGGAGCGCGAGGGGTGAGCTGCTCGGTGCCTTCCAAGGCCGGTCCTCCCTTCTCTTCTCTCCCGAGGTCTTCATCGCTAATCAGCGAGCCCCCGATGAGCAGCCCCCCACGCCGCCTCGGCCCGCCCAGTCCCCGACGACGCAGGCCCCGGTCGCCCGGTTGCCCTGCTCACGGCGGAGCACGAGGAGTCGAACGGTTCAGCCTCAAGGGTATGGAGCCAGGGACGCGTCGGCACGCCCTCCTGTCCGAGTTATCGACGAGCGCGTGGCCAGGGCCCAGCCCACCAGGCGGCGATGACTCGCGAGCTTCCCGGCGCGGCTCCGGGGGGGCGCCTGCATGCCGCCCCTCCCTCCGAGCACCCCGCTTCCAGCAGCCTCCGAGCGACGCTGACTACACCACCGCGCGCTGGAGCATCAGCGCGAGCATGTCCGCGCTGCGCTCGCTGCTGAACTGCGTCTCCACCTTGCGGCGGCCGGCCTCGCCCAGCCGCTCGGCTTCCTTCGGGTCCCTGGCCACCTGCGCCAGCTTCTCCGCGAGAATCCGAGGCTCCTGCGGCGGCACGAGCAGCCCGTCCACGCCGTCGTCCACCAGCTCCTTCACGCCGCCCGCGCCCGTCACCACCACCGGCGTGCGCATGGCCATGGCCTCCATGATGGCCACGCCCAGCGGCTCCTGGAGGCTCGCCAGCGCGAAGATGTGCGAGCTCTCGATTTCGCCCCGCACCTTGTCCTCGCCCACCGCGCCCAGCAGCGTCACCGCGTCGCCCAGCTTCGTCTCCGCGATTTTCGCCTCCAGCACCTTGCGGTACGTGGTGCCACCGGCCTCGTCCTCACCGGCAATCGCGAGGTGCGCGTCGAGGCCCTTCGCGCGCAGCATCCCCACCGCGTCGATGAGGTCCGCGTGCCCCTTGCAGGGGTTGAGGCGGCCACACGAGAAGATGCGCAGCGGGCCCTCGCCCGTCCACGCCGAGTACGGCACCGAGCGGTTGAACTTGCTCAGCTCCACGCCCATGGGCGCCAGCTCGATTCGCGGCGGCAGGTGTCCCGCCAGCTCCTCGTTCACTTCCCCCAAGAGCTTCTTCGTGATGACGAAGGCGAACTTCGCGTGCCGCCACTTCTCCTTCTGGTTCGGCCCGTAGTCGTCCAGCGGCCCGTGCAGGGTGATGCTGTACGGCAGCCCCGACAGGAGGTTGGCGAACATGGCCACGTGCGCGGCGTTGGCGCACGAGTGCACGTGCACGTGCGTCCACCCACGCTCCCGCGCCAGCGACGCCAGCCGCCCACCCATGACGACGAAGGCCAGGAGCTGCGCCCGGCCCTTCGCGTCCAGGCCCTCGGAGCGGGCGATGGACGCCAGGCAGCGGGCCCACCCGCCAGGCATGGCGCGAGCCACCTCCGCCGCCGCCCTGGCCACGCCCAGGGGCCCCGGGGGCGACAGGTACTCCGTGCGAGCCATCGCCTCACGCGCCCAACTGTGCGAAATGATGCGCGCGGGCGGGGGACGGGTGGATACCAACTCCGGTGTCACACCCTTGCCCGGCAGCGCCTGCAACTCTCGCCAGAAAAAGATGTGGGTCTGTCCGGGAAACTCAGGGATGAGATAACCAATCTTCTGCACGAACTTTCCATAACACGCCCGCTCCCACACCCCCACGGCCTGGGCGGCGAGCCCCGGGAATCACCGGGGGCAGGTCGATAGACACCCGCTCCCCTGCCCGCCCGGGCAGGTCGTTGGGCCGACGCCATGCGTTGCGCTATACCGGGCGGCGCTCCATGGCCGATTCCAGCGCACCCTCCACTCCCTCGGACGCCGAGGTTCCCGACAGCACCGTGCCTTCCCCGGCGCTGCAACGGCTGTGGTTCGCCCTGGAGCGCACCGGCTGGGCCTATCTCACCGTGGTCCCCGCCCACCCGGGCGCCCCCGCGATGGAGGCCGCCACCGCCATCCTGGAGGCCGGCGCCCCATACGCGGCCACGCAGAAGATCCACCTGGAAGACGCCACCCGCATCTCCCCCGCGGACGCGCCTCGCCGCGTGCTGGAGCTGCGCGAGCGCGTCGCCCGGGGTGAGCGCGTCGTGGCCGTCATCGACTCCATCCTCACCCGCCCCGCCAGCCTCCCCCTGGCGCTCGCCTCCGACGGCGTCCTCCTGTGCGTCACCCTGGGGGAGACGGACTTCGGCTCGGCTCGCAAGACGATGGACTTCATCGGCGCGGACCGCTTCGTGGGCAGCGTCACCTTCCCTCGGCCGAAGAAGAAGGGCCGGGCCTCGTCGTCCAGGAAGAAGAAGCCATGACGTCTTCTGACGCCCCGTCACCCCGTCTCAGCGTCGTCGTCGCCACCTACAACCGGCTCCCCCTCATCTCCCGACTGCTGGAGCAGTTCGCCACCCAGACGCTCCCTCCCGAGCGGTTCGAAGTCGTGGTGGTGGATGACGGCTCCAAGGAGCCGGTGAAGGAGCCGCTCGTCGCCCTCGCCGCGAAGCTGCCCTACGCCCTGCGCGTGGAGGTGCAAGCCAACGCGGGCGCCGCCGCCGCCCGGCACCGGGGCGTGCTGGCCGCGCGCGGGGAGGTCGTCCTCGTCACGGACGACGACATGCAGGTGGCGAACGACTTCCTGGAACGGCACCTGGATCACCACCCGGAGGGCTCGCGCCACGTGGTGCTCGGACGGATCCGGCCCGACCCGTCCATCGGCGACATGCCGCTGTTCGAGCGCTGGTACGCGTACCTCAACCACCGCATGGCGGAGGAGCTCTCCGTCCCCGGAGCGCGCGCGCACGGCAACCACCTGTACACCGGCAACGTGTCCTTCCACCGCGAGGACTACGTGGGCGTGGGCGGCTTCGACAAGTCCCTGGGCCAGTCCGAGGACGTGGAGCTGGGCGTGCGCCTGGAGAAGGCCGGCTGCTCCTTCGTCTTCGCCAGCTCCGCGTACGTGCTGCACGGCAGCGACCACGTGTCCTTCGAGCGCTGGCTCAAGCGCGCGCACCGCTACGGCATGTTCGACACGCAGGTGGCGCGCAAGCACCCGGACGTGCGCGGCTTGAATCCGTGGCGGCTCCTGTTCGAGACGAACCCGCTGGCCCGCCCTCTGCTCGCGGCGACCGTCGTCGCTCCCGAGGCCACGCGGCTGTTGACGGGCGCGGTGATGCGCGCGGCGAAGGCGGCGGACAAGCTGGGGTTGGAGAAGGCCGCGTTCGCTGGCACGTCGGTGGTGTACGGCATGGAGTACCTGCGCGGCGCTCGCAACGAGGCCGGTGGATGGACTGGCATCGCCCGCGAGGTCGCTCGCTATCTTCAGGGCGGAGGGAGTCGATGAACATCATGAAGTCGAAGCGCTCGATGCTCGGCGCGCTGGTCTCCGATGCGCTGGAGCTGGCGAAGGCCGCGAACAACGGAGACACCGGCGCGAAGTCCATCGCGCAGGTGGTGCTCACCAGCGACTCGTACCGAATCACGGCGCTCAACCGCGCCCGCGAGGCCGCGCTCGACTACCACATCCCCCTGGTCAACCACGTGCTGCGCGTGGCGCAGACGGCGGTGCTGGGGATTGAGATTGGCAAGGAAGTCACGCTCGGCAAGGGCGTGTACTTCGTGCACAGCCTGGGCATCGTGATTGGCGGCGACGCGCGCATCGGCGACAGGGTGCGCTTCTACGGCAACAACACCGTGGGCACCGCCAAGGACAACGGCTACCCGACCATCGAGGACGATGTGTGGATTGGGGCCGGGGCTCGCATCCTCGGGCCGGTGCGCATTGGCGCGCGCTCGCGGATTGGCGCGAACGCCGTGGTGCTCCAGGACGTCCCGCCGGACAGCGTGGCCGTGGGCATTCCCGCCCGCGTCTTCCCGCGCAAGGACACCGACGACGTGGTGCTGTGAGGTCCGCTTCACTGCGGGCCCGGGGGAGATGAAGCTCATGGTGGACGGTGTGAAGGGTGCGCGGAAGAAGGCGGGCGCGGCCGTGTTGACGTGCGCCCTCGTGGCCGGTGGCACGGTGGCGGTGGCGCGGGGACTCCAGGCTCAAGCCGACGGTACGGGTGGCTCCGGCGCGGAGCCCGCGGCACAGAAGACGACTGGCGACACGATGCCCGCGGCACAGAAGACGACTGGCGACGCGAAGCCCGCGGCACAGAAGACGGCTGGCGACGCGAAGCCCTCGGCACAGAAGACGGCTGGCGACGCGAAGCCCTCGGCCGGTGCGGCTCCGACGGAGAAGGCCGCCACGCTGGAGGCGCTCTACGACGGGGGCCTGGGCACCGGGTGGAAGGACATCGGCTGGGCGCCGCGCGAGCTGCCTCGGGGCGCTCCGGCGCGCATGCGCCTGTTCAACTACGGCGGGTGGATTCTGTACCGCCCGAAGCTGGAGGGCTCGTTCGGCGCGCTGTCCCTGCGCCTCAGCGCTCCCGAGTCCTACGGCGAGTTCCTGGAGGTGCGGCTGGACGCGCAGGGCAACACCTCCTTCCCGCGCATCCCGATTACGTCCGAGCTCCAGGTCCGCAAGGACGGCGAGTGGTCTGAAATCCTCATCCCCATGGAGCTGCTCAACCCGCGCGGCGAGGCGTTCGACCGCGTGGTGCTGCGCGCCTCCAAGGACGTGGGGCGCGACTGGGTGCTCTTCGACAAGGTGTCCTTGGTGCCGCTGCCGCCGGAGGTCGCCGCCGCGCTCGCCGCGGGCGGCGGCCGCACCGGCAAGGGCACCGGGCGAGAGACGAAGCTGACCATCGACTGCACCGCGCCGGGCCACCGCATCAGCCCGCTCATCTACGGCATCGCCATGGATGGCCTGCGCGAGAAGAAGGACCAGCACCAGTACCAGATGGGCGCGACGACGCGCCGCTGGGGTGGCAACCCCACGTCCCGCTACAACTGGAAGCTCGGCGGCGCGTGGAACACGGCCAACGACTGGTTCTTCCAGAACGTGGACATCGGCCTGAGCTACCAGGACTTCATCGACTCCAACCGGAAGCACGGCATGATGTCCGCCGTCACGGTGCCGCTGCTCGGCTGGGTGGCCAAGGACACGAAGTCCGTGGGCTTCCCGGTGTCGAAGTTCGGCCCGCAGCGCGGCGAGGACAACGGCTCCGGCAACGGCGTCACGCGCGACGGCACACCGTTGAAGCCGGGCGCGCCCTCCCAGACGAGCACCGAGGCGTCGCCTGAGTTCGTCGCCGAGTGGGTCCGCGCCATCCGCGAGCGGGACATATCGCGCGGGGGCGAGCGCAACGTCCGGATGTACATCCTGGACAACGAGCCGATGCTCTGGAACTCGACGCACCGGGATGTCTTCCCGGAGCCGCTCACGTACGACGGGCTGTTGTCCCGGACGATTGCGTACGGCACCGCGGTGAGGAAGGCGGACCCGGACGCGCTCATCGCGGGCCCAGCCGAGTGGGGCTGGACGAACTACCTCTGGTCGGCGGCGGACTTCGCGCCGGGCAAGGCGCCGCACTCGGACCGCCGCGCGCACGGGGATGTGCCGCTGCTGCCGTGGTACCTGCGGCAGCTGCGCGAGCACGAGAAGAAGACGGGCGTGCGCATCCTCGACGTGGTGGACGTGCACTTCTACCCGCAGACGAACGTCGGCGTGGGGCTGGAAGGCAACACGGACCCGGAGACGAACGCGCGGCGCATCCGGTCGACTCGGGGCCTGTGGGACCCGACGTACAAGGACGAGTCCTGGATTGCCGAGCCCGTGCGTCTCTTGCCGCGCCTCAAGGAGTGGATTGCGCAGAACTACCCGGGCCGGAGCATCTCCATCGGCGAGTACAACTTCGGCGCGTTCGGCCACATGAGCGGCGGACTGGCGCAGGCCGAGGCGCTGGGCCGCTTCGCGCAGGAGAACATCTACTCCGCCTACTTCTGGCAGTACCCGACGAAGGGCAGCCCGGTGTTCTGGGCGTTTCGAGCGTTCAGGGACTTCGACGGGCGCGGTGGGCACTTCCAGGACTACTGGGTGCCGGCGAAGGCGGAGGAGGGCACCAGCGTGTTCGCCTCGCGGGACGAGTCGGGGACGAAGGTGGTGGCGGTGGTGTTGAATTTCGACCCGGACCAGGCCGCGCAGGCGCGCGTGGAGTTGAAGGGTTGTGGGACGCTCGAGGGTGCGCGCGTGCTGGGGTATTCGGGCGCGCCGGGTGGATTCCTGGAGCAGCCGGCTGGAAGCAAGACGGCGGGGACGCTGACGCAGCGGCTGCCGCCCTACTCGATGACAGTGCTTGATTTGACGGTGAAGAAGCCATGAGTGCCGCGACCTCCGAGACTCCGAAGCCGACGCCGTTCACCACGGGCCGCCCGCGCCTGCACATTGGCCAGCTGGCCATCGACCAGCTGACGTTCGAGGACGCCGTGCAGCAGATTGGGCGCCTGGTTGATTTGCACCAGGGCGGCTACGTGTTCACGGCCAACGTGGACCACGTGGTGCTGGCCGAGGACAACGCGCAGTTCCGCGAGGCGTACTCGCGCGCCACGATTTCGGTGGTGGATGGGATGCCGATTGTCTGGGCATCGAAGGCGATGGACGTGACGCTGCCCGAGCGCATCGCTGGCTCGGACTTGATTCTCCCGCTGATGAAGCTGGGGGCGGAGCGCAAGTGGCGGGTGTTCCTGCTCGGCGCGGGCCCTGGGGTGGCGGAGAAGGTGGCGAAGCAGGTGGGCGAGCAGTACGGCGTGGAGGTGGTGGGGTGGGACTCGCCGATGGTGAAGACGGACGCGGGTGACGCGCAGAACGACCCGATTGTGGCGAAGATTCGGGAGAAGGACCCGCACCTGCTCTTCGTGGCGTTGGGGAGCCCGAAGCAGGAGGTGTGGATTTCGCAGGTGGCCGGGAAGCTGGGGCCCACCGTGGCGATTGGAATCGGGGCGGGGTTCGACTTCATCGCCGGCACGGCCAAGCGCGCGCCGCAGTGGATTGCCAACGCGGGCTTCGAGTGGCTGTACCGCCTGGTGAATGAACCCAAGCGCCTGTGGCGCCGGTACATCCTGAATGACTCGCGCTTCGCGACCATTCTGGTGCGTGAGTTCTGGCAGCGGACGGGTGGGAAGGCGGAGTAGCCACCCGGGTACCACGCCAGTCCGGGGCGACATATGCGGGGTCTCTTTTGCTCCAGGAGAGTCCTCGCATATCCCCGGGTGGTCGAAGTCTGACATTTCTGGTGCCAACACCTCTCGCCTCGTTTTGATTGAAGCGCCTCACACGTCGACACTAGGGTCCGCCCAGGCCGATATGAGAGAGACGACGCGGGGGGAACGAGGTCCACGGGTCAATGACTCGCTGATCTCGAAACAGGTCAATGACTTCCTTGTCGAGGAGCGCATCGGCGAAGGAGGCATGGGCGTCGTCTATCGCGCCGTCCATCCCTTGATTGGCAAACAAGTCGCCATCAAGGTGCTCCGTGCCGAGTACGTCTCCCAGCAGCAGGTAGAACGGCTGATTATCGAAGCACGCGCCGTCAATTCCATCCGCCACCCGGGCATCATCGACATCTTCGGGTTCGGACGCCTGCCCGACTCGCGGCCTTACATCATCATGGAGCTGCTGCGCGGCCAGTCCCTCTCGGAGGCACTCAAGCAGCGCGGACGCTTGGACCCCAACACCACCGTCTGGATTCTCGACCAGATTCTCTCGGCGCTCGGGGCCGCACACAAGGCGGGCGTGGTGCATCGGGACATGAAGCCCGGCAACGTGTTCCTCGCGGAGTCCCTCGACGGCTCGAGCGTCGTCAGGCTCGTCGACTTTGGCATCGCCAAGCTGGTGCGGGACCACGACGGCCCCACCACCGTCGACGGCACCATCCTCGGAACCCCCGAGTACATGGCCCCCGAGCAGATTCGCGGAACCACCGTCTCGTCCGCGACCGACCTCTACGCCGTCGGCATCATGGCCTTCCAGATGCTGACCGGTGAGCGTCCCTTCAAGGGCGAGCAGGTCCAGGTCCTCTTCGCGCATGTCGAGCAGCCACCACCGCTTCCCTCCTCGCGAGTGCCCGGCCTCCCTCCTGAGTTCGACACGCTGGTGCTGCATCTGCTCGCCAAGGACCCCGCCATGCGCCCGGAGTCCGCCGAGGCCGTGCGACAGGCTTTGCAGCGGATTCCCAAGGCCGAAGCCGCACAACTCCTTCCTCTCCAGGAACCAGCGACTTCCTCCACCCATCTCGAAACGGTTTCTGGAACGACCCGCTCGGCCATCGTCCCTCCTGCCGTAAGGCGCCGATGGTTTCGCGCATGGCCCGTGGCCGCGCTTCTGGTCACGGGCGTTGCGGGCGGGGCGTTCCTCCTGGGCAGGGGAAGTACCTGGGTGCCGGAGAGGCAGGCCGCACCGGAGCAGGACAGGGTGGTGGTGCCCCAAACACCGCCGTCCATCGCAACCGTGTCCAGCCCCCTCGCGCCTGAAGCCACTTCCTCCGCCAGTCGTACCGACCTCCCGGGCCAGGAGCAGGGCGAGCTCGCCTCAGGCAAGCTTGCGACGACGTCCCTGCTCAATGAGGACACTCGAACGGAGACGGACGCCCAGCCTGTGGCACAGAAGCAGAAAGCACCCCGCAAGGTCACTCCAAGCGGGCTCGCGACGACACCCCTGCCCAATGGGGACACTCGGACAGAACCGGACATGAAGCCCGTGGTGAAGGAGCCGAAGACCTCCCAGGTCATCCTCACCAGACCGGAGCCAAGCACTCAGGTTCCCGCATCCAAGAAGGCCTCACCCTCGCTTCCGAGCGCCGCCTCGCCCATCCCACCAAAGGTCAACGAAGCCGTGAGGCCGCTGCAGGTCAGACTCACCGCCGAGAGCTTCCAGGCGGAGCAGGTTCTGCGCGCGAAGGTGGGAGCGGTCGCAAATGGCTCTCCCGCACTCAATGAACTGCACGCGATCCGGCAGCGCATCGGGGCCGCGCTCACCGTGGAGGACTGTGACGTGCTCAAGCAGGACCTTTCCCACTGGAAGCATTCTCGACTGGGGCCAGCGACCGGAACCTCTCTTCGGGAACATTGAACGAGAGACCTCCACGAAAGCGGGCGCCGGAGCATTCCGTCAGACATAGAGCTGCTGGCTCCGCAGGCGCATCGCCGTACCGGCCTATACAGTCAACCCTTGCTTAAGCCCTCATGTTCATGAGCTCGCACCCCATCGCGCTGCTCCTACTCCTCACGTCTGCCTGGATAGGCTGCGCCAATGTCTCCCGCGCCCCCCTGCAACAGAAATGGGCCGAGGCCGCAGAGGAGTGCCACAACCCCGGTCAGGACCAGTGCATCACCTTGCTCTGCCTGGGTGACTTCTGCGGCTTCTACCGCTGTGAGGACACCCCCAGCGAAATCGAGCTGGCGCGATTTCCCCCCTCGCGACCACCCGCAGCCGCGGCTGCTCCAGGCATGGGGCCTCGACGAAACTGGGGTGGAGGACAGCGACTCCCTCGCGGAGCCCTCATGGTGTTCCCCAACTGGAACGGCGCTCCCGAGCGACTCGTTCCACCTTCCCGCCAGCTCTCACCGGGACAATGGGAGCGACACCACATCTTTCCCCAGCAGCAGGAACTGAAAGAGTGGTTCGAGGGACAAGGCGTCAGAATCCACCACTACACCATGCCCATCCCCCGAGACCTCCATCACCGGATTCACAAGGTGGGCCCACGCGGAGGGCAATGGAACCAGGCGTGGCGGGACTTCAAACGAGATGAACCCAACGCCAGTCCCGAGCAGATCTTCAAGCACGCAGGAGAGCTCATCTACCGCTTCCAGCTCTTGGGCGGCCCCATCCAGAACTACTATTCCCGCCCAGGAGCGTGAGCACGGATGAGCCGGTTCTTCTGGGTACGTGAGGACGACGATGTCGCCGAGCAGCACGGAGGCGAAGTCCACGGCGCGCACAAGTGGAAGCTGCCTGGGGCGAAGTGCCACACGTGCGGCATCACCTGGAGCGGAGCAGGGCACACGTACCCCTGCGTCGACCTCTCAGCGCTTCCCGAGCAGCAGGCCTACGAACGAGCCCGGCCCGAGCCCTTCATCGAGTTCGCACGCCTGCGTGAACAGGTACGCTCTCTCGCACCCGCGCACGCCCCGCTCCCGCCCGGTACGAGATTCGGCCCGCTGGTAGGCACCGCCTCCGGCAACCTGGCTGACTTCGCGTGGCTCATCGACGTGCTGCTCATGCACCGTGACGCGCTGGAACGACTCCAGGCCCTGCATCCACTCGGACTGAGGGGCTGTCGTACGGAGCTGCGCTGGCGGAAGAAGAACCCTCCCGAGTTGCTGGAGCTCCAGTTGGAGCCTCATGGCCGGCTGCATCCAGACTGCATCCCCTCCGACGTCCCCCCTCCATGTCAGACCTGCGGCCGATTCGCCCTCTCTCGGCCACAAGCTCCCATCCTCGATGGGGCCTCGCTTCCGACCGACATCGACCTGTTCCGCGTGGGAAACTTCGCGACCATGGTCATCGGCACCGAGCGCTTCGTGGAGGCGGTCCACAACCTCTCACTGACGGGCCTCACGTTCCGCGAGCTGCCCACTCGGTGAGGTGGAGGGTTCCCGCCTTCGGCTGGCGGTCCCCTTCACTCGCAGGAGCATCTTGAGCGGTAGCCCCGCCAGATTGTGGCAACCTGCGGGGCCTCTTTTGCAACAGGAGAGGCCTCGCACAATCCAGGGTGGTCAAAGTCTAACACTGGCAGCGCCCCCTCTCGCCTCGTTTAGATTGTAGAGCCTTACACGTCGGCACTAGGCTCTCCATCCAGACAGATGGACACGAGCCAGACGACGCGGAGGGAACGAGGTCCACGGGTCAAGGACTCGCTGATTTCGACGCAGGTCAATGACTTCATCATCGAGGAGCGCATCGGTGAAGGAGGCATGGGCGTCGTCTATCGCGCCGTCCATCCCTTGATTGGCAAACAAGTCGCCATCAAGGTGCTCCGCGCCGAACACGTCTCCCAGCAGCAGGTGGAACGGCTGCTCATCGAGGCGCGCGCCGTCAATTCCATCCGCCACCCGGGCATCATCGACATCTTTGGGTTCGGACGCCTGCCCGACTCGCGGCCCTACATCATCATGGAGCTGCTGCGCGGCCAGTCCCTCTCGGAGGCCCTCAAGCAACTCGGGCGTCTGGACCCCAACACCACTGTCTGGATTCTCGACCAGATTCTCTCGGCGCTCGGAGCCGCTCACAAGGCGGGCGTGGTGCACCGGGACATGAAGCCCGGCAACGTGTTCCTCGCGGAGGCCCTCGACGGCTCGAGCGTCGTCAGGCTCGTCGACTTCGGCATCGCCAAGCTGGTGCGGAGCCACGACGGCCCCACCACCGTCGACGGCACCATCCTCGGAACCCCCGAGTACATGGCCCCCGAGCAGATTCGCGGAACCACCGTCTCCTTCGCGACCGACCTCTACGCCGTCGGCATCATGGCCTTCCACATGCTGACCGGTGAGCGCCCCTTCAAGGGCGAACAGGTCCAGGTCCTCTTCGCCCATGTCGAGCAGCCCCCGCCGCTCCCCTCCTCGCGGGTGCCCGGCCTCCCTCCCGAGCTCGACACACTGGTCCTGCACCTGCTCGCCAAGGACCCCGCCATGCGCCCGGAATCCGCCGAGGCCGTGCGCGAGGCCTTGAGACGCGTTCCGCCCACCGTCCGCCCTCCGCTCGGCAACGAACCGACCGGGGGTCTCCAACCCGTCACTCGTGAAGGCGATACGAGTTCCACCTGGTCCCGGGGGAAATTCGCCCGTGCCAAGGCACGACGCGGACGCGTCTGGATGGCGGTCGGCGGCGCGCTCCTCACCACCGGCGCGGTGGCAACGCTCCTCCTCTCGCCTTGGAAGCCCGGAGGCACCTCCATCTCGGAGACCCCGCCTGTCGCGGCCACCGCCAACAGGGCGGATGCGCCTCGTCAGATGGCTCCGGAGAAAGCGCCCGTTCCTGCTCCGCCGCCTCCCACGCTCAAGGCCTCGGCGGACACCACTCCAGGCACCGACGGCACGCCCACCTCCGCGCAACCTCCCACCGCCAACGCCGCGCGTCCCGACTCGCGAAGCGCGACTCCACCCACGCCCGCTGTCGCCGAGGGGAGCGCACAACCCTCGACCTCGCTGGCGCGCAAGGCCCCGGCCACGTCTGCTGGCTCCGAGGAGAACGCCCCGACGGTGCTCAAGGCGCCAGCCACACCCACGGTCTCCGCTGGGCACGCCCCCACCCCGTTCTCCACAGCACCCGCCACCAACGAGCGGCCCGCCACGCCGAGACACCCCGCCGCCTTTCTCCCTCGCAGCACGACGGCGTGGGACCTCAAGCTGGTCCAGCGCATCTACAACCTCGAGGAGCGCTACCTGAAGCAGACCTCGGGTCGCGCCCCATCCGCCGAGTTCGAGCTAGGGCTCAAGCGCGTCCACGCACGCGCACTCCAGGCGGGAACGAAAGCCGAGAGCTCACGGGTGAGCGCGTCCATCTCCACGCTGGCCCGAAAGCTGAGCACGCTCCACGACTCCAAGCCCGCGCCGGAAACCGCCGCGCCAAAGGACTCGATTTCCGCGCCCACGCCACCGCCCGTGGTGACCCTTCGTGCGCCGGGGCCGCGTGTGCTGGTGATGCTCACGACCCCCGACATGACGCCCAGCGATGACAAGCTGGCGCGCCGCTTCACCCAATTCAAGGCCATGTACATCGAACGCGCGGCCAGACATGAGTTCCCCCTGACCATCGAGGAGTCGCTGGTCCGCATCCACATCCTCGCGCTGAAAGCGGAGACCGCCGCGGAGCGCATGGATGTGCACCGTGCACTCGATGCCTGGAAGGAAGTCCTGGACCACACCACGCCGAAGTGAGCGGAGCCGCGCTCAGACGCTCACGGCCTGCATCATCTCCGAGGGCTTCATCATCGGCATGTCCGAGTACGCGGACTGCATCGTGCTCGCGGACTGCGTCCGGCCCATCATCCTCTCCATGTCCGCTGACTGGCGTGGCCCACTCTCGTAGGACGACTGCGACTTCCCGTTGGGCCCGACCTCCGGATTGTTGCCATACGGCGGCTTCTGCCCCGCCTCGCCAGCCGCCTCATTCGCCTTCTGCTTGGCCCGCTCCGCGCGACGGGCGGTCTCAATTTCCTTCGCCGAGGCGGCCTGGTACTTCTCCGTCGCCTGGGCCAGCTTCGCCTCGGCGACCTTCTCCGCCGCCTGCGCCTCCGCGAGCGCCTTCTTCGACGCTTCCTTCTGCTCCGGCGTCTGCTTCGGAGCCTTGGCCTTCTTCTCCGCCTCCTCCCGCGCCCGCGAGGCCTGCGCCTCCGCCCTCTTCGCGGCCCCGGCCTGCAGACGCGCCGTCTTCGCCGCTTCCCGCGCCGCCGTCGCGGCCTTGATCGCCGCCTCCGCCTGCTTGCGGGCCTCGTCCGCGCGCTGCGCGTCACTGGTCTTCGGGCCCGGCTGGCGAATCGTCGAACGGCCATCCACCTTGGTCAGCGAATTCATGGGCACTTCCTCCGAAAGCGATGAGGGACAGACACCCCTTCTTCGCCAGAAGCGCCCACACGGTTACATCGGGGATTATTTTTCGGGGACCCGGCACCCACCCGGGCCCCCCCACCCCTCACCTCACGGCAGGCTCAGCTTGAGCCCGTAGGGAATGGTCCGGTCCTTCATGGCCCCAGGGTCCACCTTCACCTGGTCATCTCGCACCAGCGTGGCCGAGTCCGAGCCATCGAACGACACCGCGTCATCCACCCCCAGCTTCACCAGCGCGTCGCGAATCTCCGAGAGCGTCTTGCCCGGCTTCGCCCCGTCGTCCTGCGCGACGACATATGTCGTGCCCGTGTCCCGGTCGTAACCGACGATGACCTTCCCGACCTCGTCACCCCGCGCGTCCTGCGCCTTGAAGCTCTCGTTGTTCCTCTGCGTCAACTGGGACGCATACGCCCCGGGGTCTCCCGTGAGCGGCGCGTCGGAGGGTGTCCCCGGCTTGTACTGATTGCCCACGCCATACGGCGTGTTGTTGATGATGACCGGCACCGCGCCACCAAACGCCACCTTCGAATCCGCCGGCGGGTCTCCCTGCCCGAACTTCAGGCCACTCGACGTCCACGCCGCGTAGAACCGGTCCGGTGACGACTCACCCCCCATCACCTTCCCGTTCTCAATCACCTGCCCCACCGGTTTGTCGCCGTTGAACGCCAGGTCATAGAAGCTGGTGTTGATGATGGTGTCGCTCCCGGGCTTGCGCCCCTCTTCCTGCGCCAACTGGGAGAAGGGCTTCTCCGCCTCCGGCCTCGACCAGCCCCCCAACACGTTGTCGACGAAGCTGCCTCCATGCTCGACGACGGAGGGCTGGGCCCCCTTCATCGCCACCATGTGGATGCCACCGTCCTCGAACTCCACGGGCTGATTCGGTGTCGCCTTGATGCGCTCCGCCACCGCCTCGGACAGCCGCTTCCCCTCCGCCTCCGTCGTCGGCAGCTTCAGCTCCTGCGTCCGCTCCGACTCCTGGGCCTTCCCCAGCAAGACGTCCGACGTGGCCGCCGAGCGGCGCAGCGTGATGTCCCCGTTACCCGGCAACGCGTAGCCCTCCGTCTTCTCGCCCGGAAGCTCCGCATAGGACGCGTCGTCCACCACCTTCACTTCGACCCCGCGCGCATCCAGGTCCGCGAGCGCCTTCTGGCCCTCCGGCGTGGCGCCCAGTTCCTGTCGCAGACGGTCGACGGAGGCCTTGTTCGCCTCGTCCTTCAGTCGCTGCGTCGTCGCGTTGTAGTCGTCGCGGTACTCCTGGCGCAGTCCTCCCGGGACGTCCTTCAGGTCCAGGCCCTTCTTCACGTGCGCGTCGTAGCGGCCCCACGCCTCCTTCTCCGGCGTGCTCGCGTCCGCGACCATCATCGACTGGAGCTCGGGCGACAGCTTCGCCTTGTCCAGCGCCGCGGCGCGCTCGGGTGAGCCGGGCGGCGTGTCGAAGATGCGCTTCGCCTCCGTCGCCGACACCGTGCCCGCTTCCGTGTACTGCGGCTGCGCCTTCTTGTACGCGTCCAGGGACTCGTACGACGTGTTGTTCGTCGGGTCCAACACCTGCTCGCCCTGGCGCACCACCACGTGACCCGTCTGTCCTTCCGTCCCAGGTCGCTGGTCCTTCAGGAAGACCATCTCCGAGCGCGCGAGCAGCTCCGGCGACGCCTTGTCCACCCAGTCCGCCGCCGTGTCCAGGCAGTTGACCTTGCCGTCCTTCGCGTCCTCCGTGAGCAGCGATGACGCCTCCGGCGGCGCAGCCACGTTGCCCAACAGCTTGTCGCGCAGCACGTTGCGCGAAGCGTCCTCGAAGCTCGACGTCGACGCACCCCGCACCGGAGTGGACGAGGCGCCCTTGAGGCGCTGCTCGTCATACGGAGGCGTCAGGCCCTGTACGCCGGCCCGCGTGTTCGCCTCCTGCATCGCACCTTGCGCACGCTGCGCGGAGCGCGCGGACTTCTCCTCCGCGTCCCGCCGCGCTTCATCGGCCCCCGCCGCTCGCTGCGCGGCGAGCTTCTCCGCGCGCTGCGCCTCCACCGCCTCCTTCCTGGAGGCCTTGGCCTCTCTCGGAGTCTGTCCCGGTGCCTCGGCTCGCGACTTCGCCTTCGCCGAGTCCGCTTGCGCCTTCTGCTGCGCGCGACGCGCGGCCTCCGCTGCTCTTCGCGCCTCCTCGGCTGCTCGACGCGCGGCCTCCGCCGCCTTCCTCGCGGCCTCCGCGCGACGTCGCGCCTCCTCCGCGCGCCGGGCCCCATCCGCCTGCGAGGTACCCGATGAAGAAGTCGTCGACGAGCCACCTCGAAGCGCTGTCGTGCCCCCCATGCGTCACTCTCCCTTTTGGGAAATCGAGACCGTCATTTCATTCTCGATTCGGGGAGTTCCCAGGTTCGCCGCGCGCGCCGGACCCGCCGCGTCTGTTCCCAGGCCGACACGGGCTGGCACACGAGGGCATGAGCGCTCGGGGGTTTCCACGAGGTCGTGACGACGCAAGACGTAGCGAGTGCAAGCGACCCGGGGGAAACTCGTAGGGCTCCTGTGACGCGGCACTCCGCACGAGTCACACCCGGGAACCCCTCCATGCACCGACCCCCTTCTTCACGCCTTGTCTCCGTGGCCCTCTCGGGCCTCGTGGCCCTGGGCCTCCTCACCGCCGCCGACACCCGCAAGCCCACGACGCAGTGGCTGGCTCGCCCCACCGAGGCCGCCCGCATCGCTCGCGTCGAGCAGGGCCTCTCCCCCATCACCGTTCCCGGCGAGGAGCCGCGTCAGCTGTCGCTCACGCAGTGGATGGAGCTGTATGGCGTGCCCGGCGTGAGCATCGCCGTGTTCGACAAGGGCGCGCTCGTGTGGGCCAAGGGGTATGGCGTGAAGCATGCGGGCGGCACCGACGCCGTCACGCTCGACACGCTCTTCCAGGCCGCGTCCATCAGCAAGCCGGTGACGGCGATGGCGGCGATGCACCACGCGGAGAAGCGCAAGTGGTCGCTCGACGCGAACATCAACGACACGCTCGTCTCCTGGAAGGTGCCGGACAACGAGTTCACCACGGAGCAGAAGGTGACGCTGCGCCGGCTGCTCTCCCACAGCGCGGGCACGACGGCGAGCGGCTTCCTCGGCTACGCCAGCAACGAGCCCGTGCCCACCACCCTCCAGGTTCTGGATGGAGAGAAGCCCGCGAACTCGCCCGCCGTGCGCGTGAACACCGTGCCCGGCACGCTGACGCGCTACAGCGGCGGCGGCACCACCATCGTCCAGCAGATGCTCGTGGACCAGCTCAAGAAGCCCTTCCCCCAAATCATGAAGGAGACCGTGCTCGGGCCGCTCGGCATGAAGCACAGCACCTTCGAGCAGCCGCTGCCCAAGGACCTGGAGCCCCTCGCCGCCAGCGGCACCTCCTCCGGTGGCAAGAGCATCGAGGGCCGCTGGCACACCTACCCGGAGATGGCCCCCGCCGGCCTGTGGACCACGCCGTCGGACCTCGCGCGCGTCGCGCTGGAGATGTCCAAGGCGACGAAGGGCCAGTCCCGCCGCGTGGTGTCCCAGTCGATGGCGAAGCAGATGCTCACGCGCCAGTCGGAGTCGTTCGGCATCGGCTTCATGCGCCGTCCCGAGCAGGACTGGTTCGGTCACGGCGGCGGTAACGAGGGCTATCGCTGCTTCCTCATGGCCTTCGAGTCGGGCAGCGGCGTGGTCGTCATGACCAACTCGGATGACGGCTCGCGCCTCTTCGACCGCCTCATCGCGAGCGTCATGGCCGAGTACGGCTGGAAGGGCTACACCACCACCCCCGACAGCGTCGGCATGACGACGGACCTGCTGGCGCGCCTCAAGGGCACCGACGCCGCCGTCGCCTGGTTCAAGACGCGCAAGAGCACCGCCACGAAGGAGGACACCCAGGTGTCCCCTGGCGTCCTCAACGAGCTCGGCTACGGCCTGATGCGCTCGGGCAAGGTGCCCGACGCGCTCAAGGTGTTCGAGGCCAACGTGGAGCTGTACCCCACCGACGGCAACGCCCACGACAGCCTGGGCGAGGGCTACGCCGAGGCCGGCCGGAAGGACGACGCCATCCGGCACTACAAGAAGTCGCTCGAGCTCAACCCCAAGAACGACAACGCCGTGAAGATGCTGGAGAAGCTGGGCGCGACCTCGAAGTAGCGGGCCCACCGCGCGGAGGATTGTTTCTGTTGTGGAAACAGTCCTCTGCCCCGCGCCCCATTTTTCGCGGAGGCCCAAGTCTCTACTGTTCCTCTTGTCAGCAACGCACACCGCGCAAGACGCGGTGAACCCAAGAGGGAGCACACCATGAGCGCCACCGTCCAGAAGACCCAGCCCGACACCATCGTCCTCGTCCACGGCATGTGGATGACGCCTCGCAGCTGGCAGGGGTGGATTGACCGCTTCACGAAGGCCGGCTACCGCGTCATCGCCCCGTCCTGGCCCGGCCTCGAGGTCGGCGTGGAGGCGCTCCAGAAGGACCCGAGGCCGCTGGAGAACCTGGGCGTGAAGGCCATCGTCGACCACTACGAGCGCATCATCCGCGCGCTGCCCACCCCGCCCATCCTCATGGGCCACTCCTTCGGTGGCGCCTTCGTGCAGATGCTGCTCGACAGGGGCGTAGGCGCGGCCGGCGTCGCCATCCACTCGGCGCCCGTGAAGGGCGTCTACACGCTGCCCTTCACCACCATCAAGTCGACGGCGTCCACGCTGCTCAACCCCGCCAACGTCAACCGCCCCGCGCCGATGACGCCCGAGCAGTTCCACTACGCCTTCACCAACACGCTGACGCAGGAGGAGTCGGACGAGGTGTACCGCACGCAGTACGTGCCGGGCTCGGGTCGCGCGCTGTTCCAGGGCGCCCTCGCCAACCTGACGCCGCACTCGCAAGTCACCGTGAACCTGAAGAACGATGAGCGCGCCCCGCTGCTGTTCCTCTCGGGTGACTCGGACATCATCCTCCCGGCGAAAATCCAGCGGGAGAACGTGAAGCGCTACGCGAAGTCGAAGGCGGTGACGGAGTACGTGGAGCTCAAGGGCCGCTCGCACTACACCGTGGCACAGCCCGGCTGGGAGGCCGTCGCGGACCTCGCCCTCAACTGGGCCAAGGAGCACGCCACCGTTCGCAACTAGCGTCCGTGTGTCCCGCTGTCGCGCACCTGGGGAGCATCGGGCTCCCCCAGGCGGGCCATGAGCACTTCCATGTTCGCGCGCGACGTCTCGGCCTGCACGTAGTCGAACCTGAAGCCACACGCTCCGAAGTCACAGGGCTCCAAACCTCGAGCTTGGACCGGGCAGCCTCTCGCCACGGTGCGGTTCATCTGGCGCGCGGGACAGAGCGCTCGCTTCGACAGCATCGCCATCCGAAGGAAGGTCTCGAAGTCCTCGGGTGAGCGGAACACCTGACGAGCCTCGGCGCCTGTGTCTCGGGCACCGGGTGGAAGGAAGGTCGCGGTGCTCGCCGTGCCGAGCGTGACGAGCACGGACTCCGCCGTCAGGCGCAGGGACTTCGGTGGAGACACCGGTGGTTCCTTGAAGACGCACCGCAGGCCCACCTTCATCGGAGCCGTGTCGTCCTCCATGACCTCCACGTGGGACAGCGTGTTCCCGTGCGCCGTGAAGTCTTGCGTCTCCGTTCCACTCACGTCCTCCACGCGCAGGCACCGCTCCTCGGCTTCGAGCCTCGTCAGGAACGCCTCGAGGACGGCCCTGGCCCGCCGCTTCCGGTGCTCGTCCACCAGCGCTTCCTTCCACGACGGAGTCGCCCGCGCGTCGGGCTCGAGCCAGCTCGCCAGAATCGCCTCGTCCGTCTCCTCGTCATGCGCCGCCTGCGCGCGCTTGAGCAGCTCGGCGATGGGGTGACGCCGCCTCACGGGTATCGCGTCCTCCGCGAGTCGCAGCACGGGCGACGCCGCCGCGCCCTCCTGGTGCGACGCGACGCGGAAGTGCGCGTTGTAGATGCCGGGCGCTATCGCGCTCACGTGGGCGTGCGTCCCTTCGCACACCGTCTCCGTGGTGATGGGGAACACCGCCACGCGCCAGTGCTTGCACTTCGGACAGGAGACATCCCCTCCGGGAAATGGCCAGTCCGTCGGAGGCGCGTCCGCCAGCACCGCGTCCACGTACGCCTGCGCGTCCCTCACGTTCTCCTCGCGCAGTCCCTCCACATCCAACACGGGCCGGTCCGCCTCCACGAGCAACGCCGGGTCATAGAGCGCGAACAGCAGGTCCTCGTACCCGTCTGAGATGCCGCGCTCCCGACGCAGGCCCACGAGCTGGAGCGCCAGCGGCGTCGTCCGTGACAGCTCCAGTTCCTCGTCGCCCTTCAAGTGGAACCGTCGGTGTTCCGGGTCCACCCTCCGCTGTCTGCGCAGACTCGCGCTCACGTACTGACGCAGCAGCCCCACCGCGCAGTCCGAGCACTGCACCTCGCGCAGCGTCGCATGGTGCGCCTCCCGCTCCGGCGCGGTCGCCACCGCCACCCTCCTTGGCGCCCCCAGCTCCGGCATGCCTCGCCTCTTCGCCGCCTTCGCCGTCATGACTCAACTCCCGTGCAACACTTCGAGCTGTCTCGACGTCTCCGCGTCCAGCCGACCCGTGACGGCCAGGCCCGCGCGGTGCTGGAAGGCTCGGAGCGCGCTGCGCAGCTCCAGCGTCATCCGCCCCGTCGGCTCCAGCGCGTACCCCAGGTTGATGAGCCGCGCCTCCGCCCCCGCGACGCCGTCATCCGGCACGTCCTTCATGGGGCGCAGCGTGCCCAGCTCCAGCTCCCACCACTGGTCCTCGCACTCCAGCTCGGCGCGGCTCGCGCTGAGCGGCACGCGCTGCACCAACAGGCCGTTGCCGTCCGTCTCCCCCTCCACCACGCGAGGACCGAACAACAAGAGATAGGGCTTGCTCGCCAACGGCGCGCCCAGGTCATCCCGCAGCTCGACCCGCAGATATCGGGCACTCGTCGCATCGACGGTGAAGGCGCGCGGCAACCCGGTGTAGAGCGGCATCCGACTGGGACGCGGCTCCGGAATCACCACGGTGTCCCCGGGATAGAGCACGCTTGGATTGGGCCGCTTGCGACGCAGCTCCGCATTGGCCGGATGCTCGTAGACCTGCCGGTAGTCCAGGATTCCGTAGCGCCGCGCGACCAACAACATGCACTCGCCACGTCGGATGACATGGGTGGTGGACATGGTCTTCCCCCTCGTCGATGGGAGAGCCCCAACTCCCCCACCGCTCAGGAACGCTAATCCAGGCTCCGCATTTCGCGGCTCGCACCTCAGGGCATAGGGGCTTCCCCTCGACACACCCGGGTCCGCGCCGCCTACGCCCTCGCGTCGCTCAGCCGCGCCGCCTGCGTCAGCAGATAATTGCGCTCCGGCAGGCTCGTCGTGCGCTCCGCCGCCTTCCGGTAGTGAACCACGGCTGCCTCGTACCTGCCCGCCCGCTCCAGCAGGTGCGCGCGGACCGCGTCGAGCCGATGGCTCCCCTCCAACCGCCTCTCCTCGTCCAACTCCTTCAACAGCGCCAACCCCACCTCCGGCCCCCGCACCATCGCCGTCGCGATGGCGTGGTTGAGCGCCACCATGGGGTTGTCGGACAGGCGCATCAGCACGCCGTAGAGCGCCAGCACCTGCGGCCAGTCCGTGTCCTCCGCGCGCGCCGCCTCGTCATGCACGGCCGCGATGGCCGCCTGCACCTGGTACATCCCCAGCGAGCCCTTCGACAGCGTCGCGGAGATGAGCGCGATGCCCTCCTCAATCATCCCCGCGTCCCACAGGCTCCGGTCCTGCACGTCGAGCGGAATCAGCTCGCCCTCGGGCCCCGTCCTCGCCTCGCGGCGCGCGTCCGTGAGCAGCATCAGCGCGAGCAGCCCCGCCACCTCGCCGTCCTCGGGCAGGAGTGTGTGCAGCAGCCGCGTCAGGCGAATCGCCTCGCCCGACAGGTCCGTGCGGTGCAACTCAGGGCCCGACGTCGCCGTGTAGCCCTCGTTGAAGATGAGGTAGAGCACATGCAGCACCGCGCCCAGCCGCTGCGCGCTCTCCTCCGGCGTGGGCTTCTGGAACGGCACCCCGGAGCTCTTGATGCTCTGCTTGGCGCGGCTGATTCGCTGCGCCATCGTCGCCTCGGGGACGAGGAAGGCCTTGGCGATTTCGGCCGTCGTCAACCCGCCCACCGCGCGCAGCGTCAGCGCAATCGCCGACGCCGTCGACAACGCCGGGTGACAGCACATGAACAGCAGCACGAGCGCGTCGTCGCGTCCCGTCACCTCATCGCTGTCCAACGACAGCACGAGCTGGAGCTCCGGTGGCACCAGGCTGACCACCAGCAGCTCGCGATGGCGACGGGCCGCCTCCGCGCGCACGTGGTCGGTGATTCGCCGCGAGGCGACCTGAATCAACCAGGCACGCGGGTCGTCCGGCACGCCCTCGCGCGGCCACTGCAGGGCCGCCGCGAGCAGCGCTTCCTGGACCGCGTCCTCCGAGGCTCCGAAGTCTCGAAACTTCCGGATGACCGCGCCGAGCACCCGCGGCGCGTGCTCGCGCAACAGGTGCTCCAGGTGACGTGACTCCAAGGCCACGCTCACACCATGTCGGGAGGAGGACCGCTCATCACCTGCCGCACTTCAATCGACAGGTTGAGGGGCTTTCCGCCGGGCCCAGGGGCGGCGGACGCCTCGGCGGCGATGGCATAGGCGCGCTCGGTGCTGTCGACCTCGACAATCCAGTAGCCCGCGAGGAACTCCTTCGACTCCGGGAACACGCCGTCGGTGATGGGCTTGCCGTCCTCCCCGGCGCGCACGCTCTTGGCCTGGTCAGGTCCGGCGAGTCCCTCGGCGCCCACCAGCTCACCCGAGGCGCTGAGCTTCTTCGCGAAGCTCTTCATGAAGCCGATGTGCGCCTGGAGGTCCTTCTGCGGCCAGGTGGCGACCTGGTACGCACCGCCCGTCGGCGTGTTCATCATGAGCATGTACTTCATGGGAGGCTCCCGCTTTCTCGTGGCACCCGTGCCCCGTGATTGGGGCGCGTTCATCGAGATGTCGGAGCCAGGAGCGAGGTCTCGACATCCGTTCTGAAGATATTCGACCGACCTCGCGGGTCGGTGGAACAACCGTGCGCGATTCCACGAGAAATGCGCGGCGCGTCGGAGTCCAACGCGTCGTGTCGGGCTGGGAGGTTCAGAGCACCTTGCCCGGATTGAGGATGCCCAGCGGATCCATCGCGCCCTTGAGGCGACGGTGCAGGCGCATCCCCTCCTCCCCGAGCTGCCGGCCCAGGAAGGGCTGCTTCAGCGCGCCCACTCCGTGCTCTCCGGTGATGGTGCCGCCCAAGTCCAGCGCGGCGCCGAGGATGTCGTCGAACGCCCCGCGCGCCCGCTCCAACGCCGCCGCGTCCTGACGGTCGAAGACGACGGTGGGGTGCATGTTCCCGTCCCCCGCGTGGCCGAAGGTGCCGACGAGGACGCCTCGGTCCGCGGCGATGCGTTCGACGGCGGCGAGCAGCTCCGGGATTCGCGACAACGGCACGCCCACGTCGTCCAGCAGCGTGGCGCCCTGCCGCTCCAGCGCCGGGTATGCGAGTCGGCGCGCGGTGAGGAGCAGCTCGCCCTCGGCTTCGTCCGAGGAGTGCGTGACGAAGGTCGCCCCGGTGGCCTCGCAGCAGGCCGCCATGGCCTCGATTTCCGCCACGCCCTGCTCGCCGCCCGCGTCCGAGCGCGCCAGGAGGAACGCCGCCGCGTCCACGTCCAGTCCCAGTGGCTTGTAGGCCTCCACGGCCCGGCACGTGGACTGGTCCATCAGCTCCAGCATCGACGGCCTCGTGCGCGCCATGATGTCCGTGACGGCCGCGCCCGCGCCCGCGAGCGTGGGGAAGGTGGCCACCAGGGTTGTCGCCTTCGGAGGCTTGGGGCGCAGCTTCAGCGTCGCCTCGGTGATGACGCCCAGCGTGCCTTCCGAGCCGACGAACAGGCGCGTCAGGTCATAGCCCGCGACGTTCTTCACCGTGCGCCCGCCCGTGCGCACCACCGAGCCATCCGCGAGCACCACTTCGAGCCCGAGCACCGCGTCCCCTGTCACGCCGTACTTCACGCAGCACAGGCCGCCCGCGTTGGTGGCGAGGTTGCCGCCCAGGCTGGAGAACTCCCAGCTCGCCGGGTCCGGCGCGTACCAGAGTCCGTGCGCTGCCGCGGCGGCCTTCACCTCCGCGTTCAGCACGCCGGGCTGCACGACGACGAGCATCCCCTTCGCGTCGACCTCCAGCACACGGTTCATCCGCATCAGCGACAGGACGATGCACCCATCGAGCGCGTTCGCTCCGCCCGACAGTCCGGAGCCCGCGCCGCGCGGCACCACGGGGACTCGACGCGCCGAGGCGATGCGCATCACCGCGCGCACGTCGTCCGTGCACGTCGCGCGCACGAGGACCTGGGGGACTCCGGCGGGGGCCCACTCGGCCTGGTCTCGACGGTGTGCATCGAGCACGTCCGCGTCGGTGACGAGCGCCTCGGCGGGGAGCACCGCCGCCAGCTCTCGCAGTAGGGTTGCGCTGGTCGTCATGGGGCTTCCTCCTGGCGCGTGGCGGCGCTGTCGTGCGGGAGCGGGCGCTCTCGTGAAGCGTCCCCCGACCGCACCAGGGTGTGACGGCAGGTGCACGGACGCGCTCCTCGCGCGCACGACTCCAGACCACTCATCGCGCGGCCTCCGACGGCACGGAGACGGACGCGCGGTAGAAGCCCACGATGTGCTCGCGCAGCAGCGCGGCGGCGCCCGCCGCGTCACCCCGCTCCACCGCGTCCAGCATCGTCGCGTGCTCATCCGCGAGCCGATGGAGCACACCCGGTTCCTCCGTCCCCAGCGCGCCGAGCAGGTGCCTCGCCATCGCGTCTCGCAGCGCGAGCATCACCAGATGCATGGCCCGGTTGCCCGACGACGCCACCAGCTCCACGTGGAAGCGCACGTCCGCCTCGTGGAATGACTCCGCCGTGACACCCGGCCGGCGCATCTCCTCCAACGCGGCCCTCGCCGCGTCCAGGTGCGTCCGGTCCGCGCGCCGCGCCGCCCGCTCCAGCGCCGCTGCTTCCAGCACGCACCGCAGATCAACCAGGTCTTCCAGCGACGCCAGCCGCAGCCGCACCACATGCGTCAGCGCCTCGCTCAGAAGACCGCTCGCCGCCCTGGCCACCAGCCCCTTTCCCTTCCCCACCACCAACCCCTGCGCCTGGAGCGCCCGGAGGGCTTCGCGCACCGAGGCCCGGCTCACCCCGAACTGCTCCGCCAGCTCCCGCTCCGGCGGCAGCGTGTCCCCTGGCGGCATCCCTCCGCTCAGGATGGCCTCCCGAATCCGCTCCGCCACCTGGAGATACAAGGGGTTACGAACCACCGCCTGGAACGTCCGTCCTGAAACCATGATGGACAGACTACCTGATTGACTGATGGTCAGACCAGAGGTGACGATGCGCCGGTCGTTCGTTGCGACCCCAATCGGAGGCGACATTCATGGCCAAGGTCCTGATGCTTGCAGGCGACGCGGCGGAGTCCCTGGAGGTGATGTACCCGTACCAGCGGCTGCTGGAGGAGGGTTACGAGGTCCACCTCGCGGCCCCCTCGAAGAAGAAACTCCAGTTCGTGGTGCATGACTTCGTGGACGGCTTCGACACGTACACGGAGAAGCCCGGCTACACGTGGCAGGCCGACCTGGCCTTCTCCGAGGTGAAGCCGGACGACTATGTCGCGCTCGTCATCCCCGGCGGACGTGCTCCCGAGTACCTCCGCAACGACGCCGACTGTCAGCGCATCGTCCGGCACTTCTTCGAGAAGAACCAACCGGTGGCCCACATCTGCCACGGTCCGCTGCTGCTCACCGCGATTGGTGTCCTCAAGGGCCGCAAGAGCGCCGCGTACCCCGCACTGGAGCTCGACGTGCGGGTCGCGGGCGCGGAGTTCATCAACTCCGCCGCCGTCGTCGACGGGAACATGGTCTCCGCTCGCGCCTGGCCGGACCACCCGGCCTGGATGCGCGAGTTCATGAAGATTCTGCGCACCAAGGCTCCTGTGGCCTGAGCCGCCGTTCAGGTGTTGTCACCGACGCGGCGCCGCCAATCTGTTGGCACCTGGAGGCCTCCCACGTGGAGGCCTTTTCGTTTGCCGGGAGGAGCGCTCCCTCATTGCCCCGGGGACGGATGGCGCCGCGGGAAGCTGGCGAAATAATCTGGCGCCCTTTGGGGGGTGGACGCCATGCCCGTCAATACCGGTGTCAACAAGCTGTCCGTGGTGACCAAGGACAGCGGCGGCGTCACCACGGCCTTCCCGGATGTGTGCAAGACACCCAGCCCCGCGGGGCCCGTCCCCATTCCATACCCCAACGTCGCCCAGTCCTCAGACACCGCCAAGGGCACCAAGAAGGTGTCCGTGGCCGGCAACCCCGTGTGCGTCAAGGACTCCCACTTCAAGCTGAGCACCGGCGACGAGGCGGGCACCGCTGGCGGCGGCGTGGCTTCCAGCAAAACGAAGGGCAAGGCCGAGTTCGTCAACTTCTCCTTCGATGTCCAGTTCGAGGGAAAGAACGTGGTGCGTGCCTTCGACCTGATGCTCCACAACGACAGGAACACGCCGCCGTTCCCCGTCATGCAGGGGCCTGTCGTGGCCAGGGAGGAAGGCCCGGAGAAGCCCCAGTGCAGGTTCTGCAAGCACCCGCTCGAGTAGCGCCCCCCCGTCAGCAAAGGAGCACGACAATGACAGTCTCTCGGCCCTTGGGAGACTCCCCCTCCTTCTCGTCCGAGGAGGCAGAGCGCATCTCCGAGCCACGCGTGGGTTGGGTCGTGGGAGAGGATGCGTGGGGAAACCTTCAGGTGGACTTTCCGGGCAACAAGCTCGGTCCCCTGTCCGCGCGCGGCACCGTGGCGATAGGGACAGAGGCGGCGGCCGAGGCCATCCGTCAGCACCAGGGGGCCGTGCTGCTCTTCGAAAATGGAGACCCGGCGCTCCCACTGTTGATGGGGCTACTCAAGGCTCCCACCACCACCCCGCTCATCGACAGCCTGCTGGATGATTCCCTGTCTCGCGTCCCCGTGGAGGCGCGGGTGGATGGCAAGCGGGTGGTCATCGAGGGACGGGAAGAGGTGGTCCTCCGCTGTGGGAAGGCGAGCCTGACGCTGCGCCGCGATGGCCAGGTGGTGCTGCGGGGGGTGAATGTGCGGACGGAGGCGGAGCAGGTGCAGAAAATCAAGGGCGGGAAGGTGCAGATCAACTGACGTCGTGGCGGCCCGTCTACCCAGGCATCACCACGACCCACGGAACCAGCCCCTCCCTCGAGAGGATCCCATGGCAGAGCCCAAGAAGAAGTCCCGGTCGGAACAGCGGCACCTGGACGACCTGGACATCGGCAAGTACCACTTCTCCCAGGGTGGCAAGTCCTGCCTCAACCGGCATGTCGGCAAGTACAGCGTCGGGGACGCGTGCAGTCACCGCTGGCACGCCCGGGCGATGGGCCTCACCCTGATGAAGAAGGAACTCGGGCGCAAAGAGCAGAACCTCTATCAGTGGCCAGCGGACGCTCGGCGGCAGCCGCCCCATGGCACGAGCTGGGACCTGGACGGGGCCAACTTCACGGACAGCGCCAGCGTCCCTTATTCGTTCGAGGCCCATCATGTGGTCCCCACCAACGAGCTGATGAATGCCATCAACAGCGTGGGGAAGACGTCTCCAATGAAGCTGGAGATCGTCACCCTGGTGCGCAAGGGATTGATGGAGGAGGAATACAACCTCAACGACAAGGTCAACATGCTCATCCTTCCCATGGAGCGGGATGAGTCCTTCGCGTTGGCGCTCCCCAAGCACAAGGTAACCGTCCAGCAGCCCAACCACTACCGGTACAGCAACTACGTGCGCCAGCGGCTCGACAAGCTCTTCCGCCACATGAAGAAGGACGTCGACAAGCACGAGGAGGAGGCCAAGGAGAGCGACAAAGCAGCGAAGTCGAGCGCGAAAGAGGCGACGCGGAGCGATACGGAGGCAAACCGGCAGCAGCATTTGATGAAGGACCACGAGAAGAAGGGCTGGGAGGGTCGGGCCGCGATGCACAGGGAGCGTGAAGCAACCAGCCGGAACCAGACCCAGGCTCAGTGGGAAGCGACAAAGACGCAGAAGGAGGCGGCCCAGGCCCAGCGGCAGGAAGCCCTCGCGAAGGTCCAGGCCAGCGCCAGGACGCCACCCTCGGGAATGGGCAAGCAGGGCATCGAGAATCTCTCGAGGAGTCTCCGTGGCAAAATCATCGAGGCCGGGCTCGTGATGAAGGCACGAGGACTGGATAGCTCTCTCGATGACCTCGAGTCGCTCTTGAAGAAGATTGCGAAGCCCGGCTAGCGCGCGGTCCTTCCTGTGAGAGGTTCTACCAAAGGAATCACAGACTCATGAACTTCTATCACCTGGATACGCTGGGCGATGGGGATGAAGAGATGGCCGTGTTCGACGACTTCGTGGACGGAATCGACCGGTACTCCTGGCGCGTCCATGAGGGCGTTCCCCTGGCACCTGACTGGCCGAAGAACGCCAAGCTCCTCATGAACAAGGAGAACCCGGGCATCAAGCTGGGGTCACTGCTGGGCAATACCCGGAGCATGCTGCTGGTCGACAAAGAGCTGAAGGAGCTCATCCAAGCGCACTGCCAGGGTCTGGAAATCGAGTACCTGCCCCTGGTCATCTACGACCATCACAAGCGCGTGCGCGGGCGGGACTACTTCCTCATCAACCCGCTCAGCTCGCTGGACTGCCTGGACCTCCAGGCCAGTGAAATCTGCTGGGACAAGAACGACCCCACCAACGTCATCGCGGTGAACAAGTATGTCCTTCAGCGCGACAAGGTCGCGGAGGCGCCGCCGCTGTTCCGCATCCAGCACGACCCGAGCGAGTACGTGTTGAGAACGGACTTGGCCAAGGCCATCTACGACCGGAAGCCGACCAACATGAGTTGGGAGAAGCTGCCCTTCAGCAGCTAGCGGCGCACATGGGCCTCCTTCAAGCGCCCTGGGCGCCTCCCGCGTCCAGCCATTCGCCGCGCCGCCCGGACCTCCGGTGGGATGTCGTGGGCGAGCACCTCGACGAAGCTGCCTTCCTGTGGACGCAGTGGGAGCTGGCGCTGGACTCCCCCGACTTCGTGCTCGCGGAGGTGGCCGGAGGCGAGGAGTGGCGGCTGCGGGCTCACCTGGAGGGGCTCGCGCTCGCGGCGCCTGCCGCCATCCCACGCCTGCTGGTGCCCGCGCTTCAGTCCGAGGAGCATGGGCGCCTGTGCGCCGCGGGCCAGGTGTTGCTGGACCTGGGGGACCCCGAGACGGACCGGGCCCTATGGGCGCTGCTGGAGAAGGGACCGGAGGAGACGGTCGAGGCCCTGCTGCGAATCGCGCGGCTCAGCCAGCGGTCGGGAATCGCCCAGGAGCTGGCCCGGAGGCTGCCCCAATTGAAGCCAGGGTCGTGGCCGGCCGCGCTCGACTGCCTCGCGGCGCGCGGGCACGCCGTCCCCGTGTTGCCGAAGGGCTCCCGCCTGGACGAGTCGCCCAGGGTGCTGGCGGCAACCCTCCGTACCGTCCGATTCACGGACCCCGCGGTGGCCCTTCCGCTCGTGCGGCGCGGGCTGCGGGAGTCCGACGCCGTGCTCGATGCGGCACTCCACACAGGGCTCGTGCTGGGCCTGAGAGACGCATGGCTCCGGTGCCGACACCTCGCCGCGGAAGGCGCTCCAGAAGGCGGTCTGTCCCTCATGGCGCTCGCTACGGGAGGGGAGTCGGCCGACCTGGCAGTGCTCATCCGGGCGAGTTCCTCGCCGGAGCGGCATAACGCCGCGGTGTGGGCGCTGGGGTTCAGCGGACAGCGCGTGGCCGCGGAGGCCCTGCTGGAGGTGCTGAGGAATGGCGGCGGCGCGCTCGCCGCCGAGGCCTTCGCCGCCATCACGGGCATGCCACCGGACGTGGGGGCGCCGCTGCCCGCCGAGGAGGATGAAGACAGCGCAATGCTCCTGGAAGTACCCGCACGGACAGGGTCCTTTCCTCCTCCCACCCTGGCTCCGGGGGAATGGCGGGCAGGCGCCGTGGAAGACTGGTGGAGCAAGGCCCACTCCCGCTTCGAGCCAGGGCGCCGCTATGTCCGTGGCAAGACCTGGACGCCCGAAGCCGCGCTCAAGGCACTGGTGAGCGAGCCCATGCACCGCAGGGCCGTGCTGGCCTGGGAGCTGGCGGTCCGCACCCGTGGCGCATTCCACCTCGACACTCGAGGCTGGGCCCACCAGCAAGCCCGCGGGCTCGCCACCCAGCACCACCTCGCCGCCAAGGCTGTGTCCCGTTCCTTCTCCGCCTTCATCACCCATTGAGGGATGAGCGCACCGCTCCATCCCGAGAGTGAGAGTCCCCCATGGAGGCCATCATCACGGGGCTGGGTGCGGTGACGTCGGTGGGGCGGAGTGCGCCCTCGGCGGCGGCGGCCATCCGCGCCAACATCACCCGTCCCCGGCCAATGCCCTGCTTCCGGGTGGTGGACGAGGAGTCCCAGGCAGCCGTTCCGCTCACCGGGCATCCCATCCACGGCTTCACCGAAGGTTTCATGGGGATGGGGCGCTGGATGCGGCTGGCGCGGGGGGCGTTGGGGGACCTGCTTGAGGGCGCTCGGCTGCCAGGGGCTGGTGAACTCCGCTTCTGGCAGCAGACGGCGGTCCTCGCGGTGACGCCCCACCCCAGCGCCGCCCTCCAGCTTCCCGTGGAGCAGGCCGAGTCACTCGGCCTCGAGCATTTCCTCCAGCCACTGCTCCAAGTGTGGCGTCTGCCCGTCCCCGCCCAGTCCCTGTGCGTGGTGGCGCTGGGGCATGCGGGAACGGCGGCGGCCTTGCTGCAAGCGCAGCGGCTGCTGGCGGGCGGGTTGGAGCGGGTGCTCGTGATTGCGGTGGACTCGTTGTTGGATCCAAGCGCGCTGGAGGTGCTGGCGGCCAGCAACCGGCTCAAGACCGCGGACCGGCCGGTGGGGTTGATGCCAGGCGAGGCGGGGGTATGTCTGCTGGTGGAGACGCCAACGGCCGCGCAGCGCCGGGGAGCCGAGGGCGTCGTCCTGCTCGCGGGCGTCGCGGTGGGCCAAGAGGAAGCACGTCCAGGAGCGAAGATGCCGAACGTGGGCGTGGGACTGACGGCTTGCATCCGTCAGGTGTTGCCACCCGCGCCAGCCGGGAGGCGCTTCCAGGGAGATGTCTACCTGGACCTGAACGGAGAGGAGTGGAAGGCCCGTGAGTGGGGCCATGCTCTCGTCCGGCTTCAGGACTCCCTGGAGGCCATCACGGACCACTCCCCCGCGACCGCGGTGGGAGATACGGGGGCCGCGAGCGGAGCCCTCGGCATCTGCCTCGCGGTCCATGACTTGACACGGGGGCATGCGTCCACCGGCCGGGCGCTCATCACCTCCAGTTCAGCGCGGGGAGATGTCGGCTGTGTCCTGCTCCGCCTCAAGTCTTCCTGACCCATTTCCCTGGTGAAACCATGGCGCCCGAACACCTGCCCATCCACATCCGCAATGCCTTGAAGGAGAACCGCGACGTGTTGCCCCGGGTGCTGGCCGGGCAGTTGTCGTTCCGGAGCATGCTCGCCTTCTGCGGCAACTTCCGCATCGCGGGCATCGCGACGCTGTTCCTCACCGGCTTGTCCGAGGGGCTCCACCGCCACCTGCATCGCAGCGGGCGCGCCTTCCTCCACTACCTCCAGAAAGCACCGGAGAACGAGCTGCGCACGAGCCAGGCCCTCCCGTTCTTCGATGCCCTGAGCGCGTGCGACTTCGACGGCGCGGCGGAGATTGCCCGCCGGTCCCGCCGGACGTGGGCTCAGGACGTGGAGTACGAGGAGGACTTCCTCTTCGTCGAGTTCCTCATGCAGCACTTCTTCCTGGACACCGGCCCTGCCCAGGGCGAGGCCCTGCTTGAGCGGTACGAGAAGTCCCTGCAGGGAGCGGAGGACGTCCGCCTGGAGCTGTGCCGCGCGCTGCTGCACTCCCAGGAAGTGCCCTTCAACGAGTGCCTGGAACGTTTCCTGTCCGAGCGCCGGGACCGCCTGGAAGAGTTGTCCGAAAGCCGCACCGTCGCCGACGAGTTGCTCGCCACCGAGTGGAGCTTCTCGGTGGAGGGGCTCGCCCTGGTGCGCCTGGCCGAGCGCAAGGGCATCCCCACCGAGGTGGAGTATCCCCACGTGACCTCCATCTCCCGGGAACGGCCCCCGGGTTCGATTCCCGAGGACGCCTGGAGCCGACCGATGGAAGACCGATGATGGGTCTCCAGCCCAAGTTGTCTACCGCGACTGACCGTCGTGCTTCTGGCGCTGGATGCGGCGGTTGAGCTGGTTCTGCTCGCGCTGGATGCCCGCGCGCTCCTGGGCATCGAGCCGGCCGTCATCCGCGCGCGCCTGGCGGATGTCCTTCTGGAGCTCCCGGTGCTGAGCCTGGAGCCGCACCGCCTCGCGGCCCGTCAGCTCTCCGCTCTTCACGCCCTGGACGATGCGCGCCTGCTGGCTCACCTGCCGCCGGTCCGCCTTCGCCGCGCTCGCGGGCAGCGCCACCAACAATCCCAACACCAGCGTCCCCACGGCCCACAGGTTCTTCTTCATGGCACTCCTCCTCTCGCGGGCCGGTCGAACCGGCTCACGCTGTCTGGAGGTACCAACCCAGGGCCCCGAAGAAAGTCGCGCGGCCCCCTGAGCGAGCCGCACGGACCACATGCGCTATCCTCGCGAGCCCGAGCCATGGCCGAGGACGCCCCCACCCCGCCCGCGCGGCGAGCTTCGTCGTCCGACGACCTCCAGCTGTCCCTCCCCCGACTCCTCGTCATCCGCGTCTGGAGCCTGGGCCTGGATGCGGTGAACCGGCTGTGGGACTTGCTCGTGCTCGCGTTGCGTCCCCACCTCCTGCCCGCGTACCTGCGGCTGTGGCTGCGCGAGGTGCTCGTCTCACCCTACCGCCCGCGTCGCTCCTTCGAGTTGATCCGCGTCCTGCGCGCCAGCGGCCAGGACTTCCACGAGCTGATGTACGGCGAGACGCCCGTGCACACCGCGCTGTCCCTCTTCCGGAAGGCCGGAGTGACGAAGCACTCCCGACTGGTGGACCTGGGCGCGGGACGCGGGAGGGCCCTGCTCGCCGCGCGGTGGCTGGGCGCGGAGGCGCTGGGCATCGAGTTGCTGGAGCAGCACGTCGCCCTCGCCTCGGGCCCTCTCGGCGGCACAGGCGCGGTGCTGCGTCAGGGGGACGCCGCACTGTTGGACCTGTCGCCAGGCGACGCCACCCACGTCCTGGTCAACTGGACCGCCTTCGCCCCGGACACCCGGGCCCGGCTCATCGCTCGCCTGCGCGCCTGCCGCCCCGGCACCCGCGTCCTCACCGTCACCCGCCCCGTGGAGACCGAGGGCTTCACCGTCCTCTCCCACCACCGCGCCCTCTTCACCTGGGGCGTCGAGTCCGTGTGGGTTCACGAAGTCCGAGAGGCTGGCACTCCGAAGCCCGAGGGTGCGTTTCGAGAGGCTCAGCGCATCCGACTCAACGGTGGCTTCCGCTCGTGACGGCTCCATGCCTAGGCTCGCCGGCTGGATGCCGGTGGGACGGGCGCGGTCCCCCGGGCCCTTGCTCCCACCGGATGAATCAGGTCCCCGGGACCTCGAACCCGGGGCACAGAGGAGCAGACTCACATGAAGGCATGGATGGCCGTGGCGATGCTGGCGGTGGTTCCCCTCGTCGGATGTGGCGGCTCGCGTGAGCTGAACCGCGCGAAGGCCGAGACGAACGTGCTCCGCAAGGACACGGAGACGCTGCGCGCGGAGAACGAGGCCCTCAAGACGAAGGTCGGTGAGCTGGAAGGCGAACTCGCCAGCACGACCAAGGAGCGCGACGAGCTGAAGGTCGCCGCCGAGCAGGCCGCCGCGGCCGCCGAAGCCGCCGCCGTCCCCGCGGCCGGCAAGAAGCGCAAGAAGTAGCGTGACGCCGATGACCGGGACGCGCACCACTGCGGTCCATGTGCACGAAGGCTGTGACGTGTACGTGGGCCGGGCCTTCCGCGCGTGGGCGAAGCCGAGCCCCACCAACCCCGTGCCCGGTCGCTTCGGCAACCCCTTCAAGCCCGGAGGCGTCGGCACTCCGGGCGCCATGTGGAAGAAGTACTTCGTCCCCTGGCTCGGCGCGCTCCCCGAGGCGGAGCAGCAGCAGGTCCACGCGGAGGCCCTGCGTCGCATGGGCCCGGACGTGGACGCCTTCGAGTCCTTCCGCTGGTACCTGGAGCTGCGCACCCGGCATGACTCCGCCTGGCGCGAGGACGTGCTCGCCCTGCGAGGCAAGCGGCTGGGCTGCTGGTGCAAGCCCGGCCCGTGTCATGCCGACGTGCTGATGGCCTGGCTCGACTCGCGGCGCTGACCGACCGTCAGAAGGCGGAGCGCAGCCACGCGCGCCAGCCCACCACCGCGCGCACCCGGGCCACCGCGTCGCGATGCGCCCTGCGCGCCACCGGATGCGAGCGGAAGCCCGGCATGCCCTGCTCCGCCGTGCCCAGCGCCTCGCGCGCCGCACGGGCCCCCGACGTCCGCGCCGCCTGCACCGTCCTGGCGAGGCCCAGGACGAGCTTCAACAGGCCGTCCTCGGGCGCGTGCTTCACCTCCAGCAACGCCGTGCCTGGCGCGTCCGCATCGTCCCGCAGCGCGGTGAGGAAGGCTCGCCACACCCTCATGTCCCCGGCCAGGGCGCTCTCTTCCGACAGCGTCAGCCCCAGGACCAGGGCCGCCTCGGCCTCCTCGCGATGCCCCCGCTCGTAGCCGCACACGAGCACGTTCATCAGCATCCACGCGCGCAGCTCCTCGGTGGGACGCGCCCGCCAGTCACGCAGCCAAGTCCACGCCCGTGCCCGGCGCTGCTGCTTCATCAGCGCATAACCCATGGCGCCCCAGGCCCGCGCATGCGTGCGCAACAGGCCCGAGTACAGGGAGAGGAACAGCGCCAGCAGGACGGTGCGCCCCAGCTCGCCCATCCGCTCCACGTACTCTCCCAGGGCCTCGACGCCCACGGCGCTCTCGGAAGCCAGCGCGCGCAGCGGTCCCCAGGCGCGCCACGTCCACGTCCGCTCGGCGTGCTGGTGCGCCCAGGCGCGCGCCAACGTCTCCGACGCCTTGCCTCCCTGTGCCGCCATCGCCGCGTCCACCGCGCGCTCCATCACCAGGCCCCAACCCCGTGAGCGCATGGCCTCCACGCAGCGCTCCAGCGACCAGGTGCTGTTCCCCAGCACCGCCAACGTGCGCTCCACGTGGCGGCGGGCCGCGTCCGCGTCGCCCCGGGCGCAGGCCAGCTGTACCGCTCTCGCCTCCAACAGCGCTTCCGGGGCATGACCCCGCGCCGCCTCCAGCGGCTGCGCCGCCTCGTCCAGTCGACCCAGGCGCAGCAGCGCGTCGAAGAGGTGCGTCGCCGCGTAGGCGTAGTCCGGCGCCAGCTCCAGCGCACGCCGCCACCCGGCGATGGCGCCCTCCATGTCTCCCGCCTTCGCGAGCACCTCGGCCAGCTCCACGTGCGGCGAGGGGGCCTCGGGGCTCACCCGCACCAGGGCCTCACGGGCCCGCCGGAGGAGCGCGTCGTCCTGGAGCGACTCCGCCCACTCGCCCAGCGTCTGCCAGCCCCAGCCGTAGAGAGGCTCCTCCTCGAGCACGGCCTCCATCGCCTTCACCGCGTCGCGCTGCGCGCCCTTCTCGAAGAGCACCCACGCGGCCCGGCCGCGCAGCGACATGGGGAGCGCGCCGCCATAGGCCTCGGGGGCGCAGGCCGCCAGCGCCTCGTCGAAGCGCCCCGCCTCCACCAGCGTCCGCGCCCGGGCGTCATGCGCGTCATCCATGCGAGGCGAGGACTCCAGCGCCCCGTCCAGCAGCGCCAGCCGCTCCTCGCGCGTGGGCTCTCCTTCCGACTCCAGCAGCTCCACGAGCGACAGCCGCGCCAGGGAGTCCGGCAAGGGCTGTGCGCAGAGTTCCCGCGCGAAGGCCACCGCGTCCGCCTTGCGCTCCCGCTCCTCCGCCCACTCCTGCAGCCGCCCCCAGCCCCACCCGTAGGAGGGGTCCAACCGCAGCGCCTCGAAGAGTCGCTCCAGCGCCAGGTCATGCTCCTCCGAGCGCCACAGCAAATCCGCCAGGTAGCCCCGCGCCAGGCCGTCGCGCGGATTCGCGCGGCACACCCGCTCCAGCACCTCGCGCGCCCGCGCCGGCTCGTCCAGGCGCTCCAGCAGCTCCGACAGCTCGCACGCCGGACGCGTCCAGCCCGGAGAGTGCCGACACGCCGCCTCCAGCGCCGCGCGCTCTCCAGCGACGTCCTCGCGCGCCCGGTGCACCAGCGCGCGCTCCACCCACACCGGGGCCAGCAGGGAGAACCGCGTGGTGGCCTGCTCCGCGACCCGCAGCGCGTCGTCCAGCTCTCGCGCGCGGAGCAGGTGACGCAGCCGCGCCACCCACGCCTCCCAACAGTCGGGGTGACGCTGGAGCAGGGCCTCCAGGCAGGCCCCCAGCTCCTCCGTCGACAGCACGTCGCGCGACACCTGCTCGAAGGTCAGCACCGTGTCATCGAGCAGGGCCATGCCCTCCAGCGCGTCGCGCGCGAAGCCCAGCGAGGCACGGCGCGCCTCGGGCGTCGTCGCCAGTCCCATCAGCGCGCGCAGCCCCGCCCGCGAGGGGTGGAGCCGCAGACACTCGCGATAGGCGACCTCCGCCTCGGCGTTGCGTCCACACGCCTCCAGCACCTGTCCTCGTCCGAAGTGCAGCGCCGGGTGGCGAGGCTCCAGCACCTCCGCGCGCGCCAGCTCCTCCAGCGCCTCCTCGCGCCGGCCCTGCTCCGACAGCAAGCTCGCGCGCTCACGCCGGGCCCGCGCGTCCCCCGGGTGCGCGGCCAGCAGCGCCTCCAGCGCGTCGAAGGCCGCGGACGGCTCGTGCTCCCGCGTCCAGTCGACGCGCAGGTGCAGCAGTCCCTCGTGGTGCGGGAAGCGCGTGCACGCCGCATCCAGGTGCGCGCGGGCCTCCGGCGCGCGGCCCAGGTCCGTGAGCAGCCGCACCCGCTCCCCATGCGCATCCGCCGGCAGCGGCTCCCGGGCGAGCACCTGCTCCCAGTGCCCCAGTGACACCTCGTGCTCTCCCCGCGCGGACGCCAGCAGGGCCGCGGCGCGGTGCCAGGCCACGTCGCGCACCCGGCCCTCCGCCGAGCCCAGGTGGCGCGCCGCCGCCTCCGCGTTGCCCAGGCGCGAGTGCATCTCCGCGGCGAAGAGGGACAGCTCGCCATCCTCGGGCCGCAGCGCGCACGCCTGCTCCAGCACCTCGAGCGCGTCCTCGGGCCGGCTCAGCGCCTCCAGCGCGCGGCACAGCGTGCGCGCGGGCGCCGCGTTGCGAGCCCCGAAGCGCTCGAAGCGGTCCTTCACGAAGGCCAGCGCGCGTACTGTCTCGCCGCGCGACTGCGCCGCCTGGAAGTAGTTCCAGGCATGGCTTTCGCTCAGCGACTCCAGGCACGCCGCCGCGCGGTACAGCCGCAGCGCCTCGTCACGACGCAGCTGGGAGTCCCGCAACTGCGCCAGCGAGCGATATGCGGGCGCGAAGGTGGGGTGCATCCGCAGGGTGCGCGCCAGCAGTCGCTCCGCCTGGGCCTCCTCGCGCGCGTCCGTCAGCAGCTCGGAGGCCAGCGCGTGCCACAACATCGGATGCGACGTCTTGTCCCGGGCGCGCTCACGCAGCACGGCGAGCAGCTCCTCACGGCGGCCCAGCTCGTTCAGACAGCCCAGCCACGCCATCAGGTAGTTGACGTTGTCGGGGTACGCCTCGCGCAGCGCGCCCAGCGCCGCCAGCGCGTCCGGCGTGCTGTCGTCATAGGCCGCCAGCGCGCGCTTCGCCTGACACGTCAGCCGGTGGCCGGGGGCGTCGCGCTCCATCGACTCCAGCGCGCCCGTCGCGGTGGCCCGGTCATTGGCCACCAGCGCCGCGTCCACCTGGTGGAGCGCGTCGTACAGCGAGGCCTCGGGCAGCTCCACCGCGTCCAGCCGCGCGGCCCGCGCCACGGGCACCAGCGCCATGCCGCGCGGGCCACACGAGGCGAAGTGCTCCAGCGCCTTCTCCGTGTCGAACTCCACGAGGTGGCGCGTGGACGGGTCCCTCACCAGCAGCGTGCCCCGGCGCTCGTCGTAGCCCACCACCGCCTGGAGGTGGCTGCGGCCCGGCTCCTGCGTGGTGAGCGTGAAGGCGATGCCCTCGTCCAGCAGCGCGCGGGCGCTGTCCCACGTGACGCGGAACTCGCGCACGTGCCAGCCCGTGGTCGCCGCCCAGTGGCGCTCCTGGTATGCGGGCGTCCCGTCGTAGCAGATGGACTCCGCCACCTGCAGGTGCTCCACCGGCACGTCCCACAGCGCCGCCACCGAGGCCAGCGTCGCGGGCGCGCACGTCTTGTGGTGCTGGCGCACGAAGCGCACGGGCAACAGGCGCCGACGCCCCTGGGTGCTCGCCGCCATCCGCGCCGCCACCTGCATCTGGAAGGGCGAGCAGCTCAGCTCGGCCAGCTCGATGGACCGCGCCACGTCCCCGCGCAGGTACGCCGTGTCGGAGCACATCGACAGCAGCAGGCCGAAGTTCTTCGACTCCAGCCTCGGCGCCAGGAGCAGCGCCCGCTCCCAGCTCGCCCACGCGTCGTCGTAAAGGCCCAGCTCCTCCTGGAGCCGCGCGAGCTGTCCCGACACCGCCGAGCACTCCAGCCGCGCCGACGCGGTGGACAGCAGCTCCAGCGCCTCCGCGTCCTGCCCCAGGTGCGTGAGCAGGCTCCCCGCCATGTTCACCGCCGGGCGGTAGAGGGGCTGCAGCGAGAGCGAATACTTCACCGCGTCGAGCGCCTCTTCGCGCCGGTCCTGCTCCTCCAGCAGCGACGCGCGAATCACGTGCACCCAGGGGTGCTCGGGGACCAGGGTGAGCGCCTCCTTCACCCAGCGCTCGGCGTCCTCGAAGTCGCGCAGCACGACGAGCGCCTCGGCCCGCGCGAGCAGCAGGTCCGCGCGCTGCTCCAACGACGCGGCCTCCAGGTCGACCGCGCCCTCCAGGAAGTCCAGCACGGCCAGCGGCCCCTTGCGACGCTGGAGCAACTCCGTGAAGTAGTAGCGGGCCTCCGCGTCACGCGGGGACTCGCGGAAGGCCCGGGCCCACTGGAGACGGGCCGCGCGCGAGCCGCCGAGCTGCTGCAGCATCCGCCCCGCCAGCACCCGCGCCCCGGGCCCGGTCCACTGCTCCAGGGGCACGCCCGCTTCGGTCAGCCGGTACGCCTGGAGATAGAGGCCCTGGTCATAGAGCCCCCGCACCTGGGCATACAGCTCGGGCGTGACCGAGCCGGTGGTCGAAGTCGACAGGAACAGGGGGGCTGGAGAGAGCACGGAGGACGGTGTCGGATCAGGGCGCATCAGCGGTCCAGGACGCTACGAGGAAGAGCGCCTGACAGCGACCTACTGCCCGTCACACCGCGAGGAGCACGTGACGGGCCGACGCGAGCCGCTCCAACAGGGGCGAAGTGAACAAGTCCATGACGGGGAGCCCATTCCCGAGCCGTCACGGACACCGCGCCTGCGGCGCCTTCCCGGCCGCTCCAGTATATAGCGCCGCCATGTCCACCCTCATCCTCAGCGCGAAAGAGCTGCGCGGCCTCTACACCGTCGAGCTCGGCCTGGAAGCCGTCGAGCGGGCCTTCCGAGCCCACGGTCGTGGCGAGTCGCTCATGCCGCCCAAGGTGTACCTCTCCCTGCCGCAGTACGACGGCGACTTCCGGGCCATGCCCGCGTTCCTCGACGGCGCCGCGGGCGTGAAGTGGGTCAACGCCCATCCCCAGAACCCCAAGAAGCACGGCCTGCCCACCGTGCGCGCCCTCTACATCCTCAGCGACCCGGACACCGCGTCCCCCCTCGCCATCCTCGACGGCACGCTGCTCACCGCCTGGCGCACCGGCGCCGCCGGCGGAGTCGCCTCCAAGTTCCTCGCGAAGCCCAAGCCCAGGACGCTCGGCCTCGTCGGCTGTGGTGTGCAGGCCCGCGTCCTCATCGACGCGCACCGCGCCATCTTCGGAGAGCTGGAGCTGCTCCTCGCCGACGTCTCGGAGGCCTCCGCCAAGGCCCTCCAGGCCGAGAAGGGTGGCCGAGTCGTCAGCCTCCAGGAAGCCTCCGGCGCGGACATCGTCTGCACCTCCACGCCCTCGCGCACCCCCGTGGTGAAGCGCGAGTGGCTCAAGCCCGGCGCGCACATCAACGCCATGGGCGCGGACGCCCCCGGCAAGCAGGAGCTGGACGCGCGCATCCTCACCGAGGGCCGCGTCTTCATCGACGACACCGACCAGGCCCTCCACTCCGGCGAGGTCAACGTCCCCCTGCACGACGGCCTGCTGCGCGCCGAGCAGATCGCCGGCACCCTCGGCGAGGTCATCGCCGGCAAGAAGCCCGGCCGCACCGGAGACGAAGTCACCGTCTTCGACTCCACCGGCCTCGCGCTCCAGGACGTCGCCCTCGCCCGCGCCCTCTACGACGTCGCGCGCACCCGGGGCGTCGGCCAGACACTCGACATCGTCGGCGGCTGAACGGCGGGTGCGCGGCGCCTCGAACCCCACGTGACGCGGAAGTCGGGCCTCCAGGTCTTCCCGGACCTCACTCAGGTACGCCGCCCTCTCAAAGAGGGTGGGTGTCACTCAAAACCCTGTTATCACTGAGCCTGTCCGAATTTCGGCTACTGGACAGTTTCAGCATTTGTGGAGTATTTCACAAATACGCGCTGCCTGTGGGGGGGCCACTCACTCTTTGGACACACCCGTTCGGACCGGAAACCTGGGAGGGATTCCGGCTCGGGAACGGCACGGCCACGTCCCAGAGCCCCGAAAGGTGTCGCGCAGGGTGCCAATCGACTGGCGCCAGCCATCCACCTCTTCGGAGCACCATGTCTCTCCTTGCTACCTCGTCGCGGCGTACCGCGCGGCGGCCGGCCCTCATCGGCCTGCTGACGCTCGTCGTCGCCTTCCTGTCCGCGCCCGCGTCGGCGCAGACGCAGACCAACTCCCAAGCCACCCAGCGCGCCATCAACTTCCTGAGCGCGGACGTGTCCAACTGGGTCACCGCCAACGGCTGCGCGGCCTGTCACCGCGTGGGCGCCACCACGTTCGGCATCGCCGCGGCGCGCGCCAACGGCTACGACATGAACGTCGTCGCCTCCAACGGCCGGACCAACCAGTTCAACCTGGAGTTCCTCGGCCAGCGCATCAAGAACGAGCAGCTCGCCAACGGCTCGTGGATTCACGAGAGCGTGTCGTTCCGCAACGAGAAGACGTCCTACGCCACGTTCGGCCTGGCCGGGTATGACCAGAACGTCTCCACGCAGTACAGCTCCTCGCTGGTGGCCGCCGCCAACTGGGCGCTCGCCACGCAGGAGGCCAGCGGCCGGTGGGCGTCTGACCACGCCAGCTTCCCGGTGGACCACGGCAGCCTGCCCACCACCGCGCGCATCATGACGGGCATCGCGCAGGCGAAGCAGCGCGTGGACCCCGCGCGCGCCGCCGCGTACCAGACCGCGCTGGACCGCGCCGCCGCCTACATCCGGACCAACCTGGACAACGGCGACACGTCCGCCACCGGCAACGGCATGCCCTACACCTTCCAGGTCGCCTGGGCCGTGGTGGGCCTGAAGGCCGCGGGCCCCGGCCCCGGCAACGCGAACCTCACCGCCATCGACACCCTGGCCAACCGGCTGCTCACCCGCGCCTCGCCCGGCAACCCCGGCTGGGGTGACTTGCCCAACGGCGCCGCCAACGACGTGGCCACCGGCAGCGCCATCTACGCGCTGTGCCTCGCCGGCCGCGAGCCCGCCACGGACCCGCGCGTGCGCAGCAGCATCGAGTGGCTGAAGACGCGCCAGTCCCCCGACGGCAGCTGGCGCACCGGCTCCGCGACGTTCGACATCCCAACCACGTTCGCGTCGCTGGGCCTGTCCTGCTACGGCGACTTCAGCGTGCACGTCACCGTGGTGGGCGCGGCCCGCAAGGAGCTGGCCATCGCCTCTTCGCAGGCGCAGCAGGTCACCTTCACCTTCAACGTGAAGAACCACGGCTACCAGGCGGACACCTATACGCTGAGCACCACGGGCGGCCTGCCCGGCTGGGTTTCGTTCCCCACCCCCATCAGCCTCTTCCTGCCCGCGGGTGGTGACAGCAACGTCACCGTCACCGTCAACGCGCCGCCGGGGCTGATTCCCGCGCTCACGTCGGAGTTCACCCTGGTGGCCGCCTCGGGTGGCGCGCCGGGCGTGTCCGGCTCCGCGCGCGTCAACGCGTACACCCCGCCGCTGCCGCCCGTCACGGGCCTGGCCACCGTCACCACCATCCAGGCGCCCGCCGTCAACGCGCACATCACCATCGGCACCGGCAACGTGCTGTCCGCGCGCGTGCGTGACGCGAACAACGTGCCCGTCGTCGGCCCCATCAACCAGGGTGTCGTCACCTTCTACGTCGCGGGCGTGCCGGTGGGCGCGGACGCGGACCTGGATGGAGACGGCCTCTTCACCTTCAACTGGGTGCCGCCCACGGACACGTGGACGGTGACGGGCTCGCAGGACTTCCGCGCGGTGTACTCGGGCGTGGAGCGGACGTCGCCCCAGGTCAACCTGCTGGGCAGCACCGACTCGCGCACCGTCATCATCGACGCGTTCCCCCACAACACGCCGTCCGTCACCATCGGCAACCCGCCGGCCTTCACGCGGGAGACGACGCTGGACATCTGGGGCTATGCCACGCCGCGCGCGCCCGGCGCCGTCATCACCTACGCGGCCTTCACCATCAATGGCGCCACGGTCATCCCCCTGACGCCCGGCAACGGTGGCCTCATCTACACCACCATCACCCTGACCGAAGGCCCCAACATCATCCAGCTCACCGCGCGTGACAGCTTCGGTGGCGTCACCACCAAGCAGGTCAACCTCACGGTGGACCGCGTGCCGCCCATCCTCACCATCCAGTCGCCCCTCAACGGCGCGGCGCTCAACGGAATCAACGTCACGGTGACGTCGTCGGTGCAGGACCAGACGCCGGTGCGCGTGGAGACGCAGTGGGTGGCCACGTCGCTCCTGGAGTTCGGCAACGGCACGGTGGAGCACACGGTGCCCATGAACTACGGCGACCAGGTCATCCTCGTCCGCGCCACGGACAGCGCCTTCAACGTGACGGAGAAGCTGGTGTTCATCTGGGTGGACCCGGGCTCGCCCGTGGTGAGCACCAACCCGGCGGACAACCAGCTCTACGGCCCGCTGGCGAACAACCAGCTGACGTACACCGTCAACGTCCAGTCGCTGTCGGCGACGACGGTGCGCATCAACGGCGGCGCGCCCATGGCGGTGAACCGCGGCGGCGGCGCGGTGCAGACGACGCTCACCCTCACCCCGGGCGTCAACAACCTCTCCATCGTCACCCTGAGCGAGACGGGCGTCTCCTCCACCCTCACCCGTCGGGTGAACTACGACGTGCAGGCCCCCGTCGCCACGCTGCTCGCGCCCGCCGTGGGCAGCACCGTCGGCGGCACCATCACCCTGCGCGCCCGCGTCACCGACAACTTCGGCCCGGTGTCCAACATCGGCTTCAGCCGCGACATGTCCGGCATCCGCCAGGGCACGCTCCAGCCCGACGGCAACTGGACGGCGCTGCTCGACACGACGGAGCTGCTCGACGGCGCGCACACCATCGACGTGTGGATGAGCGACGGCGTGGGTAACTCCACCGTCCAGCGCTTCAACTTCTTCGTCGACAACTGATGCACTCCCCGCGCTCGGGGTGGCCTCGAAGGACAGAGGTCATCCCGGGCGACGGGGTCGTCGCACCCGGGACTTCAAGCTCCCCGCCTGGCAGCTCGGCCAGCGCCGTGTGGCCCTCCTAGCGAGCCTGCGAGCCCGCGAGCCCGCGGGCCCGGTCCGCCGCCCTCTCGCCCGCCCTCCGACTTCAGCACTCGGCCCCTGGCCCCTGGGCTCGTTCCACAATGACTGTCATTCGGGATTCCACGGACTCGATGACACGACTCGTGGATTCCTCTCCCCAGCGCCCGCGCTGCCATTGCTTCCTGCTTTCAGCGCCGCGTCATCCGCGCTCGGAGGACGGCTCCACTTCACGTTCCGCCCTCTGACGGGGAGGGGCCGTGACGACTCGCCTCGCTTTGTTTGTGATTGAGCGCATCCGCGCGATGATTCGGTCCAAGGCGCCAAGGCACCTGGGCGTGAACCACGCGCGGTCCGGCCCATGGGTACATGACCGATGTCCATCCGCGCGCTCCCACCTCGTGCCGCCTCGCCCACCTCGCTGGGGCTCGTGCTCACGCTGCTGTTGCTGTCCGTCACGTCGGCGCGCGCGGCCACCAACGCGGAGGCGGCGCAGAAGGCGCTCGACTTCGTCAGCGCGGACGCGGTGACGTGGTCCGGCATCCACGGCTGCACCGCCTGTCATCGGCATGGCCCGGCGCTCTACGGACTGGCCCACGCGGGCGCCTCCGGCTTCAACCTGGAGGCCGTCACGCGCAACGGCCGCACCAACCGGGAGAACCTGGAGGTCATGGCGCGCGACATCCAGGAGCAGCAGGAGCCCGACGGCTCCTGGATTCACGAGCGCATCCACTACCGCAACGCGCGCTCCAGCTACGCGGCCTTCGGGCTCGCGGGCTACGACGCGAAGGTGGGCACGCGCTACACGGACGCACTGGTGCGCGCGGCCGACTGGGCGGTGAGCACGCAGGAGCTGAGCGGCCGCTGGGTGGAGGACTTCCCCTTCGAGCCCGTGGGTGCCTCCAACATGGGCATCACCGCGCGGCTGATGACGGCCGTGGCCCAGGCCCGCGAGCGCGTGGACCCGGCCAAGGCAGCCCACTACCAGGCGTCGCTGGAGCGCGCCGCCGCGTACCTCCGCGCGCACCTGGACGACATGACCGACGGGCCACTGGAGGACAGCCAGCGCTACACGTTCCAGGTGGCCTGGACCGTCGTGGGCATGAAGGCCGCAGGCCCCGGTGAGCAGGGGGAGAACACCGCCGCGCTCGAAGCGCTGGCCTCGCGCCTGCTCGCGACACGGGCGCAGGGCGACACACCGGGCTGGGGCAACCTGGACGGCGCGCCCGCGGACGAGACGTCCACCAGCCTGGCGCTGTACGCCCTGTGCCTCGCGGGCCGCAAGCCGGGCACGGACGGGCGGATGACGCAGGCGCTCGAGTGGCTCAAGTCGCGGCAGACAGTGGAGGGGAGCTGGGGCGTGGGCACGCGCTATCCAGATATCCCGACCACGTTCGGCGCGCTGGCGCTCGCGTGCTTCGGGGACTTCAGCGTCACCGTCGCCGTGGAGGGCGCTCCGCGCAGGACGCTGGAGCAGGACCTGCCGCGAGCGCAGAGCGCCGAGTACACCTTCACCGTGCGCAACCACGGCTACAAGGCGGACACGTACACGCTCGACACGCAGGGCGGACTGACGGGGTGGACGGCGGCGCTGGACCGCACCACGCTGGAGCTGGGCCCCGACGCCGAGGCCACCGTCACGCTCACCGTGTCCGCGCCTCCGGGGCTCGCTCCGTCGCTCACGTCGGGCGTCATGGTGGTGGCCACGTCGGACAGCACTCACGGCGTGAAGGACTCCGCGCTCGTCACCACGTACACCAATCCGCCGCCGCCCACGGAGGGCCTGCCGACCACCACCGCCGTGGTGGCACCGGAAGACGGGCGGCTCACGGTGGCGCTGGACAACGTGCTCTCCGCGCGAGTGACAGGCGAGGACGGCTGGGAAGCGCGAGGCCCGGGCCTGGGCGTGGTGACGTTCATGGTGGCGGGCGTCACCGTGGGCGTGGACAACGACGGGGACGGCGACGGCGTGTACTCGCTGGTCTGGAGACCGCGTGGGACGTGGGACGTGTTGGGGGCGTCGGATATCCGCGCGGTGTACTCGGGGGTGACGCTCCAGCCGGTGCGGGACAACCGCCTGGGCAGCTCCTCTTCGCGCGCGGTGGAGATTCTGCCGTCGCCCTACCCACCGCCCCTGGTGACGATGTGCGGACTGCCCGACTTCACCAGCGACGCCACGCTGGAGGTGTGTGGCTTCGTGACGGCCCTGGCCCCCGGCGCCACGATTGAATCCGTGGCCTTCATCCTCCACGGCGAGCGCTACCCGCTGGTGCCGGACTTCAGCGGCGGCTTCGTGGAGACGCGGCTCCCGCTGCGCGACGGCGCGAATGTCATCCGACTGGTGGCCATGGACACCCTGGGCGCGGTGGCGAGCCAGGAGGCCACTGTGATGGTGGACGCCACTGCGCCGGAAATCACGGTGCTCTCGCCCGTGGAGGACTCGGTGCTCGCGGAGGGACAGGTGGAGCTCCGCGTGGTGGTGCGCGACTGGTCACCCGTGCGCGTGGAGACGAACTGGATTCACACCACGGACCTGCCCTCGGGCGGTGGCGTGGTGACTCACACGGTGGGGCTGGAGCCGGGAGCGAACGAGCTGCTCATCATCGCGACGGACGCGGTGGGCCATGTCACGGAGCGCATCGTCCGCGTCTGGGTGGATACACAGGCGCCGTGGGTGGCCACGGGGCTCCCGGACGGGTGGCTCGTCGGGACACAGCCCGAGGACGTCCTGGCCTATGACATCGGCGTGTACGCGGAGTCGGCGACGCAGGTGGAGGTTGCGCCCGAAGGAGGCACGCACTCGGTGCCGCGCGGCGGTGGCGGAGTGCAGGTGTTGCTGCCCCTGGTTCCGGGCGACAACGTCTTCACCGTGACGGTGACGGGCGAGTCAGGCCTGAGCACGACGCTCACGCGCACGGTGCGCTACGACAACGCGCCTCCAGTGGCGGAGCTGCTGACTCCCCAGGCGGAGGGGACGTACAGCGGCGTGGTGACGTTGACGGCGCGCGTGACGGACGACGTCAGCGGCGTGAGGAGCGTGGCCTTCACGCGGGACGGCTCGGGCATTCGCGGCGCGACGCTGAACGAAGCGGGCCTGTGGACCGCGGAGCTGGACACGCGCGAGCTGGTGGACGGCGCGCACACGGTGGAGGTCTGGCTGGAGGACGACGCGGGGAACTTCAGCCTCCAGACGTTCCCCTTCTTCACGGCCAACACGCCGTAGCGCCGCGCGGCTAGGGGCGGGTCCGAGACAGCCGGCGCATCAGGTCCGCGTGCGCGGGGTGCTCGGACACCAGCGACTCCGGGGTCGGCATCTCCCAGTCGGAGAAGTCGAAGCCCGGGGCCACCGTGCAGCCCACCAGCGAGTACGCGCCCCGAGACTCCGCCGCCTGCAACACGCCCGCGGGGACGACGAACTGGGGTTGCTCGCCCTTCGTCACGTCGCGTCCCAGCATCACCGCCTCCAACCGCCCGTCAGCGCCCACCAGATACAGCGCGAGCGGCGCCCCCTCGTAGGCGTGCCACACCTCGTCGGACGTGACGCGGTGCCATGCGGCGAAGGTGTCCCGGGTGAGCAGGTAGTAGATGGCCGTGCTCGCGGAGCGAGTCCCCCGAGGGGTCTCCACCTTCAGCGCCGCGCGGTACATCTCCTTGTAGAAACCACCCTCGGGATGCGGCACGAGGCCCAGCCCGCGAATCAGCTCATCGACCATGGGCGGGGAGTCTACGCGCCGTCAGCGAGGCAGCGGGGTGGCGACGTAGTCCGTCCCGTTGTCCGCGTGGCATCCATGACAGGTGTCATGTCCCCGGCCGTAGTAGTTGTCGTCGTAGTCCGGCCCGAAGCCCTCGTAGAAGACCCACGTGTTCTTGCCCGAGCCCGCGGACACCTTCACGTCGAGCGCGTGCCCGCGCACCGTCCTCCCGTCGGACTCGAACAGCTCCTTCACCGTGATGCTGCCCACCGGGTGCGTGGCGTTTCCCGCCGCCATCGACTCAGCCAGCAGCGGGTTGAAGAACACGCGGACCTTGTCCCCGTGGGAGTTCACCGACTTGCGCGGCGCCGGCTCCGCGAGCCACTCCCGATAGCGCCCCTGCCGCACGAAGGCGGTGATGCCCGCCTCCGACGTGTCCAGCTCCCCCACCACGCCCAGCCCTTCATCCACCGAAGAGGAAGGGCCACAGGCGACCAGCAGCAAGAGCACGACGCACGGCGCAAAGCACAGTCTCACGGAGGGGACCTCGTGACGTGACGGCGGGCCCTGGGCCCACTCGAAGGGTGTCGTCCCCTCTACGTCGCCGCGCGTCCCGTGGTTACAGCCCGGAGGGGCTTGGATTCCAGGAGGGTCCTCCGTCCTCCAAGCGCGAGCCCCCTACCTGTTCCATCTTCCAACGTGGAGCCACCCTGTTAGGTTGTGACCCAGGAGGTCGTCACCCATTGTTCCAACCCAACCCCCGGGTCTTGTCGATGATTGCCCTCTTCTCCCGCCCCGCCACCCCACCCTCGGTCACCGTGCCTCGGAGGTCGCCATGACGACAGGCCATCCGCTCGCGCTGCGTCCGGGGATGAGGGTGGGCCCCTGGCGCGTCCTCGGGCGACTGGGACAGGGGGCCTTCGGCGCGGTGTTCCAGGTGGAGCACGGCGGTCGGCTCCATGCGCTCAAGTTCGCGCTGCGCGCTCCGGGCAGCGAGGACCTGGACCGCACGGACGCGCGAGCCGTCCGTGAGCTGGCGTGTCTGCTCCATGCCGTGCACCCCCACGTCGTGCGCGTCTGGGCCCACGGGCGCTGGCCGGATGCGCGCACGGGCTTTCACTACGTCGTGCTCGACTACGTGGAGGGCACCACGCTGGCCGCGTGGGTGCAGCGCGAGGCCCCCTCCGCGCGACGCGTGGCCCGCCTGTTCTCCCGACTGGCCCGGACGCTCGGGGAATTGCACGCGCGCAACGTGTTCCACCGCGACCTCAAGCCCTCCAATATCCTGGTGCGCGCCGTCGATGACGCCCCCGTCCTCGTCGACTTCGGCAGCGCGAACCACGCCGAGTCCCTGCCCCTCACCGAGGGCCCGCTCCCACCGGGCACGCCCCAGTACCGCAGCCCCGAGGCCCTGCGCTTCCACCGCGAGCACCACTCGCAGCGCGGCGCGCGCTATGCCTTCCGCGCCACGGATGACCTCTACGCGCTGGGCGTGACGCTCCACGAGGTGCTCACGGGCACACCGGCCTTCTCGCCCACCCTGCCTCGCGAGGTGCTGGCCGAGCACATCGAGACGCGCATGCCCGCCCCGGCCTCCACGCTGAACGCGCGCGTGCCCCTGTCTTTGGAGGCCATCACCCAGCGACTGCTCCGCAAGCGTCCCGAGGACCGGTTCCCGGATGGCGGCGCGCTGCACGACGCGCTCGAGGCGGCGCTGAGCGACGCGACGTCCGACTGGGACCGGCCCCTCTTCTCGCGCCCGCCTCCCGAGCGACACGAGCCCGAGCCGAGGTACCTCTCCGTCAGGCCCGTGCCGATGATCCGCAGACCTCCGAGGAGAAACACCCCGTCCGGAGGCTCGCGGTCCCACCAGGCGAGGCCCACTCCGTCTCCGTCCGGAGAAGGAACCCGCGCACCGGGTGCGCCCAAGGCGCGGCGTGAGCTGATCATCACGCTGAGGCCCTGGGTGTTGGGCGCATGGGTCGCGTTGCTCCTCCTCGCGGGCTGGGCGCTCTCCGCCCTGCGCTGCGCACCCGAGGGCTCCCGCTCGGAGCACCTCGGCTCCAGCAGTAAACCCGGGGACTTGCGCGCCTCTCCGTGAGCCGGGCCCGGAAGGCCCCTTCGATGGCTCACGATGGCGGATCCACGCATCCAGCGGATCCACGGCGGGCTCCAGCGGACCTCCACACCACCAGGTCCGCGAGCCCCAGACCGGGCCCCCCGCGCTCATGGAGCCGGGGCCCGGGGCCTCACTTCTTCTTCTGCTGCATCGCGGAGGCGACCAGGTTCATCAGCTTCAGCTGCACCGGGGACAGCTTGCGCAGGTTGCGCATCAGCCGCCGCATCTCCGGCGTGTCGTCCTCGCGAGACTTGCCGCCCGTCTTCTCCTTCGACGGCGGCGGCGCGGCCAGGTCATCACCCAACCCCAGCAGCTGGTGAGGCGGAACATTCAGCACCACGCACAGCCGCCGCAGGTTCTGCACGCTGGGCAGCATGTGGCCTCGCTCCAGACGGCCGTACACCTCCGACGCCATGCCAATCCGCTCCGCCACATCGGCCTGCGTCAGGCCCATCCGCACCCGGGCAGCCCTCGCCGCCGCGCCCAGCATGCTCGCCAGTTCTGTGTCCATGCGTGTGTCAGTCGTCCACGAAAGAAGGGCCCCGCTCCAGGCGCCTCGCAAGCCCCTAGATAACCCTGAAGGTCGGGTACTTTCACCATACCTTCAGCGTTTTTTCAAACGCGCGCCGCCCCTCGCGCACGTCTGTCGCGGCCTCCTGCTTCACTCGTGTCCGCGCCTCGCGCACCATCATCACGTCACGGTGCGGACGACACGCTCTCCTCCACATCCATCAGCGCGCGACGTCGCTCCGCCGCGGTGAAGAGCAGCGCCAACGGCAACCCGAGGAAGACGGCGTGCAACACGATTTGGGGGAACTGCGGCACGTCGAGGAACCACGGGTAATAGCCGCGCGCGATGAACTGGAAGTCCACCAGCCACACCGCGATTCCGAAGAGCATTCCCACCGCGGCCTGGAACTCCCAGCGTCCTCGTCCATCCGGCGGCAGCATCGCGTCGAGGAACGAATAGAAGACGCCAACAATCGCGGACACGGCCAGGTGGATGCCCACGCCCACCAGCACCAGCGTGCCCAACGGGAAGCCTTCACCGAAGACGCGAGGCCCCAGCACCGTGCCCGCGGACATGCGCACCGGCCGCATCGGACTGTCGCCCGAGGCCAGCGCCATCACCACCTCCGCCAACCCCAGCACCACGCCCGCGACCATGCCGAACAGCAGCCCGTTCGTGGCAGACCAGGGGGTGTATCCGCGCCGCGCCGCCATGGCTTCTCCTTGTCTTGTCGGGGCCGCGTCCCTCCCCGTGTGTCAAAACGTGAGCACGCGGCCTTCGGGAGGGCAGCCAGAGCACGAGGACGGCTCGGGGCGCCGCCTCCCCACCGGCCACGCGGGCGGGCCCGTCCCCGCCCACCGCGAAGCCACCGACGCGCCCCCACGCACGCTCCCTCGCTCCACGCCCGGGCAGGGGGCCCCTCGGCGGCTGTCGTTTCTTCCGCCCCGCACGGGCCCTCCTCTGTAACTCCTTCAGAGTCGAAGCATCTGCCCCGCAGCTGGCGGGGACACACGGGGCGGATCCGCGCGGGCACGGCACTGGCAAGGGGGAGACACCGAAAGGACCGTCGCCCTCGGAAGATGCCTCAGCTCCGTCCCCGCCTCCCAGGACCGCACCGCATCCACTACTCGCCCCAGGCGTGGCGAGAGGTGGGCCGCATGAGCGCGGAGACCTTCGGCGCGCTCCAAGGCGCGCTGGAGCGACTGGGCGACGGCCTGGTGCGCGAGGCGCCCTCCGAGGCGAGCGGCACCGGCCGACACGAGGTGCCGCGCCACGGACTGGTCCTGGACTACACGTGGGACGAGCGCACGCGCACGCTCACGTTGCTGTCGCTGGAGCGCGCGCCGTGAGCACCCGGTGCGCGGGCGGCGGCGGCACTCAAGCGGCGATGGGCAGCATGCTCCGCACGGCCTCCAGCAGCTCCTCCACGGAGAAGGGCTTGCGCAAGAGGCCATTGGCGCCCGGCGGAATGTCCGTGGTGACGGCGGTGAGCACCATCACCGGAACGTTGCGCAGCCGGGGGATGGACTGGCGACGCGCGAGGAACTCATGCCCGTTCATCTCCGGCATCATCAAGTCGAGCAGGATGAGGCGTGGCACGTAGCGCACGTCGGAGAGCTCCTCCATCGCCTCGCGTCCATTGGTCGCGATGGTGACGTCGTAGCCCTCGCTCTCGAGAATCTCCGCGATGGCGGCACGGATGTCGTCCTCGTCCTCCACGACGAGCACGGAGCTGTGCTTCGCGACGCTGACCATGGCCGACAGCATAGAGGCCCCGTCCCCCTCACCGCGACCCGGTGTCTCGCGCGACACGGCGATAGTGGACAAAATCGTGCGTGCGCGCGGCGCCAGTCACGCATCTCCCCAGGGAGGATGCGCTCTCATGCTCCGCCGGGCGTGCACGCGAGGCGTGGGGGAATGTCACGGGTGGGGTGGCGGCGAGGTGACGGAGCACGGGCCAGGTCGGCCGCTCACCACGGAAACGTACATTCCCGCACGAGAGCCTCGGGCCCCAGGGGCCCGGGACTTACCCGCGCGCCCTTTCACTCCCTAGCTTGAGGTGCCATGTCCCGCACGACGGACAGCTCGATGACACGACACCCTCGCGGTGGAACGGGAAGGGCCTGGAAGGCTCGGGCGTGGGCCGAGCTGGAGACGGCGCGCGCGCGGGTGCTGCGCATGCTGGCCGGCCTGCCGGAGCACGTGCTGATGAACCAGCACTCGCCCTTGATGTCGCCGCTCATCTGGGACGTCGCGCACGTCGCCAACTACGAGGAGCAGTGGCTCTTGCGCGCGCTCGGCGCACCCGCGCTGACGGACCCTGCCTTCGACGCCATCTACGACGCCTTCCAGCACCCCCGGCGCACGCGCGCCATGTTGCCGCTGCTGCCGCCCGAGTCCGCGTTCGCCTACGCCGCGCGCGTGCGTGAGGCCGTGCGCGCGCACCTGGCGGACCACGTGCCCGAGGACAGCGACGCGCCCCTGCTTCAAGACGGCTACGTCTTCGGCCTGGTGGCGCAGCACGAGCAGCAGCACGCGGAGACGCTCGCCGCCACGCTGCAGCTGATGACGGACGTGGAGTACCGCATCGTCTCGACGCGGCCCCACCCGCGTCCCGTGCCCATCTCCCGGCAGCCCGTCCTCATCCCCGGCGGCACCGTGCGCCTGGGCAGTGAGTCACCGTGGGCGTACGACAACGAGAAGCCCGCGCACGTGCGCGAGGTGGCGCCCTTCCTGATGGACGCGCACCCCGTCACGAATGGGGACTACCTGGCCTTCGTCGAGTCCGGGGGCTACGACGACGCGCGCTGGTGGCACCCGAAGGGCTGGGACTTCGTGCGCGCGGAGCAGCTGCGCCATCCGCAGTTCTGGCTGCCGCAGCAGGGCGGACGCTGGCTGCGCAGGCGCTTCGGACAGGTGGAGCCGCTGCCCTCGAACGAGCCGGTGCAGCACGTGTGCTGGTACGAGGCGGACGCGTACGCGCGCTGGGCGGGACGGCGGCTGCCCACGGAAGCCGAATGGGAGACGGCGGCGCGCGGCTCGGATGGGGTCTCGCGCGAGCACCCGTGGGGTGACGACGCGCCCACGCTCGCGCACGCCAACCTGGGCGGCGACACGTGGGGGCCCGCGCTGGTGGGCAGTCATCCCCAGGGCGTCAGCCGCGACGGTGTCTGGGGTCTCCTGGGAGATGTCTGGGAATGGACGGCGAGCGACTTCCAGCCCTACTCCGGCTTCCGTGCGTACCCCTATCGCGAGTACTCGGAGGTGTTCTTCGGCGACGACTACAAGGTGCTTCGAGGAGGAGCCTGGGCGAGCGCGCCCGTGGCGGTACGCAATGGCTTTCGCAACTGGGATTACCCCATCCGTCGGCAGATTTTCGCCGGCTTCCGTTGTGCGTCAGAGGTGTGAGGTGAAGCGATGAGGTCGACAGTGCAGCCAGTGGAGACGACTTCGGGCGAGGGGACGCGGGGCGTTCCCGGGGTGAAGGTGGAGGTGTATGTGAAGCCGGGCGACGCCAAGCGCGCGCTGCGGCAGGAAGCGCTCCAGGGGTTGTGCAACTCACCCAAGGAGCTGTCACCCCGGTGGCTCTATGACGAGCGGGGCAGCCAGCTCTTCGACGACATCACCCGCCTGCCGGAGTACTACCCCACGCGGCGCGAGCGGGAAATCCTGCTGGCCCACGCCGGGGACGTGGCGAGGCTGAGCGGCGCGACGACGCTCATCGAGCTGGGCAGCGGCACCAGCGAGAAGACGCGCCTGCTCCTGGATGCGATGGAGGAGGCCGGACAGCTGTCGCGCTTCGTGCCCTTCGACGTGAGCGAGGCCTTCTTGCGCCGCGCGGCGGCGACGCTGGCGCGCGAGTACCCGGGCATCACCGTGCACGCGGTGGTGGGTGACTTCGAGCACCACCTGTCCTGTCTGCCCTCGGGTGGACGACGGCTGGTGGCGTTCCTGGGCGGCACCATCGGCAACCTGAAGCCGACGGAGCGCGCGCGCTTCCTGCGCGAGCTGTCCGCGGGCCTCCAGCCCGGCGACGGACTGCTGCTGGGCACCGACCTCATCAAGGACCGCCATCGCCTGTTCGCCGCCTACAACGACAGCGCGGGCGTGACGGCCGAGTTCAACCGCAACGTGCTGCGCGTGCTCAACCGCGAGCTGGGCGCGGACTTCAACCCGGACGCCTTCCAGCACGTCGCGCCCTTCTGCGAGGACAACTCCTGGGTGGAGATGCGCCTGGTGTCGCAGCGCTCGCAGTCCGTCTGGCTGTCCTCCCTGAAGCGACGGGTGGACTTCGCCGAGGGCGAGGTGCTGCGCACGGAGGTGAGCTGCAAGTTCGAGCAGGCGCGCGTCGAAGCGGAGCTGGACGCGGCGGGGCTGGGACTGGCGGCGTGGTGGACCGACAGGGCTGGCGACTTCGCCCTGTCCCTCGCGCTCAAGCGCGGCTGAGCTCCACGGACTCGGACCTGGGGTCGGGCCTCACCCGGCCACCAGGTCCGGACTGCATCCGACGATTAGCGTCGGGGGTTGCGACGGGACTGCACCCGGACGGGGATGGGCTGCGGCTGGGGACGCGTCCAGGCGAACCACAGCGCGGCCAGCACGGTGACGGCGAGCCCTCCAGCGGCGAACATCCTCTCCCCCAACGGGCTGAGGTCCACGGTGGCAAGGTGAAGGGGGAGCATTCCGGTGAACGACATGCGGGGAACTCCTTGCGGGGCGCTGCGTGGAGATCCGGATGATGGGCTGGGGTGTTGACCCATCACGGGCCGGCGAACGACAAGGTTAGGGACTCGCGACGAAATCTGGAAGTCCCCGTGCAACGAAGACGACGCGGCGTGCACGGAAGTGCACCCCTCGTCCCAACCACGGAGCCTTCAGGACCATCCCCTCATCCATAATGAGATGGACGCCCGTCGCGCGCGGAATGTTCAGCACCGCGCCACGCCTGCCTGCTCCCTGGCTTCAAACCGGGAGCGCGCCACCGAGCTGCCGCTCCTGCAGCACCTTCGCCAGCTCCACCTTCATGCACCGGTCCTGGACGACGCGGATGCCCGCGCGGGCCAGCTTCTCCGCCGCCGCGTCATTGCGGATGCCCAGCTGGAACCACACGGCGCGAGGCTTCTTCGCGAGCAAATCCTCCACGTGCGCGTCGATATCCTCCGGGCGACGGAACACCTGCACCAGGTCCACCTCCCCGGGGATGTCCGCCACGGCGGAGTACACGGGCCGGCCGAGGATGGGCTCCGTCTCGCCGTGCACCGACACGGGGACGATGTCGTAGCCGTGTTTCTGGAGGAACGCCGGCACCGAGTACGCCGGCTTGTGCGCCTGCGCCTCCGAGCGGATGCCCAGCACCGCCACCCTCCGGGACTGCTCCAGCACCTGCCTCACGCCCGCGTCGTCCTCGACGAGCTTCGCTCTCCAGTCGTCCATGGCAACCTCCTGAGAGGCAACCTTGCCACGCACGGCCCTGGCGGCGACTCACTGGACTGGGGGAGCAGGCACGTTCCGCGGTGCGAATGGACCCTGGAGGTCCAGCGAGCAGGGGAGCACCCCGCCCCAGCGGCTACTTGCCCTGCGAGGGCTGCACTTCGATTTCGCGGCACGCCTCGGTGGCCAGCCGGACGTCTTCCGGCGAGGCGCCGGGCAGCGTGGCGCAGAGGAACAAGTCGTTGCCCACGCGGCGGGCCCCGAAGAGCGCGGGAGACGGGAGGCCCACGCCACCATCCCCGAGCTTCGGCGCCATCGTCACGCGCAGGAGCGAGTAGGTGTCCTTGGACTCTTCCTGGTCCAGTGACACCTCGAAGTTCTTCGACTCCTCGCGCACGCGGTCCGCCAGGGCATCCACGGTGGGCAGTTGCTCGCCCTGGCCCCGGCGCAGGTCCACGCGCAGCACCGGGCGGCCGGGCGGGCCCGCCTGGAAGCTGTCATCCGGAGCGACCTGCGCGGACCAACCGTCCGGCAGGGGCACCTTCACGCCGGAGCGGGGAGTCTGCGCGGCGTCGTCCGGAGAGAGGGCGCCGGAGTCGGCACCCTCGTCCTTGCAGCCCTTGCAGCCGGACAGCAGCGACAGCGCCAGCACCAGGGCTGGCGCGATGTGCGCGTGCTGGCGCACCTTACTTCTTCGACTCGCCGCCAGGAGGAGGAGGACGCGAGGGCGCATTGCCACCGATGTTCTCCATCTTCAGCGTGCCCTCGAAGATGACGCCCTTGTCCATGGACAGCGACGGCGTCTCTAGATTTCCCTTCACGCGGCCCGGAGTCTTGAGCTCGATGATCTGGGTGGCCTTCACGTTGCCTTCGACCTGACCGTTGATGATGACGGTGCCGGCCTGGATTTCGGCCTGGACCTTGGCGCCATCCCCAATGACGAGCACGTCCTTGGTGATGATCTGCCCCTGGAACTTTCCGTCGATGCGGACCTGTCCCTCGAAGGTGAGCTTCCCCTCGAACTCGCTTCCCTTGCCCAGAAGCGTATGAACCTCACCAGAGCGCTGCGACACGGATTCCTCCTCCCGCTTGAACAGGGGCTTGCTGGGTGAATCGTCTTTCTTCCCGCCAAGGAGCGCCACGCGCTACTCCTTCCTGAGCAGCTTCAACAGTCGGTCCAGGTCATCGTAGGAGAAGAAGTCCACCTCGATGGTGCCCTTTCCGGGGCTTCGTTCGGTCAACCGGACCTTGGTCCCCAAGCGGCGTTGGAGCTCCTCCACCAGGGACTTCACCTGCGGGCTCTGCTTCTGCGGCGTCTTGCCCGCATCCTTCTTGCCGTGGGTGCGACTCTGCTGGACCAGCCGCTCCGTGTCACGCACGGACAGCTTCTTCTCGGCCACTTGCTTGGCCAGGTTTTGAAGCTCGGGCAGGCGGGGGACGCCCAGGAGGGCGCGCGCGTGGCCCATGCTCAGCGAACCGTCCGCCACCATCAGCTTCACATCGGCGGGCAGCGCGAGCAGCCGCAGCGCATTGGCCACCGTGGAGCGCTCCTTGCCCACGCGCTGGCTGACCTGCTCCTGCGTGAGGCGGAACTCGTCCGTCAGGCGCTTGTAGCCTTCGGCCTCTTCAATGGGATTGAGGTCCGCGCGCTGGAGGTTCTCGACCAAGGCCAGCTCGAAGGCCTGGACCTCGGTGACGTCCTTGATGATGGCGGGCACTTCCTTGAGGCCCGCGGCCTGGGAGGCGCGCCACCGGCGCTCGCCGGCGATGAGCTTGTAGCCGCCGTCCCCGTCCTTGCGAACGAGGATGGGCTGGAGGATGCCCTGCGTCTTGATGGACTCGGTGAGCTCCTTGAGCTTCTCCTCGTCGAAGTAGCGCCGGGGCTGGTCCTTGTCCCGGTGGATGGCTTCGATGGGGAGCTTGAGGACTCCGGCCTTGAGGGCGGCCTGCTCGGCGGCCTTGCCGGGAGCGGCCTGGGGGATGAGTGCGGAGAGCCCACGACCGAGGGCGCGCTTCTGCGTGTCTGCTTTCACCAAGTCAGGACTCCAGCGCCGCGAGACGACTCACGGCGGGCAGGGGCGACGCGAGGGCTCGCGGAGGGCTTCACGCCACCCGCCGGCGGGGCGTCTTGGGAGTGTCGCGCTTCATCAGCTCGCGGCCGAGGGCGAGGTAGCTCTCGCAGCCCTTGGACTTGATGTCATAGAGGATGATGGGCTTGCCGAAGGACGGGCACTCGGACAGGCGCACGTTGCGCGGGACGACGACCTGGAAGACCTGCTCCTTGAAGTAGCCGCGCACCTCGTCCACGACCTGGTGGGCGATGTTGGCGCGAGCGTCGAACATGGTGAGGAGGATGCCCTCCATCTTGAGGTCGGGGTTGAGGCCCTGCTTCACCAGTTCGATGGTGTGCGTGAGCTGGGAGAGGCCCTCGAGCGCGTAGTACTCGCACTGCAGCGGGATGAGGACGGAGTCCGCGGCGGACAGGGCGTTGAGGGTGAGCAGGCCGAGCGAGGGCGGGCAGTCGATGATGATGTAGTCGAACTCGGAGGCCAGGGGGCGCAGGGCGTCGCGGAGGCGGAACTCGCGGTTCTCCATGTTGACGAGTTCGACTTCGGCGCCGGTGAGGTCGGGGGTGGCGGGGACGACCTGGAGGTAGCGCAGCTCGGTGGGGTGGAAGAGCTCCTTCATGGGGCGACCATTGAGGAGCGCGTCGTAGATGGTGCCGTGGAGCTTGTCCTGCTTGAGGCCCAGGCCGCTGCCGGCGTTGCCCTGCGGGTCCATGTCCACCAGGAGCGTGCGGCGCTCGGCGGAGGCGAGGCTCGCGGCGAGGTTGATGGCGGTGGTGGTCTTCCCCACGCCACCCTTCTGATTGGAGATGCAGATGATTCGACCCACGAGCCCCATCCTCTCTCTTGCCCGGCGAGAGCCAGGCGCCGTGCGTGATGCGGTGCACGACTGCACGCTGATCCGCTGCTAGCACGCGATTCGGTGTTGGATCAAATTCACGGCGCTCCTGGAGTGACGACTCTTTTCGAGGGCGCCCGAGCAAGCCGGAAGGCCTGATTCCGGAGACTTGGACGCACGGTTTCCTACGTCCAGAACCCGGCCGACCGGGCGTTCGCATCCTGGATTCGAGTGGTGGGCGGAGGCTGCTCGGATGCCCTCCATATAAGGAGGCGCAGGGGGGGTTCTGGATGAGGCCTCACATGAACGGGTCCGCCAGCTCCGTTCACCATGAGGCCGACCGAGACCGCCTTCATCGACGGGTGGTCATGAAGGACGGTGCGTCCGCGGTCCCAAGTGGCGACCTCTCTTGGTGCGTTGTTGGACGCCCTCGCTTGAGTTGGTTCGCCACGGCACTCGCCCGTTCGACATGGAGCGCAGGCCAACCGCTGACCGGCGTCCCGCTTTCACTGCGGTTCGATGAAGCGCGGTTCGACCGCCTTTTGATGTGGCGCGGACCGGTTCGTCTCCTCCATCGCCCGTTCGACCTTGAAGCGCGGCCACCGCCCTGTGCGACGACCCTTCACCGATGCGTCATCCATGAGCGCCGCCACGCGAACCGGCTCGCCATCTCCTTGAGCGCCCACTCCCCGGTGCGCGAGTCCATCGACGCGTCATCATCGAGAGACTCCTCATGAACCGGCTCGCAGCCTCCATCGAATGCGAGCCATGAAGCGCGGTGGCGCAGGTGAGGCACCCGTTGATGCGCCTTCATCGGGAACCGCCGCACGAACTGGCTCCCGTTCGACATGCGGCGTGGCGCGACGACACTTCGATGCGGCAACCATCCGTTGCTGAGTTGCCGCGCGTCTTCTCAGGAACGAGCGCGTCACCTCCATCACCCGGTCGGCATGCGGCCCGGTGCGGCCACTCTCCGATGCAGCTCTTGGCGAGGAGTCAGCATCAAGGGCCTCCGCATGAACCCGTTCGCCGCATCCATCGACTGCGCGCCATGAGTCGCCGCACGACCACCCTCCGGTGCGGTGCCCATCGATTCGCCATCATCGAGAGCCTTCGCATGAAGAAGTTCGCCGCCCTCATCGGCAGCACCTGGACGACCTCCGTGCGGTGGTGCCAACCGATGCAGCGTGAACCGGCTCGCCACCTCCATCACCTGTTCGATGAAGTGGGTGCAGCCGTATTCGCTGATTCGTCCCGCCATCAGCCTCCTGCCAGAAGCGGCTGCCTGAACTGACCCGCCGCTTCACCGGCCCGTTCGACACACCATCCAGTGCGCGAGCCCCGCGCCGTCATGAACCGGCGCGCCACCTCCATCGCGCTCCACATGAAGTGACACACGGGTCTCCGCGATGAGCGCCGAAATACAGGTGACCTTTCGGCTCCATCCGGACGCGAGGCCACGGACCTCCACGCCGGTCCACCTGGCCCCAGCTCGCGCCGCATCCAGGTAGCCAACCCGTGGCGGACATCCTCAACCGTGAGCGACTCGGCATGCGTGGATGTCGCGCACCACGCTGCCCAAGGCACGCCCCTGACGTGGTGCCGATGCCGCGAAGTCATCGAAGCGTTGTTCGGCACCAGCGCGTGAACTGACGGTCCACCGCGCAGCTCTCCCCACGCTGAACCCGGTGAGCCTGAGCGCGCCGCATCGCCACAACAGGGAACCGAACCGGCACACGCTCCACGTTGAAGCCGACGCTGCACCGGTCCGCATGCGTCCTCATCTCCGCCACCCGGACCCGCCGCGGTCACGCCACCTGTTCCACGTGGAACTCAACACGAGCTCATCGCCACCTCGGCGCGCATCCGGACCTCTTCTCGTTCCGCATGGAACCCGGCGGCGGCAACGCGTGCCGAAGTGGCCCACCGTGTTCGTGCCGTGCCGTTGTCCGAACCCATCGACCACGACACCCGCTCCACGTGGAACATCACATGCGCTGAAGCGCGCATCGGATGCACACGCGAACGCCACATCGGTGCACGCCATCACGGCGCTCCACGTGGAAGAGGCGGCAGGACTCAACGACGTCCGCCAGGTCACGCGGACTCACGCACGGCAACCACGCATCAGGCATCTGCCGGTCCACGACATCGGTTGGAAACCAGTGGCCCGATGCCTTCACCGATGCCGCCCTCTCCTTCCGGCTCATCACCGCGTTCCACGTGGAACACGGCACATGGTGCCTTCAAGCCGTCGCGAGAGCCGCCACGCGAGGTCGCCTTCTTCGCGGTCCTCAGCACCACATCGAGAAGACCGCGAACCTGTCGCGGTCATCACCACACTGGTTGCTTCCACGTTCCACGTGGAACACGACACCCGCGCTCAGCCACCACCGCTCGGCCGCTTTCTCGTTCCACGTGGAACACGACTCGCGTCACCTCAACTGCTCGCGATGCCACCACGCGAGGCCTCGTCCATGAGCCTCACCAGCCTTCATCCATCACCACGTTGATGAGGTGACGGCACCTGGTTCGCGGCACCACGTGAACTGCTCCCGCGTTCCACGTGGAACACGCGGGCATCAAGCACCACGGTCACCGCGATTCATTGCGCCCGTCAGACGTCACCGCGTTCCACGTGGAACACGGCACCGTGTTCAGCACGGGTTTCGGCCGCTCACGCTGACCGCTTTCTCGTTCCACGTGGAACACGACTCGCGTCACACCAACGTCGCTCGACCTCACGCATGGCGCGGGGCGCGGACATCGTGGAGCACTCGCTCAACAACGTGTCGCGCGCTGCCTCTTCCGTGTTCCACGTGGAACACGGACGCGCATGCATGACGGCCCGCCCAGCACCGTTCGTTGGACCCTTCGCGCCAGTTCACGCACCACCTGGTTCCACGTGGAACACGACCCACTTCATGGACCCGCGCGAGGTCTTCACCAGCCACTCACTTCGCGACAACACGTGGCGACGAGCGCATCACGTGAGCCTCCGGATGCCCGCCTCAGCGGTCCGCTGATGAGGTGGCGAAGCACGGTCATCACGACATGGAACGAGCTGCGTTCCACGTGGAACACGGATGCGCTCCGGAGCACCTGTTCGTGAAGACGTCATCGGGTCGCGCCGTTGCGCATCTGCTCAGCGCGTCCTTGCCCAAGCCCATCAACTGGCGCTGCGCTCATCCTCGAACCCGTTCCACGTGGAACACCGTGCACGGCATGCACGGCGAACCATCAGCCACCGCCACCACGAAGCGCCTTCCCAGCCACCTCATCGGCAAGGCGAGGCTGGCAATACGCGGCGTGCTTCCAAGCCTCTTCTCGTTCCACGTGGAACACCGCGCACGGGCATCTGTGGCGGGCCGAACCTTCCAACGAGTTGTCCGGCACAGGCACGTGAAGAGACCTTCGCGGAGACCTCGGCAACCACGTGCGGTCGGCACGCCGCGCTCATCCAGGCCGCTTCTCGTTCCACGTGGAACACGGCATTGCTGGTGGGCCGAACCTTCGAACGAGTTGTCCGGCACCGGCACTTGAAGAGACCTTCGCAGCGACCTCTTCAACCAAGTGAGGCGTTCATCCGGGCCGCTTCTCGTTCCACGTGGAACACGGCATCGCGGATGGGTCGAACCGTGAAGCGCGTTGTCGGCATGAGCACGTGAAGGAACTTCGCGGCGACCTCCTCAACCCCGGGCGGCCAGCACGCGACCCCATCCAGGTCGCTTCTCGTTCCACGTGGAACACGCCGCACGGCATCGCGGGCCAGCTGGGGCTTGTCGCGAGTCGCCCTGCGCGGCATCGCGAAGCGTCGCCTTCAACCAGGTGCGGACTCCAAGAAGGGCTCACCCCAAGCTCGTCGCCGTTCCACGTGGAACACGGCATGCGGACTCGCTGGATGACTACGGCTTCCGTCGAAGCGCCATGCACGCCACCACGAAGCGCCTCATCGACCCGTTGCGGACACCTGGAGGAACTCACCCAGGCTCCGTCGCCCCTCCACGCGCCGGCACTGGATGGATGGTGCCTCACGCAAGTCGGCATGAAAGGCACCGCGAAGTGACTTCGCCCGCGTGAGGCCGGCACGCGGCGCTCATCTGAACCCTTCGCCGTTCCACGTGGAACGCGACGCGCGGCAAAGCTCGGTGGCGCGGCCTTCACGCAAGTCGATGAGCACTGGCATCGCGGAGGAGCTTCTCGGCGACCTCGCGAAACAGGGTGGAGGCGCGGCACCCGCGCGTGAGCACCGGCGCACGGATGTGGATGGGACCACCACGATGCCGCTGCGACTGGGCGCCTTCGTTCACGCGATGCAGCCTCCGCGGGCACTCATGACGGGGCGCACGGATGAACCCATCGCCACGAGCACCACGGGTCGGCGACCTCTCCAGAAGGACCAACGCGTCGCACTCACCACATGGACTCGTCTCCGTTCAGGCACTGAACCTCACGCGAGCCTTCCTGGTTGGAGCGCCACCCAAGGCACTGCTGCAGGAGCCGTGCGGTGAAGTCGGCTCACTCCTTCTTCGCGCCACCCAACGGAGCTCATGCTCGGCATCACCAGCGAAGCACCCCTCCGCAAAACTGACCAAAGGACCTGGACGGTTCGCGAACTCCATCGCTCGCGACATGGGAAGGAGGCTGAAAGTGACGGACGGCATCCACTCCCCTGCCCCATCCACTCCCCGCATCGAAGGCCCGCGAACGAGAAGCTCAAGGAGCCCTCACGCGAACGGACATCCAGTGGCCACGCGAAACGGGTGCGCTCACCTCCCCGGCCGCGCGAGTCCCCCTGCCGCACCCTCACCCGACCGGGTTCGGCGGTCGCCTCGAAGGTTCGCGCCAACTCCCGTCACCGCGAGCACCCCACCTCCAGCACACGCGACACAGCACCTGGGCTGAAGCGCGCGCCTCACAACCAAGGCCTCCATCAGCCCTGACCGATTCGGCTCAAGTGGCTCTCGCGATGGAGCCCCAGGCTTCCACCGCGAACCGCCTGAGTGCGGACCGCTCACGTGGGCTGGGGCACAAGGAGTCCGAACCATGGTCACGAGCATCCGGGATGCGCCCGTCGAACGGTCTCATAGGCTTCGTGAACTCCAGCCACGAGCGCCACCCTCACGCGCGGGTTCAAGCACCTTCGGGTCGCGACCCCTCACTTCAAGACGACGACTCCGAACTTCACGGTCGGAGCCCGCGCTGACACAGAGCCGCGTCGGCCCTGTTCCACGTGGAACGAGCATCAACCGGGGCTCGGAACTCCGCGAACGCAACGGGCCTCTCGTGCACCTGCTTGGACGCTCGCATCAAGTCATGACAGCCGTGCAGGGCTGAGCATGCAGGCGTGCTCCTGCTCCAGCCGGATGAGCCCGCGCTGTCCGTCTCACTCCGGCATGCAGCCCCGCGCGGAGCTGGGAACTGAGCAGGCCCCTCCGAGCTAGCGAACCTCTGAGACAGGCGTCCTTCCAACGCGGGCTTCGTGAGGACGAGAGCGCTCAGTCATCACGGACTCGACCCGGCATCCGTCGCGAACGGTCTTCGCATCACGCGCACGCTTCGACACCAGGAGCCTCGAAACGTCGCGCCGCGCGCACCGAAAAACCTCCGAGCGATGAGTGGCCACACGGCTTCGTGCGCCGGAGTCCGCGCCCTGGCTCCGAAGCTCGTCTCATCACCTCACGCTCCACGAACAGACAGGTCCACCCCTGGGTCTCTCGCAGGTCGAGTGAGCAGCCCAGCAAGCGAGTGCTCTCGCACCTCACTTCGCCCCCAATCGAAGCAGACGCGAATCACCCCATCGCTCACATGAAGGAACCCCCAGCCCTCCAGCTCCCCCAGCAACCCACCCTCCCCTGCCCGCGTACCGAGCCAGCTTCCGCGCGACTGGCAGGTCGAATCACAGCCCGGCAACCGCGGCGCTCGAACCCTTGCGATAGTGCATGAGCCACATGACGACGGGCTTCGCGCCACGCCGCATCGCGGGCATCGTCCGCGACGACACGCGAACCTCCACCATCCTCCGAAGGCTCACTCCGTGCTCCCGCTCCAGCGCTGGCTGTCCCCCGAGGAAGCCGCCGAAGTGCTCCGTCCCTACGCGGCCTTCCGGCAACGAAGCGCCGGCAACGGCATGGACGTGGACCCCCTCGTCCTCTCCGACGGTTTCGCCAGCAGCGGTGCCGGGCTGTTTGCAGGCGGACGCGTCTCGTCACTCAGCTTGGAGAACAGCCGAGGCTCGACGTTCATCGACGGCGACCTGGTCGTCGATGGCTGGCTCGAAAACCCAGGCGGACTCGTCTTCGTGCGCGGCAACCTCATCGCGCACACCGTCTACACCTCCGAGTACCTCGTCATCCTCGGGGACCTTCGAGTCCGCCGCCTGTTCGGCGAAGACGAACCCCTGGGCACCTGCGTCTTCGGCGATGCCCACGTCGAGAGCGCCATCTTCTCCCACAACCATCAATTCAACGTCTGGGGCACCGCCCACCTGGGCGAGGAAGCGCATGACGAAGTCCACGGACGCGAAGCAGTGAAGCGACGACTCGTCGACTGGGGCCTGCTCTCCGACGCGCGACAGGAAGCACCGCTCGACATGGTCCGAGAAGGACTGCGCGGACTCGCCGAATCATGGGGTCCGCTCTCCGATGAACTGGCCTCGCTTCGATACACACCGAAGCCCTCGGACTTCATCGCGGAGCCTCCGGCTCGCCCCACCCGTCCCGCCGTCATCCTCGAGCTGGAGCAATGGTTCGCATCGACTCCCCTGCCCCAGCGACAACAGCTTGAAGCGCTGCGCACGCAGTGGCTCGCTCGACTCAGCGACCCCACGGTCCGCGAGGAGGCACGAAGCTCGATTCGCAAGCAGCTCAACTCGAAGAAGCTCATCGCGGACCGCGACGCGCTTTTGCGCGACCTGGAGTAACCCCCAAGGAGAACCCAGACCTCGACGGCCTCACCGGACGGACTCGCACGGCTCAGCGCGTCCACTCACCCTGGTAGAGCACGACGCGATATCCATCGGGGTCCTCGAAGGTCTTTCCGTGCACATCCCAGTAAGGGTTGTGCGAGCGCACCGGAGGGAAGCCCGCTTGCACCATGCGCTTCACCCGCGCGTCCCACTCCGCGCGCAGCGGCACGTAGAAAACCAGCAGATGGTCCGGCGAAGGAGAGCGAGGCGCCTCGTGTCCGCGCTCCACCGTGAACTCCAGATGGTACGGCGTACCCACCTGGCCGAGCATCACACCGTCGAAGCCCGCATGGTCCTCGAAGCCTCCCACGAGCTCGAAGCCAAGCCCCTCTCGATAGAACCGCACCACCGTCGAGAGGCTTCGCGTCGGTCGAGCGACTCGCAGCTTGCACATCTCCATCCCAGCTCCGTCCTCACCACGAGCGAACCCGGTGAAGGCTCGCGCGTCTCGCGGTCGTGACGCGTGCGCGCTCAACGACGAGCAGCACCCGGTGCACGATGAAGTCGCGGGAGCATCACGCCATCCCCGGCGCGCGTGTTCACACACGGCAAGGCAATGGCAGAAGTCCAACGCATCAGAGACAGCGCCCTGGGCGAGCCCCTTCGCCGCCAGCTCACGGATTCGGAGGAGACACGGGCTCCACGAAGTACGCCTGTTTGTGTCGAGGCTCGGAGTCATACGCGGCGGCCAGCTCCCGCGCGCGCTGCTCTCTCCGAAACACGGCCACCTCCGCCCGGTTGCCGTGCTCATCCTGCCGAATCACGGCCCAACCCTGACGCGGACGAGACTGCCGCACGGGCGGCGTTCCACGCTGCTCGACGGCGTACCACTGCTTGTGCGCCCGAGCCTCCATCCGACGCGCCAGGCACTCCGCATGTCCTCGGCTCGTCATCACACAGACATCATGTCGATGGCCCGTGTCGTCCTGCCGGTACACCGCCCAGCCATCCATCAGCGGCGGCGCTCCTGGGTTGGCCCGCCACACGACCTCGTCGCGCCACCAGTCGAGATGCGCGAGCGCATGGCTCAGCTCCTCCTCCGAGGTCACGACATGCAACTCATCCACGACCTCCAAATAGGAGACGAAGAACTGGAAGCCGCAGTCCGCGCGCCAACCTCAGGAGGCAGTGGGTCCAAGTCCATCACCCTCCACGTCTCGGAGATGCGGAGGTCCCCAGCGTCGCTCGAACTCGGCGCGAGACACTCGCGCGACGGCGGCCATGGGCAGTGTCGGCTCGTCGTCACCCCAGACCACCGGCCGGTCCGTCGGAATCGGCTGCATGCGAGCCACCTCCATCCTGAAGCTAACGAGGTCCCTCCCCGCATGCCCGCCGGCTCGCCCCCACGACACATCCTCAACTGATACTGGATGGCAGTTGTCCACATGGCGCCACGCGCGCACCTCCACCGTGCACGCGCGCGCCCAGGCTCCCCTGCCCTACTGCTTCGCGAACACGGCGACTTGACGCTCGGCGCCGGAGAACGGCAGCCGGTACGCCCTCGCGGAGACCACTCGCAGCTGTCGCTCCTCGGCGCGCGCCGCCAGCTCCGCGTCCGACTGCGACTTGCCGAGCATCGCCACCACGCGGCCGCCCGGCTCCACATACGCAGGCGCCAACGCCAGCCAGTCCGGCAGGTCTCTGAACGCTCGCGCAATCAACAGCTCCGCGCGCGGAATGCCTTCGGTCTCCGGCGTCCCTTCCGCGCGCGCGTGCAACCCGCGCACGCCCTGCAGCCCGAGGCTCGCCGACGCGGCCTTGATGAACGCGACCTTCTTGCCCACCGTGTCCACCAACGTCACGCCGAGCGCCGGCAACGCAATCTTCAACGGCAGTCCCGGGAAGCCCGCACCCGCGCCCAAATCCAGCAACGACGCCGCGCCCGTCACCTCCGGCAGCACCGCGAGCGAGTCCAGGAAGTGCTTCTCCAGCACCTCCTCCGGCGCCGTAATCGCCGTGAGATTCACCTTCGCGTTCCACTTCAGCAGCTCCGCCATCAGCCGCTGCAACCGGGGCCCGACGTCCTCGCCCACCGACACGCCCAGCGACTGGCAGCCGGATGCCAGCAGATCTACGAACCTCGTGTTATCCACAGCACCTCCACAGCCCAGAGGGTCATAACCCTCCGGAATCATTCAGGGGATTTCCATCCCGAAAGTTGTCCACACGTTGTCCACACCCCCTGTTCTGATCACTCCAGGGGTGTCTCGCCGCCGCCCGAGGGGCCTGAGACGCGCTTGAGCGCCACCAGCAACAGCGACACGGCCGTGGGCGTCAGGCCTGGAATCCTCCGCGCCTGACCCACCGTCGAAGGCCGGTGCGCGCCGAGCTTTTCGGCCGCCTCCTTGCTCAAGCCTCGCACCTCCGTGAAGCGAAAGCCTTCCGGAATCCGCCACCGGTCCGTCGCCTCCGACTCGCGCGCCGCCGCTCGCGCCGCCTGGGCGATGTAGCCCTCGTACTTCACCTCCACCTCCACCTCCTCGGCCACGTCCTCCGCCACCACGGGCCAGTCCGCCCTCCCCTCCCCCAGCTGCACGTACGTGACTTCGGGCCGCTTCAACCGCGCCGCCAATCCCGTGCGCTTGAGCCGCGCCACTTCCCCCGCCACCTCGCGCCCTCGCGACTCCGCCCGCTCCAATGCCTCTCGCGGCAACAACCCCACGCGGTGCCCGTGACGCGCCAGTCGCAGGTCCGCGTTGCCCTCGCGCAATCGCAGCCGGTGCTCGGAGCGGCTGGTGAACATGCGGAACGGCTCGTCCACGCCCTTGGTCACCAGGTCATCCACCAGCACCGCGCCATGCGCCTCGTCGCGGCCGAGCAGCAGCGGCGGCTCGCCCTTCACCTGAAGGCCCGCGTTGAGCCCGGCCCACAGGCCCTGGAACGCGGCCTCCTCGTAGCCCGAGGTTCCGTTGAGCTGGCCCGCGAAGAACAGGCCGGCGACGGCCTTCGTCTCCAGCGTGGGCTTGAGCTGCGTGGGCGGCGAATAGTCGTACTCCACCGCGTAGCCGTAGCGAATGACCTCCACCCGCTCCAGTCCGGGGATGGTGCGCAGGAAGTCGAGCTGCACGTCCGCGGGCAGGCTGGTGGACAGGCCCGCCGGGTACACCAGCGGCGAGTCCGGCCCCTCGGGCTCCAAGAACACCTGGTGCCGCTCGCGGTCCGCGAAGCGCACCACCTTGTCCTCCAGTGACGGGCAGTAGCGCGGCCCCCGGCCGACAATCTCCCCCTGGTACAGCGGCGAGCGGTGCAGGTTGTCGCGCAGCACGCGGTGCGTCTGGAGCGTCGTCGCCGTCATGCCGCACGTCACCGAGGGCTGACGTGGGAATGGGACGCCTCGGGCCGACTCCTCGCGCGTGCGCCAGGAGAACGGACGCGGCGGGAAGTCGCCGTGCTGCGGCTGCACCGCGTCCCAGTCGATGCTCGCGCGCGCCAGCCGCGCCGGTGTCCCTGTCTTGAAGCGGCCCAGCGTGAAGCCGAGCGCGCGCAGCGAGTCGGACAGGCCGCGAGCCGCGTCGTCACCCAGCCGACCGCCGACCTCCTTCTTCTCCCCCACGTGCATCAGCGCCTGGAGGAAGGTGCCCGTGGTGAGCAGCACCGCCGACGCGGACACCTGTGTGCCGTCGCCGAGCAGGACGCCCGTCACCCGCGCGTCCTCGACGACGAGCGTGGAGACCTCGCCCTCGCGCACGGTGAGGTTCGGCTGGGTGAAGAGGACGGACTGCATCAGGGCCGAGTACTGCTCGCGGTCGCACAGCACGCGCGTCGCCTGGACGGCGGGGCCCTTGGAGGCGTTGAGCGTCTTGAAGTGGGTGCCGGCGAGGTCCGCCACGCGCCCCATCTGTCCCCCGAGCGCGTCCAGCTCCCGCACCAGGTGGCCCTTGGCGGTGCCACCCACGGCGGGGTTGCAGCTCATCACCGCGGAGCGCTCGCGCTTGAGGGTGATTCCCAGCGTGGCCAGGCCCAGGCGCGCACAGGCGAGCGCCGCCTCACAGCCCGCATGGCCCAGGCCCACCACGATGACGTCGTACTGGAGTCCCATCGCTCACGAGGGTCGCCGGAGGGCTTCGGGACCTGACGCGGCCCCCGCTCCGTCAAGGCACCGAGCACCCTGGCTCCGCGCGCCGCGACCTGTGAGGTTTCCTATGTCTCCGGTGCGCCCCCTTGGCAAGCAAAGGGAAGGTTTACGGGAGCGCGCGAGGCGGGCAGTGGGAGGGGTTGAGGGCTGCCTGCCTCGCGCGCACCGGCCATCCTCCAGAAGGTCAGTCCCGTGCAACGGGCTTTCCCTCCGGCCTGGATGGCGATTCAAAAATGTCGGGCGGGCCCGAAGGCGTCGCCGGTACCACCAGGGCCCGCGCTTCCCCGGCGCGGCGCCCCATCCCCCCTTGCGCGCGAGAGGGCCCCTGCCGCCTCGCGCGCTTTCACTTCATGGTGTCGCACACACGGAGGGCGGACCTGGGACCGTGGCGGTGAGGGCGCGACGGTAAACTCGAGCTCGAGACTCCTATGGGTCCTGCACCCCCGTGTGCGCGACGGGGATATGAATAGCCGAGGGGTCTGACATGCCGGCTTTCGCCTGACCGGCTCCTCTGGGGGGTGAGTCGGCGTGAAGGTGGGTCTCGAGCCCCTCCCCTTCTCCGCCGCCGTCGTTGTCTCCTAAAGACGTTCGAAGGGGTGGCGTGTGACGCCCGCCCGGGGATTGTTCCCGGCGTGGAACGCTGCGTGGTGGTTCGTGGTGCTGGTCAGCCAGGGCCCGCGCCGCTATCCAGCGTCGACGATGATGAAGCTCCGGAGAACCTCCCAGGGAGTCGCCACCGCGCTGCTCGCGAGCGGCCCGCCGAGGGGGCGTCTGCTCGACCTCCGGAGCCCGACACGAACTCGCGCGCGCAGCGGTGCGCGCCTCACGCCTGGGATGGCATGAACGCCCTCACGAAGAAGTCGCCTCCGTCGAGCACCTTGTCGCTGGAGCTGCTGCTGGGGACGCTCACCGCGTTCGCGCCGCTGTCCATCGACATGTACCTGCCCGCGCTGCCACGCATCGCGACGGACTTGCAGTCGACGCAGTCCATCATCCAGCTCACGCTCGCGTCGTGCTTCGCGGGGCTGGCGCTGGGGCAGCTCTTCACCGGGCCGCTCATCGACCGCTTCGGCCGGACGCGGCCGCTGTACGCGGGGCTGGCGGTGTATGTGCTGGGCTCGCTGGGCTGTGCGCTCGCGCCCACGGCGACGGCGCTGGTGGCGATGCGCTTCTTCCAGGCGCTGGGTGGCGCGGTGGCGTTGGTGGCGCCACGCGCGGTGGTGCGGGACTTGTGGTCCGGCGCTGAAGCGGCGCGGACGATGTCGCGCTTGATGCTGGTGGTGGGCGTGGCGCCCGTGCTCGCGCCGCTGCTGGGTGGCTTCGTGCTCCAGCACACGAGCTGGCGGGTCATCTTCATATTGCTCGCAATCATTGGCGCGGTGGCCCTGGTCGCGACATGGAGGGTGTTGCCGGAGACCGCGCCCGAGCACTCCAAGACAAAGAGCATGCGCGCGCGCCTGGGCGAGTTGCTGCGGGACGCGGACTTCGTGGGCCCGGCGCTCGCGGGCGGCTTCGCGTATGCGGGGATGTTCGCATACATCGCGGGCGCTCCGTTCGTGTTCATCACGCTGCACGGGGTGAGGGAACAGGACTTCGGCTGGTTCTTCGGGGCGAACGCGGTGGGGCTGGTGGCGATGGCGCAGCTCAATCGCAAGCTGCTGCGTCACATCCCATTGCACCGGCTGCTGCGTCTGGCCTTGACGCTGTATGTGTTGACGGCGGTGGGGGTGATGGCCGTCACCTGGAGTGGGGTAGGGGGCTTCTGGGGGATTGCCGCCGCGCTGTTCCTGTTCGTGCCGACGCTCGGGCTGGTGGGCCCGAACTCCGCGGCCATCGCGCTGGAGCGGCACGCCGCGCACGCGGGGCTCGCGTCCGCGATGCTGGGCGCGCTCCAGTTCACCGCCGCAGCCTCCGCGTCGTGGGCGGTGAGCGTGCTCAATGACAACACCGCGAAGCCGATGGGCGGCGTGGTGCTGGCGGCGGCCGTGCTGGCGTGGCTGTCTGGATTCCTGGGCCACCGTGCGCGCTCGCGAGCCGCGAGCACCGCTGTCAGTCATTGAGCGGAGGCAGGAGAGGGCAGGGGAGTCGACGCGAAGCACGGCGCGCGCGGACATGAAAAAGCCCCGAGGCGCCACGTGGGCACCTCGGGGCTGATGACTCACCCAATGAAGGGGTGAGGCGTCACCGCGTCACGGCGCGGCCGGAGCCTGCACGGGGGCCTTCGCCTTCTTCTCGGCGGTGGCGAAGTCACCGGCCTTCACCTGGGTGACCTTCGTCCAGTCCAGGTGTCGCGACATGGCCTGACGCACGTCCGTCGGCTTGAGCTTGGAGAGCTGCTGCTCCACACCCGCGTCGAAGGTGAGGGTGCGCCCCAGGTACAGGTAGCTGGACAGCTTGCGCGCCAGGTTGCCGTCCTGCGCCCGAGCCGCCTGCCGGTACTCGAGCAGACCCGCGCGAGCCTTCTCCAGCTCCTCCGCCGAGTAGTCCTTCTGCAGCACGTTCGTCACTTCCTCGCGCATCGCCGTTTCGAGCCGGCTCGCGTTCTCCGGCGCGTAGATGGCGTAGGTGATGAACGTGCCCACCGCGTCCAGATCACCGGGGTCGATGTTGCTGGCGACGCCGTAGGACAGGCCGTCCTTCTGGCGGATGCGCGTGGCCAGTCGCGAGTTGAGGAAGCCGCCGCCGAGCACGAAGTTGCCGAGCATCAGCGCCGGCCAGTCCTTGTCGTCCTCGCGCAGCTTGAGCGTCTGCCCCGCGTAGAAGTACGCGTTCGCCTTGTCCGGCGTCTCCAGGGCCACGACCTTGGGGCCCACGTCGTTGAAGACCTCCGGCACGCGCTCGTAGGGCGCCGGGCTCTTCCAGTCGCCGAACAGCTTGCCCGTCTCGGCGATGATGTCCTTCGGCTCGAAGTCACCCACCACGGCCAGCTCCGCGTGGGCGCCGCCGTAGAACGCCTTGTGGAAGGCGCGGGCCTGCTCCAGCGTGGTGTCCTTCGTGCCGGCGATGCGCTCGTCGAGCGTGGGCACGTAGTAGGGGTGGCCCTTGGTGTAGTGGCTCGACAGCGTCCGCCAGAAGGCGATGCTGCCCTGCGTCTCCGGCTCGCTGCGCTGCGACTCCAGGTCCGCCAGCCGCGCCTGCTTGAGCAGGGCGAACTCCTTCTCGTCGAAGGAGGGCTCGCGAAGAATCTCGGCCACCAGCGCCAGCACCTTGGGCAGGCTCGCGCGCGGGCACTCGATGGACGCCGACGCTCCGGCAAGGCCCCCGTCCACGCTGACGCGCGCCTTCAGCTTGTCGAACTCGTCCTGGATTTGCTGCCGCGTGTGCTTCTTGGTGCCGCGCATCAGCATGCGGCCCGCATACGACGCCGCGTCGGCCTTGCCGCGCAGCGCTGCCTCCGTGCCCCAGTGGAAGGACAAGGACGCGTTCACCATCTCACCGCGCGTCTTCTTGGACAGCACCGCGTACTTCATGCCGCCCGGCAGCTCGCCGCGCTGCACGCGCGCCTCGATGTTGGCGGGGGAGGGGTCGAACGCCTCGCCCTGCGCCACCGCGGCGCGGCCCTTGTAGCCGTCCATCATCTTCGCCATCTCCACCGGCGGCGGCAGCTCCGAGCGCTCCGGCTTCGCCGTGGGGATGAACGCGCCCAGCGTGCGGTTGGAGGCCTTGAGGTAGGTGGCCGCCACGCGCGTGACGTCCACGGGCTTCACCGCCTCGATGCGGTCGCGGTGCAGGAACATCAGGCGCCAGTCGCCGGTGGCGGCCCACTCGGACAGGCCGATGGCGGCGCGCTCCGAGTTGTTCAGCGTCAGCTCCATCATCTTCAAGAGCGTCGTCTTCGCGCGGGAGACCTCCTCCTCGGTGAAGGGCGTACGCGCCGAGTCTTCCACCGTCTTCAGCAGCGCCTCGCGCGCGGCGGCCAGGGGCTGGTCCTCGCGCATGTCCGCGCTGAAGCCGATGATGCCCGGGTCGCGGAACTGGTAGTTGTACGCGGACACGTTCGACGCCTTCTTCGTCTCGACCATGCTCTTGTAGAGCCGGCCCGACGGATGGTCACCGAGCGCGAGCGTCAGCACGTCGATGGCGGCGAAGTCGGGGTGGGCGCCCTCGGGCACGTGATACACGCTGGCGAGCAGGGTGTTGTCGCCCACGCGGCGCAGCGTCACCTCGCGCTCACCGTCCTGGGTGGGCTCGGCGGTGTACGTGACGGGCAGGGGAGCGGCGGGCTTCTTCAGCTTGCCGAAGGAGGACTGGATGAAGCCCAGCGTCTTGGCCTCGTCGAAGCGGCCGGCCACCACCAGCATGGCGTTATCGGGGCGGTAGTACTTCCGATAGAAGGCCTGGAGCCGGTCGATGGGCACGTTCTCCAAATCGGAGCGCGCGCCGATGGTCGACTTGCCGTAGCTGTGCCAGATGTACGAGGCGCTGAGGACGCGCTCCTGGAGGATGCTGCCCGGGTCGTTCTCGCCGGACTCGAACTCGTTGCGGACGACCGTCATCTCGCTGTCGAGGTCCTTCTTGGCGATGAAGCTGTTGACCATGCGGTCGGCTTCGAAGGACAGCGCCCAGCGCAGGTTCTCGTCCGAGGCGGGCAGCGTCTCGAAGTAGTTGGTGCGGTCCAGCCACGTGGTGCCGTTGGGACGCGCGCCGCGCTCGGTGAGCGCCTGGGGCACGTTCTTCGTGGTGGGCGTTCCCTTGAACAGCAGGTGCTCGAGCAGGTGGGCCATGCCCGTCTCGCCGTAGCCCTCGTGCTTGCTGCCGACGAAGTACGTCACGTTCACGGTGACGTTGGGCTTGGTGGGGTCGGGGAAGAGGAGCACGCGCAGGCCATTGGCCAGGCGGTACTCGGTGATGCCCTCCACGCTCGTCACCGGGGTGAGCGCCGAGCCCTTGGCCTTCGCGGGAGCGGCCTTCGCGGCGGGGGCCTGGGCGGCGGAAGGGGAGGGGACAGGGGCCTGGGCCCAGACTGGAGTGGTGGCCACCAGCATCAGGGGGGCCAACAGGGAAAGCGGGGTACGACGCTTCATGCGGTCCTCGCGGGGGTCTTCAGAAAGTGCACGGCGCTTCTAACCCGGTACGGCTCGTCCGCCATCCCGGAAGCCGGCACTTCCTCCAGACAGGCGTCCACCGTGAGACAGGGGAGGGAGCGCCTGGACCCGCCCTCCGGGCCCTCGACGCACGGGTTCGTCTGGGTTTCCGGGACGACCTCATGGGTTGGCTGTATGGCTACCACCGTGTCAGATTGGTTTGGTAGGGTGTCTTCAACCTTGGAAGCGGCATGGGGCCGCTCGGAGGGAGGCAGGCGGGATGGCGAGATTTGACGGTGGGGGAGTGGACGCGGCGCTCAAAGACCTCTCGAAGGTCATGGAGCGCACGCGAGTACGGCTGGATGCGCTCGACCGGAGCCACATGGAGCTCAAGGAGGCCATCCGGGACGGACGGAGGGCGTCCCAAGAGGCCACGGTTGCGGTCGGGGAGCTGCGACGGGAGGTCACGGAGCTGAAGCATGATGTGAGTGCGCTCAAGCAGAAGGTGGACACGCTGGATGACAAGACAGTGGCCTTCGAGGCGAAACTCCAGACCTCGGACCATCGGTTGCTGGTCGTCGAGGAGAAGGTCGACGTGTTCTCACGCGACCTCCATGTGGTCCGCGCTGGCTTCGAACAAGCCGTCGAGTCCCTCGCGAAGTTGAGCGAGCATGTGGGTGCCTCGACCTCGGAGCTGCGTCGGGGCCTGTTCCACGTCAACGGGAAGGTCGCCCGGCTCACCGCTGACCGGGACGTCACCGAGCAGCGGCTGCAAGCCCACGAGAGCATCTTGAGCAAGCTGCTCAAGAACTGAGGCACTGACTCCAAAGCGAAGTGTCGCGGAGGGAGGCCCTCGCGTTTCCCTTCGCGGCGGGTCAGCCCCGTGTCGGTGTAGCGTCCGTCCCCGACCTCGGGCCGCCACGTCCGAAGCGAAGGGACTCGTATGAGGGTGGTGCTCATCTCCGACACCCACAATCGGCACGAGGAGCTGGAGGTCCCCGCGTGTGACGTGCTCATCCACGCGGGCGACTTCTCTCGCCGGGGCAAGCGGCCGGAGCTGGAGTCCTTCCTCACCTGGTTCGCCAGCCGCCCGGCCCGCGAGAAGGTGTTCATCGCGGGCAACCACGACTTCATCTGCGAGAAGGAGCCCGTGCCGACCCGGACCCTCGCGAGAGAAGCGGGCGTGCACTACCTCGACGACGAGGAGGCGCTCATCTGCGGACTGCGCCTCTGGGGTTCACCCGTGACGCCGCGCTTCGGAGGCATGGCCTTCAACCGCGAGCGGGGCGCGGACATCCTCACCCACTGGAACCTCATCCCCGAGGGCCTGGACGTCCTCATCACCCACGGCCCACCCAAGGGGCTCGGGGACCGCACGTTCCTCGGTGCGCACGTGGGCTGCGCGGACCTGCTCGCCCGCGTGCGGCAGGTCCGCCCGCGCCTCCACGTCTTCGGCCACATCCACGAGTCCCCGGGCGAGCACGTGCTCCCCGACGTGCCCACCCGCTTCATCAACGCGTCCAACTGCCACCTCCACCCGTTCGGGATGCGGCCTCCCATGCTGCTGGAGTTGGAGCCCTCGGCCCTCGCGCCCTGACTCGCTCAGGCGCGCTCGCCGTCCTGGGGCGAGTGCCCCGTCCCCGGGCGAGGGAGCCGGGAAGTCCGGTCCCCGTCCTCCAGAGTGTCGCTCGGTCGGCGGGGAGGCCCGAGGGAACATGCAAGCATCGGCACCCTGGCCCGTTAAGTAGTAAGGACCGCGTGCCGGATTCGTGGCCCGTCTCCCAGGTACCAGGAGCTTCTTCGGATGAAACGATTTCTCATCGGCGCGCTCGCCTTCATTGGCGCGATGTCCGTCCTCTTCATGCTGGGCCTCATCGCCCTCATCGTGATGGCCTCCACGAGCCGCCCGAGCGTGCCGTCCAACCTCGTGCTGGAGATGGACCTGTCGCAGCCGCTGCCCGAGCACGTGTCGGGCGAATCGCTGGCCGGGGCCTTCGGTGAAGACCCGCTCACGGTGCGCGACGTGGTGGATGCGCTGGAGAAGGCCGGCGAGGACTCGCGCGTGAAGTCGCTGGTGGTGCGCGTGGGCACCAGCCCCGGCAGCCCCGCGACGACGCAGGAGCTTCGCGACGCGGTGAAGGCCTTCCGGGCCAAGGGCAAGAAGGCCATCGCCTTCACCGACTCCTTCGGCGAGGAGGGCAACGCCACCGGCGCGTACTACTTCGCGTCGGCCTTCGATGAAATCTACATGCAGCCGTCCGGCGCGGTGAACGTCATCGGCCTCGCGTTCGAGACGCCGTTCGCCCGGGATGCGCTGGCGAAGCTCGGCGTGAAGCCGCAGTTCGACAAGCGCTACGAGTTCAAGAACGCGGTCAACAGCTACACCGAGCAGGGCTACACCCCGTCGCACCTGGAGGCCACCGAGCGCTTCGCGGGGAGCCTCTTCGGGCAGATGGTGCGGGGCATCGCCGAGGGGCGCGGGTTGACGGAGGACGCGGTGCGCGCGCTCATCGACCGGGCGCCGCTGCTCGCGCCGGAGGCGATGGACGGCAAGCTGCTCAACGGCCTGCGCTACCGCGACGAGGTCTACGCCGAGCAGAAGCAAGCGGCGGGCGACGGCGCGGAGCTGCTGTACGTGAAGAAGTACCTGGAGCGCGCGGGCCGGCCGAACACGTCGGGGGAGACGATTGCCCTCGTGTACGCGGTGGGCGCGGTGGCGCGCGGCAAGAGCGGGGGCAGCCCGTTCGGTGAGGAGGCCCTGGGCGGAGACAGCGTCGCGGCGGCGCTGCGCAAGGCCGCGGAGGACTCGCAGGTGAAGGCCATCGTCTTCCGCGTGGACAGCCCGGGCGGCAGCTACGTGGCCAGCGACACCGTGCGCCGCGAGGTGCAGCGCGCTCGCGAGGCGGGCAAGCCCGTCATCGTCACCATGGGCACGTACGCCGCCAGCGGCGGGTACTACTTCGCCATGGACGCGGACAAGATTGTCGCCCAGCCCGGCACGCTGACGGGCAGCATCGGCGTGTACACGGGCAAGTTCGTCACGAATGGCTTCTGGGAGAAGCTGGGCGTCAACTTCGACACCGTGGCGATGGGTCGCAACGCCACGCTGGCCAGCTCGGACGCGGTCTACACGCCGGAGCAGCAGGCGCGCGTGGACGCGGAGCTGGACCGCATCTACACGGACTTCACCACGCGCGCGGCGAGCAGCCGGAAGATGCCGCTGGAGAAGCTGCAGGGGCTGGCCAAGGGCCGCGTGTGGACGGGCGAGGACGCGCTGGAGAACGGCCTGGTGGACGCGCTGGGTGGCTACGCCAAGGCGCTCGAGCTGGCGAAGGAAGCGGCCAAGCTCCCCGCGGATGCTCGGGTGCGAGTCGAGGAGTACCCGCGCAAGAAGAGCCCCGCCGAGGTCCTCTCCGCCGTGCTGGGCGAGACGGGCGACAACAGCGAGGACACCTCCGCGACGACGTCGGTCGCCACGCCCTGGGCGCCGTTGGTGGAGGCCACGCGCGTGGTGCATGGCCTGGGCGTGAAGCTGGGTGTCTTCGCACCCGAGCGCGGCTCGCTGTACGCACCGGTGCCCGAGACGCGCTGGTAGCGGAGCTTCTGTTTCCGCGCCGCCCTGCGTGCCCGTCGGACGCAGGGGCGTGATGCGGGAACGCCGTGGATCCAAGGGCTTGAGGGTGCCGCTCGCGCCTTCAGGCCCTTCTTCGTGCCGTCACCGTCCTGGACGCGCTCCGTCTCCCAGAGGAGACGTGACGACGCGCCACGGGAGGTGGACCTCCTGGGCCCCTGCCTTGCAGATGTCGTGGACGCGGAACCGTCTGTCGTCGGCGAGGAAGCCAGGACGGTCGGTGCGGGCGTAGAACTGTTTCAATTTTCCGGGACGAGCGCGTTCCCAAGGGTAGTGGCCGCCGTGGGGGGCCGGAGGAGCCGGGTCATGAAGAAGCGACTGGGGGACATCTTGCTGGCGCGTGGCGTGATTGATGCGCTGCAGCTCCACTCCGCGCTGGCGTATCAGCGCAAGTGGGGGGTGCCGCTGGGGCAGGTGGTGGTGGATCAACGCTTCTGCTCGGCGGATCAGGTGCTGGAGGCGCTGGCGGAGCAGGTGGGGATGCAGACGGTGGACCTGGAGTCCCAGCCGCCCGACCGAGGGATGGCGCGGCTGATTCCGGAGCGGGTGGCGGAGACGCACCGCGTGGTGCCGCTGCGGCTGGAAGGACACGCACCTCGGGACACGCTGGTGGTGGCCATGGCCGCGCCGGGGAGCCTGGCGTCGCTGGACGCGGTGAAGAGCGTGACGGGGCGGGCGCGGGTGGTGGCGAAGCTGGCCACGGACGCGTCCATCCGCCGCGCCATCGGCCGCATGTACCGGGGCGAGACGGACGTCGCCGTCCGGCGGCCCGGCATGGAGAGCTTCTCCCTGCCCGAGGCGGACGAGCAGATGACGATGGTGCTCGGCGCCAGCATGGTGGAGCTGACGAACATGGAGGCGCCTCCCGAGGAGGGGCTGCCGCTGTTGTCCTCGCTGGAGGAGGAGACGGCGCGTCCCCAGCCCGTGGTGAAGGTGCCCGCGCCGCGAGCGCCCCTGCGCTCGAAGCTGCCCACGCTGACGGCGGCCCATCCGGAGCCGATGGCCCAGGTGCTGGTGTACGGCTGGGGCGTGGACGCGGCGGCGGGGCTGGTGAAGGTGCTGGCGGGCGCGGGCCTCACCTCCCGCGTGGCGAGCACCGAGGAGTTGCTGGCCTCGAGCGAGACGCAGGTGGTGGTGACGCCGCTGCCGTCGCTGGAGGCCCTGGGTCGCAAGGTCCCCGCGCAGGTGGTGGTGGCGGGGAAGATGCCCGAGGTGGACCTGCCTCGCGCCCAGGCCGTGGGGGCCCGGGGCTTCCTGGCCGCCCCGGTGGATCCAGACCTCCTGCTGCGTGCCGTGCGCAGGATGGTGTCGCCTTCGGGTGATGCCACGTTTCTCCGCCGCGCCAGCTGAAGGGCGCGAAGGGACTCAGGGGACGGCGGCGAGCAGCGACGTCTCACCGCACAGCGCGGACTCGGGCAGCCACAGCGACTCGAGCTCCACGGGGGCGGAGGAGAAGGGCTCGGCGCGCACCAGCGCGTCGGACTCGTAGCAGCCGGTGAGGAGCCAGCCCCGCTTGACGCGCTGGTAGGTCTCCAGTGTGCGCGCGATGGGGTCCACCAGCCAGACATGGGAGACGCCCTGGCGCGCGTAGACGGGCAGCTTGCGCGTGCGGTCCAGCGCGGCGGTGGAGGGCGCGAGCACCTCGCACACCCAGTCAGGCGCCAGGGTGAGGAAGGGCACGTCCGGGTCGATGGGGGAGGCGACGCGGTCTCGACGCCAGCCGGCGACATCCGGCACGAGCACGTCGTGGCCCAGCCGCAGCTCGGGGGCGCGCAGGAAGCACCAGCGGCCACTGCCACCCCGGCGTCGGTCGAGCTGCTCGCCCAGCTCCACTCCCAGCATGAAGGCGGCGCGGGTCTGCGCGGGAGTCAGCCTGGGTGAAGCGACGAACTCCTCGTCGAGGACTTCTCCCACCCAGCCCGAGGGCAGGGCCGAGAGCATCGAGTGGTTCGCCAGGTGGATGATGCCTTCCGTCACAGCGCCTCCGAAGGTGCGTCGGTTGAGGGCGGCATTCTAGGAAGGGGTCTGACACGTCCCCGGACTGCTCGGAACGCGTCACTTTCCGATGCAGAACCGCTGGAAGATTGCGTCGATGAGTGCCTCGGAAGCGGAGGTTCCGGACAGTTCGCCGAGGGCCTCCAGGGCCAGGGAGACCTCGCCGGAGACGACTTCCAGGGTGGACAGGCGCGACGCGGACTCCGCGCGCGACAGCGCCTCGGCGGCGCGACGCAGGGCATCGGCGTGACGCTCGGACACCAGGGCCACCGCGGAGGGAGTCCCGCCACCCCACAGACGTGAGAGGAGGGACTCACGCAGGGCGTCAACGCCCTCTCCCGTGAGCCCGCTGACGCGGGGGCGCGGCGCGCTGAGCGCCTCCAGTCCCACGTCGCACTTGCCGTCGACGACCAGCACGTCCGTCACGCCCGCCTCGGCCCGCCAGCGCTCCGCGTCGGCCTCGGAAGTCCCTGGCGGCAACACGAGCACCGTCAGGTCCACACCCGACAGCAGCTCGCGCGTCCGGGCGATGCCGAGCGCCTCCACGCGGCCCGGCGTCTCGCGCAAACCCGCCGTGTCGAACAGCGTGACGCCCAGGCCGTTCCACTCGACACGGGCCTCCAGGGAATCTCGCGTCGTCCCAGGCTCATCGTCCACCAGCGCACGAGCCTCGCCCACCAGTCGGTTGAACAGCGTGGACTTGCCCGCGTTGACAGGGCCGAACAGCGCCACGCGCGCGCCACGGCGCACCAGTCGACCGTGGCCCGCCTCCGAGAGCAGCGCCTCCGCCTGGGCTCGCAGCGCCTGGACTCGCGCCTCCGAGTCCTCGTCCGCGCCCTCCGCCTCGTCGGGGAAGTTGAGCACGCCCTCCAGGTCCGCGTGCAGCGAGCGCAGCGGCTCCTCCAGCGCGCGCACCCGCTCGGTGAGCGCACCGGACAGCCCCGCGGCCGCGGCACGCACGGCGGACTCCGAGTCGGCCGCCACCAGGTCCGCCACGGCCTCCGCGCGTGTCAGGTCGATGCGGCCATTCAGGAAGGCGCGGCGGGTGAACTCACCGGGCGCGGCGGGACGCGCGAGGCCGTCCTCCAGCGCGCGCGCCAGCAGCAACTGGAGCAGTCGCGGACTCCCATGGGCCTGCAGCTCCACCACTTCTTCGCCCGTGAAGGAGGCGGGCGCGCGGAAGTAGAGGAAGAGGCCCTCATCCAGCGCGCGGCCTTGTGCATCCACGAAGCTGGCGAGGTACGCATGGCGAGGCGTCGGCTCCACGGGCACGCCCGGCGCCAGGCGGCGTCCCACCTCCAGCGCGGCGGGGCCGGACAGCCGCAGGATTCCCACGGCCCCAGCAGTGGGAGCCGTGGCCAGGGCGACGATGGTGGAAGTGGCTGACGTCATGTGGGCTGGGGAGCGGGCGCTCCCCTCCGCGCACGGGAGCTACCGAGGCCCCATGGGGGGCGTGGAACCACGGGCGGCCTTCTCGACGGCCTCGCGATTCTCCTCGATGTACTTCTCCACCGCCCCGTCTTCGATTTCCAAATCCCGGAGCACTCCAGGGTAGACGAAGCGGAAGGCGGGAGACTCCTCATCCCCGCGCAGGCGGAAGCTCATCTTCAGCACCGCCGCGCCGTACAGCTTGTCCTTGAGACCCTTCGCCTTGCCCATGCACCGCCCTCTCACTCGTCGAAGTCGTCCTCGTCATCATCCGGCAGCAAGCTCCGCTTGGGCAGCGGTGCCGGCTTCTCCGGAGTGAACACCACACGGCGATTGCGACCCTCGCCCTCGGCCGTCACCTTCAACCCCGCAACACCTTCTACCGCCTTCAAGACGCGCGCGCGGTCGTCCTGTTTCATCGCGGCGAGCGCGTAGAAGCGCCCCAGGCTGGCGGACTTCTCCGCGAGCCGGCGGATGGCCTCTCGCAGCGCCGCATCCTCCTCCACCGCCACCGAGCGCTCATCCGAATCGCCGCCCGCCGTGCCACGAGCCGCCGCGCCTCGAGGTGCCGCGGCCGGAGCCGCTCCTCCCCGAGCCTGCTTCGCCTGGGCTGGGGCCTGAGGCTGCGGCGCCTGGGCCTGCGCCCGAGGAGCCGCCGCTCGCGCGGGGGCCTCCGTGGCCGCGACAGCCCCAGGAGCGGGCGCCGGGGCGGGGGCCTGCTGCTGCGGCTCGCGACGCTGCCGGGGTTCCGGGTGCGCGCCGCAACCCAGCACCACCCAGCGACGGTCGACGCCGGGACGGTGCAGCATCTTGTTGAGCAGGAACTGGAGCGAGTCCAGCACCTGACTGCGGCGGCCCTGCTCCACGCCGGGAGGAGGGCCCGCCTCGAAGTGCAGCGCGACGGACAGGCTGCCATCCGCCGCGTCCTGCATGTCCAGGCGCGCGGGGAAGCCCATCAACCCGAGGATGTCGCCGAGGAGCTTCTCCACGCGCGGCCGGAAGTCCGGGGCGGGAGTTCCCCCCGAGGCGGGAGTGCCGCCCACGGGGGCCTGCTGAGGAACCTGCTGCTCGCTCACTTGCGTTTTCCTCCCGCTGTCGCCACCACGGGCGTCCCGCCACCTGCCTGGGGCTTGTTCTTCCGGTCCAGCCACTTCCGGAGCCCGTACTGCTGCGCGATGGAGAGGATGTTGTTGGTGAAGATGTAGAGCGACAGGCCCGCCGGGTACTGGAGCAGCGTCAGCGTGAAGATGCCGGGCACGAACCAGGTCATGATCTTCGCCTGGGTGGCATCCATCATCTGCGGCTGCATCTTCTGGGTGATGATCATCGAGATGCCCAGCGCCAGGGGCAGCAGGTACGTGGGGTCCTTGTAGGTCAGGTCCCTCCAGATGGGACCGAAGAAGGGCTCACCGTACAGGTCGAAGCTGTTGCGCAGCGCCGTGAAGAGCGCAATCCAGACCGGCATCTGGATGAGCAGCGGGAGGCAGCCGCCGAGCGGATTGACCTTCGCCTCCTGGTACAGCTTCATGATTTCGAGGTTCTGCTGCTCGCGGTTGTCCGCGTGCTTCTTGCGGATCTCCTCCATGCGCGGCTGGAGCTTCTTCACCTCTTCCATGCTGACCATGGAGCGGTAGGTGAGCGGCAGCAGCACCAGCTTCACCACGACGGTGAGCAGGATGATGGCCACGCCCCAGTTGCCCGTGAGGCCGTGGAAGAACTTCATGATGCCCAGCAGAATCTTGCAGATGACCGCCCAGATGCCGAAGTCGACGGTGTCCTCGAGCTTCGGGTGGAACACGGCCTCACCCAGGCCCGCGGCCTGACGCAGCTCGGGACCGGGCACCACGGCCATCAGGTCGGGGTCCTTGGGGCCCAGGTAGCCGCCGAGCCGCAGCGTCACCGTCTCCCCCGCGCCCACGCTCAGCGGGAAGGCCGCCGTCACCTGCCGCGCGGTGGGCGTGGCGGTGAGGATGCAGTGGCCGGGGCGCGGGCCGTCCAGCGGGTAGAGCGCGGACAGGAAGTACTGCTGGTTGATGCCGAAGAAGTGGATCTGCCCCTTGGTGTCCTCGGGCTTGTCGTCGCCCGGGTTCATGTTGTGGAGCTTCTCGTCCACCCAACACGCGGAGCGGCTCAGGTTGCCCACGCCGCCGAAGAAGGACGGGGCGTGCTCGAAGTTCGGGTCGATGGCGCGGCCGTAGTGCACCTGGAGCTCGCCGTTCTGAGGCTGGCCGGAGGTGTTCTTCACCTGGATGGTGTACGTGAGCTCGAAGCCCTCGTGCGGCCACTGGAGCACCTTCACGACCTCCCACGGACCCTGGCGGCCGGTGAAGGTGATGGACTCGGCGCCACCGCCCTTCTTCTCCTCCACCGTGTAGGGCACGTTCTTCGGCAGGGGGCTCGAGCCCTCAATCGTGACGGACAGGGGCAGCGGCTCGTTGGGCACCGGCTGCGCCAGGTTCATCTGCGGCGCGGGAGGCACCTCCTTGCCCACCAGCAACTGCCAGCCCTGGGCCAGCGTGAGCGAGTGCTGCTCACGCAGCTTCACGCCCTGCAGCTGGGCCTCCGTGAGGCCCGCGCCCTGCGAGGAGAAGCGGTAGACGGAGTCCTTGCGCATCAGCTCCACCTGCCGTGCGGGCGGGGGAGGGGTGGCGTCGGAAGGCGTGCCGGTGGGCGGCGTGCCCTCACCGGACGGGGGGAGTGCGGCCTGGGCGGTGGTGCCCGCGTCCTGCGTCATGCCGGTGGTCGTCACACCCGCGTCGTCGGCGCCAGGGGCGGCCGGCGGGGGCGGGAAGAGGAACATCCATCCGGCGGTGACGGCGAAGGAGAGCAGCAGGGCGACCAGCAGCCGCTTCTGGGAGTCGTTCGACTGAGGCGAGAGCGGATCGTTCATAGAGGTCCCTCCCCGCGGGGGAGGGTGCGGCAAGGGGTGGAAGCCCCGTCACGGCACCGGGTCGATGCCACCGGGGTGGAAAGGCTGGCAGCGCATCAAGCGCCACAGGGTGAGCCAGGAGCCCTTGAGGCCTCCGTGCTTTTCCAGCGCCTCCATGGCGTAGGTGGAGCAAGAGGGATAGAAGCGGCACACCTTCGGCAAAAGCGGCCCGAGGAATTTCCGGTAGAACCGGATGGGCAGCGAGATGGCGAAGGCGAGCGGGCTCATCTGGGAGGCTCCTTCGGCTTCGGCTCGGCGGCCGGCGGGAGCCGCTGCAGCTTACGGGTGACACCGTCGAAGGCGCGGGACAGAGCCACGAAGGAGGCTTCCTTCGCGGACGAGCGCGCCACCAACACAACGTCCAGGCCCGCGGGCCATTGCATGCGGCGCTTGCGGAACAACTCCCGCAGCACCCGCCTCAGACGGGCCCGTACCACCGCGTTTCCCACCTTGCTCGACACGGTGAGGCCAACACGGGAGTACGCCCGGCCATTGCGCTTGTAGAGAGCGAGGAGACAGTCGGAGGGAAGCTTCTGCCCGCCGTCCTGGACCTCGAGGAACTCACGCCTGCTGAGCAGGCGAAGGGCCTTGGGGAAGCGCTGGTCTGCCGGGCCCTGCTGCCCCGGCGTCGCACCCTCGGCCCTCACACGCGGACTCGCTTACTTCTTCGCAGCCGACACGACCAGCCGCTTGCGGCCCTTCGCACGGCGGCGCTTGAGGACATCCCGGCCGGACTTGGTGGCGTTGCGCTTGCGGAACCCGTGGGTGCGGTTGCGGCGCAGCTTCGACGGCTGGTACGTGCGCTTGGACACGGCTCTAACTCCTTGATGATGGGCGGCGCCTCCTACTGCTCCGGCGCGACCTGAACTAGGGAAAGGGCCGGGGGCGTAACCCCATTTCCGGGGTAAGTCAACGGAGGATCACCTTCTTACGCCCCATTTTCCCGATCCTGGGAACGAAACCGTCGTCCCCTGCCCACCGAGGGAGCATCTGGCTGCCTGCAGGGGTCCGGAACTGGGTGTCCAAGGAGCCTCGGGCCGATCGAACCCCGCGCCCTGATGACGTCCCCATGCGCCTCCTTGAAGGGACGGCCGGGCTTCATCAAATGCCCGCGCGCGCGAACCCGTGCCCTTTTGCATTCCGCACTCACAGTCAAGTCGGGCCAGGTGAACCCCAGCGGTTGGGGGGAGTCGAGCGGATCCCCACAATGGCGCCGAGGCGGCATGGCCGTTGCCGATCATCCGGGCCCGGAAAAGATCCTTCAACGGCGCCGCTTTGGGTCGGTAGCTTGATCCACCCGGAAGCGTCTGTTAGCACCGCCCGACGCTCGTAACTCCTTCCGCTTTGCACGGTTGAGACACACTTGAACGCCCTCGCTCACGCCGCACCTTCCATTCCAAGTGCTGGAATTCTCTGGAACAAGATGCTGGAGGCCATCCGTCAGGAAGGCCGTCAGTACGCGCTCCAGTGGTTGGATCGGGTCCGCGCGCTGGAGGTCCGTGAAGGGGCCCTCGTCCTGGGTGTTCCGGACCGCTTCTTCCGCGACTGGGTGGACGACCACTACCGCGGATTGCTCGAGGGACACCTGGCCCGGCTGGGTGACGGACTGGTGTCCGTGGCCTACGAAGTGGTGGAGGGACTCGTCCCGGAAGGCCACTTCCCGCCCACACCCACGGTGAAGGTGAGCATCGGCCGTCCTTCGAGGCTGAACAGCCGCTTCACGTTCAACACCTTCGTGGTGGCGGACAGCAACCAGCTGCCGGCGGCGGCGGCGCAGGCCGTGTCGGACAAGCCGGGCCACCACTACAACCCGCTCTACATCTACGGCGGCACGGGCCTGGGGAAGACGCACCTGCTCCAGGCGGTGGGCAACCACATCTGGGAGAAGGACCCCTCGCAGCGCGTGGTGTTCCTGTCGAGCGAGCAGTTCACCAACGAGTACGTAGAGAGCGTCCGCGAGCACCGCATGACGGACTTCCGGCGGAAGTTCCGGGAAGAGTGCGACGTGCTGCTCATCGACGACATCCAGTTCCTGGGCAAGCGCGAGGAGACGCAGAAGGAGTTCTTCTACACCTTCAACACGCTCTACGAGCTGGGCAAGGCCATCATCCTCACCAGCGACACGGTGCCCGCGGAGATTCCGGGCCTGGAGGAGCGGCTGCGCAGTCGCTTCACCATGGGGTTGATGACGGACATCCGCGAGCCCACGTACGAGACACGGGTGGCCATCCTCCAGAAGAAGGCCCTGACGGAGAACCTGGACCTGCCGGACGCGGTGGCGCACTTCATCGCCAAGCACATCCAGAAGAACGTGCGCGAACTCGAAGGTGCGCTGGTGAAGCTGTCGGCGGTGCACAGCCTGACGCGCCAGCCGGTGACGGAGGAGTTCGCCGCGGAGGTGCTGCGCGACATCCTCCCCGCGCAGCATGTGGTGGACGTGGAAGCCATCCAGCGCGAGGTGGCCCGCTTCTACAAAGTCACGGTGGAGTCGCTGAAGGAAGACCGCCGTCACAAGGCATTGGCGCATGCGCGGCAGGTGGCCATGTACCTGAGCCGCAAGCTGACCAAGAGCTCGTTCCCGGAGATTGCGTCGCGCTTCAGCAAGGACCACTCCACCGTCATCTCCGCCGTGCGCAAGGTGGAGGGACTTCGCGAGTCGGACCCCACCGTGAAGCGCGAGCTGGCGGAGCTGGAGCTGCGGCTCGGCGGTCACTGAGCGTTCGGTGATTGCGGGTGCCCGGAGGTCGGGGCACCGCGTCACGACAGGCTGACAACCAGGAAGCGCGGCAGGCTCCGTATCTCCAGGAGCCGTGTCCCCTCGCCTGAAGAGCCTGGTGCCCCTCATCGCCTTGTTGGCGCTGGTGGCCCTGTGGAGCTTCGAGTCGCCCAGGGGCTGGAAGCCGCCCGCGACGACCCAGGTCATCTCGGTGAGCCACCCCGCACCGCGCTCCGACGAGCCCCTTCCCACCGTTGTCCCAAAGACAGTTCCCTCCGGGAAGCGCGGCCGCCAGCGCGTGCTGACGCCGGGGTTGGAGCACCGGTACGCGTTCGATTTGGACGTGCGCTCGGCCGAGCACATTCCTGGCGCGGAGACGGGGCGCAACTGGAGACACAACGGCTGGAGTGGGGTGCTGGAGCTGGCGTACCTGGGCGTGGAGGGAGGACAGCACTTCTTCTCGGCGCGGGTGGAGGCCACGCGGGTGGAGGCGGAGAAGTCGCTGAGCGAGGAGGCGCTGAGTGCCTTCCGCTCGCAACTGGAGCGGCCCTCGTACGTGGCTCAGGACTCACGTGGACGTGTGCTCGCTGTCCACTTCGAGGAGGGGTTGGAGACAGGGGCGCGGCGGTTCCTGCGCTTGTTGCTGGCGGCCACCCAGTTCGTCGCGGAGGACGGACGGAGTTGGAGCACGGAGGAGACGGACCCCACGGGGGACTACGAGTCGGAGTACCGCGCGGGGGGCAGCGCGAACACGTACGTGAAGACGAAGCGGCGGTATCTGCGGACGGCGTTGCCGCTGTGGGCGCCGACGGGGCCTCGGGGGCCGGGCGTTGTGGTGCCTCGGCTGCGGGGGCACCTGGATTTCATGCTCGATGAGGACGGGCTGGTGCGGGAGGTGGCGGGCTCGGACGTGGTGGAGCAGGGAGGCCGCGAGACGGGGTTGCCCCAGACTCGCGCGGAGACGCGGGTGGCGCTGACCCGGCTGGAGACTCCGCGGCATACGTCGTTGTCGATGCGGATGTTTCGGGAGGCTCGGGGTCGGCTGCATGCGGAGCCGCTCACGGGACTGGCGACTCCGCGCGTGGGAGCGGCGGCGGTGGAGTGGGACCGACGGCTGGTGGGGGAGGCGACGCTGGACGTGCTGCTCCGTGTGCTGGAGACGGAGACGCGAGAGCAGGAGCGGATTCAGGCTCGTGAGCGATTGGCGGCGCTGTTTCGCCTGCTGCCCGCGAAGGCGGGGCTGGCGGCGCGACGCGTGCGACAGGGCGCGGTGAAGGACGGCGTGGTGGCGCAGGTGATGGAGGCGCTGGGGAGCGCGGGCACGCCTGAGTCACAGCGGGAGCTGGCTCGGTTGCTGGGGGAATCACGGTTGCGGGTGACAACTCGGGCTTGGGCGGCGACCGCGGCGGGGAAGGTGGCTCAGCCGTCGGCGGAGCTGACGCAGGCGCTGGCGCGGGCCGTGGGGGCGACGAAGGAAGGGGAGCTGAGGCACGCGGTGGGGTTGGCGTTGGGCTCGATGGTGAAGGGGATGGAGCGCTCTGAACCTGGGCGTGCGCTGGGGGTGCTCGACGGGTTGATGGGGCGATGTGAGGCGAAGCGGTTGGATGCGGAGACGTGCCTGCGAGCGCTGGCGCGGGCGGGCTCGTCGCGGGGGTTGGAGTACACACGCACCGCTCTGTCCCACCGTTCGGCGGAGGTACGCGTGGCGGCCACCGAGGCACTCGGGGCGATGGCGGGCGCGGATGTGGATGTGTTGTTGGACCGCGTGCTGCTGGAGGACCCGGAGGTGCGCGTGCGTGCGCAGGCGGCGGTGATGATTTCACGGCGCGTGGCCGGACCTCACCTGCGCGCGGCGGCGCAATCGCTGCGCATGGAGACCGAGCCCCAGGTCCGCGCCGAGGTGGTGCGGATGCTGGGGACCTTGCTCACCGTGGAGCATCTGGCTGGTGAGCTCTTGCGCGACGTGGTCGCTCGCGATGACTCCGAGGAGGTGCGCCGTCTGGCTTCATCGTTCCTCGCGGAGTAGCACGCGTTGGGTTCACGCCTCCGGAACCCACAGCGAACGCAAATCCGAAGGCAGTTGCCCAATCACATCATCGGCCTCGCCCTCGGAGATGTGCTCACGCACCGTGGCGAACACGGCGCGCGTGAGGCGCTCCGCTTCGTTCGGCGTCGTGTCCAGGTCGTCGGCGACCATCTGGAGGAACTCCAGCATCTTGAACTTGCGAGGAGGCATGCCCTCGTGTCGCGGGCAGCGCTGCAGCAAGTCCGTCACCTTCCGCGGAAGCTGCGCCTCCAGGTGCTCCACCTCGGGGCCCATCAACCGCTGCTCCAGCGTGCACAGCACCGCCTCCGCCGCCCGCTCCGCGAGCGGACGGCCGATGCCCGCCCTCGCCTCCAAGTCTCTCAAGAAGAACGTGTACGTCCGCGACGTCCTCGACTCGTGCCGCTTCGCACGAAGCTCCTCCGTCGACATGCTCGGGCGCTCGCCCGCTTCTTTCCATCCCTCGTTTTCATTCGCCATGTCGTGGTCCTCCCACCCTTCACCGTGGGCACCTCCACCATGGAAGACATCACGCCCCCGCCGTGCGCCGGGGCGCCGAGCCGGCACTCAGGCGTGAAGCCGCTCCAGCAAGCTCTTCATCAGCGGCCACAACACCAGCAGCCACAGCGCCACGCTCCCCACGCCCAGCAGGATGCTCGCCAGCGCGTGCCCTCCCCGGCCAATGGGTGGCCGCGCCCTCGAATCCACCTTCCGCAACGCGATGACCCCAAGGACCACCGCCAGCGGACCGAGAAACGGCAAGAAGAACGACGAGATGCCCATCGACAACGCGAACCTCGCCAGCGGGTTGTTGACGCGCAAGTCCCACATTCGCCGCAGCTCCTTCTCCGACACCTCCATCCGGAAGAAGAGCCGGTTCCTCGGGTCGAGGAGGATTTGCAACGCGGTGACGAAAAGCAGGAACCCGCCCACGAGCATCACCGGACCGAACAGCGCGGCGCCCATCAGCCCTGTGACCACCGGCGTGAAGACCAGGGCCGTCCTCGCCCAGCGCTGTCCCAGATAGAACGCTCCACCCACGACCGCGGCGCCGAGCAACACCAGCGCCAGCCGCCACGCCCCCTGGACGAACGCCGTCAGCACCCCCGCGAGCAACACGAGCGTCCCGCCTCCCACCATCCACGTGTTCGGGTCGCGCCGCCCCCAGAACTTCAACCGGAAGGTCTCCAGGTAGTTCACCTCCGGGCGGAGCGAGCAGGCCGCGCAATACAGCACGCCCATCACCCACGTCGTGCACGCCTCGCAGACGAAGCCGCCGCAGCGCTGACACGTCGCCCCCGCGTCCACCTCCGGGTGGACCGCGCAACGAGGCGTGACGCCGACAGAGGAAACCATGCACTCCAGTGTCTCATGGAGCGTCACGCGCGTGGACACGAGTCAGCGGACACCTCGCCCCCCGAGCCGAGGCGGCCCTCAACAGTTGTCACCCGCCACCCATTCCGACTGTCATTCCTTGCCCACCCGGCGAGGGACGCGTGCTAAGCGCGAGAGGTGAGTCCCTGGCACGGAAGCCCCGGAGGAACCTTGTCCAAAATGAAGGCCCTCGTCGCCGCAGCCCTCGTCGTCTTCGGGCTCCCGGCACTCGCCCTCTCCACACAAGAGGCGAAGCCGCTGGAGCCCGGTCGCGAAGCGCTCGCCATCCCCTACGAGAAATACACGCTGCCCAACGGACTGGAGGTCATCCTCTCCGTCGACCGCAAGCTCCCCGTCGTCTCCGTCAACGTCTGGTACCACGTCGGCGCCTACCACGAGCAGCCCGGCCGCACCGGCTTCGCCCACCTCTTCGAGCACATGATGTTCCAGGGCTCGCGCAACGTGGCCGATGACGTGCACATCCCCATGCTCGAACAGCTCGGCGCCACGGACCTCAACGGCACCACCAGCTTCGACCGCACCAACTACTTCGAGACGGTGCCCACCCACCACCTGGAGACCGCCCTCTGGCTGGAGAGCGACCGCATGGGCTTCCTGCTCGACGCGCTCACCCCGGAGAAGCTCGCCACCCAGCGCGAAGTCGTGAAGAACGAGCGCCGCCAGGGCACCGAGACGGCCCCCTATGGCCTCGCCCGCGAGGCGGCCTGGCACGCCCTCTTCCCCCTGCCGCACCCGTACCACGGGGACGTCATCGGCTCGATGAAGGACCTGGACGCCGCCACGCCCGAGGACGTGAAGGCCTTCTTCCGCCAGTGGTACGCGCCCTCCAACGCCACGCTCGCCGTCGTCGGTGACTTCGACGTCGCGAAGACCAAGGCCCTCATCGAGAAGTACTTCGGCTCGCTGCCCAGCCACCCCAAGCCGACGAAGCCCGAGGTCGCCTCGGTGAAGCTCTCCAAGCCCGTCGTGCTCCGTCAGGAGGAGCGCGTGGCCACGCTGCCGCTGCTGTCCATCCAGTGGCTGACGCCCGGGTACTTCGAGGACGGTGACGCCACCGCGGACGTGGTGGCCACGGCGCTGGGCACCGGCAAGGCGAGCCGCCTCTACCGCCGCCTGGTGCTCGACAAGCAGCTGGCCCAGAGCGTCAACGTCACCCAGCAGAGCCAGGGCGCGCAGTCCGTCTTCACGCTCGACGTGGTGGCGCGGCCCGGCGTGTCCACGGACGCGCTGCTCAAGGAAGTGGACGCGGTGCTGGAAGACATCCGCCGCAACGGCATCACCCCGGAGGAAATCCAGCGCGCCCGCACCCGCTATGACACGCGCACGCTGGCGGGCCTCCAGTCCATCGGCGGCTTCGGTGGCAAGGCGGACGTGCTGCAGAGCTACAACCACTTCGTCGGCGAGCCCAGCTACGTCGCGCAGGACCTGGCGCGCTACGAGACGGTGACGCCCGAGGCCGTGAAGCTGTTCGCTCGCGACACGCTGCGCCCCGATGCTCGCGTCATCCTCCACGCCGTGCCTCCCGCGCGGAAGCAGGCACCCGCTGAACCGAAGGAGCGCCACTGATGCGCCGCCTCATCACCGCCCTCGTCACCGTCTCGCTCGCCGGCTGCGCCAGTCAGCAGAAGCCCGCGACGTCCGAGCCCCAGGACACCGCCGCGCCCCAGGCTCCGAAGCCCGCGACGCCCGCCGACGCGGAGGCCTTCCGCGCCACGCCGCCCCAGCCGGGCAAGCCGCCGGAGCTGGTGCTGCCCACCTTCCAGAAGGCCACGCTCGACAACGGGCTCACCGTGCTGGTGAGCACCCGGCGCGAGCTGCCTCTCGTCTTCGCGGGAGTCACCTTCGCGGCGGGCAGCGCGCAGGACCCCACGGGCAAGGATGGCCTGGCGGACCTGACGTACCGCATGCTGATTGAGGGCGCGGGCACGCGCGACACGGTGGCGCTGGACAACGCCTTCGCGGACCTGGGCGTGTCTCCCTTCCAGGAGGTGACTCCGGACGGCGCGCAGGTGGGCGTGCGCGTGCTGACGCGCAACGTGGACGCCGCGCTGGCGCTGCTGGCGGACGTCACCCTCCGGCCGACGTTCGCGCCCAAGGCCTTCGAGCGGCGCAAGAAGCAGCAGCTCGCGGACCTGGTGCGCCGCCTGGGTCAGCCCAGCGCGCTGGGGCAGATTGTCTTCCTGTCCTCCGTCTTCGGGAACACGCACCCGTACGGGCACACCTCGCAGGGCATGCCGGACTCCGTGCAGGCGCTCTCGCTGGAGGACATCCAGGGCTTCTACAAGAAGCACGTGGGCCCGGCCGCCGCGGCGCTCGTGCTCACCGGTGACATCACGCTGGACGAGGCCGTCGCCTTCGCGAAGCAGCACTTCGGCGCGTGGAAGGCTCCCGCGACTCCTCCGCCCGCCCCGCCCGCGCCACCCACGCCCGCGCGGCAGGCGGTGTACGTGGTGCCCAAGCCCGGCCTGGACCAGACGGTGATGATGCTGGGCCGCCCCGCCATCGCCGCGGGCAATCCGGACGAGTACTCGCTGGAGCTGGCCACCACCGTGTTCGGCGGCTTCTTCGGCAGCCGGCTCAACATGAACCTGCGCGAGGACAAGGGCTACAGCTACGGCGCGGGCGCGAGCATGGACCCGCGCCTGGGCGTGGGTCCGCTCACGGCCTATACGTCGGTGCGCGCGGACGTGACGGGCCCCGCGCTCAACGAGGCGATGGGAGAGCTGAGCGGTCTCAAGTCGCGCCCCATCACCGAGAAGGAGCTGGCCGCCGCGCGCGAGGGCCTCATCCGCGCCTTCCCGGGCGCCTTCGAGTCGGTGGAGGGCCTGGGCTCCAGCGCGTCGCAGCTCTTCCGCAAGCGCCGCCCGCTGGATGAGTTCAACCGCACCGTGGAAGGGCTGCGCGCCGCCACCGCGGCCGACGTGCAGCGCACGGCCGAGAAGTATCTGGACCCGGCCACGCTGCAAATCATCCTGGTGGGTGACCCGCTGCTCATCCAGGAGCAGGTGTCTGGGCTCAACCTGGGCAAGCTGATGGCGGTGGAGCCCGACACGCAGCCGGGCAGCGCCAGCGCGCGGCCTTGAGTCCGTGAAGGAGCCCGGCGCGTCACCTGGACGCGTCGGGCCTGGGACAGGAGGGCGTCAGTCCTCCTCCTCGACCTGCCGCTCCAGGACCCGCTCGCGTCCCTTCCGCTCGCGCTCCAGCTCGTCCGCTTCGTCGATGGGGCTGCGGATGTCGGGCACGTCGCCGCCGACGGGAGCGTCACTGTCGAGCGCGAACTTCTGCTCCCGGGTGCTGTGGATGGACTCGGCGGCGTAGAGGGGCCGGGTGTCATCCGCCTCAAGGCCCCGCTCCACGCGGTCCTTCGCGAAGGTCGGCTTGTGGTGGCCACCCTTCGAGGGGTCGTTCTTCTTGCTGCCCGTGGTCATGTCGCGCTCCTCGTCGAAGGGCGCGGAGTGCATCCCCACGCCGACTCCACATGGGTCTCAATGTCGGAGCGACGACAGCGCGCACCAAGCTCCGTGCAACGACAGCGGGGCCCGCCCGCATGGCCGCCGGGCGAGGTGGCGCCTCGGACCTCAGAACCGCGTCGCGACGAGCGGCGGAGGCTCCACCACCACCTGCATGGACAGCGACGTGTGCTCGGCCTCCCAGCGCAGCCACAGCTTGGGCCGAGCGATTTTCGAGCGCGCGGGCTCCACCCTCAATGACAGCCAGTTGCGCTCGCGCAGGTAGCGGCTCTTGCCCACCGGGAGCAGCTCCGTCTGCATGTACGAGGGCAGGTCATCCACCGACTCCTCCGCCAACAGCCGCATCCCCATGAACTGGAGCAGGTTGGGGGGAGGGTGGACGATGCCCGAGGACGTCACCTGCTCGATGGCCGCCTCCGCGAGGCCCGCGGGGATGTGGTCGGGATTGCGCGAGCGGATGAGCCCGCGCGCGCCCACGTGCACGTCTCCGGACACCACCGTCACCGCGCAACACGACGTCTTCGCCAGTTGGAGCAGGTCCACCATCAACCGGATGCGCTCGCCGCGATGCACGACGGACTCCCACTGGTCCAGCATGTCGTCGTGCAGTTCCGTGTCGCCGCCCACCGTCTCCACCGACGGCCCGAAGCGCAGGTGCACCAGCGGAATGGAGGACAGCACGATGACGTGCCTCGGCTTCACCCCCGCGTCCCTCGCGTGCTCATGGCGCCACGCATCCAGCGCGCCCCATTGCTCCGGGCTCATCACCTGGTGCGCCATCTTCCCGTGGACCTGTCGCCGGTACGTGCGCCCGCTGCGCAAGTCCAACGCCACCAGGTCCACGTCGCACTCCCCGCCCACGAAGCGCAGCGTCTGGAGATAGTGCGCGTCACAAGGCCTGCGCCTCGAGGGCCGCTTCTCCTCCGTCTTCAGTCCGCCCAGTTGGAAGGCCTCGAAGGCCAGCGCGGCGGCGCTGTAGATGGACTCGAACCACTCGCAGGACTGCAACGCCTCGTGCGAGCCCCAGCCGTCGAAGATGTCGTGGTCGTCCCAGGTGAACAGGCCTGGCACCCGCGCCAGCATGGGCGCGATTCCCGCCGAGCCGCTCCACCGCTCGCAGTACAGCTCCACGTAGCGCGCCAGCATCTGCTCGTGGAAGCCCGGGGGCGGCCCGAAGTCCCGGTCCAGCTTCTGCTCCAGCTCCCGCTTGCGGAACTCCACCAGCGGCTCCTGGTCCAACAGCGAGTCCGCGTACACCTGGTCTCCGCCGCCGAGCAGCAGCTCGAAGCCTCCCTCCCGCGTCTCCTCGTGCTGGGCCAGCATGTCCGCCCAGCAGCCGAAGGGCCGCTTCATCCGCATCACCGAGCCCCACGTCTTCGCGTCGCTGGCGCCGTTGCAGGAGAAGAAGGCCGCGCGAGGCAGGGCGCCCTTCGCGGGCACCACCACCGTCTTCACGTCCTCCCCGCCCCACGGCTTCACCGGGTTGCCTCGCGCGGCGAAGTCCACCTGCGACAGCGCGGGGCAGCCCTCACCGGGCTCGAAGCGGTACATCACCCGCGTGGGCGAGTCCTCGCGCGAGAGCGTCACCTCCCATCGCCACATCACCCCGGCGGCCTGGCCACCCAGCGCGGAGAAGTCAGCCACTGACTCGGGTGGAGCATGGACGGCGTCCGGTAGCTCCGTGCCGTCGATGCGCTGGAAGCGAAGCCGCAACGGCGGGGGCCGCGAGGGGTCCGAGTCCCCGAGGTACAGGTTCACGAAGAAGGACCACGTGTCCCCAGACGGCTGGTTCCTCGCGTACAGCATCGGCCCGAGCAGCTTCTTCATCAGCGCCCCCCCGGTCTGCACCAGGGCCGCAAGCCCCGGATTCACGGACTCTAATCCGGAACCCGAGGGACAGGAGCCCATGCGGGGAGTGTGTCTGGCGTCCCCAAGTTACCCACAGGCCCGGAGGGAGGGGCGAGGCGGGCCTACTTCGCGAGGAAGTCGAGCACGGCGGCGTGGAACTTCTCGGGGGCCTCGAGGTGGGGGATGTGGCCGACGGCGGGCAGCTCCACCAGGGTGGCCTGGGGAATCGCCTGGGCGGTCTTCTTCCCGAGCCGAGGGTACTGGCCGAGCGTCGCGGCGACGTCGGCGGGCACCTTGCCTCGGCCGATGAAGGTGCGGTCCTCCTGGCCGATGACGACGAGGGTGCGCGGCTTCACGAGCGGGAACTCGTGGGACACGGGCTGCTCGTAAATCATCTGCGACGTCGCGGCGGCCACGCGGGCCAGGCGCGGGTAGTCGCCGCTGAGCGTCTGTCGGTAGAGCACCTGGACCCAGACGTCGTACTCGGGCTTCCACTTCACGTAGTACGTCTCGTGGTACTTGCGCGTGGACGCCTCCGTCACGGCGAGCTGCTCGCGGTAGTACGCCTCCGTGGGCTGCCAGGGCGCCTTCTCGCGGTAGTCCTCCAGGCCGATGGGGTTCTCGAGGATGAGCCGCTCGGTGGTCTCCGGGTACATGAGGGCGAAGCGCGTGGCGAGCATGCCGCCCATGGAGTGGCCCAGGATGACGGCCTGCTTCACGCCCAGCGAGTCGAGCAGCTTCTTCGTCAGCGAGGCGAGCGTGTGGAAGCTGTAGTGGAGGTCCGGCTTGGACGAGCGGCCGAAGCCGAGCTGGTCCGGCACGACGACGCGGTAGCCCGCGGCGGTGAGGGCGCGGAGGGTGGACTCCCAATACGCGCCGAAGAAGTTCTTGCCGTGCAGCAGCACCACGGTGCGGCCGTTGGCGCGCGCGGTGGGCTTCACGTCGAGGTAGGCCATGCGCACGTCCTGGCCCTCCACCGTCAGGGGCAACTGCTGCACGGGGAAGGCGGAGGGGAGGCCCTCCAGCGCGGTGCCGAGCGGCTCGGCGCTGGCCTTCGTCTGGGCGAGGACGGGCGGGGCCGACAGCAGCAGGGCAGTCAAAGCCAGGAGGGAGGGACGGACGGACATGCGGTGGGGCTCCTCTCGGAAGGGGGTCGGCGTCCGTGTGTAGCGCGCGAGGCACCGGGCCGCAGGGCCTTCGGCACCTGAACCGACCTTCATGTTCGGAGGAGGACCCCGGACACGCCCTCATCGTGGAGGGCGTGGGCACCGAGGGTGCGGGAGGTCAGCTCGGGGAGCGCTCGAAGCTGCGCGGGCTGAGCAGGCGCAGCGTGAGCACCAGGGCGAGGAACAGGACGCTGGCGCTGATGGTGACGAAGCGCAGGCCCACGCGGTCCGCGAGCGCGCCCTGGGCCCACACGCCCGCCGCGTACGCGCCGCCGAGCACCATGCTGTACAGGCTGCTCACGCGCGCCTGGAGCTCGCGAGGCACGCGCGCGGTGGCGAAGGCGTGCAGGCCGCTCATCAGCGTGAGGTAGTTGGCGCCGAGCACGAAGATGCCGGCTGCGGCCACCATCAGCGTGGGTGACATCCAGTAGAGCGCGGACACGCCGCCGATGGACAGGGCGGCGAAGCCCAGCAGCTTGCGATGACCGAGCGTGTCCGCGAGCGTGCCCACGAGCACGGCGGCCACCACCGCGCCCGCGCCCTGACAGGCGACGAGCAGCGACGTGGCGGCGGCGCCCTGACCGAAGACGTTGATGGCGAAGACGGGCACCAGGCCGATGAAGGGCGCCACCAGCGCGGCGACGAAGAGCGTGCCCCACAGCACCAGGGAGATGTCCTCGTCCGTGCGCGCCACGGAGATGCCTCGGGTGATGCCGGCCCAGAGGCTCTCCACCGTGCGTGGGGTGTCACGCACGGGCATGCTCACGCGCGACAGCGCCACGAGCACGCCGACGAAGGACAGCGTGTTGACGAACAGCGCCCACGGCGGGCCACCCGCCTGGAGCACCAGCGCCGCGAGCAGCGGGCCCAGGATGCGCCCCAGGTTGTACTGCGCCGAGTTGAGGCTCATGGCGCTGTGCAAGTCACGGGGCGGCACCAGCTCCGCGAGCATCGCGGAGAAGGCCGGATAGGTGAGCGTGTTCGCGCAGCCGTTGAGCAGCGTGACGACACCGACGATGGGCACGCTGAGGTGGCCGGTGAAGGCGAGCACCGTGAGCACGGCGGCCAGCGCGAGCTGCACGGCGGTGCCCACCGCTACATAGGCGCGACGGTCGAAGCGGTCGGCGAGCGCGCCGCCCAGGGGCGACAGCACCAGCGAGGGAAGATAGGCGAGGGCGACGATGCCGCCGGTCCACTCCGCGCGGCCCGTCACCTGCGTGACGTACACGCCCATCGCCACCGTCTCCATCCAGGTGCCGATGTTGGAGATGAGCGCGCCCAGCCAGACCGCGAGATAGCCGGGATGCTCGAAGGCGCGAAGCGAGGAGAGCTGTGGCAGTCGAAGTGCGCGCACGGCGAAGTCCTTGTAACGCACGCGACTGAAACGCGCTTCCGCGAGCCGCGTCATGCTTGGTGCCGCAATCACGAGAGTGATGGTGCGACCAACAGTCAGGCTTCAGCGTGCGACGGGTGATGCGTCCTCGTGGCACACAGCTCACACGCGTGGCGTGCGGCACAGTCGCTCAGGCACGTCCTGATACGGCGCATTCCACGAAAGCCCAGCGGTGAATCGCGTGGGCGTGGGTGTGCGGTTGTCGGGACAGCGGTGTCCTCGTGTGAAGGAGGGCGCGAGGTTCAGCGCACGGAGACGGGGCCCTTGCCGGCGGGGCGGACGGTGCCGTCCTCGGAGATGCGGGCGCCGGAGTCGGGGAAGTCGGCGGCGGTGAGGTCCTGCAGGAGCTTGATGACGGCGCCCTTCTCGTCGGGGACGGCGATGCCCTTGTCCACTTGCTTCGTGGCGAGGACGCGGCCAGCGGTGAAGTCACCCGCGCGGTCCAGCTCCACCTCCAGCACCATGCCGAGCCCCTGCGGGCCCTTGAGGTTGAAGCGGCCGTAGGTGGCGAAGTTGCCGAGCGAGTACGCGATGAGGCGGCCCTTGTAGAACTCCAGGCCGCGCACGACGTGGGGCCCGTGGCCGATGACGACGTGCGCGCCCGCGTCCACCACGGCGTGCGTGAAGGCGCGCAAGTCGCCGCGGTCCTCGCCGAAGAACATCTCCCGGCCGTTGGGGACGTGGAGCGCCTTGCCGCCCTCTGCGCCGCCGTGGAAGGAGACGAGGACGATGTCGTGCTCGGCCGCCGCCGCGCGCACCAGGGCCGTGGCCGTGGCGGTGTTGTTGAGGTGGTTGCAGGAGGCCGACGTGTGGAAGGCCACCATGCCGATGCGCAGGCCGTTGCGGTCCACGGTCGCCACGGAGCCCGGAGGTCCGCTCCAGGCGATGCCGAGCGCGTCGAGCGTGGCCTCCGTCTCGCGGCGGCACAGCTCGCCGAAGTCACCCGAGTGGTTGTTCGCGGTGGAGGCCAGGTCCACGCCCGCGTCCTTGAAGAACTGGCCGTAGGCCGTGGGCGAGCGGAACGCGTAGCAGTTGCCGGACGAGCGGCACTTGGTCGTCTTGCCGTTGTCGCAGAGCGGGCCCTCGATGTTCGCGAAGGTGACGTCCGCGTCCTGCATCAAGGGGAGGACTCCCGCAATCACGCTACCGCCGCCATCGGGTGGCAGGTTGTCCTCGGGGAGGGTGGTGCCGAGCATCATGTCGCCCACGGCGCGGATGCGCACCTTGGCGTCGGCGGGAGGGGGCGGGCGGTTGCTGGCCTGCGGGGACTGGGAGAGCTTCGCCTGGAGGGCGGCCTGACCTCGAGCCTGGGCGAGCGCGGTCTCCAAGTCCGCGTGCTCGGGGTCGAGCTTATGGACCTCGGTCCACTCCGTGAGTGATTCCGCCCAGCGGCCTTCGACGGAGTACGCCCAGCCCAGCTCCCAGCGGCAGTCCACGCGCGAGGGCAGGGCCTTCACGCAGGCGGAGAGCTCGATGATGGCGGCGGCGGTGTCCTTCGACTTGAGGGCCGCGAGGCCTCGGACGTAGCGAGCCTCGGCTTCCTCGGGGGAGGGCACGAATGAGGCGCCGGAGCCCAGGGCGAAGGCCGCGGCACGGAGGGCGCCCGCGCCGGCTCGGGCCGCCGCGTTGCCGAGGTCGGAGACGGTGCCCTGCGCGGGAGCGGGTTGCACGGTGACGGTGGGCAGGGTGTTCGACGAGGAAGCCAGGGCCGGCTGCACCGTGGCGACGGGAGTGCCTCGGGCCAGCGCGGTGCTCACGGCCTGCGTCCCCGTGCGAAGCGCGGCGGAGGCCACGCTGGACGGAGACGGGCTCGCGGCGGAGCGTACGGAACCAGCGCCCGCGCTCAGCATCGCGGAGGCCACGCTGGCGTGAGTGGTGCCCACCACGGCCTTCACGGAGCCTGCCCCGGCGCTCATCGCGGCGGAGGCGACGCCCGAGGCGGCCTGGTTCGTCGATGCCCTCGCGGAGCTCTCGCTCGCATGGGTGGCCATGCCCGTATGGGCGACCACGACCACGCTCGCGGAGCCATCACCCGAGGCCACGCCCGGATGATCCGAGCCCAGCACAGCCCGCGCGGAGCCATCCCCCGCGCGCTTCGCGGCACTCGCGACCGAGGAGTCCACGCCCAGCGCGGAGCGCACGGAGTGGGAGCCGGCCGAGGACAGCAGCTCGGCGCTCTCGGTGACGGGCGCTGTGGAGAACTTGTGGGCGGGAGCGGGCTCGTGCGCCGGGGAGGTACCCGGCGAGGTGGCGAGCGCCAGCAGGACGAAGGCGGACGGAAGCATGGGCCCGCGCATCTTACGAGGCTCCGGGCCCTCCAGGGACAGCCCACATGTGCTCGCCTCATCAGCAGGCGGGCAGGCGACACACACATCCAGCCCCGACGCTGGCATGTGTGTCACCGGGCACCCTCACTCCCCCCGCGGGCCCCCTAGCCGATCAGGTCCAGGAGCCAGGAGCGACGGCGCTGACGAGGCAGCAGCCTCATCCGACGCAGCTCCTTGCGCTTCACCCGGTTCTCCACGGCGCTGTGCACCGACAGTGCCCCCGGTCCACGCAGCAGCAACCCGAGGGCGATGGCACACAGGGCGACGTTGAACTCGTACCCGCCCTTGGTGTTGTCGAAGCCCTTGGAGCCATGCACCTTCGCGATGGCGAAGGCCTGGGTGACGAGCACGGCCAACGCGGCGGGTCGGGTGGCGAAGCCCAGGATGGCGCTCACGCCCGCGAGGACCTCCGTCACGCCCGTGGCCAGCACCAGGGGCCGGGCGGGAGTGAGTCCGAGCTGCTCGAAGAAGCCCGCGTGCTGCTCGGTGCCTTCCTTGCGCAGCTTGGCCAGCCCATGGACCACCATCGTCGAGCCGAGTGACAGGCGCGGAGGCAGCAAGGCCGCCGCCTTGAGGATGTCGGGTTGCTCGGTCAGCATCACCGCGTTCATGCCCTGTTCTCCTTGCTGGGGGGCCATGCATGAGCCCCTCCGGGAAACCTGGGTACGTTGGGAACGGACCGAGCGCATCGCACGCAGGGCCCCATCGCCCTCCCTCGGTGAACAGGCGGGCTCACGGCCGCTCCACTCGATGCCTCACGGGTGGAAGACCCGGCGGCTCGACCCGGAGCACGGCCGGCGCCAGACCGGTCCGCCCATGGCCCTCCGCGACGTGTTGCTGTCCCTGGCGTTGTCGCTGTCCGCCCCGGCCTTCGCGCAAGAAGGCGTCACCGTGAGCGTGCGCTGCACGGAGACATGCACGGTGGTCTTCGACGGGAAGCGAGGGCGCCGAGTCAACGAGGCCCTCTGGGAGTTCCAGGGCATCACCCCGGGAGCCCGTCGAGTCGAGGCCACGGGAGTGCTCGGACGACCGCTGGCAAGCGGCTTCGCGAACATCCCCGACACGGCCCTGGCGACCGTCTACCTCGTCAGCAATCAGCGCATCGTCGTGCGCAAGGAGAGCACCACCTCACCCGGAACTCCCGAGTGGGTGGAGGGAACCGCGCGAGTCTCCCCCGGCACCGAGAAGACCCCGAGCCCTCCTCCGCCGCCACCGTCCACCGAGAAGAGCGTGGCCCTCGTGCGCTGTCTGGAGACCTGCACGGTGATGCTCGACGAGCGCAGGGGAACGCGTCGAGACGAGCGGACCTGGGAGTTCCGGAACGTTGAGCCCGGCAAGCGCCGCGTGGAGGGCACGGCGGACCTGCTCAGCCGGAAGCTCTTCGCCAGCTACATCGACGTGCCCGCGGGCACGGAGGCCACGTATCAGGGTGACTCGAAGGGCCGGGTCATCCTCACGCGACACCGTGCGCTCGCGGACGTCGAGGAGGCCCGTGAGCGGGCGGGGCTCGCGGACGCGTCGCGCTTGCATGTCCGCTGTCTCAAGTCCTGCGATGTGTCACTGGACGGCGCTCGCAAGGGTGAAGAAGGAGGCTCGGGTGGAGTCATCCAGGACGTGAAGCCAGGGCGGCGCGAGATGGCGGTGACGTTCACCCTGGGCAAGCAGCAGCGCCGCGTGACACTCGACGTGCCCCCGCGCAGCGAGGTGTTCATCACCGCGTCCGAGGGTGGCGGCCTCCAGGTGACGAACACGAAGCCCCTGGGCGCTGAGTAGTCGCTCAGTCGCTCTCGCGCGGAGGCAGGTCCTGCTCCGCGAGGAGCGGGTCCATCAGCGAGGCGACCTCGGGCGCGGAGCCGCTCAGTTGCTCTCGCTCGACGGCAGGGTCTGCTCCGCGAGGGGTGGGTCCATCAGCGCGGCGACCTCGGGCGCGTAGCCTCCAGGCCCCTCGCCGTGGACGACGAGCGGTGGGCGCACGGTGAGGCCTCTGTCCCTGTCCCGCACGGCCTGAACGAGGAACCGCGTCGCGGGGGCATCCACGCGCGCGTGCACGAAGCGCAGGACACGCGGATGCAGCTTCGCCTGGGCCAGCAACCCCAGCACCGCCGCCGCGCGCGACGCGGGATACACCAGGCTCACCAGTCCACCGGGAGCGAGTGCGTAGCGCGCCGCCGTGATGACGGCCTGGGCATCACAGGCCACCTCCGACTTGGAGATGGCGCGCTCGTCATCCGGACTGCGGATTCCCGCGTCGGCGACTCGAAACGGAGGGTTCGACACGACGTGGCCGTAGGCACCGCCGGTGACGAACTCCCGGATGCGACACAGGTCTCCGAGCACCGGCCGCACTCGGGCCTCACAGTCATTGAGCGCCACGGCACGAGTGAGCCGAGCAAACACCGCGGGCTGGAGTTCGAGCGCATCCACGGGCCCCAGGCCGAATTGTTTCACCAGGAGCAATGACACCACACCGCTGCCAGCTCCCAGCTCAAGGACAGGACTCGCTGTGCCCGTCGTGGACTCGGTGGCCGTGAAGTGCGCGAGCAGCACGGCATCCAGCGTGAAACGGTAGCCATTGCGTCGCTGAAACACGCGCACGCCCGCGGTGCCGATGGAGTCGACAGTTTCGTCCGGGCCGGGCTGGAGGTGGGAGGGCGTCACGGGGAATTCCAGCAAGCTTGCATCCGCGTCGCACACGCGTCCACTCGGCGGGCCCTGCCGTCCTGTCGTGGGCTCACGGGGACTGATAGAGATGAAACATGGGGCACCCGTCCACCGAGAATCGCACCCCGTTCACCTTCGAGCCCCTGTTCCTCACCGATGAGGTGTTGCGCCCCCTGTTCGTGCCGGTGGTGAAGGCGACGTTCGACTTGAAGCCTCGCGGCGCGCCGGTGCTCGCGGAGGAGCAGGCGCCCTTGATGGTGGCGGGCGAGCGCTGGGACGGAGAGGAGACCGCCAGCCTGCGCCTGGAGCCCGAGAGCGCTTTCACCAAGGTCGGCACGGACGTGGTGCTGCTGGGACACGCGCATGCGCCCAAGGTGGGGACGCGCGAGCTGCTCGCGGAGCTGCATGTCGGCCCCATCCACAAGCAGGTGCGCGTGGTGGGGAACCGGACCTGGTTCAAGAGCCTGGGTGGTATCGGCATCACCCAGCCGCTCGCCTTCGAGCGCATTCCCCTGCGCTACGAGCGGTCCTTCGGTGGCTGGGACAAGAGCGCGCAGGACGCCGCGAAACACGCGTTCGAGCCTCGCAACCCGCTGGGCACGGGCTTCCGAGCCAAGGGGAGTCGGTTCGAGGAAGGGCTGCGGCTGCCCAATCTGGAGTCGCCCAACGACGTGTTGAAGTTGTGGGGCCAGTGCCCGACGCCGATGGGGTTCGGCTTCATTGAGCCGCACTGGCAACCTCGTGCGTCCTACGCTGGGACGTACGACGACGCGTGGCGCAAGTCGCGCAGCCCGCTGCTGCCGAAGGACTTTGACCGGCGCTTCCTGAATGGCGCGCCCAAGGACCAGCTCGTCACGGAGTACCTGCGGGGCGGTGAGTCCGTGTTGCTCGCGCACGTGGCGCCCGGAGGGGTGATGGGCTTCAAGCTGCCCGCGCTGTCGCCGCCACGAGTGGTGGCCCCGCGAGCACGGAACCTGGACGACGTGGACCTGGAGCTGAAGCTGGACACCGTCGTCATCGACACGGATGCGATGAAGCTGTTCCTCGTGTGGCGAGGCACGTTCACCCTGCAGCGCGAGCCGACGGAGCTGCGTTCCATCCAGGTGACGTGTGATGGCGCGGAGAAGCTCGTAGCCGGGCAGCCCGTCGGGACGGGGTGACGTCCGAAGGCGCGGCGAAGCTCGTCCCCGGTCAATCCGTCGCCAAAGGTAACGCGGGCTACTGCGTCGGAGTCGTCTGGAGGGCCCAGTCGCCCGTGTACGTCACCGTCATGGGGACGCGGGCGAGGGGAGGGCAGTAGCGGAAGCTCGTGTCCTCGGGAGCGATGCCGGCACGCTCGGCCAGTCGCAGCAGGGCGAGTCCTTCCAGCCAGATGAACCGATGTGGCGCGAAGGACGTCACGGGCGTCGACTGCGAGCGAGCGCGCTTCTCGATGTCGAGGCCATGTTCGAGACACGCGGTGGAGAAGGCCTCGACGAAGGCGGTCCGGTCAGAGGAGGCCAGGGCCCGAGCGACGGCGACGCGGCTGGAGTAGGGCTCCTTGCCCACCTTCTCCAGGGGAACGAGCACGCGCTCCAGGGCGACGGGCGAGGCGGGTGGAGTGCGCGCGAGGAGCTGGAGGGTAGAGGCCCAGAGGAACTCGTCTTCGTATTCGGCGCCTTGTTGCCACTGAGTGCTGGAGGTGGCGGCAACGGCCTCGGCGAGAGGGAAGTGGCCCGCGGCGAGGGCACCCAGGAGGGGTGTATTGCGCCGGGCGGGGGGAGGGGGGAGGCCGCGAGTGCCGAGGAGCAGGTGGAGACGGCGAGCGTTCTCGGCCATCCGGCAGAGGTTGAGGAAGAACCCCTGGGGGTTGCCATCGACGAGCAGGGTGGCGACGGCGATGACGTGCAGGTCGAGGGTGATGCCGTCGAGCCGGGTCAGGAGGCTGGGGCGGTCGGCACCGGGTTCGAACCGGCTCAGTTTTTCACCCAGTGAGTCAGCCGCGTCAGCGCGAAGGGAAATCAGGCGAGCCATGGGAGAAGTGCGGGTGAGCGTAGCCTGGAAACGAGCCTTCGGGCAGCATTGACGTCAAGAGGCGGCGACCTTGCGCCAGCCTCGCTCCAGGTGGGTGTGCTCATGAGCAACCTCAGTGCGAACGAGATGAACACGGCGCTGTCGCAGCGCCTCTTGGCCATCTTCGAGCGAAGCCGGGACCGGAAGTACGCGGCGGCCAAGGAAGCCAAGAAGAATAAGCCGAAGCCCGCGGAGGAGTCCGCGGACGACGCGGACCATGTCGACAGCAACGCGCCGCCACGCGGGGTGCTCGGCAAGGACAACCACTACGCGCAGAATGGCTCGAACTACATCGGGTCGCTGGATGGGCGCGGCGTGTACCGGGTGTTCGACCATCCACACCTGGATGAAATCCGGGACATGGTGCGCGAGACAGCGGAGTTCCCGGGAGGACCGCCGGAGAACTTCAATCCGGGGGCGAAGGACAAGGAGAAGAAGCCCGCGCTCCAGAAGTATCCGTACGCATGGGAGGCCCACCACATCCTCCCGGGCTCGGCGTTCTACTACGAGCTGGAGAATGGACCGGTCTTCACCTACCAGCAGCTCCGACTGATTCTTCAGTCCGAGTACAACCTGAATCACGGTCACAACATCATCATGCTGCCGGACCAGGCGTGGGCAGTGCCGGTCCACGCGCTCCTGCAACATCCGGGTGACCATCCCAATTACACGCAGCAGGTGATGCGGCACATGAAGCGCATCGCCAGTGACATCCAGGCGAAGATCGACGCCAACAAAGACCACAAAGCGCTTGTTCTGGACATCTTCACCCAACTGAAAAACTTGGAGGAAGACTACTGGGATGTCCTCGTGAAGTTGAGCCGAGCCGTGGTGGCATCTGTCACCAAGGGCAAAGAATACAAGCATGCCCTCGTGCGCTACGCCCCCAAGGATCCGAAGGCCAAGAGCCGTTACGAGTGGGGCTCTCTCTATTAAGAAGCGAAAGGCTTTATGAATTACTTCATCTTCAAGATCACGGCAGAAGAAGCAGGGTTCATCGAGAGTTATCCTAGTGGTAGCCCGACGGACTGGAAATTCGACAGAGGCATCAGCCTCGCCAAGGAGTTTCCAACAGGCGGAGAGGTCTCCTTCTCCAAGAACTATCCTGATGACCGGAACCTCTACGACTTCCAGCCCAACTTGATGAGCACCCTCCTGGTTTCAGGACGGGCGCGCAAACTCATCGAGTCGCTGGAACTCACCAATGCCGAGTGGCTTCCTGTTGTGGTCAAAGACCACAAAGGCAACGTCGTCGGTCCCGACTATGCCTTCCTGAACTTGCAAGGTGCCGAAGATGCCATCGACATGGACCGCTCCAAGTACAGGATGAATGCCATCGACAAGGAGCAAATTGATCGCGTCAAGGATCTGGTGCTCAAGCATGACGCCATCAGTCCTCAGGCCAAAATGTTCCGCTGCACCATGGAGCGCCGCCTCATCCTTATCCGCGAAGATGTTCACGATGCCTTCGAGCAGGCAGGTTTGACAGGCTTCAAGGTCTACGAAGCCGAAGGCTGGGATGGCCTGGAAGTCTGAGTCCCCTAGAGCCGAAGGTAACCATTTTCATGAAATACTTCGTCTTCAAGGTCACGAATGGAGAAGCAGGTTTCATCGATAGCTACCCACGTGGAAGTCCGGCGGAATGGAAGTTCGATGAAGGCATCAGCCTCGTCCGGGAATTTCCCATGGGTGGCGAGGTCTCCTTCTCCGCTAACTATCCTGACCATGGGAATTTGTATGACTTCCAGTTCAATTTGATGAGCGATCTGCTCGTCTCCGGACGGGCGCGTAAACTCATCGAGTCGCTGGAGGTCACCAACGCCGAGTGGCTCCCCGTCGTGGTCAAGGACCAGCAGGGCAACATCGTTGGTCCGGACTACGCCTTCCTCAATTTGCAGAGCGCTGAAGACGCCATCGACCTGGAGCGATCGGTCTATCGGATGAATGCCATCGCCAAGGACCAGATCAGTCGCGTCAAGAAGCTGGTACTCAAGTCTGACGCAATCAGTCCCCAAGCCAAAATGTTCCGCTGCACCATGGAGCGCCGCCTCATCCTTATCCGCGAAGACGTACATACTGCCTTCGTCGAAGCGGGACTGACTGGCTTCAAAGTCTATAATGCTGAAGGCTGGAACGGCCTGGAGCTCTGAAATCGCCATGTTCGAAGCCAATTGCATCGAAGAACAGCCCGCTGACATCGTCGCTCGGGTCCTCGAGGAACAGGTGCCGTGCTTCGTCACGGCGCGCGAGGGAGTCCGTGGGATTCTGCTTCCCCTGGATGAGGTCTACACCGAGGTCCTGGAGTTGCATTCTCGCGTCATCGACGCCCAGATGAAGGACCTGGTCCGACCCGGCAAGGACATGGCCATGTACTGCATCCAGGTCAGCCTTTCGGACGAACATGACGCCATCCGCTTCAGTGATGAAGAGGGGGAACCCGTCCTCGCACTGGTGGGCGCCATGCGCTTCCTGCGTTGGATGGAAGAGTCCGAAGAGGAAGCATGAAGTACGTTCGAGCACAGGACCGGCTGTGAAGTACTTCGTCTTCAAGGTCATGGCCGAGGAAGCAGGATTCGTCGACGAGTACCCTCGTGGCAGTCCGACGGATTGGAAGTTCTCGAAAGGAATCAGCCTCGCAAGGGCGTTCCCCATGGGAGGCGAGGTTTCCTTCTCGGACAACTACCCCGAAAGCCGGAACCTCTACGACTTCCAACCCAACCTGATGAGCGCCCTCCTGGTTTCAGGGCGGGCTCGCAAGGTCATCGAGTCATTGGGAGTCACCAACGCCGAGTGGCTCCCCGTTGTGCTCAAGGACCAAGAGGGCAACGTCGTCGGTCCTGACTATGCCTTCCTCAATCTGCTCGGCGCCGAAGATGCCATCGACATGGACCGCTCGGTCTACGACATGAATTTCATCGTCAAGGACCAGATTGGTCTCATTGAGAAGCTGGCGCTCAAATCCGGCACCATCCATCCACAGGCCAAGATGTTCCGCTGCACCACGTATCTCCGCCTCATCCTCATCAGCGAAGACGTCCTCGCCGCCTTCGAGCAGGCAGGACTCACCGGCTTCAAGGTCTATGAGGCCGAAGGCTGGAACGGCATGGAGCTCTGAGCCCCGCTACGTGCCCCGCTTGCGCCCCGCCGTCAGGTGGATGACCGCCCGCTCTCCTGCCTCCGCCGAGGAGAGCACCAGCACCACGGGCGCAGGCGCGTAACCCCGCTCCAGTGCCCGAAACGTCAGCGCAGTCGCCACGGCTCCTGACGCCACTCCCGTGTGCCCGAAGCTCTTCGCCGGCATCCACACCGCGCCTCGCTCGAAGCGGGCATCCGTGTCCCTCAGGCGCACCTGGAGCATCCCCCACTCGAACGCCCTCGCGTACTGGCCATCATGGTCCGACACGAGCAACGGCGCGGACGCCTCCGCCCCCATCGGCCCCAGCGCCGCGAGCACCTGCCGCGTCAGCTCCTGACCATCCGGCGGCTGCTCCCCATCCAACAGCGCCGCATCACGCCCCTGCGCCACCCGCACCACCGCCAGGCTCGGCTCCACCGGTGCTTCACGCCCCAGCAACAGCGCCACCGCAGCCTCTCCCGCCATCAACCCCGTGGCCATCCCCGGCGTCTTGAGCCGCTCCCGCTGATGCAACAACGTCAGCGTCTCCGGCGAGACGAAGCTGTCCACCGCGCACACCAGCGCCCGCTCCACCTTCGAACCTCGCAGGTCGTCTCCCGCCGCAGCCAACGCCTGCGCGAAGGCCACGTTCCCCGCGTGGAACGCCTTCACCTGTCCCCTCCACGCCGGCAAACCCAACGCCTGCCACGTCCCCTTCACCAGCCGGTCCACCAGCAACGCGATGCGCTCCGACACCAGGTCCGGGTCCTCCTCGAACGGGTCCTTCTGGGTCGTGAAGCCCCGCGCCTCCGGGTCCGGCAACACCAGGTAGAGCCCCACGTGGGGCCCCAGCGCCCGCAGGTCCTCCCGCGCGCCCAGGTCCACCAGCGCCTCCGCCAGCAGCGCCACCAGCCGCCCCACGCCCGAGAACCCCAGGGTGGCATCTCCCGCCGCGTGCACCGTGACGGGGCTCGGCTCCTCGTCGCCCTTCAGGAAGACCTCGAAGTCGGGCGCCGCCGACGGCCAGGCCGTCCCCGCTCGAAACGCCGCCGAGGCGGGCCAGAGCCCCCCCAACGACGACGACATTCCCATCACCTGGACCCATCCCACCATGCGCGCCTCGGCCTCCATCGCCGTGAAACAGAGTCTTCCACGAGGCGTCATCACGAACCACCGCCCCCGCTCGTGCCAGCGCCCCGGGAGCGATACACTTGTCTCACGACACACGAGGCCCCGGCCTCGTCAGGAGTCACCCACCATGAGCGCGACCGTCGGTGTCAACAAGCTGTCCGTCGTCCACAAGGATACCGGCGGAAACACCATCGCCTTCCCGGACGTGTGCAAGACGCCCAGCCCCGCCGGCCCCATCCCCATCCCGTACCCCAACATCGCCATGTCCTCCGACACCGCGAAGGGCACGAAGAAGGTCTCCGTGGACGGCAAGCCCGTCTGCGTCGAGGACTCCAACTTCAGCACCAGCAGCGGTGACGAGGCCGGCACCGCGGGCGGCGGCGTCGCCTCCAGCAAGACCAAGGGCAAGGCCGAGTTCGTCAACTACTCCTTCGATGTGAAGTTCGAGGGAAAGAGCGTCGCCCGGACCTTCGACCTCATGCTCCACAACGACAAGAACACCCCGCCCGCGCCGCTGCTCCAGGGGCCCGTCATCGCGCTCGGCCAGGACGAGATGAAGGCCAGGTGCCTGGTCTGCGAAAAGGAGCTGTGAGGCTTCGCCGGCCCACCGTTCGCTGGGAGCTGCTCGAGCATCACCTCGAAGAAGCCGAGTTCCTCTGGACCCAATGGGAACAGGCTCTCTGGAGTCCGGAGCTCACCCTTCCGGAGGTCTCGCAGGGGGACGAGGGACGTCTGCTCGCCCATCTGGATGCGCTCGTCCTGGGAGGTCCTCCCGCGGCCCGGCGCTTCCTGCTGCCCGCCCTCGCCTCCGAGGAACCCGCTCGTATCGCCGTGGCCACCTGGGTGCTGCTCACTTCCGAGGATACGAGCGGACACGAGGCCGTCTTCAAGTGCCTCGAAGCCACTCCCGAGGAGGCGGGACCCGGCATCCTCCGCGCACTCGAGTTGCTCGCGCGTGATGACCTCCACGCGGCCTTCCTGAAGCGACTGCCCGGACTTCCACCGGAGGTCCAGGCGGGACTCGTCCGCGCGAGACGACTCCAGCGGCTCGCCTTGCCCGACACGCTGAACAGGGACGAAGCCCTTCAGGCCGAGGTCCTCCGCGCCCTGCCGTTCTCGCCTCGGACCGCGCTGGGCGACACCCAGGTGAAGCGCGCGCTCGGCCACGACAGCGCCGTCCTGCGTGACGCCGCGCTGGAGGTGGGCCTGCTGTTCGGCTCACGTGACGCATGGAACCTGGCTCGTGAGCGGGCCCTGTCCCAGGAGCCCTCTCCGCGCACGGCGCTGCTCTCGCTGGCCGTGGCGGGAGACTCGAAGGACTTCGCGGACCTGGTGGGTCGGCTCTCGGATGAACACGTCCGCGAGGAGGTCATCTGGGCACTGGGCTTCAGCGGCAAGCTCGCCGCCGCGGAGGCACTGCTCCCCCTGCTTCATGACGAGGATTGCGGGCTGCTCGCCGCGTCGTCCTTCGCCGCCATCACCGGCCTGCCCCTCGAACCGCCCTTCATCCTGGAGGAGCTCTCCGAGGAGGACTCCGCCGAGGAGGAAGAGGAAGCTCCCTCGCCAGAAGACTTCCGCGAGACGCTGCCCGGGCCTCGGGTGCTGCCCGGACGCGTGGATGCCCACGCCGTGGAGCACTGGTGGACGGGGCGACGCGCGCACCTGACGCAGACGGAGCGCTACCTGCGGGGTGTCCGCCTCACGGTGGAGGGACTGGCCACGGCGCTGGAGACAGAGCCGATGCGACGCCGTCCCGCGCTCGCCTGGGAGGCCGCCCTGCGCAGCGGCGGCGCGCTCTTCATCGAGCCCCGACTGTGGAGCCACTCGCAGCGACAGCAGGCACGGACCCTGGTGGCGCAGCTCACGCGCGGCTGGAACCGTTTGCAGAGCCGATGAGAGCCCTCTACGCCACGCACTCATTGAGGCCGTATGTCTGGCTCACGCAGGAGACAGCTCGATGGGCCGCTGAGCCATCTGCCCCACGTGCTCATCGAGAACGTGTCTGACTCGCGCGGGAGACAGCTCGACGGGCCGCCGCACCCCACAGGTCCGAGCCCACCGTGAATACAGGCGCGCATCACCCACTCACGCGAGACACCTGAAGCCACGGCGGAAGAGGGGACAGTGGGCACGCCACCGTCCCCTCCGTTTCACGCTACTGCGTGTACACGACGGTCAGCACCGCGTTCGTCGAGTCCTTCACGAACAGGTACTGCGTCGCCGTCTGCTCCTGGCTGAAGCGCAGCCGGAGCTGCGTCCTCCCCGTCTTGTTGAGGGAGACCAGGCCCGAGTCGCTGAAGTCCGCCGAGGCCTTCGCCCCGCTCGCGAACTTGTCGATGCTCGCCACCGCGCTCGCACCGGCCGCCGCCGCCCAGTCACCCACTTCCGTGGACGCGGCGTTGAACGTCCCCGCCTTCACGTCGATGACCACCGTGTTCCCGGCCGGCGACGACCACGGGTCTCCCGAGCCCGACGAGTAGCTCACCGTGAGATACGCCCGCGTCACCGTCGCGCCATCCGGCAGGCTCGACGTGTCGAACGAGAGGAAGGAGCGGTTGTACTTCCCATCCGTCCCGCGCCCCAACGCCAGGTTCGTCAGCGTCCCCAGCGCCGCGCCGCTGCCGTCCGCGTTCGCCTTCAGATAGCCATCCTCCGCCGCGATGCTGGTGAAGGTGGCCGTCATGGACGTCGGCGTCCCCGTGTTGTTCACCGTGACGCTGGTATCGCTGTCCGTCGCCTGGTTGCCCGCGGCGTCATACGCCCGCGCCCCCAGCGTGTGCGCGCCGTTGCCCACGCCCTGGCTGTTCCAGGTGAACTCGTACGGCACCGCCGAGGCCGAGGCCACCGGGCTGCCATCCACCAGCAGCTCCACCCGCGTCACTCCCACTGCGTCCGACGCGCTCACCACCACCTTCACCGCGCCACTCACCGTCGTCCCGCTCGCCGGAGACGTCACGTTCACCGCGGGCGGCGTGGTGTCACCGCTCGGCTCGCCACCACCACCGGTGATTCCGAAGAACTTCGCCTGGTGGTAGACGGCGCAGATGTTCATGTCGGTCACGAACCCGCCAACGGAGCCACACGCCGTGGTGCTCCCGGGGAAGTTGTACTGCGCGTCGAACGCCACCGCGTGACCCATGCCGGTGATTTCCCACGTCTCCACCAGCGCCCGGCCCGCGCCATCGCGGTAGACCTTGTGCGGGAAGCCCGACACCGTCTCCGTCGTGTCAGGCGTCTGGTCGATGCCGTGCGCGTTGGTCCACTGCTCCATCGCCTCCGTGCCGTTCATCGGCCGGACGGTGAAGTCGCTCGTCCCGTACCAGATGGACACCGGAGGACGCGGACCGGTGTAGCCGGGGTAGCCGCCTCGCACCAAATCGCCCCAGGCCGCGGGCGTCTTGTCCGTGCCCGGGCTCATGCACGAGAACGCCGCGTTCATCGACGTGGCGCACTTGTACGGCCCTCCCGCGTTGATGGCTCCCGCGGAGAAGACGTCCGGATACACGGAGAGCAGCGCCGGAGCCATGTACCCACCGGCCGAGAAGCCCACGACGTACACCCGCGATGCGTCGATGGAGTACGCCGCCTTCATCGCGTCCACCATCTGCTTGATGGACAGCGCCTCGCCCGAGCCGCGCGCGATGTCACCCGGCTCGAACCAGTTGAAGCAGCTGGTGGCGTTGTTGCCGCTCGCCTGCTGCGGATACACGACGTAGAACTTGTAGACGTTGGCCGCCGCACTCCAACCACTCGCCTCCATGCCCGTCGCGTTCTGCGTGCAGCCATGGAGCACCACCACCAGCGGCGCGTTCGCCGGTACGCCCGTCGGCACGTGGCGATACATCGCCAGGTTGCCCGGGTTGCTGCCAAAGCCCGTCACCTGCGTCAGCCCTTGCTCGGACTGCTGTAGCTCCGGCTCGGTCAGCGCGGAGGGCTCGGCGTCGAGCCCGCCACAGCCCACGACTCCCGCGAACAACCACGCGGCGAGGGTGAATCGAGAACACGTCGAAGTGAAGCGAGGACGCTGCGAGGACATGGTGCCTCCCGGGCCGCCATGGGGGGAAAGGACGGCCACGGGCCGCAACGTGACTCCCCCGCACTTCCCGGGTTCAAGGCGCGCCGCGTCGCCTCGACGGTGAAATCTGAACCAGGATTCATTTTATGCACCGCGTCGAAGTTCCATGAAACATGAACCATTCTTCAGTTCACGCTTCGCTCGGGAATCCGGCTCCGGACGCGGCACCGCCCGAAACGCCGAGCCAACGTCCTCCGTCCGGCGCGAAACAACCGACCTTCGCGGAGTGCGACTCGGCGCTGCCCTGCGTCCCTCAGGCCGAAGGACGCTCGGCGGCGAGTCGCTCGGCCACGTCGAGCACGCGGGCCTCCACGCACACGTCATCCAGGTGGTTGGCTTCCACCAGGCCCGTGGGGCTCGTCACGTTCACCTCGGTGAGGTAGTCGCCGAGCACATCGATGCCCACGAGCAGCAGGCCCCGCTTGCGCAGCTCCGGCTTGAGCCGCTCGCAGATCTCCAAATCACGCGCCGTGAGCACCGCCTTGTGAGGCGTCCCACCGGCGGCCATGTTGCCCCGGTGGTCATCACCGGACGGCACGCGCAGCACGCCACCCACCGGCTCGCCGTCCACCATGATGATGCGCTTGTCGCCCAGGCGGCTCTCCGGGATGTACGCCTGCGCGACGACGGCCTCGCGGCCTCCCTGGGTGAGCAGCTCCACGGTGGAGCGCGCGTTCCGGTCTCCCTGGGACAGGAAGAGGATGCCCTTGCCGCCAAAGCCGTCGATAGGCTTGATGATGGTGCCCTGCTCGTTGCGGGCGATGAAGTCCAGCAGCACCGGCAGCTCGCTGGTGATGCGAGTGTCCGGCATCAGGTCCGGATAGCGCAGGGCGAAGAGCTTCTCGTTCGCGTCGCGGATGCCCGCCGGGTCGTTGATGAAGACGGGCTTGCGGCCCTGACACAGCTCCACCAGCTGCGTGGCGTGGAGAAACTCCGCGTCGACCGGCGGGTCCTTGCGCAGGAAGAGCACGTCCAGCTCCGACAACGGCCGCGCCGTCTCGTCGAGCACGTCGAAGTGCCGCCCCGGCTCCCGGCGCACCGTGACATGGCGCATGCGCGCCTCCGCGCAGCGCCCGTTGAACCGCAGCCACCCCTGCTCGAAGTAGAGCACCCGATGGCCGCGCTTCTGCGCCTCCAGCATCAGCGCGAAGGTGGAGTCATGGTCCACTCGCACTGTCTCGAGCGGGTCCATCAGGAAGCCAATGGTGAGCGCGGCCATAGTCTCGTCGCAGGTGGTTGAAGGGGGCGCGACGATAACAGGACCGCGTGTCACATCCCCAGCTTCATGGGCCAGCAGGCAAGCCCGCCGCCCCTACGGCAAGTCCTTCCAGTGCTTGAAGTTGAGGATCATCGGTTCTTTCGCGTCGATGACCACCGGAAGGGTGCGCCACTTTCCCTCGGGGTCGAGCACCTTCAGGGTGTGCTTGCCCACTGGCAGCAACATCTTGAACATGGGGAGTTTTCCCGCATCCTTGCCGTCCACCTTGAGGGGCGCTTTATAGGTGGGCGTCGCCGCGTCATTCACGACGAACGTCAGCATGCCCATCGCCCGTGAGGACTTCACGGCGAGCGCCGGCTTCCTGTCCTTGTCTTCTTCCTGATGGGCCGAGGTCGGCTTGACCTTCTCCGGCTTCTTCACCGGCTCTGGCGCCTCCGCCACCGCTCCCCCATCCGCGGGCCCCGGGTAGATGGGCAGTCCCGGGTCGAACCTCTTCAGCTCCCCCCCAGGCGGCTCCTGCTCCACCACGGGCGTCATCGTCTCGTCCATCACGCTGCTCAAGCGCACGGCGCCATAGCCACCGCCCCCGAGGATGCCGAGCAGCACCAGCCCCCAAAGGGCGTTCGAGCGCAAGCGCTGTCCGGGCGTCAGGTCCGTGTCCGCCGGAGGCTGTCCGTCCCGGGGCTTCACCGTGGACATCTTGCGAGAGGCCTTCTTGAGGTTCGGCACCGACGGGTTGCCCGTCCGGGGCGTGGCCTGGTTCTCGCGCGCCGGCAGGTACGGCCCGTCATCCCCGCGAAGGGCGCGCTTGGCGGCGTCCAGCATCAGGCCGTTGGTGGTGCCGTCCGCGCTCTCCAGCAGCGCGCGCGTGGCCGCCATCCGCTCCGTGAACAGCTCCTTCATCAGCGAGCCACGGTGGTCCGCGTCCTGAATCAGCGAGCCCGCCGCCGCTTCAATCGCCCGCGCCATGTCCCGGCCGTTGGCAAAGCGCTTCTCGCGGCTGCGCTCCAGCGACTGCATCACCACCTTGGAGACCTGCTCGGACACGTGCGGCGTGACGTGCGTGGGCCAGGGGATGGGCGCCTCGAGGATCTTCATCATCTCGTCGCGCTCCGTCCGTCCCGCGAACAGGCGCGCGCCGGTGAGCATCTCGTGCATCATCACACCCACCGAGAACAAGTCGCTGCGACCATCCAGCTTGTCGCCGCGCACCTGCTCCGGAGACATGTATCCGGTGGTGCCCTTCACCGTGCCCGCGTGGGTGCGCTCCAGGCTGCCCTTCGCCTTGGCGATGCCGAAGTCGAGCAGCTTCACCATGCCGTCGTACGTCACCATGATGTTCTTCTGGGCGACGTCACGGTGGATGACGGGGCTGGGCTCGCCCGAGGGCGCGGTGAAGGTGTGCGCGTAGTGCAGCGCCATGCAGACGTCGCGCGCCACCGACAGCGTGAAGCCCAGCGGCACCGGCTGCCGGGCGCGCAGGCACGCGCTCGTAATCTGGTTCAGGTTCTGCCCGGCGATGAACTCCATCGCCAGGTAGAGGCCGTCCTCCTCCTGCCCCAAGTCAAAGACCTGCGCGATGTTGGGGTGGTTGAAGGCCGCGGTGATGCGCGCCTCGTCCAGGAACATCCGCTCGAACTGCTCGTTGTCCCGAGCGTCCGGCAGGATGCGCTTGACGACCACGTATTTACGGAAGCCACCCGGACCCGAGGTGAAGCCGAGGAACAGCTCGGCCATGCCACCCACGGACAGCTGCGTGACGACCTCGTACTTCCCGATGCGCTCGCCCCGATAGAAATCGATGGGTGCAACCTCCACGACAGCGCCCCGACACCGGAGCAGCACCGCAACGGAGGATAACAGGCTTGTAGGGCGCGGACGTGCGGTGAGAATGCACCGTCACGCCCGGTCGCCCCCTCGTCCACTGGAGACCTGTGGATGGCCTGTGGATAGCGGGGGTCGGGTTGTGGAGAAACGGTGGCGTGGATCAGCGCCTGTGGGAAGCCGGGGGAAACCGCCAGTTTACCCACATGTAGCATCGGCCGAATTCGTCAGTCATCCCGCGAGCTTGCTGACTTATCCCCAAATCCGAGCCCTCTACTGCTTCGACCATTTGATCAATACCTACATTAAGCTTTTGAAGAAGCAGCAGGCCGCTGGGGACAACATCTGTGGATGGGTGCAACACGGTTGTAGACTGATGAACCGTGCGCGCGCTGCTCATCATGCTCTGGCTGTTCGCCACCCAGGCATGGGGCGCGGTGCCGCCGCTGGTGCGCGCCGAGCAACAGTTCGACGCCCTGGAGTTCGATGCCGCCGCCACGTCCTTCCTGGAGGCCCTGGAGGGCCCTGGGACGCGCGTGGAGCGTCTGCGGGCATGGCGGGGGCTGGCACTGGCTCGCGCCTTCATGGGGCAGCGCCAGGAGGCCCAGGAGGCCTTCGAGGTCTTGCTCGTCCTGGAGCCCTCCGCCCAGGTGAAGGACTCGCTGGGGCCCAAGGTCCAGGTGCCGTTCCTGGCGGCACGGGCGGCCCTGGAGGGCCAGCAGCCCACACTCACCGTGACGCGGCTGCCGGATGGCCGGGTGTCGGCGGTGTTGAAGCAGCCCCGGAAGGTGGCCACGGAGGTGATGGTGGCGGTGCGCCTGCCGGGCGCGGCGGGCTTCTCCGCGGCGGTGGGCTCGCCGTCGGGACCCGTGTCCGTGAAGGCACCTCCCGCGCGCGCCGTGGAGGCCTACGCGGTGGCGAGGGACGCCGGGGGCCTCGTCCTCTTCGAGCAGGGCAGCCCGCGCGCGCCGCTGCGGCTGGAGGCCACCGAGCACCTGCCAGCGGCGGTGGCCTCGGCGCGTGACGCCGCGACGTTCCCTACGTCGGAGACGGCGGTGGAAGAGGCCCCGCGCGGCGCGCTCTGGCCCTACGTCGTGGGCGGAGTGGGGCTGGCCGCGGCGGGCGTGGTGCTGGGCGTGGTGCTGACGCGGCCGGAGTCGCTGGCACTGCCGGCGGCGGACCGCACGGAGCGGCTGCCATGAGCCCCCGGAGGCCTCCGAGGGGGGCTGTTGCCATGAAGGCCCGGATGCCGCTGAGGGGGCTGCTGCTGATGGTGCTCGTGGCGCTGGCGGGCTGCGACGAGAGTGTCCCGCTGGTGCCGCCGGATTTGTGCTCCAGCGTGGTCTGCCCGGACGCGCAAGCCTGCGTGGAGGGCCGGTGCCTGGCCACCACGTGCCAGGACGTGGCCTGTGGCGCCGGGCGCGTGTGCGAGCTGGACGCGTGCGTGGAGCCCTCGTGTCTGGGGACGGCTTGCGCGGCTGGCGAGGTGTGTCGCGGAGGCACGTGCCGCCGCGTGGGCTGCGACGGCACCGCGACGTGTTTTCCCACCGAGCGCTGCCTGGGCTCGGAGTGCGTGAGGGATGGCTGCCTGGGCGTCGCCTGTCCCCAGGGCACGGTGTGCCGCTTGGGTGGACAGTGCCGCGGTGTCCTCTGCACGGCGGACTTCGCCTGCGCGTCGGACGAGCGCTGTGGCGTGGATGGCCGCTGCGTGTCGAACGCGGGGTGCGCCACGGTGAGCTGCCCCGCGCAGCAGGTGTGCCGCGAGGGCGCGTGTCTGGCGCTGTCCTGCACCACCTCGGCGCAGTGTGGCGCGGGTGAGGTGTGCCGCGCGGGCGCGTGCCTGTCCGCCACGGAGGCGTGCGCGGCCGTGGGCCCGTGTGCCTCCGGGCAGGTGTGCCGCGCGGGCACGTGTCAGGCGGTGGCGTGTGGCGCGGGCAGGCCGTGTCAGGGCCTGGAGGGCTGTCGCGCGGGCGCGTGCGAGGGCCCCGTGCGCGCCGAGTCCGGGAGCCTGGTGCCGGCCGCGGGCGTGCTCCCTGTCGGCCCGGGCTCGGTGGGCATGGGCGTGGGAGGTCCTCCCGCGCGGGGGCCCACTCACACGCTGTATCCGGGCGCCACGCCGTAGGGCAGGGCGGCTCAGGCGTGCACTTCTCGCAGGCGCTCCAGGAGCTGGGGCAGGTGGGCGAGCAGCTCTCGGTCCGTGTACTCCAGCGCGTTGCGCAGCACCTCGAGGTCCTCCGCGTCGCGCTCCGCGTTCACCATGCGCTGAAGCCCGCGCAGGCGTTGGTTGCGCAGCACGAGCCGGGCCAGGGTGTCCTCGAGCTCCTCCGCGAGCGCGTCATCGAGCTCCAGGTCGCGGCTGATGAGCTCACGCAGCTGCTCCACCAGGTAGGTGAGGTCCCAGGATTCTTCGTAGCCGGCCCGTCGAGACATCGTGGTTCACGTATCGCCGGGCTCAGCCCAGCGCTCGTGCGCGCGTGAGCCCAGCCAGGGTCAGCCGCGAGCGGGACGGGTCCATCTCCACGGTGACGTGGCATCCATCCAGGTCCAGGTTCAACGCATACGGCCCCGACGCGGGCAACAGGCTTCGTTCCTGGTGCGCCAGCGAGGCCATGCGGAAAAGCTCCGAGAGCAGGGCCTGCCGCACATCCTGAGGCAGGCCGTCCACGCTGCCTTGTAGCCCGCGTGGGATGAGCACGGTGAAGGCCTGGGAGGATTGCGAGCCCGTGTCCGAGACGGAGGTCATGCCGTCCCCGATTGCTAGAACCATACCCTTCTGTGATCCAACTATTCCGCGCGGTTGCAGTGGGTCCAGAGAGACCATCTGAAAAAATGACAGGGTTTCATCACCCGCTGCCTGAAGTGTCCGCGAGCAAGCAGGGCTTCCGTGGGTTCGCTCGCCTCCAGCCCCGAGAGGATGGGGATTCCGTTCGATGTTCAGCTCTCCGGCGAGACTGCGACGGATTGCCTGCGTGGGTGACACATCCGGCGCGCTGTCTCGAGGCTCACGGAATGCGGCAGCAGATGGCGTAGGCGGTGGGGGCGCTGTTGCTGCTGGCGTGGCTGCGGCAGCGGTAGCCGGGCACTCCCGGGGCGGCCTGCGTGGGGCTGTTCTCGAAGGTGACGCCGGTGGGATGGAAGGCGACGCCGGTGGGCCCTTCCTCCAGTCCCACGCAGCCGCCGCCCATCAACGTCTCACCCGTGGCGCACCAGGCGATGGCGGCGCGCGTGTCCGCCGAATCGTTGCCGGTGGCACTCTTGTAACCGCATGACAGCGCGGGCTTCGCGTGGGTGTGGTCGGAGCGCGCCGCGACGCGCGCCGTGCCGTTGGTGCCGCCCGTCGTCGGGAAGCTGACGCGCACGGCCAGGGGGGTGCCGGTGGCGATGAGGCCCTCGCCATACGTGGGAGCGGGCGCATCCAGCTTCACCTTGTCGGCCGCGGACATGAAGCCCGCCGTCGTCGCCGTGGCGTTGGCGTGGGTGTGGCTCACGGGCGCGAAGGTGTTGGCGGCGCGGCCCTCCAGACGGATGCTGTCGCTCGAGCGCAACGCGAAGGGCACCGAGGCCATGCGGAAGCGCGGCGTCAGCTCCGACTGGCTGGCGAGCGCGACGCCCAGGTGCATCTCCGAGCGCCGCACCAGGTCGTCCCCCAGCGCGACGGAGGAGCCGAGCACCACCGCGTAGTAGCCATTCGTCACCGGCACGGCCAGGTGGTTCTCCTGCCACAGCGGGGAGCCGCCCACGGGCGCGGCGTAGAGGGTGAAGGTGAGGTCCTGCGGCGAGCTCTCCGGGGTGCCGTCCGCGCGCACCAGGCGCCCCTGGAAGGTCATCGTGCGCGGCACGTCCTGCGCGAAGGCGGGGAGGGCCCAGGTCGCGAGCAGGGCCAGGACGAGCACGAGGGTGGGACGCGAGGACATGGGGGCTCCCAATGGAGAACGGACGCGGGGAGTCTACAGGCGCCAGAGGCCGGGTGGCCGACAGCGCGGCGAGGCGCACCCCTCGCATCCTCCGGGCCCGAGGACTATACGCGGTGACAGGAGCACGGGAGGCACCCATGGCACGCGCGACGAGGGCAGGCGGGGTGGGGTGGGCATTCATCCTGTGGGTGACGGTGTTCGGCACCTGTCTGACGGCGTGCCGCGAGGACCCTCCCCTCACCGGGGCCGAGGGCCGGCTCAGGCTGTCGCTGTCGCGGCTGGACTTCCCCGTCACATTCCCAGGCGGGGTGCGCGAGGCGGAGGTGCGGGTGCTCAACGCGGGGCGCGCGCCGCTGGATGTCACCTGGACCTCGGTGGAAGCGCCCTTCTCGCTGGTGGATGCGCTGCCCGCGCGCGTGGGCGGGAGCGAGGTGCCGGTGCGCCTGCGCTTCAGCCCCCAGGCCGCGGGTACGTACGAGGCCCGGCTCATCGGCACCGCGTCGGATGGAGGTCGCGCGGAGCTGGTGCTCGCGGGCGAGGCGCGGCCGACGCCGGCGTGTCAGGCGGTGGTGTGCGCCAGCGCGGTGTTCGACCCCGTGTCCGAGCGCTGTGTGGAGACGCTGCTGCCGGATGGCACCGGGTGCGACCCGGGCAACGCCTGCCTCTCCATGGCCATGTGTCAGCAGGGCCGGTGCAAGGGCCTGGAGCGGCCGTGTGACGACGCCAACGCCTGCACCACGGACGTGTGCCACGCGCTGGATGGTTGTCGCGCGGTGGCCGCGCCCCCTTGTCCCGGGGCGGGAGCGTGTCAGGTGGGCACGTGTGATTCGAAGCTCGGCTGCGGTCTGGCGGATGCGCCGGATGGCACCTTCTGCGGCGAGGAGCGCGGCTGTGATGCCGCCGACGTGTGCATCGAAGGCGCGTGCGCGCGGCGAGATTTGCCGGACGGCTTCGTCTGCGCGGCGGCCAGTCCGTGTCAGGCGGAGGGCCGCTGCCGGGGGCCTGTGTGCGCGCGTCCCGCCGCCGTGCCGCTGGAGCCGGACTGGATTCTCGACGCGCGGGTGCGGGGGGTGAACCTGCATGACCTGCTGGTGGGGCCGGAGGGCGACGTGACGCTGGCGGGCTTCTACACGTCCGCGCTGTTGGACGCGGCGGCCCCGGTGCCCATGCTCAGCGGCGACGCGGCCCGGCGCTGCATGCTGTGGAACGACAGGCTCTTGTGCATGGACCTGCCGGAGGACGGCTCGGTGTCGCTGGTGGAGCGCTACACGGGCGCGCCCCGGTGGACCTTCTCCCTGGAGCAGGCGCGGCCGGACATCGCGCAGCGCACGTCCAGCCTCTTCCTGGCGCGGCTGGCGGTGATGGCGCCGGACCGGCTGGCGGCCTTGTTCGAGGCCTACCCCGTGGGACTGAACCGCGAGACGTTGTGTCGCTTGTACTTCCTGGTGGTGCTGGACGCGTACGGACAGATGGTGTCCGCCCAGGAGCTGACCGACCCGCTGTTGTCCGAGTGCAACCACCCGCACCCCTTCGGCGTCGTCTCGGACGCGCTGGGGGACTTGTATGTCTCCTTCTCGCAGACGCTGAACGTGGGGGCTCCGCTCCAGGCGGGCGCGCCCTCGCTGCTGATGGCCTTCTCCTCGGACGGGGTGCCGCGCTGGCGCAAGCCGCAGTCGCAGCGCGCCGGAGAGCTCGCGGTGGTGAACGGGCTGCTGTTCCAGGAGCGCGCGGCGCAGGCGCTGCTCACGGCGGATGGCTCGGTGGCGGCGACCATTCCCCAGCAGTTCGGCCGCATGGTGGCCACGCGGGAGCGACTGGTGCCCAGCGCGCCGGGCACCACCGTGAATCCGAACGAGGGCGGCGCGCTGCCCATGGCCACGGAGCTGAAGGGCTTCCAGCTGCCCTCGCTGAACCCCGCGTGGACGTACTCGCTGCGCTCGGGACAGCAGCTCACGACGAAGGAGCTGCGGCTCGCGTCCTGGCCGGATGCGCCGGGCCTGCCACCCCGGACGCTGGTGCTCACGACGGCCACCAACAGCGAGAACCACCAACTGCTGGTGGGCGTGAGCATGTCGGACGGCGCCGAGGCCTTCCAGTGCCGGCTCGACTACTCGGCCCGCACGACTCCGCAGTTGATGGAGCTGGCACCCGGGGCCCTGCTGCTGATGGACGGGGCCACCACCTGTGGCGAGTGTGACCCACCTTTTGCCTACAGCCAGTCCCGCTTCCAGCGCTTCCCCATGCCGGGCCTGCTGCCCGCGAAGGAGCCGTGGCCGGGGACTTTTGGTGGCCCGGGCCATGACCACCACGAGGGGGCCGACCACTGAGGTCGAGAGGGCGGGATGCCTTTCTCGAAGAAAAAATGAGGGGCATGTCGAAGAATCGAAGGTGGCTTCGACGTAGGGCAAAAGGCCGGCACCCTCCTGGTGCCGCCCCCACCCAGGATGTCCCCCATGCAGAAGATCACCCCGTTCCTGATGTTCAACAACCAGGCGGAAGAGGCGGCGAAGCTCTACACGTCGGTGTTCAAGAACTCGAAGATTGTCTCGGTGACGCGAGGCCCGGACGACGCGGCCATGTCCGTCACCTTCGAGGTGGAAGGGCAGACGTTCCTGTCGTTCAACGGAGGCCCCAAGTTCAAGTTCTCCGAGGGGATTTCGCTCTTCGTCGATTGTGAGACGCAGGCCGAGGTCGACGCGCTCTGGGACCAGCTCTCCGCTGGTGGAAAGCACAAGCAGTGCGGCTGGCTGGAGGACCGCTTCGGCGTGTCCTGGCAGATCATCCCCCGGACGCTGATGCGCCTGATGGGGGACAAGGACCCGGCGAAGGCCGGGCGCGTGGTGCAGGCGATGCTCGGGATGCAGAAAATCGACATCGCCGCCCTGGAGCGCGCCTACGCGGGCAACTGAGGCTCCCTCGTCCTGGGAGGCGCGGCGTCGACCTGACGCCAGGCCTCGTAGTGGATGCGGGCCAGGGGGGCTCTTCTCGACGTCGGCCCTCCGCCGAAGGTCCCGATGATGTCCACGCGCTCCGTCGAGTCCGACGCGGGGTGGATGCGGAACTCCACGCCGCGCCCGAAGGGCGGCAGCACCAGGCCGTGCCAGCGCAGCGTCTGGCCGCGCAGACAGATGCCACCGTCCTCCAGGACCGACACGTCCAGCTCCAAAGCCAGGCCGTGCTCGACGAAGACCTCGTGGAGTCGGCCGCCGCGCAGGACGAAGTCCGAGTCGAACCTGCGCAGCACGCCGTCGCAGTACAGCTCCCGGACGAAGTGCATGGAGCCGTCCGCGCGCCGGAAGGTGAGGAAGCGTCCGGGGAAGGCATGTGCCCCGTGCTCGAAGAGGCCCTGGCCGGAGAGTCGGGTGGCCACCCAGGCGAACAGCCGCGCCGTGCATGAGGAGAAGGTGACGGAGGCGCGCGCTCCCCACGCGCCGGGGTTGGCATAGAAGCGGATGACACGCGGATCCACGCGGTGCAGGTCCGGGCCCAGCGCCGCCGCGAGCAACGGCCAGACATCCGAGGGCCGCGAGCGCTGGCCCCGGTGCATGGCCTTCACCCCGCGACGGTAGACACTGGCCGCCGTCCACGCGGTGACGAAGCTCGCGAGCAGCAGACAGGCCGTGCGCCGCTCGTCGACGAGGCCCGAGTCATCGCGCCAGCGGGGCAGGCACAGCGCGCGCAAGGTGGCGAAGGCGTAGTGGCGCAGCAGGCTCCAGCTCGCGCTCACCATGCGCGACAGGGACAGCGCCAGTCCGTGGGCCATGGCCGTCTCACCCGGGACAGCGCCGGCGAGGGCGGGCTGGTCGAAGAGGCGCGCGCCGAGCGTCATCTCCACGTGCTGCACCAGCAGACGCCACAGGGGCTCATGTTCATGGGCCCGGGCTTCTTCGAGGAAGGCCGCCTCATGGCCCACGTCCCGGGCCCGAGCCACGTCCCGCATGTGGGCTTCAATCCAGTGTTCGTCCCGGATTTCGAGGGGGAGGTGCTCCTCGCAGGCGCGCGCGTAGGAGGCCCACTCCGGAGTCCGAGGCTGGCCCTGCTCATCCACGGGCATCACGGCCGCGCCCAGTCGAGCGAAGGGCTTCGACACCCCCCAGAAGCGGCCGAGGGTCACCGCGCTCGCCGCCAGCACGTGGACCCTGGCCATGCGGCACGGATGCGCGCGGTAGAAGTCCGCGAGAAGGCCCAGCGAGCGTCGACAGGCCCGGTGGCGGAGCGCGAAGTCCCGCAGCTCCTCGACAGACGCCTGGGGCAGGGCCGTCCGCGCCTCCTCGAGCTCCTCCGGGTGGAGCCGGGCCTCCAGCTTCGCGTCCGTCAGGAGCAGGGCCTCCAACTGAGAGTCCCCGGGGTGGAGCTCTCCCGAATGCATCAGCGCCTCCAGTTGCGCGTCCGCGAGCAGGGAGGCTTCCGAACGGAGCAAGGCCTCCAGTCGCGCATCCCTCGTCGAGTTCATTTGGAACACGCCGCGCTCCACGGCTCCGGCGCTCATGACGACACCTCCACAAGTTCTCCACAGGGTTTTGAAGAGGTGGCCGCGCCCGGTGCCGGCGCCCTGCCGAGCAGGCGCGCGAGGACGAACAGCCCGAAGCGCCAGCGCGAGCGGCCTCGCGCCGGAGCGTGCTCGTCCCCCGCGCACCACCGCCGCAGCGTCTCGAAGCCCCACTCCGTGCCCAGCCGCATCACCGGACGGAACAGCAGCGCGTCGAGCACCTCCCCCACCACTCCGTACCGCGCGCGGTAGTCGAACACCGTCTTGAAGAACGTCCCCTCGGGCCTGCGCTCGTAGAGCCACACGCCACGGCCGCGGAGGATGAGGCTCCGCCAGTCCTCCGAGCCGAACTCGAACGTCGAGCGCACGTGCGGCGTGTTCGCCAGGTAGCGACCCCACCCGACGATTTCGAGCCCGAAGCCCAGGTGCGTCCGGTAGTCCATCAGGTGGAACCCCCGGGCATCGGCCTCCGGCAGGTAGCGGATGGACGTGAAGCGCACGTCCCACGCCGTGTGCAGCTCCGGGTCCTGCGTGCGCTCCCACACCACCTCGACGGGCGCGGGGATGAGCACCTCCACGACAATCCTTTGGAGCGTGGGTTGTCGTAATGGAGTGGCCACGGGCCGCCGACGGAAGGCGAGCCATTGCGCCAGGTCCTTCACGAAGGCGACCAGCGCCGTCACGCCCATCACCGTCATCAGCGCGCGCAGCGCCACGGGCACGGCGGGCGGGTCAACGCGCAGGCCCGTGGGCAAGAGCCAGTCGCTCCACACCGCCTGGAGCGTGGCCATCAGGTACAGCCCCACCAGCACGCTCAGCACCACGTGCATGAAGTACTCACCGCGAGGGACACCGCCTTGGGAGGCTCGGCTGTCTCGCTCCTCCCAGACGTCTCCGAGCGCGACGAAGATATCCGCGGCGTACAGCACCCCGAGCAGCCCGAGCGCCCACCCCTGGAAGCGCACGTGCGGCACCCAGAGGAACTGGAGCGCGTAGATGAGGTGACGCGCGGTGTGCCAGAGCACCTCGCGCTGACACTCGGGACGCTCCTGGAGTCGGCCGCGCCAGAGGTGGAAGTAGAGGACGTCGAAGGTCCCCAGCAGGCCAATGGCGAGCAACAGGTAGAAGGCGACGTGCATGCACCGGCCTCAGTGCAACGGCACGGCCAGCGTCTCCCGCGGATGCAAGCCCATGGAACGCCAGGGATTCAGCGGATTCGACGCGAGGAACTGTCAACACGGTAGACAGCCCTGACAACCCGCGTTGACGTCCCCGACGTGTCCACAAGGGACGCCGCGCGTGGGCGAAATCCAGCCCGGGCGCGCTGTCAATCGGTCGTGCTCGAATTTTTCCGGAAAGATTTCCAGGGCCGGCGGTGAATGCGACCCTCGGGAACCCAGCCTGACACGGCACACCCGGGGCCACCGACCCTGCGGGTGGACATGCCACGCGTACCCGATATTCTTCGGCCATCGTTGCGTTGAAAGACGTAGACGTGTTCCACATTGCCCACGCGAGGCCTGTCCGGGATGCACCCCCTTGGTCCCGGCGCTTGAGTGGAAGGAGTGCGGTTGCCCGGACGACCTTGGAGGTCCGGCGTGCGGCGGCTCCGTTGCATCGTGGGGGGCCCGCTCGGGCCCCAGGGGGAAGCGTGTTCCCTGGGGCCCGAGTCACCTCGTCATCTTCCCGCTGACTACGGCGCCACCCGGGCCGCCGTGCCCGTGGGCGTCTCCGCCGAGAAGGACTGCAGGTAGCGCAGCTCGTCCCGGGTGCTCTCCTGCGTCAGCTCTTCCGTCAGCGAGTTCAACGGCCAGCGCTCCATCGCCGTCTGCTGGAACCGCGCGATGGTCTGCTCCAGCGCCTGGATTTGATTCAGCGCCAGCGTCCGGCCCGCGTCGTCTCCCATGTCCGTCGCGCCGCCGCGCACCAGCTGCAGGCCCGTCATCCGCTCCACCACGGTGTTCTGCTTCACCATGCTCGCGCCAATGTCTCGGGTGATGCGGCCCAGGCGCTTGCGGCCCTCCTCGGAGAGCGCGCCTCGCGTGCCCACGTTGCGGGTGCGCAGAATCCACGTCCCGCGCTCGTTGATGCCCCGCATGGCCACGCCCATCGCCAACGCGCTGGCATCCGGCACGCCTGCTTCCTTCAGGAGCTGGCGAGTGGCCGCGTAGCCGTCGTGAAAAGAGGTCTCCCGCCACGCGGGCAGCGTGGCCACGCGCTCCAACGCGTCGATTTCCGCGGTCGTCAGCTCCGTGCCGGCCTCCGTGTCACCCAATAGCAGGAGCAACTGGAGCTGCATCGAGCGCGGGTGCGCCTTGGCCAGTGACTCCAGCTTCTCGCGGAACGTCTTGCGGGCCCGCTCGTGCTCGGACTCCGGCAGGGACTCGCCCCTCAGCGCGTCCCGCGTGGCCAGGTAGAGGTCCGGGTTCTCCAGCCTGGGCACCTGCGACAGCAGGAAGAGGGACTTGTCCGCGTCCAGCTTGCGCGTGGTGAGCGCGAGCCGCAGCTTCACGTCGTCCGAGGTGGCCGTCTCCCACGCGGCCTTCTCCCAGTCCGGCAGCGTGGGGTCCGGCGGCAGGGGCGTGGCGCCCGGCAGCAGCTCGCTCTTGCGGAAGTCGGGGCGGCCCAGCTTCACCCAGGCCTCGCGGAAGGCCTGCTGCCAGGAGACACCGGGCGCGCGTCGCAGCTCGCGCAGCGTCTCCAGCAGCTTCGCCTCCTGGCTCTCCGGCGCCGCGGCCTTGAGCTGCCCCAGCACCGTGGTGACTTCGGCGTCGTTGCCTTCCTCGAGCGCGAGACACGCGTGCACCAGCAGGGCGGGCGCGTGCTGGGGCGCCAGCATCAGCGCCTCGCCGAGCGCCTCGCGGGCCTTCTTCAACTCCCCCGTGGCGGCGGCGCGCGCGGCGCGGTCCGTGTGTCGCAGCACCTCCATGGAGGCGGCGGGCTTCGCGGCGCGCGGCGCTCTTGACGGCTCGTCGTGGTGGCCGTGTTCCCCGTGCCCGTCATGGCTCGTCGAGCGGCCTGCCCGGAAGTAGAGGGCACCGCCGGCGGCGAGGGCCACGGCCAGCCCCACGCCACTCCACAGCGCTGCCTTGTTGCGTCCCGATGCACCCTGCGAGGAAGGAGGAGGAATCGGGTCCGTCATGGTGAGGCGTCTCCGGCGGTGGGGGGACCCGCATTCCAATCGTCCCCGCGCACCGGAGCAAGGTGGCCCTCACCGACAGAGGTAGTGTCAGTCCCTACCCAGGGGGCCTCCACCCACGTCCGGGACCTCCCCGGACACCTTGCACACCCCGCTCAGTCCTTCAGGTAGACGACGCGGGTACCTCCGCGTGCCTTCACCTCGGTGCGGGGAGGACGGGAGACGCACTGGACGGTGGTGCCTCCGCTGGCGTCGACGGATAGGCTCTCCGAGGGGTCCGCCTCCAGGTGCACGCCGCCGCTGGCCTCGACCTCCAGGGACTTCACGCCCTTGAGGTCCATGGCCTTGATGACGGCGCCGCCGCTGGCCTCGACGTCCAACTGGCGGGCGCGACCCTCCAGGTTGACGGCTGCGCCGCCGCTGGCCTCGACTTCGACCTTGTCCGCGTCCAGGCCCCGGATGGTGAGGGCCGCGCCGCCGCTGGCCTCGGCGGAGAACTCGTCCGAGGCGGCGACCTCCGCCTCGACGTGACTGCCACCGCTGGCGTCCACGCCCTCCAGGTGGGGGCTGGAGACGTACAGGCGGACCTTGCCGCCGGAGAAGTTGTTGCTGAAGACGCCCTTGCGCTCGACTTCGGTGGTGAGCTGCCCGTCCTTCACCACGAGTCGCAGGCGGGAGAGCAATTCCGAGGGCCCCTCGACGCGGACGGACTTGGGGCCGACCTTCACCTTGGCCTTGATGCCGTGACCCACCGCCAGGCTCTCGAAGTCATCGACCTCGCGCGTCTCGGTCTTCTGGGCGTGGGAGTCCTCCGCGAAAGACACCCCCGAGAACATCAGCAGGGGGACGAGCAGGGACATCCGGGCGGTCTTCATGGCGCGCTCCCAAGAGCAGGGGGCCCGGGAGGGGCCCCATCATGGCGAGCTACGCACGGCGCTCCGAGCGATTGCCGCCCCTGGGAAACTACTGACGGGACAGCATCTCCAGCGGAACTCGCACGGCGGTGGTGTCGCCGGGCTTGATGTCGACCGACAGCTTGAGTGCCCTGCCGTCGCCGTCCACCAGCTTCAGCGTGTGCTTGCCCGAAGGCAGGCTCACCTTGAAGAGCGGGGTGTCACCCAGCGACTGGCCGCCCAGGTACACCTTGGCGTAGGGCTCCGTGACGAGGGTGAGGAACCCCGGCTCCCCCGTGGGGGCCACCGGGCTGCTCTCGCTCGAGTCGGGGGTGACGCGCCGACTGTTCCGGGTCGACTCCTTGGACCGCTTCACCGTGGTGCGCCCCGGCTTCTTCGCCGGCTTGTCCTCCTCCACGTCAGCGACGGGAGCGGCCTGGTCCGGCTCCGGTTCGGGCGGGGCCTCCACCGTGTCCACGACCACCGGCGTCACGGGAGCCTGGGGCGGGACGTTCTCGACGATGGCGGGCGGAGGAGTGCCCGTCCCCGCGCCGTTGTTGGCGGGAGGCGCCTTGCCCTGCTCCTGAGGAGGGGCGCGCTGCTTCGGGGGAGGAATCGGAGTGGGCCGCGCCACGTCCGGGTCCTCCTGGCCGAGCCCCAGTTGGGAGGACACGAGGCCCCCATCCAGTCCCAGTCCCACCACTCCGGCGCCCACCGCGAGCAGGACGAGCAACCCGGCGAGGACCTTGCGTCCGACCCGGGACTCGGAGCCCACGGCGGGGATGCCGCGCTGGGTGTGGACGTGGGCGTCCTCGTCGTCGTCCTGGTGCTCGGGACGAGGACGACGGTTCTCCTGGAAGCCGCGAGAAGGCTTGGTGGTGGCTTCGCCGTCGCCGGAGGGAAAGCCGCGGGAAGGCCTGGCGGTGGTTTCGTCGTCGCCAGCGGGGAAGCCGCGGGAAGGCTTGGCGGTGATGTCGCCGTCGCCAGTGGGGAAGGCGGCGGGGAGCTGGGGCGGGGGCCTGCGTCGGGCCGGTGCGCCGCGCCGGGAAGGGACTCCCGCGTGGCTGCCTGGCTCCGCGGAGAGCGTGGGCACGCGGACCATGGCCGTCTCTTCGTTGCGCGCGGGAGGCTGCGGGGCCGCCACGGGACGCGGCGTGTCCGCGCCGCGGTTGGCGCGCGGACGTGCCTCGCTCCGGGACACGGGCTCCTCCGACACGGGCGGCGCGGGGCGCGAGGGCGCCTGTGCGCGGATGGTGTGCTCGGAGGGAGCAAGCGCGGGCCGCCCCGGCTGGGTGCGGGCCGTGTGCTCTTCGTGAGGAGGCGGCGGAGACTCCGACGGAGGAGGAGGCGGCGGACGCGCGGGCTCCGAGGAGGCGCCACGTCCCGCCAGGCGCTTCTGGGGCGGCGCCTTGAGCACGGCCTTGCGCGGCTCCGGGTCTGGCGGAGGCGGCGGGGGAGGCGTCGTCGCTGGCTGCGTGTTGGTGGCTTTACGAGGAGAGGCCGAGGGCTGCTTCGGCGCGGGCGCCGTCACCGTGGGGCGGCGGGGCGGGGGCTCCGGGGGGCCCGAGGACGTCGTGTTGTTGAGGGTGAGTGGCTCGGGCGCCTCCGGAGCCGGGGCCGCGTTGGAGGCGCTGCCCTTGGCCAGCATCGCCGCCACGCTCGTCTCGCCCGTGACGTCACCGGACGCGGGGCCGGCCATGAGCAACTGGCGCGTCTGCTCGCGGCGGTCGGCGAAGAGGCGGCGCATCACCTCGCTGCTCTGCTCGGGGTGCCAGATGAGCGGGCCCACCGCGCGCTCCAGGGCGCGGGCGAACTCCAGCGTGGAGGCGTAGCGGTCCTCGCGGCGCTTGGACAGCGCGCGCAGGACGATGGCGTCCAGCTCCGGCGGTATCTGCTTGTTGGCGCGGGAAGGCGGCGTGACGTCGCACTTCAGCACCGCGTTCATCATCGCCTCGGCCTGCTTCGCGTAGAACAACCGCATGCCGGTGAGCAGCTCGTGCAGCACCACGCCCAGGCTGAACAAGTCACTGCGCGCGTCCAGCGGCTCGCCCATGATCTGCTCGGGCGACATGTAGCCGCTGGTGCCCTTCACCATGCCCACCGCGGTGCGGCTGGCGCGCGCCAGGCTCTTGGCGATGCCGAAGTCCAACAGCTTGGTGACGCCCTCGTACGTCACCATGATGTTCTTCTCCGCCACGTCACGGTGGATGACGGGCGAAGGGTGGCCGAGCGGATCCGTGAAGGTGTGCGCGTAGTGCAGCGCCACGGCGGTGTCCCGCACCGCCATCAAGCTGAAGCCCACGGGGATGGGGTGGCTGGCCTGCCGGCACGCGCGCGCCACCTCCACCAGCGTGGCCCCCGGCACGAACTCCATGGCCAGGAACAGCTCGCCCTCCGCGATGTCCAAATCGAACACCTGGGCGATGTGTGGGTGGTTGAACGCGGCCGTCACCTTGGCCTCGTCCAGGAACATCCGGATGAACTCTTCCTCGCCTCGGATGTCCGGCAGAATCTGCTTGAGAACCACCAACTTGCGGAATCCAGCGAGCCCACGCTGAGACGCTAGGAAGATCTCCGCCATCCCGCCCGTGGATAGGCGGCTGAGAACCTCATACTTGCCCAGCGACCGGCCCTTGGAGGCATCCGGCGCGAGCGGCAGCGTCGTCCCACTCATCGGAAGGTGCTCAATCTACACCGGCACCTGGACGGACGCGAAAGTCAGGGTCGAAGAAAAGTCCATGAATATCGACATCTCTGACTTTGCCGTGAATTCACATTCTCAGTCCTCGGGAGAAGAGCGTCGCCGTGCGGGAGAGGCGGGGAGGGTGACGGCGAGGGCGTTGAGGAGGCGCAAGTCGGAGCGGGACAGGCCGCGCAGGTTCTTCTGGAGGTCGACGAGGGCGGGGGGCTCGGCGCGGGTGGACGGGGGCGGGCGCTTGCGGCCGGGGGGCGTCTCGATGGAGGCGTCCAGGGCGAGCAGCGCGTGGGGAGGCACGTGGAGCACGGTGCAGAGGCCCCGCAGGGTGTGGATGCTCGGGAGCATGTGGCCGCGCTCCAGGCGGGCGTACACCTCGCGGGCCACGCCGAGCCGCTGGGCGACGGCGGCCTGCGTCAGTCCCAGATTCCTGCGGGCCGCGCGCGCGGACAAACCCAGGTGGACTCCAAGCTCGGTCTTCATTCGGTGCCCGTCGGGAAGGACGCGGGGCTCGCTCGCCACCGCCAAAGGACACCCTACTCCGCGCTCCTCGCGGGACGCACCCTCCGTGAAGAGAGTCTCGCGCGATGCCATGTGTGACGGAGGTGTACCCGGCGGGTTGAAGGCCGGGGGAGGGGCGTCAGGAGCCTGTCGCGCGCCGCGTCCAGCGGGACGTTCGCTGACTTTTCGCGGTCCCTGGCGAGCACAGGCCACTCACTCGAGTCGGCCCCGGGACTGCCCCTTTCACTTCACATTCCGCGCGTCCCTCCTGCCCGTCCCTCGGTGGACCTGGGCTAAGACGCGCTCCCAAGGTTCTCAAGATTCCATGGACACTTCTGTTTCTCCCCGCTCCGTCACCGGCCGTATCGACGTCCACCCCCGGGGCTTCGGCTTCCTCACCGTGCAGGCGCCCGGCACGCAAGAGGTGCTGTCCGCCTTCATTCCACCCCCGGACCTCAACCCGCTGCTGGCTGGTGACATCGTCACTGGCACCGTGACGGCGGCCGCGGATGGGCGCTGGACGGCCAGCGGGCTGACGCTGGTGGAGCGGCCCCGCACCCGCGTCTACGGTGAAGTCGTCGCCCGCAAGGGGGCGTTCTTCCTGCGCATCGACCGCGAGGTAGGCAACGCGGACTGGGCCCTGGATGCGGGCACCACGCGCGTCCAGCACGGTGACGCCGTGGTGGCGAGCATCCACGAGGGCAAGCTCGCGCTGCTCTACAAGGTGGAGCCCGGGGAGGACCGCTCGCTGGAGCGCATCATCGCCCGGCATGCGCTGAACAAGGACTTCTCCCCAGAGGCGCTGGAGGACGCGCGAGTCGCCCGCGAGGTGCCGCACGACGTGGGCGCGCGGCGGGACTTGCGCGACGTGCCGACGGTGACAGTGGATGCGCCGTCCACGCGAGACATCGACGACGCGATTTCGGTGCTGCCCGCGGGGCCGGACGGAGCGCTGCGGCTCCTGGTGTCCATCGCCGACGTGAGCGAGCTGGTGAAGGAGGGCAGCGCGTTGGACCTGCAGGCGCGCGAGCGGGCCACCAGTGTGTACATGGCGGGGCGCGTGCTTCCCATGTTGCCGGAGTCGCTGTCCTCGGACTGGCTGAGCCTGGTGCCGGGCAAGGAGCGCCGTTGTCTCACGGTGGAGCTGCGCATCGACCCGCAGGGCCGGGTGACGGCGGCGGACGTCTACGAGAGCGTCATCCGCTCCTGGGCGCGGCTGAACTACGAGGAGGTCGCGGCCTTCCTGGACCGGGGGCAGGTGTCAGCGCCCATGGAGCCGGTGCGGGACGTGATGCCGTGGTTCCGGCTGGCGGCGGCGCGACTGGCGGTGGCGCGTGGTGCTCGCGGCGGTATGGAGTTCGCGCGAGATGAAGCGCGGTTCACCTTCGACGCCGCCACGGGCGAGGTCTCCGGATTGGTGAGCGAGCAGCCCACGTCCGCGCACGGGATGATTGAGCGCTTCATGGTGGCGGCGAACGAGGCCATCGCCATGTGGATGCTGGTGCGCGGCCTGCCGGGCGTGTACCGCGTGCACGAGCAGCCGGACCCGCTTCGCGTGGCGGACCTGAATGCCTTCGCGGAGCACTCCGGCTTCGCGGCGGGCTTCGGGCGCGAGCTGACGCCGCTGGCGCTGACGGCGTTCGACCGGCAAATCGCGGGCGCCGCGGCGGAGCCGGCGCTGCGCTCGGTGTTGCGACGCTCGCTGGGCCCGTCGCGCTACACGGTGAAGCCGGGGCCGCACTTCGGACTGGCGGCGCCGCTGTACCTGCACTTCACGTCGCCCATCCGTCGGTACGCGGACCTGGCGGTGCATCGCACGCTGAAGGGCTACCTGCACGGCCGCCGCGACTACCTGGACGAGGACCCGGCGGTGGAGACGCTGGCCGTGCACATCAACGCGCGGGCCCGCGCCGCGAGTCGCGCCGAGGCGGACCGGCACCACGTGCTGGAGGCGCGGTGGCTGGCGGGCCACGTGGGCAAGGAGTTCTCCGCGCGCATCGTCCGGGTGCGGCCCTTCGGCCTGGTGGCGCAGCTGGACGGCATGTTGGTGGAGGGGATGTTGCCGGCGGAGGGACTGCCGGGAGGAGGCCCCTTCCGTCCGGACGCGCGCGAGCTGTCCCTGGTGGGCAAGGAGCGGACCTTCACCGTGGGCATGCCGGTGAAGGTGAAGGTGGCCTCCACGGACGAGCAGCTCGGCCGCGTGGAGCTGGCCCTGGTCGAGTAGGCGGGTGCACGGCGGGGGGATGCCTTCCTGCCCGCCCCCCTGAAGGAACGAGGGGGATAGACTCCCTCTCTCTCCATGAGCGAACCCTCACCTCCCGTCGCCGAGGACGCGCGCGCCCGCTTGCGACGCCGCGCCGTGCTGCTGCCGTTGCTGCTGGTGGCGCTCGCCTACGGCAACGCGGTGCGAGGCGGCTTCGTCTGGGACGACCACTCGCTCATCGAGGAGCAGCAGGTGGTGCGCGAGCTGGCGCCGCTGACGGACTACTTCACGCGGATGTTCTGGAGCGACCCGATGGGCGTCTCGCGCGGCTACTACCGGCCGCTGGTGACGCTCGCGTACGCGGTGGAGCACGCGCTCTTCGCGGGCGCGCCCGAGGGCTTCCACCTGATGAACCTGCTCTTCCACCTGGTGGTGGTGGGGTGGGTGTTCCTGCTGTGTCGGAGGACGGGGGCCTCGCCCTGGGGCGCGGCGGTGGGCGCGGCGGCCTTCGGCGTCTTCCCGCGACTGACGGAGTCGGTGGCCTGGATTTCCGGTCGCACGGATGTGCTGGCCGCGGTCTTCATGCTGGGCGCGCTGCTCGTCTACCGCTCGGACAAGGCCTCGCGACGCTGGGGCGCGGCGGGCCTGGTGCTGCTGGGCCTGCTCTGCAAGGAGGTGGCGGTGGCCGGGGTGGTGGGGCTCGCCGTGCTGGAGCTGTCCGCCGTGCGCGCGCGGGAGCGAAGTCTTGGACAGGCCGTGCGCAACCTGCTGCCCATGGGAGCGGCGCTCGCGCTGTATGGCGGCCTGCGATTGAACGCGCTGCGCTCGGACGTGCGGGAGCTGGACGCGGGCGCCACGTCGGGGCTGTCGCTGTTCGAGCGCGTCCAGGCGGGGCTCGCCGCGCTGGGGCACTACGCAGTGATGCTGGTGGCCGCGCTGCGGCCCCGGCTCCAGCAGGGCGTCCTGGGTGAACATCCTCTCCCGTGGGTCCTGTTGGGCGTGGGAGTCCTCGTCGCGCTGGGCCTGGCCGTGTGGAAGTGGGGAGGCAAGCTCACGCCGCTGGAGAAGGCGGCGCTGGCGGCGGGGGCGTGCGCGCTGGCGCTGGTGCTCCACGCCATTCCCCTGGGCCTGCACACGCTGGCCTCGGACCGCTTCCTCTATGTGCCCGTGGCGATGCTCGCGGTGGCGCTGGCGGCACCACTGGAGCGCGCCGCTCGGACGCGGCCGAAGGTGGCGCTGGGCATGTCGCTCGTGACGCTGACGGCCTTCACCGGAGCGACGCACCTGCGCAACCGCGACTGGATGGACGAGCTGCGGCTGTGGCGGGTGGCGGAGCAGGTGTCGGGCCCGGAGGACGCCTTTGTCCAGCAGCAGCTCGGCGGGCTCTACATGGAGGCGCACCGGTACGAGGAGGCGCTCGGACACCTGCGTCAGTCGGTGCGCCAGAAGAGCCGGCTCACCGGCATCAAGGGCTACAACAACCTGGCGCTGTGCCTGACGAAGCTGGGCCAGCACGAGGAGGCCATCTCCCTCTTCGAGAACATGGTGCGACAGCAACCGGGTTACCGGAGAGGACACCTCAACCTCGCCATGGCCCTGGCGCGGGCGGGGCGCTTCGAGGCCGCGCTCTCACGGCTCCAGCAGTTGGAGACGCTGTCCTCGGGGGACCCGGTCATCCCAGAGCTGCGTGGGTTGTTCGAGCGCACGCGCGACACCCTGGCGAGGCTCCCGCGAGGAGCTCCCGGGGTGGCGGAGCCCGCGTCGATGGCGGAGACGCGGGCGAAGCTGTTCCAGGAGCTGGGCGCGCCACATGAAGCGGCGCTGAGCTGGGAGGCGGTGCTGGGCGCGCCGGATGCGACGGCCGAGCAGCGCTTGCAGGCGACGGGCTTCCTCGTGTTCGAGGGAGACCTGGGCCGGGCGAAGCGCGCGCTGGAGTGGCTGCGTCAGGCCCGGCCCGAGGACGAGCGCCTGCCCTTGTTGGAGGAGGCCCTGCTCGCGCGCGCGTCGCTCGATGTGTCCCGGTGAGCGGGACTACCCGGCGATGGTGAGGCCCTCCGTCTTGGCCAGCAGCGTGTCCTGGCTCACCCAGCCGAGCAGCCCGGTGGAGGACTTCACGAGGTAGACGTAGGACGTGAAGCGTCCGCCCTGCACGGGGACGGGCGCGGCGGCGAGCACCAGGATTTTCGAGGCCGCCGCGAGGGTGGCGACGGGCTTCTTGTCGGTGCGCGAGTGGGTGATGGGGAAGCCCTCGCGCACGGTGGCTTCCTGGCCCACGTAGAACAGCTCCTGCGGCACCGGGTTGAGCTTGCCGGCCTTGGCATCCAGGGCGAACTTGTCGCGCCGGTTCCAGAACGTCTCCCAGGTGTCGGAGAGGATGATGCCGTTGCCCTTCACCTCGGTGAGGGCGTGGACGTTGCCCAGCGCCTTCAGGCTCTTGCCGTCGAAGGCATAGACGGTGGTGAGCTGGTCGCTGTCCGTCATGCCCGTGTGCACGGCGACTTCCTTGCGCGAGTCGCTGCTGTCCACGTCGATGATGGAGATGCCGTGGACCTCCGAGTCCGTCTTGCCTCGAACCGTGGCGGGGCCGGCGGTGAGGACGAACTCCGCGTCGCCGTCCTTCCACTTCACGGCGATGGCCTCCGGCTTGCCGTCGCCGTTCAGGTCGGCGGAGGCGGACTGCGTGGGGAGCTCGTCACCGGCCAGGGCCAGCGGAGCGCCGAGCAGCGCGAAGGTCGTCACGGCGAGAGCGGGGAGCTGCGTCTTCATGCAAGGGACCTCGTGAGGGCGCTGAAGCCAGAGGCCCCATCGTATCCACGCGGACCCCCGAGGCACCCGGATTCCCGCGGTCGTCAGCGTCGGCCGAAGCGTCCGCGGAAGTGCTTGTCGAGGTGGTACTCGGCGCTCGCGTAGGCGTCCTGGGCCTTGGAGGACAGGGGTTGCTCGGGGTGGGCCCGGGCCGCGCGGCGGGCGCGCTGCATCACCGAGCGGGGCTCCTCCGGAGTCGCGGGAGGCAGCTCGCGTGCGATGGCGTCCACCCATGCGTGGGCCTGGTCCACGATGCCGAGCGCCTCGTCGAGCGTGACCTCCTTCTCCGACAGCGCGGCGAAGAGCTGGCAGTGGTAGCGGCGGCAGCTGGCGGGGCGGTCCGAGTAGACGGTGCAGGTGCGCCCATCCAGCGCGGAGCAGTGCTGCGCGAGCGCGGGGGCACCATCCTCACGCCGGTCGATGGGAACTCCGCGCCGCTCCAGTGCCTGGGCTTCTTCTGGCTGGAGCGAGACGTGGGTGAAGAGGGTTCCGTCGCAGCACATGCCGCAGCGCAGGCAGAGGGTGGACAGGGGCATGGGGCCTCGGAACGGGAAGGAATCCCTCCACTAACCCGCCACGGGACGGCGTTCCATCGCGGCGAGGCGGGGAAGGCACGCCCGCTCTCTCGTTCGCGAGGCGCCCCCGCTTCGGGAGGCTCCGCGCCGGGCCTGGGAGGAGGACACGCTCGGGGAGCCCTGTGTCGGGACGACGCGGAGGACACTCTCTCTCGAGGGGGCCCTGGCTCGCGCGCCGGGCTGCACTACAGTGCGGCCCATGCGTGCCGCGTTTCGAGTCCTGACGCTCGCTCTGCTGTCGACGCTGCTCGCGTGCGAGAAGACGCCCGGTGGTGTCCATGTGGTGGTGGACGGGCCCCTGACGCCCGGCGTGGACTTCGACCGGCTGTCCGTCATCGCCTCCCTCCCCGACGGCGTGCCCCTCGCCGTGGCCACGCTGGAGGGCGCGGCGCTCCGGCTCCCCGCCACCTTCAACTTCGAGTCCGGCCCCGCCACGCCCGAGGGCACCCGCGTCTCCGTGCGCGCCACCGCCGAGCGCGCCGGCATCATCCAGTCCACCGCCTCCGGTGAAGCCGCGCTCACCGCCGGCTCCGGCGCCAGGCTGTCCCTCACCCTGCCCGCGATTCCAGAGACCCCGGACGCGGGCCCTCCCGTGGAGTCCTGCGACAACGGCGTGGACGACGACGGTGACGGGCTCGGTGACTGCGCGGACCCGGACTGCGTGGGCGCCAGCTGCCAGCCCGGAGGACTCGTCTGCGCCAACAGCGTCTGCGCCTGTCCCGGTGGCGTCACCGGCGTCATCTCCGAGCGCCCGGGCTTCGCGCGCCGCTCGGACCCCCTGGTCGTCGCGCCTGGCACCGGCCCTCATGCCGGAGCGCTGGTGATGGTGGGAGGCCGCGACGACTCGGGCAAGCCCGTCTCCACCGTGGAGATCTTCTTCCCCGCCACCAGCCGCTTCCTGGCGAGCAACCTCGCCGTGCCCCGCGCGGAGGCCTCCGCGCTGGTGCTGGAGGATGGCCAGGTGGTGGTGCTCGGCGGCGTGCGCGAGGAAGACGAGCTCGAACCGAGCGCCGAGCGGCTCGACGCCGATGGCGGCACCACCCGCATCCCCTTCACCCCACCGATAGGCATTCGTGGCGCGCTCGCGGGCCGGCTTGAAGGGGAGGGGTTGATCGCCGGAGGAACCATCTCGATGGGCGGGAGCACCCGGCCCTCGATGGACACGGCGATCCGCATGACGCTGCGCGGCGAGGAGGCGGGCTCCTGGGCGTCGCTGGGCCGGCTCTCCCTGAGGTGTCCCGCGGGAGGCGCGATGCTGGGAGACGCCTTCGTGCTCGCCGGAGGCTGCGCGAGCGCTCCTCCCTCCGAGCGGACGGATGTCGTGGCGCCACCAGGACTGCTCGGCGCGGGGCCGCTCCTGCCCACCTCGCTCACGTCGCCCGCGGTGGTGGAGCTGAAGTCGGGCCGGGCGCTGATTCTCGGCGGACGAGAAGCCGGCATCGTCGCGTCCTCGCGCGCATTCCTCCTGGAGCGGAATGCGGGGGTGGTGCGGGTTCGGGAGCTGTCCTCCATGGATGCACCCCGGGGCGCGCCGCGCGCGGTTCGAGCGGGCAACGGTTGGGTGTACGTCGAGGACAGGGAAGGGGCGGCTGCCGCATGGTTCGACCCGGCCTCGGAGCGCTTCACCCCCGCCGTCTCTCTGTCGACACCTCGACGGGGACATGCCCTGGTGGGCGGTGTCGACGGACGCGTTTATGTCGTGGGCGGAAGCAGACCCGACGCCGGTTCGGACGGTCTGTCATGGTCCATTGAGCCGCGCTGCCCTTGAATCCCAGGGGCGCCACACGCCTGATGTGGTTCCGTTGCGCCTGTACTGGAGAACAAGTTTCCAGACTCTTGAGAGTGCCCAGGCTATATGAACCCCGGTTCACCCTGGTGGTACGCATACCGGGGGACTGCTTCCTTTCGCCCGACGTCGTACAATCGTCTCCATTCACACAACGGAGCTGGCATGCAGGCGGACACACGGGACGGGACGCGCGGCCGGGAGTCGGTGCTCGGCTACCGGGTGGGGACGGAGCTGACCGCGGTGGCTTCGTTTGGCAACGGCAACAGCGATGCGGCGGGCCGGCTGATTCAGCTCTCGCTGGAGCACCTGACGCTGAGCCTGGATTCGAACGCGATGCCGCGTCCGGGACAGGCCGCTTCGGTGGTGCTGGGCCAGGGTGAGCGCTGGGCGACGTCGCTGGACGCGGAGGTGATGGAGGTGCGCGGCGGAAAGCCGGAGGTCAGCCTCCGCTTCGTGTCGCCGCCGCTGGACGCGGGTCGTCGCATCGTCACGGTGCTGGAGGCGCTGCGCGACAACGGCCTCTTGTTGCCGCCGGAGACGAGGCCGGTGTGGAAGGAGCGCATCGACCGCAAGGAGCGCGTCGCGCGCATCTGCGATGCGCTCGCGGGCCGTCAGGCGCGCGGCATGGCGCGCACGGCGGATGGGCAGAAGGTCTCCGTGACGGCGGTCTCCTTCGACGCGCTCCAGGACCGGATGGGCTGGCGCTTCGATGGCCCCATGCCTCGCGGCCCCTTCGTGGTGGAGGCCTTCGGCTACAGCAGCGTGGTGCACCTGGAGGTGACGGAGGCGCGCGAGGAGGACGGCTGGGTGGTGATGCCGGTGCCCTCGGAGCTGGTGCGCTACCGCCACCGCTGGCTGCGTCGCGCGCCGCCGAGCAGCACGTGCACGCTGTCCTTCAACCACCCCATGTGGCCGCAGGTGCACGTGAAGCGGCCCGTGCTCGACTTGTCCTATGAGGGCCTGGCCTTCATGACCGAGCCGGGCGAGGACCTCCTGTATCCGGGCCTGCGTCAGCCGGTGCTCGAGGTGGCCATGGAGGGCCTGGCGCCGGTTCGGCTGCGCGCGGAGGTTCGCAACATCTCCGGCACGGCGGCGGGACGTCGGTGCGGCATGTCCGTGCGTCCGCTGGACGCCGAGGGTGCCCGGGCGTGGCGCGCGCTGGTGGAGGCGCAGATGCACCCGTCCACCCGCGTGGAGGGCGACTGGGGCGACGCGACGTGGAAGCTCTTCCAGGGCTCCGGCTACTTCGGTCTGCCGGGCAAGTCGCAGGAGGACTTCACGGAGGAGCGCCCCTGGTTCGACGCCACGCAGGAGCGGCTGGAGGGCCGCACGCGGCTGGGCTACCGGGTGGTGCGCCCGTCGGGTGATTCGCTGGAGGCCACGCTGTCCGTGGTGAAGCCGTACGAGGGCACGTGGATGGCGCACCAGCTGGCGCGTCAGGCCGTGCCCGGTCAGCGCTCCTCGGCGCGGGAAGCGCTGCGCGACATCTACCTGCGCGGCTACGAGCCCACGCAGGTGGACCCGGACGTGAAGTGGTTCATCGCCTTCTGCGAGGCGAACGTGCGCTGGGTGCGCTTCACCAAGTTCGACTTCGCCAGCTGGTACGAGCACACCGGCCAGGCCAGCCTGACGCCCTTCCGGTTGATGGAGGCGGAGGTCGACCGCCAGTGGGAGGTGCCCTCGGACGTGGAGGTGGCGGTGCCCACCGAAGCCGAGCGCGCGCGCTTCTTCCAGGAAGTGGAGCGCACCCGTCCGGTGGCCTACCGCGAGGCGCTGGATTTGGTGGAGGAGCGCTTCGACCTGTCGCGCGCGAGGACGAAGTGGGGCGAGGCCGGACTGGGCCGCGAGCGCGAGCTGCGCGTGGCCCGTGTCGACGGTCGCCCTGTCGCGCTGGCGGTGCTGGAGTCCGCGCAGCCGGGCCTCAACCTCTTCAACGTGCTGGACGGCGTGCGCCTGTTCCCGCTGGTGGATGACGCGCTGCCGGAGGCACAGCAGGCCATGCTGGCGCTCTTGGCGCACGCGGCGGAGTGGTACCGGCCGCGCGGTCGCCGCGTCTTCGTCCACTACGTGGAGTCCACGTGCGTGGAGTACGTCGAGCGCGCCGCCCTGGCCGACCTGGGCGAGGGCAAGCTGTGGATCATCTCCTCCGCGCTGCTGCCCGAGTTCCTGGAGCACCTGTGCGAGGCGACCACGCCCCGCGCGGCGTCCTGAGCTGAGCGAGTCTCCGGGCCCCGAGCCTCGGGGCCGACGAACCCGCTGACCCCGGTCAGCGGACATGAAAAGGCCGGGTGGCCCGAACGGCTCCACCCGGCCTCATTCATTTCAAGCGGCTGGCGAGGGGCTTACTGCTTCGCCACGCGCAGGTAGTACGTCACGCCGCCGATATCGCGGGTCTTCCCGTCAGCGGACGGGTCCTCCAGCACGGCCGCGAAGTCGAACTGCTCGAAGTCCTCCGTCTGCTTGCCGGTGAACTCGTCGTCCTTGAACTCCAGGCCGACGTTGAACTCCTGCAGCGGCTTGAGGGGAATCTGGAACACCGCGCGCGTCGGGTCGGCGACGCGGAACTGCGTCTGACCCACTTGCTCGATGCCCTCGGACTTGCCGCCGGCGGCCTTCCACAGCGCCGTCAGCTCCGCGCCCAGGTCCACGATGATGGTGCCGCGCGCGATGAACGGGCGCTTCCCGTCCGTCGCCAGCTCGCGGAAGCGCACGTTGAACAGGCGGTCCTCGCGCAGCGTGTTGCGCAGGATGAACGTGGCGTTGGAGAAGCCGAACGGCACCATGTTCACCACGTTGGTGTTGCGCCAGATGATGTTGTTGTTCTGACGCGTGTTGTAGTCCGGGTTGCCAATCTCCACGAACGTCATCGGGTCCGCCGGCGTCACCAGCCGCGCCAGCAGGCAGTAGTGGCCCTGGAAGGGCGGGCTCCACTGCACGACGATTTCGTCATCCGCGCCGCCAGCCAGGTGCACCAGCGTCGTCTGGCCAATCTCCGTCCAGCCCGCCGGCCACGAGGTGCTGGTGGCCGCGTTGGTGCCGTACAGCTTCACCACCACGTTGTGCGCGTCCACCGTGCTGCGGTTGCGCACCTTCACGTGCACGTAGTTCGTCTGGCCGAACTCCGGGTTCTCGTGCGGACCGGGGGTGGCCGAGTTGCGGACCCAGATGTCCTCGCTCTCCCACATGCCGTTGCCCGCGGTGGCCGCGTCCGGCTCGTTGCCGGTGTCCCACGGCTTGTCCTTGCCCCACACGTCCGTGCGGCAGGCGGTGGGCACCGCGAAGCCGTTGGTGGGCGAGGTGCTGCTGGGGGTGCCCGACACCGCGTCGCTGCCCAGGCCGAAGGCGGCGAACGCCGTCCACAGCCGGCAGACGTCCTCACCGCTGTGCAGCGTCGTCGCCGCGGCGATGATGCCGTCACGCACCTGGGTGAAGGTGGGGCTGCAGGGCGTGTTCTTCAGGCCCTCCGTGAAGTACAGCATCATGCGCTGGTTACCGGCGGTGCCCGCGGCGTTGTAGAGGTTGGTGCTGAAGCCCCAGCGGTCCACCAGCGCCCAGTACGCCTCCCACGCCGCCTGGGCGAACACGGAGCCCACGCCGTGGGGGACGGCCATTCCGTTGATGCTGGCGTACGTCCAGTTGTTCACCAGCTGGCTGGTGCTGTAGCGCTGCGCGCGGATGCCCAGGCCCGTCGTCGCCTGACCCAGCGCGTAGGTGCCCATGCCGCGCCCCTGGGGGCCGGTGTCCGTGGCGCGCGCGGTGTAGACGAGCGACAGGAAGTCGCTGATGCCCTCGCCCGGCGCCTGCGCGTTGTTGAGGCAGGACACGTTGCTGGGGCCGCCGACGAGGCGGTTGGAGATGCCGTGGCCGGCCTCGTGGACGATGATGCCGCTGTCCAGGTCACCGTCGCGGTTGGGGGTGGTGGTGGTCCACCGGTACATCTGCATGCGCGGACGCTGGCCGTCCGGCGGCGTGAGGAAGTTGGCGTTGTTGACGCTGGTGCCGTCCTGCGCCTCGGCGCGCACGTCGTCGTTGCCCAGGCCGCCGTTGCCGTAGTTGTTGACCTGGAAGTTGCCGGACAGCTCGTCGAAGCCGTACTGGTACTGGATGTCGTGGATGATGTTGTTCCAGTAGAACAGGTTGGTGACGGCGGCCGGGATGTACGTGCCGGGCGCGTTGGCCAGGTTCAACGGGAAGCTGCAGAGGATGGACGGGCCGCAGTCCGGCTGCGGGGTGGTGGGCGGCAGGTTGTTGGCGTCCGCGTCATCGTAGGCGTGGACGTTGTTGCCGCGGTGGATGGTGAACTCGGGGCCGGTGACGCCGTCCGTGTCATGCCAGCCGAAGGGGGAGGCCGTCAGGTTGGCGGGGTTGAGCACGCTCACCCGCAGGCCGTGGTTGGGGCTCTCCACCGGGCGCGGATAGACGGAGTAGGCATCCGAGGCGACCCAGTCGAAGCGCGTCCACACCTCGCCCGTCGTCGCGTCCACCGTCATGTCATAGACGTGCTGCTCATCCGGCGTGTGGACCTGGAAGTTCCACACCAGCCGGGCGTCGCCCTGGTTGACGGGGAGCAGCGCGAGCTGCGCGTCGATGGGCTCCAGGGAGATGCCCGTCTGCTCCACGCGGGTGAGCTGTCGCGGGCCGGCCTGCTTCTCCAACTCGCGGGGCGCGGTGAGCGACTTGAGGCCCAGGTGGCGCGCGGCCCCGGAGACGGCGGCGGCGGCGCCCAGGCGGGGCTGCGTGCTGGGGACGGCGCGGGCCAGCGCGGGCAGGAAGTCGCTGTGCACGCTGAGCACGCGACCTTCGCTGTCCACGTTGATTTGGAGCTGGCCGTTGTAGAGCGGCAGGCCCTGGTGCGTCTGGCGCAGGTACAGGTGGGTGACACCGCTCTGCCGCGAGTAGACGCGGTCGGTGACCTCCAGGTTCGCCAGGTCCGTCAGCTCCAGGCCGAGCAGCTCCCGCTGCGCCTGGACGAAGGAGAGGCCCACGGCGAGCGCGTCGCCGCTGCTGCGGCCGGACAGCGCGCCCACCGGGTTGACGAGCGAGCGGACCAGGCCGGTGGAGGCGTCGTGCTCCACGCGCAGCTCGGGCACGCTGCGGCGCAGCGCAGACTCCTTGTCCTGCTGCAGCGCGCTCACGCCCTTCTTCAGGCCGAGGTTGCGGGCGACGCGGGCGTCGTGGTTGCGCGCGTCGCTCGCCTCGTGCGTGGCGGCGAGGGCGGTGGGAGCGCCGAGCGCTCCCATCAGCACCAGCGCCTGGGTGAGGCGGCGGCGGAAATGACCCTGTGACATGTGGACTCCTGCTCTGCGGTGAAGCCGGTGGGGGATGAAGAACCGGCTACCCCGCACAGAGCAGTGGACGTGCCAACTGAGTCCTCGAAGCCTTTCAGGCAACGCCTGAAATCAATGTGACAAACGAAGTCACAACGTGGCTCGAGTTGTGGCCCATCACGTTACAGATGCCAGGGGGTTGTTTGTAACCCCTTGTTCTTCGTGGATGGAGTCTTCTTTCGGAGCTGCAACTCCATCTCTCCGATTGAGACTCAGAGCCCGTCGTCTTCCTCGGGGTCCGGGTAGGACTCGAGCTCGTCTTCAGACTCTTCGGTATTGCGGCCCCGGCCCTGCTTCTTGCCCTTGCCTTCGCTCTTGGCCTCGCTGCCACCGGCGAGGTCCGCATCGGGGCCGACGACGTACCACTGACGGCCCTGCTGGATGCGGCGCAGCACGCCTTCTGTCTCCAGCGCGGCGAGCAGCTTGGCGAACGTGGGGAAGCCGTGCTCGCGCTCGTCGAAGTCCGGCTCCTTGCGGACGATGGTCTCCTTGATGAGCGAGGGATTGACCGGGCCGGTGGCGCGGGCAATCAGGTTCTGCACCACCTCGCGCGCAATCTCGGGGACCTCCGTCTTCGAGTGGTTCTTGCCACCCGACGGCGCGGCCTTCTCCGCCTCGGCCTTGCTGGCCTTGCCCCCCGCGTCGCGGCCATGGCGGCCCCGCTTGCCGTGCCCCACTTCCTCGGTGGCGTGGCGACCCTTGTCCTTGTCGCCCTTCTCCGAGCGCTGGCGCGTGGTGCGCAGGTAGATGAACTCGTCGCACGCGTTGACGAAGAGGGGGGAGGTGGACTCCTTCACCGCCAGCCCGATGACGGTGCGACCGTTCTCACGCAGCTTGTAGGCGAGCGGACAGAAGTCGCTGTCGCCGGAGGCGATGACGAAGGTGTCGATGCTCTCCCGCGCGTAGCACAGCTCCAGCGAGTCGATGACCAGGCGCATGTCAGCGCCGTTCTTCCCCGCGCGCGTGGAGGGGGGCACGTCGATGAGTTCCACGCCGAAGCGGTGGAGGCCCATCTTCGCCTCGTTGAAGCGGGACCAGTCACAGTAGGCGCGGCGGAAGACGACCTTCCCCTTCTCCAGCAGCCGGTCGAGCGAGGGCTGGAGGTCGAAGTTGGAGGCGCTGATGCCGGTGTTGGTGACGAGGTTTTCGAAGTCGAGGAAAAGGGCGATGCGGTGTTCGTTGGTGCGACCGTTCACGTGCGGCCTCTGCGATAGGGCGCCGGTGTACGGCGCGATGGGCGCCGGTGTGCGGCGCGGATGGAGCCCTGGCGCTTCCTCCATCCGGAGGGCGCCCGCCGGGCCCTGCGGGTGCACCCTAGCCTGTTCCAGACGCCCTGGGGCGTTGGCGTTCGCCGGCTGAACACTCGGTGGGAGCGGTGGCCTGTCCCTCAGGGAGGTGGCCGGGGCACGGTCCAGGCGTGAGCGCCACGTCGTGGCCTACCTTCGGGGGAGACGGGTCCAAGGACCCCCAGCCGGAGTACGAGTCATGACGCGAAGAATGATGTCCAGCCGATGGAAGCGAATCGCCTGGGTGGCCCCGGCGCTGGCCGCGCTGCTGTCACCCACCATTGGCCTGGCGGAGGTCCCCAATGGGACCGCCACGGAGCAGCGGAGCCTGGAGCCCGAACTGGATTTGACGGGCAACCTCGCCGGCAACGTGCCCCCGCTGAACCTGGGCGGCATGATTGGCGCCGACGTCACGCCCACCCAGGGCATGACCCGCATCGTCCAGGGGCCCGACGTGGAGCTGACACCGGACCCCAAGCGCACCCAGGTGATAGAGGGTGACGTGGTGGCGCTGGAGGGCAGCGTGCTCTACGTCCAGCCCGACGAGGGCGCGGTGGTGCCCCTGAGCCTGGAGGCGCTCAGGCTGAAGCAGACTCCCAAGGAGGGCCGGCGCGTCATCGCCGACTACCAGGTGGAGAACGAGACGCAGAACATGGCGACCGCGCTGGCGGGAGAGAAGTGAGCCAGCGCCGCCTGACGAAACGACTCGGGGGAGCCGCCACGCTCGGCGGTCCTCCCCCGAAGCTGCTCGACGCGCTGGACTACTTCTTCTGGGTGCCGACGACGGTGTCGGGCCGCGCGTTGTCGCCGAACTTGCCGGCCGTGTAGTCGCGCGCCATCTGCTCCAGCGTGACGTGCGGCACCTTCTTCGCGTGGCCCGCCTGACCGAACTGCTTCATGCGCTCCTCGCAGATGGCCTGCATGGCCGCGCGCGCGGGGGTCAGGTAGTAGCGCGGGTCGAACTCCTCCGGCTTGGCCATGAAGGCCTTGCGGATGGCGCCGGTGATGGCGAGCCGGTTGTCGGTGTCGACGTTGATCTTGCGCACGCCCGCGCGGATGCCGCGCTGAATCTCCTCCACCGGCACGCCGTAGGTCTCCTTGATGCGACCTCCGTTGGCGTTGATGATGTCGCACAGCTCCTTGGGGACGGAGCTGGAGCCGTGCATCACCAGGTGGCAGTTGGGGATCTTCTTGTGGATCTCCTCGATGCGGCTCATGGCGAGCACGTCGCCGCTGGGCTTGCGGGAGAACTTGTAGGCGCCGTGGCTGGTGCCCATGGCGACGGCGAGCGCGTCGATGCCCGTGCGGTTGACGAAGTCCACCGCCTGGTCCGGGTCCGTGAGGAGCTGGTCCAACGTCAGCTTGCCCTCGGCGCCGTGGCCGTCTTCCTTCTCGCCCATGCCGTGCTCCAGCGAGCCCAGCACGCCCAGCTCACCTTCCACCGACACGCCGAAGCGGTGGGCCACGTTGACGACTTCACGCGTGACGGCGACGTTGTACTCGTAGGTGGAGGGCGTCTTGCCGTCGTCTTCGAGCGAGCCGTCCATCATCACGCTGGTGAAGCCCATGCGGATGGCGCTGATGCACGTCTCCGGCGAGTTGCCGTGGTCCTGGTGCATGACCACCGGAATCTCCGGGTAGAGCTCCACCGCGGCCTGCATCAGGTTCCGCAGGAACAAGTCATTGGTGTACTTCCGCGCACCGCGCGACGCCTGGATGATGGCCGGGCTCTGGGTTGCGCGAGCGGCCTCCATGATGGACTGGATCTGCTCCATGTTGTTGACGTTGAGCGCGGCGACCCCGAAGTTGTTGGCGGCGGCGTAGTCGAGCAGGGGACGCAGGGCGATGAGCGGCATGACTGTGTCTCTCCGTGGCGGATGTTCCGAGTAAGTGCAGGCGCCCTCCAGTTAGCACGTCCGCGCTGGCGGGCGCCGCCAAAAGCTCTCCGGACGCGTTCCCCACCCGACGCTGTCAGCGGGTGGTCACCGGGTGCAATTGGACCAGCGGGGGCAGGCGGTCCGCGCGCTCCAGCAGGCGGGGCTTGGGACGCACCGCGACAGGCACCCGGGACTCGGTGAGCAGCTCCAAATCGAACACGTTGTCCCCGAAGGCGGCGTACAGGGGCCGCTCGGTGCGCGCCCTCAGACACGTCACCTTCCCGGGGCCGTAGGGGATGGGGGCGATGATGTCCGGCAGCACCGTGCCGCCCGAGGATTGGGGGGTGCTGGCGATGACCTGCTCGGAGGGGATGCCCACCACGCGCGCGGCGGCCTCGACGACGGCGAGCGGCGAGGCGCTCACCACGTAACAGGGGATGTCCTTCTCGCGGGCCCAGTCCACCACCAGGCGGACCTCCGGGTGGACGCGCTCGGCCACGCCGTGTGACTCCACCACGCCGCGAGCGAAGGCGCGCAGCTCCTCCACCTGCCAGCCAGCGAACAGCCACGTCGCCATCTCGCAGATGTCGTGCTCCGGGATTCGGCCGGCCTGGAAGGCGGTGAACAACCTGCGGGCCAGCGTGCTGTTGCTTCCCGCGAGCTCCAGGCCGTGAGCGGCGGCCACCTGCTCCATCCGGGGGCGGGCCTCGTCGCGCACGGCGTCGTGTCCCGTCACGGCCATGAACAAGTCGTCGCCGACGTCACCGCTCCACAGCGTGCCGTCTCCATCGAACGCCAGCAGGCCCCCCGGCGTGGCCTGCGCCTCGCGGGCGATGCGCTCCAGCGTCTGCTCCACGTGCTCCATCTTCATGGTGAGACATCCTGGCTGGATGGCTTCGCGCGGCCAACCCCCGATGATTCACCGAAGGAATTTTCGAGGGTCCGTTCACTCTCCAGCAGCGCGGGGATTTGAAACGTCCAAGGGGGGACGTTTCACGCCGTTGGGGGAACACGCTTGTCCAATCTCAACCTGAAGGTCCTCTCTGGGGAGGGACCGGATGTACGAGAGGGTGCGTCCGAAGTCGCGTCGGCGGGGACTCGCTCGTCCGAGGAGTTCGTGCGGGGGCGGGGCATCCGGTTGATCCGCGAGGATGGCACGGCCTTCCTCGACGCGGCCTCCGGCACCTTCAACGTACCTCTCGGTTATGACCACCCGGAGGTGACGAACGCGGTGATGGAGCAGCTGCGGCGCATGGCGCACGCCAGCTCCTCGCTGATGGCGGGGCAGGCGAAGCAGGTGCTCTCGGAGCTGCTCGCGCATGCGCCCGCGCACCTGACGGCCGGGTGGATGCGAGACATCACCGGCTCCACCGCCAACGAGTGCGCGGTGCAGGTGGCGCAGAAGGCCACGGGGAAGACGGACATCCTCAGCCTCTTCCTCTCGCACCATGGACAGACACAGTTCACCACGGCGATTTCGGGCAATGCGTTTCGTCGCAAGGGCTTCCCGGAGTCGGTGTCACCGCACTCGGTGAAGGTGCCGGCGCCGTACTGTTATCGCTGCTTCTACAAGGCGAAGTATCCCGGCTGCGGGATGCTCTGTGTGGAGCGCATCAGCGACTTCGTCGAGTACGCGAGCAGCGGCTCGGTGGCGTGCATGCTGGTGGAGCCCGTGCTGGGCAACGGCGGCAACGTGGTTCCGCCCCCTGGCTACTTCCAGGCACTCAACAAGCTGTGTGAGGAGAGGGGCATCCTCCTCATCGCGGACGAGGTGCAGACGGGCATGGGGCGCACCGGGCACCTGTTCGCCTCGGAGGCGCTCGGCTTCAAGCCCAACATCGTCACGCTGGCCAAGGGCCTGGGCGGCATCGGCATCCCCGTGGCGGCGGTGTTGTTCGAGGGCGCGCTGGATGTGATGGAGAGCCACGAGCACTCCTTCACCTCGGGGTGCAATCCGCTGGCGCTGACCGCAGCGTCCGCGACGCTGAAGGCGATGACGACCGGCCACCTGTTGGCCAACGTGCGGCGCAACGGCATCGTGTTGGGAGAGCTGCTGAACCAACTGGCCACGCGCTTCCCGTGCATCGGTGACGTGCGAGGTCTCGGGTACATGTGGGGCCTGGAGATTGTTCGCGCGGATGGCTCGCCCGACGTGGAGAAGACGCTGGCGCTCATCCGCGTGGCGGGGGAGCGGCACCAGCTGGTGCTGCGCGGCTCCCGGTACAGCTTCGGCAACGTGGTGAAGGTGCGGCCTCCGCTCATCGCGACGCAGGACGACCTGGAAGAAATCGTGGCGCGGCTGGCGCGCACGCTCGCGGACGTGGGCTGAGTCGGGGACTCGAGGGGGAGCACATGAGGGCAGTGGTGTACACGACAGCCTGGGAGCTGGAGCTGCGCGAGCGCGCCGAGCCGTCCGCGCCCGTGCACGACGAGGTGATGGTGCGCGTTCGCGCCACCGGCATCTGCGGCACGGACCTGGGCATCATCGGCGGTGAGTACGCGGCGAAGCCCGGGGTGGTGCTGGGCCACGAGTCCTCGGGCGAGGTCGTCGCCGTGGGCCCCGCCGTGCGCCATGTCCAGGTGGGGGACCGCGTCGTCATCGACCCGACCTTCCACTGTGGCCAGTGCCGGCTGTGCCGCACCGGAAGGCAGAACCACTGCCAGCGCAAGGGGGAGACGGAGACGGGCGTCAGCGCCGACGGCACCATGGCGCCGCTGCACAAGACGACGGAGCGCTTCCTCTACACGCTGCCCGCGCACGTGGGCTTCGAGGAGGCAAGCCTCACCGAGCCCTTGAGCTGCGCCGTCACGGGCGCCAATCAACTGCGCCTGCGTCCCTCGCTGCGCACGGTGGTGCTCGGCGGCGGGCCCATGGGTGTGCTGTACGCGTGGGTGCTGGCGGGCCTGGGGTTGACGGGGACGCTGGTGGAGCGCTCGGCGGCGCGGCGCGAGCTGTGCCGCGAAGTCGTGGACCGGCGCTGGACGGTGGCCGAGTCACTGGACGAGGTCTGCGCGCGCCACGCCTCGGATGCGACGCCGCTGGACGTGGTGGTGGACACCACGGGGCGGCTGGCCGGTGAGGCGTTGTCGAAGCTGTCACGCGGCGGGCAGCTGTTGCTGGTGGGCCTCAAGCGTCACGAGGTGGCGCTGGACGTGGGCGGCATCGCGGACCGCAGCCTGTCCGTGCAGGGCTCCATCGACTCGCTGGATGGCAGCTTCGCCACCGCGCTGCACCTCATCAGCTCGGGCGTGGTGCCCGCGCGAAGGCTCGTCTCCCACCGCCTGCCGTTGGCGTCGTTCCGCGAGGGACTGGCGCTGGTGGGCTGCGACGTGGGGGCCCGGCGTCAGGGCGCTCCCGCGGGTGCGCTGAAGGTCGTCCTCCAACCCTGAAGTCCGAGCGAGGCACTCACGATGATTCATGGACTGCTGATTGAAGGCACGGACTACGCGGGCAAGACGACGGTGTGCAAGCTGTTGGGCGCGCGCCTGACGGCGGCGGGACTGCCGGCGCGGCTGGGACATTGCTACGTGTTCGACATGCCCATCCTCGACCACTTCCTGGCCGAGGCGAAGCGCACGCCGGACCTGCTCCAGATTGACTGGTTCTACTCGGCGAACATCCTGTTGGACCTGGCGCGCTGTCACCGTGGGTTGCCGTCGGGCTTCCTCGTCCAGGACAGACATTGGCTCAGCCAGGTGGGGCGCAACCGCTTCTTCCATCCGGAGGTACCGGGGTTGCCCAGCCAGCTCATCTGGGATGAGCACCTGCCGTTCGCGTTCAACTACTACCTGACGTCCACGCCGAAGGTGAAGCGGGAGCGCGCGCTGCTGCGTCCCTCCAAGTCGGTGCGGGACACGTACCTGCGCGACAACCCGGAGCGGCACCAGGCCTACGACGAGTTCCTCGTGTCGCTGCTGCCCGCGGAGGAGCGCTGGACGGTGGTGGACACCAGCGAGCTGCGGCCGGAGCAGGTGGCCGAGCGCATCGCCACGGACGTGCTGCGCCGACTGCATGCGGAGGCCCCGGCGCAGGTGCGGCCGGCGGTGGCTCGCTAGGTGGGCTCGGTGAGCGGCAGGCGGAGCACCGGGAAGGGTGAGGCCATTCAGGCACGGGAGGGCGCCATGGAAGTGCTCGTCATCGGAAACAACACGGTGGACATCGTCTTCTCCACGCGCGAGGCGCTGGTGACGGACGGGAAGGTGCAGGCGGACGGGCTGCGCTTCTTCGGCGGCGGGCAGGGCGCCAACGTCGCGGCGATGCTGGGCGCGCTGGGCGTGCGCACGCGCTACTTCGGCGTCTTCGGCGGCGGGGACTTCGGACGGCTGGCGCGCGGCTCGCTGGTGGAGTCCGGCGTGGTGGTGGAGGGCAGCCTCACGGTGGCGGACTGTCCGCAGCACTCGGCGGCCATCGTCGTGGACACCACGCACGGCACGCGCTCGCTCGTCATGCACAAGGACGCGCGGCTGCGCATGGATGGCATTCCGGCCGAGGCCGCGCCGCTGGAGCAGTGTGGCCTGGTGTACCTGGACGGGCACGAGCCCGCCTTCTCGCTGGCGTTGGCGAAGCGCGCGCGGGCCCTGGGGCTGCCGGTGCTGGCGGACGCGGAGGTGGCCGACGAGGCGCGGCCTTTGTTGCCGTACCTCACCAGCCTGGTGGCGCCGGGCAAGGTGCTGCGTGAGCTGACGGGGGAGCGTGAGCTGTCCGCCGCCGCGCGGACGCTGCTGGCCGGAGGTCTGCGCGTGGTGGTGGGCACGCTGGGCGCGGAGGGCTGCGAGGGGTGGACGGCCGAGGGTGAGCACCACCGCGTCCCCGCGGAGCGCTGCGAGGTGGTGGACACCACGGGCGCGGGGGATGCGTTCCACGCGGGCTACATCGCGGCGGTGCAGTCGGGGCAGGGCTTTGGTGAGGCGCTGCGCTTCGCGACGCAAGTGGCGGCGGTGAAGTGCGGAGTCCCGGGGCCGCGCGCGGGCGTGGACCGGCTGGCGCTGCTGGGCGTGGGACTGGGCACGAGCGGGGGCGCGTCTCTCTCGCTGCTCTAGCGGCGATGGGGACACGGGGGAGCCAGCCATGAACGTCATCGTCACGGGGGCCAGCGGATTTCTGGGGCGCAGGCTGATGCGCGCGCTGCGGATGGAGGGAGTCCAGGCCCGGGGCACCTGGAGCGCGACGCCGCGCCAGGGGCTGATGCGCCTGGATATCACCGACGCGCGCGCCGTGGACACCGCCTTCGCGGAGGGCGACTTCGACGTGTGCATCCACGCGGCGGCGCGCTGCAACCTGGACGACTGCGAGCGTCACCGGTCCGCCGCGACGAACATCAACGTGGGAGGCACGGGCAACGTGGTGGAGGCGTGCCGACGCACGCGCACGCGGCTGCTCTACGTGTCCACCGACCACGTCTTCGACGGCGCCCCCGCTCGCACGTACGTGGAGACGGACGAGCCCCGGCCGCTCCAGCACTACGGCGTCACCAAGCGAGAGGGAGAGCTGCTCGCGCTGACGCTGGAGGACGCGCTGGTGCTGCGTGTGCCGCTGCTCTACGGCCTCACGGGGCCGGACGAGAAGTCCACCTTCGTCACGTCCACGTTGGAGCAACTGGCCACGGGACAGCCCGTGTACGTGGATGGCGAGCAGGTGCGCTACCCGGTGCTGGTGGATGAGGTGGCGGGCCTGCTGACGCGGCTCGCCGGGGGCGGCGTGCGGGGCGTGTTGCACTTCAGCGGCGGCGAGGCCACCACCAAGTACTCGTGGGCGCGGCGGCTGGCCCATGCCTTCAACCTGGACGTGTCGCTGGTGCGCACGCGCAAGGAGTCGTCGCTCGCGGTGCGTCCTCGCGACAACCGGCTGGCGTCCACGCGACTGGCGGCGCTGGGCCTGAAGGCGCCGTTCTCCCTCTCGGAGGGACTGGATGTCCTCCGGCACCAGCGGGAGGCGGGCGTATGAGCGGCGCGCGAGCCGAGGGCGACTGGCGCGGAGTGGTGCGCGACGTGCGCGTGTCGGGCAGCCGCATCACCAAGCGGGCCACGCACGGGCGCGACAAGCTGTTGCGAGAAGTCGCGTGGTTGGAGGCGCTGCCTCCGCGCGCGGCGGAGCGCTTTCCTCGCGTGCTGGAGGTGCGCACCGGCGCGGACTGGGCCGAGTACGACATGGACTTCTGTCCGTGGCCGGAGCTGTCGCGCGTGCTGGTGGACGGAACGCTGACGGTGGGCGAGGCCGTGAGCGGCACGCGGAGCTTCGTGTCCTTCGCCTTCGACGCGCTCTACGCGGACCACCAGCGGCCCGCGCCCGAGGGCTTCTTCCACGACAGCTATGTGGACAAGTTCTGGAGAAGAGCCAGCGCGGGCCGGGGCCTGTCCGCGCGCTTCGACCGGCTGTGTGCGGCGGGGAGTCTGGAAATCAATGGCCGGCTTCACCGGAGCGCCGCCGAGCTGGTGCGCTCGCTGGAGCGGGACACGACGCTGCTCGAGCGCTTGAACCCGCCTCGCGTGGGACGGTTCCACGGCGACTTCAAGTTCGACAACGTCCTCTTGGAGCCGGCCACGGGCCGGTTCCTGCTGTTGGACCCGCGGGGTTCGACTGCCACGGGGGACTCGGACAGCGACTACCTGGAGGACCTGGCCAAGCTGCGCACCTGCACGAGCGGGCTCTACGACCTGGTGCGCGCGGGCGCGGCCCGGGTGACGGACAGCGGTGAGGGCCTGTCCTGGGATTGGGCCCTGTGGGCGCGGCCCGCCCTGGAGCGCTTCGCCGCGCTGGATGCGTGGCTGGACGAGGAGCTGCCCGCGCGAGCGCTGGCCCGAGGTGACACTGAATGGCGCGTGCGGTGTGACTTCGTCACGCCGCTGCTGCTCCTGGCCAACGCGCCGTTCCAGTTGGCGCCAGTGAATCCGCGCACCGAGGACATCGCCATGGTGCTGCATGCCACGGGCGTGAGGATGCTGGCGGAGGCGCTGGAGCGTCACGGCACCCGGAGCGAGGTGGGGTCATGACGCGCACCGTGAGGAGCCCCTCGGTCCGTCGAGGCGGCGTCATGACGCGCGCCACGAGGAAGTGCTCATTCCTCCGAGGCCGCGTGGAGGAAGCCGGGCAGCACCGCCCGCAGGCCCGCGATGACGGCGGCGGCCACGAAGGCATGACCCACGGAGACGAGCGTGGGGCGTACAGCGCGAATCAGCGGAGACAGATGACGCTTGTCGAGGTCATGCGCGGCATTGACGTCCAGGCCGTGCTCGCGGGCCCGGTCCGCCGCGCGCGCGAGTGCCTCCAGCGCGCGCTCCTGCGAGGGCGTGCCGAAGCCTTCCACGTAGTCGCGACAGTTCAGCTCGACGGCGGCGACGCCGGCACGGGCGACCAGGTCCACGGCCTCCAACTCCGGGTCCACGAACACGGAGATGCGCGTGTGTCCGCTCAGGGTTCGTGCCCAGTGCGCCAGTCGGGGCTGGTCATCCTCCGGGCGCCAGCCGCGCTGGGTGGTGAGGTGCTGGGCCTCGAAGGGGGTCACCACCCAGCAGCCGACGCCGGGGGTGCGCTCCAGCAGCGCGCCGAGGTCCTCGCGCAGGTCTCCGCCGACATGCAGCGTGGCGAGGCCTTCGCGCACGGGAGCCAGCGCGGCGAGCGCGGTGACGTCGTGGGGCTTCACGTGCCGGTGGTCGGACCACTGGTGGACCATCAGCGCGCGGCAGCCGCCTTCGATGAGCGTGCGCGCGGCCTCCGTCAAATCCGGCACGGCGCCGCCGCGCGACGAGCGCAGCAGGGCGACCTTGTTGAGCCCCACGCGCAGCAGGGGTGTCGGCACAGCGGCACGCATCGACGGACCTCCCGGTTCCAGGTGGCCATCCTCGCATGGCCGCCGTGTCGCGACACGCGCCGCGTGGCGTGAGCGCTTCCTTCCGAGTTCAGCGGCGCCGAGTGGCCGCGCCAGGTGCAGCACGCAGCACGCAGTGAACGAAGACCCATCAAGGAGCAACACCATGAACAAGCCCCGTAGCGTTGCCATCAAGCTGTCCGCCGACACCATGAAGTGCGTCGTCGGTGGTTCCATCTCCACCATCCCGGGTCCCGTGGTCACGCTGCCCGGCCCCATCGTCACGGGTCCCATCATCACGGGTCCCATCATCGTCGGGCCGGGCCGCGTCTTCCCGGTGCTGTGATTCGCAAGTGAAGGCTGACCGCGTGAGCCGTTGAGGTTCATGCAGGGGAGGCGCGGGCCACTCAACCCGGCTCGCGCCTTCCTTCCTCTTCTCGCTTCTGGTGTCGCCGCCCTCATGACTCAGCCCTCGCGTGACGAAATGATGAACCTGCTTGGCGTGGACCTCGGCCAGCTGCTGGCGCTCGAGTCGCTGACGCCCGCGGTCGAGGCCGCCGTGTTCCTGTCCGGCTCCCTGGTGGAGGGCATGGGCAATGCCTTCTCCGACATCGACGTGTTCATCGTCGGCGGGGGTGAGCCGACGGGCACCAGCCTGCACAAGGCCGGGGACGCGCTCTTCTCCGTGCACATGCTCGGCAAGCGCCGCGTGGACTTCGAGTACTGGAGCGAGGCGTCGGTGGAGGTGCTCGCCGCGAAGCTCGCCGCGTTGGACTTGCAGGAGGGCGGGCGGGACAACGTGATGATGGAGCGGCGGATGACGGAGGACGAAATCGTCTTCCTGCACCGCGTACGCACGGGGGTGGCGCTGATGCACGACAGCCGGCTGGAGCGGCTGCGCTCGCGCTTCGACTTCCGTCGCCTGTCGCGGTGGTTGCTGGAGGTGAAGATTCGCGAGGTCGACGACGCGCTCGAGGACCTCTACGGGATGATGGAGCAGCCGGACGTGGCGCTGATGCGCGCGCGGGAGCTGCTCAACTCCACCTGTGATGCCTTCTGCCACTACCGGGGCAGCACGAACATCCGCCGCAAGTGGCGCACGCGCATCCTGGGACAGCTCGCCGCGGGTGGAGACGAGGAGGCGCGCAAGTTCGAGAAGCGCTTCTGGGAGCTCCAGTTCGCGGACGGCGCGCGGCTGCGCGAGCGCCCCGAGGACCTCAAGGCCTATCTGGAGACGTGCATCCGGCTGTGCAACCAGCTCACGGATGTCATCGAGGAATGAGCGCCATGGACCTGAACGTGCTCGTTCCCGTCACGCACTTGCGAGTGCGGCGCCGTCGAGCCGAGGGGCAGGTGCACCTCATCCTCGACAACTACTACTTTGATTTGGACGAAGGCACCGACGCCGTCTGGCGCGCCTGTGACGGCGTGAGGACGGTGGCCCAGGTGGCGGAGGCGCTGCACCGCGAGCGGGGCTGGGAGCTGGAGCTTGCCCGGTCCATCACCCGCGAAACGCTGAGCGCCTTCGCCGAGCAGGAG
>NZ_JBLZWL010000002.1:0-458192 GCF_049194865.1 Corallococcus terminator | reverse complement strand
CACGAGCCCTGCTCGAGCACGCCTTCCAGTCGCTTGGTGTGAGGAGGCTGTTCGCGTTGACCCAGCCCGGCAACCTCGGCGCCATCCGGCTCGCGGAGTCACTCGGCCTCCACCGCGTCACCGACGGCCGCTACGAGCGCGTCCACCCCTGACGCTCATCCCTCCATCGGGAGCGTGAAGGTGAACGTCGTCCCCAGCCCGACCTGGCTCCGCACGCGCACCGCGCCGCCGTGTGCCTCGACGATGCCTCGGGTGATGGAGAGCCCCAGCCCCACGCCGCTCCCCGGTATCCGCGTCGTCGGCCGCTGAACCCGGTCGAACAGGACGGGCAAGACTTCCGGCGCGATTCCCGCGCCCGTGTCCTCCACGCTCAGCTCGACACGGTCATCATGGACCTCCGCCATCACGGTGATGCGTCCACCCGCGGGCGTGAAGCGGACGGCGTTGCCCACCAGGTTGGAGAACACCTGGTGGATGCGGTCTGGATCACACCGCACGTCGACATCCCGCTCGGGCAGCCGCAGCTCCAGGCCAATGCCGCGCTCCTGCGCCATCGGCCCCAGCTCCGACGCCTGCTCCATGAGCCGCGAGAGCGCCAGCGGCACGCGACTCACCCGGAAGCCACCGGCCTCGATGGCCGCGAAGTCGAGCAGGTCATGGATGAGCCGCTCCATCCGCAGCGCCGAGCGATTGAGGGTGTCCAGGTGGTGCCGCGCGCGCCCGTTGAGCGGCGTCAGCAGGGGCGCCAGCAGCGATGACGTCATGGAGATGACGCCCAGCGGATTGCGCAAGTCGTGGGACACCATCGCCAGCAGCTCGCCACGCAGACGCGTCTCCGCCTCGGCGGCCCGCCGCGCCGCGCGCTCCGCCTCGTACAGCCGCCCGTTCTCCACCGCGACGGCCGCGGAGTCCGCGAGCGCCTGGAGCAGGGAGACCTCCCGCAGCCCCGGCACCCGACGCTTCGCCCAATACGCGCCAATGGCGCCCACCGGGTCCGCGCGACGCACCGGCACCATGACCAGGCTCTTCACGAACGTGGCGCGGTAGACGTCATGCGGGATTCGGTCATCCGCGTAGATGTCCTCGATGACCACCGGCTCCCGGTTCAAGATGGCCCACCCGGAGATGCACGACTCGATGGGAAACCGACACCCCTTCCACAGCGGGGCGATGGCCTCCTCATCCGCGTAGTGCACGAGGTTGCCTTCGCGCAGCACGAACGTGACGCCATCCGCGCCGCTGAGCCGGCGGGCCGCGCGGCGCACCAGCGCCATCACGTCCTCCAGCGTCCGGAGGTGGGCCAGGTCCCGCACCACCTCCAGCAGGACCAACGTGTCGTCGAATGTCAGCGCCTCGAGAGGAAGGCGTTCCTGAAACCTTCGCAAGGGACGGCCTCCTTGGGAGAAGGACTCAGCCAACACATCTGGGAAGCAGGACGTTCATTCGCTCGTCGATTCCGCCTGGAGAGCATCCAGGCGACCTGCCTCCTGTCGACTCACTCCAGATATAGGGACCCGAACCGCCCGTGGCCACGCAACCCATCCCGTGAGGCCCTGACGCGGCGGCTTTTGCCCACGCCTCGACATCCGCCCACCACCCGGCTTTCCACCTGAATGGAAAATATCACCGGCCCACCCTGGCGGAGAGGGAGGTGACAGTGCGGGTGAACCGGGGTCTTCCCCCGAGACACAGGCGCGTGAGGGGAAAAAGGCGCGGGGTCCGTTCAAGGAACAGGGACGCGGTGGAGACGCGGGGAGAGCTGCCCGTGGAACAGCGCTCACACTTGCCGTGGATGGGACCTTTCGATGACCATGAGTGCTTCCTGGAGGACCTTCCACGTGGAGTCGCAACCAAGACCTTCCCAGGTCGCGGGTCCTCTGCCGAATCAAGAGCTGGAGAAGCTCCGCCGGGACCTGACGCGAGCTGTCGCGCAGGTGTGTCCCCCGCGTCTGGCGGATCGCCGCGATGACCTGGTGCAGACGGCGATGATGCGCGTCATGGAGCTGCAGCGCCGCGAGCCGGACCGCTCCAAGCTCTCGCCCGCCTATCTGTACCGCGTGGCGTACACGGCGCTGGTGGACGAGCTGCGCAACGTGGAGCGCCGTCGGGAAGTCGCCCTGGAGGAAGTGGAGACACAACCCCAGCAGCCGATGGCGTCGGGCGACCCGGAGAAGTCCGCGAGCGGCTCGCAGATTGCCCAGGCGGTGCGCGACTGCCTGCGCCAGCTCGCCCAGGACCGCAGGCTCGCGGTGACGCTGTACCTCCAAGGCCACACCGTGCCGGAGGCCGGCGAGTTGATGGGCTGGGATGGCAAGCGGGCCGAGAACCTCATCTACCGCGGGCTGAGCGCGCTGCGCCTCTGCCTCTCGACGAAGGGATTCGAGCCGTGAGCGAGCAGCGACGCGACGACGAGATGAAGCCCGACGAGGCCACCGTCGAGCGCCTGCGCGCGGTGGTGCGCGACGAGGAGCCGATGGCGGGTGGCGAGCCCGTGGACACCGACCTGGTGTGGCGCGCGGTGAGCGGTGAGCTGCCCATGGAAGAGCGTCGGGCCGTCGTCGCGCGCGTGGCGGATGACCCCGCCTGGGCCGCGGCGTGGCGACTGGCGAAGGAGCTCTCGGCCGCCGCCGCCCAGGCCGCGCCCGCCGCGACGCTGGAGGCCGCGGGCCCGAGGGCTCGAAGGGACTCGAGTGACGCGCGGGAGCGACGCCGCTTCCGCTCCGTGTGGAGCCGGCCCGTCTGGGGCGCGGTGGCCACGGCGGCGCTGGTCCTGGTGGTGGTCGGCATCTCGGTGCGGGAGGGGCCGGAGCAGCACCCGATGCGCGGAGGCGACACGGGGGCGCTCAGCTCGCTGGTGCCGGAAGCCGCGCCGCTGAAGCGCGACGACTGTGTGCTGCGCTGGAGTGGCGGGCCCGAGGGGACCCGCTGGTCGGTGCGGGTGTCCACGGAGGACCTGAGCCTGGTCCACCGCGCCGACTCGCTGGCGCAGCCCGAGTACCGGGTGCGCGCGTCGGTGCTCGCGCCGCTCAAGCCCGGAACGAAGCTGCTGTGGCAGGTGGAAGCGCGGTTGCCGGACGGACAGGTGCTTCGCGGCGCCACGTTCGTCAACCGGCTGGAGTAGTGCGGACGGTGGTGCGCGACACGAGGGGGCAGTCATGAGGACGGAGCCAGGAATGAAGACTCAACCGTGGATTCGAGGTGGACTGCTGGCGATCGTCACGCTGGTGGGAGGGATATCGTTGCCGGCGTTCGGACAAGCGGCCACCGTGACGACGCACGTGGCGAAGACAGCGCCGAGCCATGGCGAGGCCGGAGACCAGGTGGTCGCCTCGGTGGTGGAGACCGGAGTGAGGACGGGCGGCAGCCAGTTCGTCACGCTCCAGCTCCTCGACAGCGCCGGCACCATCGTCGCGCAGACGTCGGGCATGGTGGACGTGGACTCGCCCCTGCGGGTGAGCCATCGGGCCGCATCGGCGGGGCCACTGGTCGCGCGCGTCGTCTCCGCCGTGACGGGCACGCCCCTCTCCGTGGCGATGGTGATTGTGGAGCGCTGGGCTCCCCTCTCCCCGAACCCCTGGTCGGAGCCCGTCATCTGCTACTTCGAGCTGATGAAGCAGAACGACAATCCCCGGCCCCCGCCCTCTCCGCCCGGGCCCATCACGCTCAAGTGCGAACCCGTCGTCCCTCCGCCACCTCCCACGCGCTGAAGTGACGACCCGGAAGCCCTCCGCCGGTCGCGCCCCCCTGGGCCTCGCCATCCTCGCGGTGACGCTGCTCCTGGGGGAGGTGTATCCGGCTCCCGCGCTCGCGAAGGAGACGGTCCGGCCGCCCCAGGCCCCCACGCTCGTGGAGTGCCGGGAGCTCCTCCTGGCGCATCCCGAGGCGCGTGAGAGCGCGATGTGTTTCTACCAGTGCGCGCAGGCGCCCCCCGCTCGCGACACGGTCCGACGTGAGCTGGCGGCCCTGGTGGAACAGAATCCGGACCATGGCTGGCTGGCCCTGGTGCTCGGGCACGTGGAGCACCTGACGGACCGGAAGGCCGCGGAGGCGCCCTACCAGCGCGCCGCGATGACGTTCCGTCGGCTCCAGGACGCGGAGGGCGAGGTGCTGGCGGGCATGAACCTGCGCGTCATCCTCCTGGCCCAAGGGCGCGCCGACGAGGCCGCCGAGTGGACGCGCCGCGTGGTCGAGGTGGCCAGCGCCTCCGGCAAGCCGGAGCTGCATGCACGCGCCCTCATCGTCGAGGCCAGCCAGCTCTACGAGGTGGAGCTGGACCTGGGCCGGGCCTTTCGGGTGCTCAAGCGCGCCGAGGCGCTCGTCTTCCCGGACGGTGGCGAAGGGCTGAAGAAGCAGTACCTGGGCGTCATGAGCACGGTGAGCGAGCGGCTCGGCCGGCTGGAGGAGGCCACGGACGTCAACCTCCGCCTGGCGGAGCTGGCCCATGCGACTCGCGACCTCTTCCTGGAGGGACACGCGCGCTACATGCTCGCGAGCCTCGCGACGCGGCGGCTGGAGCGAGACCCCACGCCGGAGGGACGGGCGCGAGCGCTCGCACTCGCCCGACAGGCGCTGGCCGCCGCGGAGAACACGGGGAACCAGACGCAGGTGACGCGCGCGCTGCGGCTCACCGTGGCGATGCTGGGGGACACTCCCGAGGAGCGACGCGAAGCCGACGAGCTGCTCCAGCGCTGCATGGCCCTCGCGGAGCTGCTGGATTCCAACGAGCGGCGACTCGCATGTCTCTGGACGCGGGCCGTGCGACGGGCGGACGTGGACCCGACCGGCGCCATCCAGGACGCGGACGCGGCGCTCCGCCTGGCCGTCGAGGGGAAGGACCCGCTCTATCTCGCCTGGGCCCTGCGTGGACGCGGCACGGTGGCGTATTGGACGCAGCCCCTCCCCGAAGCCCTCCACCACGCCGAGCGCGCCCTGGACGCGGCGGAGGCCCTGCGGGAGACGCAGAGCGACGCCTCCAGTCAGGCGGAGCTGCTCGCGACCTGGGCCCACGACTACCACCGCCTCGCGGGCTGGACGCTGGAGGCCGGCGGCGCGACGGGCCAGCCCGCCACGCTTTCCCCGAGGGAGGCCCTGACACGCGCCTTCGCGGTGAGCGAGCGCCTGCGGGCGAGGACGCTGCTCGATGCGCTGGTCGCCTCGCGAGCGCTGGCGTCCTCGCAGGACACCCCCGCGCGTCGCTCGGAGCGCGGCGAGGTGCAGCGACGATTGGTCGCGGTGCAGCGGCGGCTGCTGGACGCATCGCTCGCGGGCAGCGGGCGCGAGACGGCCTTGAAGGAACTCCAGGAGCTGGAGCGGCACGAGCGGGACTTGCGGCCCGCGCCCCGCCATGGCGCGCCGGAGTTCGTGTCGCTGGAGGCAGTCGAGCAGGGGCTGGGCGAGGACGAAGCGCTGCTGGCCTTCCTCGTCGGCGACGACAAGGACAGCGCCGGCACCTCGGCGGGAGGCGCCTGGGTGCTCGCGGTGACGCGGGCGGGAACACGGGTCCATCGCATCCCCGAGCGCACGCGGCTCGTGGCGGCGGCCACGCTGTTCTCCGGGCTCATCGAGCGCCGCGACGACTCCGAGGTCGGCGCGGCGGCGGCCCTCCATGCGCAGCTCCTGGGCCCGGCCCTCGCGGGGTTGCCTCCGACGGTGCGCCGGCTGCTGCTGGTGCCAGATGGACCGCTTCATGATTTGCCCTTCGCGGCGCTGCGCGAGCGACCGGACGGTCCGCCGCTGGTGGCCCGCTACGAGCTGGCCCTGGTGCCCTCCGCCAGCCTGTGGCGCCATTGGAGGCAGGCGCTTCCTCGTGAACCAGGAGGCGAGGCCCTGGTGCTCGCGGACCCTGACCGCGCCGTCCGGCAGCCCGTGGCCCGAGCGGTGGCGCGAGAGCGGGCTGGCGTCTTCACCGAGGCCGCGCAGCTGGGAGCGCTTCCCGAGGCGCGGCGGGAGGGACACGAAGTCGAGGACGTCCTTCGTGGCACCCACACCCCGGCCCGGCTGCTCGTGGGCACGGACGCCTCCGAGCACGCGCTCAAGAGCACGGACCTGTCGAGCATGAGGGTGCTGCACCTGGCGGCCCACGCCGTCGTCGATGCCGAGGCCCCCGAGCGCTCGGCGCTCGTGCTCGCCCCAGGCTCCGAGGAGGAGGACGGCATCCTCCAGCCACGGGAAATCGCGGAGCTGCACCTGCAGGGCGCGCTGGTGGTGCTCTCCGCTTGTCGGAGCGCGTCCGGCACCGTGCTGCCCGGAGAGGGCGTGCTCAGCCTCGCGCGCGCCTTCTTCGAGGCCGGTGCCCACGCGGTGGTGGCCAGTTTGTGGCCGCTGCGCGATGACGAAGCGGCGGCGCTGGTGGAGCGGTTCTATCGACATCTGGCCATGGGGGTGAGCACGTCGGCGGCGCTGCGCGCGGCCCAGCTCGAGGCCATGGAGGACGGCATGCCTCCAGCGGCCTGGGCGGGACTGGTGGTGCTGGGGGATGCCTCGCTCGTGGCCACCACGCCCCTGGAGCGCGGTGGAGTGACGCCGGGAGTGCTCGCCCTCGCGACGACGGCACTCCTCGTCCTCACCGGCCTCGTGCTCGGAGCCCGCCGTCGGGTTCGCGGCGGGCCCCGCTCCTGACGGGCTCAGCAGCCGAACGGCGTCCCGTTGCCGCCCGCGCTGAAGGGCGTCCAGATGTAGTTCGGGTCCAGCCCCTCATACGACTGCGAGTTGCAGTACAGGTTCGTCTGATGGAAGTTGATGAAGCAGCCGCCCGCCAGGCTGGAGGTCCAGTTGGTGCGCGTCTTCCAGTCGCTGCACGTCGACACCTGGTGCTGGTGGACACCGTTGTTGTTGAGCGTGGTGGCGCGGCTGTGGGCCTTGAAGTCGTTGTTCACGTTCACGTAGGGGAAATACCAGACGTGCCCCTGGGGAATGGTCTTCTTGAAGAGAACGCCCCAGTCGCACCAGCTCTTCAGGCAGTTGCGCTTCTGGATGTCCCAGAAGACGCCGCCGGTGATGGCGCGCACGTAGGCGCCATACCCAATCATGTCCGTTGAAATCCACTGGGTGACCTCGTCGATGTCCCGGTGCCAGTCATCGCAGCGGCCGTGGTTCTCGTGCATGGTGCCCTGGCCATTGGCCTTCAGGCCGCCGCACGTGCCCAGGGAGCGCGGTGCGCCCGCGCCGATGGCCGGCTCGGAGACGGACGGCGACGTGCTGCCCTGCTTCCAGTTGCCGGCGGCGACGACCGCGTTGCTGTGGGCCTGGAGCGTGCGCGGCACCACCGTGCCCGTGGGAGACAGCGCGAGGTAGAGGGCCGCGGGGCTCGCGGCGGCGGACATCTGCCCCATCACCCGGTCGATGGACGTGGCCGACGTCTCGGGCCCGCCCACGGCGACGGCGATGGACTCTTCGTCCACCTGGATGAACTCGACGGTGACGTCATCGGGGGCCCGGAGCGTGGTCAGCACCGGCGCGGTGACAGCGTCGCCCGCGGGGCTCTGCACGACGCTGAGCGCCAACGGCGGCAGATTGTCATCCGGGTACTCCGGCTCGGGCGGATTCGTGACGGACGACGCGCTGGCGCTGTCCAGCGCGGGCAGGGGCTCCTCGACGCCCGAGGAGGGGACGTCACACCCGACGGACAGCGACCACAGCAGACACAGCGGAGACAAGCGCACACCCCAGGACACGGGACGACGCGACACGAAGAGAGGGGACATCGAGGCTCCACCATGGGCGCCCGGTCGCCGTCATGGCGAACCAGCCAATCGCGCCCATGTCCCCACCCAACGTCCCCCGTACGGAAATCCCCTCACCGCTGGAGCAGCCTCGCGAGGAACTCACGGGTGCGAGGGTGCTGGGGCTCGCGCAGGACTTGTTGAGGCGGGCCCTCCTCCACCACCTTCCCCGCGTCCATGAACACCACGCGGTGCGCCACGTCCGCCGCGAAGCCCATCTCGTGCGTCACCACGCACATCGTCATGCCCTCACGCGCCAACTCGCGCATGACCTCCAGCACCTCGCCCACCAGCTCCGGGTCCAACGCGCTGGTCGGCTCGTCGAAGAGCATCAACTCCGGCTTCATCGCCAGGGCCCGGGCAATGGCCACCCGCTGCTGCTGCCCCCCGGAGAGCTGGCTCGGGTACGCGTCCGCGCGTGACTCCAGATGCACCATCGTCAGCATGCGCCGCCCCAGGGCCTCCGCCTCCTCCTCCGACAGCCCCAGCACCTTGCGCGGCGCGAGCGTCACGTTGGCCAGCGCGCTCAGGTGGGGGAACAGGTGGAAGCGCTGGAACACCATGCCCACGCGGCGGTGCAGCGCCTGGAGCGCCTTGGGCTCCGCGCGCACGGGAATCCCCCCGACGACGACTTCGCCCTCGGACGGCACTTCCAGGCCGCACAGGCACCTAAGCAGCGTGGACTTGCCACAGCCGGACGGGCCCACGAAGACCACCACCTCCCCGGGCTGCACCGAGAGGTCCACGCCCTTGAGGACCTCCAGCGCCCCGAAGCGCTTGTGCAGATTGCGAACCTCGACGAGCGCCATGGCGGTCCTCACCCCTGACGGTGGAGGCGCTTCTCCAGCGCCGAGGCCAGCCGCGTCAGCGGCAGCGTGGCCAACAGGTAGAACAACGCGACGAGCGGCCACACGGCCAGGGGCGCGGCGAGCTGGCTCGCCAGCTCCTGTCCCGCCCGCGTCAGCTCCGCCATGCCGATGATGGACACCAGCGAGGAGTCCTTCAGCAGGGCGATGCCCTCGTTCGTCAGCGGCGGCAGCACGTTGCGCACCGCCTGCGGGAGGATGACGTAGCGCATGACCTGCGCGCGGCCCATCCCCAGCGCCCGCGCGGCCTCCTCCTGCCCCGCGTCCACGGAGGCGATGCCCGCCCGGAAGATCTCCGCCACGTACGCGGCGCTGTTGAGCGTCAGCGCCAGCACCGCCGCCAGCATCGGCGGCAGGTCCACACCCAGGAGCTGCGGCAGCGCGTAGTAGATGAAGATGATTTGCACCAGCAACGGCGTTCCGCGAAGCCCCTCGACGTACGCGGCGCACAGCCACGCCAGCGGACGGAAGCGCACCCGTCGCCCCAGCGCGACGGCCAGCCCCAGCGGCAGTCCGGACACCAGCGCCAGCAGGGTGAGCCCCAGCGTCAGCCCCAGCCCCCGGGCCAGCCGCCAGGTCACCTTGCCCCAGGGCACCGCTTGCGGTGTCGCCTGGGCCGCCTGGGCCGCCTCGCCGAAGTAGCGCTCCTCCAGCGCGGCGAACTTCCCGCTGTCGCGCAGGCGCTGGAGCGCGGCGTTGACGGCCTCGCGCAGCGCGGGGTCATCCGGCCGCATCACGATGCCGTAGTGCTCCTCCGTCAGCAGCCCGCCCGCGACGCGCAGCCCCTGGAAGCCATGGGCCAGGAAGTAGCGCAGCGTCGGCCCGTCCCCCACCACGCCCGCCAGGTTGCCGTTGCGCAGGTCCTGGAGCGCCAGGTCGATGCTCGGATACTGCCGCACCTCGATATCCGGGAACTTCTCCAGCACCAGCGACGCGCTGGTGTTGAGCTGAATGCCCGCCGTCTTCCCGCGCAGGCTCTCGATTTCCGTGACGGCGGTGTCCGCCTCCCGCGCCACCACGAGCTGTCCCGCCGTGTAGTACGGCGCGGAGAAGCCCAGCCGCTGCTGGCGCTCGGGCGTCATCGTCACGGCCGAAATCACCAGGTCGAACTTCCCCGCCATCAGCGCGGGAAACACCCCGTCGAAGGACGTGTTCGTCCACGCCACCTTCGCGCCCAACTCCTCGGCGATGAGCGCGCCCAGCTCGATGTCGAAGCCGACCAGCTCGCCGTCCTTCACCGACTCGAACGGCGGGTAGGTGGCATCCGTCCCGATGCGCAGCGTCCTCCCCTTCCAGTCACCCCCGGAGCCCGGCGCCTCACCCCGGCCACAGCCGAGCAGCACCGCCAACCCCCACGCGAGGCACAGCAAGGCCAGCCCGGGAGTGTGGGGCTGGCGACACGAAAGGCGACGGCGCGACATGGAACGAACACCCCCCATGCCCAACTATCCTTGAGGCATCAAGGGTTTCCACCAGGAGCGGACAACCCATGACAGCCACGCAACTTCCGCCCTCCCTGGGCCGATACTCCTTCACACCATGAAGACCCCGATCTCCGGTCCCCGCGTCCAGCCCCGTCCGCTTGAGACTCCCGCCACCCCGGCGCCCGTCCGCAACGAGGTGAAGCCCCAGGCCCCGGTAACGCGCGGCGACGCTCGCGACGTGTCCCTGTTCGACACGGGCGGCGTGCGCAAGCCGGTGGTGGCGCTGACCACTCCCGTCGCCCCGCAGGGGACGAAGGTCGCCCCGGGCACCTACCCCAGCGTCGCGGATGTGAAGGCCATTGCCTCCATCCAGGACCCGGTGGCGCGCAACTACGCGATTACGCAGGGCTACGCGGACCTGTCCAACGGCCTGGGTCAGATGCTCGGCAAGGACAACGCCAACTGGTCCACCTTCGCGACGTGGGCGTCCAAGCAGGCGGGCGTGAGCATCCGCAACGAGGACATGCCCAAGTTCCTGACCGATGCGCTCAAGGGCGCCAGTGACATGGCCGGGCCGCTGAAGAAGGTGGACGACGTGCTGCGCAAGCTGGGCCTGCCCGCGCTGCCCCTGGCGGACATCGCCGCGGCCGGCACCGAAGCGCTCAACAACGTCAGCAAGTCCATCGCGGACGGCAACCAGTTCGTCTTCAACGAGGTGGGCCAGGAGTTCGCCCGCTTCATCGAGACCTTCCAGGGCGACACGTCCTACGACGCCGCCAAGACGGCGAAGTACCTGGACGGCTTCGGCAAGGACAAGCCGCTCCTGAAGGAGGCCTTCGGCGACTACACCAAGGCCATGTTCGAGAAGGACCCGAACAAGAAGGCGGAGCTGATGCTGCTGGCCAATGACCGCATTGGCCTGCACGAGCAGACGCAGCTCCAGCAGCACGTGGAGAAGGCGCTCAACGCGCCGGTGAAGGACACCTTCCGGAACATCCTCAAGCAGAGCATCGAGGGCGGCATCAACGCGCTGCCCTTCCCCGCCAAGCTCGCGGGCAAGGCCGCCCTGAGGACGGGCCTCGTGGACGCGGCGCTCAACCCCCTGGTCGACGCGACGGCCTCCGTGTTCCGCCGGGTCGCCACCGAGCACATGATGAAGCTCGCGGTGCCGGGTGGCGCGCTGAAGCTGGGCAACGATTTGCCCCCGCCTCCGGGCATGGAGTCCACGCTCTTCCCGCCGCACCTGCGCTCCATCGAGAACCCGGAGCTGCGCGCCCTCCTGGGCAAGCTGGACTCCAGCTCCGACAGCCTCAAGGGCACCGCGGCCAAGGACTGGAGCAAGCTGGACCAGCGGATGAACTACATCATCGACCTGTTCCGCACGCGCCAGCAGGACCCGCACCTGTTCGACGCGCCCTTCGGCAAGACGGGCACCACCTACCCGCTGCCGGCCACCCAGCAGCGTCCGGGCTGAAGTCCCTCGGGGCGCCCTGTCGACACGGGCGCCCCGACGTCACACCTCGTCCACCACGAACTGCTCCAGCCGGGCGATGCCCAGCTTCTTCATCCGGCTCTGGAGCGTGGAGGGCTTGAGGCCCAGCAGCGCCGCCGCACCGCCCGGGCCATAGACGCGGCCCCGCGTGAGCGTCAGCACCCGCAGGATGTGCTCCCGCTGCACCGCAGCCAGCGTCAGCACCGAGCCCGGCTTCATCGTCGCGTCCACCACGCTCGGCACCGCCGCCTCCACCTGCGCCGCCACCGGAGCGCCGCCGCCGTGCGCGGCCACGTCGAACGTGGACGGGCCCAGCTCCGTGCCCTTCGTCAGGATGGTGGCGCGCTCCAGCGCGTTGCCCAGCTCGCGCAGGTTGCCCGGCCAGTCATACGACTCCAGCCTCGCCAGCCCCGCCGGTGACACGCGCATGCCGCGCCGCCCGGTGCGCCGCGCCTGCTCCTCCAGGAGGAACGTGCACAGCTGCGCCAGGTCCTCGCGCCGCTCGCGCAGGGGCGGCAGCCGCAGCGGGAAGACACTCAGCCGGTAGTACAGGTCTTCACGAAAGCGCTTCTCGGCGATGGCGCGGTGCAGGTCCACGTGCGTGGCCGCGAGGATGCGCACGTCCGAGCGCACCGTCTTGTCGCTGCCCACCGGCTCGAAGGCCTTCTCCTGCAACGCGCGCAAGAGCTTCGCCTGCAGCTCGACGGGCAGCTCACCCACCTCGTCCAACAGCAGCGTGCCTCCGCTCGCCATCTGGAAGCGGCCCGCGCGGTCCTTCGTCGCGCCCGTGAAGGCGCCCTTCACATGGCCGAACAGCTCGCTCTCCAGCAGGCCCGCCGGAATCGCCGCGCAGTTGAGCGTGACGAAGGGCTGGTCCGCGCGCGAGCTCCACTTGTGGATGGCCCGCGCCAGCCGCTCCTTGCCCGTGCCCGTCTCACCGGTAATCAGCACCGGCGTGTCCGTCTCCGCCACCTGCCGCGCCCGCCGCGCCAAATCCCTCATGACGGGGCTCAGCGACGCCTCGAGGATGCCCTCGGACTCTCCGCCGAGCTGCGCCTCCAGGAGCTTCGCGTGCGCGTGCTCCTGATGGTGGAGCCGCTCGAAGGTCGCTCGCTGCTCGGCCGCCTGGAGCGCCGTCGCCAGCATCTGCCCGTAGACCTCCACCAGGTCCACCACCGGCTGCGGGTACGTCTCGCACTCGGCGCGGTCCAACGTCAGCACGCCATAGGTGCGCTCGCCCGCGCACAGCGGCACCACCATGCACGCGTGCCCCGGCGGCAAGTCGAGCACGCCGTCGAACGGGTCTCCGTCGCCGTGCGAGTGGTCCTCTTCCGTGAAGGCCCGCGCCCGCCGCGTCTCCAGCGCCACGCGCAGCGAGGGGAAGTCCGACAGGGTCAACGCGTGGTGGCGCACCTTCGCGTTCGCCAGCGGACCGCGCGCCGCCACCGACACCAGCTTGCCGTCCCTCAAGAGGAACAGCGTCGCCAGGTCGAAGCGCACCACACGCGTCAACCAGTCCAGTCCTCGACGAAGCAGCTCATCCACCGAATCTTCGGTGGTTGCCAGCTCGACCAGGTCCCGAGCATCCTTCGCGCCCTCGGTAAGGGCTGACAGTTCATCCGACATACGGCATGAATAATAGCGCTCCACCGAAATTGCAGTGGCGGTCATCACCGATATTTCGTTATTCACCGCCCCAGCAACACCGGCCAGTGGGGGCCTGAAGTCAAGTCCCTGGAATCATTGAAGTGAATTGACTGGCACAAGGTCTGCTGTAGCTGTTAGCAGAAGACACCTTCCCAGGGGTCCCCCCCGGACCCCTCAACCCAAGGAGCAGTACATGCTGACCGTTGGCGACAAGATTCCGAGCTTCAAGGTCAAGGCCACCGTGAGCCTGGAGAAGGGCAAGGAGTTCCAGGAAATCACGAACGAGACATACAAGGGCAAGTGGCTGGTGCTGTTTGCCTGGCCCAAGGACTTCACGTTCATCTGCCCGACGGAGATCGCGGAGTTCGGCAAGAAGAACAAGGACTTCAATGACCGTGACGCGCAGGTGCTGGGCCTGAGCACGGACAGCGAGTTCGTGCACCACGCGTGGCGCACGCACCACCCGGACCTCAAGGGCCTGCCGTTCCCGATGCTGGCGGACCTGAAGCACGAGCTGTGCAACGCGCTGGGCATCCTCCACAAGGAGGAGGGCGTGGCGCTGCGCGCGACGTTCATCGCGGACCCCGAGGGCATCATCCGCCACGTGACGGTCAACGACCTGTCCGTCGGCCGCAACGTCTCCGAGACCGTCCGCACCCTGGACGCGCTCCAGACGGACGAGCTGTGCCCCTGCAACTGGAGCAAGGGTGAGGAGACCCTGACCCAGAAGCTGGCGAAGGCGGGGTAACGCGTCATGGCCTCGCTCGAAGTCGTCCGCTCTGAACTCGCGGACGCCCACAAGGACACCCGCCTCAACCTCCAGGCAGTCCTGGAAGGTGGCAGCCTCACCCCCGAGCAGCGCTGGGGCGTGGCTGTCGCGTCGGCCTACGCCGTTCGGAATGACCGGCTGAAGGAAGCGATGCTCAACGAGGCGCGGAAGGCACTCGCGAACCCCGAGCCCATCATCGAGGACGCGCGTGCTGCGGCGTCGCTGATGGCGATGAACAACGTCTACTACCGCTTCCGGCACATGATCGGGAAAGAGTCGTACTCGACCAAGCGCGCCGGGCTGCGGATGAACAGGCTCGCGCAGGTGCTGACCAACAAGGTGGACTTCGAGCTGGTCTGCCTCGCGGTCAGCGCCATCAACGGCTGCGAGATGTGCATGCAGTCCCACGAGAAGGTCGTCCTCGAGGGCGGCCTCTCCGAGGACCAGGTGCACGACGCGGTGCGAGTCGCTTCGGTCATCCACGCCGCGGCGGTGGGCCTGGAGTCCTAAGCCTCGCACCCGCGAGTCATTCGACGTGCTTCACCCGCGCCCTCCGGTGGAAACACCGGGGGGCGCTCCATTTGCGGGCGCCGTGCATCCAATGAGCATCCACACAGATAAGAACGAAAGGAAGTCACTTATGTACCGCAGCCCCAGCCCCCTCCCCGAGAAGACCCGCGCCACCCTCGTCGAATCGCTCAACGCCCGCCTGGCGGATGGGCTGGATTTGCACTCGCAAATCAAGGTGGCCCACTGGAACATCAAGGGCCCGCAGTTCGCGGCGCTGCACCCGCTGTTCGAGACCTTCGCCGTCAGCCTCGCCAATCACAACGACTCCATCGCCGAGCGCGCCGTCACGCTCGGAGGCAAGGCGTTCGGCACCAGCCGTCACGTGGGCAAGGCCAGCCGGCTGCCTGAGTACCCGCAGGAGACGACGCGCGACATGGAGCACGTGAAGCTGCTCGCGGAGCGCATCGAGGTCTACCTGGACGGCCTGCGCGACAGCCGCAAGCTCTTTGGCGAAGTGGATGACGCGGACTCCGAGGACCTGGCCACGGGCATCATCGTGGAGTTCGAGAAGCACGTCTGGTTCCTGCGCGCGTCACTGGAGAGCTGAGGCCCCTGACACCCGGGGCGAAGGCGCCGTGAGTGTGCACGGCGCTATACGCTCCCAGCGGGCTCTAGAGAGTCTTTGTGCCTGTTTTCGCGGTGTTGGCGAGGGGCACGAGGGTTGCTGTATCAGGGCGCACCCCGCCGCGACGAAGCGGTCCGGGCATCCTTGGAGACGTCCCCGTGCGAACCCTCATTGGCCTCTCTCTCTGCCTCCTGCTCTCCGCGTGTGGCGGTGGTGCGCCTCCGGACGAAGTGATTGACGCCGCCAAGGCTCGAGTGGAGCGGGTCGTCGCCGCGGGGCACCTGACGCGGGGCGCGCTGGAGGTGCTCGGCTTCATGCCCGTGTACACGTGCGGCGAGCCGCGCCGCGCCTTCCTGAATGTCGCGGTGCCGGACGTGAGCACGCGGCTGGCGTGCGCCACCGCCACGCTGGAGCAGTTCGACGCGGTGACGGACGGCGTGGTGCTCTCCTTCAACGGGCCGAACTGCGAGGTTCACGGCCTGCGCCTCGAGGGCCGCGCCTTCTTCAAGTACAGCGGCGGCCAGGACCGGATGGACGTGTCCGTGGACCTGCGCCAGCTGCGCGTGGACGGCGCGGTGCTGCCCGCGGAGGTCGGCTACGGCACCTGTGGAGACCAGACGAGCGTCTGGGCGAAGGCGGCCGGCGACGTCCCGGGACGTCCGGGCCACACGCTGCGCGTGGACGCGCGGGTGGGCAAGCGCGCGGGCATGCCGCTGTTGGGCGGGTCCTCGCTGGTGCTCGACGGTGAGGGAGAGCTCACGGGCCCGGAGGGCGTGGACAAGATCACGCTCCAGGAGCTCCACTACGAGGTGGGCGAGTACCTCCCCAAGGAGGGCACGGCCATCCTGGAGACGTCGGACGGGCGCTACGTGAAGGCGGACTTCCAGCCCGGCCTGTGGCGTCTGGGCAAGGTGGAGGTGACGGTGGATGACCACTCGTCGGTGACGGTGCCCATCCTCCGGTAGCGAGGGCTTGCGCGCGCGTCGTCGCTTTCCGCTAGGGTTCCCGGCCGTGAGCGACGACGTCACGATTCCCGCATTCCGCTCCGTGCCTCGCACGGGCGTCATCTACGTCACCGCCGAGGCCACGCGCCGAGGCTATCGCTCCAGCGACCCCGACTGGTGCAACCTGGGCCAGGGGCAGCCGGAGACGGGAGACCTGCCCGGCGCTCCGGCGCGCCTGAGCACGGTGAACATCGACGTGGCCGACATGGAGTACGCCCCGGTGGCGGGGCTGTGGGACGTGCGCGAGGCCATCGCCAGTCTCTACAACCGCCTCTACCGCCGGGGCCTGCCCAGCCAGTACAGCGCGGAGAACGTGTGCTTGTCCGGCGGAGGGCGCGCGGCCCTCACTCGCGCGGCGGCGAGCCTGGGCTCCATCAACCTGGGCCACTTCCTGCCGGACTACACGGCCTACGAGGAGCTGCTGGACGTCTTCAAGGCGTTCACCGCCATCCCCATCCTCCTGGAGGGAGATCGCGGCTACGCCTTCACCCACGAGGACCTGCGTCGCGAGGTGCAGGGCCGCGGCCTGTCCGCGCTGCTCTTCTCCAACCCATGCAACCCCACCGGCAAGCTGGTGCAGGGAGACGAGCTGGCGCGGTGGGTGGGCGTGGCGCGAGAGCAGGAGTGCGTGCTGCTCATCGACGAGTTCTATTCGCACTACATCTGGACCGGCCGCCCCGGACACCTGCCGGTGGAGAGCGCCGCACGCTACGTGGAGGACGTGAACAAGGACCCCATCGTCCTCTTCGACGGCTTCACCAAGAACTGGCGCTACCCGGGCTGGCGCATGACGTGGACGGTGGGGCCCAAGCAAGTCATTGAGGCCGTCTCCAGCGCGGGCAGCTTCCTGGACGGTGGTGGCAGCCGGCCGTTGCAGCGCGCCGCCATCCCCCTGCTCCAGGAGGAGCCTGTCATCGCGGAGACGCTGGCCATCCACACGGCCTTCCGCGAGAAGCGCGACAAGTTCCACTCGCGCCTGGAGCGGCTGGGCATCCGCACGGACCGCGCGCCGGACGGGACGTTCTACGTCTGGGGAAACCTGTCAGGCCTGCCCGCGCCGCTCAACGACGGCATGGGCTTCTTCCGCGCCGCGCTGGAGCAGAAGATCATCACCGTGCCGGGCGAGTTCTTTGACGTGAATCCGGGCAAGCGCCGCGCGCGGCCGTCCCGCTTCCGCAGCTACGTGCGCCTGTCCTTCGGGCCGTCCATGGAGGTGCTGGAGAAGGCCCTGACGCGGCTGGAGGCCATGGTGTTGAAGCACAGCCGCACCTGACGTCAGGCCACGTCGGAGGCGCTCGACTCGCGCCTCCGACGTCGTGAAGCCATCCGACTTCGTCAGAGGTTCTTCTCGAAGAGACCCACGATGCGGTCCCTGCGGTCCGGGAGGTCGTTCTCGCCGCCGCTGAAGTTGTGCCGGTACGACAGCGTCTTGTCGGCGAAGCGGTAGAACTCCCGGTCCTCCGGCTCGATGCCGCTGACGAAGTACTTCTTGAAGCCGTCCTTCAGGGCCTGCTTGGAGAAGTCATCCACGGCGATGGCCTCGATGGCCAGCTCCACCGGCTGGAAGTAGATGAGGTTGAAGCTCTCTTCGAATGCATGGGCCATCCCCTCCTCGCCCAGCGTGTCCCACTCCACTTCCATCTCCAGGTGATACCCCAGGAGGTCGTCGAGCTTCTTCTGCCAGACGGGGAAGACGTTCTGCTTGTAGTTCGCGATGGCCTTGCGCTCTGCCAGTCCCATGATGGTCTGCCCCCGGATGTCGGTTAGAGATTCTTCTCGAACAACTGCACCAGGCGCTGGACCCGCTCGTGGGTGTAGTTCTCGAGGTTGCTGAAGCCGTACCGGTAGAACAGCGTCTTGTCCTGGAAGCGGTAGAAGACGTTGTCCGCGGGCTCGGCGCCGCTGATGAAGTACTTCTTGAAGCCGTCCCGCACGGCCTGCTTGGAGAAGTCATCCACGGCGATCTGCTGGATGGCCAGCACCACCGGCTCGAAGTAGATGACGTTGAAACCCTTCTCGAAGATTTCCGCCGCCCCTTCCCGCCCCAGGGTGTTCCACTCCACCTCGAACTCGACGGGCGCGCCGACCAGCTCGTTGAACCTCTGCTGCCACTTCGGGAAGACGTTCTGCTGATACAGCGCGATGGCCTTCCGCTCCGGCAAACCCATGCAAGTTCCTCGAATGTGATTCCAGTGATTGGAATTGAGAGGGGCGGCACGATTCTACTGAGAGCGCGTGTTGTCAAACACTTCAAGTCTCAAGAAACGAGACAAGCCCGTTTGAAATGACTCACCGGGGCTGAGGCGGGTCGGCGGGTTCCGGAGCCTGGAGGCCCTATGCTCGTCGGCGCCCATGAGAATCCCCGCCTCCCGGCTCGCGCTGCTCGGCGTCCTCTACTTCGTGCAGGGCCTGCCCTTCGGGTTCCAGGCCACCGCGCTGCCCGTGTATCTGCGGGAGCAGGGTGTATCGCTCACCGCGTTGGGCTTCGCCGGGGTGCTCGCGCTGCCCTGGGGGCTCAAGGCGCTCTGGGCGCCGCTGGTGGACCGATATCACTCCGCGCGTTTCGGACGTCGCAGGTCCTGGATTCTCCCCATGCAGGCGGGCCTGACGCTCACCTGCGCGGCGGCGGGGATGCTGGTCTCCGACGGGGCCTCGCTGAAAGTCCTCCTCGGGCTCATCCTGGTGATGAACCTCTTCGCCGCCACGCAGGACATCGCGGTGGATGGGCTCGCGGTGGACATGCTGAAGCCGGAGGAGCTGGGCCTGGGCAACTCCGTGCAGGTGGTGGGCTACAAGCTGGGGATGCTCACCGGCGGCGGGCTGCTGGTGTGGGCCAGCAAGTCCATTGGCTGGTCCGGGCTGTTCCTGGGCATGGCCGCGCTGTGCGCGGGCGCGCTCGTGGTGACCCTGCTCACCCGCGAGCCACCTCCCCGTGAGGACGTCAGCGGGCGCGACACCGCGTCCGTCCCGGAGTCGAGGCTGAACTGGCGGCAACTGAGGGAGCGCCTCGCCTCGGTGATGACGAAGCCGGGCACCGTCTGGGTGCTGCTCTTCATCGGCACGTACAAGTTCGGCGAGACGATGGCGGACGTGCTCTACAAGCCCTTCCTCGTCGACTCGGGCATCCCCGCCTGGCAGATAGGCCAGTGGGTGGGGACGTGGGGGAACGTGGCCTCCATCCTCGGCTCCGTCGGTGGAGGACTGCTCGCCACGAGGCTGCCCATCGTCGGGGCCTTGACGCTCACGGCCTCCCTGCGCGTGCTGCCGCTCATGGGCCGCTGGTGGCTGGCGACGCACGGAGTCAGCGACGGAGGCGTCATCGGCGTCACGCTCGCGGAGGAGCTGGTGGGCGGCGCCCTCACGACGGTGATGTTCGCGTTCATGATGTCGCGCGTGGACCGTCGCATCGGCGCTACGCACTACACGCTGCTGGCCAGCCTGGAGGTCTGGGGCAAGGCCCCCGCCGCGCCGCTCGCGGGGTGGCTCGCGGACCCGATTCACGGGCTTGGACTTGGCTATGCGCCTGTCTTCCTGCTCGGCGCCGCGCTGTCCGTGGCCTTCCTCGTCCTGCTGATTCCCATCCGGCATCAACAGATACGTCAGGGTTCAACGGCCACGGCTCTACCCTGAGCCGTTGTCCTCAATGGCAATCAAGGCGGGCAGACACGCGGGCTCCATGCGGGCTCGCGGGTCGCCCTTCTCCCCCGGACAGCAGCGGCTCTCAGCGCCGTGCACGCAGCTCGAGGCCCGCGGGCGGGAAGGTTCCCCCCAGGTGGGTCCACTCGACTCGCACCTGACGGCGGCCCTCGGGCGGGAGCTCGAGAACCGCCAGCACCCTGCCCTCTCCGCGCTGGTTGAGACGGACGTCCATCCGCTGGTCATCGACCTTCATCGCCAGGTTCAGGACGCCGGCCTGGGGGAAGAAGCGCTCGGAGGGATGGCGTCGCGGCGAGGTGAGCAGCAGCTCCACTTCGCGCGGCTCGGGTCCTTCGTTCTCCAGGGTGTAGGTCAGTTGGTAGGTGACGCCTCGGGCGCCGTCGTGGGTCCGCTCGCCTTGAGAGGACGTGGCGCGCGCGGCCGAGGTCCCCGAGGTCGGCGTCAACGTCGGCGCGTCGGGCCCGGTGCCCGCGCTCCTTCGCGGCATGGACATGACGAGGTCACCCGTGAGCGTCCCTGGTGACAGGCGCAGCGTGCGCTCACCGACGAAGACGCTGCCCGCTTCGAGCACGCCCTGGAGCGGAGGGAAGGCCGTCGGGCCCGGGGCCTCGTCTCCCATGGTGGCCAGTGGGTGCTCGCTCCGAGTGATGGCGGCGAGCTCGTCGGGGGTGAGCGGATGCGGGCTGGACACGGTGGCCAGACGGAACCTCGCGCCCACGTCCACCTGTCCCTTCGCGTCCAGGGCCGTGAAGTCCAGGAGGGCGCACAGCGTGCCCCCCTTCTCGTGACGCGCATCGACGACGACCACCGTCGCGCCGGGTTGCACGGTGAGGCGGCCCTCGAAGGCGCCTCGGGTTCCCAGGCGCACGGCGTCGAGGGACAGGTCGAGGTCCTCACGGACGAGTGGCACGGCCTCGCGCTCGGACTCGGAGCGGTCATCGAGGACGGCGTCGAGGAGGCCCGAGGCGAGCACCGCTTGAGGCCCTCGGAAGAACAGGCCCTGGGGGTCGGGTGTCTTGCCCTGCGCGGACTCCGCGTCGACCAGGTTCGTGAAGTCCACGTCGAGGGACTTCTGGTTCAACGGGTTGAAGGGCTCGCCTCGTGAGTTCCGTGGGAATTGAGGCGTGAGGTACTTGGAGTAGAGGCCGCCTCGGACCTGGAGCTGGATGGGACGACCCGTCGTGTTCCGGAGCACGACGGAGCAGTGGCCCGTGCTCACGGAGGGCTCGTCCACGCGCTGGACGGCGCGAAGGAATAGCCGGGCCTGGCCGGAGAAGGTGTAGCCACCCTCACTCTTTCCGGGCACGAGTCGCCCCATGGTGGAGCCGAGGACTCCCCAGGTTCGAATCGTCTCCGGGCTCGCGTGGACGAGCAGCGGGGCGCCGGTGAAGGAGCCCTCGATGGGCGTGAGGGCGGAGATGGGCAGCACCTCCGAGTCGAGCTCGCCCACGTCCAGCGGCGGTCGCGTGTGCGTCCGCGCTTCGACCCGAGGAGCAGGAGCTTCGGGTTCGCTGGGCGGCGGCTCCGCGAGGGTCAGCGCTTCGGCGGACTCCTCCTTGTTCACGTCGGAGCGCAGCGGGGGAACCAGCGAGAGCGAACGCAAGGGACGGACCTTCGCGCGTGCATCGGGCGAGGGACTCGCGGCCGACTTCTCTTCTTGAGGAGCCTCGACTGACTTCACGTGAGGCGGCGCTCCCTGCGCTCCCTGCGCTCCCTGCGCGCCCTCTCCGGACTTCTCTGATGACCTGGCCTCGGATGAGCTCTCGGGGGACCTCATCTGTTTTTTGCCCGCTGGTTTTGCCTGGGCTTTCGCGGCCAGCTCCTTCGCGGATTGCTTCGCCTGCATCTTCACGGCCTGCTCAGTCGCGGCCGGAGTCTCCTCAGCCTGTGCCGTTTGCTCAGTCGTGGCCTGCTTCGATTGTGCCTTCGCCGCTTGGGCATCCTCGGCCTGTTTCGACTGCGCCTTCGCCGCTTGGGCATCCTCGGCTTGCTTCGCCTGTGCCTTCACGGATTGCTCAGTCGCGGCCTGCTTTGCCTGCGCCTTCACGGATTGCTCAGTCGCAGCCTGCTTTGCCTGCGCCTTCACGCCCTGAGCATTCGCGGCCTGCTTCACTTGCGCCTTCGCCGCAGGGGACTCCTCGGCCTGCTTCGCCTGAGCCTTCGCCTCCTGCACGTTCGTGGCCTGCTTTGCCTGAGCCTTCGTCTCCAGCGCGTTCGCGGCCTGCTTCGCCTGCGCCTTCGCCGACTGCGCGGTCCCCGCTTGCTTCGCCTGCGCCTTCGGAGCCGCCGCGGGTTCTGGCTTGCGTGCGGGCTTCTTCGCGGACTCCGCGCCTTGCCCCGCCGAGGGCTTTCCCCCCGCGGACGACGCACGGGTCGTCGGAGGGGCGGGTTTCGAGGACGAGCGTCGGGGAGGCGGCTTCGGGGGCGGCATGGTGGAGATCCTCACAGAGAACGCGGCCGGAGTCGCCTCGACTCGAACCTCCGGCCCCCAGGAAGCCCTCCCGGTGCCCTGGAAGGCCGGCTTGAATCCCCACGCCAGCGGGTCTCCCCCACCCCGGCGCCCTCATTCCCCAGGGCGCCGAGCCGCCTCACCTCACGCGCGCGCCCACTTCCGCCACGCCACACCCGTGAGCGCGAGCACCCCGACGGTGGGCACCGCCCACGGCGCCACCCTCGCGAGCCGGTGCTCCCAGACGTCCACGCGGTCCGCCAGGAGCAAGAGCATCCAGTGGCGCGCCTTGTGGTCCGGGTACCCGTAGGCCACCTTGCGCAGCAACCCGCTCAGCCCATGCGGCGGCTGCGCGGTGCCGAACACCGGGGGGAACCCGGCACGCCCCTTGTGCTTGAACACGCGCACATCCGAGTGCTGCGAACGGATGGGCACGCGCGCCCCCGCCATCGGTTGAGGCGCTCTCTCCATCGGCACGCCCGGGCGGCTGGAGGGCTCCAGGTCCACCGCTGCGCCAGGAATCGGTCTATCCGGCATGGCTCGGCTCCTTGTGGTCACGCATGCCCAGGGGTGAGGACGCACTTGACGCAGCCGTCCTGCTTCTGGGCGAACAGGTGGTACGCCTTGGGTGCCTCTTCCAACGAGAAGCGGTGGGTGATGATGCCCTTCGCGTCGATGAGCCCCTCGCGGATGTGCTGGAGCAGATGCGGCATGTAGCGACGCACGTTGCACTGGTTCATCCGCAGCGTGAGGCCCTTGTTCATCGCCGTGCCAATCGGCATCAGGTTCCACGGCGGGCCATACACCCCGACGATGGAGACATTGCCGCCCTTGCGCACGACATCGATGCACCAGGTCAGCACCGTGGGCGCGCCGGCTTCGAGCTTCAACCCCAGGCCCAGCACTCGCTGGCCCAACGAGCCCTCTGCCTCCATGCCCACCGCGTCGATGCACACGTCCGGCCCGCGGCCGTCGAACAGGTCCTTCAGGTAGAGGACGATGTCGTCCACCTCCCGGAAGTTCACCGTCTCCACCTTCGCGTACCGCTCCGCGAAGTCGAGCCGGTATTGCACGCAGTCCACCGCGATGACCCGCCCCGCGCCCATCAACCACGCGGACCTCATCGCGAACAACCCCACCGGGCCGGCGCCGAACACCACCACCGTCTCGCCGCCCTTGATTTCACCCATCTCCGCGCCCATGTAGCCCGTGGGCAGGATGTCTCCGAGGAACAGCGCCTCCTCGTCCTCCATGCCCTCGGGAATCTTCAGCGGCCCCACGTCCGCGAAGGGCACGCGCACGTACTCCGCCTGGCCCCCGTCGTAGCCGCCCGTCGTATGCGAATAGCCATACACGCCACACGCCACGTCGCTCGACGGGTTGCTGTTCTCACACGACGCCGTCAGCCCTCGCTGACAGTAGAAGCACGTGCCACAGGAGATGTTGAAGGGCACCACCACGCGGTCACCCTTGTGCAACTGGGCCACCTCGCTGCCGAGCTCCTCCACCACGCCGGTGAACTCGTGACCGAACGTGTGGCCCACGCGGGTATCCGGCACCAGCCCGTGCAACAGGTGCAGGTCCGAGCCACAGATGGCCGTCCGGGTCACCTTGAGGATGACGTCCTGCGGGTGCTCCAACCGAGGGTCTGGCTTGTTCTCCACTCGGACCTTGAAGGGTCCCTGGTACGTCAATGCTCGCATGTAAGGGCCTCTTTCCCGTTCACATACGGGTGAGGACGCCGCCGCCTCACGGCAAGGCGCATCAAAAGCAGGCCCCTGCTCGCCCTCTCTCCTGGAGGGAGCGAACCGCCGCTCAGTCGGCCACGGGCTCCACCGGGAGCTCCGTGGCCCGCCACAGATACCAGCTCACCACCGTGCGCCAGGGGCGCCAGCGCTCGCCATGTTCCAGGAGCGCCTTGGGGCGCGGCATCTCTGGCAGCCCATACGTGAGCATGAAGCCCTTGCGCACGCCGAAGTCGTCCACCGGCAGCACGTCCGGTCGACCGAGCCGGGAGATGAGCAGCATCTCCACGGTCCACTGGCCAATGCCTCGCACCTGCGTGAAGTGGTCGATGAGCGTCGCGTCGTCCATGCGCCGCACACGGGCCAGCGGAGGCACGGTGCCGTCCAGTGACTTGCGCGCCAGGTCCTGGAGCGCGGCCAGCTTGTTGGCGGAGAGGCCCGCCTCGCGCAGCACCGTCTCCTCCGTGGAGAGCAGCGCCTGGGGCGTGAAGCGCCGCCCCTTCCCCACGCGCTCGCTGACGCGCGCGAAGATGGCGGCGGCGGCCCGGCCGTGGAGCTGCTGGTAGACGATGGACTCCGCCAGCGCGGCGAAGGGACTGTGCAGGGGACTCAACTGGAGGCGGAACGGGCCCACGCGCTTCATCAGCGAGCCCAGCTTCGGGTCCGCGCGCGCCAGGGCACGGCGGACCTCGGGAGTGAAGGCTTCGGGCAGGCGCGGGGCGGAGGGAGCGGTACGCGGCATGGGAGGGGGGACATGCTGCCCCTCCCACCGCCCCGCGCAACCCGTTTCTTGTCACGACGGGCCGCGACTCAAAGTGGCGCGGCCTCGTCCGTCTCGGAGGGCACCTGACGCCGAGGCTCGCCCTCCATCAACTCGTCGAACTCCTCCTCCATCTGGAGGCCCAGGTCCTCGAGCTGCTCCTGGGTGACGAGCTTGCGGACCTTCTTGAAGAGGTCACCCTCTTCCTCCTCCACGTGGTGCTCAATCTGCTCCTGGAGCACCTTCATCTTCGCGTCGAACTCCTCGTCGTCCGGCTCCATCGTCATCAGGTCGGCGATGATGCGCTTGGCGGACAGGTGCTCCTCGAGGGCCTCGCGCAGCAGGTCCTCGGTGTCGTTGGCCTTGGCCGCCGGATAGAAGTACTGCTCCTCGATGGTGGTGTGCGCGCCGAGCCGGTCGGCGATCATCTCGAACAGCTCCTTGCGCTTCGCATCGGCATGGTCCGGGAGCTTGCCGTACTGCGTGAACAGCTTCTTCACCTCGGCGTGCTGCTGCTTCAGGAGTTCCAACGCGTTCATGGTTCGTATCTCCGTGTCCAACGGGGTTCCTGCATCCAGACAAGAAGTTGAAGCGAGGCTCAGCGGGGCAGCTTGCGGGAAGGCAGGTCCTTCACCGCGGGCCCGTTGAGCACCTTGCCGGTGGGGCTGAAGCGCCCGCCATGACAGGGGCAGTCCCACGAGCGCTCCGCGCCGTTCCAGTGAACGTGGCAGCCCAGGTGCGTACACACCGGCGACACCGCGTGCGAGGTTCCATCCGCCTCGCGGTAGACGGCCACCTTCTGCCCATCCACCTCGAGAATCTTCGCCTCGCCGGGCGCCACTTCGGACAGGTGCCTGCCTTCGGGTTTCGCCAGCCGGTCCGCGATGAAGCGGAAGGCCGTCTCCGCGTTCTCCTGGATGAAGTCCTTCGCGCCCGCCAGCGGCTTGACGCGCGTGGCGTCGTATAGCGCGGCGTGGGGATTCTGTCGTCCGAGGATGAGGTCGCTGATGAGCATCCCCGCCAGCGTGCCGAACGTCATGCCCGTCCCGGAGAAGCCCGTGGCCACGTACACATTGCGGCTGGCGGCGTTGCGGCCGATGTACGGCAGCCCGTCCGCCGACTCGATGACCTGACCGGACCAGCGATAGGTGAGCTGGGTCACCGGGAAGTGCTTGAGCGCGTAGGCCTCCAGCGACGCGTAGCGTTGCCCCGTGTCCTCCTCCGCGCCGACCTTGTGGTCCTCGCCACCGACGATGACGTACGCGCGACCGTCGACCGACTGGGTGCGGATGTAGTGATAGGGCTCCCGCGAGTCGTAGTACTGCGCCGGCTCCAGCGGGCCGTCGAGCGGCCCCGCCACCGCGTAGCTCCGGTACGCGGCCAGCTTCGTCTGCAGCAGCACCCGGTTGAGCGGCGAATGGGTGGCCTCCACCACGGCCCCCGCGGTGATGGTGCCCCGGTCCGTGACGACGCGACAGGGCGCGCCATCGTGGACCTCCTTCACCCGCGTGGTCTCGAACAGGAAGCAGCCCTCGCCGATGAGCTGGTCCACCAACCCGAGCAGGTACTTGCGCGGATGGAACAACGCCTGGTCCTCCACGCGCAGCGCGCCCTTCACCGTGAAGGGCAGCGGCACCGCGTGGGTGAGGGAGACATGAAGGCCCGCGTCACGCGCGGCGGAGAACTCCTGCTCCAGCGCATGCCATTCGTGCACGGTCTCCGCGTAGCGGAACGCGGGGACGCGCTGGAAGTCGCAGTCCAGCGACAGCTCCTCGACGAGCGTGGCCACCTGCTCCAGCGCGGCGCGGCTGGAGGACGCCGCCATCCGGGCACCCTTCTCCCCGAAGTCGCGGCGCAGCGTGGCGTAGGGCGTGTCGAGCAACTCCGTGAGATGGGCGGTGGTCTGCCCCGTCTGTCCCGACAGGATGCGGTTCATCTCCACCACCGCGACCTGCTTGCCCGCGCGCTTCAACAGCCATGCGGTCGTCAGCCCGGTGATGCCTCCGCCAATGACGACGACGTCCACGGTCAGGTCACCCGCCAGCGCGGGGAAGTCGCGCGGGGGGGCCGTCATGGTCCAGAGCGACCGATGCGTCCGCGTTTCATGCATGTCCTCAACCTAGGAATGCGCCGGAGGTGCGATAACCCGACCTGGTGAAGCGCGGCGCCTGCCCGCCTGCTCGGCTTGAAGGCCCCTCGGGATGTGCACGAGCGGACAGAGCCGGGGGCCGGGTGTTGGCAAGTCACGCGGTCGAGGAAGCGGTCCTGGGGTGGCCAGACGTGTCGCGCTACAAATGAGCTGGGTCGGCCCCCCGAACCCTGCCGAAAGACCAGGGAGCACCAAAGGATGCCCGTGGAAAGAATGGCTGGGAGCACCAGCCTCGTGGATGTCATGGACCGGGTCCTGGACCGCGGCCTGCGCTGGGACGACGTCATCCACGCGGACCGCCCCCCTCCCGCTGCTCCCCAGCCCGCCGCCCGCGTCGTGGTGACCTTCCTGGAGGTCCACGCCGACGACGCCCGCCCCTCTGGCGACACACCTCGTCCCTCTCCTGGAGCCTGACGCATTGGCCTCTCCCGTCCCTCTCACCCCGGACCCCATCTCCTCCGCAGATGCCCGCCTCGCCCTGGCCGAGCAGCTGCTCGCCTGCGACACCGCGAGAGCGTGCGCGGAGGCCGTGGTGGCGTGGTTGCCCCGTCACGCCCAGGCCGCCGCCTCGGCCTGTCTGGCGCGCGAGGAGCCCGGAGGGAGGATGGGCTGTCTTGCCTCGAAGGGACTGTCCGAGGCACAGCACGCCGCGCTGAGGGCCTGGTCCGATGCCGACCTGTCCCACCCGCTGGCGGACGTGCTGGCCCAGGCCACGCCGCGCTTCTTCCCGAGCGCACGCGCCCCCCTGCCGTCACCGGGGCCGGGAGGCCTGCTCGCGGTGCCGCTCGGACGGCTCGGCTCGCCGCCCGTGGGCCTGCTCCTCGTCTGGGCCAGCAATTCCACGCCGCCACCCGAGGTGACGTGGGTGGCCGGAAACGTGGGCCCCTTCCTCGCGCGGCAGGCCACGTCGGGGCCGCTGGGCACGAGCGGCAGCGGCCTGTTCCGCCGCATCATCGACGCGGTGACGGACCCGGTGCTGCTGACGGACCTGGAGGGCCGACCTCGGCTGGCCAACGCGCGCGCGGAGGCCTTGCTGGTGGCCCACCCCGACGCGAGCCACGGCCGCCGCCGCGCCGTGCACCTCAACCAGCGCGTGCTCTCCGCCGCCGTGGCCAGCACCGCCAGCGGCGGCGCCCCCGGACTGAGCTGGCGCGAGGTGCCGCTGGTGGACCCGGTGGAGGGACTGGACCTGCTCTTCGAGCTGGTCAGCACGCGGGTGTACGAGCCGGACGGCCGCGAGGCCATGGTGAGCGTGCTGCGCAACGTGACGGACCTGGGCCGGGCGACCCAGGCGCTGGGAGAGAGCTACCGCCGCCTGCGCGCCACCGAGCGAGAGGCCCGCAGCGAGCGCCACCGGTTGGACCGCGTGCTGGACTCCGTGGCGGACCCCATCATCCTGTCGGACCCGTCCGGCGGCACGGTGATGATGAACGAGCCCGCGGAGAAGCTCCTCACTCCGCCCGTGGACGGAGGCCGCGCCGCGCAGCGCCGCGTGCGCTCCAACCACGCCACGTTCGCCTCGTTCCTCGCCAACCTGCTGGATGGCGGCAGCAACCTGCGCTGGCGCGGCCAGCTCAGCCTGGTGGACCCGGCCAGCGGCGACACGCTGCCGGTGGAGGCGGTGGCCAGCAAGGTGCTGGGCGACAGCGGCGAGCTGACGGGCATCGTCACCCTCTTCCGCGACAGGGGCGAGGCGCTGGCGAAGGCGCGGCTCCTGGAGCGGCTCAAGGAGGTCTCCACGCTGCTGGAGGCGCGCGTGCAGGTGGCCACCGCGGAGCTGGCGGAGCAGAACGAGAAGCTGCGGCGGCAGGCCATCCAGTTGGAGCAGGCGAGCGCGGCCAAGTCGCAGTTCCTGGCCAACATGTCCCACGAGTTCCGCACGCCGCTCAACGCCATCCTCGGCTACACCAACATGCTGTTGCAGGGCGTGTCGGGTGAGCTGACGCCGCCGCAGAAGCGCAACCTGTCGCGCATCGACTCCAACGGGCGGCACCTGCTGGAGGTCATCAACGAAATCCTGGACATCACCCGCATCGAAGCGGGGCGGATGCCGTTGCACCTGTCGGACTTCGGAATCCCGGACCTGCTCCAGGAGGTCATGGCGGAGATGGACCCCATCATCGCGCGCAGCAAGCTGACGGTGAGCACGCTCCTGGGCGCGAAGCTTCCACCGGTGCACAGCGACCGACAGAAGGTGAAGCAGGTCGTCCTCAACCTGCTGTCGAATGCCCTGAAGTTCACGCACGAGGGCGGCGTGAAGGTGCTGGCGGAGTACGTTCCGTCGACCTCCATGCTCACCATCTCCGTGGAGGACTCCGGGATTGGCATCGACCCGGCCGACCAGGAGAAGATTTTCGAGGACTTCCAGCAGGTGGACAGCTCACCCACTCGGGCCTATGGCGGCACCGGGTTGGGATTGTCCATCTGCCGCCGTCTGGCCGACATGCTGGGGGGACGCGTCTCCCTCCAGAGCACCCCAGGGCAGGGGTCGACCTTCACGCTGCACTTTCCAAGACGCCCGAGGCGGACATGACGAATCCCTCCCCGAACCTCAAGCCGCTCGTGCTCGTCGTGGACGACTACGACGACGCGCGGGAGATGTACGCGGAGTACCTGGAGTTCTCCGGGTTCCGCGTGGCGCAGGCGAGGAACGGACAGGAGGCACTGGACCAGGCATTCGCGCTCACGCCGGACATCATCTTGATGGACCTGTCGTTGCCCATCATCGACGGCTGGGAGGCGACGCGGCGGTTGAAGAACGATGACCGCACGCGCGCCATCCCCGTCGTCGCGCTCACCGGCCACGCGATGACGGGCCAGTCGGATGAGGCGAGGGGCGCGGGCTGCGACTCCTTCGTCACCAAGCCGTGCCTCCCCGACGAGCTGGTGGCGGAGGTCCGGCACATCCTCGCGCAGCGCGGAGTCGCTGTATCCCACTGAGACGTGCCCATGCCACGGACCTCCCGCCCCTCCAGCAAGCCGAAGACTCCCAGCCGGCGCGGTGCCCCCGCGCGCAAGAGTGTTCCCGCGAGCAAGCCCTCCCGGCCCCGGCGCACGGCCACGTCCAGCGAGGCCCGAGCCCTCGCTCCACCTCCTCCCCGGCCAGGCCGCGCCAAGCCCAACACGGTGAAGAACGTCCCGAAGGCCAAGGCCCCCCGGGCGAAGGCTCCGCGCGTCACCCGGACAGCGGAGGAGCTGGCCGGTCCGCACTACCTCTATGGCGTGGTGCGCGCGGAGGGCCCGCTGGACTTCGGTCCCATCGGCCTGGGCATGCCGCCGGCCCACGTCCACACGGTGCGCGAGGGTGTACTCGTCGCGCTGGTGTCCGCGGCCCCCGCGCGAGTGGTGGACCCGACCCGGGCCAACCTCCTGGCCCACCAGCGCGCCGCCGAGGTGGTGCTGCGGGAGCACACGCTCTTGCCCGTGGCCTTCGGGACGGTGCTCGGCTCGGAGGCCGAGGTGCGGGGGCTGCTGCGCTCCTCCCAGGACGCGCTCGCCAGGGCCCTGAAGTCCCTGGAGGGCAAGGTGGAGCTGGGCCTCAAGGTGCTCTACCACCGCGAGCACCTGGCCCGCCGCATGGAGATGGAGGACCCCAGCCTGCGCCGTCGTGAGAGCGAGGCGGAGGCCGAGCACGAGCGGCGACTGGGGCACGCGGTGGAGATGCGCGCCGCGCTGGACATGGCCGCGATGCAGGAGGGGCTGCGTCCGCTGGCCAGCGCGACTCGCACCGACGCGCCCGTGGGCGAGCGGATGCTGCTCAACGCCTCCTTCCTCGTCGCCCGGGACGAGGTGGCGGCGTTCGAGGCGAGGGTCCGGATGCTGGCCGCGCGCTCGGACCTCTACGCGTTCCGCTTCACCGGGCCTTGGGCGCCGTACAGCTTCGTCGACGTGCGACTGGGGCTGGACGACAGCCAGGCGCCGCCCGCGTCACGGCCCGCTGGCTGACGACACCGGCGTCGTCACGCGCGCGGCCTCCGCGGCCAGCGGGTCCACGCCCGCGTGGAGCCGGACCCAACCGGGGGTGTGCTCGGTGCGCGCGAAGAAGCCGTCCGTGCCCCGCGCCACCGTCAGCGAGCCCATGGACTTGCCGCCGCGCCGGTACTCCACGCGGAAGGCCTCCTTGGGCTCGCCTCCCGAGGGCTGCTCGTCCCGGCCCAGCAGGTCCAACGGCATCAACCGCCACACGCGGTCATGCCAGTTGCGAGTGAACTCGTCCGGCTTGTCCGGCGCCTCTTCCGGCGCCAGCGCGACGGGGTTGGGCGCCTTGCCGCTGGCCGTGAAGGTGCGCGACGCGCCGCCCGAGGAGATGACCACCGCGTCGAAGTCGCCCAAGTCGAACGTGTGCAGCCGCCGGTCCACCAGCCGGCTGGTCGCGTTCTCCAGGTCGGGCAGCAGCGCGGGGCCCAGCAGGAACACCTGGCCGTCCGACTCGCGCCGCAGGTAGGGCGTGCCCCAGCCTCCCGTCGTCGAGGCGAGCGCGAAGGTCTCCACCTTCCCGCCCAGCGTCAGCGTCAGCTTGCGCTGCGACGTGGTCAGCCCCACCTCCTCGAGCTTCTTCGCCTCGAGCACACCCAGCGCTCGCGTGGCCCGCAGCGGGGCGAAGCGCGGGAAGAGCTTCTCCGCCACTTCGTTGGCCCGAAGCTCGCGCGGAGGAGGAGGCGCGGGCGGCGCGGTCAGGAGCGACGGGCCCGCGTCGGTGCCACCCGGAGCCTGGGCCACGGTGCCCGCATCGGTGCCCGCCACCGGCTCCGCGGGAGGCAGCGGCTTCGAGGGCTTGTAGCCCAGGCGAACCCACAGCGTGTCCCGCGACTGCGCGTCGCGGTACAGCTCCACGTAGCGCGCCTCGTCCTCGTAGCGCACCTTGTCCAGCGCGCGCGCCGGCAGCTCCACCACCGCCACGTCACCGGGAGCGCCCGCCGGGGCCCGCTGCCACACCAGGTAGGCGGCCACCAGCGCCACCACCGCGAGGGCGCCCTGGAGCGCCAGGTCCCGCGCCTTCATTGCTCACCTCCCGCCGCCACTGGGGCGCGCGGAGCACGACGGCCTCGCCGCCGCGTCGTCACGAAGCCCAGCGCCAGCACCAGCGCCGGGGCCACGAACACGGTGGCGTAGAACCACGCCACGTCCTGCTCCCGCGTGTGCTGGATGGGCACGTCCTCTTCCGAGGACACCGCGCCGGACACGGCCTCTTCGCCGGTCAGCCACCGCAGCGTGTCCACCGCGAGGTAGGCGTTGCCCATGTTGGACAGCACCACGTCGTTCACCACGTCCGCGTCCGCCATGACGACGGCGCGCGTCGGTTCCTTGCCGGCCGCGGCGGGCTTCTCCACCGCCACCACCAGCGGCCACGTGCGCCGCGTCTCTCCCGGGTCCGCCGTGAAGTCGCCGTTGGTGTCGGCGAACGTCGCGCCATGCGCGCGCACGGAGATGTCGTGCATGACGTTGTTGGGCAGCGGCTGCACCTGGTCCAGCGCGCCCGCGCCCAGGAAGGCCACCGGCGACTGGCCTCCCATCGCCGTCAGCGAAGTGACGGACGGATGCGAGCTGAAGCTCGCCGTGCCCAGGTTGCCCCGGTCGCTCTGCTGACGCGTGGTGCGGAAGTACACCTGGTCATTCGCCAGCGGCGTGCCCGTGTACTTCAGGCCCAGCGGCTCCAGCAGCTTCTCGAAGCGAGGACCGTCCGGCTCCAGCGCCAGCCACAGCCGACCGCCTCGGTCCAGGTACTCGCGCACCGCGGTGAGCTCCTCGGGCAGGAAGTCTCGCGTGGCGCCGAGGACCATCAGCGCCCCCGCGTCTCCAGGCACCGCGCTGCCCAGGCCCTCCGCGACACCCAGGGACCGGACGTCCACGTTCTGCGCGCGCAGCATCTCCTTGAACTGAGCGACGGACGGCTTCGGCATCTCGCCCGGCACCGGCCGCGTCTCCGCGCGCTCGCCGTGGCCCGCCGTGAAGTAGACGACGCGACGGGGCTTCGCCACCGTCAGGAGCCGCCGCTGGACTTCCTGGTCCAAGCGCTGGAGCTGCCCCCGCGCGCGGTCCAACTCCAGGCCCACCGTGAAGGGCTCCTTGCGCTCACCTCGGGCCACGACGACGGTGCCGTTGTTGTGGACGCCGAGCGTCCTGGCGCGGACGGGCTCCACCGCCTGGTCCAACCGCTCCACGTTGAGGAGCTGAGGGCTCTCCACGGACAGGTCCTGGAAGTACTGGCGCACCGCCTCCCCGACTTCGTTCGCGGGCGGGAAGAAGAGCGTCACCTGCAGCGGCTCGTTGAGTCCACGCACCACCTTGCGCGTGGAGTCACCCGGCTTCGCGGTGCGGAAGTACGACAGGTCCCACGTCGTGTTCGCCTGCGTGACGACGTACATGGTCGCGAAGGCGAAGATGAGCACGAAGGACAGGCCCAGGCCGGAGAACAGCGCGCTGCGAGCGCGTCCCGTCTCCAGCACCGGCGCCCGGGCCATCGCCTGCGCCGCCGTCTCCACCAGCGCCAGCGGCACCAGACAGCACGCCAGGAGCGCGGGGAACAGCGCCGCCAGCATCACCGCCAGCTTGGGCGCCTTCTGTGACAGCGAACCACCGAAGAGGCTCACCCCCAGGTCGGACTGGAGGAAGTAGAGCGCCAGCGCGAGCAGGCCCACGCCATACAGCCCCAGCACCCAGCCATCCACCGTGCGCCGGTCCGCGCCGGCGCCACGGGAGCGCGCGAAGCGCCAGGCCACCGCGACCACCGCCGCCACGACACCCACCACGGAGAGGACCCCACGGCCCGTCCCCAGGCCGAGGATGCGCTCGCCGATGAAGACGGACACCAGGCCCGCCACGAAGAGCAGCGTCGCCGCCAGCCCATTGCCCACGGGACGGGTGCTCATCGCCACCTCCGCGCTTCGAGCACCCGGGTGGCCGCGAACAACGCCACGTAGGTGACGACCAGGTAATAGACGACGTCACGCACGTGGATGAGCCCCGACTGGAACGGTGGGAAGTGTTGGTTCCACAGGGACATCGCGCTGAAGACGTCCGCCAGTGGCTGCTCGGTGATTCGCGCCAGCAGCCAGCAGAGGATGAGCGCCACCAGCATCACCGCGGACGTAATCGCCGCGAGCAGCTGGTTGCGCGCCAGCGCCGAGCCGAACGTGCCCACCGCCAGCGACGCACTGCCCAAGAGCAGCAGGCCCAGGTAGCCCGCCGCCACGTGGCCGAAGGACACCTTGCCGTTCACCAGCACCAGCACCGGCATGTACAGCGTGCACAGCACGTACAGCGACAGGAAGGCGAGCCCCGCCAGGAACTTGCCCAGCACGATGTCCCTGTCGCGCAGCGGCGACGAGTACAAGAGGGGCAGCGTGCCCGTCTGCCGCTCCTCGGCCAACAGGCGCATGGAGATGAACACCGAGGCGACGATGGTGAAGCCGCTCGAGTAATAGAAGAACTGCGACAGCACCTCGGCGGAGCGCTTGCTTGCGCCCCCCAGGGCGTACGCGTTGAAGAACAGGCCGTTCAACGCGAGGATGACCGCGATGACCACATAGCCGCTGAGCGTGCGCAGGTAGCTGGACAGCTCGCGACGGGCGATGAGCAGGGCCTTCACGCGCGCACCTCCTGACCGTGCGTCAGGCGCAGGAAGATGGACTCCAGCTGTCCCGCTCCCTGGTCCAACCGCAACAACTCCAACCCCGCGCCCACCACCGCCTGCGCCACGCGCGGACGCTCCTCCGGAGAAGCGCGCAACGTCAGCGACACCACGCCGTCCGCCGACCGGTCCACCTCCACCGCGCCAAAGGGCTTGAGCACCTCGAGCGCGCGCGCCCGGTCTCCGCGCACCTCCACCTCGATGGAGCCGCCGCCGCCCATCTTCCGCCCCAGCTCCTCCTCCGTCCCCTGCGCCACCAGCGTCCCCTTGTGGATGATGAGGAGCCGGTCACACGTCTGCGAGATTTCCGGGAGGATGTGGCTGGAGACGAGCACCGTGTGCGTGCCCTTGAGCCCGCGGATGACGTCGCGCATCTCGACAATCTGCCGGGGGTCCAGGCCGCTGGTGGGCTCGTCCAGGATGAGCAGCGCCGGCTTGTGCACCAGCGCCTGCGCCACGCCCACGCGCTGGCGGTAGCCGTGGCTGAGCGTGGAGATGAGCTCGCCGTCCACCTCGCGCAGGCCGGTCTTCTCCTCCGCTTCCCCCACGCGAGCGGTGGTGTCCCGGGCCGCCACGCCGCGCAGCCGCGCGACGTACGTCAGGTACTCGCCCACCGTCATCTCCTCGTAGAGCGGCGGCACGTCCGGGAGGTAGCCAATCCGTTGCCGGACCTCGTGGGCATTGCTCACCACGTCATGGCCGTCGATGACGACGCGGCCAGCGGTCGGCAAGAGCACGCACCCGAGGACCTTCAACGTCGTCGACTTGCCCGCGCCATTGAGGCCCAGGAAGCCGATGACCTCGCCCTGGCCGATGGTGAAGGCCAGGTCCCGGATGGCCGCATGCTCACCGTAGTACTTGGTCAGCCCTTCGACCTGAATCATAGGGGGACATTCCATCAGTCTCCCCAGGGGGCATTGTCAAGCGCCGAACCACTCAGTCGTGGCGGAACTCCGGCCCCGCCGTGGTGCGGCCAAGCGTGAAGCGCAGCGCCTCTTCCAGGTCCGGCAGGAGGAAGGAGTAGCCGAGCCGCTCCGCGGCGGAGGGGAGCACCCGGGCACCCGCCAGCAGGGCCTCCTGCCCCATCTGACCGAAGAGGGTGCGGATGGCCACGGCGGGCATCGGCAGGAAGGCCGGCCGTCGCACCACCCGACCGAGCGTCTTCGCGAAGTCCGCCTGCCGCACCGCCCCCGGCGCCACGGCGTTGATGGGGCCGCGCGCAGACGGGGTGAAGAGGCTGAACTGGAAGAGCCCGAGGATGTCCTCCATCGACACCCAGGACATCCACTGGCGTCCGGAGCCGATGGGCCCTCCGCCTCCCGCGAGGAACGCGGGCAGCATCTTCGCCAGCGCGCCCTCGCGCGCGTCCAGCACGGGGCCGATGCGCAGGTGCACCACCCGGATGCCCGCGGCCTCGGCGGGCGCGGTGGCCGCCTCCCAGGCGCGACACACGTCCGCGAGGAAGCCGGTGCCCGGCGCGCTCTCCTCGGTGAGCGGCTCGTCGCCCCGGTCGCCGTAGATGCCACTGCCCGCGGCGCACACCAGCACCCGGGGCTTCTTCTTCATGCGCGCCAGCGCCTCCGACAGCGTGAGCGTGCCCTCGGTGCGGCTCTTGAGGATGGCGTCCTTGTACTCGGGGGACCAGCGCTTGCCCGCGACGTTGGCGCCCGCCAGATGCACCACCGCGTCCACGCCCTCCAGCGAGGCCGTATCCACCTCGCCCTTGTCGGGCGCCCACGCCACCTCGTTCCGCGAGGCCTCGGCGCGGCCTCGTACCAGGCGCTTCACGCGGTGGCCCCCGGTGGTGAGGAACGGCACGAGCGACGAGCCAATCGAGCCCGACGCACCGGTGATGGCCACAGTGAGCGGCCCGGCTTGCGCGAAGGCGGCGTGACGCCGCAGGTCTTCACGTGTCACCCGGTGGCGATAGGCGAACATCCGCTCCAGCGTGCGCCGGGCGGTGCCGCCACCGAAGATGCTGCCCAGCGGGCCCATGGGGAGGACGTACTCCACCTCGTCCTCCAGGACGGAGGAGCCGGTCGCCGGCTCGGGCCACATCCGGTGGGTGTGGACCCACTTCGAGAACGGGCCGGACACCTGCGTGTCCTGGAAGAGCGAGTCCTGCACGTACGCCGTGTGCTCGGCCACCCAGCGACGGGGAATGGGGCCCACACGCATCCGCATGACGACTCGGGCACCGGGGTGGATGCCGTCACCGGAGCGCTCCAGCAGCTCCATCCGCTCCCAAGGGGGCGTCAGCCGTGCGAGCGCTCCTTCCCGGGCATGCCACGCGAACAACTCGGAGGCTGAGACTGGCATCCGACTGCGCGCATCGAAGACGTGCGACTTGCCCATGCTGCCTCCCGGCGCGACAGTGCGCCACGCATGCTAAATCCGGAGCTCGTCGAGCGCGCGGTGGAATTGCTGCGGCACGGCGGTGTCATCGCCCTGCCGACAGAGACGGTGTACGGCCTCGCGGCCAACGCCGAGGACGAGCTGGCGGTGCGCCGGGTCTTCGCCATCAAGGGCCGCCCCGCCACCCACCCGCTCATCGTCCACCTGTCTGGCGCCGAGCACCTGTCCTCCTGGGCCCGGGACATCCCCGACGCCGCGCACCGCCTCGCCGAGGCCTTCTGGCCCGGACCGCTCACGCTCGTGCTGCCGCGCACGCCCAGGGCCACGGACGCCGTGACGGGAGGCCAGGACACGGTGGCGCTGCGCGTGCCGGGACATCCGGTGGCGCTCGCCGTGTTGAAGGCCCTGGGTGGAGGCGTGGCCGCGCCGAGCGCCAACCGCTTCGGCCGCGTGAGCCCTACCACGGCGGAGCACGTGCGCGCGGACCTGGGCACGGACGTGGACCTGGTGTTGGACGGAGGACCGAGCACCGTGGGCGTGGAGTCCACCATCGTCGACTTGAGCACGGGCGCCCCCGCCATCCTCCGGCCAGGAGGCCTGTCCGCAGAAGACATCGAGCGCGTGCTGGGGCATCCGGTACCCGTGCGCGTCGCCTCCAAGGTCCGTGTGTCGGGCTCGCTCGCATCGCACTACGCGCCGCGCGCGGGCGTGGTGCTGGCGGAGCCGCGCGAGGCCGCCGCGCGCGTGAGAGCACTCCGCGAGCAGGGCCTGCGCGTGGGCGTGCTGGGGCCGGAGAGCCTGGAGCTGCCACCGGACGTGCCTCGCTTCGACGTGCCGGAGGACCCGGCCGGAGCCGCACGCGTGCTCTACGCGAGGCTGCGCGAAGCGGACGAGCGCGGACATGACGTGCTCGTCGCCTGTCTCCCCGCCGCCAGCGGTCTGGGCATCGCGGTGCGAGACCGACTCTCCCGCGCCGCCGCGCCGCGCGACCCTCACGCCTGAGCGGCGAGAAGGCCGAGGCTCCACCTCCGATTGCCCGGCCCTCGCGAGTCCCTCGCGCGACAAACCCTCGCGCGGCAACGAGTGCCCGCCTCGCGCGATATGCGTTGAAACAACCCGCGTTGTCGTCACCGCACCGCGCGCACGGCCCTCCCGCGTCGCGTGGCCCACTCCAGCGGACGAGGCGACGATGATGGTGCGGAAGCAGTGGCTCGCGGCAATGACGAGCGTCGTGGCGGCGCTGTGCTTCGCGGGGTGCGCCAGCCCCCAGAAGGTGCTGCTGGAGCGGACCAGCAGCCTCGTCGTCTACGACCTGCCCGCCATGCAGGTCATGAAGGCCGCCGAGCTGGTACTCGCGGACCGTGGCTACGATTTGCTGCCCAGCACCGACCCCTACTTCCTCCAGACGCCCTGGAAGGTGACGGGCAGCTTCGACCTCGGCACCCGCTGGTCCCGCCTTTATGTCGAGGGCCGCGTCCGCGCCGATGGCCGCTTCTCCGTGCGCGCGTATGAGATGGCCGCCACGACCTTCGCCCGCACCCAGGCCCTTCCTGGCCTGGTCCACACGGGCTACGGCAACGTGGACGACACCCCCAACACCACGCCCGCCGTCCTGATGGGAACGGAGCCCTCCCTGCAGACGCGCTCCGCCCGTCCCAACCTCCGCAGGCTCCTGGAGCTGGAGTGGAGCATCCTCGAGCGCGTCAACCCAGACTTCGCCGGGCGCGTGAAGGAGCAGGTCGACCTCTACGTCGCGCACGCACCCCAGTGACGCCCGGACGCGACGGCGCCGAGCACGCCGTCGCGACACCCAGCCGGGGCCCCGCCCCGCGAGTTGACGCAGCCAGCCACACCCCCTGCGGCAGGGAGTTGGAGCAGCAAGGAATTGGCATGGACGGCGCAACCCCGACTTCGTCGGGCCCGTCAAGCAAGCCTCGCGAGGAAACAAGCGCCGCATTCGACGGACGCGGCCGGGTGACGACTTGAAAAGGCCTGCTGGGCTCCGGTATCCCGCAGTCCTCCCAGAGGAGCGTCCCCGCGTGATGCGAAGCCTGTTCGGCCTGGTCGTCGCCCTGTCTTTGTTCGCCTGCAAGGAAGAGCCCCGAGGGCAGCTCGAGCCCATTGCTCGGCCTCCGGGCATGAAGGACACGCCCAAGGAGGAGGCGGCCGACAAGCCCGCCGCCCCCGTGGTGGACAAGTCCAAGGTGGTGCTGCGCTGGAAGCTGCCCTCGGGCGCGCCCGTCGCCTACCGCCTCACGCTGGACCGCACGGGCGCCGCGCCCACCACCGTCGAGGAGGTGGCGGAGGAGAAGCCCGCCAAGGGCAAGAAGGGCAAGGAGAAGGAAGCGCCGAAGCCCGAGCGCGCCGCCACCGCCACCCCCACGTTCCCCAGCGCCCTCACCTACGTGCTGGAGCGCGGCGACTCCGGTGACTTCCGGCTGCGCGTCATCCCCGAGGGCAACAGCGCCGCCGAGGACACCGGCACCGTGAGCGAGCGCGGCTTCGTGCTCGACGGCCTCCAGGGCATCACCCGCAACACGGCCTCGCTGGTGCTGGAGCTGCCCCTGGCGGCCGTGGGCCCCAACGACACCTGGGCGCTGGGCACGGAGCTGCTCACGCACGACGCCCTGGGCCCCGCGTTCGCCGTCACCAAGACGGAGCGCCGCAACCGCGTGAAGCTCACCGCGCTCACCCCGGAGGACGGTGGCGAGCAGGTGGCCACGCTGGAGTACGACCTGCTGGACCAGCTCGCCGGCAAGGTGGCCACCCGCCGCCCGCCGCCCGCCGTGCCCGCGCAAGCCAGCGACCCGTCGGAAGAAGGCGACTCGGAGGCCCCGCCGCCCGCGTCGGACGCCAGCGCCGAGGTGCGCATCGTCGGCCGTGGCGAGTTCCTGGTGAAGGCCGGCAAGTGGCGCTCGTGGGAGGGCAGCATCACCTCCTCCACGAAGGGCACCGTGCCACCCACCGCGCTCCAGGTACCGCCGGGCACGGTGAAGCTGAAGCTCACCGCGCTGGAGTCGGCGCCCCCTCCGGCCGCGCCCCAGCCCACGGCGAAGCCTCAGCAGTAGGCGCGCCGTCGGACTCGCGCACCATCCGCACCACGGCGTCCACCCAGGTCGGGTGGGCGTTCAGCGAGGGGACGAGCATCAACGACTCGCCCCCCGCCTCGACGAACTGCTCGCGGGCGCGCAGCCCCACTTCCTCCAGCGTCTCCAGGCAGTCGGCGACGAACGACGGGCACATCACCGCCAGCCGCTTCACGCCCTGCTTCGCCAGCTCCGGCAGCACCAGGTCCGTGTAGGGCTTCACCCACGGCGTGCGCCCGAGTCTGGACTGGAAGGACACGCTCCACCCGCTCGCGGCCAGCCCCAGCCGCTGGGCCAGCCCGCGCGCCGTGGCGAAGCACTGGGCCCGGTAGCAGTGACGGTTGGCGTCCGTGAGCGCGTCACAGCAACCCGCTGAAGCAAAGCAGTGCTGGCCCGACGTGTCCGTCTTGCGCACGTGCCGCTCCGGCACGCCGTGGAAGCTGAACAGGACGTGGTCCGCGCGCGCCTCGGAAATCACCGGCCGGGCCACCGCGGTGAACGCGTCCAGGAAGGATGGGTGCCCGTGGAACGCCGGCACCGCGCGCACGTTGGGCACGTCCCAGCCCTCCGTCATCACCTCGTACACCCGGGCCAGCGACGAGGCCGAGGACGACGTGGCCTCCTGCGGGTACAGCGGCAGCACGGTGAAGTCCGTCACGCCGCGCGCTCGCATCTGCGCCACGGTGTCGGGGATGGACGGGCGGCCGTAGCGCATGGCGAGCGCCACGTCGTACTCACCCGCCAGCTTCTCGCGCACCGCCGCCTCCAGCTCCCGGCTGTACACCAGGAGGGGCGAGCCCTCCTTCATCCACACCTTGCGGTACGCCTCCGCGCTCTTCGCGGGCCGCGTCGGGAGGATGAAGAGGTTGAGCAACATCCAGCGCCCCACCGGGTGGAGGTCCACCACGCGGGGGTCACTCAGGAACTCACGCAGGTAGCGCCGCACCGGCCCGGACTCGGGCGCGTCCGGCGTGCCCAGGTTGATGAGGAGCAGCCCCCGCTTCGGTTCCGGAGTCGTCATCAGTGAAGGGCGTTGGGGAGGGTGAGCGCGAACTCCGCGATGCGCGCCTCGAAGTGCGAGCCGTCCGGCCGCTCCATCTCATAGCTGCCCCGCATGGTGCCGAACGGCGTGCGCAGCATCGCCCAGCTCGTGTACTCGAATCGCTCACCCGGGGCCACGCGGGGCTGGCGGCCGACCACGCCCTCCCCCTTCACTTCCTCCACCTTCCCGGCGGCATCGGTGATGAGCCAGTGCCGCGACTTGAGCTGTGCGGGCGCCTCGCTCTCGTTGACGATTTCCACCGTGTACATGAAGGCGTACTGCCCCGAGTCGGGCGAGCTTCGCTCCGGCCAGTAGGCCGGCTTCACGGTGATGCGGATGCCATCAGTGGTGGCGCTGGAAGACATGCCTCCACATTTGAAGGCAAGCCCCCCGGGTTGCAAGCAAAACCCCGGAGGGCCACCCGTCTGGGTTCAGGTTTTCGCGCTCTCCCGGTCATGACCGGGCTCCGGGCTCTTGGGCCAGATGAGCGACGCGACGATGGCGGCCAGCAGGATTCCGCCAATCACACCCAGCGACAGGACGATGGGGAGGTGGATGTTGAAGTACGTAATCAGCATCTTCACGCCCACGAAGCCCAGGATTCCGCTCAGCCCCAGCTTCAGGAAGTGGAACTTGTCCATCAGGCTGGCCACCACGAAGAACAGCGAGCGCAGGCCCAGAATCGCGCACACGTTGGACGTGTAGATGATGAAGGCGTCCTGGCTGATGCCCAGCACCGCGGGGATGGAGTCCAGGGCGAAGAGCAGGTCGGTGGCCTCCACCACCAGCAGGACGATGAACAGCGGCGTCACCTTGCGGCGGCCATCCTCGGTGACGAAGAAGCGGCTGCCCTCGCCCAGGCGCGCCACCGGCAGCACCCGCCGCGCCAGCTTGACGATGCCCTTCTGCTCCGGGTCCATCTCCTCGTCCTTGGAGACGAGCATCTTCACCGCGGTGAAGACGAGGAACGCGCCGAACAGGTAGATGAGCCAGTGGAAGCGCTGCACCAGGGCCGCGCCGGCGATGATGAGCACCGCGCGCATGACGAACGCGCCGAGGATGCCCCAGAACAGCACCCGGTGCTGGTGCTCCGCCGCCACCCGGAAGTAGCTGAACACCATCAGGAAGACGAACAGGTTGTCGACGGAGAGCGAGTACTCCACGACATACGCCGTCAGCCACTGGAGCGCCGGGGTGGGCCCGGAGAAGTGCCAGATGCCCGCACAGAACGCGAGGCTGATGGAAATCCACACCACCGTCCAGATGCCCGCTTCCTTGGGCGTCACCGCGTGGTCCTTGCGGTGGAACAGACCAAGGTCCACGGCGAGCATCGCCAGGACGAAGAGGTTGAAGCCCACCCAAAGCGCGACTTGCGTATTCACGTGTGAATCCTGTTTCAGAAACAGCCGGCGCACCCTAGCGGCGGCGCGCCCGGGCGTCGACTCTTCCGTATAACCAGGGCCCCCAAGGGCTTCAGGGGCCCGGCCACCGCGCTACTCAGTAGCGGGTCGGCGCAGCACCATCAGCGAGCGCCCCGCCACCTGCACCTTGCCGCCCGCGGGCGTGTGTGTGTGCAGCGACTCCCCCGCCATGGCGGTGTCCACCACCTGCTCCCAGTCCGCGCCCCACTCCAGGGCCGGCAGCAGGAAGGAGATGGGCTCGTGGTGGGCGTTCATCAGGACGAGCACGGTGTCACCGACAATCCGGTTGCCCTCGTCATCCGGCGCGGCGATGGCGTCACCGCCCAGAAGGAAGGCGAGCGAGCGGACGTAGGGCTTCTCCCAGTCGTCCTTCTTCATCTCCTTGCCGTCGGGCCGGAACCACGCGAGGTCCTTCAGCTCGCTGTCCCACATGTGCGCGCCGCGGAAGAAGCGGCGCTTGCGCAGCACGGGCTGCTCGCGGCGCAGGCGGGTGAGGCGGCTGGTGAACTCCAGGAGGGCGCGCTGCGTGTCGTTCAGCTCCCAGTCCACCCACGACAGGGCGTTGTCCTGGCAGTAGGCGTTGTTGTTGCCCTTCTGCGTCCGGCCCATCTCGTCGCCGGCCACCAGCATGGGCACGCCCTGGGACAGGAAGAGCGTGGCCAGGAAGTTGCGCTTCTGCTGCTCGCGCAGGGCGTTGATCTTCGCGTCCGCCGTCTCGCCCTCCACCCCGCAGTTCCAGGAGTGGTTGTCGTTGCCGCCGTCGCGGTTCTCCTCGCCGTTGGCCTCGTTGTGCTTGTCGTTGTAGGTGACGAGGTCGTGCAGCGTGAAGCCGTCGTGCGCGGTGACGAAGTTGATGCTCGCGGCGGGCTTGCGGCCTGACAGCGCATACAGGTCCGAGCTGCCGGTGAGCCGATATCCAATCTCGGCCGCCTGCCGATCATCACCCTTCCAGTAGCGGCGGATGGTGTCGCGGTACTTGCCGTTCCACTCGCTCCACAGCACCGGGAAGTTGCCCACCTGGTAGCCGAAGTCGCCCACGTCCCAGGGCTCGGAGATGAGCTTCACCTGACTGAGCACCGGGTCCTGGTGGAGAATCTGGAAGAAGGCCGCGCGCGTGTCGTAGCCGTGCCTGTCGCGGCCCAGCGTGGTGGCCAGGTCGAAGCGGAAGCCGTCCACGTGCATCTCCTCCACCCAATAGCGGAGCGAGTCGGCGACGAGCTTCAGCGCGTACGGGTGCGTGGCGTTCCACGAGTTGCCGGTCCCGGTGACGTCCAGGTAGTAGCGCGGGTCCTTCTCCGTGAGGCGGTAGTACGCCTCGTTGTCCACGCCCTTGAAGGACAGCGTGGGGCCCAGGTGGTTGCCTTCGCAGGTGTGGTTGTAGACGACGTCGAGGATGACCTCGATGCCGGCGCGGTGGAGCGCCTTCACCATGGCCTTGAACTCGTCCACCTGTCCGCCTCGGGAGCCTGCGGCGCTGTAGCGCGAGTCCGGCGCGAAGTAGCCCAGCGTGCTGTAGCCCCAGTAGTTCGTCAGCCCCCGCTCCGCGAGGAAGGGCTCGTCGACGATGTGGTGGATGGGCAGGAGCTCCACCGCGGTGACGCCCACCTTCTTCAGGTGTTCAATCACGGCCGGGTGGCCCAGCCCCGCATAGGTGCCCCGGATTTCCTCCGGCACGCGCGGGTGCAGCTGGGTGAAGCCCTTGACGTGCAGCTCGTAGATGACCGTCTGGTGCCAGGGCACGCGAGGCAGCGCGTCGCCTTCCCAGTCGAAGGAGTCCTGGAGCACCACGGCCTTGGGCACGGCCGCGGCGTCGTCCCGCTTGTCCTGGACCAGGTCCTCGTCCTTGCCTCCGGACACGTGGCCGTAGATGGGGGCCTTGTAGTCCACGCGGCCATGGATGGCGCGGGCATACGGGTCCACCAGCAGCTTGTGCGGGTTGAAGCGCTGGCCCTTCTTGGGCTCGAACGGTCCATGGACCCGGAGGCCGTAGAGCGTCCCCGGCGTCAGGTCCGGCACATAGCCGTGCCAGACCTGGTGCGTGTGCTCCAGCAGCGGGAAGCGGCGCGTCTCCTTCGACGGCTCGTCCGCGTCGTAGAGACAGACCTCCACCTTCTTCGCATGCTCACTGAAGACCGCGAAGTTGACCCCATGCCCGTCGTACGTGGCGCCCAGGGGAAACGGCTTCCCTGGAAGCACCTCGGCCCTCCTCATCCAATGCTCCTCTCCAGCAGCACCACCGGGAACCCCGACAGGAGCGGCGCGAGAGGCAGCACCACGCCACCCGACCCACGCTCGGGCCGCACCTGTCGCCCGGTGAAGACATCGCGGAACATCATGCCCGCATATGCCTCCGGAAGGTCGAGGAACGTGTTCTCATACGCACCGGCCAGCCCCTCGGGGGCCTCCAGCGCGGACAGGATGTAGCGCGGCGCGCACACCAGGATGACGGAGTCCTCCTGCTCGCGCACGAAGGCCACCGCCGCCTGCGCCCGAGGCCCTGACAAGTCCAGCGCCTTGTAGCCGCCGCTCCGGAACAGCTCCGCGTGCCGCTGCCGCAGCCGCAGCACCCGCGACAGCAGGAAGAGCTTCGCCTGGCCGTCGTCCAGGTGATCCACCAGTCGCGCGCACAGCCCCGCCCGGTCCTCCTTCGCCTGCGCGTCCAGCGCGTCCAGCATCCGCGAGCGCGCGGCGAAGTCCACCGGCCGGCGGTTGTCCGGGTCCACGAGCGACAAGTCCCACAGCTCGCAGCCCTGGTAGGTGTCCACCACGCCGGGCGAGGCCAGCTTCAAGAGCAGCTGTCCCAGCGCGTTGTGCTGTCCGGCGCGCTCGATGCGCCGCTTGAAGTCGCGCACCTCCTCCAGGAACGTGGCGCCCTTGTCCGGGTCGAAGCACGTGTCCACGAAGCGGGCCATCGCGTCGTCATAGGCGCTGTCCGGGTTGGTCCACGAGGTGCGGACCTTGGCCTCCTTGATGGCCTTGGCCATGTACTCGCGCACCCGGCGGTGGAAGTCCGCGAGGACCTCCTGGGACTGGGACTCGCCCATGGGCCAGGCGCCCACCACTGTCTGGAGGAAGAGGTAGACGTCGTTGGGGCTGGGCGCGGGGCCGCTGGGCAGCGGCGTCACGAACTTCTCGGTGAGGCGCATCCACCGCCGAGCCAGCTTGCGCCAGTCCTCGGGCACCTCCGTCAACACGTTGATGCGGGCGCGCACGTCCTCGCTGCGCTTGGTGTCGTGCGTGCTGGAGGTGAGCTGGCTGGCGGGCCAGTGCTCCGCGCGCTCCTGGTTGCGCAGGTGGAAGGTGTTGGCGCGCACCCCGAAGCGCTCCGGCTCGCCGCCCACCTCGTTGAGGCTGACCAGCCGGTTGTAGATGTAGAAGACGGTGTCCTCCAGGCCCTTGGCCATGACCGGGCCCGTCACCTGCTGGAGCTTCATCGCGAAGCGGAGCATGACGGCGCGCTCGCGCTCGTCGGACTGCTCCGGGTAGCGGCCCAGGAGGATGTCGCGCAGGAAGTCGAAGATGGAGGCGTTGGTGGTGGCGTTGCGCTCCTTGGCGCGCTGAATCGTCCACTCCACGTACTGCACGTCGCGCGCGTCCAGCCCCGGGCGCCAGCCGTCCACGTACGTGCGGTACACGGGGAACAGCGCGACGAACTCCACCAGCGCGCGCCGCAGCGAGTTGAGCGTGAAGTCGCGGGTGCGGCGACTCATCTCGGAGATGCGGTTGAGCTCATGGGCCAGCACGTTGATTTCGCTGGCCATGGACACGCGCATGATGAGGAGCTTCTTCTGGTAGACGAGCTCCGCGAAGTCGCCTCGCTCCCCGGTGAGCCGCTCGTACGTCTCCGTCAGGTGCGTCTCCGCCGCCGGGTGCACGAAGAGGCCGCTCACCGCGTTGGCGAAGCGATAGCCGGTGGTGCCGTGCACCGCCCACGCCTCGGGAATCCGCTCGCGGCCCCCCTGGATTTTCTCCACCACCACGTACAGCGCCTTGCGCAGCGGGCTCGCCGGGTTCTCCGTCACCTCCGCGCGCCAGCGCTCACGCAGCGCGGCCTCCACGCCCGGCCAGCGCGCGTCGTCGCCGGCCTGCTCCTGGAGGAACAGCGCGTGCGCGCGCTCCACGAAGTAGCGCTCCTGCAAGTCGAGGAAGTACGCGGTGGGGTCGAACAGGCCGTCCGGATGGTCGATGCGCAGCCCGGTGACGCAGCCCTCGCGCAGCCAGCGGAAGATGAGCGCGTGCGCCTCCTGGAAGACCTCCGGGTCCTCCACGCGGATGGCCGCCAGCCCGTTGATGTCGAAGAAGCGCCGGTAGTTGATCTCCTCGCCCGCCACCCGCCAGTGCGCCAGGCGGAAGCTGCACGAGGACAGCACCGCGTCCAGCAGGTCGAACGAGCGAGGGTTGCCCGGCTCCCCGTTGAAGACGCGGATGTTGTCCTGGATGTACGCCAAGACGTCCTCGCTGGCCTGTGCCACCGCGGCCAGACGGCGCTTGATGACCTCCTTCTCGCGGTGCCGCTCGATGACCCGGGCGCGCTCGACTTCCGTGCGCAGCGGCAGGTGCTCTATCGCGGTGAGGATGGAGAGCAGCTCCACCATGGGCGGGGCCTCGGTGCCCAGCTTTGCCTCCAGTCGCTCCAGGCCGTGGCGGAGGATGCGGCCGTACTGACGGGGCGCCACCGGCAGCAGGTGGTCGTAGTAGTGGAGGAAGAAGGCTCCCTCGCGGAAGGACAGCTTCAGCTCGCCGCGCTCCAGGACGACGCCGTACTGGTCGCCCAGAATCGGCAGCAGCACCTTGTCGCGCAGCTCGTCCTTCACCGGCGACCAGTCGATGTCGAAGTACTTGGCGTAGACGGACGAGGGCCCGTTCTCCAGCACGTCGATCCACAAGCGGTTGTCGCGCTCGATGCCCATGTGGTTGGGCACCACGTCCAGCACCTGCCCCAGGCCGTGCTCGCGCAAGGTCGCGCACAGGGCCGCGTGGTCCTCGGGCGAGCCCACCTCCGGGTTGAGCTGCGTGTGGTCCACGCAGTCGTAGCCGTGGGTGCTGCCCGGCGTCGCCTTCAAATAAGGCGAGGCATAGAAGTCGCTCACGCCCAGGCGGGCCAGGAAGGGCACCACCTCGCGCGCTTGCTGAAAGGTGAACCCGCGGTGCATCTGCACCCGGTAGGTGGACAGCGGAGTCCGGGGACGCGCGCCCAGCTCCTGCTTCACGCGGGAGAACAGCCCCTCCGCCAGTGCCTCCGCGCTCAGGGTGGCACCCGACGCCCCCGTGGGAGCGGTTCCCTCTTCTTCCAGTCCGTCGAGCAGCATGGGGACGAGAGGTAGGGCGCCAGCGCTTGGGACGCCAGCACGGGGTGCGACTTCCGCCCTCTATCCAACGCTCCAAGGGGCCGGATTGACGTGCGCGCCGCACCCGCGCGCGCACCAAAAAGCAGAGGGCTCGCCGAAACTTCCGGAGAGCCCTCGGGGATGCAACTGCCGGGGAGTCCCGGCGACGGCGTCAGCTCAGCTGCTTGTTCACCAGCGAGGTCATCTCGAACATGGTGACGTTCTTCTTGCCGCCGAAGATGGGCTTGAGCTTGTCGTCGGCGTTGATCTGCCGCTTGTTCTTCGCATCCTGGAGGTTGTTCTTCTTGATGTAGGCCCAGAGCTTCTTGACAACCTCGGTGCGCGGCAGCGGCTTGGTGCCGACAATCTCAGCCAGGGCGGCGGAAGGAGTCATCTCCTTCATGAACGACGCATTGGGCTTACGCTTCGCGGCAGCAGGGGCCTTCTTGGCGGCGGCGGGAGCCTTCTTCACAGCAGCTTTCTTGGCGGCCATTCGTCTTGAGTCTCCTCCCCTCCGAAGGGGACGTTGTGCGGCCTCGCTTGATTCTAAGCCAGTGCCGGTGGGCCGTAGGTAGCACGCCCAAGCCCGAAAAACAGCCCTCTCCTGCGTTTTTCCCTCTAGAAACGCCCTACGCAACGCGTTTCATGCCCGAGAAACAGGCTCCGCAGCACGATTCCCGCTCGGACACCCCCTCACTCGTGGCGCATCCCGTCCCGAGAAGCCGGCCTCGCGCGATGTCCGCCCTCGCGAGATTCGCGACAGGGCACGTGGGATTCCGCTTGCGGACGAGGTGTACTTTTTCGGATGAAACGACCCATGCGAGCCCTCATCACCGGAGCCGGTGGCTTCCTTGGAATCTGGTTGGCCCGTGCCCTCGCGGCGCGCGGCGACACCGTGACGTGCCTCTTGCGCCCTCGGGGAGACGCCTCGGGACTGGCCGGCATCTCCTATACGCGCGTGGAGGGGGACGTGACGGACGCGGCCTCGCTGCGCCCCGCCGTGGAGGGTCAGGACGTCGTCTTCCACCTCGCCGGCGTTCGCCGCGGCGCGACACGCGAGGACTTCCTGCGCGTCAACGCGGAGGGCACGCGCCTGTTGTGCGACGCCATGGTGGCCGCGGGACATCGTCCGCGCCTGGTCCTGGTCGGCTCGCTGGCGGCCATGGGGCCGTCCTCCCCCACCCGCCCGCACGTCGAGGAGGACGCCTTCCATCCGCACGAGTGGTACGGCGAGAGCAAGGCGGAGGCGGAGCGCATCGCCTTCTCCTATGGAGACCGGCTGCCGGTGACGGTGTCGCGTCCGCCGCGCATCCTCGGCCCCGGCGACAGGGAGAACCTCACCTTCTTCAAGCTGGTGAAGAAGGGCATCCGCCTGGAGCTGGTGGGCGGCCCCCGGCCCCTCACCATGGTGGACGTGGAGGACGTGGTGGACGCGCTGATTCTCCAGGCCGAGCACCCGAGCGCGGTGGGCGAGGCCTTCTTCTGCGCGGGCCCGGGCGGGCCCTTGTCCCTGGAAGCGGTGCAGGACCTGGGGGCGAAGGCGCTGGGACTGCAGCCCCGCACGGTGCGCATGAGCCCCTGGGTGCTGAGCACGCTGGCCTCGGCGGCGGACAGCGTGTCGCGGGTGACGGGCAAGAAGCTCCCCTTGAACCGGAAGCTGGCCCGACAGCTGCTCGCGCCCGCCTGGACCTGTTCCAGCGCGAAGGCCGAGCGCCTCCTGGGGTTTCACCCTCGGCGGGATTTGCAGGACTCCATCCGCCGCAGCGCCGAGTGGTACCGCGAGCAAGGCTGGCTCTAGCCATGCTAGCAGGGGTGGGGGAGCTTTCCCCCGTCCCAGCGTCGTTGACCTCACCCCCCTTGGAGTGTCAGGAAGCCCGCTGCCACATGCCCTCGAAAGCCGCCTTTTTCGATGTCGACGGGACGCTCGTGAAGACGAACGTCGTCCACGTCTACGCGTACTACGCGATGAACCGGGGCTCCGTGTCGGGCATCGCGGGACGGACCTTGAGCACCGCCCTCAGCGTGCCCCTCTTCGGGCTCATGGACTCGCTGGACCGCAAGACGTTCAACGAGTTCTTCTACCGTTATTACGCGGGGTTGACCGAGGACCGCCTCGTCACCATCGCGGAGGACATGTTCGAGGACGTGCTGCAGCCGGCGCTCTTCGAGCAGTCCCAGGACCTCATCGACCAGGCCCGCCGCAGCGGGTGCAAGGTCGTGCTGGTGACGGGCGCGCTGGACTTCACCATGCGTCCGCTCGCCCGGCACCTGGGCGCCGATGACCTGATCGCCAACAAGATGCAGTTCGTGGGCGGCAAGGCCACCGGCAAGGTGATTCCGCCCATCATCGAAGGCGCCAACAAGGCCAACTCCATCCGTGCCTACTGCGCCAAGGAGGGCCTGACGCTGGACAAGTGCCACGGCTACTCCGACAGCGCCTCCGACTACGCCATGCTCGCGGTGGTGGGCCGTCCCACCGCGGTGAACCCGGACCTGCGGCTGCGCTCCATCGCGCGCGCCTACAACTGGCCCATCCTCGATCTCAAGTAGTCCCCTTGCCCGCCATGCGCCCGTTCAAGACGCTCCAGAAGCTGTACGACGAGGAAAGCCAGGTCGTCATCACCGAGAAGGGCAGCCCCCCGCGCGCCCTCTTCTACGGTGAAGGCTTCCTCCAGGAAGATTTGCCCGTGGGTACCCGGGTCATCTTCCCCCGCCCGCCCATGGCGGGTGTGCCCAACGTCAAGGCCGCCATCCGCTGGGCCATCAACAACCCGGATGGCATGGACCCGCTGCACGCGCTGCTCAAGCCGGGCATGCGGCTGACGTGCGTCATCGACGACATCAGCGTGCCCCTGCCGCCCATGGTGACGCCGGACGTGCGCCAGTCCATCCTGGAGGTGGTGCTGGAGCTGGCCGCCGACAGCGGCGTGGATGACGTCCACCTGGTCATCGCCAACGCGCTGCACCGTCGCATGACGGAAGGCGAGATGAAGCGGATGGTGGGCGAGAAGATCTACGACGCCTTCTATCCGGACCGCTACTACAACCACGACGCGGAGGACCCGGACGGCATCGTCGCGCTGGAGCGCACGTCCCACGGCGAGGAAGTCTCCGTGAACCGCCGCGTCGCGGAGAGCGACCTCATCATCTACGTGAACGTGAACTTCGTGCCCATGAATGGCGGGCACAAGTCCATGGGCACCGGCGTGTCCAACTACGCGTCGCTGCGCCACCACCACAATCCGAAGACCATCCGCGCTTCGGAAAGCTACATGGAGCCGAAGGCGAGCGCGCTGTACCGCAGCAACGAGCGCATCGGCCGCAACATCGACAAGCACCTGAAGGTCTTCCACATCGAGACCACGCTGAACAACCGCATGTTCGGCGCGCCCACGGACTTCCTCGCCAAGCGCGAGGAGGACTACACCGAGGGCGACCGGCTGAAGTTCCAGGCCATGCGCTACGCGTTGTCCAAGATGCCCCGCGCGGCGGCCCGCAAGATCCTCAACGCGATTCCGGCGCCCTACGACGTCACGGGCGTGTACGCCGGGGCCACCGAGCCCGCGCACGCCAAGACGCTGGAGACCAGTTGGAAGCAGTACGTGGTGCCGGTGGAGGGGCAGAGCGACATCGTCATCTTCCCCATCCCCTTCGTCTCTCCGTACAGCGTCAACTCCATCCTCAACCCGCTGCTCGTGCAGGTGATGGGGCTGGGCTACTTCTTCAACCTGAACCGCGGCGTGCCGCTGGTGAAGAAGGGCGGCGTGCTCATCCTGCTGCACCCGGCCTACGACGAGTTCGACCCGGAGCACCACCCCAGCTACATCGAGTTCTTCCACCGGCTGCTTCCCGAGACGCGTGACTCCATGAAGCTGGAGCACAAGTACGAGAAGGAGTTCGCGGAGAACCCCAGCTACGTGCACCTGTACCGGAAGAACAACGCCTACCACGGCGTGCACCCCTTCTACATGTGGTACTGGGGCGAGAACGGTCGCCAGCACGTGGGCAAGGTCATCGTCGCGGGCGCGGAGAACAACCACGTCCCCGCGCTGCTCGGCTGGGACCGGACCGACACGCTCACCGAGGCCATCGAGGAAGCGCGCGGCTTCATGGGCCGCTCGGCCACCATCAGCCTGCTGCGCATCGCCCCCACGGTGATGGTGGACGTGAAGTGAGGCCGGACATGTCACCGCAACCCGAGCTGAACGTCTCCCAGGTCTTCACCGGCAAGCGCCTGTTGTTCGCGGGCGCCACGGGCTTCGTGGGCAAGGTGACGCTGTCCATGCTGCTGCACCGCTACGGGCAGGAGCTGGAGCGCGTGTACGTGCTCGTCCGCAAGGGCAGCGCGGCCTCCGCCGAGCGTCGCTTCTTCGACAAGGTCGCCACCAGCGAGCCCTTCCAGCCCCTGCGCGACACGTACGGGGAAGAGGGCGCGCTCGAGTTCCTGCGCAAGAAGTGCCACGTCCTCGACGGCGACATCACCGACCCGTGGTTGGGCCTGGAAGAGGCTCAGGTGGCGGAGCTGACGGGCAAGGTGCACGCCTTCGTCAACTGCGCGGGCCTGGTGTCCTTCAACCCGTCGCTGGAGGTCGGCCTCAACGTCAACACCCACGGCGTGAAGTACGCGGTGGAGCTGGCGCTGCGCTGGGCGGTGCCCCTCATCCACATGTCCACGTCCTTCGTCGCGGGCAACCGCAGCGGGCTCGTGTTCGAGGACGAGGAGGTCCGCGGCTACTTCCCGAAGAAGGACGAGCTGGACGGGCGCGACTTCAGCCTGGAGCAGGAGCTGAAGGACGCGGAGCGAATCGTAGCGCGGCTGCGCGAGCAGGCCGATGACCGGGCGCTGACGTCCACCTTCCGCAAGAAGGCGCTGGACCGACTGGCCGAGGAAGGCCGCGACGTCAACGACGAGAAGACGATGCGGCTGGCAGTGGGCCGTGAGCGCAAGCTGTGGCTGAGCGGCGAGCTGGTGCGCGCGGGCATGGAGCGCGCGGCGCACTGGGGCTGGCCCAACACGTACACGTACACGAAGTCCCTGGGCGAGCAGGTCATCGCCGGCACGCCGGGGCTGCGCTACGCGATTGTGCGGCCCTCGATTGTGGAGAGCGCGCGCCACTTCCCCTTCCCGGGTTGGAACGAGGGCTTCACCACGTCCGCCCCGCTGGCCTTCGCCGGCATCAAGGGCCCTGGTGGCATCCCCGCGGGCGAGAACACCATCCTGGACATCATCCCGGTGGACCAGGTGGCGGGCGCGACGATTGGCATCACCGCGCAGTCCATCGACGTGGAGGAGCGGCGCGTCTACCAGCTCGCCTCGGGCGACGTGAATCCGTTCTACGCCAGCCGCTCCGTGGAGCTGGTGGGCCTGTACCGGCGGCGCTACTACCGGAACAAGGAGTCGGGCAACAAGGTGCTCAACTCGCTGCGCTCGCGGCTGGAGCCGCAGCCGGTCAGCAAGCTCGAGTTCGAGTGGATGAGCGCGCCCATGCTCGTCCGGGGCGCCAAATTCCTGAGGAAGGCCATCGACGAGGTGCGGCCCGCATGGGGCGCGCCGGCCGTGCAGGCGATGTTGGACAAGGCCAAGGTCTCGCTCGAAGAGGTGGAGACGAGCAACGCGGGCCTCATCGCGATGACGGACCTGTTCCTCCCCTTCCTCTACGAGAACCGGTACGTCTTCCGCTGTGACAACACGCGCTCCGTCTACACGCGCATGGTGCACTCAGACCGGCTGAAGATTCCGTGGGACCCGGAGCACATCGACTGGCGCGCGTACTTCATGGAGACGCACCTGCCGGGCCTGGAGAAGTGGGTGTTCCCCGGCCTGGAGGAGGAGCGCGAGAAGCGCACCGTCATCCCCGCGCACCGCGACTTGCTGGAGCTGTTCGAGGCGACGGTGCATGCGTACCGGCACCGGGTGGCCTTCCGGATGGTGGCGGGCGAGAAGGAGGAGCGCTTCACCTTCGGCGAGGTGCACCGCTACGCGGCGCGCGTGGGCAGCTTCCTGGTGCGCTCGGGCGTGAAGCAGGGAGACCGGGTGCTGCTGGTGTCGGAGAACCGGCCCGAGTGGGGCACGTGCTTCTTCGGCATCCTGCGCGCGGGCGCGACGATGGTGCCGGTGGACCCGGGCCTGAGCGAGGCGGAGGTCATCAACATCGCGAAGCGGGCGGAGGCGAAGGTCTGCCTGATGTCCGAGGACGCGTCGCGAGACTTCTCCGGCCTGTTCGGCGCGCTGGGTGACAACGTCATCATCGCCAGCCTCGCGGAGGCGATGACGGGCGACCCGGCGTACCCGGCGGACCGAATCGGGCCGGTGCGCAAGTCGGCGTCGGCGGATGACCTGGCGAGCCTCATCTTCACGTCGGGCACGACGGGCACGCCCAAGGGCGTGATGCTCACCCACCGCAACTTCTCCTCGCTGGTGGCGAAGCTGGCGGGTGTGTTCAACGTGGGCGTGGGCGACGGCGTGTTGTCCGTGCTGCCGCTGCATCACACGTTCGAGTTCTCGGCGGGCTTCCTCACGCCGTTCTCGCGTGGCGCGGAAATCACGTACATCGACGAGCTGACGTCGGACCGGCTGGGCGAGGTCTTCGAGACGGGCCGCATCACCGCGATGATTGGCGTGCCGGCGCTGTGGCAGCTCTTGCACCGGAAGATGACGCAGGAGTTCGCCAGCCGTCCGCCGCTGGTGGAGCAGGCCATCAAGGCGATGATGGCCACGCACGGCGAGCTGCGGAACCGCGCCAACGTCAACCTGGGCAAGCTGCTGTTCTGGCCCGTGCACCGCAAGTTCGGCGGACGCATCAAGGTGCTGGTGTCGGGTGGCTCGGCGCTGCCCGAGGAAGTGCACAAGGCCTTCCACGAGCTGGGCTTCAACATCACGGAGGGCTACGGCTTGACGGAGGCCGCGCCGGTGCTCGCCGTCGCGTCGCCTGGCAACAAGCGCACGCCCGGCTCGGTGGGCAAGCCGCTCACCGGCATCGAGGTGCGCATCCTCCAGCCGGACAACGACGGCATTGGAGAGGTGCTGGCCAAGGGCCCCAACGTCATGGCGGGCTACTTCGGGGACCGCGAGGCGACGGAGGCGGTGCTGAAGGAAGGCTGGCTGCACACCGGCGACCTGGGCCGCGTGGACGCGGAAGGTCGGCTGTACCTGGTGGGTCGAGCCAAGGACGTCATCATCGACCACAACGGGAAGAACATCTACCCGGACGAACTGGAGGAGCTGTACCAGGAGCACCCGCACGTCAAGGAGCTGTCCATCGTCGGCCTGACGGACGACGCGGGTGGCGAGAAGGTGGCGTGTCTGTGCGTGCCGGACTACGGCGACCGTCCCCGCGAGGAGGTGCGCCGCGAGCTGGAGGAGCACTTCCGCAAGGTGGGCGCGGCCATGCCCTTCTACCGGCGCATGAAGGTGCTGCGCTTCTGGGATGGTGAGCTGCCGCGCACCTCCACGCGCAAGGTGAAGCGCAAGCAGGTGGTGGAGGAGCTGCAGCGGCTGGAGCGCGTGGCGGCCAGCGCCACCAAGGCGCGCGAGAAGGTCGCCGCCACGGTGGCGGGCACCGGCGGCGCTTCCGAGTGGCTCTACCCGCTCATCGCCGAGGTCTGCCACAAGCCGCTCTCCGACGTGCGTCCGGAGACGCACCTCACGGGTGACTTGGGCTTCGACTCGCTGATGCTCACGGAGCTGTCCTCCGCGCTGGAAGGCGCGGGCGTGCCGCTGCCGGCCATCGAGGATTTGACGCAGGTGCAGACGGTGGAGGACCTGCGCAAGGTGGTGATTGCGTCGGGTCGCCGGCCGTCGGCGGAGACGCGGGCGAAGGAGATCTCCAAGGAGAACGCGAAGGCGGAGGAGGTGGAGATTCCGGTGCCGGACGTCGTCGCGGACGTGGGCCGGCAGCTGCTGTCCTTCGGGCAGAAGGTCCTCTACGGCGGCGTCTTCGACGTGAAGGTGACGGGCCGCTCCTTCATCCCGATGAACCGCAACTTCCTGGTCATCGCCAACCACGCCAGCCACCTGGACGCGGGCCTGGTGCGCGTGGTGCTGCAGGAGCAGGGAGACCAGCTCGTCTCGCTGGCCGCGCGCGACTACTTCTTCGACACGCCGCTCAAGCGCGCGTGGTTCGAGAACTTCACCAACCTGGTCCCCATCGAACGGCACGGCTCGCTGCGCCAGTCGCTGCGTCAGGCGGGCGAGGCGCTGCGCCAGGGCTTCAACGTCCTCATCTTCCCGGAGGGCACGCGCTCGCCCACCGGAGAGCTGCAGGAGTTCAAGTCCACGCTGGGCTATCTGGCGCTGACGTACCGGGTGGACGTGCTGCCGCTCTACATCCACGGCGCCTTCGACGCGCTGCCCAAGGGCAGCGTCTTCCCCAAGTCGAAGGACCTCAAGGTGAGCATCGGCCCCGCGTTGGGACACGAGGCGCTGCGCGCGCGCACGCAGGGCATGGCGCGCTCGGAGAGCTACCGCTACGCCACCCGCATCGCCGAGGACGCGGTGCGCGAGCTGCGTGACGGACGCGTCCTCAACCTGGGCGGACCGCCCTCGACGGACGTGGACGTCCTGCCCGCGCTGCCTTCGGGAGGGAAGCACTCGTGAAGCTGCTCGTAACCGGAGGCACGGGGTTCCTGGGCACGCATCTGGTGCCCAAGCTGGTGGCGGCGGGCCACACGGTGCGCCTCATCGGACGCTCGCGTCCGACGGGGCCGGCGTATGCGAGCACGGAGTACGTCCAGGGCGACTTGAAGGACCGGGACGCGGTGCGCCGCGCGCTGGACGGCGTGGAGGGCGTCTATCACCTCGCCGGGCTCGTCTCCTTCCAGCCGAAGGACGCGCGGAAGATGTTCGAGCTGCACGTGGACAGCACGCGCGAGCTGCTGCGCGACGTGCGCGAGGCGGGCGTCAAGCGCGTCGTCCTCGCGTCGACGTCGGGCACCACGGCGGTGTCAAAGGAGGAGGCGGTCTTCGACGAGTCCGCTGACTACCCGATTACCGTGGTAGCGCGGTGGCCGTACTACATCTCGAAAATCTACGAAGAGAAGCTGGCGCTGGAGTACTGCCGCAAGCACGCCATTCCGCTCGTGGTGCTCAACCCCAGCCTGTTGATGGGGCCTGGGGATGACCGGCTGTCGTCGACGTGGACGGTGGTGAAGTTCATCAACCGGGAGATTCCGGCGATGCCGGGTGGCGGCATCTCCTTCGTGGACGTGCGCGACGCCGCGGAGGCGTTCCTCCAGGCGCTCACCCGGGGCGAGCTGTACGGCCGCCACCTGATGGGCGTGAACATGACGACCCGGGAGTTCTTCCAGCGGCTGGAGCGCCTCACCGGCGTGCCCGCGCCCCGGCTGCGGCTGCCCTCGCAGGTGAACATCCTGGGCGGCCAGTTGCTGGAGCGCTGGGCGAAGCTGCGCGGCACGCCCGCGCCGTTGGATCCGCAGGAAGTGGAGATTGGCGAGCACTACTTCTGGCTGGATGCCGCCAAGGCCCAGGCGGAGCTCGGCTTCAACGCGCGCGACGTGCAGGAGACGCTCGTCGACACCGTGAAGCACATCTACGCGAAGCTGCCGCCCGGGAGCCTGCCCGGCACCAAGGGCCGGCTCGGCGACCTGCGCGAAGGCACCTGAGCTTTCGCGCACGGTGATGAGCGCCGCCCCACGACGGGCGGCGCGTCACCCGTCTCCGGTGTGGTGCCCCGGACGAACGTTCCGCAGCGTCACGGCCGCGAGGACCGAGAGCGCCAGGAACACCACGGCTCCAATCGCCGCGGCGGTGTTGAGGCCCAGGGTGAAGGACTCCCGCGCGGGCACCAGCAGGGACGCCTGGAGCGAGGTCGGTAGCGAGGGCGCCACGGCCGCCGCGCCGATGAGGCTCTCGCGGACACGGTCGGCGACCTCCACCGGGACGTCGGGCATCACCAATGTGTCCATCCGCTTCCGGTAGATGAAGGTGCCCAGGCTGCCCATCAGCGCGACGCCCAGGGCGAAGCCCAGCTCATTGGCGGTCTCCGAAGTCGAGGCCGCGGAGCCGGCCTTCTCCGGGGGCGCCGAGCCCACCACCAGGTCCGTGCCCAGGACGGCCATGGGCGCGAAGCCGATGGCCGCCATGACAGTGCCGACGACCAGCAACAGGCCTCCACTCACACTGTCCGCCTGGGTCATCACGACATAGCCCAGGCTCGACAACATCAGCCCCGCCGCCATGACGAAGCCCGGGCGCATCTTCCGGATGATGAAGGGCCCCAGGAGCGAGCCCGCCATCATCCCCACCATCTGCGGCACCATCCGCAGCCCGGCATCCAGGGGCGACAGGCCCGCCACCAGTTGGAAGTACATGGGGACGAGCAAGGCCATCCCGCCCGAGCAGACGGCCATGAACAGCATGATGACCAGGGTGGCGCTGAACGCACGGTTCGCGAACAGCCGGGGGTCCAACAGGGGATGCTCCAGCCTCCCCTGCCGCCGGACGAACACCACGCCCAGGGCGAGTCCTCCCAGCAGCACGGCGGCGGGCAGCGGATGCCAGCCATACCGGGCCAACTGCTTGAGGCCGTAGACGGTGGGGAGAATCGCGGCCAGGGACAACGCCACGCTGGTCAGCTCCACGCGACCTCCCGAGGGGTCCTTGTACTCGGGGAGCAACAGCGGCGCCGCCACCAGCAACACCCCCATCACCGGGACGCCCATCAAGAACGCGGCGCCCCACCAGAAGTGCTGCAGCAGCAGCCCACCTAGCAGCGGCGCGATGACCATGCCCAGGAGGAAGCAGTTGAGCCATACAGCAATGGCCAGCGAGCGCTGCCTCGGCACCTGGAACATGTTGCTGATGAGCGCCAGCGTGGAGGGCATCAGCGTCGCGCCGGCCATGCCCAGCGCGGCCCGCGAGGCGATGAGCATCTCCGGGGTGCGGGAGTACGCCGCCGCCACCGAGGCGAGACAGAAGGCCGACGCGCCTATCAGCAGCAGCTTGCGCCGGCCGATGCGATCCCCCAGCGTGCCCATCGTCACGAGCAGGCCGGAGAGCATGAAGCCGTAGATGTCCATGATCCACAGCTGCTGGACGCTGCTCGCCCCCAGCTCCGCGCTCAGGTGCGGCAGCGCCAGGTAGAGCACGCTGACGTCCACCGAGATGAGCAGCGTGGGGAGCGCGAGCACCACCAGCCCAATCCACTCCCTGCGTCCCGCCAGGGGAGGCGCTCCACCCACGGCATCCTCGGACTTCGTCATGGCATCACCCTCTCATGCTTCTGACGGGGCCTTGGCGAAACCCGGACACCTCCGAGCACGCCGTGACGGCGAGCCCGGGCACACTCCCAGCCTCGGACAGCGTCCAGGGCGAAGCGCGGTCAGCGGGAAATCGGGGACGAGCGGAGCTTCTGGCGGACCTACCGCTCCACCGTCTCGCGGGCGCGGTCCACCATCTGCCCCGCCCAGGGCTCGGAGCGGTGGCTCCACACCCACGCGGCGCCCAGGAAGCCCAGCCCGAGCAGCACGAGCACCAGCCGCGCCAGCATGGACGGCCCCTGCTCGCCCTGCGCCATGACTAGCCCACCACCCGATTTCGGCCCGTCTTCTTGGCCTTGTACAGGTTGGCGTCCGCCACCTTGATGAAGTGGGTGGGCTCCGCCATGTCGGCTGTCATCTCCGCCACGCCGATGGAGATGGTCACGGGAATCTCCTTCTCGTCGTAGACGAAGGCCTTCTCCGCGATGAGCTTGCGAATCTTCTCCGCGAACAGGCGCGCCTTGTCCGGCCCGTCCTCGGGCATGACCACGGCGAACTCCTCGCCGCCGTAGCGCGCGAAGCACTGCTCACGGCGCACCAGCCGCTTGACGGACTGAGCCAGCTCCCGCAGCACGTAGTCCCCGGCCAGATGCCCGTGGACGTCGTTGATCTGCTTGAAGTGGTCGATGTCGAAAATCATCAGCGACAACGTGCGCTGGTACCTGCTGGAGCGGCCCATCTCCCGCTCGAGGTACTCCAGGAAGAAGCGCTTGTTGTTCACGCCGGTGAGGCCGTCCGCGATGGTCAGCGTGTAGATGGTCTCGTGGTACTGCGACTCAATGTTGTCGCCATTGAGGAACTTGAAGATGGAGCCCCCCACCTTGATGAGGTCGCCGTTGCGCAGCAACTGGGCCTGGAGCACTTCCAGGTCGTTCAGGTAGGTGCCGTTGGTGGAGCCCAGGTCCTCCACCATCATCTTGCCGCCCATGCTCTTCACGCGGGCGTGCCGACGGGAGACATTGTCGAGGTCCACCACGATGTGGTTGCCCTCTTCCCGGCCAATGGTCAGCTCGGAGTCGACAAGGTACTTCTTGCCGAGCTCCGGGCCGTGAATCTGGACGAGGCAGCACTCGGCGCTGCGCTCGGAGCGCAGATCCAGGGAGGAAATCTTGGTGACGCGCGTTTCGTCGCCTGACATCGCCGCCAAGACTAACACGACCCCCTTTTCGGAAGCCAAGTAACCCCAGCGGGAACCGTGCTTCCTGGCGCTCTCGGGAGCGGCCGGACGGCGACCATGTCCCACATCTGGGGAGTCCTGCCCGGTGAGAAGGACGTGGCCGGGCGGTTGGGCACTCAACGAAGGCAACCGAGCAGGCCTCGGCGGCCTTGTCGCCCGAGGGGGGCGGACTAACGTCCGGGCCAACTATGTCCAAAGTCCTGGCGATGATTCTGGCGGGCGGCGCGGGTACGCGCCTCGAGCCCCTCACCCGTGAGCGGGCCAAGCCCGCCGTCCCTTTCGGGGGACGCTACCGCATCATCGATTTCGCCCTCTCCAACTTCACCAACTCGGGGGTCTACCGGGTCAAGGTGCTGACCCAATACAAGAGCGACTCGCTCAACAACCACCTGTCCCGCGCCTGGCGGATGTCGGCCTTCCTGGGACACTACGTGGAGGCAGTGCCAGCGCAGATGCGCACCGGCGTGGACTGGTACAAAGGCAGCGTCGACGCCATCTACCAGAACCTCAACATCATCACCGACGAGGAGCCCGACTTCATCTTCGTCTTCGGCGCGGACCACGTGTACCGCATGGACACGCGGCAGATGCTCGACTTCCACGTGTCCAAGCGGGCCGCGTGCACCGTGGCGGCCATCCCCGTCCCGATTGAGCAGGGGCGCGATTTCGGCATCATCGACGTGGGTCCCGACGGGCGCATGCGTGCGTTCCTGGAGAAGCCCAAGGACCCGCCGCCCATGCCGGGCAACCCGAAGATGTGCCTGGCCTCCATGGGCAACTACCTCTTCACCACCGAGGTGCTGGTGCAGGAGGTGGTGCGCGACGCGGCCAACGAGACGAGCGCTCACGACTTCGGCAAGTCCATCATCAGCCAGCTGTACAAGACGTCGCCGGTGTACGTGTACGACTTCGCCCAGAACGAGATTGCCGGGCAGGAGGGCAAGGAGCGCGGCTACTGGAGGGACGTGGGGAACATCGACATCTACTACCAGTCCAACATGGAGCTGGTGGAGGTGGACCCCATCTTCAACCTGTACAACGACCGCTGGCCCATCCACACGCAGTCCAACAACTACCCGCCAGCCAAGTTCGTCTTCGCGGACGCGGACAACGAGCGGGTGGGCCACGCCACGGACTCGCTGGTGGCGGAGGGCTGCATCATCTCCGGCGGCCACGTGAACCGCTCCGTGCTGTCCCCGAAGGTGCGCGTCAACTCGTACTCGGAAGTGGAGGCGTCCATCCTCTTCGAGAACGTCACCATCGGCCGCCGCAGCCGCATCCGGAAGGCCATCATCGACAAGAACGTGGAGATTCCGCCGGGGACGACCATTGGCTACGACCCGGTGGAGGACAAACGGCGCTTCCACGTCACGCCGGACGGAGTCGTTGTGATTCCCAAGGGCATGAAAGTGGTGTGAGGCGGTCATGGTCTCATCGGGGGGACTTCACCTGCGGCCAGCGTGCGACTCGGACCGTCGCGCGCTGTGGCGTGTCCACACCGAGGCGGTGGAGACGCTGTGCCAGGGTGTCTATGCCCCCGATGAGCTGAACACCTGGGTGAGCCTGCTCCGGCCGGAGGGCTATCTCCGGCCGGACCGGCCTCGCACGGTGCTGGTGGCGGAGCGAGGCCGGCGCCTGGTGGGCTTCGGCCAGCTCGACTGCCGCGCTGGAGAGCTGGAGGCCCTCTACGTGGTGCCGGACGAGGTGGGCCACGGCGTCGGCTCCCGCCTGCTCGCCGCGCTGGAGTCGGTGGCCTGGGGTGGCGGCACGCCGCTGTTGGGCCTGGATGCCAGCCTCAACGCGGAGGACTTCTACCGGCACCGGGGCTACGTGTCGCTGCACCCGGCCAGGCGGCCGCTGACGCAACGGGTGCAGCTGGCTTGCGTGCGGATGCAGAAACGCAAGCCAGTGGTCGCCTCGCGGCGCGAGCCGAGCTCCGGAGCGATGACGTCTACCTGAAGGCGGCCTTCACCTCGGGCTTGGCCAGCACCACCAGCGCCCAGATGCCGATGGGCAGCGCCAGACAGCCACAGGTGCCACAGCATGGCACGAGCGACGCGATGGCACCCGCCATGGCCAGTCCGCGACTCTGGAGCTGCCGCATCTTCAGCGCGCCGAAGAAGGTCAGCGCATTGAGGAGGAGGACCGGGCCGAACATCACCAGCCGGCCGCCCACCGAGACGAACCACTCGATGGTTTCCCTGTTCTGGTCCAGCGCGTCCCGGTACCGCGCCAGGTTCGGGTCGTTGTAGATCTGCTCCAGCTGCTCCGGACCCACGGGCGACGCCACGTTCGTGAGGGCCCACAGGAACGTCACCGCGGAGGTGACCATCAGGAGGATGGCCGGCAGGGACACGGCCTCCTTCGGGTTCGCGCCAGGGAAGCCATCTCCCGTGGGGGCTCCGTATGTGTTCTCCATGTTTCCAGCTCCCGTGACACGTGAAGGGTGCGTGGGCCCACGGCCCAGGACGGCGCGTATTCCAACCAGGAGACGGGGCGGGCACCAAGAGAAATGGCGCCGCACCGTCCCCCAGTCGTCGACAGGCTCACGCCTTGAAGGTGAGCAGCGGCGCCAGGCGCGCCACTTCGCGGACGATGCCGGCCTTCACCTGCGAATCCACCACCGGACGGATGGGCTTGTAGGCGGCGGGGGCCTCCTCCACGCGCCGCTCCGAGCGCAGGGTGATGCAGTCCACGCCCTTCAGCCCCAGCGCCGCCTCGCTCTGGTCCGCCCCACCCCGTGACAGGGAGAAGCGCGAGCGCGCCCGCCCCGCCCCATGGGACGCGGACTCCAGCGCCCGCGCGTCGCCGCACCCCACCATGAGGAAGGACGTGGCGCCCATGGAGCCGGGGATGATGACGGGCTGCTCGGCGCCCGCGGGGCAGGCCCCCTTGCGCGCCAACCAGCCCCCCTCGTACGGGAGGGTGAGGTTGTGCGGCACGTCGTAGACGAGCGGGGCCTCCACGTCGCCGAACAGCTCGCGCAGCGTCTGTCGCAACAGCTCCGCGAGCAGCAGGCGGTTGAGGAAGGCGTAGTTGGCGGCGGTGGCCTCGGCCTCCAGGTAGCCGGCGACGAGCGCCTCGTCCGCCAGCGGGAGGATGCCGCTCTCCGGGAAGGGAGCCCCCTGGGGCCAGGCCTTGCGGGTGCGCTCACGCCAGGCCACCCCGACGTGTTTGCCCACGTCGCGGCTGCCGGTGTGAATCATGAACGCCAGCTGCCCTTCGCGGACGCCCCACTCCCAGGCGCGCGCCCGGTCCTCGACAGCCTCCACGCGCTGCACCTCGACGAAGTGGTTGCCTCCGCCAATGGTGCCCAGGCCCGCGTCGCGCACCACGCCCTCGCGGGTGAGGGCGTCCGGTGCCCAGCTCGGGTTGCCGCGCAGCGCGCCGCCCAGGTGGATGCGGCCCACCTCCGCGTCGAGCTGCCCCAGGTCCGCTGTTTTCGCGCAGCCCAGCGGCGCGTCCAGCGTCTCCAGGAGCCAGCCTGGGATGCCGTCGCGCAGCAGGGCCGTGGACGCTCGCGAGGACATCGCCACGTCCCTCGTGCCGAAGAAGTAATGGCCCTTCATGCGCTCGACGAAGTCGTCACGTCGCGCCAGGAAGTCCTCCACGGAGAGGTCCGCGACGTGCAAGCGCATGCCGCAGTTGATGTCGGTGCCCACGGCGCCAGGGACGACGAGCCCCCGCGTGTGCAGCACCGAGCCGATGGCCACGCCGGAGTCTCCCGGGTGAAAGTCAGGGGTGGCGCGCACGCGCAGCACCTCGCCACCGCCCGGGTGCTTCAGGGCGGCGAGCTGTGCGAGCTGTTGGAAGGCCTTGCCCTCGACGGGCAGGTCCGGGGGAAGAAGCACCTCGGCGGGTGGCGCGTTCGCGTCACCGTGGAGGCGCACGGTGTAGAGGTGACCGTCATAGGTCACCTCGAGCCCCTCGCGGGCAAGCGCCCGCAGGAGCCGATTCAGTTTCGGCTGCATGACCCAACTCAGGGAATGCCCCGGTGCTCGCGGACGAGCGGCTCGGGGAGACGTGGCGAAGAGAGATGGTGGACCTTGGGTCAGCAGCCGCGGTCGCCGGACGGCTCGAAAGCCATCCTCACCGCGCAACGACGCCAGAGGTGCTGGGGCCTGACACGGCCTTCTTCACGGACGCGCCGTCACGAGCGGCGCGCCCCTCTCGCTTCGACACGCCGGGGCCTACACCGCCCCGGACAAGCCGCCATCGACGTTGATGGCCGTGCCGCTGATGTAGCCACCTCGAGGTGACAGCAGGAAGGCGACGACGTCCGCGAACTCCTCCGGGCGCCCCATCCGTCCCAGGGGGATGCCCGCGTTGCGCGCCATCTCCGCCTGGAACGACTCCACCGGCTTGCCCAGCTCCTGCGCCCGACGCACCCACTGGCCGCTCTCGATGATGCCCACGAGCACGGCATTCACGCGGATGTTCTTCGCCCCGAGTTCCTTCGACAGCGCCTTCGTCAGCGCCATTCCCGCCGCGCGTGAAACCGAGGACGGCGTCGACTGGGCCCCCGGCATCTTCGCGCCAATCGACAGCACGTTGACGATGGACCCGCCGCCCGCCTCGCTCAGGTGCGGCAGCACGTGTCGAGATGCGCGCACCGCCGCGAACAGCTTGAGCTGGAGGTCGGTTTCCCACTCCGCGTCCGTCACCGAGGCGAACGGCCGGGCCGCGGCGGTGCCGGCGTTGTTCACCAGCGCGTCCACCCGCCCCCACCGCGCATGGGCCGCGTCCACGAAGTGCTCGACCTCCCACGCCTTGGAAACGTCCGCCTGCACCGCGAGGACGTCACCGCCCTCCGCGCGCAGAGCGGCGGCCGTGGCCTCCAGCCGCTCCGTGCCCCGGGCACACAGGGCAACCTTGGCCCCTTCCCGAACGAGCCGTCGGGCCACCGCCGCCCCCAGCCCATCCGAGCCGCCCGTCACCAACACCACCTTGCCACCCAGCTCCAGGTCCACGTGCGCCTCCTTCGCGGTCCACGGCACCGGAGGCCCGTGAGAGCCTCCGGTATGGACACCGGTGCGTGGCCGATGACGCCGCGCACGCACCGGAGGCTACGTCATCACGCGGGCTGCTTCACGGGCACATGCCGCTTCTTGTCGAAGGCGGCCAGCGTGGTGGCGATTTCCTCGTTCACCAGCCGCAGCATGTCCTGCTTCTCGCGGAACGGGAGGAAGGCGCTCTTGAAGCCGGAGACGATGATGGTGGCCAGGTCATCCAGCGACAGGCCGAGTTCCTTGTGGGCCACCCACAGCTCCTTCGTCACCGTGGTGTCGGTGATGAGGCGGTTGTCGGTGTTGATGGTCACCCGCAGGCCGTAGTCGAAGTAGAACTTCAGCGGGTGGGCGGAGAGGCTCGACACCGCGCCCGTCTGCACGTTCGACGTGGGACAGACCTCCAGCGGAATCCGGTGGTCGTTGACGTAGTTGAGCAGGTCCCCGTCCTCGCGCAGCCGCGTGCCGTGGCCGATGCGGTGCGAGCCCAGGTTGTGGATGGCCTGGGAGATGGACTCGGGGCCATACGCCTCGCCGGCGTGGGCGGTGCAGTTGACGTTGTTCTTCAGGATGAGCTGGAAGGCATCCTTGTGGTCCTTGGCCGGGAAGCTCGCCTCGGCGCCCGCGAGGTCGAAGCCGATGACGCCCCGGTTCTTGTAGGCCACCGACAGCTCCGCCAGCCGCATGGACGTCTGCGGATTGATGTGGCGGATGCCGCACACGATGACGCCGCACTTGATGCCCGTCTCGCGCTTGGCCACCCGGAGGCCCTCGAGCACCGAGTCGATGACGGTGGTCATCTTCAGGCCCTTCTGCAGGTGCAGCGCGGGCGAGTAGCGCACCTCCAGCCACCGCACGTTCTCCGCCGCGGCGTCCACCGCCAGCTCGTACGCCGCGCGGTAGAGGGCTTCCGCCGTCTGGAGCACGGAGAGCGTCACGTCGAACGCGACGAGGTACTCCTCCAGGCTCTCGCAGACCTCACCCATGTGGATGGCCTTGGCCAGTCCGTCCACGGTGTCCGAGGGCAGCTTGACCTTCTGCTGCTCGGCGAGCTCGAGGATGGTCTTCACCCGCATCGAGCCATCCAGGTGGCAATGCAGGTCCGTCTTGGGCAAGGCGTGCAGCAGCTCTTCGGTCACCGCCAGCGTGGGGGGCGGGACGAAGTCCGTCCGCCGGGCTCCAGAAGGGATGCCGGTGGCGCTGGGAATCTCGTCGTCACGAATCGTAGGCATGGTCGAACTTCCTTCCTTACGCCATCCTCCAAACCATGTCGCCCCGCGCGTGTCCATGCAGGCACCTCGCCCCCGCCCTCGCCCTGACATTGGTGATGGCCGTGGGGTGCCGGGAGCCCGCGGAAACGGCCTTCCGGTACTCCACGGATGCATCCTCCCGTGCCGGACTGACACCCCTGCCGGACGGGGTCCTCACCGGCAACGAGGCCGGCGCCGTGCTGCGCCTGGACCGGACCGGGGCGGTGGTCTGGCGGGCGGCGCTCGGACGGGAAGTGGCGACGCGGCCCGTCGTGGCCGGAGACAGCGTCATCGTCGGGACCGTGGCGGGGGACCTGGTGCGCCTGGCCCTCGCGGATGGGGCGGAGCGCTGGCGACTCACCGGAGAGCCCCCGGTCCTCACGCCCCTCGTCGCCTCTCCCGACGGAGCCTCCGTCTACGTGGTGGCCCCGGATGGCGCGGTGCGTTCACACGCGGTGGACACCGGGAAGGTCCGGTGGAGGTTGCCCCCACCCAAGGCAGAGGAAGCCCACCTGGACGCCCGTCGCGGGCTGCCCTCCCCTGTCCTCGTGGATGGGCGGCTCGTGGTGGCGCTCGGGGATGTGGGGCTGGTGGCCCTGTCCTCGGAGGATGGGGCCCGGGTCTGGCGGCAGGAGGTCCGGGGCGTGCTGGGCATGGAGGTCTCCGGAGAGGTCCTCTTCGTCAGCACGCGAGACAAGCGCGTCTGGGCCCTGAAGGCCCGGGATGGCGCGCCCCTGTGGGAGCAGAGCCCCGCGAAGGACCTCACCAGCCCACCCTCCCTGGCCCTGGGCCTCTTGTGGGTGGGCGCGCGCGTGGAGGACGCCTCGGTGCTGGTGGCGCTCTCCCCAGAGGACGGGAAGGAGGTGGCGCGGGTGGGACTTCCGGACGTGCTCACCACCAGCGTGGCGGAAGCCCCTGGCGACCTGGTGCTGGTGCCCACCCACGGACGACAGGGACGGCTGGTGGCCTTGAAGCGGCCCACGTGGGAGCGCGCGTTCTCCCTGCGCACGGACACTGCGCTGCGCTCGCGGCCGGTGGTCCTGGGTGAGCAGGTGTTCGTGCTCGGCCAGGACGGGCGGGTGCTGTCGTGGAAGCTGCGCCCACCGGAACCCTGAGCGCGGGCCGTGACGGTTCTCGACGCGACGTTGGCTATCCCGGCATCAGGAAGCGGGCGATGACGCGCTTGAGTCCCACGGCGCCGCCGAACTCCACCGTCACCTTGGCATTCGGCCCCGAGCCATCCGTGGCGACGATGCGGCCCACGCCGAACTGCTCGTGTCGCACACGCATGCCGCGCACGTCCCCGCTCACCGCGTCCATGTCCGACGCCTGCGAGTAGGAGCGGTCGATGCGCGGCCCGTCGTCCTCGTCCCAGGTCCGCTTTCGCGGGGGGGCCATGGGCGCGGGCCGAGACGGCTCCGGGATGTCCTGCTCGCTGATGCCGAACAGCTTGGGCGGCACGTCTCTAAGGAAGCGGCTGGGCTGGTTGTAGCGCAGCTCGCCGAACAGCGAGCGGCACTGCGCCAGGCTCACGAAGAGCCGCTTGCGCGCACGCGTGAAGCCCACGTAGCAGAGGCGCCGTTCCTCGGCCATCTCCTCCCCGTTGTCCGGGTCCTCGCCCTTCAGCGCGCGCGAGTGCGGGAAGACGCCGTCCTCCAGGCCCGTGAGGAACACCGCGTCGAACTCCAGGCCCTTGGCCGCGTGCAGCGTCATCAGCGCCACCCGCCCCTCGCCGACCTCCGCGTCCGCGTCACCCACCAGCGAAATCTGCTCGAGGAACGCCTGGAGCGGCGGCGTGTCCGCCGACAGCGGCGCGGCGTCCACCTCGGGCGGCACCTCCGGCGGAGGATTGGCCGCGGCGGCCACAGCGGCGGCCGCGCGGTTCAGGTCGAACTCCTGCGCGGCGCCCAGGAACTCGCGAAGGTTCTCCGCGCGCGTCGTCGCCTCGTCGCTGCCCTCCGCGACGAGTGTGTCCACCAGCTTCGTCTCGCGCAGCATCTCGTCCACGGCGCTCGCCGCGTCCGTCGTTCCCTCCGCGTAGGCGTTCAGCGACTTCAGCAGCGCGTGGAACGTGCGCAGCCGCTTCACCGCCGTGCTGTTCAACGCGGGGATGCGCTCGGGCTCGGCGAGGACCTCGAACAAGCTCTGGCCCTGGGTGTTGGCGTGGTCCGTCACCCGCTCCACCGTGGTGTCGCCGATTCCGCGCGCGGGCGTGTTGATGATGCGCAGCAGGTCCGCGTCCGAGCGCGGGTTCACCATCAGCCGCAGGTATGCGGACGCGTCCCGCACTTCCGCGCGGTCATAGAAGCTGCGTCCGCTCACCAGCGTGTACGGCACGCGCGCCAGGCGCAGTCCCTCTTCCAGCACTCGGCTCTGCGCATTGACGCGGTAGAAGACCGCCATGCTGGAGTACTTGATGAAGCCCTCCCGCTGGAGCGCCAGGATTTGCCGCGCCACCTCCTGCGCTTCCATCCGCTCGTCGCGGTTCAGCATGAGCTGGAGCGTCTGGCCCGCGGGCCGGTCCGACCACAGCTTCTTCTCCATCCGCCGCGTGTTCTTCCGGATGACCTCGTAGGCCGCGTCCAGGATGTTCCGGTCCGAGCGGTAGTTCTGCTCCAGCTTCACCACCTTCGCGCCCGGGTACTCGCGAGGGAAGTTGAGGATGTTGTCCACGTCCGCGCCACGCCAGCGGTAGATGGACTGGTCGTCGTCGCCCACCACCACCAGGTTCGCCGACGGCGGCGGCGCCAGCTGCTGCAGGAGCGCGTACTGCACCGGGTTGGTGTCCTGGAACTCGTCCACCAGCACGTGGTGGAAGCGGCGCCGGTAGTTCTCCAGCACCTCCGGCCGCTTGCGGAACAGCGTCACCAGGAGGAGCAGCAGGTCGCCGAAGTCCACGGCGTTGGCCGCGCGCAGGCGGTCCTGATAGGCGCGGTACACCTTGTGGACCAGCTGGCCGCGCTCGTCACCAGGCGCCACCTCCATGTCCTCGGGCAGCCGGGCCGCGTTCTTCTCCTGGTCGATGCGGCTGAGGATTTCGCGCGGCTGCATGGACTGCTCCAGCCCCGCCTCCCGCATGGCCCGCTTCACGACGTTGAGCTGGTCCCCGTCGTCATAGATGACGAACGAGCGGGTGAGCCCCACATGCTCCGCCTCACGCCGCAGAATCATCGCCGCGGCGGAGTGGAAGGTGCTCACCACCAGGTCGTTCGCCTGACGCCCCAGCAACTGCACCAGGCGCTCGCGCATCTCCCGCGCCGCCTTGTTGGTGAAGGTGACGGCGAGGATGCGCCACGGGAAGACCTCTTGAACCTTCACCAGGTGCGCCACCCGACGGGTGATGACGCGCGTCTTGCCGCTGCCGGCGCCCGACAGGACGAGGAGCGGGCCCTCGCGGTGCAGCACGGCCTCGCGCTGGGGAGGATTCAGGTCTTCGAGGAGGGCGGATTCGTGGACGTTCACGGTGGGACTCAAGAGGGGGGCTGTGCTTCTAACGTCTTTCTCCGTCCGGTGGGCGCCCTTCCACCAACCCGGGACGCCCGGCCGGTCCCCTGGCTTTTCGCCCTCGGGTATAAAGGGCGAAACACCATGTCCGACTCCCCCTCAGGTCCTCCTTCGCGCCCCACCCAGGCCGCGCTGGACCGCTACGCGGAACTCTTCAACCAGAGCCTCACGATGCGGCACTTCGGCGCCGCCGTCTCCTTCCCCGAGGGCCGCAAGGTCGTCGTCTCCCTGCCCGAGCTGCGGCCGGAGCACCGAGGGGGCGTGGGCAGCGCCGCCGCCGTCAACGGCGGCATCCTCGCCGCCCTCTTCGACCTGGCCATCGGCACCTGCGGCGCGCTGGTGGACCCCAGCCGCCGCTGCGCCACCGTGCAGCTCTCCATGAGCTTCGAGCGGCCCGTCACCGGCGACCACATCCGCGTGGAAGCCGAAATCGACAACCAGGGCCTCACCCTCCTCTTCGCCACCGCCCGCGTGTACGACTCAGAGGGCCGGATGTGTGGGCGCTGCCAAGGCGTCGTCCGCCTCTCCAACCTCCCCTGGTCTTCTGGGGAAAGCCCCGCCATCAACTGACCCTTGACCACCCCTCCGCACATCTTCCCGGTTTCCGACGATATGTCCGCCTCGGACACACGTTACCCGGGCACCGGGGAGCGGCCACGTCCCGGAGACGCTTCAGAGCGACGGGAAGACGGCATGAGTGCAGCCGTGCAGGGCCTGCGGATGACGACGGTTCGACTGCCGAGGGAAGCCGAGGAGCCGATGGAGGCGTCGCGCGGGGCGGACGAGGAGTCCCTGTCGCGCAAGGCCCTCGCCGGGGACAGGGGCGCGTGGGACGCACTGGTTGCGCGCCACCACCGCCGCGTCGTGGTATCGCTCCTGGCCCGAGGCGTCCGGGTGGACCGGGCGCACGAGCTGGCCCAGGAGACGTGGGCCCGACTCATCCAACAACAGCAGCGAGGGCTGCTGACGGAGCTGCGCCTGCCCAACCTCGCCCTCACCCAGGCGGCCTTCCTGGCCGCGGACGATGCCCGCCGCGTCCGGCGAGAGTCCATCTCCGGGGCGGTGGAGGAATTGCCCGAGCGTCAGCACCCGGTGGACCCGGCCGTATCCGCCGAGCGTCGCCTGCTTTCCGAAGAGCAGCTGTCTCGCGCCCATGCCGCGCTCGCCCAGGTGTCGCCGAGCGCGCGGAGCGTGTTTCTCCTGGCCTGTGACGGCCAGGAGCTACCCCATGCCGAAGTCGCCGCGAAGGTCGGTCTCTCCGTCCAGCGCGTGCGGCAGATCCTGTGCGAGGTCCGCAAGAAGCTGCGGACCGCGCTCGAGGAGGAGACCCATGCTTAAGCCCCACCTGACCCGCGACTCCGCGGAGCAATACATCCTGGGCGCACTCGCCCCGGAGAAGGCGGCGGCGTTGGAGGCCCACACCCTGGAGTGTGAGCCGTGCGCCGTGCTGCTGCAGGAAGAGGCCTTCCTGTCCGAACAGCTCACCGAGGCCGCCAGCACCTTCCCCCGGGAAGAGCGCGTCGTGCGTCCCCTCGTGCGGCACGCAAGGCGCGCCGCGACGGGCGCGGCCATCGCGGCCCTGGCCGCCGCGGCCTCGCTCACGCTGGTGCTGCTGACCGGCGACAAGGCCACCCAGCCGGCGCTGCCCGACAGCCTGGACTCACGGCCGCCCATGGTGGCCGTGGACCTGGACGAGGGTGATTCTCCGACGAAGACGAACGTCGTCGCCTGTCCGGACCTGGCCACGCAGGACTTCTGTACGCGCAAGGCCGCCGAGCGCGGCCTGCTGGTCATGAATCCCTGGGGCACCGCCGAGGTCCCCCGCTACGAGGCCCGCACCGGCCTCCCCGAAGGCGCGCTGAGCGCGCGCCAGCCCGTGTCGCTGTGAGGACGCCCGCCATGGACCTCCGGAAGAACCTCGTCGCCCTGCTGCTCGCCCTGGCCGCTCCGGTGGCCCAGGCGCAGTCGTCGGGCGACACCCAGAAGCTGCCAGTCGGCTGGTACGTCACGGAGAGCGCGCCCAAGCGCTACGAGGCGGGTGTGGACAACAGCGCGCCCTGCGAGGGCGCCCGCAGCGCCTACCTGCGCTCGCTGTCGCTCGATGAAGCGGGCTACGGCACGTTCATGCAGGCCTTCGGCGCGCAGGACTTCCGCGGCAAGCGGCTGCGCTTCTCCGCCGCCGCGCGCGTGAAGGACGTGGACGGCTGGGCTGGCCTGTGGATGCGCGTGGAGGGACCGGACCCGAAGCAGCCGCTCGCCTTCGACAACATGCAGTCGCGCGCGCTGGTCGGCACCCGTGGCTGCAAGCGCTACGAGGTGGTGCTGGACGTCCCCAAGGAGGCCACCACCATCATGGCCGGCCTCATCATGAGCGGCACGGGGCAAGCGTGGCTGGACGGCGTGCGCTTCGATATCGTGGACGACACGGTGGCCGTGACGGACCTGCTCGCCGGGCGCCCGCTGGTGGCCTCCACCGGCCCCGCCGGGCTGGACGAAGTCGCGCCCGTGGCGAAGAACGAGCAGGTTCCCCTGGGCCGCGTGGGCGATGTCTGGTTCAACCATGGCCGCGTCGCGGCGGACAAGCCGTATACCCGGCGCACGGATGGCGTCTGGGTGAGCATCCTGTCCGAGGAGATCTACGAGCACGGCATCGAGGTGACGGGCACCTTCGGCCAGCGGCAGATCGAGCTGAAGGTGAAGGCCGGCACCTCGCGCACGCTCATCGACGGCACGTGGGGTGGGGAGCCCGTCAACATCGTGCTCACCCCTGACATCCTCACCATGAAGTGGGGCAGGCTGACGCGCGAGCTGCCGCGGGACAAGAACGCCGCGGTGGACAGCACCTGCAACCGCTACCAGGTCAGCGATGGGCCGCGCGTCATGGACCAGATCGACGTGTGCGGCGCCGCGCTCGGCACCCGACCTCCGCCGGCCCAGCTCATCACGGCCTTCCTGGCCAACGGCTTCCGCCGCAGCATGCCGGCTCGCAACTTCCCCATTCCGCAGCCGCCCGTGCGCAGCCGGGAGGCGCTCGACACGCAGCGCACCGGCACTCCGAATCAGTAGCAGCCAGGGAAGTGTGGGGCCCCGCGCTCACCGCGAGGGCCCCGTCCCACGAAGTCAGAAGGCGAAGTCCCGCTCCAGCGTCTCGCCGCCAGCCTGCACCGTGAGGTGGGCGGAGCGCGCGCCAGTAGAAGACGCCGTGGACAGGTCGAACGCCAGGCCCTCGGGCCCGGACGTGGGCTTGAGCGAGGGACGGCCGGGACTGAGGAACACCGCCGCCGTCACCGTCCGGCCCGTCAGGGGCTGCACCAACAGCCGGACGCGCTGACGCTCGCGCACCAGCACCACTCGAAACTCCCGCCGCTCCTCCAACACTTCCCGGTGCTCCGGGTGGCGCGCCGCGGAGGGACGCTGCGACGCCGGCTCGCGCGAAGAGCGCGCGGCGCGGGCCATCGTCCCGTCACCCTCCTCCAGCTCCAGGGCCTCTTCAATCGCGTCGTCGCCCTCGCCCAAGGCCAGCACAGCCTGGGCGCACTCGCCACAGCGGGCCGTATGCGCGTCCATGCGCTCGCGCTCGTCGGCGGACATCATCCCCATGTCGAAGCGCCAGAGGTCATCTTGCGTGAGGTGGCGACGCGGGGGCGCATCCACGGGCGCCGCATCCGCGATATCCGCGCGGCACTCGACACAGCCCTGGATGTGGGGAGTGGGTGCTTGGGGCCCGCCCGTCCAGGTGGCCACCAGGTCATCGCAGCCGGCCCGGGACGTAAACCACCAGGCCTTGTCCTGCTCCGCGGCGTCGAGCAGCTCGAGCTCCTGACGGCGCTGCGGGTTGAGGGGAATGAACCAACGTGCTCTGGGAAGAAGCGACGAATCCAGGCTCCCGAGCGACTCCAGATAGCGGTCTCGATTTCGCGCGGCCTCGCCGTCCAAGGCACCATGGAGGGCCTCCCAGGCGGCCAGCGCGAATGCGGCGGAGGCGGCCCTGTCGCGAGCGGCAAGTCCCTCCAGCGCCGAGGCCCGCCACACTTCCGCCTCGTCACCACCGTCCAGCACCACTTCCATCGCTTCTTCCGCGGCCCTCAACAGCACGGGCTGGAGCGCCTGCGGTTTCTGCGCCTGGAGCCAGCTCTCCACCCCCGGTCGACCGAGGCCGCGAAGGGCGGCCTCCACACCTTCCGTCCCCAACCGGGTCGCCCTCCTCAAAAAGTCCCCAGCGGCTTCGAGGACGACTCCTGGTGAGGTGGACCCGGCGGTGAGAACGGTGCGACGGGTGGCGTAGCGAGACATGGCATCGGTCTTCATGACTTCATTCCTCCTGAATACCCCGGGGTGGGTCCGGGAAGGAGGCTCACGCTTCCTCCCCTTGTGGCGACTCGCGCTGGAGATCCAGCAGGTAGAGCTTCAAGTAGGCCTGGGCGCGACTGACGCGCTTGTAGGAGTTGACCACGGTGATGTTCAGCCGACGTGCGCATTCCTCGTGATCCTCCACGTCCTCGTGGTGATACAGCTCCCACGCCGAGGCTTCCTTGGGGTGCTCCTGCTGGAGTCGGGCGAAAGCGGCCCAGTACAGCTCCTGGGCGTCCGCGCGCTCCTCGGTCCTCCGGCCCAGCTCCACGGCGCGAGCCCGCTCCGACGGAGACTCTTCCATCGCGTCATCGGGGTCCGACGGAGGCGCCGCGAGCTCCTCGCGGTGCCGTCGGTAGAAGTCGATGGCGACGTGCTTGACGATGCGCAGGAAGAACGTCTTGGGAGACGCGCTCCGCCCCGGCATCTGCTGGGAGATGCCACGGAACTGATCCAACCCGCGGTCGAGGAACTTGCCGACCGCGTCCTGGAAGAGTTCGTCCGAGTCCGCTGGGGACCCACGGCCGTAGCTCGCCTGAATCTTGCTGATGACATACCGGGCAGGCCGGTTCCATCGCTGGACCAACGTACCGAGCGGGCCTCCAATGGGCTCGCCCGTGGCGCGGCGGCGGACCACCTCCGCGAACAATTCGTCATCCGTGAGCTGCTCGAACACCGGAAGGACCTGAGGGCTGTGCCCGGAGAACCGCCCCGGGAGATGGGGATACAGGGATGTGGCGCGGCAAGGTACCACGTTGGCATCCGCAGGCAGCCTCCGAGTGGAGCAGAGGACCCCGGCCACCCGGACGACCGGACAGACGGAGCACCCAAGGAGGCCCGACCCGCGGGGCGCCGATTTCCTGACAAAATATCCCTCGGGGAATGCGGGCGGGGAGCGGGAATCTTCCGCGTCAGGAACCGGGAAAGGTCGCGTCCCTGGCCGCAACGCTTTCGAGCGCCCGGCCCGAGAGGCCCTACACGCAGTGGTTCGACTCCACACCCCCACCACCCGGTGGGGTGACGCCGGGCGGTCCGGCACTGACCTCGTAAATCAGCCCACCGGCCTCTCGACTCGGGCGCTCACCCTCTCTTTTGAAGGAACCGTGTCATGTCCCCCCGCACCATCGTCATCGGAGACCTCCATGGCTGCCACGACGAGGCCCTGGAGCTGCTCGCCAAGGTCGGGGCCACGTCCAGCGACCGCGTCATCTTCGCTGGGGACCTGGTGGACCGGGGTCCCAAGCCCCGCGAGTGCGTGGAGCTGGCGATGCGGCACGAGGCCATCCTCGGCAACCACGAGGAGAAGCACCTCCAGCAGCGCCACCGCGAGGACAGCCGCCTGCTGCCCGACCACCTGGCGACGCGCCAGGCCCTCGACGCCACGCACTACGACTGGATGGCGGGGCTGCCCCACTACCTCCGGCTGCCCGAGCACAACGCCATCGTCGTACACGCCGGCATGCTGCCCGACCTGGCCGTCGAGGAGCAGGACCCCTACCACCTGCTCCACGCGCAGTGCATCCAGCCGCCCGGCAAGAAGAGCTACTGGCCATCCAAGGCGCCGGAGGGCTGGACGTTCTGGACCCATCACTGGAAGGGTCCGGAGCGGGTCATCTTCGGACACACCGTCTTCGACCAGCCGCTCGTCACCGAGCACGCGGTGGGCATCGACACCGGCTGCGTGTACGGCCGCTCACTGACAGCGGTGGTGTTGCCCACGTGGGAGCTCGTCTCGGTGCCAGCCCGGAAGTCCCACCGGGGTGGCAAGGACGTGGCGCGCATCCCCATCCACGGCGACGTGTGCGTCTTCTCCTGAGCACCCCTACGATTCAGCGCCCGGCCGACGAAGCCAGACACGCCTGAGAGATGCGGGTTCGAGTCCCGCCGACGGCCGTCAGGCCTCGTAGTTCAACTGGCAGAACACTGGACAGTCAATCCAGCAACACCGGCCTCGTCACTCGGGCGCACCCTTCTTCTCCCTCTCATCCCAGCTTCGCGCGGGTGGCCGTGCCTCGAGCACGAAAGGCCCCCGTGCGTTCCACGCGCGGTGCACTCCCCTCACGCCCTCGGGCGCCTGGGGTCCGCCCCGCGCCTGACCCGCCGCACGTCCCGAAAGGTGGCACCCCATGACGACCACGACGCAGAACACCCCGCTGCTGCCCGAGACGCAGCGTGGCCCCGCCGAGCGCCTGCTGGACCTGGTGCTCAGTGGCTCCGCGCACCTGTGGCACAACCGGCCGGGGCTGGACGTGAACGGCACGTGGGTGGCCGCGGCGCACGCCACTCCGGCGCAGCGCACGCTCGGCAAGCCCGTGAAGCCGGGCCTCTTCGTGCCGGCGGCGGTGCGGCTCTACCGACAGCTCTTGGACATCCACCGACTCAACTCGGAGCTGATGGCGCACTTCGCGTCGTACGCGCTGACGCAGACGGACTGGCGTGACCTGAAGGTGGCCACGTGCGCGCTCATGCTGGTGCAGGAGCACGCGGGTCAGCCCGTCGTCGGCGAGGACGGGAAGGTGGCGTTCCACGACGACGACTGGCGGGCCATTGGCGAGGCCATGGTGCTGCACTACGAGCGCAAGTCCACGCGCATGCTCACGCCCAAGGCGGTGCTGCGCGTGGCGGAGCTGCTCGAGCTGCCGGACATCGCGCGCCTCAACCGTGAGGCGGGCTTCGGCGACCCGGCGTCCCGCAAGGCGCCCATGGGCCGCTGGAAGCGCGTGGCGTCCCGGTGGCTGGCGGCGCGTGAGGCCAACCTGCCGATGCTCCAGGGCCTGGTGAAGGCGGGCTACAAGGAGACGCTGAAGAAGCTGGCGCGCAAGGCGGGGTACAAGCCCCGCGCGCAGGGCTTCTTCGAGGTGCTCGGCTGGAAGCAGAAGCAGGCCGAGGGCGGGCACCGCACGGTGGGCCTGAGCGGGCTGACGCTCGTGAAGAGCCAGCGCTTCGACGGGCTGTCGGAGGCGGAGATCTGCGAGTGGATCGAGCTGGAGCGCCTCTCCTACAAGGAGGTGGTGGGCCGGCTGCCGAGGGACCTGGGCATGACTCCGGCCATCATGGCGGCGCTGCTGCCCTCGTTGTCGGACCGAGACTTGCGGCTGATGACGCCGACGCTCGAGGAGCTGGGGCTGTTGGCGGAGCCCTCCGTGCGCGGGCGCTGGGAGCTGGCTGTCCAGACGGCGACGGACCAGCGTGGGCTGAACATCGCGAAGAACGTGCGCAGCGAGGTGCTGCGCCAGAAGCTGGAGGAGGCGAGCGACAACGCGGCACGACAGGCGGTGGCGGAGGCGACGGCGGAGACCGACGTGAGGGTGATGTTCCTCATCGACAAGTCGGGCTCCATGGAGGGCGCCATCGAGAACTCGAAGGAGGCGCTGACGCGCATCCTCGCGGGCTTCCCGATGGAGAAGCTGCACATCGCGGCGTTCGACACGATGGGCACCGTCCTCAAGCCGAAGGCCTCCAACCGCACGGCGGTGCAGCACATGCTCGAGCGGCTCAAGGCGTCGGGTGGCACGACTCACGCGGCCGGGGTTCATGCACTGAGCCGCGACGGCGTGAAGGTGCCGGAGGGGGCGAAGCTGGTGGTCATCGTGGTGGGCGACGAGGCGGGCGAGGCGGGCGACCAGTTCGCCCGGGCGTTCCGCGACTGCGGCTACACAGTGGCGGCGCTGGCGTTGTTGGTGAGCGTGGCGGGGGCCCGTGGCAACACGGTCCGCACGTGCGCGAGCTTCATGAAGGTGCCCTTCAGCGAGGTGAACGTGGACCAGTTCGCGGACCCGTACCAGGTCCCCCGGGTGCTCAAGGCGCTGCTGGATGCGCCGACGCAGCCCGGTGCCAGCCAGTCCGGCTGGGTGGAGCGGGTGATGCGCACGCCGCTGTTGAAGGTGGCGTGAACCCGAAGTCGTGGTGACAAGGAGGCGGCGTGGACTACCGGAAGTTCCTCGGGAAGGTGGAGTCGGCGGTGCTGCCGTATCTGGGCTGCGGCACCGTGGACACCGCTTCGCGCCGCCTCCGTGTCACCTCCCCCGTGACGCCGGGGTGGTGGCGCTTCGAGGTGGAGGGGCGGGAGGCCACGGCGCGCGAGCAGGCCGGGCCGGAAGGCCTGGACAGGCTGCCGCGCGTGCGGGGCCACATCTGGGGCTCGCGACTGGTGCGCGAGGGCGCGGTGGCCGAGCCCCTGGAGTTGATGCCGGAGGAGGAGCCCGCGGTGCTCTCGCCCGTGAGTGCCCGGCGCTGGCATGACGGCTCGCTGCTGTTCGACAGCGTGGACTTCGAGGGCGAGGCGGAGGACCAGTCACGCCGTGCCCTGGAGGAGGGCCAGCCGCTCTCCACCGTGAAGGGCGTGAGCGCGCCGCTGCGGGCGGCCTATGGCTATGCGCTGCTGGAGTCGGCATCGCGCGCTCTGGACATCCGCTTCGCGCCAGCGGAGACGCGCGGCCGGGTGCTGCGGGTGGCCGAGCTGGGTCGGGCCGAGGCGGAGTCCTGTCTGCGGGCCCTGGTGGAGGAGCGCGAGGCTCATCGGCGCGCGCACGCGGCCAGGCTGCTCGCGGCGAGCGTGCAGGCGCAGGCGGCGCAGACAGCGGAGGCAGCGCGGGCGCGTGCCGTGGAGCTCGCGCAGAGGGCTCGTCGACACCTCGATGGCGCGGGGGCTCGACACGGGCGAGGTGCGCCAGTGGGTGACCACTCGCGCGCGGAGGTCGCGCTCCAGGGCGCGGGGGCGCGGTTGCTGAACCATCGACGGATGGCGGGAAATCAACTCGAGGTGACGTTCGCCTTCATGGGGGAGCGCTTCATCTCTGTCGTCGACGCAGGCACGCTCCAGGTCATCGACGCGGGCGTGTGTCTGGCGGGCGCGGACAGCGAGGTGACGCTGGAGAGCCTGCCCTCGGTCATCCGCGAGGCCATCGATACGGACGTCCTGGTCATCACCCGGCACGGGTGACGTGCGGAAGGGAGGAGTCAATGTCTTCGCAAGAGGTGTGTCTGCTCATCGGTCAAGACGAGGAGGTGCTGTGGTGCGAGACCTCCGACAGCCCCGTCCTCCTGCCTGACTCCCGCACGCGGTGGGAGGCCATCTGGTACTGGCGTCACGAGCTGGTGGAAGTGGCGCACAGCCACCCCGAGGGCCCGCTCGGCTTCTCCACAGAGGATGAGACGACGATGACGGCGCTGACGGAGGCGCTCGGTCGAGCACCGCGCTTCTCCGTCGTGGCCCCTGGCGGCATGGTCGCCCGCGTCGAGGGTCGCGATGTCTGGGTCTCCGACGAGCCCTGGTGGGCCGAGCCCCTGCGCGAAGTCTCGGGCATGACTCACTCGCCCATGGCGCGCGCGTGAGGCACGACGCTCAGCTCGGGCGACGCCACAGCTCCTTGAGGTCCTCGGGGAGCTGGTCCATGACGTCCTCGGCCTCGCCTTCGCTGATCTGATCTCTCACGGCGTTGAGGACCGCGCGCACCACGGGCGCCACCGCGTCCGGGTTGAGCGCCAGGTCCTCACCCACGCGCTTGAGCAGCTCCTCGCGGCCGAAGCCCCCCGGTAGCTCGTCCTCGTGGCGCTCGCACCGGTGCAACAGCTCCGCCAGCTTGCTGGGGAGTTGCGCCTCCAGGTCCTCTGTCTCTTCGGCGTTGATGCGCTGCTCCACCGCGCAGAGGACGGACACCGCGGCCTGCTCCGCCACCGCGGGCGACATGCCACCGCGCTCGCACAGGTGCTTGATGAAGGCCCGGTAGGTCTGGCTCGCGTGCGCGGCGCTTCGCCGGGCACGACGGGCCTCGATGGGCAGCTCACCGCGCGCGCCTTCTCGTGAAGCCTTCCGGCCCTCTTGCTCCCGCTTGTCCGCCATGACCTGTCCTCCCGATGTGCCTTCGTGGGCATCAGGTTGCCCATGGCCCTCGGGAGGAGCACCACCTGGCCTGCACGGAAGGCGGGCCACCGCCTCCCCGCTCGCTACGCGGCTTTTCGCACGTACGTGTCGTAGAGCGCGCCGAAGAAGAACCGCCCGAAGCGCAGCAGCGCCGACAGCCGACGCGAGGTGTCCCGGGCGCTCGGCACACGCAGCGTGGAGAGCTGCACCGCGAAGTCCTTCGCGTTCAACCGCAGCAGCCCTCGCGCGATGCAGGGCCCCGAGGCGTCACTCCCCCGGTGCACGGACACGAGCAGCCGCGTGGTGTCCACCCAGAGGTCGAAGCCCGCATCGTCGTGGACGTCCTTGTAGCCGTCGAGGAAGAAGCGCTCGCCCGACTCGGCCACCAGGGGAAGCTGGTAGTGCATCCGCCGCCCGCCCGGTCGCGCAGCCTCCCGGGTCATCAGGTGAAGCTCGCCTCGCTCCACCGTCAGGGGCCGAGGAGACAACGACAAGGCCTCCACCACGCCGGAGAGTCCCAGGGGGTGCAGCGGGTCCTCCAGCGTGCGCTCCAGGTCGTGCGTCTCCACCGTGAGGACGAAGCGCAGGTGCGTCGCATCGATACGCTTCGGGTCTCCCGCGACGAGCGAGTTCTCCGCCACCGCGCCCGAGATGGAGCCGTACATCGTCTCGGTGAAGCGCACACCCACCGGCGCCCGCGCCTCGCTGTCCAGCTCCTCCGTCGCGGGCGTGTAGTCGATGCTCCACCCGTGCCGCTTCGCCATCAGTGAGACACAGCGCTCGGCCACCGCCGAGAGGGTGAACAGGGGGTTGGTTCCCAGCGGCCTCGGAATCACCGAGCCGTCGCTGACATAGAGCCCCTCGTGAACTTCGGTACCTTCGTCACGGGAGAAGACACGGCCCTCGTGGTCCACGACGCCCGCGCTGGCGTCCTCGGCCATGACGCAGCCACCGAGCGGATGCGTGCAGAGGACCTCATGGCCGGTGAGCCGATTCCACAGCGGGTTGCGCACGAATGTCCCCCCCAGGGCCGCCGTGGCCTCGCGCAGTCGCCGGTCCACGCGCTCCAGCTCCGGCTGCGTGCCCACGTCAGGCCAGTTCACCCGCACCCGGTCGCCCTCCAGCCGCAGCTCACCGGCGCCCGCGTCGTGGGACATGACGAGGAACGTCTGCGTGTGGCGCATGGCCCCGTGGTACGGCCCGCGCACCGCGCTGTCCGCGATGCGCGCGAGCTCCTCCAGCTTGTCCCTCAGCCCCTCGTCCGTGTCGTCACCTGCTACCGCGGCCGCGGCGGCGAGCAGGCCGAGCATCGGCCTTCCGAACGCACCCGGCATGGCGCCGTTCTCGATGACCATGCCGTCCTCCTGCCGGGACGTCGCACGCGCATCGATGATGCCGCTGATGGTGGGGCCCACGGGCTCGCGACCTTCCACCGGATGCGTCCCATGGCCCACGCCGTTGATGGGGACGTCCGTGTTGTAGCCGAACGCCATCACATCGCCGTTGGCGCTGAAGCGCTGGCCCAGCATTCGCGACAGCGGCAACCCTAGCGCTCGGGAGCGCAGCAGGATTTCCGCCGTGCCCATGGTGCCCGCCGCGAGGACGACCGTATCCGCCGTTACCCAGAGGTCCGGCGCCTCGAAGCGCTCACGGCCGCTGTTCATTGGCCGGTAGTAGATGCGCCAGCGTCCGCCATCACGCGCCAGGTAGCGCACGCCCACTTCGGTGAAGAGCTTCGCGCCGTGGCGGTGCGCATCCGGCAGGTAGTTCATCAACACGGAGTTCTTCGCGCCCTGATTGCACCCGGTGAGGCAGTCACCGCACAGCGAGCAGGCCCCCTGTCGCACGCCCGCTTCATTCACGCCGCCCGCGAAGGAGACAGCCAGCGGCGGACGCCGGAAGGTGCCACCCAGGTGGCGCGCGGCGCGCTCCATCGCCTCCAACGAGGCCAGGGGCGGCGAGGACTCTGGATAGGGCGTTGGACGCAACATGCGCTCGGCCCAGGTGAACCCGTCCTCCAGGCGGCCGGGCACATCCGCTCGGAGTGCCTCCGGCCAGCGCGCGTCCTGGAACACGCGCGGGTCCGGCCGCAGCGTGACACCCGCGTTGATGAGCGACGTGCCGCCCAGGCCACAGCCTGTCACGACGGCCACGTCCCCGCCCCGGTGCAGCTCGAAGAGGGCCGTGGAACGTCCCAGGTCGACGCCGCTCTCGGCTTCGAGGTGTATCTGGAACTCCTTGGCGAAGTCCGCCTCCGTGCGTGGGTAGTCGCCCGGCTGCAGCTCCCGTCCCCGCTCCAGGACGCACACCTGGCGACCTGCTCGCGCGAGCCGGCTGGCGGTGATGGCACCGCCATAGCCCGACCCCACCACCACCACGGAGTAGTGGGACTCCAGCTCACTCCACCGTGACGACAGCCTTCGCATCGACACTCCCAATGGCGACCCCCGCCCTCGCTTCACCACCCTCGGAGTACGGTGCCAACGCCCTGGCACTGCTTCCCGCGAAGGCGGACGGGGTGACGTCCGCCCGAGCAGCCTGGCGCCCGGACCACGTCCCCGTCATGAGGACTTCGGACATAGAGGGGGACGGGCCCGCGGTCAAATCCACGGGGGCACCTCACTCCAGCTCGGCGGCCTCACCATCAGCGCGCCTGAGCGCCTTCACCAACCGGTGCGCCTGACGCGTGGTCTCCGGCTCGCGGTATTTTGGACTCGCCCGCAGCACCAGCTCCACCGCCGTGGGCAGGTCCATGAGATGACCCGGTGACACATACACGGGCTGAACCGCCTTGCGCGTGCGGACCGCCATCCCCACCACCTCGCCCTTGTGGGTGAGGGGTGACGTGGAGCCTCGCGCCTCGCCCAGCTTGCCGTGTGTCCTCACCAGCAGGGGCCTCCGTGGACCATCGAACGTCCACACCGCCCCGAGGGACCGAGTACGTGTCCCCTGTCGCATTGCCCTCCGGGTCCGGCCTGGAATGCCGAGACACCGTGCCTACCGTGCTGCCTCCCAGGCATCGGTGAAGCCGCTCCCACGGACCTCCCCCGAGCCACGCCTGGGACACCAGAGGGGCCGGCCCACGGGAGCGTCGCATGTCCGGGAGTATCTGATGCGTCGAGTCCTCGCAGGCTGTCTGGCCCTATCCGCGCTGGGAACCACCTTCCCCGCCGCCGCGTCCGAGTGCGGCTACACCGCCGCGGGCTGGAATGCCCCCAACGGCGCGGTGGTGTTCAGTCGGAGTGATGACGGCCCCATCCGCAATGTGATTGATGCCATTGGCGAGTTCCGCACGCACTCCATGCTCTCGCATGGCGCGACGGGAGGCGTCACCCACGCCACCATGAAAGACCCGGACCAGCACTCGTTGCCCACCGTCTGCGGAACACCGCTCAAGGCCGGCCAACTCCAGAACGGCTACCCGGGGCTGGAGCAGATCAATCAGGGCGGCATCTATCATTACCTGTACGACACGAATGGCCACGGGCCAGACTGGACCGCGTGGCAGTTGGGAGACGCGGTAGGCGCGGCGCGCATCGCGGACAGCCTCTGGTTCAACCACCCCTATGTCAGCGATGTGTCTCGCGCCGACGGCAGCCAGCTCATCGACCGGCCCCTGTGGAACGGGGCGCGCGTGCCGTATTCGTTGTTCCAGTACAGGGACGTGGAGTCGACGCACCAGATTCCTGGCAACGCGGCCAACAACGGCATGATGTGCTCCAGCTTTCTCGCCTACGCCCACAACTACGCGGGCAGGGGCACCGTCACCACGCACACCTATCCGCACGAAGTCGTCGCCAACGCGGCCAACACCATCCACTGGGGTGTACATGGCCAGTGCAAGTCGTCTCTCGGCTGGTTCGAGAAGGCCGCACTGACCGTCATCTGTCCCTTCTCTAACGTGTGCACCAACGCCGGCAATCAGGTGGCCAACTGCATGTCCGCCAATCGCTGTGACGTGAGCACCAGCGGCATCTGGAAGGGCGTGCGCGACAACCCCGCCACCATCGCCACCTCCATCAGCCCGGACCGCATCGGCGGCTGGAGCGTGCACCCCTCCAACACCACGCTGTGGGCCAGCGACTACTCGCACCAGCTCCAGTGGAACTCCGGCGGCAACGTCTACGGCTGCTGGCAGTGAGCCCCCTCTCCCGCTGAATCGACAGGAGCCCCGGATGAATCCCTCGGAACCGCCCTGGTGGCGCCGACGCCTCACCTTCATGCTCGGTCTCGGAATCGCGGCGCTGGTGGCCGGCGGGTTCCTCTCCCTGGAGTCGCCCGCGCCTCCTGAAGCCTTACCCCTCGTCGTGGCGGACCCACGCCCTCCACCCGGGCCCGCGCTCACCGCTCCCGTCCTGCCCACGGTGGTGGACCGAGCCGTTCGTCCCTCGCCGAAGCGCCCTCCCGCCCCCATCATCGACAGCGTGACGGTGGAGAAGCGGGAGGTCTGCTCCGGCGAGGACAACCTCATCAGCGTCCAGGCCCACTCACCGGACGGCAATGACGCCTATCTCCACACCACCGTCGGCGCGGGCATCGGCATGCGCGTTCCCCTGCGCGTCTGGCGCGAGCCGGATGGGACGTACGAGCTGCCCACCGTGACGGTGTTCGGCAAGGACAACGTCGCCACCACCGTGCAGGTGCCCCGCTACACCGTGAAGGACTGCGAACCCGAGCGCCTGGTCGAGGTCTTCTCCCGCCGAGCCCCCAACACCGAGGAGGACTTCGAGTTCCTCGCGCGCATCCTCGAGCCCCCTCGCCGGGACACGACCTCACGGGCGCCCTTCATGCCAGTGCGGTTCGTCTGGACCTTCGACGACCAGCACACGGTGACGACGAGCACGCCCATGGTGACCCAGACCCTGAGCCCCGACATCACCCGGCATCCCTCGATGTACGTCCAGCACCTGGTGCGGGTGGAAGTGTTCGACGCCACGGGCAAGAAAGTGACGGGCCGCTCCTCGCTCCAGCTCCTCGACAACACGTTCGAGAACTTCAACAAGAAGGGCGTCGTCACCGTGCTCGCGGTGGGGACACCCCGCTTCCCCGTGGAGGACGCCGAGGGCGTCGTCCGACAGTCCTTCCGCCTGTCCCACCGTTGGAAGGGCGCGGTGCGGCTGGAGCGTGTCACCGCGCTGCGCACGCGCGCGCCAGAACCCGATGCCCCGCCCCTGCCCGAGGACACCGAGGAGGTAGGCCTGGGCGTGGACTCCCTCCCCGAAGGCCGGGGCGTGGACATCTCCGTCTCCCTGGACACGCGGTCCGAGGCGGGCGTGACGCAAGTCACCTACCTGCTGGAGGGCACCACCGTGGATGGACACGCCGCGCGCGGAACCTTCTCCGTGATGCGTCCACCACCCCGCCCCACCCGCGAAAACAGCACGCCCGTGACGGACCCGCTGCTGCTGGCGAAGGTGAAGCGGGCACGCGAGCTGCTCGGCCAGCAATTCGTCACCGACGAGGACCTCTGGCGACTGGAGCGGGAGGGACGCTTCAAGGACCTCAAGGTCCAACGCGACACGCCGTGAGCCCCCGCCGCCCACCTGACGGGAGCAACCACTCCCACCGGACTGGCGACCGGTGAGAGCGACACGATGGCCTGGGCCCGGAGGGCGTGCTGTCCTCCCGGGCCGCCCATGCCCCGCACCCTTCTCCGAGCCCTGCCCCCGCTGCTGGTCCTGCTGACGGGGAGCCATGGTGCCGCCGAGACTCCCTCCGCCTCATCCTCGCCCGACCTGAACGTTCCCTCGGCCCAGGCGCTGGAGGCGCTGGAACAGCGCATCCTCGGACAAGGCTGTGAGCCCCAGCTTCTGGGCAACGCGAGCCGGCGATTCTCCGAGGCACAGCTCCTGTGCGCGGCGCACCTGTCCTTCCTCCTGGCCCAGTTGTCACTAGACGGCGGCGCTCCACCCGAGACTCCCCGACGGCTGAAGGCCCTGCTCGACAACGCGCTGACGAAGGGCCGCGCGCCCTTCCTCTCCCATGGCGCCGCGCGCGTGGAGAAGCACCAACTTCCCCACAGTGTCCTCTACCGGGGCTATGTGCTGTTGATGCTCGCGGGGATGGAGCGCGCGGGCCTGGCGGACGAGGAGTCCACCGCGCTGTTCGATGCCCTGGCCGCGCGGCTCGTGGAGGCCCTCTCGAAGCAACTCCTGCTGCCTTCCTTCGGCAAGTCCATCTGGCCCTGTGACAGCGCCCCCGCCGCGGCGGGCCTGTTGCTTCATGGGCGGCTGCGCGACAACGCGGAGTCACTCGCGATGGGAGAGCGCCTCACGGCCCGGTTGGTGGAGCTCGCCGCCCTGCCCTCGGGCTTTCCCACCCAGGTGAACGCCAAGGGTCGGCTCGTCGAGCCCACGCCTCGCGGCACCACGCTGGCGTGGACGGGCGCCTTCCTCTCCATGGGCTCACACCCCTCCGCCGCCACCTTCACCACTGCGCTGGTGAAGGGCTACTGCGACCGCCCGGGCGGAGCGCTGGTTCCCCTCGCCGCCTGTCGCGAGTGGCCTCGGGGCGTGAACGGCCGCGAGGACTCCGCGAGCGGCCCTCTGATGTACGGCGGCTACTCCGTGGGCGCGAGCGCCCTGGCCATCGCCGCCACCCGGCTGTCTCCCGAACACAGCGCCTGGCACCAGGACCTGCTCAATGCCGCACGCGAAATGGGCATCCGACCCATGCTCGAAAAGCCACACAAGCACCCCCTGGAGACCGCTCTGTATTGGTGGGGAGCCAACGCTCGCCCCTGGTAGGGAATGCGCCCGCATGTCGGCGCACACCTCGGACGTTCAATGACGAACCGCTGTCTCATCCCAGAGGGCTAAATCAGGATTAAGCCGAATTAAAAGTCGATTCGTATCATTCCGCGTAACCCATTGCAGGGGGATGAGACATGAATCGACGGATGACGACGCTGACCCTGGCCATGAGTGGGCTGGCGATGCTGGGGGCCTGCTCGAGCAGCCGGCCCGTCTGCAAGGACCCGTCGGCCGCCGCCGCGCTCCGCGCGCCGCCGACGGAGAAGTTCCGCACCGTCCGCGAGAAGGTTCCGGGTGAGTACGTGGTGGTGCTCAAGGCGCCCGAGCCGGGGCTGCAGCCGCTCGCCGTCACCCAGGCCACGCAAGCCCTCACGCAGAAGTACGGCGGCGCCGCGTTCGTGGTGTACGAGCACGCGCTGCGCGGCTTCGCCAGCCGGATGACCGAGGACCAGGCGCGCGCCCTGGCCGAGGACCCCAAGGTCGCCTACGTCCAGGAGAGCGGGGTGCTGTCCATCCGGGAGAGCCAGCCGAGCCCGACCTGGGGCATCGACCGCGTGGACCAGCGCACGCTGCCGCTGGACAAGCTCTACATGTACAACGCCACCGGGCTGGGGGTGCATGTCTACATCCTCGACACCGGCGTGCGCTTCTCCCACCGCGAGTTCGGCGGCAGGGCCTCCGTCGGGTTCGACGCCATTGGCGACAGCATGAAGGGCAATGATTGCCATGGCCATGGCACGCACGTGGCGGGCACGGCGGCGGGCAGCACGTATGGGCTCGCCAAGAACGCCACCGTGCACTCCGTCCGGGTGCTCGCGTGCAACGGCTCGGGTTCCACGGCCCAGGTCATCGCGGGCATCGACTGGGTGACGAAGAACCACCAGTCCCCGGCCGTGGCGAACATGAGCCTGGGCGGAGACTCGGACCCGGCCATCGACGAAGCGGTCCGTCGCTCCATCGCCTCCGGCGTCACCTACGTGCTCGCCGCGGGCAACGAGTCCGGCGATGCCTGCAGGCACTCACCGGCCCGGACGGAGGAGGCCATCACCGTGGCCGCCACTGACACCGGCGACAAGCGCACGCCCTTCTCCAACTACGGCGACTGCGTGGACGTCTTCGCTCCCGGCAACCGAATCACCTCCGCCTGGCACTACAGCGACAAGGAGTCGCGCGAGCTGAGCGGCACCTCCATGTCAGCGCCCCACGTGACGGGCGTGGCCGCGCTCTGGCTGGAGCTGAACCCCAACTCCACGCCCGCTATCGTCGCCAGCGCGCTGTTCGAGAACGCCACGCTCGACAAGGTGCGCAGCCCGGGTGAGTGCACGCCCAACCGGATGGCGTACTCGGGCTTCATCGGCGCCGTGCCAGTGCTGCCCACCGTGAGCACCGAGCCCGCAACGACGCCGGCGCCGGTGAGCGGCGAAACCTCGAAGTAAGCGTCCGGCCGCGAGGACCCCTCCCCCTCGCGGCCCCCGAGGGCCGGACTCCGTCAGCACGACGGAGCCCGGCCCTCGTCTTTTCACGGAGCGCCCCTCCTGAGTCAGGACGCCCGACACGCCCCCGTCCCGCGAGGTGCCCGGCCGGCCGCCCCTTCCCCACGGCCCCTGGCACGCGCGAGGAGGCGCGAGACGACCATGGCGACCCTGAACATCACCTATGACGGCATGTCCGCGGACGTGCCGGTGGAGTTGGACCGACCAGTGTCGGACTCCGACGTGCGCCGCATCGCCGCGGAGCTGATTCGCGCGGGCGGAGTTCCCGGCCTGCATCTGTCCCACCTGCGCGACGACGCCTTCCAGCACTTCGTCGTGGACCGGTTCCGGGGTGCGCGCGGCGACGAGCGCATCTACCTGCGCCCCAAGGTGCCCTTCGGCGCCCGCTGAGGAGAAGCCATGCGCATCCTCTTCTGCGGTGTGGGCGCCATCGGCTCCCAGGCGGCCCTCCTGTGCCGCAACCTGGAGGCCACCCTGGTCTTCGTCGACTTCGACCGGGTGGAGTCCAAGAACCTGCTCGCCCAGGCCCACGTGAAGCCCTCCGTGGGGAAGAACAAGGCCGAGGCGCTTAAGCTCCAGCTCCTCAACCTGCACGGCGTGAAGACGGAGTCCTTCGGCGTGCGCGTCACCCGCGACAACGTGGCGGCGCTGTGTGGCGGCGCCGACCTTCTGGTGGACTGCTTCGACAACCAGGACAGCCGCCAGCTCCTCAGCGACTTCGCCCGGGGAGCAGGCAAGCCCCTGGTGCACGGCGCGGTGAGCGCGGACGGGACGTTCGGCCTGGTCCGCTGGGACGAGCGCTTCGTCCCGGATGCCGAGGACACCGCCGGGCAGGCCACCTGCGAGGGGGGCGCGCACCTGCCTCTGTTGGGTCTGCTGGCAGCCACGCTCGCCCGCTCCGTGCAGGACTTCGCCAAGCAGGGAGTGAAGAGGGATGCGCTGGTGAATCTCTCCTCCGTCGTCCCCACCTCGGGCCCCTGAAGTCCGCTGACGAAATCGACGCCGCGACGAAAAGAATCGCGGCGCTGTCAGGGATGAAAATCAACCTCCGTAGATTCCCCATGAAAGGAGCGGTGACCATGAAGACGGTGACGATGCAGTCGAGCAAGGCGAAGCACAGCTATCGAAACAACCTTTGGCCCCAGTTCGACGCCGCCTCCCGCTCCTTCTCGAGCACCGGCTCGATTCGCAACGTGGGATTCGGCCACCTTCACGGCCATCCGCCCGTACCCTGCTGACGCTCGCGCTTCGTCACTGACGCGCCAAGCCACGCAGAGGCCGGGCTCCCATCCAGGGGACCCGGCCTTTCGGCTTTCGGGCCTCCGCTCCGCCAGGGGACGTAGAGCGTTACGGCAGACGCGCGGGCCTGTAGAGCCCGAGCCCGACAGGGCCTGCTGGGTTCAACTCCCAGCGTCCCCATGCTCCACACGAGCAGGGTCCGCAGCACCCAAACCCAGACATAGCTTCCCAGGGGTATAGCTCAAAGGCAGAGCACTCGCTTGATAAGCGGGTGATCCCGGTTCGACTCCGGGTACCCCGACTCCATGTTGGCCGAAGGCGATTGGTGAGCCACCGGGATGTGACCCCGGGGAAGAGGGTTCGATTCCCTCCGGTCAACCTGACAGTTCCGGCTCTCTGACAACTGAATCGTCGTGGTGAATGCACGCCGCCTGCTCGCACGGGGGTAGCGGCAAAATGCCTCCGTAGCTCATTGGTAGAGCATCCGCCTCTTAAGCGGACGGCGAGGGTTCGATTCCCTCCGGAGGTACTCGAAGCAGCAGCAACGCGGGTGTCGTCCAGCGGCAGGATGGCGGTTTCCCATACCGTCGACACGGGTTCGAATCCCGTCGCCCGCTTCACATGTTCCAAGTTCATACCGGAGTCGTCTAACGAGCGAGGATGGCGGACTCTGACTCCGCAGGTGCAGGTGCAATTCCTGCCTCCGGTTCTCTCTACACGCAGCACATTCCCCGGTAGCTCAATGGCAGAGCGCGCGGCTGTTAACCGCGAAGTTGGGGGTTCGAGTCCCTCCCGGGGAGCTGATTGAAAGGGCCTGCAAACTGGCAGTGCCTTTTCGGTTAACACGAGTCGCGCGATGGATTGCGCCAAACACCCATGCTTAAGCCCCTGAATCACAAGGATTTTCACCCTACGACGATTCAGAGAACAATCTCTGTCCTCTGCGGCCCAGAACGCAATTGCCCATTCCTTCGGCCGCGGATTGGGCTTTCTGTATCCGTCCGACGGACGACGTGCTGCGGGGCGTTGCCGGGATGAGCGGGGCAGGTCATCCCTCGACGGATGCAGAAGAGAGCTGAGAAGCCGGAGTGGGTGCGCGTCGCGGAGGAGTTCGAAGCGAGCGGGCTGACGCAGCGGGAGTTCGCCGGACGCCGGGGGCTGTGGCTGAGCACCGTGCAGTCCTGGGTCTACCGCCATCGGCGCCAGGTGAGCACCAAGGTCGAGCCGGCTGTGCGCCTGCTCCCGGTGCAGGTGAGCCGGGAGCCAGCGTTGTTGATGGTCACCAGGAAGCGCGGGAATCTGGTCATGGGTGGACCTGGGTTCCTACGTTCTCGTTCTCGTTCTCGTTCTCGTCGGTCAGGTCAGGACTGCGTCAGAGCATGAGCTGAGGACGAAGGACCTGCCGTGAGCTGGAGAGGAGTCGAGGGAGACCGAAAACTTGTGGACGGTCCGTGGTGCCAGTGAGGTCCGCTCCCGCGCGCGTCTCCCAGAAAGACGGAAGGCCCACCAGTAGCGGCTGGAGGGCCTTCCTGGAATGCGCGCCCTGGTGTGCGAGAGGGGCGGGCCGGTGAGAGGGAAGTAGCGCACTGCGGGGCGTGGCGCCAGAAGCAGGCGCGCGCGGAGGCCCCGTTTGGAGTCGCTGCGTTTCGTGGTGTGTGGGTGGCCCGAGTGTCGGCGGGTTTTCTATCTCTGCACCCGCTGCAACAGGGGACGCCGCTACTGCGGTGCCAGGTGCAGCCACAGGGCCCGCCGCGAGTCGCTGCGCGCGGCCGGGGCTCGCTACCAGCGCACACGCGATGGTCGCCATGCGCACGCCGCGCGCCAATCCTCCTGGCGTGAGCGACGACGGCAGAAAGTGACGCATCAGTCTCCCGCCGTACGGGGCCAGGAGGCGACGGTAGCTGCCGCGCTGGCCCCGTCCCCCGTGGAGGTGGCAGTGGAGCCGAGCGCAGCGAGGCCACCCCAGCATGCACCGCCGTCTTCCCCTGCCTGCACCACCTGCGGGCACTCCAGTCTCTTCCTGCGGCATACGACGCTGGCGCTCACGCGCGCCGGGCCACGCTGGCGTCGCGACTCCGGGTGAGGAGGTGAAGCGATGACTTCACCTGAAACCCGCGCTCGCATTCGCCGGCTGCACCACGCGGAGAAGCGGCCCGTGGGCACAATCGCGACGGAGTGGAGACTGCACCACTCCACCGTGGAGAGCGCGCTCGAGGACAGTCCGGTAGTGAGTCCCAACACCAGCACGGTGAGGGCCACGCTGCTGGGCCCCTACACCTCCTTCATCGACGTCACGTTGAAAGAGCACCCGCGCCTGCGCGCCAGCCGCCTGTTTCACATGGTGAAGGCGCGCGGCTACCCGGGTGGCTACGAGCAGGTGAAGCGCTACGTGCGAAGCACTCGCCCGCAGCCGGCCGCGGAGGCCTTCCTGCGCCGCACCACGCTGCCGGGTGAGGAGGCGCAAGTCGACTGGGGAAGCTTCGGCAAGGTGGCCGTGGGCCACGCCAGCAGGACACTCTCTTGCTTCGTCCTGGTGCTGGGCCACTGCCGCGCCATGTACGCGCGCTTCTTCCTGGGCCAGTCCATGGAGTGCTTCCTCGAGGGCCACGTACGCGCCTTCGAGGCCCTGCGCGCCCTACCGGGGCAACGAGAAGGGCAAGGTGGAGCGCACCATCCGCTACCTGCGCGACTCCTTCTTCTCGGCCCGAAGCTTTCACGGCGTGGACGACCTCAACCGCCAGTTGCACCGCTGGGTGGAGGAGGTGGCCCACCAGCGCCGCGTGCCGGGCGAAGCCTCGGGCCGCACGGTGGCGCAGGCCCTCGAAGACGAGCGCCCGCGCCTGCTGCCCCTGCCCACGCACCCGCTGCCTTGCGACGGGGTGCACTCCGTCTCTTCCGGCAAGACGCCCTACGTACGCTTCGACGGCAATGACTACTCCATTCCCCATACCCTGGTGCGCCAGCCCCTCACCCTGGTGGCCTCCGCCAGCACCGTCCGCCTGCTTCGCGGCCAAGAGGAGGTGGCCCGCCATGCGCGCAGTTGGGACAAGGGCCAGACGCTGGAGGACGCGGCGCACCTGTCCGCCCTCGCTCGCACCAAGGCCCGTGCACACGAGCTGCGTGGCCGCGACGTGCTGCGCTCCCGGTGCCGCAACGCGGACCGCATGCTCGAGGCCCTCGCCGCTCGCGGCGACAACCTCGGCAACCCTACGGTGAAGGTGCTGGCGCTCGCCGACCGGTACGGCCCCGAGGAACTCGACGTCGCCCTCGCCGAGGCCCTCACGCGTGGCGCCCTGGGGCCCGCCTCCGTCGCCCACCTGCTCGAGCAGCGTGCACGGCAGCGCGGCGCGCCGCCCCCTCTGCCCCTCGTCCTCCCCGATGACCCGCGCGTGCGCGAGCAGCGCGTCCCCCAGCACTCCCTCACCGACTATGACGCCCTGCTCAAGGGCCAGAAGGATGACGACTCATGACTACGCCCACCCTCAAGATTCGGCTCACCCAACTCGGCCTGCGTCACACCAGCGACGCGCTGGATGACCTGATTGCCACCGCCACCAAGAGACGCTGGGGGCCCGCCGAGTCGATGGAGGCCATCGCCGACGAGGAGACGAAGGACCGCGCCCGGCGCGGCGTCGAGCGGCGCCTGTCTCGCAGCCGCCTGGGGACGATGAGGACGATGGCGGACTTCGACTGGGGCTGGCCCAAGCGCATCGACAGGACGGCCGTGGAGGGCGCCCTGGCCCTGGACTTCATGGAGCGCCCCGCCAACGTCGTCCTCGTCGCCCCTCAGGGACTGGGCAAGACGATGATTGCCCAGAACATCGCCTACAACGCCGTCCAGGCGGGCCACTGCGTCCTCTTCACCACCGCCTCTCAAATGCTGCTGGATTTGGGAGCCCAGGAGTCGGCTCGCGCCCTGGACCGGCGACTGAAGCACTACTGCACCCAGGCCGGGCTGCTCGTCATCGACGAGATTGGCTACCTCTCCTACGACGCCAGGAACGCGGACCTGCTCTTCCAGGTCGTCTCTCGCAGGCATGAGAAGAAGCCGATTGTCTTGACCACCAATCTGCCTTTCTCGGAATGGACAAACATCTTCCCCAACGCGGCTTGCGCCATTGCGCTGATTGACCGCGTCATCCACCACGCGAGCATCATCAGCATCGAGGGTGACAGCTACCGCCGCCGCGTCGCCGAGGAGTCGCGCGCCGAGCGCAAGGCAAAGAAGGGCTGACCCTCTCCCGCTCTCTCGGCCACCGGCCCCGCTCGCCGCTCTCTCTTCCAGGGCGGCAGTGGGGCCGTCCTGCGTCGATGACCCGATTTCCGCACCCGGCGATGACCACCTCCGTGACCAAATTCCCGCGCTCTTCGATGACCGCCAACACTTGTCCCGAGGCCGCCGCGGGCGCGCGGGCACCACCGCGAAGCCGTAGTGCCGCGCCAGGTCCGCGTACGTGGGGTTGACGTCCGGCTCGTAACGGTGCGCCCGGGTGACGCCGGCCTTGAGGTTGTCGGGCACCACCAACTCGGTGACGCCGCCGAAGTACTCGAAGGCACGCACGTGGCAGCCCACCCACGTGGCCACGTCCTCGCTGAAGACGGGCTCCACGTACGTCAGGTTGCTGGCCCCCAGCACCGCCACGAAGAGCTTCGCCACCCGCGCCTCGCCCGTGGCCGCGTCCACCACCTGCACCCCATCCCCGCTGAAGTCCACGAAGCACTTCTCTCCGGCGCGGTGCTCCTGGCGCAGGGTGACGCTGGAGGCAGCCAGCCATCGCCCGTACCTCTCGCAGAAGCGGCTGTACTGGTAGCCGCCCGGCACCGACTCCAGGTACTCCTGCCACAGCAGCAGCTTGGTGACGCCCTTCTTCTTCATCTCCGCATGCACGTGCGCCCAGTCCGGCTCCGGACGCTCCGCCTGCGCCCTCGCGTCCTCGGGGAACAGCAGCGCCGTCAGCGCCACGTCATCGTCCAGCTCCGCTGGCAGTGGCCACGGCAGCTTCGCCACCCGTGCTCGTCCCAGGTAGTCGCATACCGTACCGTTACCGATGCCCAGGCTCGTCGCAATCGACCGCGTCGTCAGCTTCGCCTCGAACCTCAACCGGAACAGCTCTCTCAGCTTCCTCATGGACAGCCTCTGTGCCGCCATCTCCACCTCCGAATCGGGAGGGCGGAGTGGCCTGCTGCTGCCCGGCGCCGTCAATGCTCCTGTCGACCACCCCCCACTTCAACGCGGGTGCTCGGCTTCACCGGAATGCTTGCTCGGCTTCACCGGAATCGGTGCTCGACATGCCCGGAATGCCTGCTCGGCATCCCCGGAACTGCTGCTCACCTTGCTCCGGAATCGCTGCTCGGCTTGGCCTGGAATCGGTGCTCACCTTGCCCCGGTACACGCAAGCTACCCGCCTTCGCTCTATCCGTCGGGCTTGGGCCCGTGAGGGCCCCCTTTTTGACGCCCGGACGAGGAGTCGATGGAGGCGCGGGAGAGATCCACTTTGCCTCGCAGTCCCAGCTCATCCAGCAGCCGCGCCTGGAACTGTTCCCACACGCCGGCCCGGGTCCATTCCTCCAACCTGCGCCAGGCTGTCATGCCCGACAGGCCAAACTGCTTGCGAGGCAGCATCCCCCAGGGGATGCAGCTTCGGAGCACGAAGACGATGGCCTCCAGCGCCGCCCGGTCGTCCGCCCGAGGGCGGCCCAGCTTCTTCTTGGGCCGAGGCGGAGGCAGCAGGGGCGCTACGCGCTGTCAGAAGGCGTCGAGGACGAGTTCACGGACCATGTCCCTCAATCCGAGGATGCCCCTTGCCAACGGCCAGCCCAGCCCTGACTTTCGTTAGGTGCTGTGAATCCCAACTACAATGGCAAGGCGTTACACCACGGCAGTCAACGCGTCCGCAGACGTTGTAGCCTGCGGACGCGCAAATTCCAGACAATCCTACTTCGATGGCTTGACGTAGTTGTATTCAACCGTCGTGTACGAATAGTCGTAAGACTGGCGCTCGACACTGCCGCAGTTCACGCTGACAAACCACGTACTGACTTGTGATGTCGAGTAGACATACTGAAAACTCGTCACCGGAACGTTCAGGATAGGCATCACGGAAACCATGCCGACGACGGTCCCGAAGTTCTCAGTGACAGTGCTCTGACTCGTCTGTGCCTGCACATCCCCCATCTCATTGGTGAGGTAGTTCAAAATTGGGCTCACATCACCACCCAGTCCGCCAAGAATGGCGGAGAAAAACTCTTGAGTGATGCTGACCGCAGTCCCAGATCCCGATGCCGAGCTCTGGTTGACAGCAGTCTGCCCCATGCCGTCGATGGTGTTCATTGCCAAGGTCATGGCGGGCTGAGCCAGGAGATACAAACCGTTCACGACATCTTGACCGCTCGTGCTCTTGACGGCCGCCTTGATGGTCGATGACATACTCAGCGCTTCTTCGAATGAAGTCGTCACAGTGGCTTTCAAACTGTCAGACCAGCTGTCATCAAGGTACGCGAACAAGAAATCCGATCCTGGAGCAAACAACCACTTGCCAGCATCAGTCAGGAACACGCTGTAGCTAGGCTGTCCCTGTCGCGACGAAACATGGTTGGAACGACGTTGACGACGCGCCAAAGAATCTTGATTTCTCACGACTGCTCCCATGGCCGCTAGCACGGCCGAAGTTGCCCCGAGGCTGTGCATCCCCTATGAATGCGTGTGCTCGCGAGCTGTGACCCTCCTTGAGCAAGGGACGGGCCAAGCGGTCTGGCGAGTCAGTTCACATGAGGGCATGGGTATTCCGGCAAAAAATTGCCGGGCAAGAAGTTGCCGGGCAGCGTTCTCCCGGCCAGAACTTGCCGCAGCGCTCATCATCGTCATCCGCCGCAGCCCGAGGAGTTCGGTCGGGTCAGGCTCCGCAGTCAGTCGCGATACGCGCCTGACGACCGTGCGTAGAACGCTGGTCGTCGGCAAGGGGCATCCCCAAAGGGCATCCCAGCTTGTAGGGACGTGGTCCGTGAACTCGTCCTCGACGCCTTCTGACAGCGCGTAGCGCCGCTGCCGCCTCCGCCTCGGCCCAAGAAGAAGCTGGGCCGCCCTCGGGCGGACGACCGGGCGGCGCTGGAGGCCATCGTCTTCGTGCTCCGAAGCTGCATCCCCTGGGGGATGCTGCCTCGCAAGCAGTTTGGCCTGTCGGGCATGACAGCCTGGCGCAGGTTGGAGGAATGGACCCGGGCCGGCGTGTGGGAACAGTTCCAGGCGCGGCTGCTGGATGAGCTGGGACTGCGAGGCAAAGTGGATCTCTCCCGCGCCTCCATCGACTCCTCGTCCGGGCGTCAAAAAGGGGGCCCTCACGGGCCCAAGCCCGACGGATAGAGCGAAGGCGGGTAGCAAGCATCATCTTCTCGTAGAGGCCCACGGGCTGCCGCTGACCGAATCGGTGACAGCGGCCAACGTGCACGACACGCATGAGCTCTTCCCGCTCGTCGACTCTGTGCCCGCGGCAGGTCCTTCGTCCTCAGCTCATGCTCTGACGCAGTCCTGACCTGACCGACGAGAACGAGAACGAGAACGTAGGAACCCAGGTCCACCCATGACCAGATTCCCGCGCTTCTTGGAGACCATCAACATCCGCCGGAGCCTCTGTCACAGCGCCGCAGCGACGGCCCGGCGGTCCGCTCGCGCCGTGGGGGCCAGGAAGCTCTCGAGCTCCTGGTCGAGGCAGACCGTTCGAACGGCACGCAGTATGTCCTGTTGCACAGGGGTGTCCGCCGCGAAGCCGTCCGCAAACAGCCGCTCCCAGCGCTGGACGGCGCCACAGCGCATGAACCTGAGCATGTATTCATCGAAGGTCAGGCGTATGCGATGAAGCGACCGTTCGGAGTAGTTCCAGTGATACAGCGGATAGAGGTCCAGGGCCGCCATATCGATGAAGATTGGGTATTCGCCGTAGACGAGCACCCGGTACTTTCCCTCGGGGCGCCCGTTCAGCCGACTGTCTCCGAGGTATTTGGCGACGAGAGACTCCTTGCGCCAGAACAGGTCCATATAGCCGGAGATGCGTGAATCCGCGAACAGGCCGTCTCTGCGCCACGAGAGGACGGTCCCGTCGAGCTGCCGATAGAAGTTCAGCACACCCGCCGGTACGGGATGACCGAGAATCAGGTGCGCAGCGATCATCTCGCTCGACATCGGCGCGCCGCCATCCACGAGCAACCGCCCCTTCCCGGGCCTTTCCGGTCGCATCCATGCTCGGCCGGCCACGGCCTGTGCGAGTTCGGCGTGCCAGTCGACCCCCGGCGAGGTCGCCACCAGGAGCCCGGCGACCTCTCGCTCGAGCGCTTCGAATGATCCGGTCAGTCCGAGCTCGCGGCAAGCGGCCTCGGCGACGAGTAGCGGCCATAACGGCGCCCCGGCGCAACGAATCGCCAGCGCGAGGTACTCCTCCAGCCGAAACGGCAGCGTCCAGCGCTTCGTGTCCAGCGCGAGCACGAGCTCATAGCTGCCCTCCACGAACCGCGCGCACGTGTGCACATGGTGCCCACGATGCGAGGTGCACGCGAGCGGGAGCAGTCCTTCGCGAAGCAGCGGGTCCTGCGTCGGGTGCGCGACGTGCCGGACCAGCGCGTCCACCAGCGCCTTGATCGCCTGGAGCTGAATCTGACCGCCGGGCCAGCGCAGTCGCATGCGATTGACGGCGACGAGGCCGTCGCGCAGGTCGTCGGGCAGCGCGGGCAGAAGGTCGCGCAGCGCCTGCAGATCGGCACGCGCGACCTTCTTCGGCGGGAGGTACTCACAGCCGGCCACCGCCGCGAGCGCGACTCCCGGCGGCGGGCCGAGGCCCGAGGGACCACGAAGCGCGGTAAGTAGATCGTTCAGTGACATCGAAGCGAGATTGTGTGCGTGCTGGCTGTGGTGGGGTCAAGTCCCAAGGCGAACGCATCATGCGTCACTGAAACCAAAGGAATTTGCGTGCGAGGGGTCGGTGGCGGAGGGTGAGACACCATGCTCGCCCAGCCCCCCAAGTCAGCCCAGTGGAGTATGCGCAAGCCCCCTGTGTCAGGGAAGATGTCGCCTCGGCTGACGTGCCGAGCTGATCACCCGATGGGGTCGAGCGCAGGCGGTTGCAGTGCCGTACACAGACGCATTCAAGACGCAGATGGTGAAGAGGATGGTGGGCCCGAGCGGGGTGAGTGCCGCGGCACTGGCCCGGCAAGTGGGAGTGTCCCAGCCGACGCTGTCGCAGTGGTTGCGTGCGGCGAATAGGGTAGCGGTCATGACGCCCCCGTCCGACGAGAAGAAGCCCGCCCCGCCCACTGGGCCCAAGAAGTGGACGGCGGAGATTCCCACTCGCTGGCCGTGAAAGCGGATGGCACCGTGTGGGCCTGGGGCTACAACGGTTCTGGCGCGCTCGGCGATGGCAGCAAGGTCAACCGCTCGACGCCCACCCAGGTGCCCGGGTTGATTGCTGTTGTGGCCATTCTGGCTGCGCCCACCCACTCCCTCGCCGTTTCGGCGGACGGAGTGATAAAGGCCTTTGGCAGCAACTCCGGCGGCCAACTTGGTACTGGCGCCCCTCTCACCAGACTGTCGCCGATTCAGGTTTGGTGAGGCGCCTCCTCTCTCTCCGCTCAGCGGCGCTTCGTCCCCAGTCGCGGCAGCCCCTCAACCGGGCTGCCGCCTCAAACTGCTCCCGCACCGTGGGCTAACACTACTGCGTCAGGGATAGGCCGAAGAGGAAATAGGCGACGGAGGGCTGGGCAGGCAGGCCCTCATTGCATTGGCCTGCGCCTACCCAAAATTCAGTCGCTGCGTCATGAGTGCGTCAAGGCCACCCTGAGCAGTGCGTCAAGGCGAGCGAGCGAGGCGCTGCTTCTCGTCCCTCTCTCTTCCTGGTGGCACTGCGTCATACACCCAGTGAGTTTCCCAATATCTCAAAAACCGCCCAGATTGCAAAAGCCGATTTTCGTGTGTATTCCAGATGATGCGGTGGCGTGGCGTTCATGAGGCCGCGCTTCCACGGCCTTGGATGCCCATGTGACCCTGAAGCTGTCTGGCGAGAGCCGCCTCACCTTCATCGATGACGTCACCACGGCCACGCGAGCCTTCTTGAGGGAAGCAGGATTCCCGGGCGCAACCGCCGAGCACGTGGAGCTGGCGGTGGCGGAGGCCGTGGCCAATGCCATCCAACACGGGAACCAAGGAGTCGAGGGCCGACGCGTGGACGTGATGCTCGTCTCGCTGGAGGACTGGGTGACTGTTTCCGTACGAGACGAAGGAGCCGGCTTCGACGTCTCCACGCTTCCGGACCCGCTCGACCCGGCCCAGCGCCTCAAACCCTCGGGCAGGGGCGTGCTGCTCATGCGCGCGCTCATGGATGCAGTCGAGTTCTCGCCCCATCCCCAGGGAGGTACCGTCGTTCGACTGTCGAAGCAACAGCCCGCAGTGCCCAACACACCACAGGAGAATGAACCATGTCTGAGTTGAAGATCCAGGAGAGGCAGTCCGGTGGCGTGACCATCCTCGACCTCGGAGGGAAGATCACCCTTGCAGACGGAGCCCACGTCTTGCGAGGAACCGTTCGCACCGCGCTGGAAGACGGAAAGAAGAAGCTGCTGCTCAAGCTCTCCGATGTGACCTACCTGGACAGCGCCGGACTTGGTGAGCTCATCAGCGCCTATTCGACCACGACCCGTGAGGGCGGCAAGCTCAAGCTGCTGAGCCCCTCTCGGAAAATCGAGGATCTGCTGATGATCACCAAGCTCATCACCGTCTTCGAGGTCTTCGACAACGAGCAGGAGGCTGTGAACAGCTTCAGTTAGTCCTGACCCTGTGCGGCGGAGCCCGTCGTCCGGGGCCCTCCGCACAGGGCGGCGCGGTGGAGAGAAACCTGGCTGTGCCTACCCGAAACCTGGTCGCTGGGTCTCGAGTGCGTCACTACGGGTAAGCGGCGCGCGCACGATGAGCCCACAGCGTCCTTACACAGGGGACTTCTACTTAACTGCCTACTTCACCAGAGACTGGTCAATGGCTGAAATGGCCTCATAGCGCCACCTCTCTCCTGCGGAAGGCATCATGCGATTGCTGGGCCTCCCATGATTGGGGAAACGACCCGACGTGCCGCCGACCACGGGCATTTAAACCTGGCAGCGACGAGCAAGAAGAGCTCGGTCATGTCAGGAACGATAATCACCCGCCGTAGAGTCTCCCCGAAAGGAGCGGCGACCATGACGACGTTGACGATGCGGACGAACCCGATGAAGCGCAGCTATCGCAACAGCCCCTGGCCCCAGTTCGACGCCGCCTCCTGCTCCCTTGTGAGCTTCGCCTCGAAGTCCCCCGCGGGCTTTGACCGGCTTGGCGGCCATCCGCCCGTACCCTGCTGACGCTCGCGCTCCGCCATCGGCGCGCTAAGCCACGCAGAGGCCGGGCCCCCATCCAGGGGACCCGGCCTTTCGACTTTCCGGGCCCCCGATTCCTCCCGGGGACGTAGAGCGTTAGGGGAGACGCGCGGGCCTGTAGAGCCCGAGCCCGACAGGGCCCGCTGGGTTCAACTCCCGGCGTCCCCATGGAGCACGAGCGTGGTCCGTCACGACGCAAGCGCACCAGCTTCTCCTGTGCAGAGACGCCGTCCAGGGACGGCTCCCTGTCCGAAGTTCACAGCACCAATCGGACCCCAATCGAAGGACAACCGCAGGCCCATCCCCGAACCCCCTAATATCACTCACCTTTTGCCGCTCAGAGAGTTCGAATTCTCTAGAGAAAACAGAGAACGAGTTCGCGCAAAGTTTCATTCGGGGAGCTTGCAACACACGCAACTGGCCAGTTCCGCCCGGGGTGGCAACGGTCTGCAAAACCGTTTGGGACGGGTTCGACTCCCGTATTGGCCTCTTCTTCATTGCCGACCTGGCGTAGGTGGTCCGCGCGCCCGTCTGAAGAGCGGGAGGACTCGGTTCGATTCCGAGGGTCGGCACTTGGCAGCACGCTTCACTTCATAGGCCGCGCTCCGGGAGCAGCTTGGACTCCAAATCCGAGCGCGCGGGGTTCAACTCCCTGGCGGCCTGCTCGTCTCGCCCCTGTAGCTCAACTGGTAGCAGCACCGGTTTCGTAAACCGGGGGTTGTCGGTTCGAACCCGACCGGGGGCACTTCACACGTAGCACGCAGTGCGGTCGTCACATGGGTTCGTGGCTCAATGGGAGAGCACTCGGTTTGCACCCGAGGGGTTCCGGGTTCGAGTCCCGGCGGATCCACTTCATGCCCTTGTAGCTCAGTGGATGAGAGCGCACGGTTCCGAACCGTGAGGTCGCAGGTTCAATCCCTGCCAGGGGCACTCGCTTCAGCGGTGCCATTCCGCTTCCGTAGCTCAGTGGATTCAGAGCAGGCGCGTCCTAAGCGCGAGGTCGCAGGTTCGAATCCTGCCGGGAGCACACACGTTTCACTTTTTCTGCGGGGAGGGACTGGTGTCCCACCGGGCCTCATAAGCCTGGCTCGCAGGGTTCGACTCCCTGCTCCGCAACTCTTGACGCACGCCGAGCCAGCTGGAGACGGCGACGGTCCCACACACCGTTCTCGCCGGGTTCGATCCCCGGGGCGTGCACTCGTATCTCCGCAGTCCTTGCCGGTGTAGCCCAATAGGTAGAGGTGCCAGGTCGAGAACCTGGAGGTTGCGGGTTCGACTCCCGCCACCGGCACTGTCGTCGCAGTCCGTAGCCCGCAGTCGCAAGTCAGCAGGACATCCCGAAGTCCGTCCGCGTAGCCCAAACGGGAGAGGCCGCCGGCTCAAACCCGGCCCAGTGCGAGTTCGAATCTCGCCGCGGATACAACCGAAAGGCGTTGCGTCATGGAGACGCTGGTTCTCAGTCAATCCTTCGAGCCCGTCGCGCGAATCCCCTGGCAACGCGCGGTGATGCTCATCTTCCAGGGCAAGGTCGAGGTGGTCGAGGAGTACGAGGACCGCTTCGTGCGCTCGGTGACGGTGGAGATCCGCATGCCCTCCGTCATTCGCTTCTTCCGCGGGCTGCGCAAGGGCCCCAAGGGCGTGAAGTTCAGCCGGGAGAACGTCTACCTGCGAGACCGCTGCCGCTGCCAGTACTGCGGCTTGAAGGTGTCGCGCGCGGAGGCGACGTATGACCACGTCCTGCCTCGGGCGCAGGGTGGCCGGACGTCCTGGGACAACGTCGTCATCGCGTGTGTGCCCTGCAACCAGCGGAAGGGCAACCGGACTCCGGAGCACGCGAAGATGGCGCTGCGCTGCGCCCCGGTGAAGCCCAAGAAGCTGCCGGACGCGATGCACCTGACGTTCGTCTTCGAGCAGGGCATGCCCATGTCGTGGGCCAAGTTCCTGAGGGACGTGGCGTACTGGCATGGCGAGTTGGAGGCTTGAGGTCCCAGGACGGTGCGCCTGGAGGGGATGAGGAGGTCCGCCAGAGGCGGCCTCCCGCCCGTGGACCTCCCCGCGAGCCGGCAGGCGGGTGCGCTGCTGCCGGCGACTTTTCTGGAAGACCGACGCTGGAGGCCGGCGGCCCGTTTCGAAAACGGTGCGGGTGCATTGCGCGCTCGGGGTTCGAGTCCCCTGTCTTCCGCTGTGACTTGGAGCATGCGGGCCGGGTGGCCGGCCGCCTGGCTGGAAACCAGGAGAGCCTTTCGGGGCTCGTGGTTCGACTCCACCGTGTTCCGCTCGCTGCACAACAACTGCTTGGAAGTTGGACTGGCGATGGCGCCAGGCCCCGCTGCTACCGGGTGCGAGCCGGCCTTCCGGCTTGAGGTTCGAGTCCTCCGACTTCCGCTTCTCTCTGCCCCCGCGTTCCAGGGGATTCCGGCCACTCGCCGGGATTGCGCGCTCACCTCGGCGGTTCAGCGGTTAGAGTGCGTGCTCCGGTGAGGGGGCGGCTGACGACACATGGCGACGAGGAAGAGCGAGGACCAGGAGCGACTCATCGACCGGGACCTGACCGCGATGGCCCGAGAGGGTCGGCTGCCGGCCGCGCATGGCGTGGACGCCGCGGTGACGGAGGTCCTGGGCCTGCTGACGCGCGGTGGCAAGCACCCGCTGCTGGCGGGAGACCCCGGCGTGGGCAAGAGCGCGCTCGTGCAGGAGGTGGCGCGCCGCATCGCCGAGGGGCGCGTGGACGCGGAGCTGACGCAATCGCGGCTGGTGGAGGTGTCCGTCGCCAACATCCTCGCGCGCAGCACCCAGCGTCAGGCCGCGGAGAGCTTCGAGGAGCTGCTCGCCCACCTGGCACGCCACCCCTGTCCCATCGTCTACATCCGAGATTTGCCAGCGGCGCTGGGAGGGCCCCTGGCCCCCGTGGCCGTGCGTGCGCTGCGCACCGGAGGCCTGCGCTTCATCTTCGAGACGGAGCCGAAGCGCGTGCAGGAGCTGCTGCGCTCCGACGAGGCGCTGGCGGAGCGGCTGCACCTGCTGCCCCTGCACGAGCCTCCGCTGGAGAAGGCGCGCTGGGTGCTGGGCCGCGTGGCGGAGGAGCTGGAGCGAGAGCTGCGCCTGCCCATCGACCCGGCCGCGTGTGACCTCGCCCTGCGACTGTCGGCCAAGTTCCTGCTGGCGCAGCGCATGCCGCGCAAGGCCATCGAGCTCTTGAAGGAGACGGCGGCGGAGGCCGCGAGCGCGGCCAAGGACCACGTGGGTCCCGAGGACGTGCTCACCCGCTTCTGTTCCGCCACGCGTCTGCCGCGCTTCGTGGTGGACGACGCCATGCCGTTGGATTTGGAGGAGACGGAGCGCTTCTTCGGGGAGCGGCTGCTCGGCCAGACGGACGCGGTGGGCGCGGTGTTGCGCTCGGTGGCGCTGCTCAAGGCAGGGCTGAATGACCCGCGCCGGCCGCTGGGCGTGTTCCTGTTCGCGGGCCCCACGGGCGTGGGAAAGACGCAGCTCGCGAAGCTGCTGGCGGAGTACCTCTTCGGCTCGGCGGACAGGCTGGTGCGCCTGAACATGGCGGACTACCCCAACGACGGCGACGAGAGCGTGCCCTTCGGCGCGTCCTGGGCCCCGGCGATGGAGACGCGTCGCGGAGAGCTGAGCGCGCTCCTGGACGGCAAGGTGTTCTCCGTGCTGCTGCTCGACGAGTTCGAGAAGGCCGCGCGCAGCGTGCACGACCGCTTCCTCCAGCTCTTCGACGAGGGCACCTTCGTCAACGGCGCGGGGGAGGTCGTCTCGTGCAACAACACGCTCATCGTCGCCACGTCCAACGTGGGCGCGGAGGTGTACCGGGAGCCCGCCATGGGCTTCGCGGGCACCAAGCGCGCGGATGAGATGGTGTCGGAGGTCGACCGCCGCATCGGCGAGGCGTTCCGTCCGGAGTTCCTCAACCGCTTCGATGCCATCTGTCACTTCCAGCCGCTGTCCAAGGTGGACATCCGCAAAATCGCGCAGCGTGAGGTGGGCCGCGTGCTGGAGCGCGAGGGCATCCGCGCGCGCGCCCTGGACGTGGAGGTGACGCCCGAGGTCGTGGACCGGCTGGTGGAGCGCGGCTACTCGCCTCAGTTCGGCGCACGCTACCTTCAGCGCGAAATCGAGAAGACGCTCACCGCGGCGCTGGCCGTGGAGATTGCCCGCAAGCCCCTGCCCCCTGGCACCCCCGTGCGCGTGGAAGCACGCCCCGGAGGCCGGGTCATCGCGGTGGCCGAGCCCGCCGCGCCGCTGCCCTCGCCCACCGCGCAGCTGCTGCTGCCTTCCGCGCGCGCGACGCCGGTGAAGCGGCGCCTGGACCGCAAGTCGCTGCTGGTGGAGATGGACCGGCTGGTGGGCAAGGCCCGCTCGCTGGCGGCCTCCGCGGGGCGGCCGGAGCTGGAGGAGCGCCGCGCGTCCCTGCTGACGGAGACGCAGGCGCCCAACCTCTGGGACGACCCCATGCACGCGGCGGACGTCATCCGGGCCTTCCGGACGGTGGAGGCCCACCTCAACGAGCTGGAGCGGCTGGAGGCCGCGTGTCTCTTCGGACGGCGCCTGGTGCGCGAGGCGAAGAACGAGGTGCAGCTCGCCTCCGCGGCCCGGCAGGTCGAGGACGTCGCGCGCGAGGTGCAGATGGCGGAGGCGCTCCACGCGTCCGGCTCCACCACCCTGGACAACGAGGCCCTGGTGGACATCTGCGCGAGCGACTCGGCGGAGACGCAGGAGGCGTGGGTGCAGGAGCTGGCCACCATGTACCTGGGCTGGGCGCAGCGGCGCGGCTACGAGGCGGTGGCGGTGGCGGAAGCCGACGAGCCGGCCCGCGTGGTGGTGCGCATCGCCGGGCCCGGGGCCTACGGTTTCCTCGCGGGCGAGGCGGGGATGCACCGCCGGCTGGAGGACGAGAAGCGCCAGCGCGCCTATGTCCGCGTGCACCGGGGTGGCGCGCTCTCCGAGGAGGAGCTGGAGCTGCTGGAGGTGCTGGGCCGTCCCGTGAAGAGCCATGAGGGCACCTACCTCCAGCGCGTGCGCACCGAGGTGACGGTGAAGGACGAGTCCACCGGTCGCGTGCTGACGCTCACCGGCGCGGGCGAGTTGGACGAGCTGAAGGACATCGCCGCGCGCGTGGTGGCTGGACAGGGCGGGAGCACGGACGAGGTGCGGCGCTACTACCTGGGCCGCAGCGCGCGCGTGGAGGACCCTCGCACCGGCGCCGGGACGCCTCGCGTGAAGGACGTGCTGCGGGGCGAGCTGGACGTGTTCATCGCCGCGTGGATTTCGCGCCCGCCGTCAGAGCCGCCGCTGGGGAGCTGAGCGGCCGGAAAACAGTGAGGGGACGGGCCATCCCGCCCCGTCCCCTCGTCAAACCGTCAGCGCGCTACTGATTGATCTGGAGCGCGATGGCGCGGGAGTTGTTGTCCTCGCGCAGCTCCATCAGCGACTGGTACGGGTCCACGTAGGCGCCCAGGAAGTAGGCGCCACCCTGCCCCATCGCATCCATCGGCAACCACGCCGACACGCTCAGCGTCTGAGTGATGCAGTCACCCGGGTTCAGGGCGATGACATTCACGCCCCCCAGCTCCCGCTGGTCCGAGTTGGCGTTGCTACCAGGGCCCGGCATGGAAGGCTCCGGGGAGAGGTTCGCGTCAAGGGACGTGTAGAGCGACACCCAGGCGGAGGGGCTCACCTGCGTGCCCTGGTTGCACACGCGCACCGTCGAGGAGAAGGTGTTCCCCTGGAGGATGGAGGCAGGCCCCGTGAGCGAGGTGACGACGAGGTCCGGCTTCGTCCCCACGCCGAGGAGACCCTTCACGAAGGTGTTGTTGTCCTCGCGCAGCTCCTGCACCCCGCCGCTCGAGTCCACGAGCGCGCCCAGGTAATAGGCGGTCCCCTGGCCACCGGGCGGCACGTACGCATTGACGCTCGTGCTGCGCGAGATGCACTGAGCCGCGAGCAGGGACGGCACGGACACCGAGCCAATCATCACCTGGTCCGCCACCGTCGGCGACATCGACAGGGACAGCACGTCGTCCAGCGACAGGACCACCTCGACATACGTGGCGGCGCTGGACTGGGTCCCCTGGTTGCACACCGTCACCGTCGTGCTGAAGGCCTGGCCCTGCGTCACGCTCGTGGGAGAGGTCATCGCGGTGATGACCAGATCCGCGCGGCTGCCCACGCCGATGAGCCCCTTCACGAAGCTGTTGTTGTCCTCGCGCAGCTCCTGCACGGAGGCCGGGTCATCGACGATGGCGCCCACGTAGTACGCCCCGTCGCCCTGCGCGTCCTGCGGCAGCCACGCGGTCGCGCTCACCGAGCGCGTCGCGCACTGTCCCACCGTCAGCGAGGGGATGCTCACGTTCGCGACCTCGGTCTGGTCTCCCGGGGGATAGCCAGGCCCCGACATCGACGACAGCGCGGCGTCCACCGACAGGAGGAAGCGAGCCTGCGTCGAGGTGCTGGTGGTGGTGCCCTGGTTGCACACCGTCAAGCCGACGGTGAACGGCTGGTTGATGGACGCGCTCGTAGGCGCGGTCATCGCAGTGATGACCAGGTCCGGCCGATTGCCAATGCCAATGGGCCCCTTCACGAAGCTGTTGTTGTCCTCGCGCAGCTCCTGCACGGAGGCCGGGTCATCGACGATGGCGCCCACGTAGTACGCCCCGTCACTCCCCTGCGCGTCGGGCGGCAGCCCGGCCCAAGCCGTCGTCGAGCGCGTCGCGCACTGCCCCGGATTCAGCGACGGCAAGGGAACGTATCCCGCCGGAGACTGGTCCGTCGCCGGGGAGCCGCCGGGCCCGTACAGCATCGGCGTCAACACGGTGTCCGTCGACACGTAGATTTGCGCCTGCGTCGAGTAGCTGCTGGTGGTGCCCTGGTTGCACACCGTCACCGACGCGGTGAAGGACTGACCATTCTGGAGGACCTGCGGCACGTTCAGCGCCGTGACGACGAGGTCCGGCCGGTTGCCCACGCCGATGAGGCCCTTCACGAAGACGTTGTTGTCCTCACGCAGCTCCTGCACGGAGCTCGGGTCATCCACGATGGCCGCCAGGTAGTACGCACCATCCCCCGTCCCATCCGGCGGCGGAGGGCTTCCATAGAACGAGCCGCTGCGCGTCAGGCACGCTCCGGCATTCAGCGAAGGCACGGACAGGGAGCCCAGCGGCACCTGGTCCAACGGCGGACCGCCGGGGCCCGCCGACATCGGCGTCAGCGTCGTGTCCGTCGACAGGTAGAGCTGCGCATTCGTCGAGGGGCTGGACTGGAGACCCTGGTTGCAGAACGTCACCGTCGCGGTGAAGGACTGGCTGGAGTTGAAGCTCGCCGGTCCGGTCATCGCGGTGATGACGAGGTCCGCGCGGTTGCCCACGCCGACGAGTCCCTTCACGAAGGCATTGTTGTCCTCGCGCAGCTCCTGCACGGAGGCCGGCTCGTCCACGATGGCCCCCACGTAATAGGCCCCTTCTCCCTGCCCATCCATGGGGTAGTTCACCCAGACATTCGCGCTGCGCGACGTGCACTGCCCCGGGCTCAGCGAGGGCAGGCCAATCATTCCCAACGGAGCCTGGTCCGTCGGAGGGGGCCCGCCAGGGCCGGGGGACATCGGCGTCAGCGTCGTGTCCATCGACAGGTAGAGCTGCGCGTTCGTCGAGGAGCTGCTCGTGGTGCCCTGGTTGCACACCGTCACCGACGCGGTGAAGGACTGACCGGGCGACAGGGTCGGCGGAACGCTCACGTCCGTGACGATGAGGTCCGGCCGGTTGCCCATGCCGACGAGCCCCTTCACGAAGACGTTGTTGTCCTCGCGCAGCTCCTGCACGGAGCTCGGGTCATCCACGATGGCGGCCAGGTAGAACGCGGTGGCCTCCGTGGGGAATGGCGGAAGCGAGGCCCAGAGGTTCTCTCCGCGCGTCACACACTGGCCGGGAGCCAGCCCCGGAATCGAGATGTAGCCCATCGGCGACTGGCTGCTCGGAGGAGGCCCCATGGGCCCCATGGGCGTCACCGTCGCGTTGAGGGAGAGGTACAACTGGGCCATCGTCGAGTAGCTCTGCGTCGTGCCCTGGTTGCACACCGTCACGCTGAACGGCCAGGACTGCCCCGAGCTCAGGCTCGCCGGCGACGTCAACGCGGTGACGACGAGGTCCGGCCGGTTGCCCACGCCGATGCGCTCCTTCGCGTAGGTGTTGTTGTCCTCGCGAAGCTCCTGCACGGAGGACGGGTCATCCACGATGGCGCCCAGGAAGTAGGACCCCGCGCCCTGTCCCGCTGGAGGCAGCCAGGCCTGGGCCGAAGCGGTGCGCGTCGCGCACTGCCCCGGGTTCAGCAAGGGGAGCTGCACCATGCCCACCTCCGACTGGTCCGTGGGAGGAGCGCCCGGGCCCATCGGCGTCAGCACGTTGTCGGTCGACAAGAAGAGCCGCGCCGCATGCGCATTGGCATAGGTCGTCCCCTGGTTGCAGACGCGCACCTGGACCTGGAAGCTCTGACCGTCCGGCACGCTGGCGGGCCCGCGCAGCTCGGTGATGATGAGGTCGGGGCGGTTGCCTACACCGATGAGCTCCTTCGCGTAGGCGTTGTTGTCCTCGCGCAGCTCCTGCACGGAGGCCGGGTCATCGACGATGGCGCCCAGGTAGAACGCTCCGGGGCCCGGCGACACGGGAGGCTGCGCCGCGTAGACGGAGACGCTGCGGCGGACACAGGCGCCCGCGTTCAGCGTCGTCTGGGTCAGCACCTCGCCAATCGGCGACTGGTCCATGGGAGGAGCGCCCGGACCGGTCGGCGTCAGCACGGTGTCGGTCGACAGGAAGAGCTGCGTGCGGACCGAGGGGACGCTCACGGTGCCCTGGTTGCACACCGTCACCGCCACGGTGAAGTACCCGCCCTGCGGCACGCTGGGAGGGCTCGACAGCTCGGTGATGATGAGGTCCGGCCGGTTGCCCACGCCGATGCGCGCCTGCGCATGGGTGTTGTTGTTCTCGTTCAGCTCCACCACGGACTGGTTCGCATCGGCGATGGCGCCCAGGAAGTAGGCACCTTCACCCTGCGCCGCGGGCGGCAACCAGGCCGTACCGAGCACACGGACATCCGCGCACTGGCCCACCGACAGGTCCTCGTGGAGCGTCTCCTGCCCCGCCAGGGACTGGTCCGACGGAGGAGGCATCGTCGTCAGCGGAGACAACACGTTGTCCAAGGACAGCAACACCGCCACGGTGGAGCCCCGGTACGCGGGCGCCGTGCCCTGGTTGCAGACCGTCACCGTCGTGGTGAACGAAGTACTCCCCGAGGTGACACTCGCGGGGCCTCGTACGTCCGTCACCACCAGGTCCGGCCCCGTGTTCAGGGGACTCGACGCCGTCTCCAGTGCGGGTTGCTCCTGGGCGGACTCTCCGCCCGAACAGCCCGTGCTCATCCCGACAAACAAGCCCATGACCAGCCACCTCGTGGCGGTCGTGCTCCACTCCGGCCTCTTCATGAAGTCTCCCGTTGCATGACATGCGGAGCGACACGGCGGACGCCGAGTCGGACTCCAGGCACGCGCCCTAAGTGCGTAGCAGGAAGACTGAAAGTCCCGAAGTGCCTGGGAGGTATTGCTCCCAGGAAAGGCTCATGAAGTCTGAAAAGACTCCCTCAAACCAAGCCTCTCGAAGCTTGAGGTTTCATGAAACAAACGGGGTGGAGTCGACACCTGAATGTTTCCAAATATGTCGGGCGTCACATCCACCGATGTTTCACGAGCGGGTCAGCGCACCACGCCCGCCAGGCGCGCGGGCGCGGGTGCGGTGGGCGAGACGGCCACGGCCCTGCCGAGCGTGCCCGCGCTCTGGGGGAAGGGGCCTCGCGCCAGTTCGTGCCCCGCGGGGTCCAGCACCTGCGCATAGACAGTCTTGAAGCCCTTCTTCAGGCCTACCGACTGATGGGGTTCGCCCTTGCTGTCGGCGACCATGAAGAGCGAGGAGTCGAGCTCAGGGGGCGGCGACTCACCGTGCCGCTGGAAGAGGTCCCGCATGAGGTCGAGCGACTCCGCGTGGCTCTTGCGAATCTCGCCCTTCGCCATGCCCTTGAAGAGACCCGGGACGTCGCGCAGGTCCACGCGGACCACGACGATGGGCTTGACCGCTCGCACGTCGTACACGAATTTGTAGGCGTGCTCCCGCAGCTCGTCCCGGGTGCCCTTGTTGGCATACAGCACCACGGTGGGACGTCCCTTCCCGATGGGGACTTCCTTTCCGAACACGTCCTTGAGCTCGGCGGCATGCGCGGGCAGGACTCCCAGGACGCCCAGCAGACCTACGAGCGCGGCGTACTTCCTCATATGAACGTGTCCTTTCAAAAGGCGCGGTGATGGATGCGACGGCTTCCACGAACACCCAACGCCTCCGGCTCGAATCCCCAGCGACGTTCGCGGGTGGCTCCGTGGCACCCCTGCTCACCAGGCCAAACGACTCCTGCGCGCCCGCTCGGTTGCCCGGCATCACCGCCTCTGCTATCGCCCCGCGCCGAGCCGAGAAAGGCCCGGGGGATGTCCATGGTTGAGCGGTTCCGGAAGCTGCCATTCATTGCCACGCTGTTGCTGATGACACTCCATTCGCCCGCGTTCGCCGCTCAGCCTTTCGAGCAGGGCATGGTCACCATCACGCTGGATGACGGGTGGGCCACGCAGTACACCAAGGCCCGGCCCGCGCTCAACGCGCGGAACATCCCCGCCACCTACGCCCTCATCACCCAGGCGCTCGCGCAGGGCTGGGGTGGCTACATGAGCATCGCGCAGGCGCGGACGCTGGTCGCCGAGGGCAACGGCATCGCCAGCCACACGCTGACCCACCCGGACCTGACCACGCTGTCCTCACCCGAGCTGCACTCGGAGCTGGGGGACTCGCGGGACTGGCTGGTGACGAACCTGGGGCTGACGTCGGTGCCCGACTTCGTCATTCCCTATGGGCTCTATGACGCCAACGTGCTCGCGGCCATCCGGCAGCACTACGGCAGCAGCCGCACGGTGAACGCCGGGCGCAACTTCCGAGACACCATCGTCTACGAGCTGCGGGGCAACGACGTGGCGCGCACCGTTCCGGTGAGCACGGTGCGCGGTTGGATTGACCAGGCGCTCGTGGAGAAGAGCTGGCTCATCCTCGTCTTCCACGAGTTCGTGGACGGCACGCCGACGCGCGACACGCAGTACCGGACGTCGAACTTCACGGCCATCCTGAACCACCTCCAGACGCGCGGCGCGCGCACCGTGACGCTGTCCCAGGGGCTGGCGCTGATGGAGGGCCGCACCGAGCCGGGGCCGTCCTCGGGCGTGTCCATCTACGGCGATGTCCTGGAGAGTGGGTTCGCGGATTGGAGCTGGGCGGAGCACTCGCTCGACGAGTCGGGCACCGTGCACGCGGGCTCGGCCGCCATCCGCTTCGAGCCGGACACGTGGGCCGGCTTGCTCCTGCATCACTCGGGCTTGGAGCTTGCGGGGTACCAGTCGCTGGAGCTGTGGGTCCATGGCGGCACCACCGGGGGACAGGCGGTGCGGGCCGTGCTGCATGACGGCACCGACGTGCTCGGGACGATGAGGCTGGATGATGCCCTGGGCGGCCCCCTGGTCGCGGGCGAGTGGCGGAAGGTGACGCTGTCGCTGGATGCGATGGGCGCGACGTCGGGCACGCTGCGCGACCTGTACTTCCAGGACGACTCCGGAGATGACCAGGCGGCGGTGTACCTGGATGACATCTCGCTCATTCCCAGGTGAAGGGATTCGCGGCGTGACGGAGAGGCTTTCCGCCGCGCCGCGGCACATTCCGGCTGACCCCTCGCGGGCCCAGGTCAAAACCTACCGGGCCTGTTGGGGAGGGCCCCCTTCTCAGGAACCTGCCGCGTGGTGGAACATCCCGCCTCGTGTCCTGCTTCGACGAGAAGACCGCGCGGGCGCTGGCCACCGGAATGCTCTCCGCAGTGGAGGCACAGCGCTTTCGGCGCCACGCGGAGGGCTGCCGCCAGTGCGCGGCGCTCCTGGCCCGGGTGACGCCTCCCGGGACGGCGGCTCGTCGAGTCACGTTGCTCCAGGAAGAAGCCACGGACCTGTCCATCCCTCGCCCCACGCTGCTCGGAGAGGCGTTGGACCTGGATTTGCCCACCGAACCCGTCCGGCTGGCCAAGGGCGCTCGCGCGGGCAATGACAGCTCAGCGGCGGCCAAGGCGCCTCCACAGTCCTCACACAAGTCCGGCACGCCCATGGGGGCCGAGCAGGACCTCTCCACGCGCCCACTGACCTCCGAGCCCTGGGCCCTCACGGTGTTGGACTCCGACCTGCGTGGCGCCTTGGAGTCGGGGATGGGCGGGCCGCAATCCCTCACGGAGGAGGCGCCTCCGGACGCGGGGACACTGATTGCGCCGCTGCCACGTCGTCCCGGTGAAGCGGCATCGCCGCAACCCGAATCTGCCCCGGGAGCATCCGCGACGCAGGCGCCCCCGACCGCCGGGGCACGTGCGCGCGCGGCAACTCCACAGCCCTCCGCGAGCGCGGCGGGCAAGTCGGGCGCACCCTCCCAACCTTCGGCCAGCGCGAGCACACCGGCCTCGGCGCCTTCGTCCGGCGTGGTGGGCCCACGCATCAAGACGCCCGAGGCGCCTCCCAACGCGGCCTCGGCACCAGCGCCTTCCCTCGGTGCGGGGGTTCGCGTCCAAGCGCCCACCCAACCCGCGCCGCCTGAGCCTTCCAGCGGGGCGAGTTCGCGCATTCAGCCATCATCAAACGCAACCGCTCAGCCCCCACCGCCCGCGCCCTCCGGCGGAGTGAGCGCTCGCGTCCAGCCCCCCGCGAGCGCGACCGCGCAACCGGCGCCGCCTTCGCAATCCATCGGTGCGAGCTCGCGCATCCAGCCACCCGCGAGCGCGACCGCTCAGTCCGCGCCTCCTTCGTCACCCATCGGCGCAAGCTCGCGAATCGAACCACCGCAGGCCGCGCCTTCGCCTGCATCGGCCAGCGCAGCGGGCTCACGCGCTCCTCCCCCCGACGCAGGCACCCTGGTCGCACCCCCGCCCCAACCTCCCGCGGGCGCGGGCACCTGGGCAGCCGCCCCTCCCGTGCCTCCCTTGGGCTCCAGCGTGCGGGTTCCGCCCCCCGCGCAGGACGCGCCGGGGCGCTCCCGTCCACCCGGCGATGGATCCGCTCGCAAGGGCGACGCGGCGGAGACGTCGTCGCGCGCCTCGGTGGGGCGCTACCACGTCCTCGACAAGCTGGGCTCCGGCGGAATGGGCGTCGTCTACAGCGCCTATGACCCGGACCTCCATCGTCGCGTGGCCATCAAGCTGCTCCACCCGGACGCCAACACCGTCGTCCGCACCGACGGCGCCTCTCGCCTGCTGCGCGAAGCCCAGGCCATGGCCCGCCTCTCCCACCCCAACGTCGTCTCCGTCTACGACGCGGGCACCTTCGCCGGTCGCGTCTTCATCGCCATGGAGCTGGTCGAGGGCCTGTCCCTCCGACACTGGCTTCGCGCCGAACATCGCTCCTGGCGCGAGGTCCTCGACCTCTTCCGTCAGGCGGGACATGGACTCGCCGCCGCTCACGCCGCCGGACTCGTCCACCGCGACTTCAAGCCCGCCAACGTGCTCGTCAACCGGGATGGCCGCGCCCAGGTGACGGACTTCGGTCTCGCGCGCAACACCACGGACCAGGACGCCATGGAGGAAGGGCGTGCCACCAAGCCCTCACGCCTCGCGCTGCGCGAGGAGGACCTGCTCGAATCGCCCCTCACCGAGGCGGGCCTCGTCATGGGCACCCCCGCGTACATGCCGCCCGAGCAACACGAGGACGGCCGCACCGACGCGCGCGGCGACCAGTTCAGCTTCTGTGCCTCGCTCTACGAGGCGCTCTACGGCCAGCTCCCCTTCGACGGGAAACAAGCCACCGCCTACCTCCAGGAGTCCCTCGCCAACCGCGTCCGCCAGCCCCCGCGCGGCAGCCGCGTCCCCGCCTGGCTGTTCCGCGCCGTCACCCGAGGCCTGGCGCCCACGCCCGACGCGCGCTACCCCTCCATGGAGGCCCTGCTGACGGAGCTCGGCAAGGACCCGTCCGTGGCGAGGCGACGCCGGAGCATCCTGGCCGCTGGCTTCCTCCTCATCTACGGCTTCATGGGCGCCACCTGGTGGATGGGCAACCGTCGCCACGCCCCATGTCTGGGCGCAGAGGCGCGACTGGCCGGCATCTGGGATGCCTCGCGCAAGGACACCGTGAGCCGGGCCTTCGCCGCCACCCACAAACCCCAGGCCCCCGAGTTTCTCTCCCGCGTCTCGCAGAGCCTGGACGCCTTCGCCCAGGAGTGGGCCGGCATGCACCAGGAGGCCTGCGAGGCCACTCGTGTGCACGGCTACCAGTCGGACGCCGTGCTGTCGCTGCGCATGGCCTGCCTGGAGCGCCGCCGCTCCACGCTGGACGCCGTGGTGGGCGTGCTCGCGCAGACCGACGCGGAGTCCCTCACCACCTCGCTGGACGCGGCCCAGCGCCTGCCCTCCGTCTCCGACTGCGCGAACGTGGATGCCCTGCGCCTGGGGCTCCCTGAGTCTCCCGAGCAGCGCCAGCGCGTGGAGAAAATCCGAGCCGGCCTGGACCGCACCACCGCGCTGGTGGACGCCGGCCGCTATGAGCAGGCCAACGAGGAGCTGAAGGCGACCCTGGCGCAGGCCCGCGCGCTCGACTACCGCCCGGTGCTCGCGGAGGCCCTGGAGCTGGAAGGTCGACTCGGCCTGGTGCTCGGCGACGAGGCTCGCGCCCAGACGGCCCTGCGCGAAGCCCTGCTCACCGCGCAGGCCACACGCCACGACGAGGTGGCCGCACGCGCCGCCGCGCGCCTGGTCACCACCCTGTCCCAAGCACCCGTGCTGGAGGAGTGGAGCATCGCGCAGGCGAAGTCCTGCATCGAGCGCGCGGGTGGCACCCCGGACCTGGAGGCCATGCTCCAGACGAGCCTCGCGCGAAACGCCTTCCTCCGAGGCCAGTACGCCCAGGCCGCCGAGGCCTTCGGCCGCTCCGCGACGCTGCGTGAGCAGGCCCACGGCGCCGTGCACCTGCTCACGCTCGAGTCCCTGCGCAATCAGGCCGCATCCCTCTCCCGAACCCCCGAGACGGAGCACACCGCCCGGCTGCTGCGCCGCGTGCTGGAGACGACGAAGGAGGTCATGGGCCCCGACCATCCGCAGACGGCGATGGCCGCCAACGCGGTGGGCTACCACCTGACCGTCAGCCGCCGCTTCGAGGAGGCCATTCCCTTCCTCGAACAGGCCGTCGCGCTGGAGGAACGGGCGATGGGCGCGAAGAGCGCCACGCTCAGCTATCCCCTCAACAATCTCGCCACCGCATTGGAATCACTCCGGCGCTACGCCGATGCGCGGAAGCTGCGCGAGCGAGCCCTCGCGCTGGACCTGGAGACGCATGGCCCCGCGCATCCGGAGACCGCGTCGGACTGGGCCCAGCTCGCGGAGCTGGCCTTGAGCGAGGGCCGCACCCGCGACGCGGTGGACCTGGCCCTGCGCAGCGCGAAGGCCTACGAGTCCTTCCAGAAAGGCCATCCCGACCAGGCCACCCCGCTCACCACGCTCGGACTCGCCCAGCTCGCCCTGGACAAGCCGCGTGAGGCTCGCGCCACCCTGGAGCGCGCGCTGGCCCTGCGCACCGCCACGCCCGGCCCGGGAGATGGGCTCGCCGCCACCCGCTTCGCCCTGGCCCGCGCCCTCCCCTCCAACGAAGCCTCCCGCGCACGCGCCCTGGCCCAACAGGCCCTGGGCTTCTACGCCGCCGAGCCCGCCGGCTGGTCCACCGAAGCCCAGCGCGTCAAGGCCTGGATGGGCGGCCGCACCACCCCGCCCCCCTGAGCCCTCCGCCCAGGACGCTCCGCGTCATGCCTCCCGGCCGTACGGGACCTCCGCATTGCGTCGGCCCGAAGCACCTTCGCGCCGCATCCGCCGATACTCCACGTGCGGGCCTTTTCACGTCGGTACCGCGCACGGGGGTGCGTCATGCGCATCGAGTCTTCGCCGAAGTCCGCCGCCAAAGCCGGTTCGCGTCCCGCCTCTCCCTTGTCCGAGGCCTCGGCCCGCACGGCGGCCCCCAAGCCAGGCGGTCGACGGGACGCCCCTCAGGTCGACCAGTTCGACGGCCGCATGGCCAAGGGCGCGGGGTTGCCCATCCGAATCACGGGCCGGTGCCCGCCTCCCTCGCTGGGGCTGTCCGTCAAGCCCTGGGTCCCCAGGACGAAGCTGGAGCCCTGGACCGGGACCCAGACCAAGCCGTGGATCCACCGCCCGGACATCTTCGGCACGCCCACCTGTCCCCGGGGCTCGCCGATGGGTTTCGGCCTGCCCATCCGCATCACCTAGCGAGCCGTTCGGGGTCAACCGACCCCACCCGCCTGGTCACCGCGCAACTTTCCACCGCGCGAGACGGGGCGAGTCTTTAGACTCTCCCCAATGCTTCAAGTCATTCCCCTGGGGGGCCTCGGAGAAATCGGCCTCAACTCCCTGGTCATCGCGTGTCGCGGGGAGATGCTGCTCATCGACGCCGGCCTGATGTTCCCCTCGGAGGGGATGCCCGGTGTCGACATCATCATCCCGGACTTCACCCACCTGAAGCAGAACGCCGCCCAGCTCAAGGGCGTGGTGCTCACGCACGGCCACGAAGACCACCTGGGCGCGCTTCCCTACCTGCTCGGCGAGGTGAACGTCCCCGTCTATGGCACGCGCTTCACGCTGGCCATGGCGCGCCACCGGCTGAACGAGCTGGGCATCGAAGCGGACCTGCGCGAAATCGAGCCGCGCGAGCCCTTCGCCGTCGGCACCATGTTCAAGGTCGAGGCCAGTCGCGTGACGCACACCGTGCCGGACGCGGTGGGCTTCATCGTCCGCACGCCCGAGGGCACCTTCATCCACACGGGTGACTTCAAGCTGGACCCCGACCCCATCGACGGGCTGCGCACGGACCTGGAGCGCTGGGGCGAGGCGGGCGAGGAAGGCGTGCTGTGCCTCCTGTCGGACTCCACCAACTCCGAGCTGACGGAGGAGACCGGCAGCGAGCGCGTCGTCGAGCAGACCTTCGAGCGCCTCTTCAGGGACGCCACCGGCCGCGTCGTCGTGGCCCTCTTCTCCTCCAACCTGCACCGCGTGCGGCACCTGTTGACCCTGGCCGAAAAGCTGGGCCGCAAGGTCGCGCTCCAGGGCCGCAGCATGGTGCGCAACGTGGAGATGGCGCGCGAGCTGGGCTACCTGGACGTGCCCGACTCGCTCTTCGTGCACCTGGACACGGTGCCGCAGCTGCCGCACCAGCGCGTGCTGGTCATCACCACCGGAGCCCAGGGCGAGCCGCGCGCGGGCCTGTCCCAGCTCGCCGCCGGTGACGGCCCGTTCAAGCTGGGCCCGGGAGACCTGGTGGTCCTCAGCTCCCGCGCCATCCCCGGCAACGAACGCGGCGTGGGCGCCCTCATCGACCAGCTCCAATGGCGCGGCGCGCGCGTCGCCTACGCGCAGGTGGAGCCCGGCGTCCACGTGTCGGGCCACGCCAGCCGCCCCCAGCAGCAGCGCGTGCTGGAGCTGGTGAAGCCGCGCCACTTCATCCCCGTCCATGGCGAGGGCCGCCACCTCCACCGACATCTGGCCACCGCCCGGGAGTCGGGGATGGAGCCCGCGCAGTGCCTGCTGGCCCAGGACGGAGACATCGTCGGCTTCGAGGAGGGGCGCGGCCGTTTCACCGGCAGCGTGACCTCCGGGCGCATCTTCAAGGACCGCTTCGGGGGCGGCATGGTGACGGCGGACACACTCCACGAGCGGGTGCGCCTGTCCGAGACGGGCCTGGTGGCCGCCGTCGTCGTGCTCCAGCGCGACACCCTCAAGCTGGTGGGTGGCCCGCAACTCTCCGGTCAGGGCCTGTCCCTGGACGAGCAGGTGATCCTCCCCCGGGTGGCCCAGGAGGCCCGGGCGCTCTTCGAGGAGCTGTCCGTCCAGCTGCGGGGTGACGACGCCCTGGTGCGAGAGGAACTCACCCGGGTGGTACGCCGTGCGTTCCGGCTGTACACCTCAAAGCGCCCCCTGGTGGTGCCCATGGTCGTCAGGGTGTAGGTATGTTAAGGGCCGCTGCTGCCCATGCCCTCCTTCGATGTCGTCTCGAAAATCGACCTCGCCGAGCTCGATAACGCGGTCAATCAGACCAAGAAGGAGCTCAGCACCCGCTATGACTTCCAGGGCACCCAGGCGGATGTCCTCGTCGCTCCGGACAGCACGGCCATCACCGTGAAGGCCAACAGCGAGGAGCGCGTCCAGGCCGCCAAGGAAGTCCTCCTGGTGAAGCTGGCCAAGCGGAACATCAGCTTGCGCGCGCTCGAGTACGGCGACATCGAGAAGACGGGTCTGCACAACGTGAAGCAGGTCATCAAGCTCCAGCAGGGCATTCCGGTGGAGAAGTCCAAGGAGCTGGTGAAGCTGCTGAAGGACTCGAAGATGAAGGTGCAGGGCTCCATCCAGGCCGACCAGCTGCGTGTCACCGGCAAGAACCGGGATGACCTCCAGGCCGCCATCGCCTTGTTCCGCACGGAGCAGGACCGACTGAAGCTGGACATGCAGTTCACCAACTTCCGCGATTGAAGAAGCCCATGCGAGCCGCTGCTGCCCTGTCCCTCTGCTGGTTGTTCTGCGTTCCGGCTGTCGCCTCCGCTCAAGAAGCGCCCCGTCCGTCACGGCCGGTGCCCAACATGACCAAGCCGCCGCGCTTCCAGGGAGGCCTCAAGGGCTTCACCTCGCCGCTGGCGCTCAAGTCCCTGGACACGGAGGGCGCCAGCGCGTCCTTCACCGCCAAGGTGGGCTTCCGCAAGGACACGCTCTACGTGGGCGTGGACGCCAAGGATGATCAGCTCCTCGCGGGCGACGTGCTCACGGTGTCCATCTACTTCCCGGACACCGGGCCGCTGACGACGGGCTACACGTGGCGCTTCGGCTTCGACGGCAAGCGCGCGTCGGGCGCGGCCAGCGGCACGCCGGAGTTCGCGCAGCAGAAGGTCAATGGCGCGGTGGAGCGCCGGGGCAACACGCTGTCGCTGGTGGCCGCGGTGCCGGTGCGCGCGCTGCCTCGCTTCCCGGCTCGGGACCCGATGGTGATGGACGTGTGCATCACCTACGAGGACCAGGACGGCGCGGGCACCAAGGCGGTGCCCGTCTCCAACTGCCAGAGCGGCACCATGGTGGGCGACGCGCTGAAGCTACCGGACGAGCCGCGCAAGGCGCTCAAGCTGAAGCCGCCGGAGCACGTCACCGCGCTGGAGCCCGCGGCCACGGGTTGGCTGGGTTGGGACTTGCTCAGCTACCCGGCCTGGGCGCAGGGCGACGAGGACCTGACGCCGGAGACGCTGCGCGCGCTGGTGGTGAATGACGCGCTGCAGGCTTCATCGGTGAACGTGAATGTGCCTGACACGTTGAGCCTGCCGGACGGGCGACCGGTCGTTACGGTGCTCTCCGGGAAGAATCCCTATGCCGTCGCGGGTCAATGTGACGCCGAAAAGGAGCTTCGACTGGGGTTTTACATCGTGACGGGGAAGACGGCGGCTCGGGTGCTCGAGTGGCCGGCTGCTACGTGCGCGTTGGGGCGCGCCTCTTCGGTGGAGCTGGATGAAGAGGACGGGTTGACCATCCGTTACTCGAACGGCGCGACCATGAACTTTGCCTGGAGTGGCGACCACTTCACGCGAACCGAGCTTGGAAATAGGTAGACGCGGTGGAACCAACCAAGAACCTGTACATGATGACCCTCGGCTGCCCGAAGAACCGGGTGGACTCCGAGGTGATGCTCGGCACGCTGAAGCACCGCGGCTACACGCTGGTGCAGGAAGCGTCCGAGGCCCAGGTCATCGTCGTCAATACCTGTGCCTTCATCGGTCCCGCCAAGCAGGAGTCGGTGGACTCCATCCTGGAGATGGCCGAGCTGAAGAAGTCGGGCAGCTGCAGCACCCTGGTGGTGACGGGGTGTCTGTCCCAGCGCTACGGCGAGGAGCTGGCGAAGGAGATGCCGGAGGTGGACCACTTCCTGGGCACCAGCGCCTACGCCCAGATTGGCGACCTGCTGGCGGCCGAGGCCTCACCGCGTCAGGTGATTCCGGACCCCGACTACATCCACGACGCGAACACGCCGCGCATCAACTCGATGCCGAAGTACACCGCGTACCTCAAGGTGTCCGAGGGCTGCGACAACGCCTGCGCGTTCTGCATCATCCCCACGCTGCGCGGTGGACAGCGCTCGCGGCCCATCGACGACATCATGATCGAGGCCCGGCGGCTGGCGGACAGCGGCGTGCAGGAGCTGAACCTCGTCGCGCAGGACCTCACCGCGTACGGGCATGACCTGCCGGGCCGGCCGAAGCTGCATGACCTGCTCAAGGCGCTGGCGCAGGTGGACGTGAAGTGGATTCGTCTGCACTACGCCTATCCGCGCGTGTTCCCGGACGAGCTCATCGAGGTCATGGCGTCGGAGCCGAAGATTGCCCGCTACCTGGACATGCCGGTGCAGCACGTCAGCGACAAGCTGCTCCTGTCGATGAAGCGTGGCCGCAACTCGGAGTTCCTCAAGGGGCTCTTGACGAAGCTGCGTGAGCGCGTGCCGGGGCTGGTGATGCGCACCTCGCTCATCGTCGGTCTGCCGGGCGAGACGGAAGAGGACTTCGAGATGTTGAAGGAGTTCGTGAAGACGCAGCGCTTCGAGCGCCTGGGCGTCTTCCAGTACTCCGACGAGGAAGGCACGGCGGCGTTCGACCTGCCGAACAAGGTGCCGCAGAAGACCATCGAGCGCCGGTGGCGCGAGGTGATGGCCATCCAGAAGCGCATCAACCGCGAGCAGAACAAGAAGCTCGTCGGCAAGCGGCTGGAGGTGCTGGTGGAAGGCCCCGCGCCGGAGACGGAGCACCTGCTCGTGGGTCGGCACCAGGGACAGGCGCCGGACATCGACGGGCTCGTCTACATCAACGACGGCCTGGCGTACCCGGGTGAGCTCGTCACGGTGGAGGTGACGGAGGCGCACGACTACGACCTGGTGGCTCGCGTGGTGGAGCGGCCGGATCCGAAGCAGCGTCAGCACACCGCGCGTGACGCGCACCCGGCGCCGATGCCGCTGGTGCCCGCGCCCCGGCCGGTGACTCGGCTGGAGTAGGGGGTTCTTCCCGGGCCGCCGCCCGTGTGTCGTGAGCGCGGCCCGGGAGTTCGTCGATGGACCCAGCGAGGTGTTGCGTCGCTGGGGTCGGGAGCGCTGGAGCTACCGGGGATCTTCCGGTTCCAGCTCGCGCTCCTCACGCGGTGGCTCGCGGGAAGGGGCCTTGCGGGACGGCGCGCCGACACCTTCACCCAAAGGCGTCGGCTGGCACTCGCACACCGTGCGGCGTGAGGACGTCTCGGTGACGAAGGCGCACGCCGTGGGGCACTCGGGCTGAGTGCCTTCCTCGAAGAGCGCCAGGGTGAAGCCTCGCGCTTGAACGAGCGCCGCATGGCACACGGGCAGGGCTTGCGCGAGCGAGGGCCACGGCAGGCGGTGCTGGGTGGTGAGGCCGCGACTGGTGGCCGGGAAGCTCAGGCCGATTCCGCACCCTGACTCCAACCGCTGGCCGTCCGCGCCCACCGGCTCCAGGTGCAGCCGCCCGCCTTCGGGCAGGTCGCGGAACACCGCGCCCACCACGGAGATGCCGCCCTCGGGCTCCTTGCGCACGTGCAGGCCGTAGCAGGCCTCTTCACTGAAGACGCCGTGCGCGTCGGTGCACTGCTGGCGCCTCGCGACGGGGCTCGGAGTCGCCGGGCGTTCCGACTCCGACGAGGACCGTGGTGGAGTCGAGGTGTCACCTGGAGACTGCACCACGGGGCCTGCTGGCGCCGCGGGCTGTGCTGATGACGATGGTGGAGTTGCAGCAACATCAGGTCCCACCGGTGTCCCAGCTCGTGGCGACTCCGCCGTGCCCACGGCAGGCTCCTCCGCTGCACGGACTCGCGGACGCCGCAGCACCAGCACCCCACCCTTCGCATCGAGCGTCGCGGTGAAGCGGCCCCACACGTCCGGCCCCAGCCGCCCCAGGCTGCTCGGCGAATCCCATCGTCCCGCGGCCTCCACCACCAGCGGACGCGCGCCCACGCCCTCCGCCACATCCACCGAATCCACCGCGAAGGTGCGCGGAGGCAGGTGCGCGGCCGTCTCCAGCGGCTGGAGTCCCTGCGCCTCGGCGGGCACCACCGCGATGCGAGAGAAGGGCTCACGCGTGGCGAGCACGAAGGGCCCGGTGAGCTCCGCCTCTCCCTGAGTCACCCGCACCGCCAACAGCGGCCAGTCGCCCACCGGCTCGCGACTCAGCTCCACGCGGTGCACCTCCCGCGCGGCATCCGAGGCCACCTCCGCCGCCGGCTGCGCCTCACGCGAACGCGACGCGGTGAACGTCACCTCCCGGCGCAGCGGGTCCACCGTGAGCGCGTAGGGCTCCAGCACGTCCGAGCCCAACGTCACCGAGCAGGGCTTCTCCCCGGACAACCCCGCCGAGCGCAGCGGCACCGACGCCCCTCCCACCGTGAGCACGGGCAGCGGCACCACCGGCCAGGCCCTGAAGCCCCCCGCGATTTCGGGCGCGCGCACGGTGCCCTCGGGAACGGGGGGCCCTCCGTCGAAGCACGACTGGGAGACCATCGACAGGGGCCTCGCCACGTCCAGCACTACCGGGACGACGCGCGCGCCCAGCTTCCCCGCGACGGTGAGGCGCAGCGCCGGCGAGGCCAGCAGCGGCAGCGTCCGCCCCGTCAGTCCCTCGGAACGTGAAGGGCCGGACGCCACCTCTCGGTGACACCCGGCCCCCACCACACTCAAACCCACCCAGAGCAGGAACGCGCCGCGCACGGCGCGCAGGTTACTGCTTCTTCTGCTGGGTGAAGTCATCCACGCGAGTGTCGTCCGGCACATCCATCTTGAAGCTGTCCTTGGAGATGCCCACGTTCGTCTTCAGGTCCAGGAAGGAGATGGTGTTCTCGCTGCCGTCGGGATCCACCACCGTGCTCTTCAGCACCTGCGCCGACGCGGGGTCCACCTCCAGCCGGACCTGCTTGAAGCGGGGCTCCACCTTCAAGGGGTCCAACACCAGCAGCGTGCCCTTGCAGTCCTTGCAGGCGCCCTTGCTGATGGCGAACTCGTCCGCGAGCTTCCCCTGTCCGAAGAGGAACGTCACCGAGGCGGACAGCTGGCTGGTGTCCACGTTCGCCACCGTGAGCGACTGGGCCGGCGGGTCGTATGCGTAGATTTTGCTGCCGGCCAGCACGAAGGTGCGCACGGAGGGCTTCAGGTACTCCCACCGCATCAGCCCGGGCTTCTTGTAGGTGACGACACCCTCGGACGTCTGCGTGCGCCGGAAGGTCTTGTACTTGTAGTCCTGCCGGAAGCCCGCCTTGAAGTCGCCGGTCTTCTCGTAGAAGGCCTGCATCCGGTCCACCAGGGACTTCACCTCGGGCGTCATCGGCGGAGCCGCCTTCACCACGGGCTTCGCGTCCGGTGCGCTCGCCGGGGGCGCCGCGACGGCCGGCTTGCCCGACTCGGCGGGGGGAGGCTTGGGAGAGGGCGACACCGGATTCACGCCCTGGACCGCGGGAGCCTTCGTCGCGTCCTTGGGAGGCGACACCAGGGGCTTTCCAGCGCCCGCCGGAGCCCCCTGGGCCACCAGGACGGGCTGCGCGGGGACGACCTGCGCGGCGGGCACGGCTTGCGAGGACAGGAGCGTGGCGAGCAGCGTTTCCAGGAACATGGCGTGCGTCTCCAGGGGGCCAGGTAGGCCCACGGCGTCCATCTAACCCATCCCGACGCGCCCCGGGGGGCCGGCATTCATGGCTGCTTCTTGAAGAGCCGCTTCCTCTGTTTGATGGCCAGCACGTAGAAGCGCTCACGCAGCGCCTGCGCCTCTTCCGGCTGCAGGTCTCCGGAGCCGCCCGCCAGGTGCTCATCCCGCCAGGCAATCGCCCGGCTGACGCAGGCCGAGGCGGCGGCGGAGATGTTGAGGCTCTGGCTGAAGCCTCGCATCGGAATCCAGAACGTCCCGTCCACGGCGTTGAGCACGTCGTCGCTCACCCCGTAGCGCTCGTTGCCGAGGACGATGGCCACCTTCTCGTCGAAGCGCAGCGAGTACAGGCTCGACGCGCCGTCGCGGATGGCCGAGGCATACAGCTTGAATCCCCGCGACTTCAGGTGCTCCCGACACTCGGCGAAGGACTTGTAGAGCTTCACGTCCAGCCACTTGTCGCAGCCCTGAGCCACCCTCGAGTTCGGCAGGAAGGGTGCCTCCGGGTTGATGACGACGTGGACTTCCTGGACCCCCATGGACTCGCAGGTGCGAAGCACCGCGGCCATGTTGAAGCTGTCCTCCAGCCGGTCCAGGACCACCGTGAAGTTGCGCGTACGCTGGCTGACGACGCGGTCGATCTTCTCCTTGCGCACATCGAGAAGGAACTGCTCGGGCTCCAACTTGTCCTTCTCGACGCGCTCGTACCGAGGACCGCCGCCAGCCATCGTCTCAGCCCCTTCCGCCCGACTTGCGCGACGCGGGCTTCTTCGCGGCCGAGGACCGCTTCGGCGCGGTGCCCTTCTTCGCCAGGACCTTCGCCGGAGCCTTCTTCGCGCCAGCGGCCTTCTTCGCCGGAGCCTTCTTCGCGGCAGCGGCCTTCTTCGCCGGAGCCTTCTTCACGCCCACCGACTTCTTCGCCACGGCGGCCTTCTTCGCGGGAGCCTTCTTCGCCGCGGCCTTCTTCGCCGGAGCCTTCTTCGCCGCCTTCGCCACCGCGGCCTGCTTCACCAGAGTCGTCTTCACATGAGCTCCCTTCGCACTGCCTTGCTTCGTGGGAGCACTCTTCACAGCAGCGCCCTTCGCCCGCCCCAGCTTCACGGCGGTCGCCTTCACCACGGCGGCGGCGCCCTCGGAGAGGACCTCGCGCACCTTGGCGATCGCGGCCTTGGCCACGGACTTCTTGCTCGCGCCCTTTGCTCGGGGCGGAGCCTCGACATGCAGCTTCTCGGTGCGACCGGTGAACAGCACCTCCGCCACCGAGTCCAGCAGCGCCGACATGCCCTCGCCCGTCGCGCAGGACACCGGGTACACGCGGATGCCGCGCTCACGCAGCGCCTCGCGGAAGCCGTCCAGCCGAGCCTGCGCATCCGGCAGGTCCAGCTTGTTGGCGGCGACCACCTGCGGCCGGCTCGCCAGCTCCGAGCTGTACTTCGCCAGCTCGCGGTTGAGCACGTCGAAGTCGTGCAGCGGCTCGCGGTCCTCGCCCTCCGCCCCCATGTCGATGAGGTGGATCAACACCTTGCAGCGCTCGACGTGGCGCAGGAACTGGTGCCCCAGGCCCACGCCCTCGCTGGCGCCCTCGATGATGCCGGGGATGTCCGCCATCACGAACGACAGGTCGTCCTTGTACTGGACCATGCCCAGGTTGGGGACCAGCGTGGTGAAGGGGTAGTCGGCGATCTTCGGCCGGGCCCGGCTCACCCGCGAGATGAACGTGCTCTTGCCCGCGTTGGGGAAGCCCAGGAGGCCCACGTCCGCCAGCAGCTTCAGCTCCAGCCGCAGCGTGACTTCCTCGCCCTTCGTCCCGTCCTGGGCGAAGCGCGGCGTCTGCCGCGTCGAGGTCGCGAAGTTCATGTTGCCCAACCCGCCCCGCCCGCCCTTCGCCGCCACCCAGCGCTGGCCCGGCTCGCTCAGGTCCACCAGCAGCTCTTCGGTGTGGTGGTCCTTCACCAGCGTGCCCACCGGCACGCGGAGGATCATGTCGTCGGACGCGCGACCGTTGCAGTCGCTGCCCATGCCGTGCTCGCCATTTTTGGCGCGGTGGTGCTGCTGATAGCGGTAGTCCAGCAGCGTGGTGAGCTGGGGATCTCCCACGAAGATGACGGAGCCACCGTTGCCACCGTCACCCCCGTTGGGGCCACCGCGCTCGATGAACTTCTCGCGCCGGAAGGACACGGAGCCATTACCGCCATCGCCCGCCTTCACGAAGATGCGGACCTCATCGACGAACTTCATGAAAGCGTCTCCTGAAAAACGCAGAGCGGGCCGCCTCGCGTCCTGGGCGCCGGAAAGGGCGCGTGGACTGGAGAAGCGACCCGCTCGTGGATGCCTCGCGGCGACCGGCCCTGTGAGGCCGGGTTACCGTCAGGCGCTGGCCTGCTCGGCGGCCGGATAGACCGAGACCTTCTTGCGGTCGCGGCCCAGGCGCTCGTACTTCACGAAGCCGTCCACCACCGAATAGAGGGTGAAGTCGCGACCGAGCTTCACGTTCGCGCCAGCGTGAATGACCGTGCCGACCTGGCGAACCAGGATGCTGCCAGCCGAGACTTCCTGGCCGCCGTACACCTTCACGCCGCGGTACTGCGGGTTGGAATCGCGACCGTTTCGCGAAGAACCCTGTCCCTTTTTATGGGCCATGACACCTTGCTCCTGAAGTTGAGGTGAAACCGTCCGGACTAGCCGGAGATGGAGGTGACCTTCACCTCGGTATACGGCTGGCGATGGCCACGGCGACGGGTCCAGCCCTCCTTCTCCTTACGGAAATGGAGGACGCGGCGGTGCTTGTCCTGCGCGAGCACCTTTCCCACGACGCGAGCGCCGGAGACCGTGGGACGGCCCACCTTGGGGCTGTCCGTGCCGCCCAACAGCAGGACGTCGGTAAAGGAAACCTCGGCTCCGATGTCGCCGGTAATCTTCTCGATCCGGAGGACATCGCCCTCGGCGACGCGGTACTGCTTTCCGCCCGTGCGAATCACTGCGTACATCGTCTAACCCCTGTCAGCTTCGGGTTGGGTCAACCCGTGGAATCGGCCGCGCATTTCGGACGGACGGACCGCCCTTGTGGCGCAAAGGACGGCCGGATTTACGGGAGATGCCCTGGGGAGTCAAGACGGTTGCTGGATCATCTCGTCCGGCAGTCCAGATTGCCCCCGGGAAAGGGCGAACCTACCTGATGGTCCGGCCAGAGCAAGCCCGGCCGATCAGCGCTCTACCCACAAACCGTCTGTCCCCCGGGGGGAATTCCACAATGAAGAAATTCATGTTCGGCCTGATGGCCGCCGTCACCCTTTTGTTCGGCGCCGGCTGCGGCGGAAACGCCTGCGATGACCTCGAGGACGCGAACAAGGCGCTCAACGAGAAGGTGGAGGCCTGTGGCAGCGACACGGGGGGCGAGGACGAGGACGTGTTCAACAAGGGCGTCTGCGAGGACGCGCTGGATGCCTGCTCGGACAGCGACAAGGACCGGCTGAGCGACCTGGCGGACTGCATCCAGGACCTGCCGAACTGCCAGGTGGGCGGCGAAGTGGAGTGGATTGACCAGTTCAGCAACTGCTTCAACCGGACCGAGGGCATCAGCGCCGCCTGCGCCGCGGCCGCTGGCGGGTAGGCGCGCGCCACTTCTGTTTCACCCACGGGCCCGGCTTTCCCTCAGGAAGGTCGGGCCCTGTCGTTGGCGCGCTCCGTGGCGCCGCGAGCATCCAGCGCCCGGCGGACGGTGCGGTGGCGGTGGTGGAGGCTCGACTCCAGCGGGTCCAGCGCCAGTCCCCGCTCGTAGGTCTCCAGGGCACGCATCAGTTGCCCTTCCCGCTCCAGCGCGGAGCCGGAGAGATAGTGCACACGCGCCATCCCCGCGGACTGGGGCCTGCGCGCGAGGAACTCCCGCCGGAGCGAGTCGAGCTGCTCCGACGTGAGCCCTGCTTCCAGGCACCGGGCGACACCTCGGTGGTTGCCCCGCCAGGCGTCATACAGCGCCCGCTGCGTCACCGTGCCCAGGACGTCGCCCGCCTCATGCAGCCGGCCGAGCACGGAGTCGAGCAGGAGGCACTGCGAGGGTGACAGGGGTCGCTGGCGCAGCGACTCCAAGGTGCCACGGGCCTCGCGCGTGCGGGCACGAAGGGCGCCCATGTCCAGGTCCGGAGGCACGGCCAGTACCGCATAGTGGTCACCCGAGAGCCGCGTCCGGTAGGTCTCCAACACGTGAGCGGCTTCGGCGTCATCCGCCACCGGCACGAGCGGAGGAGGAGGACGGCGACCAGGACCCGCGCGCAGGAGCGCATCCACGGAGGCCTTGAGCGCCAGGGTGGCCTCGACGAACTGGACGCCGAAGCCCGTGGCCATGCCCCAGACCCGGGCCTGCTCCTCGGGCACGTGGCGCACCACCTCGCAGACGACGGACTGCGGCCCGGAGTCCAGCTCCAGCACCATGGGGAGGCGCGCGAAGAGCGGCGGGAGCAACCCTTCGCTGCGTAGAAACAGGCCGCCACGCGACAGGTCCGAGCCCGTCAGCCACACCGGAGTCTCGCCCGGACGCAACACCACGCGCACCGGCAGCTCCACCGTGCGGGGCCTCGAGGATGGAATCCCGTCGCTGATGACGGGCGCACTCCCGCTCGCGGCGCCCGACGGCGCGGGGGCGGTCCCCCTTCCAATAGGAGCGCCCTCGCGATTCGCGACGCCCACTGGCGCGGGCGGCGTCCTTTGTCCGACGAGCGCACCTTCACGATTCACGCCCCCCACTGGCGCGGGCGGCGTCCTTTGTCCGACGGGCACACCTTCACGACTCACGCCCCCCACTGGCGCGGGCGGCGTCCTTTGTCCGACGGGCACACCTTCACGACTCGCGACGCCCACTGGCGCGGGCGGAGTCCTTTGACCGACGACGGGCACACCTTCACGACTCACGCCCCCCACTGGCGCAGGTGGTGTCCCCTGACCAATAGGCACGCCCGGCATCCCCTCACGATTCACGCCGCCCACCGGCCTGAGCACAGGAGGCGCCGCGGGCTGCGCAGCCGCCGGAGCACTTCTCGGAGGCGACGCGGCCCATCCCGGAACCACGGGCCGTGGCGCTGGAGACCAGGGCGCGACGAGGTCCTCCACCACCACGACTTCTGGAGCCACCACGGGAGGCACGGTTCTGACAGGCACGGGAGGGCGCGCCGGCTTCGTCCGCGCACGCGCCTCTTCCGCCAGCGCCCCCTCCAGGGCCGCGCGCAGGATGGCCGCCGTCGCGTACCGCTCCTCGGGAGCCTTGGTCAGCGTCCGAAGAATGACCCGCTCCAGCGCCACGGGGACCGCCGCGTGCACGGAGCGAGGCGGCGGCGGCGCCCGCATCTGATGGGCCACGAGCTGCGCCGTCAGCCCCTCGTCCTCGAAGGGCAGGCGCCCGGTGACCAGCTGGTAGGCGATGACCCCGAGCGCATACAGGTCCGCGCGTCCGTCCACGCGGCGACTCAGGGACTGCTCCGGAGCCATGTATTCGGGCGTGCCCACGATGATGCCGGCGTGGGTCTGCGGCATGTTCGCATCCGCCAGCTTCGCGATGCCGAAGTCGAGCACCTTCACGAAGGGCGTGCCCCGCCCGCGCCGCACCAGGAAGATGTTGTCCGGCTTGAGGTCGCGGTGGACGATTCCACTCAAGTGCGCGGCCTGGAGCGCGTCGCACACCTGCGAGAGCACCGACACCACCGCGGGCGCGGGCAGCGGCGTGCCGACCCAGGCCGACAACGGCGCACCATCCAGGTACTCCATGATGAGGTAGGGCCGGGGCGGCCCCGCGTTCAGGTCGAAGATGCTGACGATGTTCTCGTGGCCAATGACGTTGACGGCCCGAGCCTCCGCGTGAAAGCGCTGCACCAGCTCCGGATACATGGCCAGGTGCTCGTGCAGGACCTTCACCGCCACCCGGCTGCCGATGGACACGTGCTCGCCCAGGTACACCGTCCCCATGCCGCCGCGCCCCAGTCGGCGCACCAGTCGGAAGCTGCCCAGACGGGCGCCCACCAATGGGTCTGCTTCCTCGCTCGCCACGGGGCACCTCGGCCTGGGCGCCGGCCCCTCACCTTCCGCGCGAACCAGCGTCGAGCAAGACGTCGCCAACCCATGTCGCTGGCCGCACGCCTCGCACGCATCACCGCTGCTCACCTCGGCCATGCCACTCCCCCGAGCCTGCCCGGCTAATCTGGACATTCCTGTCCCGAGCTGGCCACTGGCGGCCCGCGAGGATGTCGGCTGGTGGGACGCAAGCCAGCGCCTCGGTACATGAAGACGGTCGGCCGGCCGACGCTGTCGATGCCGACAATCCATCACGCTCGATTAGAGTGCGTCGCTCATGTCTGGAACCTCACGCCGCATCCCCCTCCTCGACCTGTCCCACTACCGAAGCGGCACACCCACCGAGCGCGCTCGTTTCGTACAAATCTTCGGTGAAGGGTTGAGGGAGTTCGGCTTCGTCTCCATCGTCGGCCATGGCATCGACGACGCGCTCATCCGCCGCACCTACTCGGACGTCGAGCGACTGTTCCAGCTCCCCGAGGACGTGAAGACGCGCTACGCGATGCCGGAGCTGGCGGGCCAGCGCGGCTACACGGGCTTCGGCAAGGAGCACGCGAAGGACCGCAAGGTGGGGGACCTGAAGGAGTTCTGGCACGTGGGCCGCGAGCTTCCAGCCGGCCACCCGTACCTGAAGGACTACGGCGCCAACGTGTGGCCCGGCGAGGTGCCCTCCTTCCGCGAGCACACCCTGTCGCTCTTCCGCGAGCTGGATGGCGCCGCCGGCGTCATGCTCCAGGCCCTGGCGGAGTTCTTCGGCGTGGCGCGCACGACGTTCAGTGACATGGCCACGGACGGCAACTCGGTGCTGCGCCTCATCCACTATCCGCCATTGCGCGAGCGCTTCATCCCCGGGGGCGTCCGCGCCGCCGAGCACGAGGACATCAACCTCATCACCCTGCTGTGCGAGGGCACCGCGTCCGGCCTGGAGCTGCTCACGCGGGATGGCGAGTGGCTGCCGGTGGACACGCTGCGCGGGCAGATTGTCGTGGACTCCGGCGACATGCTCAGCCGCGTGACGAACGAGGTCATCCCCGCCACCACGCACCGGGTGGTGAATCCGAAGAGCACGGATGAGGACACCGTCCGCTACTCGCTGCCCTTCTTCGTGCACCCCTACTCGGACTGCGTGCTCAAGCCGCTGCCCTGCACCGAGACGCCGGACAACCCGGCCCGCCACGCCCCCATCACCGCGGGCGCCTTCCTGCAGCAGCGTCTGCGGGAGAACGGACTGTTGAAGTAGGCGCACGCTCCCGCCCGGTGGGCGGCGCAAGCTCGCGCCCCACCGGATGCCCCGGCCTTTTCGTGAACGACGCCCTGCCTCCCACCCACGTCGAGCTGTTCGCCCTTCAGCCCCGTGTCTCGCTGGAGGACTACGCCTCTCCCGCCGCCTTCACCGCGAAGCACCGGGCGCTCGCGGAGCGAATCGATGGACTGCGCGCGCGCGACACGTCCGGCCGCCCGCTTCACCCCGCCCTCGCGGTGTGGCCGGAGCTGGTGGGGGCTCCCCTGGGGATGATGGGCCACCTGTCCCGGGTGCGACGCCACACGACGACCCGAGGCGCCATGCGACGCGTGGCCCTGGCCGAGTGGCTCCCCATGTGGCGCGCTTGGAGAACGCTCCAACCTCCGACGCGGGAGGAGTGCCTCTACGCCGCGCTCGCCTCCCGCGTGCATCGCGTGGTGCACGAGACGTTCTCCGGCATCGCCCGGGACTTCGGCCTGTGGGTGGTTGCGGGCAGTGCGTTGCTCCCGGACAACCGACGAGGACTCGGCACCCCGGACTTCGAGCCCCGAGGCGCGCGCACGTACAACACCAGCCACACCTTCGACCCCGAGGGCCACTGCGTGGCGGTGACGCGCAAGGTGAACCTGGTGCCTCGGCGAGAGGACGTGCTGCACCTGAGCCCTGGTCGTCCCGAGGACCTGACGGTGCTCGCCACGCCCTTCGGCCGCTTGGGAACGCTCCTGGGCTACGACGGCTTCCGAAAGCCCCACACCGCGAAGGAGCCCTATTTCGTTCCCTGCGCTCAGTACCTGGACGCCTTGAGGGCGGACATCCTCGCCCACCCTTCCGCCAACCCGTGGCCGTGGGACTCACCGTGGCCCTTCGACTCGACGGGAGCCCCCCCGCGCACGGCAAGCGGGCACTGGTTCGACGAGGGCCTGCCCTCCCAGCTCCCCACGCTGCGCCGGGTCCGCTACACCGTGACGGCCCAGCTCGTGGGAGACCTGCTCGACAACCACTTCGAGGCGCCCTCGCTCATCCTCGAGCGCACGGACGACGCACAGCCTCGGGTGCTCGCCCGCTCGGAGAATCCACGGGACGAGGACGTGCTCCACGTCACCGTGCCCGCGTGTCCCGCGTAATCAGTCGCCGAGCTTCTTCTTGAGCAGCTCGTTGACGAGCGCGGGGTTGCCCTTGCCCTTCATGGCCCGCATCACCTGGCCCACGAAGAAGCCGAACACCTGCTTCTTGCCCGCGCGGTACTTCTCAATCTCACCCGCGTTCTTCGCGAGGATGTCGTCCACCACGGCCTCGATGGCGCCCGTGTCGCTCACCTGAGCGAGGCCCTTCTCCGCGATGATGTCCGAGGCCGAGCGGCCCGTGCGGAACATCTCCGCCAGCACGTCCTTGCCCGCGTTCGCGGACACCGTGCCCTGGTCCACCGCGCCCAGCAGCTCCGCGAGTTGCACGGGCGTGAAGCGCACCGAGGACACCGTCGAGCCCTCTTCCTTCAAGAGCCGCAGCAGCTCCCCGAGGAACCAGTTGGAGAGCTTCTTCGCGTCCGGGTAGCGCTCGGCGCACGCCTCGAAGAAGTCCGCGAGCGGGCGCTCCGCGGTGAGGATGCGCGCGTCATACGCGGGCAGGCCGTACTGACTCACGAAGCGCTGGAGCTTCGCGCGCGGCAGCTCCGGCAGCGTGTGGCCCACCGCCGCGATGACCTCCGTCGTCACGTGCAGCGGCGGCAGGTCCGGCTCCGGGAAGTACCGGTAGTCGTGCGCGTCTTCCTTGCTGCGCATGGAGCGCGAGACGCCCTTGTTGACGTCCCACAGGCGCGTCTCCTGGTCCACCTTCCCGCCGGACTCGATGACGTCCACCTGCCGCGAAATCTCGTACTCGATGGCCTGCTTCACGAAGCGGAACGAGTTGAGGTTCTTCAGCTCGCAGCGCTGGCCATAGGTGTCGGAGCCCTTGGGCATCACCGACACGTTGGCGTCGCACCGGAAGCTGCCCTCGTCCAGGTTGCCGTCGTTGACGCCCAGGTACACGAGCACGTCGCGCAGCGCCTTGAGGTACTCCACCGCCTCGTCCGCGTCGCGCAGGTCCGGCTCGCTGACGATTTCCAGCAGCGGTACGCCCGCGCGGTTGAGGTCCACCAGGCTCTGCCCGCCGCCCGCGTCATGCACGCTCTTGCCCGCGTCCTCCTCCATGTGGATGCGGCGCACGCGGATGAGCTTCTCGCCCTGCGGCGTGTCGATGAGCAGCTTGCCGTACTCGCAGATGGGCAGGTCGTACTGCGTAATCTGGTAGCCCTTCGGCAGGTCCGGATAGAAGTAGTTCTTCCGGCTCCACACGCTCTTCGCGTTGACGCGGCACTCGAGCGCCAGGCCCGTGCGGATGGCGAAGTCGACGACGCGCTCGTTGAGCACGGGCAGCACGCCGGGCATGCCCAGGCACACCGGACAGGTGTTGCGATTGGGCTCCGCGCCGAACGCGGTGGAGCAGCCGCAGAAAATCTTCGACTGCGTGAGGAGCTGCGCGTGGACCTCAAGTCCGATGACGGGCTGGAAATCGCTCACGGGCATGGCGGTGTCACCGATGCGGACCTCGTGCCCTAGACAGGCGCGAGGCGGCGGAAGAAGTCGTGCTCGCGCTCGAAGGCCCGAGCGATGCGCAAGAGGAGGGCCTCGTCGAAGGCCCGTCCCAGAATCTGGAGCCCCACCGGCAGCCCCGCCTTGGTGAAGCCGCAGGGCACCGACAGGCCCGGCACGCCCGCCAGGTTGCAGGGCAGCGTGTAGACGTCCATCAGGTACATGGACAGCGGGTCATCCACCTTCTCGCCCAGCTTGAACGGCGCCACCGGCGAGATGGGAGCCACCAGCGCATCCACCTCCTGGAAGACGCGCGTGAAGTCCTCGCGGATGAGGGTGCGGACCTTCTGCGCGCGCAGGTAGTAGGCGTCGTAGTAGCCGGCGGACAGCGCGTACGTGCCCAGCATGATGCGGCGCTTCACCTCCGGCCCGAAGCCCCGCTCACGCGTCAGCGAGTACAGCTCCTTGAGACCGCGCGCGTCCTTGGCCCGGAGGCCGTAGCGCACGCCGTCGTAGCGGGCCAGGTTGCTGGACGCCTCGGCGGGAGCGATGAGGTAGTAGGTCGCCAGCGCGTACTTCGTATGCGGCAGCGACACGTCCACCAGCGTCGCGCCCAGGCGCTCGTACTCGCGAAGGGCCGCGCGCACGGAGGCCTCTACTTCTTCTTCCATGCCCTGGGCGAAGTACTCGCGCGGCACGCCCAGCTTCAGCCCGCGCACACCCTGCTCCAGCTCCGCCGAGTAGTCCGGCGTCTTCACCGGCGCCGACGTGGAGTCTCGCGGGTCGTGCTGGGCCAGGATTTGGAGCAGCGCCGCCGCGTCCGACACCGTGCGCGTCATGGGCCCGGGCTGGTCCAGCGACGACGCGTAGGCGATGACGCCGTAGCGCGACACGCGCCCATACGTGGGCTTGAGGCCCACCGTGTTGGTGAAGGCCGCGGGCTGACGGATGGAGCCGCCCGTGTCAGTGCCCAGCGCGCCGAACACCTCGCGCGCGGCCACCGCCGCCGCAGAGCCTCCCGAGGAGCCGCCCGGCGTGCGCGTCACGTCCCAGGGGTTGTGCGTGGGGAAATACGCGCTGGACTCATTGGACGAGCCCATCGCGAACTCGTCCAGGTTGAGCTTGCCCAGCAGCGGCAGGCCCGCCTCGCGAAGCAGGCGCACCACCGTCGCGTCCAGCGGTGGCACGAAGCCCTCCAGCACGCGCGAGCCGGCGGTGGTCTCCAGTCCCTCGGTGAGGAAGAGGTCCTTGAGTCCCACGGGCACGCCGTCCAGGGGGCTCGCCGGAGTGCCCGCCTTGCGGCGCGCATCACTGGCCTCGGCGGCGGCCAGGGCACCGGCCTCGTCCACGCGAAGGAAGGCGCGAATCTTCGGGTCCACCCGCTGGATGCGCTCCAGACACGCGCGAGTGGCTTCCACGGAGGACACCTGACCCGCGGCCAGCTTCTCCGCGAGCTCCAGCATCGTCAGGTCCGTGAGCTGCATGACGTGGGGCTCCCCTCCGGACTACTCGATGATTTTAGGCACCGCGAAGGACGTGCCCGACTTCGCCGGGGCGTTGGCCAGTGACTTCTCGGGCGGCAGCGAGGGCCGCATCACGTCCTCCCGCAGGAGCGAGGCCGTCAGCGTGGCGTGCGACGTGGGCTCCACGTTCTCCACGTCCAGCGACTGCAACTGCGTCACCGCGTCCAGCACCGCCGACAGCTGCGTGGACAGGCGCTGCTCCTCCTCGGGAGTCAGCGCCAGCCTCGCCAGCGTGGCCACATGTCGCACCTGCTCGAGCGTGAGGGCCATGCGTGGAAGCCTCCGACCGCGAGTGACTACTTGCGCTTGAAGAGGTTCAGGATGGCGCCCATCACCTTGCCACTGCCTTCGTGGCCGTGGTGCGCCATCAGCTGCTCCAGCTCACCGGAGTCCAGGAAGACGCCGCCGCAGTTGAAGCACGTCTCCAGCTCGATGTTGCCCTGCTTGAGCGTCTGGAGGTCCATGCCGCACTTGGGGCACTTCATCCAGTGGAGCTTCTTGAGGTCCTCGCGCTGCTTCTCCGCCGTCTCCGCGGCCTGCTGGAGCGCCAGCTTGCGCTTCTTTTCGATGTCCTCCCGGGCGAAGTACTCTTCCTCGCTCGAGGACGGCTTGTCGGTGTCTGCCATGGCGATGCTCCTCCAAGAAATCGTGGCGGCACCATACCCCCTCTGGTGGAGGGTGCAGCCGAAATGTAGGCCCCGTGTCCGGCACCTTCCGTCCGGACTGGAGCGACTGCCGGAAAATTGACCAGACCCCCTCCCTCCCTACACTCGCCGCGGGCATTGCTACAGCCCGCTACGCGGCTGAGACGCGCAGAGGGAAGAAGGTCATGACGGCGAAGAAGGGTCGGGCGGAAAAGGCGGTACTCTCCCGTCAGGAGATCGCAACGCGTCGCAAGGCGCTCGCGGACAAGCGACGGAAGGCGGGCGCCGACGGAGGCGACGGCAGCGCGGGGCGTGCCATCACCGGCGTGTTCCTGCTCGCGGCGTCGCTCTTGTCCTTGTTGGCGGTCGCCACGTTCGACGCCCATGACAGGGTCGGACCGGGCTTCCGCAACGCGGTGGGCCCCATGGGCCACCTCATCGCGGAGACGCTGCGAGGGATGCTGGGCGTGTGCGCCTACCTGGCACCCATGGGCGGGCTCTACACGGCCATGGTGCTCTTCGTGGGCAGCCGCGAGCGCAAGCGGGGCCCTCAAATCATCAGCCTCTTCCTGCTGACCATCAGCATCTCGGTGCTGGCGCAGCTCATGTTCGCCGGTGACAAGGGCTGGGCACATCCTCCCGGAGGCGCGCTGGGCGCCAGCCTGGGTGGGGTGATGGAGGGGCTGTTCTCCACCGTCGGCACCGTCATCCTGGTGACGGCCATCAGCGCCGCCGCCCTCATCGTCGGCACCCAGTACACGTTCTTCAAGCTGTGCTCGCTGGTGTGGGCCGGCCTGAGCGTCCTGGGCCGCCGCGTCGCCGAGTCCGCGAACGTCTTCTGGGAGGCCCAGAAGGCGTCCTACAAGGTCCGTCAGGAGCGCGCGGCGGAGGAGAAGCTGGAGGAGGCCGCGTTCCTCGCGCAAATCGAAGCGGATGAGGAAGAGCTGGCCGAGGCCGAGGCCGCCGCCGAAGAAGCCGAGGCCGCCGAGGCGGAGGCCATGGCCGAGGAGGCCGTGCGCCTGGCCCGGCAGAATGAGAAGGAGCAGGCCCTCGCCGCGAAGCTGGCCCTCAAGGACGGTCGTGAGAAGGGGGAGAAGCGCAAGGCGCTCCCACTGCCCGCCGAGACGGACTCGCTGCCGCCCACGTCCTCGCCGTCCCTGCCCGCCGACAGCAGGCTCGCGCTGCGCGCCGAGAAGCGTCCCGCGCCAGGAGCGGACCCGGCCTGGGCCGCGTCGTTCCTCGCGCCCGCGCCCCACTCCACCCCGCTTGTCCCCGAGGGCGTCGAGCCCCCGAGGAGCCGCCGGAAGACGCCGAACATCGTCACCGGTCCGGGCACGCCGCCCATCGCCGCGCTGCCCGAGAGCCACGAGCCCGCGCCGGCGGCCCCCATCATCGCCGCGCCGGCACCTCAGCCCGTCGCGCCGGTCCCTGCCCCGGCTCCCGCGCCTCAGGCCCCGGCGGCGGCGCGCATGCCGCTCATCGTGGCGCCCAAGGCGCTGGCCGCACCCACGGGGAAGAAGGCCCAGGACCAGTTCGAGTTCGTGGGTGACCGCAAGAGCTTCTCGCTGCCGCCGCTGGACGTCCTGGAGTGCGACAAGCAGGAGCGCTCCGAACTGGACAAGGACGCCTTCCTCTCCACGGCGGAGAAGCTGCGCGCGAAGCTGGCCGACTTCGGCATCGTCGGCGAGGTGGTGGAGATTCGTCCCGGCCCCGTCGTCACCATGTACGAGTTCCTGCCGGGACCGGGCATCAAGGTGAGCAAGATCGCAGCGCTCGCGGACGACCTGGCCATGGCCATGGAGGCGATGCGCGTGCGCATCGTCGCGCCCATCCCCGGCAAGGGCGTGGTGGGCATCGAGGTTCCCAACAAGGACCGGGAGACCGTCTACCTCAAGGAGATCGCCGAGCAGGACGCCTTCATCAAGAGTGCCAGCAAGCTGACCATGTGCGTGGGCAAGGACATCGAGGGCATGCCGTATGTCTTCGACCTGGCCAAGGCACCCCACCTGCTCATCGCCGGCACCACCGGCTCCGGCAAGTCGGTGGCCGTCAACTCCATGATCATGAGCATCCTCCTCAAGTCCACACCGGAGGAGGTCCGCTTCATCATGGTGGACCCGAAGATGCTGGAGCTCTCCATCTACGAGGGCATCCCCCATCTGCTGCTGCCCGTCGTGACGGACCCGAAGAAGGCGGCGCTCGCGCTGCGCTGGGCCGTGGAGGAGATGGAGCGCCGCTACCAGCTCCTGTCCGAGGCGGGCGTGCGCAACATCGCCGGCTACAACAAGCTGGTGGAGAGCTCCGCCACCGAGGTGAAGGGCGCGTCGGGCACTCCCGAGGCCGCCCCGAAGAAGAAGTCGAAGCCCAAGAAGATGCTCGTGCTCGACGTGGAGGGCGGCGACAAGCCCTCCTCGAGTGGGGACGGACTGGGCGTGGCCGTGCCTCGGGACGACGACGAACTGCACGAGGCGCAGGGGTCCGACGCGCAGGACGAAGTGCCCGAGGTGGAAGCCGAGGCCGACGACGAGTCGGACGTGCCCTTCGTGTCGGCCAGCGACAAGCCGGAGAAGAAGGAGCTCAAGAAGCTGCCGTACATCGTGGTCATCATCGACGAGCTGGCGGATTTGATGATGGTGGCCAGCCGCGAGGTGGAGACCTACGTGGCGCGCCTGGCGCAGATGGCGCGTGCGTCCGGCATCCACCTGATGGTCGCCACGCAGCGGCCGTCCACGGACGTCGTCACCGGCGTCATCAAGGCGAACTTCCCCACGCGCATCAGCTTCATGCTGCGCTCCAAGCCGGACTCGATGACGATTCTCGGCACGGTGGGCGCGGAGGCCCTGCTGGGCATGGGCGACATGCTCATCATGCCACCCACGAGCGCGCACCTGCAGCGCGTGCACGGCGCCTACGTGTCGGAGAACGAAATCAAGAAGGCGGTGGACCACCTCAAGGCCCAGGGCAAGCCCGTCTTCGACGAGTCCATCCTCAAGCCGCGCGACGAGGACGTGGAGTCCGGTGGCGAAGAGGACGAGCTGTCCGACGAGCTGTACGACCAGGCGCTCGCGACGGTCAGCGAGATGCGGGCCGTCTCCATCTCCATGCTCCAGCGCAAGATGCGCATCGGCTACAACCGCGCGGCGCGCATGATTGAGCGCATGGAGCGCGATGGCGTGGTGGGCGCGGCGGATGGCGCCAAGCCCCGCGAGGTGCTCATCCGGGGTGTGGGCGACATGCCCGGCGCCGGAGCCATGTAGTCACTCAGGGCCGCGAAGGACTCGGCCCCGAGTCGGAAATGGTTCAGCGTGGGGGTGTCCGGAGCGGTCCGGGCGCCCCCATCTTCGTTTCCCCCGTCGCACGACATCCCACCCGGTGAGCGCCCATGATTGTCGCCATCTCCCGCTTCCGCCCCGCACCCGAAGAGGCCGAGCGCCTGATTGCCCGCTTCCAGGAGCGCGCGCGGCGGGTGGACACCCATGACGGCTTCCTGGGGCTGGAGGTGCTGCGGTCCTTCGAGCGCTCGCCGGAGCTCCTGCTGGTGACGCGCTGGCGGGACAGGGAGGCGATGCGGAGCTATTTCCAGTCGGAGGACTTCCGGCGCGCCAAGGAAGCCAGCGCCGAGCAGGACGGGGCGACGTTCGCCATCTACGAGGTGGTGGGCACCTGAGGCGTCTTGTGGGTTCCCAAGCAGTCCCAGGTCGTCTAAGGGCGGTGTCTTATGGCTGAACGCATTGCCCTTTTCGCCACCACGGCTCGCGGCACCGAAGACCTGCTCGCGGACGAGCTCAAGGAGCTTGGCGCGCGCCGCATCCGTCAGGACCGCGGTGGAGTCCGCTTCATGGCCTCGCTGGACGAGGCCCTCAGGGTCTGCCTCTGGTCCCGCATCGCCATGCGCATCCTCTACCCGCTGGGCACCTTCGAGGCCCACGGCGCGGAGGGCCTGTACGAAGCCGCCGCGAGCGTCCCCTGGGAGGAGCACCTGACGCCCACCACGACGTTCGCGGTGGATGCGACGCTGAAGGACAGCGAGCACAGCCACTCGGGCTTCGTCGCGCTCAAGGTGAAGGACGCCATCGTCGACCGGATGCGCACCAAGGTCGGCACGCGTCCGGACGTGAATACGAAGGACCCGGACGTGAGCGTGGTGGCGCACCTGTCGCGCGAGACGCTGTCGCTGTCCTTGGACCTGTGCGGCGACGCGTTGAATCGCCGGGGCTACCGCGTGCGGCCCACCGTCGCGCCGCTCAAGGAGACGCTGGCCGCCGCCGTGCTGCGCGCCGCGCACTACACGGGCGAAGAGGCGCTGGTGGACCCGATGTGCGGCTCCGGCACGCTGCTGATTGAAGGCGGGCTGATGGCCCGTCGCCGAGCGCCCGGACTCAACCGCGACTTCGCGGTGGAGCGCTGGCCCGTCATCGGCCCGCGCGCGAAGGAGCTGCTGGTGGACCTGCGCGCGGATGCCCGCCGCAACGAGCGCAAGGTGGAGGTCCCCATCTGGGGCTTCGACAAGGACCCGGAGGCCCTGGAGGCCGCCCAGCGCAACGTGCAGGCCGCCCGGCTGTCGGAGGAAATCATCCTGGGCGAAGCCGACGCGACGGACCTGCCGCACCTGCCCGCCGCCAGTGGCCTGCTGCTCACCAATCCGCCCTATGGAGATCGCCTGAGCGGCTCCGGCGGACAGAAGGGCATGAAGAGCTTCTATTACAAGCTGGGCGAGTCCCTGCGCGTGCCCGGCTGGCGCGTCTGGGTGCTCTCCGGCAACCCGGCCTTCGAGAGCGCGTTCCATGCGCGGCCCTCCGCGCGCCGGGAGATGTGGAACGGCCCTATCGACTGCATGCTGCTCGGCTACCGGGCCGTGGGCAGCAGCCACCTGGACGAAAACTCAGAAGCGCCGCTCCGTGCGCCGAAGCAGTCGGCCAATGTTGCTCCGGTGCGTCCACAGCATGAGGGCGAAGAGGACAGCTGAGAGGCCGGTGTACTCCGGGGCCCGGGCCGTGAAGGCCGACGTGCCCACCGCCGTGGCTCCGGCCGCGAGCGAGCCCAGGGAGCTGACCCGCCACACCGCGAAGATGGAGATATACGCGGCGCCCGCGGCCAGCGCGGCCAGCGGCGCGAGCACCAGCAGCACGCCCAGCGCGGTGGCCACGCCCTTGCCACCGTGCAGCTTGAGCCACACGGGATAGACGTGGCCCAGCACCGCGGCCAGTCCCACGAGGACATGCACGGTGGGCAGGTCCGGCACCAGCCGCAGCGCGAGCGCGACGGGCAGCGCGCCCTTCACCGCGTCCAGCACGAGCACCACGGCGCCCAGCTTCTTGCCCGCGACGCGGGTGACGTTGGTGGCGCCGATGTTGCCGCTGCCACTCTGGCGCACGTCCACGCCGCGCAGCCACCGCGTCAGCAGGACACCGAAGGGGATGGAGCCGGCGAGGTAGCCCAGCAGGACGAGCGCGAAGGTCACGACCCCACGCTATAGCAACAGGTGGGGGAAGCGCGTCTTCACCACCACGTAGGCGTAATTCACCAGGAGGATGGCGGGCATCACCATCTGGAACGTCTTCCACTCCCGGGGCGAGAGTCGGATTTCGGGGATGGGGACGGCGAACACGAGGTGCAGCACCATGGCCACGACGGCCAGGGTGAACAGGAAGGCGGCCACCGTCCCGAGGGGATTGGCCTCCCAGGCCCCCATGAAGTTGAAGTGGGCGAAGCGGTCGGCCGCGCGCGTCAGCCCACAGCCGAGGCAGGGCCAGCCTGTCCGCTCGCGCAGCACACAGCCCCAGAAGGGGATGAGCTTCGCCACGGGGATGTACCGGGCCACCAGCAGCCCCACGAGGCCGATGAGCCCCAGGTAGTCCACGGTGCCGAGGCGTCGATTGCGAGGAGGGAGAGAGACCTTCATGCGCGCCTCGCCAAAGAGGTGTGCGGGAGTCCCACTCTAGTACGGCGGCCGCCTTGCCGGGGCAACGAGTTTTGGCTAAGCGAGCAGGTCATGAACTCGCTCCGCACGTCCCTGATGCTGCTGGTCGCTGTTCCCCTGATTGCACTCGCCGGCGACAAGACGCCCGCCAAGGACAAGACGGCGGACAAGGCCGCGGCGGCCGACTGTCACCACCCCGCCGAGGCCGCCAAGGCCGCGCCCAAGCCCGAGGTAACCGCCTCGACGGCGCCCGCCGCCGCGCAGGACAACTGGAAGCTCACCCGGGGCGAGGCGCTCAAGGGCGCGGCGCCCGTGAAGCTCGCGGACCTGCTGTCGAAGCCCCAGCCCCACGACGGGAAGACGGTGCGGCTCGAGGGCACGGTGCGCAAGGCGTGCGAGAAGAAGGGCTGCTGGATGGAGCTGGCGACGGACCCCCAGGCCAAGGGGCCGGGCGTGCGCGTGACGTTCAAGGACTACGGCTTCTTCGTCCCGCTGGACTCCGCGGGCTCGCAGGCGCGCGTGGAGGGCGTGGTGAAGGTGGCGGAGCTGAGCGAGGGCCACGCGTCGCACTACGAGGCGGAAGGCGCCATCGTCCCGCGTGGCGCGGACGGCAAGCCGCGCGAGATTCAGCTCGTCGCGACGGGCGTCGAGCTGCGCCGCTAGGACATGGCGCGCAGCTTCAGCATGAGGGGCGTGCAGGGCGCGGCGGACCGCGCCGTGCAGCACGCTCGGACGTGGTTGCTGGAGACGGAGCCGGGCTCGCGCGTGCATGACGTGCAGTCAGACCCCCGCTTCCAGCACCGGGGCGTGGACCTCCTCTGGGAGCTGCCGACAGGAGAGGTGCGCGGCATCGAGGTGAAGGGCGACCGCAACGCCACCCGCCGCCGCTACTTCTTCGAGCTGGTCTCCAACCTGGAGAAGGACACGCCGGGCTGCTTCCTCTACAGCGGCGCGGACCTGCTCGTGTACGTCTTCCTCTCGCAAGGAGAGCTGCACGTGCTGCCACTCAAGGCGGTGCGTGACTGGTTCCTGCCGCGCGCGAAGGAGTACACGCTCAAGCACGCCTTCACCCAGACAGGCGCCATCCGCTACACGACGGTGGGCGCCGTGGTGCCCACGCGCGATGTCGTGGAGGGCGTGCCCCGGGTGCTCAAGATTCCGTTGAGGCGCTCGACGCCTTTGACGACCCCGACCCAGGAAGGCGTCGCGCCGGAGGCCGAAGGCGCCTCGCTGGACTCACCTCCCGCCGCGATGACGGAGGGCGGCGGCGAGGTCTCCGCCGAGCAAGCGACCGCGCGGGACGCGGAGGCAGTGCCCCCTCCGAAGAAGAAGGCACGGCGCAAACAACCGGCGCGTCGGGCGGAGAGCGAAGGCTCGAACCCCGCCGAATAGAGGGGGGCCTCGAGCAGCCGGGCCGGAAGCAGGACCCGCCGTGCAGCTCCCGGCCACCCCGCACCAGAGTGGACGTCCCGGCGGCAAGGGGTGACGACCTCCACTCCAGCCTGCTCATGAGACTGGAAGCGGAAGCATCGACCAGGAAGGAGCAGGCCCTGCCCTTCCGGACACGACGCGCGAGCACTCGCCCGCGCGCCGCTGGGTACCGACTTCAGCGCCCGTGACGGTGACGGTTGTGTCCAGGGTGGATGCGGTCGTGCTCCGCGTTGAGCCGGTCAGCCGTGCGCACCAGGTCCAGCAGGGAGACGCGGTCGTTCTGCGCCTTGTAGATGTGCTCCAGGCGGGGAACGAGGTCCAGCGCCAGGTGCAGGTCCTTGGTCGACTCGGCCCACTCCAGGAGCATGCGACCGGCCTGCGCGGCGGGGCCATTCGCCTTCAGTTGGATGAGTCCGTCCACCGCCAGAATCCGGGCGATGGGCGTGCGCGCCGTGTCCTCGGTCAGCTTCACCAGGTCGGCCACGGCCCCGTCCTGCTCGCCGCGCGCCGCGCGCACCATGGCGCGGGAGATGCCCTTGCGGTCCGGCAGGAAGAACTCCTCCAGGTCCGCGAAGGACTCCGCATGATTCGCGTGGCCGGAGCGGGCCAGCTTCTCCGCGAGGCTGTCGAACAGCTCCGCGTCCTTCTCCGAGAACGGCGCCAGCGCCTCCTGCATGAAGCGCTCCTGGGGGCCGCCCTTGTCATCCAAGGGCAGCCGCGCGCGCAGGCCGTTCATCTTCTCAAAGGCCGGTGCCACCGGCGCGTCAGCGGCGCCGTTGAGCAGTTGGCGCAGCGCCTTCATGAGCGAGTCAAGCGTGTCCGTCAGCTCGTACGGCGCCACGCGGTCCGGCAGCCAACGGCGCCACAGCTCCACCGGCGCCGCCACCACGAAGTCCTTGAAGGGGCCCGTGCCCTTCCACTGGGACTTCCACTGCTGGGCGATGCCCAGCGGGAAGGTCGTCTCCGAGAGCTTCCGGAAGTCCTCCTCGGCCACGGAAATACCGTAGTGACCGAGCGTTCCGACCAGGGCCTCCGTCGAGTAGTCCTTCAGGCCCTTCTGCTGCCACGCCTTGTCCACACGCTGCGCGCTCACCTGGTTCTCCGCTGCCCCTGGGCGCCGGCCATCGGCGCATGCGGACTTCTAGCGGAAGCGGAGCCCTCGGTGCAGTGGCTCGTGCACTTCTCCGTCACGCGGCCGTGGCGGGGGGCGCCAGCTTCGGCACGGTGGGCCAGTGGACGGGGTTGCGCCGCTCGTCCGCTACCCGACGCGCCAGATAGGGCTCACAGCCCCGGGCCTCGAACGCCTTCTTCCAGGCCGAGAAACTTCCTCCGGCCCGCCAGGCATCCATCGCCGCCAGCCCACCCTCCGGGCCACACTGGGCCAGCATGTACTCCACCCACGCCCACCGCGCGGACGTGGGACGCACCTCGGCGCGCCCCCGCAGGCCCTTGCGCAGCCGCTCCAGACGGTTCTCGACCTCCTTGATGCCCGCGAAGGGTGCCCCGTCCAGCGGCGTGTTCCGCTTGGCCACGAAGGGCGCCACACCCAGCGCCACGGGGAGGATGCGCGACAGCTCCGCGGTGAAGCGGATCAGCTCGTCGATGTCCTCGTCCCCTTCGAAGGGAAGCCCCACGACGTTGTACACCTTGAGCTGCTTCATGCCCGCCGTGCGGGCGTACCCCGCGGCCCGGACAATCTGTTCCTCCGAGTGCTTGCGGTCCACCATGTCCCGCATGCGCTGCGAAGCCCCGTCCGCCGCCACCGTCAGGTTCGTCGCCCCACCCCGGCGGAGCTGATCCACCAGCTCCTGCGTCAGGCGATCCGCCCGGAGCGACGACACGCCGACTTCCTTTCCCGCGTCCACGAGCGTGCGAAGCAGCTCGACGATGCGCGGATGATCCGTCACCGCCGCGCCTACCAGGCCCACCCGTCGGGCGTGGGCGGGGATCAACGACAGCACGCGCTCCGGCGGCACCGTGCGCATGCCCCCGTTCGTGGTGCGGCGCATGACGCAGTAGTGGCAGCCTCGTGAGCACCCCCGCTCCGGCTCGATGAGGAACATCGAGCGCAGCTCGGTATGGGAGGTGATGATCTGCGTGCGAGCGGGCAGCCGAGAATCCGTGGCCCGGGCGACGTGGTAGCGCTGCCCTCCCCGCCCTGGCACCCGGAAGCCGGGGATGCGCGCCAGGTGGTCCAGCAGGGCCTCGCGCTCCATGGTGGCCGCCGCCTCCACCAGCACGTGGATGAGGTCCTCCGCTTCGCCCTGGACGAGCACGTCCACGAAGGGCTCCAGCGGATCCGGATTGGAGAACGTCAGGGGGCCCCCCGCCACCACCAGGGGATGGCGGCCACCCCGGCGCTCCTCCGCCAGCACGGGCAGCCCCGCCAGCTCCAGCATGGTGAAGAGGCCGGTCAGCTCCAGCTCATAGGCCACGGAGAACGCCAGCATCGCGAAGCTGGAGACCGACGCCTGGGACTCCCAGGTGAACAGCGGCGTCCGGGTCTTCTTGAACGCCTCCACGTCGTCCGGGAGGAAGACCCGCTCGGCGGTGGCGCCAGGGTGCTCGTGAATCTCCCGGTAGATGGCCTGGAAGCCCAGGGAGCTCATCCCCACGTGGTAGGGGCTCGGGTAGCAGAGGGCCACGCGGAAGGGAGCCTCCTTGTAGAGGGTGCCCTCTTCGTCCTCCAACAGCGAGCGGACGTGGTGGATGAGTGAGTAACGGCCCTCCATGTGCCTCCAGACAGAAACAACCCAGACCGACAGGTACAGCCCATCAAACACCGCGGCCCCGTCAGTCCACTCCTTGAGGAGGGCTGCCGGGGCCGCGAGGCGCCACCCGGTAGGTGGCGCTGTTCAGCGATGAACGACTACTTCAGCGACGGGATGGTCTTCGAGGGGACGCAGTAACCGAGCTGCCGGCCACCGGACGTACCCACCACCGGACCGCACTCGGCGGCGAAGTCCGGGTTCAGCGTCGAACCCTCGCCGCACAGCTCCGCCGGACCCGTCGCATCCCCGGTGGGGTAGCAGGGGATGGCGGGCCACAGGGCGCGGATGACGTAGTTCGACGTGCAGCCATCACGCGTGTACTTCAGCTCGCCCTTCAACTGCGTACCCGGCAAGGACGGCGCCGCGTACACCTGGACGTTGCTGAACTGGTAGCTGATCGTCGTGGCAGCCGTGGTGCCGGCCGCCGCGGCGACAACCTTCGCCTCGGTGAAGTCACGCCCCGTGCAGAAGGCGTTGTCGTCCGGCTCCACGTCGAACGTGCCCGTGGCCGTCTGATCCGTCGTGGGACCCGGATCCCGGGCCGCGCGGCTGGCGAGGCCCTGGGGACGGATGGTGATGTCCGCCGAACTCAGGTCGTCTGGGTTCGAGAACTTGAAGACACCGAGCAGCTCGGCGGGCGGAGCCCTGACCTCGCAAGCAGCGGTGCCAGTCGTCGGAGAGTCGACCGAGTCGTAGATGGCCGACCAGCTGGCGCTGTCCTGCACGAAGCAGGGAGCCTCGGGCTGCTCGAAGTTGCAGCCGGTCAACAGGCCGGCGGCTCCAACGAGGACCATCGCAGCATTGAGAATGTTCTTGGTCATGTGACTTGAAATCCCGGTTCCGTGAATGGCCAGTGACTAGAACGTGTACCGGACGCCAAGACGCATCTGACGCGGCGGCTGGTAGCTGGTCGGGTTCTTGAAGTTGGGGTTGATGTCGCCCGGCTCCGTGCCAAACGGCTCCTCGCGCTCCTCGCCTTCCTGCCACGTCACGTTGCCCGGCAGGTCGGACGGCTTGCCGTTCACGATCGGAGCGACGTTGCGCAGGGTGTAGGTCTGGTCGACCGTGCTGATGCCCTGGAAGTTGAAGAGGTTGAAGACGTCCAGGGTGACGGACACGACGCTGTCCTTGCTGACGCGGTAGTTGACGCCAATGTTGGAGTCAACCAGGTTCAGCCAGGGCGTACGGCCACCAGCGCCACGGGGGAGGACGAAGGACTCGTCCGGGCCGTAGAGCGCGTGCGAACCGAAGTAGTTGATCGGCGTACCGGAGTTGCCGCGGTAGGACAGACCGATGCTCGCGGACAGCTCGTTGGTGAAGTTGAACTCCTTCGCGCCGAACACCTTGATCTGGTGGGTACGGTCGAACGGGAGCGGGCCCGTGCGGTTCGCCAGGAGGCTGATGAGGTCGAAGTCCGACAGGATGTTCGGGTCGAGCTGCGCCGTCTCCGGGCGGAACAGACCCGGGTAGTTACCCTCCAGCTTGGACCAGGTGTAGTTCGCCTGGGCCAGCCAGCCGTCCGAGAACGTGCGGTTCAGGTAGACGGTGACGTTGTTGTAGTTGCGCTCCGGCTTCGGGAATTCCTTGGCGAAGCCGCTGCCCGGGTTGCCGAGGAAGTACGAGTTGCCGTCATCGCGGCTCATGTCCTCGATGACCATGTTCATGTTGCGGAACGTGTAGCTGGCGCCCACGCGGGTGTTGGCGATCAGCTCGTACTCGCCGCCGGCGACGAACTCGTTGGACGACTGCGGAGAGATGTCCGGGTCGATCGGCTCGTTCTCCACCTTGCCGCCCGTGAAGAGGCGGTTGGGGTTGCGGCTGCTCTCCGGCTGCGCAATCACGTTGGCCGGATCGCGGCAGGCCGTCTCCTGGCTCGTGCGGTCAGACGGATCGCAACCCGCCTCACCAGAGCCCGGCTCCGCCATCACGCGGCGGGCGTTGTAGCGACGCTCACCCGGGAAGGCGCGGTCGAGCATGTTCAGCGGAACCTGCTCGTAGTAGCGAGCGAAGTTCACGAAGAACTTGGTACGGCCGTTGGCGAACGGGTCGATGATGGCGCCGAGACGCGGCGACCACTGGTTGCCGAGGATGAGGGCCAGGTCGCCGTCACCGCCGTACATCGCCTGCACGTCGTAGCGCACGCCGAGGTTCAGCGTGAGGCGGTTGGCGATGGACCAGGAGTCCTGCAGGAAGCCACCGACCGTGGTGCTGGTGGTCTTCGACTGCTGGGTCAGCTGGGTGATGGGGCTGTCCGGCGCCGTCTGGTAGCCGTAGCGACGGTTGTCCGTCAGCGCGGCACCACCGTAGGGCTGGCCACCCAGGGTCGCGCCCACGTAGGGGCTCGACTCCTGGAAGAACACGCCACCGCCGTACGCCTTGAGCTGGTCGTACGACAGGAACTCCGTGTCGACGCCCGCCTTCAGCACGTGGGTGCCGAGCGCGTTCAGCAGGTACGTGGCCTTCGCGTTGATCTGGTAGCGATCCAGCTTCGCATCGCTCATGAAGCCAGGACCACCGACCGCGTAGCCGGTGACGGGGCAACGCTCGATGATCTGCTCTTCCGGGGTGCCCTCGTTCACGATGAGCGGATCACAAGCGCCCTCCTGGCCCGCGGGCAGGTTCTCGAACTGGGTCAGCCGGCGCGGGTTCACGTAGGTCATGCGGGAGTAGCCCGCGAGGCCCTGCGTGGTGCCAATCTTGCTGCCGTCCGCGGGCAAGGTGGACGCCGTCTGGTGGAACCAGCCGAGGTTCGCGTCGACCAGGACCTTCTTGTCCATGAACGCGCCGGCGTACTTCAGGGCCAGCGACGTGGCGTTCGCGTTGGTCTCCGTGAAGGCGAAGTCGCCCGGACGAGCGGCGATTCCGCCCGGCAGACCACCGGACTGGGGGTTGATGCTCAGCTTGCCCAAGCCACCCGTCGTCGTCGGGGTGCCGTTCATGGCAATCGAGACGTTGTGGTCCTGGTTGATGAGGTACGTCAACTTACCCATGTACTGCACGGTCCGGGTGTCAGCGTAGTACTGACGGTCCGAGCCCTGGATGGGGTCGACGATGGTGAAGCCCGAGTCGTCGGTCGCCGACGTGCCGTCCGCGTTCAGCCGGATGGCGTTCAGGGTACGGGTGTGCTGGTAGCGCGTGAAGGACGGCGCGAAACCGGCGAAGAACCACAGCTTGTCCTTGAGGATCGGACCACCGAGGGTGGCGCCGAAATCGCCCAGGTTCTGCAGCTCGTTGAGGCCACTGATGACCGTGCCCTCTTCGCGAATCAGCTTGCGGGTACCCTCGAAGGTTCCCGGCGTCCAGTTCGCGAACACGGAGCCGTGGAACTCGTTGGAGCCCGACCGGGTGACCGCGTTGATGACACCGCCCGTGGAGCGACCGAACTCCGGCAGGTAACCGCCGGTGATGATGTTCACGTCCTGCACGAACTCGATGCTCATCGGGCTGGCGTTCACGCCGTAGGCGGGGTCGTTCGTGGACAGACCGTCCACCACGTACCCGTTCTCAGGCGAGGTCGCGCCGTTGATGGACACACCGTACTGGTCGTTCTGGGCGCCAGGCGCCAGCTCGGCCAGGGACTCGAAGGAGCGAGCCGCTCCTCCCTTGCCACCCGGGCGGGCCACGGCGATGCGCTTGATGAACTCCTGATCCACGTTGACGCCCGTGGTCGTGGAGCCCACGTCGATGGTCGGCGGCGCGCCGACAATCTCCACCACTTCACCGAGGGACTCGGGAAGCAGCTCGACGTTGACGCGGATGGTGCGGTTCAGACGCAGCTGGACGTCAGAACGCGCGTAGGGCTTGAACTGCTCCTTCTCGAACCGCAGGGTGTAAACACCAGGCGGCAGCTGGGGAATACGGTAGTTGCCCTGAGCGTCGGTAACCACGGTCTGCTCACCCTGAAGGTTGGGCGAGGTCGCGGTGACAACAACGTCAGGAACAGCGTTCCGGCTCTGAGCGTCGATGACCGTACCGATCATCGTGCTCGACTGCGCGAAAGCCGCCGATCCATAAAGCAGACCTGCGGCAAGGACAACTCCGGTTTCCCGGAGCACTCGGTTCAAGTGCATACCAGACCCCTCCAAGGTGGGCTGCAACTGAAAATGACTGGGGAAAATATCCGAGGTCAAGCAGTTGTCAATAGACCGTTGCTTTTTGGTAACCAGTGGGGCAATTGCGCGATCACGTAAGTTACCCTTGACCGTGCTTGCTTGAACCCGGAACGCGTTTCTGTATGGTAGCGCGCCCTTTCAGCCGGGCGGGGCGTGGTGGGTGTCCACTGGTGATGAGGAGTCTAGTACATGTTTGATTCAGTCCTTGACCGCGGTCAGGCGCCCAGAGCGCGGTTCGGCGTGGGGACCACCATCTCCGTGATCCTGCACGTGGCGTTGTTCGCCGTGGCCTACTTCCTGTCGACGAGGCCACCGGTCGAGGAGGAGAAGGAGATCGAGGTGACGCTGAAGGCCACCATGGCCCCGCCACCTCCTCCTCCGCCGCCGCCTCCCCCGGCGGCGACCTCCAAGCCGAAGACGACCCCCAAGAAGCCCAAGAAGCCCGACACCATCGTCCAGCCCAAGGAGATCCCGAAAGAGGTCCCCAAGGAGGTCGAGCCGGTCGACGAGCCGGAAGAGGCTCCCGAGGAGGCCAGCGAGGAGCAGGTCGAGGGCGGCGTCGAGGGTGGTGTCGCCGGCGGCGTGGTGGGCGGCGTGGTGGGTGGCGTGATTGGCGGCGTGGTGGGTGGGCAGTTGGGCGGGACGGGGACGGAAGTGCTGCCGTTCGGTGCGGGCATGACCCGTCCGGAGAAGGTCTCGGGCCCGCAGCCCGAGTACACACGCGAGGCGCTCGAGTCCCGCGTGCAGGGCACGATGATCGTCAAGTGCGTCATCACCGTGGAAGGCCGTGTGGAGCGCTGCCGAATCATCAAGCCCCTGCCCCACATGGAACAGGCCGTCATGGACGCCCTGGCCTCGTCACGCTACAAGCCCGTCACGTTCCAGGGCCGTCCGGTCCAGGTGGATTACACCTTCACCCTGAATCTGAAGCTGCCGCGCTGATCCGGGCGCGCCGTAATACGAAGAGAAGCACCGCCGACCACCCCGCGCTCGTGAGGAGGAGCGCTTAATCAAGCCATGCAATTCACTCTCATCGATATTTGGCACCACACGGGCACCTTCGCCCGTATGATCATCTTCACCCTGGCCATCATGTCGGTGGCGTCCCTGGTCGTGATGGCGGAGCGGATGATCGTCTTCCGCAAGACCCGGTCCGACAGCCGCAACTTCGCCGCCAAGATGGGTGCCATCCTGGCGAAGGGCGACCTGACCACCGCGGCCAACACGAACCTGGGCAAGGACGTGGGTCACCTCGGTCGGGTGATCAACTCCGGCCTCACCGCGTACCGCATCAGCCCCAACAACAAGGACATCGCGGTGGAGTCGGTGGCGCGGGCGCTGGAGCGTCAGGCGCAGCGCGAGGTGCAGAGCATGAAGCGCGGCCTGGGCCTGCTGGCCACGGTCGGCTCCACGGCTCCGTTCGTCGGTCTGCTCGGCACGACGATGGGTATCGTCAACGCCTTCCAGCTGATGGCGGCGGCCGGCTCCGGCGGTCTGGGCACCATCTCGGCCGGTATCGCCGAGGCGCTCATCACCACGGCCTTCGGTCTGTTGGTCGCCATCCCCGCGGTGATGGCGTACAACTTCCTGCAGGGCTGGGTGGATGCTCGCTCGGTGGACATCTCTGAGTCCTCCAACGAGTTCCTCGACGTGGTCGCCCGCCACATGGGCGGCGGCGCGCACTCCTCGCACGCGGCCTGACCTGAGCAGTCACCGGCGAGCCCGGGGACGACCCGAGGCCCGCCTCCCGACGTGAACGCGGCCCCTGAAGTCCGGGGGCCAGCGACGCCACCCGGGACGGCGGGCTTCCACCACCTGGAAGCAGGTTAAACGCATGGGAATGTCAGCTGGCCCCAAGGGGGGCATCAAGAGCGAGATCAACGTCACGCCCCTGGTGGACGTGGTGTTGGTGCTCCTCATCATCTTCATGGTCGTCACCCCCATGCTCCAGCGCGGCAAGTCCGTGGAGCTGCCGAAGGCCACCGAAATCGAGAAGGAGAAGGGCAAGGACTCAGACCCTCTCTACGTCTCCATCACTCCGGACAAGAAGGTGTTCCTGGAGAATGACCAGGTGGACGAGCAGGCGCTCCAGGACCGACTGACGGCGGAGCTGGCGAAGGACCCGAGCAAGAAGATCCTGCTCAAGGGCGACAACACGGTGAACGTGGGCGACGTGCGCAGGGTGCTGGACGTGGCCCGCAAGGCCAAGGCCAAGCAGATCGCGCTCGGCGTCGAGGAGAAGAAGTAATGGCGGGCCACAAGCAGCGTCAGTGGGTGAAGCCGCAAACGCCGCCCAACTCGGAGATCAACGTCACGCCGCTGGTGGACGTGGTGTTGGTGCTCCTCATCATCTTCATGGTCGTCACGCCCCTCCTGGAGAAGGACATCCTGGTGCGCGTGCCGGACACAGAGTTGGAGGAGAACCAGCCTCCGCCGGACCCCAATGATCAGCAGTTGGTGGTCCTGCTGGACAAGGACGGCGGCTACTCCATCAACACGGAGAAGGTTCCCACCTCCGACTACGTCCCGCGCCTGAAGCGGATGCTCGCGGCGAAGAAGGCGGACGAGAGGGTCGTCTTCTTCATGGCGGATGATGCGACCAACTACGGCCGGCTCATCCTGGCCATGGATGGCGCGAAGGGCGCTGGCGCGAAGGTCCTCGCCATGGCGACCGAGCTGCCGTCGAACGCCATCATCCAGGGCACGCAGGTGGACACCGGCACTCCGGCGCCCGCTCCGACGCCGACTCCCTGAAGACCTCCGCCCGGGGCCCTACGCTCCGGGTTGGAGTCGCGGTTCACAATCAGAAGCTCGTCGGCTAGAGTTCACTCCTCATGGCTGACGAGCTTCTCGTCTTTGAACAGACCATCGAAGCCCTCTTCCTGCGCGCACTGCACGGGCGGCTGACACCCGCTTGCAAGAATCGCCTGCGCCAGGCGGGGCTCGACGTGGACCAGAAGCTTCGTCCCGCCTACGCCTTCCCGTCGTGGATGGCCTTCCTGCGCATCGCGGCGGAAGAGCTCTTTCCCCAGGAAGCCATCGGCCCCGGCACATGGAAGCTCGGCGAGGCCTACATCGAGGGCTTCCGCGAGACGATGCTGGGTCGCGCGGTGCTGTCGCTGCTGCGGGTGCTGGGGCCTCGCCGGACGCTGATGCGGGCCACGCAGAACTTCCGGGCGGGCAACAACTACACCGAGTCCAAGCTGGTGGAGCTGACTCCCACCCAGTTCGAGCTGTGGATGAACGAGGTGGGTGACTACCCGGACTTCACCGCCGGCATCATCCACGCGGGGCTGCGGGTGGCCGGCGCTCAGGACGCGAAGGTGGAGGCGTCCGGCTACGACGGCCACGCCTGCACCTACCGCATCAGCTGGAAGGAGGCCTCGGTCTCCTCGGGCGTCGCGGGCAGCGGGGACTCCAAGGCCGCCATGAGGTCCGGGTCCATCAGCTCCCTGTAGATGAACTCGGCGATGAGCCCGGTCACCATCCAGATGGGGAGGATGTAGAGCGACGTCATCTCCCAGAAGATGGCGCCCGCGTCCGCGTAGTACCAGATGCGGTAGCCGGTGAGCCGCTCCAGCATCACCCCGCTGAAGCCCTCGAAGAGCAGGATGCCGACACCGTAGACGACGGCCCGGAGGCTGGCGTGCTGGTAGAGCATCCAGCGATAGACGGGCTCCACGAAGAAGAAGCACGCGACGCCGTAGATGAGGAACATCCACAGCGAGCACTGGCCATAGGCCGTGACGACGGGTGTGTCCCAGATGGCGTTGAGACCGAGCCGGTCATCCACCTGCCACTGGAACTGGAACAGCGCGCCGAGGACGGGCACGTCCCGCGCGATGCGCACCAGGTTGTAGAAGAAGATCTCCGAGCTGAGGCCCACCATGCCGTAGAGGCAGAAGCGGAACATCGCGAAGGCCACCTTCATCCGCTGGCCTCGCTTCATGTCGGCCCGACGGATGCGGACCGGACGGCGCCGTTGAATGACCTGCGACCCCATGCTCGTCATCTCCCCCTGCGTTCCCCAGATGCCCGCCAAGGTACCCAAGACTCACCGGCCCTGGCTAGACCCTCTGCACTAATCCAGCCCATCTGGAATCGTGACGCACGAGCCCTTCGGACGGGCATCCACCTGGGGAGATTGGGTCGACGCGGGCTTCACGTCGTGAAGCCGCCGGTACGCGGGTTGCTCCGCGTGGGGGGCACGGCGTTCGGGGGAAGGGCGGGACATGCTGGCGAGGGTGCGGTCGGGGGCGTTGATGGGAATCGACGCGGTGGTGGTCGAGTGCGAGGTCGACATGGCGCTCGGGCTTCCCTACTTCAACGTGGTGGGGCTGCCAGAGGGCGCGGTGCGGGAGTCGAAGGTGCGCGTCGTGTCCGCTCTGAAGAACACGGGCTTCGAGCTGCCGCAGAAGCGCATCACCGTGAATCTGGCGCCCGCGGACCTGCGCAAGGACGGTGTGGCCTTCGAGCTGCCCATCGCCCTGGGCGTGCTGGCGGCGGCGAAGCTGCTCGAGGACGGGCCGCTGGCGCGCTACCTCTTCGGAGGAGAGCTGTCACTGGACGGCTCACTCAAGCGCATCAAGGGCGTGTTACCGCTCGCGGTGGCGGCGAGGGACAGGGGCTTCGAGGGCGTCATGGTGCCGGCGGCCAACGCGGCCGAGGCCGCGCTCGTCGAGGGCCTGACCGTCATTCCGGTGACGAGCCTGCGCGAAGCGGTGGACCACCTCACGGGCACCCACGTCATCGCGCCCTTCCTGCGCGAAGGCCCTTCGGTGACGGCGACTCGGGGGCGGCCCGAGCCCGACATGGCGGACGTGAGAGGACAGCCCGAGCTCAAGCTCGCCCTGGAGCTGGCGGCGGCCGGTGGCCACAACGTGCTGATGTGCGGACCTCCGGGCTCCGGAAAGACGATGCTCGCGCGGCGCCTGCCCAGCATCCTCCCGGCGATGACCTTCACCGAGGCGCTCGAGGTGACGAAGGTCTATTCAGTGCTGGGCCTGCTCGGCGAGGGACACGCGCTGGTGAGAGCCCGGCCCTTCCGCGCGCCGCACCACACCCTCTCCGACGCGGGCCTGGTAGGCGGAGGTCCCCTGGCACGCCCCGGCGAGCTCTCACTCGCGCACCATGGCGTGCTCTTCCTGGACGAGCTGCCGGAGTTCCGACGCAACGTGCTGGAGGTGCTGCGCCAGCCGCTGGAAGAAGGAATCATCCACCTCGCGCGGGCGAACCAGAACATCAGCTATCCGTGCCAGGTGATGTTGGTGGCGGCGATGAACCCCTGCCCCTGCGGCTACTTCAACGTGCCGGGCCACACCTGCACCTGTCCCGAGCATCGGGTGTTCGACTACCACGCGCGAGTCAGCGGCCCGCTGCTGGACCGCGTCGACATCACGCTGCAGACACGCCCCGTGGAGTACCACCACCTGGCGCGCGCGGAGCCGAGAGAGAGCACGAGCCGCTACCATCGGGAGCGCGTGGAGGCCGCACGCCAACGCCAGCGGGAGCGCTACCACGAGGAGCCCGGCGTGCACTGCAACGCCCAGCTCCCTTCTCACCTGCTGCGGCGCCACTGCATCCTGAGCCCGCGAGCGGAGCGGATGCTCGAGCTGGCGGTGCGTCACCATGGCTTGTCTGCCCGCGCCCATGACCGGCTGATGAAGCTGGCCCTGACGCGCGCGGACCTGGAAGGACATGGGCACATCGAGGACGTGGACATGCAGCTCGCCATCGACTGCCGGGCGTTGGACCGGCGTGGGTGGCTGCACGCGAACACCCACGGAGGTGCCCTACCCGCTCGCTCCGGAGCCCGAGGGCCGGGGATGCCTTCCGGCTCCCGTCCACCCGAGCATCCGGAGTAGCTCGCGGAAGGGTCAGTGCGCGGAGGGATGCGCCATTTCGCGTGAGGATGACGCGACGGCCGTCACGGCCTCCCCATCCCCCACCAGTATCTGCTCACCACGAGTCATCGCGCTCGGGAGGCGAAGCTGGTCCAGCCGAGGCGCGGGGCCAGTGATGATGCGGGCCGACTTGCTGAACGTCAGGTACGAGTAGGCCCAGTCAAGCATCACCGCCAGCTTGCTGCGGAAGCCGATGAGGAACATCAGGTGGATGAGGAGCCAGGCCGACCAGGCCATGAAGCCCGACTGCTTGAAGCGGCGGAAGGCGATTCCCACCGCGTGGCCGCGACCAATCACCGCGTAGGAGCCACGGTCCCAATACTTGAACGGCACCATCGGCTGCCCTCGCAGCCGGCGGAGGATGTTGTGGGCGGCATGTTTGCCTTCCTGCATCGCCGCCGGCGCGAGCCCCGGAACAGGCGTGCCATCCGCCTGCATGAGCGAGGCGAGGTCTCCCGCGACGAAGACATCTTCGTGCCCCGGCACCGTCAGCTCGGGCGTCACGTTCACCCGGCCCGCGCGGTCCAGTGGCACTCCCAGCGAGCGGGCCACGGGTGAGGCGGCGACACCGGCGGCCCAGATGACGGTGCGGGCCGCGATGTGCTCCGTACCGATGTAGACACCCGACTCGTCGATGTTCGTCACCCGGGCGCCCGTGCGGATTTCCACGCCCAGCTTCTCCAGCGTGCGATGGGCCTTCGCCGCGAGGTCGTCGGGATACACGGGCAAGACCTTGCCCAGTCCCTCGATGAGGATGATGCGTGCGTCGCGCGTGTCGATGTTCTTGAAGTCTCCTGGCAAGGAGCTCCGACTTATCTCCGCCAGCGAGCCCGCCATCTCCACGCCCGTGGGCCCGGCACCGATGATGACGAAGTTGAGCAGCGCCCGGCGGATGCTCGGGTCCGTCTCCCGCTCGGCCATCTCGTAGGCCAGCAGGACGCGACGCCGAATCTCCACCGCGTCCTCGATGGACTTGAGGCCAGGGGCGAAGCGCGCCCAGTGGTCATTGCCGAAGTACGAGTGCGTCGCTCCGGTGGCGACGACGAGGAAGTCGTACTTCAGTTCACCGTCTGACAGCAGCACCCGCTTGCCCGCGGTGTCCACTCCCGTCACGTCCGCCAGCACCACGGCGACGCCCTTGGGTCCCAGGAGCCCGCGCAGGGGCGCGGCGATTTCACTCGGGCTCAGCGTCGCCGTGGCCACCTGGTACAGCAGCGGCTGGAAGAGATGGTGGTTGTGCCGGTCCACCAGCGTGATTCGGACTGGGGCCTTGAGGAGCTGCTGCGCGGCACGGAGCCCGGCGAACCCTCCGCCGAGGATGACCACATGGGGCAGGTCTTCGCGTTGGGTTTTCACGAGAAGAAGGTCATGCCGCCCCCTCCAAACTTCAACGCAAAGCGCCATGTAGCCAGCAGGCAGACAGCCGCTCCCATGCCACTCGCGGAAGTCGAGGTGATGCCTCGCATAAATCCGAGATGAGCAGCCCGCTCAGACCGCAGGCCCGCGGTGCGCACCCTCCACCATCCGGGACACCCCGCCGCTCACACGGACGCATCGCCGCACGCGAGTAAGAGGAGAACACACCCCGGCATGCGTGTTGCTCAATCCCTCCTCGATGCGCTCGTCACCTCCACGCGGAGGACACGGAACGCAGCACAGAAACCAGGACAGGGCGGCGAGGGAGTCGATGAGCAAGCTGACGGAGAAGCTGAAGGCAGTGGCGGCGGCGGTGGCGTCCATCGAGAAGCAGTTCGGACGAGGCTCGGTGATGACGCTGGGGGGTGACGCACACGAGCAGAAGATCGCGGTGATTCCCTCGGGCTCGGTGGGGTTGGACCGGGCGCTCGGCGTGGGCGGCTATCCCCGGGGGCGCGTGGTGGAGGTGTTCGGCAATGAGTCGTCGGGCAAGACGACGCTCACGCTGCATGCGATTGCCCAGGTCCAGGCGGCGGGAGGCGTGGCGGCCTTCATCGACGCGGAGCACGCACTCGACATCCACTACGCGCGCAAGCTGGGGGTTCGCGTGGAGGAGTTGTTGATCTCCCAGCCGGACACCGGAGAGCAGGCGCTGGAAATCACCGAGCATCTCGTGCGCTCGGGAGCCGTGGACCTCATCGTCGTGGACTCGGTGGCCGCGCTGGTGCCCCGCGCGGAAATCGAAGGGGAGATGGGCGACGCGCACATGGGCGTGCAGGCGCGGCTGATGAGCCAGGCCCTTCGCAAGCTCACGGGCGCGGTGAGTCGCTCGGGCACCTGCATCGTCTTCATCAATCAGATTCGCATGAAGATTGGGGTGATGTTCGGCAACCCGGAGACCACCACCGGTGGCAACGCGCTGAAGTTCTACTCCTCGGTTCGACTGGAGATTCGCCGCACGGGCAACCTCAAGGACGGGGATGCGGTGGTGGGCTCGAGGGCCCGCGTGAAGGTGGTGAAGAACAAGCTGGCCCCGCCCTTCCAGGAAGCGGAGTTCGACCTGCTGTACGGCAGCGGCATCCACCGCACGGCCGAGGTGCTCGACCTGGGCGTGGCCGCGGGCCTCATCGACAAGGCGGGCAGCCACTTCAGCCTGCGGGGAGAGCGCATCGGTCAAGGACGGGAGCGCGCGGTGGAGTGGCTGCGCGAGCACCCCGATGCCATGGAGACGCTGGCCCGGGAGCTGGCCGGTACACCACCCCTCCCCTGCCCCACGGCTCCCGTGGAGGCAGCGGCCTAGCCGGCCAGCTCGTCCAGGGAGAGGGCCACGGGGTAGCGCTGCTCACCCACGCGGAGCAGGAGCCCTCCCTCGGGAGCCGCCTCCAGCAACTGGCCCAGCTGGTACTGCGCATCGCGGGAGAAGCGGGCCTTGGCCCGTCCCTGCTTCACGCGACACGAGAGGACCCCATCCGGCTCGACGGCCAGGGTGGGGAGGTCCAGCACGTCGGCGGTGCGGTCACTCAACCGGATGGACACGCGCTCGTCCGGCGTGACGTCCACGGTCCGCACCTCGTACGCGGCATCCGCCACCTGCACGAAGCACCAGTCATTGCCGATGCGGAGCTGGTAGCGGCCCGTGTCGTCCAGGATGAGGGAAGCGTTGAAGAGCTCGATGATTTTCGGATGCTCGATGGGCTCGTCGTCGTGCCACCAGCGCAGGCGGGCATCGAGGCGGATGCCGCTGTCCTCGCGGGTGTGCCAGCGCTTGCCGGCAGGAGGCTGTCCGGTGGGAGGTTGCATGGCCTCTTTCTATCTGCGCGCGGAGCCCGGGGGATTCAAGCCCTCGGGCTCCGATGCCCTACCAGTTCCGGACAAGCTCCGTGTAGCCCCGGAAGGCCACGGCGCCCCAGAAGTTCACCAGCACGCCCAACGCCAGCGCCCCCAGCACCACGCGCTGGCGCAAGGACCAGCCGCCAATGGCGAAGAGCAGCAGCAGATAGGGCGTGTAGTCCAGGCTGAAGCGGAAGCCGAACTGCATGTAGCCGGTGTTCTGGTAGAAGAGCCCCGGCAGCGCGCACACGGCCACGGTGAGCCACAGCGGCCAGTGCAGCCGGGGCTTCAATTTCGGAATCAGCAGGAAGACAAGCAAGGGCAGCGTCAGCAACAGCGAGAGCCCTCGCGGGTCATAGCCGAGCTTGAGCGGCGTCAGCGACAGCGACGGCCACTTGAGGAAGGCGGCCTCCAGGTTGCGGCCCAGATAGTCCCAGTGGAAGAGGCCCCACCGGTCGATGTCCACGTTGACGCGGTTGTTGAAGAGGAAGGCGTGGCCGAACTCGCTCAACCGGCCAAAGCGATACACGTTGTAGCCAGCGGCCAGCAGTCCCAGGGGCGCGGCGCCCAGCGCGAACAGGCCAATCTTCCGCGCCGCGGGCTTCCAGTGACGACCCAGGGCCTTGAGCTGCTCCAGGCGGGGCTCGGGGCCCGGGCACAGCGCCTCCAGCACGAAGAAGAGGCCCGCGAAGAACAGCGGCGTGCGCGTGAGCGTCGCCATGGAGAAGAACACTCCCGCCAGCACGGGCCGGTGGGCACGCAGGGCGTTGCGCACGTAGAGGCAGGTGAGGGCCACGCCCATGACCTCGGCGCTGAACCACACCTCGCCGCGAATGGCGCAGTAGAAGAACAGCGTGCCGAAGGCGAGCGTGAGCGCGAGCACGACGTTCTCATCGCGGGTGCGTGCCGTCTCACCTTCCTTCGCCAGGAAGCGCAGCAGCGAATAGAAGAGCGCCACCGCCAGCGCACCGACGATGACGCCGAACGACGTGTCGTTGAACTGATATCCGTGCAGCGCGACGAAGGGCAGCATCGCCACCGCGGGGAACGACGGGAAGCTCACGAACCAGCGGTCATCCGGAAGCGGCCGACCCTCGCAGCGGACCTTCTCGCCACCGACCTGACGCACACAGGCCCAGTCCTCCAGGTTGGGAAGCACCTGGGGGTCCACGTCCAGCCGCCCCTCCAACCACGACTGGGCCTGGTAGATGAAGTGCGGCGCCGCGCTCTGACGCAGGAAGCGCTGGGAGCTGAAGCTCGAGAGCACCAGGAAGGCCACCACGAACAGCAACACCTCCACGCGGTAGGCCGCGAACCACACGCGAAGGATGGCTCCAGGCGCGCTCATCCGTGGCGCGGGCGCGCTCCGCGTGGATGGGGCACCGCCGGACTCCGGAGGCGACTCAGTAGCGGGGGTGACCGGCACCTCCGGGGCCGAAGCCGTGATGCCGGGCTCGGGGGTGGAGGGCTCGGGGCGCTTGGACTTGGAGCGGCTCATGGGTGGGCGGCGGCGGACAGCAGGTGCTGCCGCAACATCTCCAGCGTGTGGGAGGCAGCGAAGAGGCGCACGCGCTCTCTGTCTCCGGAAAAGGACATGCGCTCACACCGCGTGGCCAGGTCCGGGCCCGCGAGCGCGCAGTACACGGTGCCCACGGGGTCCTCGGCGGTTCCTCCTCCGGGCCCCGCATACCCCGTCACCGACAGGCCATACGTGGTGCCACAGGCGGCACGCACGCCCTCGGCCATCGCGATGGCCGTCTGGGAGGACACAGCGGAATGACGCTCGAGCACCTCGGGCGGAACGCCCACCCATGCGGACTTCATCTTCTCCGAATAGACCACCGCGCCCCCGACGAAGACGGTGCTGGCTCCCGCCACCGCAGTGAGCCGCTGCGCGATGAGGCCTCCCGTGCAGCTCTCCGCCGTCGCCAGCGTGGCACCCGCTCGGCCCAGCATGTCCAGCAGCACCGGCGCATACTCCTCCGCGTCCGCGCCGAAGACACGGGCACCCAGCACCCGCCGGCACTCGACCTCGGCGGAGGCCAGCGCCGCGTCGGCCTCGGACTGCGACGGCGCCTCCGCCATCAACTTGAGGTGGTTCTCCGGTGCGTGCGTGCGGAAGCCGAACACCACCCGGGGATGGCTCGCGGCCAAGGGGGCGACGGCGAGGTCCAGCTCCGACTCGGGGAGTTCCACCGTGCGAAGCAGGCGGAAGGAACGGAACACCCGGCCGGGCCGGGCCTCCAGCTCCGCCTGGATGCGCGGCAGCACCTCGCCCTCCAGCAGCGCACGGAACTCGCGCGGAACACCGGGCAGGAAGAACAGACGACACCGCCCCAGGGTGAGGACAACGAGCGGCGCGGAGCCCGCCGGGTTGCGCACCGGCTCGGAGCCACGGGGGATGCGGGCCATGCGCAGCGCGCTCGGGTTGATGGGAACGCCCCGTGCCGCATAGCGCTCCCGCAGCCAGTCGAGCACCCGCGCATCTTCCTCGAGCGGCACACCCGCTGCCGCGGCGGCGCACTCCAGGGTGAAGTCATCCGCTGTGGGCCCCAGGCCACCAGAGACCACCACCACGTCCGCCCGGGACGAGGCCTCCAGCAACGCCTGGGTGATGTCGGGCCGGACGTCGCCCACCAACACCACCCGCTCCACCTTGATGCCCAGGTCGAAGAGCCGGGCTTCCAGCCAGGTGCTGTTCGTATCCGTGATGAGGCCGGTGACCAGCTCGTCACCAGTGCACAGCAGCTCGACGCGCATGGGCCGCGCATCCTAGCGGCAGCCGTGGGCCACGGCACGGACGGAAGCATCTCCGCGCTCGCTCACCCACCAGGACCGCGTCCGAACGCCAGCCTCCCCGCCGCCTGGACCCGGTGCCCCCGTCTCTCAGGCAGGGCACGACTCACGCGAGGCGAAGAAATGACCGGAGGCGCCTGGGCGGAGGGGCTGGCTCGCCCCCTCTCGCGTCGGTCAGAGGAAGGCGGGCCCGTCGTTGCCAGGGCCGCGGCCATCCTCGGCCTCTTCGTCGTCATCCTCGTCGTCGATGACGGTGGCCGCAGCCGCGGAGCCGGCCGCCAGCTTGCGCGCCGCCAGATGCGTGCGCACCTGCACCGCGGACTCCACCAACCCCAGCGCGAGGTACGCACCACAGAAGGCCACAAGCAGCCATGCGGGATGGTACTGCGTCGCGATGGCCACACCGCCCACCACCATCAACGTGAACACGGCCGCGCTCTTGCGGCTGGGATGGGTGTCCTTGAAGGTGCGGTAGCGCACCGTCGACACCATCAGCAGCGCGAGACCCACCACCGCCACCGCCACGGGGACGTAGGCCGACTCGTGCAGCGGCTCGCCCTGGAACGCCGCGTGGTGCGAGATGATGACCGAGACGAGCATGCCCGCGGCCAGCGGAATCGGCAGGCCCACGAAGAAGCGCCCACCTCCACCATGGGGATTGCGCGCCGCCAGCACGTTGAAGCGCGCCAACCGCAGCGCGCCACAGGCGGCGAACGCGAAGGAGATGAACAGCCCCGCGAAGCCCAGCGGCGCCAACGCCCACTTGTAGACCAACAGCGCCGGAGCCGCCCCGAACGAGACGACGTCCGCGAGACTGTCGAGCTGCACACCGAAGTCGCTCTGCGTCTTCGTCAACCGGGCAACGCGACCGTCGACCCCGTCGAAGAACATCGCGAAGAAGATGGCCAATGCTGCCTGGTACAACTGGACGGGTCCTGCTTCACCCGTGCACAGCGTGATGGCATAGAAGCCACAGAAGATGGACGTGACGGTGAAGAGGTTCGGCAGCACGAACATCAGTTTCCGTAACTTCATCGCTCCCTCGAATTCCTCTGATGCCTGTGAGTTCCTGGCAACAGGACGGCGGGTGAACGAACCTTAGCAGGGTTTTATTCGAGGCACCGTCAGACCAAGGGGTCGGCAAGGAGGACAAGATGGGAGACTGGCGGTGGGTCGTGTGGGTGCTGGTCGCCAGCCTCGTCGTCGTTTTGGGCAATGTCCTGTGGGTGGCGCTGGTCCGACGGTGGTACCGGCTGAAGACCCCGCTGCCCCAGGCCTTCAAGGCCCGGTGCGCGGATGGGTGGGAGCTGGCGGTCCACGCCCGGCGCGCGCCCGTGAGGCGCTTCGAGGAGCCGGTGCTGCTGTGCCATGGACTGGCCGCCAACCGGTACACGTTCGACTTCGAGCCCCCCTACTCCGTCGCCCACTACCTGGCCGAGGCGGGCTTCGACTGCTTCAGCGTCGAGTGGCGAGGCACCGGGCACTCGCGCCTGCCGCCCCGGGGACGCCGGTACACGGACTTCACCATCGATGACCACATCCTCCAGGACGGCCCCGCACTGCTGGAGTTGGCCCTGAAGGAGACGGGGGCGAAGCGCGCCTTCTGGCTCGGCCACTCGCTGGGTGGGCTGGTGGGCTATGGCCTGGCGCAAGGGCCGGAAGGAGCGAAGCTGGCGGGACTGCTCACGCTGGGCGCGCCCGTGCACTTCAAGTCGGAGCCCTTCCTGCGCACGCTCATCTCGCTGGGGGTCCGCGCCGCGTGGCCCGCACGCTTCCGGCAGGAGTGGATGAGCGCCAGCCTGGCGCCGTTCCTCGGCTACGTGACGCTCCCGCTGTCGGACCTGGTGGTGAATCCCCTGCACATCCCTCCGCGCATCCAGCGGCAGGTGTACGCGAACATGATGTCGTCGATGAGCCGCAAGGTGCTGCTCCAGTTCCAGGACTGGATTGAGCACGACGCGTTCCGCTCGTTCGACCGCACCCGCGACTGGCGCGCCGGCATCTCCCGCCTCCAGCTCCCCATCCTCGTCATGGGCGGGAGCGCGGACCGGCTGGCCACCGCTCAGAACGTGGAGAGCCAGTTCGCCCTCGTCACCGCCGAGGACCGCACGCTGCACGTGTTCGGCAGGGACCGGGGCGATGCGCTGGACTACGGGCATGGAGACCTCGTGTTCGGCAGCGGTGCTCCCCAGGAGGTCTATCCCGTCATCCGCGAGTGGCTGGAGAAGCACGCGACGCCCCTGGATTCCGCCACCGCGCCGCCTCCACCTCCGTAGTCAGCGCGGGGCGGTGCGGGGCTCGGCGATTCGCTCCACGCACGCGGCCTCCTCGCCTCGCCTGTCCTCCGAGCGGATGCGGCCCAGGCGCACCCGAGTGACTCCCGTGCACTCGGCCCAGATGAAGCCCTGTCGGCTTCCCCGGGCGTGGAGCGCGTCCACGCGCAGGTCGCCATCCCCCATCGCCGCCAGCACCGTCTCCCCGCTGTCTCGCGCTTCCACGCCCGTGGCCTCCAGCGTCGCGAACGTGTCCACCAGCAGGGCCGCCTGTCCGCAGCGCTCCAGCTCCGCATCGCGCAGCAGCACCCGCGCGTTCTGCGCCGCGAGGACACAGGCCCCCGTGGTTTGTCGAATCACCACGCCCTCCACGTCCGCGCGAACCTGACGCAGGTGCAGCCCATCCCCCGTGACGCCGTCCGCCGAGCGCACGCCCACCACCGTGCCATCCCTGAGCCTCAAGCTTCCGCCAACCACCACCACGCCATACTCGGCGGCGCCCTCCACGTGGATCCGCCGCGCGTCCACCTCCGAGCCCGTGAGCTGAAGCGCCCCGTGGCTGCCACTGCCGCGCACCACGACTTCCTCCAGCAGGACACCTCGCGAGGCGACCACGGCCAGTCCCGCCCGCTCCGCGCCCACGGACAGCAGGCCTCGTACCTCAAGCCGCTGCACGCGCATCGCGGAGACCGCGAGCTCGTGCCCCAGCACGCGCACGTCCTCCAGCACCAGGCTGCCTTCCACCACCGAGAACGCGGCGCCTCGGCCCGCTTCTGCCTGGGAGCGGCGAACCTCCGCGTGCCCCCCGTCCATCCCCAGCGCCGTCACCGGCCCCACGAAGCGCAGGTCCTCGAGCAGCGCCCTGGACTCGGCGCCTCGGACCCGGACCGCGCGACGGAAGGGGCCCGTGAAGGAGGTTCCTCTCAGCCAGGTGCTCCTCGAGGGCGAGGGCGATGGCACGCCCTCTGGCGCTTCGAGCAGGACTCCCACGGTCTCCGACACGGACGCCTCGAAGCGCGCGTCCACGGCCTCGAACCTTCCGGAGGTGACTCGCACCGCGCCCTGGCGCTGGCCGCTGAAACCCACCTTCTCCACAAAGACGCGCCCGCTCCCCGTCACCTCCAGGCCCCAGGTTCCTCCCCGGACCTCCAGGTTCCGCAGCAGCACCCCACCTGTGCCAACAGCTGGCGGCAGGCTCTTCGGATCCGCGGTTCTCGACGAAGGCACGGCCTGTTCGGAGGTCGTTGGCAGCGAACCAGCCTCCGGACCTTCCGCCCCCGGGTTCCCGGGCGACCCACCCATGGGCCCGGTGGCCCGCAGGACCGTGCCTTCGGGTCCTTCCATCAGCAGCACCGTGCCAGGCCCCTCGCCCTCCAGGCGGACGTCCGCTGGCAGCATAAAGGGTCCCCGGTACTCCCCCGCCGCCAGGTGCACCGTCAGCGGACCCGGCCGGGCCAGCGCCTCCGCCAGCGACCTCAAGGGACGCTCTCGCGATCCGTCACCGGGCCGCCACCACGCCGCGTCCACCCACACCTCGGCGTGGATCACCTCCCGGCCCTGGGAGGGACTCCCGGCGCCAGAGGGCCCGGGGCCCCGGCAGCCGCCCAGCAGCAGGATCATCAGCGTCGGAAACGTTCGGAAGCGCACGCAGGCGGAAACCCTAGTCCATTCCCGCCCACCCCGGCCCAGGCGCGATCAGAAACACACGCCAAGTGATCGAAATCCCAAAGACTTTCTTTCAATCACGATCAGCCCAATTGTTTTCGCCGTGATGAATCCACACGGTGTGTCGGTGTCTCGGGTGCGGATTTCTCCCTCTGTCTACGCCCGGTGTTTCATCGAGCCAACTTTTCGTCCGGAGGCCGATTTTCCGGCCTCGGAGCGCGGTCAGCATTGACAGGGAAAAGAGCGATTTGTTACCACCGGTTGGCTTACGCGCAATCAAGGCCAGACAACGCAGGACGGAGGGGCGTAATGACCAAGGCAGAGCTCGTCGAGGTGGTGGCGGCGCAGACACGTCTCACCAAGAAGTCGGCGGCGCAGATCCTCGACATCGTCTTCACCAACATCGGCAAGGCGGTGAAGAAGGACGCGCGATTCAGCTACCCGGGCTTCGGAACCTGGTCGGTGCGCTCCCGCAAGGCGCGCAAGATTCGCAACCCGCAGACGAACGAGATGATGAAGCTGAAGGCCTCGAAGACCATCGGCTTCCGGCCGGCCAAGGAGCTGAAGAACTCGCTGTAAGTCGCTGACGCCACCCCGGTTCATGCCGTGGCGTCCCAGGGACTCGCGATGAACCAGGCACTCCCCTCAGGGGCGCTACCTCAGCGGTGGCGCCCCTGATGCGTTGCGGGCTCAGGAGCCCGCACCACCCCGCGCCATGGGCGGCGCCTTCGGACGCTCCTCACCCTCGTCGCCGAGCGCGTCCAGGGGGTCCATCACCTCTCCGTCCCGCCACAGCTCGAAGTGCACGTGCACGCCCGTGGCCAGCCCCGTCTCACCGGCCAGCCCCACCGCGTGGCCCCGCTCCAGGATTTCCCCCGGCTCCACCAGCACCCGGGACAGGTGGCTGTAGCGAGTCACCCAGCGCCCCTCGTGCTGCACCTCCACCTGGAGGCCATGGTCGCCGTTCCACCCCGCACGCAGCACCACGCCCTTCGTCGCCGTGTAGACGGTCTGGCCCTGCTTCGCCGCAAGGTCCACGCCCAGGTGGCGCCGCTGCTCGCCCAGGATGGGGTGCCAGCGCTGTCCGAAGACGCTGGTGATGGTCACCGGATCCACCGGCCAGGCCAGTCGAGGCAGCCCGTTGACCTCCTCCGGATGCTCCAGCCGCCGCAGCTCCGCCATGCGCACGGCGAGCCGCCCGACGCGCAGCACCACGGCCTCCGCCAGGGCTCCGGGCATGTCGCCATAGGTGCGGCCGTCCTGCTCCAGTTCGGCCTCCAGGACACCCCGGGCTCGCTCCACGTCGCGGGAGTCCGTGCGCTCCAGGGCGCGCTCCAGGAACGCATCCAACATCCCGTTCATCACTTCCCAGCTCTCCACCTGCCCCAACGGCATGGGCCCACCCCTCGCCACCTTGCGACGGTGCGCACGGGCCCGCTCCCGGAAGGACGCCAGCGCATCCTGAAGCTCCATGGACGGCTCGGGCGAGGCCAGCCGGAGCACACGCCCCTGGGACGAAGCGGGGGCACTCTCGAAGGCAGGGGGCGAGGAAGGCGCGGAGGAGGACGGCTCCGCGGTGCTGTAGACCTCGTCGAAGCTCATCGTCTGCTCCGACCGGGTGGTCGAGCAGGCACAGACGCTGACGAAGGCGAGGAGACGGAGTCGACGCACGGCCCGGCGAGCCTACCACGCTCCGCTCGGTGCCTTCCCTCGCCCAGCAGCCACGGCTTCGCCCGGACCGGAAGCGGGCGAGCAACCTCACGGGGGGCGGCTCACGAGCAGGACCTCCGCCCGGGAGAACACGCCCCTCACGCCGAGGCCCGCACGGCGGTCTACGCCAGGACTCGCCGGATGCGCGCCACCGACTCGTCGATGTCCGCCGCCGACAGGTCCAGGTGCGTCACCAACCTCACCGAGCGCGGTCCTCCCGCCGGGTTCGTCAGCACGCCGTGTTTCCCCAGCAGCGTCACCATCTCCATGGCCGGGCGGTCGAACTCCGCGAACACCATGTTCGTCTCCACCCGCGCCACCTCCACCTTCACTCCAGGGACTTCTGCCAGCGCCGCCGCGAGCCGGCGCGCGTTCGCGTGGTCCTCGGCGAGCCGCTCCACGTGGTGGTCCAACGCGTACAGCGCCGCCGCGGCCAGGATGCCCGCCTGCCGCATGCCTCCGCCCAACCGCTTGCGCAGCCGACGCGCCTCCTTGATGACGTCCGCGCGGCCCGCCAGCGCCGAGCCCACCGGCGCCCCCAGCCCCTTCGAGAAGCACACCGACGTCGTGTCCGTCAGCTTCGCCCACGTCGACGCCGGCACTCCCGCCGCCACCTCCGCATTGAACAGCCGCGCGCCATCCAGGTGCACCGCCAACCCCGCCTTGCGAGCCACCTCCACCACCGCGCGGAAGCGCTCCACCGGCCACACCGAGCCGCCTCCTCGGTTGTGCGTGTTCTCCAACGAGAGCAACCGCGTGCGCGGGTTGTGGAGGTTGTCCTCACGCACCGCCGCCGCCACGTCCTCCGGCGTCAGCAGGCCCCGCTCGCCCGGCAGCGGCTGCGGCTGCACACCCCACAGCGCCGGCACCGCGCCGCCCTCGTAGTGCAGGATGTGGCTGCCCGCCTCGGTCAGCACCTCGTCCCCCGCCCGGCAGTGCGCGCCAATGGCCACCTGGTTGGCCTGCGTGCCCGAGGGGACGAAGAGCGCCGCCTCCAGGCCGAGCCGCTCCGCCACGCGCGCCTCCAGGCGCGACACCGTGGGGTCCTCGCCGTACACGTCGTCCCCCACCTCCGCTTCCGCGATGGCGCGGCGCATGCCGGCCGTGGGCTTGGTGACGGTGTCGGAGCGAAAGTCGATGGGCTTCATGGTTCTCCCGCAGGGTGGCGCTAGCCAGGACTTGGGTGCACGACAGGGGTGACATACAACGGCCGCGTGCCCGGACGTGAGACAGCGGCGGCGAAGCGTGAGCGCGCGGTGAAGGTGATGGAGCGACTGGAAGCTTCCATGCCCGATGCCCACATCGAGCTGGATTTCCACTCCCCCCTGGAGCTGCTCGTGGCGGTGATGCTCTCCGCCCAGTGCACGGACAAGCGGGTCAACATGGTGACCCCCGCCCTATTCCAGCGCTTCCCCAGCGCGAACGCCTACGCGCAGGTGCAGCCCACCGACGTGGAGCCCTTCATCCGCACCTGCGGCCTGTACCGCGCCAAGGCGAAGAACATCGTCGCGGCGGCGAAAATCCTCGTGGAGGAACATGGCGGCCAGGTGCCGCTCCGACGCGACACGCTCGCGGAGCTGCCCGGCGTGGGCCGCAAGACGGCGGGCGTCGTGTGCATCCACCTGGGCGGCGACGATGCCTTCCCCGTGGACACCCACGTCAAGCGGCTCGCCTACCGGCTCGGCTTCACCACGCACGAGGACCCGGACAAGGTGGAGACCGACATGCGGGCGGTGCTGCCCACCCCCTGGTGGACGAAAGGCCACCAGCTCCTGGTGTGGCACGGGAGGCGGACGTGCTTCGCCCGCTCCCCCGAGTGCCAGCGGTGCGTCGTGGCCGAGCTGTGCCCCAAGAAGGGCGTGGCCCGAGCGGCTACCGAGAAGCCGACGGGTTCAGCTCGCTCTCGCGCGAAGCCTTGAGCTTCTTCATCCGCTTGCGGATGAACTCGCGCTTCAGCGTGGAGACGTGGTCCACGAAGACGGTGCCGTTCAGGTGGTCCGTCTCGTGCTGCACGGCGATGGCGAGCAGCTCGTCACAGCGCAGCGTCTGCTCCTGACCGTCCACGTCCAGGTACTTCACCGTGACGACGGCGGCGCGGTCCACGTCCTCCGACTCGCCGGGGAGGGAGAGGCAGCCCTCGTTGTAGGTCGTCTCACCCTCGAGCGCGACGAGCTCCGGGTTGATCATCGCCAGGGGCTTGGACTCGGGCTGACGCGGCGTGGTGTCCAGGACGATGACGCGCTGGAGCACGCCAATCTGCGGCGCCGCGAGTCCCACGCCGTCGGCGGCGTACATCGTCTCGAACATGTCCTTGACCAGCGCGCGGGTGGAGTCGTCCACCTTCGTCACGGGCTTGGCCTTCTGCTTCAGGATGGGGTCGGGCCAGATGAGGATCTCACGAACCATGGAGGCCCTCTTAACTCCCCCCGCGCGCACGGGCAACCCCGTGCGGGCAGCCCTCCTCCACCCCGGCGCACGGGACGTCCACCCCCTGTCAGTCGAGCAGGCTGCGTGCGTACTCGGAGCGCAGTCGGTCATCCCCCAGGGCCTGGGCCGCCTCGGACAGGACGCCTCGAATCTGCTGGGCGCGGTGCTGGAGCGCCGGGTCCGGATGACCCGCGAAACGCAGCGGGTGGAACTCGGCGGCGAGCAGCTCGTAGGCCCGCTTGACCTCCTCACTGCCCGCCGTGCGCGCCAGCCCCAGCACGGTGAAGTAGTCCGCGTCCTGAATCTCGTCGAACTTCGCTTCCAGCCGACGGACGTCCAGCTCGGGCGGCAGCTCTCCGGAGTCGTCCGCGTCGGCGGGCTGCAGGATGATGAGCCCGAGCGTCCGCGCCACCGAGAGCGCCTTCAAGGCCGAGTCCTGCGGCACACCCGCGCCCAAGAGCAGCGCCTCCACCGTGTGCTCGCCATCCACCTGGGAGAGCAGTTGGAGGTCTCTCGCGGGCAGGCCGAAGTCATCGGGCGCGAGGTGCAGGTCGCCTCGGACGACACGGGCTCGGAGGCCACCCGCGGAGGCCAGGAGCGACTCGGCGGTCAGCGTGTTGCGCAGGGCCTCCGCGAGCAGGAACAGGGGCGGACGCGTGGCCGCCGCGAGCGCCACCTCGTGCGGCGCCGGCTCCTGCACCAGCCGGTACAGCGTGGACGGCTCGGCCAGGGCATCGAGGAAGACCTGCTCCGTGTAGCGCTGCACCAGCGGCACGGCCTCGGACTCGCGCAGATAGCCTCGGCCTCGGAGCGCGTCGAGCAATGCTCCCGTGGTCGCGCTGCGCACCAGCCGCAGCTCGCTCTCCTGACGCGCGTCGATGAGGCCGTCCGCGCGAGCACGGTCGATGAGTGACTCACCAGACGCGGACGAGACCGCCCCCACCAACGAGCCGTCGCGCAGCCACAGCACGCGCAGCGCGTTCATCACCTTCAGCTCCAGGCGCACCTCCATGCGCGCCTCGCAGAGCCGCAGCACCAGTCGGGACAGGCCCTCCTGGGTGACGCTGCCACTGCGGGATACGGCGAGCTCGGGACGGCCCGGAGGGGCCTCCAGCGGGAGCAGCGCCGCGCGGGCCTGGGCCGCGGCTTCCTCTGCCTCGCGGTGGCCTCGCTCCTCCAGCTCCAGACGCTCGCGCTCGGACCGGGCTCGCTCCTCCGCCGAGTCCGCTTCCAGTCTCGCCTTCTCCGCGTGCAGCGCCTCCAGGGACTGGCGTGCCTCTTCGCGCTCGGTTCGGACCTGGGACAGCTCCGCTTCCACTTGTTGGAGACGGGACTGGAGCTGCGCGAGCTGCTCGGCGATGCGGGCGGACGTCGACTCGGCCTCGGTTCGGGCCTGGGTCTGCTCGTCGATGCGGGACTCGATGGCGGCACGCTGGCGCGCTTCGGCGTCCAGGCGCACTTCCAGCGCCGTGCGGTGACGGCCCTCCGTCTTGGCTCGGGCTTCCGCGTCGGTCAGCGCTTGAGCGGCCTTCTGGGCTCGGAGCTCGGCCTCCGCGCGGACCTCGGCTTCCGCGGCGGCTCGGGACTCCGCCTCCGCGCGTTGCCTCGACTCCGACTCCGCTCGGGTCTCCGCGACGACTCGCTGCTTCGCGTCGGACTCCGCTCGCGCCTCTGCCTCCGCGCGCAGGCGGGCTTCTGTCTCGGCTCGGGCCTCGGCCTCCGTGCGCAGGCGGGCTTCGGTCTCCGCTCGGGCTTCGGCCGCCTCACGCTGCTTCGACTCCAACTCCGCGCGCGCCTCCGCTTCGGCACGCTGTCGCGATTCCAGCTCCGCGCGCGCCTCGGACTCCGCTCGCTGTCTCGCTTCGGATGCCGCTCGGGCTTCGACTTCTGCGCGCTGCTTCGCCTCGGACTCCGAGCGGGACTCGAACTCCGTGCGCTGCTTCGCCTCGGATTTCGCCTGGGCTTCTTCGCGCTGCGTCGCCTCGGACTCCGCTCGGGCCTCGGCTGCTTCGCGCTGCTTTGCTTCGGACTCCGCTCGGGCTTCGGCTTCTTCGCGCAGCTTCGCTTCGGCTTCCGCTCGGGCTTCGGCTACCGCTCGCTGCTTCGCTTCGGACTCCGCGCGCTCCTCGGCTTCCTCTCGGCTCTGGGCCTCTATCTCCGCGCGAGCCTCGGCCTCCGCGCGTTGCCTCGACTCGGACGCCGCTCGGGCTTCCGCCTGGGCTCGGGCCTTTGCCTCCTGGTCGAGGCGCTCCTTCGCCTCGGCCGAGGAACGGGACTCCATTTCCGCGAGCGCGTGGACCTCCGCCTCGGTCTGGGACTCCAGTTCCTGGCGGGCGCGAATCTCCGCCTCCACACGCTCCTCGGCTTCGGCCCGCGCTCGGGACTCCAGCTCCGCCTGGGCCTCCGCCTCGGCACGCGCACGAGACTCCTTCTTCGCGTGCGTCTCCGCTTCGATTCGCTCCGAGTCCGCGGTCGCCGCGCGCGTCTCGGACTCCGCTCGCGCCAGGGCCTCCGCCCCAGCACGGGCCTCCGCCTCCACCAGCGCCACCTCCGCGGACTTCACTCGCGCTTCCAGGCTCCGACGCGACTGCACTTCCGTCTCGGCGCGGGCTTCGGCATCGACCCGTCCCGCGGCCTCGGACTCGAGCCGAATCTCGATTTCCTTCAGCGCCTGCGCCGCCGCCGCCTCGCGCGTCTCCGTCTCCTGGAGCTTCTCCTCCAGCTCCGCGAGACGCGACTCGGCCTCGGCTCGCGCCAGGGCCTCCTGGTCGGCACGCTCCTGGGCGTCATCCCTGGCGAGGAGCGCCTCCTTCGCCTTCGCCTCCGCTCGCGCGAGGTCTTCCGCCCTCAGACGTGCAAGCTCTCGGGCCTCCGTCGCCGCTGCATCCAACAGGCCGCGCAGCTCGATGAAGTCCTGCTCGCGCGACTCGATGCGACCCAGGGCCGCCTTCGCGGCGGCGTCCACCGTGGCTCGCGCCTGGGTCTCGGACCGCGCATGGGCTTCCGCCGCTTCGAAGCGCTCCTGGAGCTTCGCCAGCTCCGCGCGGAGGGACTCCGCTTCCGAGCCACTCCGAACACCTAGCTCGGACTCTCGCTGCTTCGACAGCTCCAGCTCGGCTTCGAGTTCGCGCCGCTGGCGCTCTTCCCGTGCCTGGGCCGCCGCGAGTTCGGCCTCCCTCGCGCGCGCAGCCTCGAGCTGCTGCTCCGCTTCCGCGCGCAGCGTGGCCTCTCGTGAGTGCGCGTCCTCCAGCGTGTCGAGCCGCTCCTGAAGCGCCTGGAGCTGCTCTCCGCTCCTGTCGCGCGCGGCCTCGGCCTCCACGCGCAAAGCCGCTTCGCGGTCCAGGACTCCTCGCAGGGACTCGCTCAGGTCGCGGGACTCATCGATTCGCCGCTCGGCGTCCTGATGAAGCGCGGTCTCCTGGTCCAGCGCGGCCCTCAGCGAACGGACGCGCTCATGGGCTTCCTCGAGCTGTTGCTCGAACTCCTCCAGTCGAGCGTTCGTCGCGAGCGTCGACTCCTGCGCATCGGACGCGGGCCAGTGCTCGGCCCCTGGTTCCGTCGCGTGCTGGCTTGCCGGGGCAGCCTCCTCTGATGAAGGGGTGTCCGCGTTCGAGTCGAACCACACGGCGCCAGGGGAGGACTCCACAGGCGCGGACCCTTCCGGCTCTGAGTCGAACCAACCCACCGAGGCGTCGGAGGCGGGCGTCGAGACTCCTCCGGACGCGGTCGCCGCCGTAACAACATCCGGGTGAGCCTCCGCGCCCGTCGGCGGCGACCCAGCGAGGGTGGCCACCGGCGACTGCACATCACCCGTTTCCGAGTCGAACCAACCCCCGGCTACGTCCGGACTGGACGGCTCGGCGCTCGGCTCCGCTCCCGACCAGTCCGTCTCGTCATTCGCGCTGGACGGCTCGGCGCTCGGCTCCGCTCCCGACCAGTCCGTCTCGTCATTCGCGCTGGACGGCTCGGCGCTCGGCTCGGCTCCCGACCAGTCCGCCTCCTCATTCGCGCTGGACGCTTCGGCGCTCGGCTCCGCACTTGACCAGTCCGTCGCATCGTTCGCGCTGGACGGCTCGGCGCTCGGCTCCGCGCCCGACCAGTCCGTCTCGTCATTCGCGCTGGACGCTTTGGCGCTCGGCTCCGCGCCCGACCAGTCCGTCCCATCATTCGCGCTCGACGATTCGGCGCTCGGCTCCGCGCTGGACCAGTCCGTCGCATCGTCCGCACCAGAAGCAGCGACACCCGGCTCCGCTCCTGACCAGTCCGTCTCCTCGTTCGCGCTCGACGCTTCCGCGCTCGGCTCAGCCCCCGACCAGTCCGTCGGCGCATTTGCGGCGTCGGCCCCCGGCTCCGCTCCGGACCAGTCTGTCGACTCGTTCGCGCTCGACGCTTCGGCACCTGGCTCCGCTCCGGACCAGTCTGTCGATTCGGTCGCGCTCGATGCTTCGGCACCTGGCTCCGCTCCCGACCAGTCCGTCTCCGCGTCGGTGCTCGACGCCTCGGCCCCGGACTCCGCACCAGACCAGTCCGTCGCTTCGTCCTCGCTGGCGGCCGTGGCGGATGGCTCAGCGTTGAACTCGTTCGACGCGGCATCCGCGCTCGGAGCTTCGGCGCCGGGCTCCGCATCGGACCAGTCCGTCGCCTCGTTGGCGGCCTCGGCGTGAGCTTGCTCGGGGGACGTGCCCACCAATGCATCGCTCCCGGAGGAGTCCTCGAAGGCATTCGTCGCCACCGTATCCGGCGCAGCCCCAGCTACCGCTGGCTCCGAATCGAACCAGTCCGCGCCAACACTGCTCGCAGGCGGCTCTACTGGCGCCCCTTCGGGGTCATCCTGGCGAACCTTGGCCTGAAGCTCCGCCTCCAACACATCCCACGGCGAGGCCGGCAGGCGCTCTTCTTCAGACAGGTCGCTGGAAGTGGACTCGGTTCCGGTCGACGCCTCGGTACCCGTCGTCGCTTCAGGCGACGGCTCATCCTCTCCGGCATGTCCCCGCAGGGAATGGTCGACCTCGGGGTCCGGTGGCAGCTCCGTCCACGCAGATGCCTCGAGCGGCGCGGAGGGCCGTGCGCCCCCATCGCGCATCGCAGCCAGTTCCGCTTCCGCCGCGGAGAGCGCATCCCCTGAAGGGGATGCCGGAGTGTCGACGTCGAAGAACCCCTCGTCCCCCAACCGCGGCGCCAGCGTCACGGGCCGAGCTGCCGACGCGGAGACGGGCTCCTCCGTCCAGGCGAGACTCCCCACTGGCGGTGAGTCCTCGACCTCGCCTCCCGCCTGTGGCTGTTCCGCCGTCCAGTCCGTCGGCGCTCCAGCCTCCGAAGTACTCACGCCATACAGGACCGTGGGCGGACCACTCACGCCACCCGGCCCTGCTTCACCTGTCACGGCGCTCGCGAAGCCCTCGGAGAACGCATCGTCCAGGCTCCCAGGGGTCGCACCACTCCCCGGCGCGGACTTTCCAACCCACCCCGCGAGCCCAGGAGCCGGTGCGTCTTCGCGCGAGTCATCTTCGGGGCTGCCCCATGCGGCCGTCGAGTCATCGGTCCCATACGCCGCGTCCATCGCCGCTTCATCCAGCGCATCCGTCGCGGCTCCGTCGACACCCAGGTCCTGTCCACCGGCAGCGCTCAGCTCATCCGGTCCGAGCGCCGTGGGCATCGGCATGCCCTCGTCGAAGCTCGCGGCTCCGTCCGCGTAGGCACTCGTCGAGGAGCCCTCCGCGCCATAGGCGTCCGAGCCCGCGTCCGAGGAGTCGTATCCCGAGCCCTCGGCTCCGCCGTGCGCACCCGCGTCGTAGCCTTCCGCACCGTAGGGCGCCACGTCCGTCGCGGGGTCCGAGGAGTCGTAGCCGGTGGCCGTGCCCTCCGCGTACGCGCCCGCGTCGTAAGCCTCACCACCGTGACCGCTGTCCGCGGAGTCCCCAGTGGCGGTTCCATCCCGCGCGCTGGTGTCGTACCCGTCAGCGACTCCTCCGTCGTGGGGACTCGACTCGTACCCTTCGGTGGCGACACCCGCCTGAGTGCTCGACTCGTACCCTTCGGTGGCATCCCCCGCTGAATACGCGTCAGCAGCAGCCCCGGCGTCAGCGCCGGACTCATCCCCCTCCGCCCGGAACACCTCGCCCGCCGACAGCGCGCCCCCATCGAAGGCCTCGCCCTCGCCGCCCGACGCGGCCGCGCCCCAGTCCTCGCCTCCTCGCGCGGATTGGATGGAAGCCATCGCCGCGGCCTCCACCTCCTGGTGCGCCTGCTCCAGCGTCGCCTGCACGTCGAGCGTCGAGCGATGCTCCTGCTCCTCGGCACGCGCCGTCCGCTCCTCGCGCGTCATCGCCGCCAGCTCCCAGTCCGTCTGGTGCAGCGGCGCCAGATCCCCAAACAGCGCATTCGCCAGCGCCGGATCCCCACCCACCGACCCAGGCCCCGTCGCGTGCCACGCCTCCGAGCCCTCCCCGCCTCCTACCCCTTCCCCTCGGACTCCTGGCGGACTCCGGTTCTCCAGCACATGCCACGCGTCCGCCTCCGACGGCGCACGGATGAGCGAGTCCACCTGCGCCACGAAGCTCGTCCCATCCAGAGGCAGCGGCGCCACCGGCGCACTGAACCCCGCGATGGCCTCGCCCAGCAGCAACACCCGGGCCGCCTTCCCGTCCGGATGCTGGAGCAATTCCTCCAGCACCAGCCGACCCCGGCCACTCTCCACGCCAGGGGCCAGCACGATGAGCGCCGGCAGGTGGTGCCCGTAGGCAATGAGCGCATCCGCGGCGGACGTGGCGAGGATGACCTCGTGCCCGTCACGGGTGAGCAGACGCCGCACTGCGGCGATGGTGGCGATGTCGTCGTGGACGAGGAGGACCGGTGCGCCCATGGGGGGGCACCGAGTCTACAGCATGGCCCCCGGATCCACGTCGATCACGACCTTCACCGCGGACGGAACGTCCACCAGGGCCGCCTCCACCCTGGCGAGCAGTGGGGCAAGCGCCACATGCGTCGGCCCCTTCAAGAGCAACTGCCAGCGCGTCTTGCCCCGGATTTTGGCGATGGGCGCCAGCGCCGGCCCCAACAGCCGCACCCCCGCCGACGCCGGGGGCATGTTCTTGGACACAAGATTTCCCAGGTGCCGGGCCACGCTCGCCGTCTGCTCCGGATGCTCCCCCTCCAGCCGGATGGACGCCATCCGCGCGAAGGGCGGGTACGCCAGCGCCTTGCGCCACTCCAACTCCTGCTGGGCGAACCCATCGAAGTCGTGGGCCAGCACCCGCTTCACCGGCTCCGCGTCCGGGTTGTACGTCTGCACCAACACCCGCCCCGGGTCCTTGCCTCGCCCCGCGCGCCCAGACACCTGGGTCAACAGGTGGAAGGTCCGCTCGGAGGCTCGAAAATCGGGAATCGCCAGGGAGGTGTCCGCCATGACGACACACACCAGCGTCACGCCCGGGAAGTCGTGCCCCTTGGCCACCATCTGCGTGCCCACCAGCACGTCCAGCTCCCGACGGGCGAACGACGCCAGCATCTCCGTCAGCCGCTCCGCGCTCGTCGCCGAGTCCCTGTCCAGCCGCGCCACCCGCGCCGTGGGGATGCGCTCCAGGACCTCCGCCTCCACCCGCTCCGTGCCGATGCCCAGCTTCAGCATGGGGCCCGTGCACTCCAGGCACCGGTCCGGCACCGGCATCGCCAGCCCGCAGTAGTGGCACACCACCCGGTTCTGCGAGCGGTGGTGCGTCAGGCACACGTCGCACGCGCTGCACTTGAGCGACAGCCCGCACACCTCGCACAGCAGCACCGTGCTGTGTCCCCGGCGGTTGAGGAAGAGGATGACCTGCTGGCCACGCGCCAGCGTCTCCTCCATGGCCGCCAAGAGCGGCGGACTCAGGATGGGCGCCTCCTCCGTCACCATGCCCTCGCGAGGCCGCTCCTGCCGCAGGTCCACCAGCTCGATGGTGGGCATGGGCCGGTCATCCACCCGGCGCTTGAGCTCCAGCAGCCGGTAGCGTCCGCGCTTCACGTTCTCCAGCGTCTCCAGCGCCGGCGTGGCCGAGCCCAGCACCACCACCGCCCCGGCCTGCTTGCCGCGCACCACCGCCAGGTCCCGGGCCTGGTAGCGCAGGCTGTCGTCCTGCTTGAACGAGGGGTCATGCTCCTCGTCCACGACGATGAGCCCCAGGTTCTCCACCGGGGCGAACACCGCCGAGCGCACGCCGACGGCGATCTTCACGTCGCCCCGACGCAGCGCCTGCCAATGGAACAGCCGCTCCCGGGGCTTCAGCCCCGAGTGCAGCACCGCGACTTCGGCGCCGAAGCGGCTGCGGAAGCGCCCCACCAGCTGCGGCGTCAGCGCGATTTCCGGCACGAGGATGAGGCTGCCCTTGCCCAGGGACAGCGCATGCTCCGCCGCGCGCAGATACACCTCCGTCTTCCCGCTGCCCGTGACGCCGTGGAGCAGGAACGGCTGGAACACCCCGGTGTCCAGCGCCGCGCGCAGCTCGATGCCCGCCGCGTCCTGCTCCTGCGTGAGGCGGTCCGGCCGGCCTTGAATCAGGCCCTCCTTCACCCCCGCCTCCAGCTTCTTCTCGTCGAGGCGGGCCAGCCCCTTCTTGGCCAGGTTCTTCAAGAGCTCACGCGCCCCGGGGATGGCGTGGCTCACCTCCTCCAGCGGAGCGCTGCCCCCCACGGCCAGGAGGTACGCGAGCACCGCGGCCTGCGCATGCGCGCGCGCGAGCGCCGGGGGCACCTCGCTGACCAGCGCCACCGCGAACTGCTGCACGTCCGGCTTCGCTTCCTTCTCGTCCACCGGCTTCGACAGCCCGGGGGGAAGGGCGCCTCGGATGACCTCGCCCAGCGGATAGCGGTAGTGCTCGGCCGCGAAGCGCAGCAGCGCGATGAGGTCCTTGGGCAGGGAGGGCGAGTCCTCCAGCACGCGCTGGATGGGCTTGAGCCGGACCTTCTCTCCCAGGGGCTTGTTCGCGGGCCCCAGGTAGAAGCCCAGCGCGGTGCCTCGGCCGAAGGGCACCAGCACGCGCTGCCCCGGCGCCAGGTGGCCCGTGAGGGCCTCCGGCACGGAGTAGGTGAACTCACCCCGGACGGGGCGGGCCACGGCGACGGACGCCAGGACGGGAGGACTCTCGCTCACTGCGGGCGCCACTGTAGCGGCCTGTACCGGCGGGGACAGTTCCCGGCGACGCCTCGCACCCGAGGTGCGCACCTCCATGGAACCCGTGGTGGAGGGTGTGTCCGCCACGCTCTCCGTCGGCTCGTCCCACAACGGTCGCTGTTCCATGGAACTCCCTTCAACCACCGCCCCTGCCCCGTCCGTCCTGCTACCGGGAACCACAGTGCCAGGGCTGTCTGACATGGCCCCGCCCTCCGGTCCACGTCCTGTCGCGTGCTGCGCGCAAGGCCACCGGTCCACCCCGTGGGAATGCCTGCTCGCACGTCACCTGGCCGGGCGGACGCGGAGGCACGCCCCGCACGCCGAGAACCCGAGCGGAGCCGCTCAGCGACGGCCCGGCCACGAGCGCAACAAGCGCCTCCAGCCCTCCAGCGGAGGACGAAGGTAGGCGCGGTCCGCGCGCACCGCCACGACGACTTCCGTCCCGGCGCCCTCACGGCTGACGATGTCCAGTTCGCCACCCACTTTCGCGGCCCGCTCCTTCATGCCGCGCAGGCCCCAGTGGCCCGCGCGGCCCCCCTGGTCCAGGGTGGCGGAGTCGATGCCGCCGCCGTCATCGCGCACGCACAGCCGCAGCTCCGGCGCGCCGAACAGCAGGCTGACCTCCACCTCACGCGCGCAGGAATGGGCGAAGGCGTTGCCAATGGCCTCGCGGCCGATGCGGTACAGCTCGTCGGCGACCAGCGGCTCCAGCGTGCGCGCGTCACCCTTGACCACCATGCGCAGCTTCGGCCCCTCGCGCTCGTCGAACTCGCTCACCAGCGACGCGAAGGCCGTGGCCAGGTCGTCCTTGCCCTGGCGGGTGTCTCGCAGCGCGCTGACCCTGTCCCGCCCCTCCGTCAGGATGTCGTCCGCCCTATCCAACGCGCTCTCGAGGCCGTGGCGCGTCTCTCCCGCGGGCAGCCGCATGGACACGGTGTGGACGTTGAGCACCAGCGCCTGGATGCCCTGCAACAGCGTGTCGTGCAGCTCCCGGGCGATGCGCTCGCGTTCGGCGTGCCGCTCCTCCAGCAGCAGGCGCAGCCGCTGCGTCACCTGCCAGAGCCGCAGCACGTAGAGGAGCCACAAGAGGACCAGCGCGCCCACGACACACAGCGCGATGAACCCGCCCGTCTGGAAGAAGGTCGGCTCGATGTCGAAGTCGAGGGCGGCGCCGCTCGTGTTCCAGATGCCGTCCTCGTTCGCGGCCCTCACCTCGAAGCGGTACGTCCCGGGTCCCAGGTTCGTGTAGTGGGCCTCGCGTCGCTGCCCCGCGTCCTTCCAGCCGTCATCCACGCCCTGGAGGCGATAGCGGAACACGACTCGCTCCGGCATCCCCAAGGAGAGCGCGCTGTAGTCGATGCGAAGCTCCCTCGTGCGCGGTGGCAGCCGCAGCGCCGTCGTCGGCGCATACGTGGTGTCGTCCACGGTGACGGAGCGAATCACCACGGGAGGCGGCACGGGGTTGCGGTGGATGCGGCTCGGGTCCATCCAGCCCAGCCCGCTGACGGCGGCGAACCAGAGCCCTCCGTCCCCGTCCTCCACCAGCGTGGGCAGCGGACGGACCTGCTGTGCGCCGCCCGGCATGCCGTCGTTCATGTCGAACAGCTCGACGGGCATCGAGAAGGAGGCGTCCCTCAGCGCCCGCTGAAGGTCTTCCGCCGCGATGCGCACGCCGCCCGCATGGCCGTTGAGCCACAGCGTGCCGTCCTTCGTCTTCAGCAGGCCGGTGAGTCCCGTCAGCGCCTCCGGCCGCGTCGCCGTCAGCGCCTGGAACCGCTCCCCATCGAACGCGGCCAGGCCCAGCGCGCCACCCACCAGCGGAGTCTCTCCCGGGAGGATGGCGGTCACCGTGCCCGTGCGCAGGCCATGAGCCTCCGAGAACGTGCGGACCCGCGAGCCCTCCATGATGGCGAGCAGGTTGGCGCTGTAGCCGAACCACACCCGCCCCCCGCCATCGAGCACGGCGCGCGCGGGCGGCAGGTCGGGCAGCTCCGCGAGGTCGCCCTTCGGAGTCCACGTGTCGCCGTCCAGCCGGTACACCGTCGACGCTCGGAATGACACCCACAGCTTCCCCGCCGCGTCGCGCACGATGGCCTGGATGCGCTGCGCCTGCTCCTTGTCGGGCCGGGACAACGACTCGATGCGCTCCTCGGTGAAGCGCCAGAACCCCGAGGAGCCCCCCAGCAGGAGGCCGCCGTCCGGGTCCAGCCAGGTGGCGGTGATTTCCCCTTCGAGGCCCGGAGTCAGGACCGGCTCGGCGCCCAGCCGCCACCACTTGTCCGGGCTCGAAATCCGCATCGCGCTCCCGGTCCACATCCTCCCGTCGCCGTCCGCGATGAGCGCGAAGTAGTTCATGTACGAGGGGAAGCGGACGGCGGCCACGTCGTTGCGACGGAAGCGGTCCAGCCCGAGCTGGGTGCCGACCCAGATGTTGCCTTCGCGGTCCGCGAGCAACGTCATCGCCGCCTCCGACGAGAGCCCGTCTCGCGCGCCGAAGACATCACCATTCACATCGCGACGACGGAGCGGAGTGCCATCCTCGGAGGGGTTCGGGTCGCGGCAGACGCCTCCGTCGCGACACCCGACCAGCCACACGCTGCCGTCGCGGTCGAAGAGGAGAATCGTGGAGGACGCGCCCTCGAAGGTGTCGACGCGAGCGGGCTCGGAGGGCTCGGGCAGGCCCGGGCCGCGCAGGGGACTGTTACCTCGGTCGTCGTAGCTCCAGAAGCCGCCATCCTGGGCCAGGTACAGCGCGCCAATGGAGGGCCCCTGCGTCTCGACCTGTTCGAAGCGGTGGGCCCCCGAGCGCAGCACATACATGCCCTGCTCGCCCGCCACCCACAGTCCGCCGCTCCGGTCCTGGATGAGGTCGATCCAATAGCCCCGAGGCAGCCCCCACCGAAGGTCCGCGGGCGACCACGCGCCCTGCTCGAAGACATGGAGCCCTTGAGGACTGATCGCCCACGGGCGCCCCTCGGCGTCCTCGTCGAAGGACTCCACCGGAACACCCGGGGGCAGCCCTCCCGGAAAGAAGTGGGCAACCTCTCCCGTCTCCTTCCGGAGGCTGGCTCCGCCAAAGGAGTAGGCGACCCAGAGGTCCCCGTTGCGCATGGCCTGAAGCACGCCAATGGAGCGCGACGCGGTGCTGTCCGAGGGCAGCAGGTCCCGAGGCTCGAACCGGACGCCATCGAAGCGATACAGACCCGACGCCGTCCCCAGCCACAGCCAGCCGTCACGCGTCTGGGCCATGGTCCAGATGCCGGAGGGAGCGCCATCCTTCTGCGTCCAAGCGGTGTGATGGAAATCCTGGAGGGTCGTCACGCGGCGAGGCCTGGCCGACGCGAGCCATGGCCCGCCCAGGACGAGCGCGAGCAGGAGCCCACACGTCAGCCCCATCCACCTGCTGCCTTCACCGGTGCCCGGGATGGCCCGTCCTCGGTCTCGCCACCTTCGAGCGCACATCGCGCGCCAACATAGAACGAGTCACCGCTCCACGGCGTCCGCGAGCAAGCGTCCGTGCGCTCGCGGCGCCTCCGTGGACTACAGTCGCGTCACCATGACGGTGAGCGTCCAGAACCTCGGGCCGGAGCTGTTGGAGCAGGTGGGCCCGATGTGCGCGCGGGCCTTCGACGACTACCCATTCCTCGCGGAGCTGTTCCCGGGCGCGTCGGAGAAGCGCGCGCGGGTGGCGGCGGCCTTCTACCTGGCCACCGTGCGCGACTGTCTGGAGCACGGCGTGGTGCACGCCACCGTCGAGGACGGACGCCTGACGGGGGTGGCGGCGTGGCTGCGGCCCGGAGCGTTTCCCCAGTCACTCGGCAGACAGGCTGGATTCCTGCCCACCGTCTGGGCGGGCCTGCGTCACTTCCCGGGACGCGCGCGGTTGGCGCTTCAAGCGCTGGCGAGGCTCGAGCGCTACCACCCGCACACGCCCGCTCACTGGTACCTGGCCACCATCGCCGTGGACCCGGCACACCAGGGGCGCGGCCTGGGCGTGCGGCTGATGCGCGCGGGCCTGGCCCTGGCGGAGGAGACTCACGCGCCGTGTTTCCTGGAGACGGCCAAGGCGTCCAACCGCGACTGGTACACGGGCTTCGGCTTCGACCTCCAGCGCACCGAGCCGTGCTTCGACGGCGGGCCGCCCCAGTGGTTCATGTGGCGGCCCGCCGAGGCGCGCTCCGACGCGAAGCCGGAGCGCACGGCCCTGCCCGGGTGACTACGGCGTGAAGAGCTTGTCGGGCACCGTGGCCCGGGTATCGCCCTTCAGCGCGGTGAAGCGCACGACACGCTGGTCACCGCGCCACACCTCGATGCTGCGCGGCAGCGCCTCACCCACCGCGGGCGAGTTGTAGTCCAGGAAGCGCACGTCCCACGCGACCTTGGCGGAGTCCGTGTAGCGCAGCCGCGCGGGGTGGAAGGAATCCTTGTACACCCAGAACTGGGAGCGCCCCTCGGCCTGGTCACCGAGCACGTACGCGACCTCTCCACTGAAGCGCGCCAGGCCCGTGCGAGTCGTGTCGACGCCCAGCCCCTGGAGGTACTGCTGCACCGACTCCTTGAGCTGCTGCACCGGCCCTCCGCCCATGGCGAAGAGCGGGCACACCTGCGCGACGAGCACGGAGAGCGAGGGGATGTCATTGCCCTCCAGCCGACGACGCCCCGCCACCTGCACCACGGCGGTGCGCGCGTTGCCGTCCGGCACCGAGGCCTCGAAGCGGCAGCGGCCCGGCACGCGCAGGTACAGCACGCCATCTCCCTGCAGGTCGGGACGGTCCGTCGCCGCGCCCAGCGCCGCGCCCGCCTCCTTCACCGCGGAGCCGCTGAAGCTGAGCGAGCCTTCCACCCGCAGACCGGAGAGCTTGAGTTCATCTCGCTCACCCACCATGCGCCGGAGGATGGAGCCCCCCGGCAGCACGTAGGCGACAGCGGTGAAGGACAGCAGGACTGCGACGAGTGCGACGATGCGCTTCACGGCTTCTCCGTCTTCACGACCTCACGCATGTACTCGAGCAACCCGCCCCGCAGCTCGGGGCGCTTGAGGGCGTAGGCGATGTTCGCCTTCAGGTATCCCACCTTGTCGCCCGCGTCATAGCGCTGACCCTTGAATTTGTAGCCCAACAGACCGTGCGACTTCTGGAGCGTGGCCAGGCCGTCGGTGAGCTGGATTTCCCCGCCCACACCCGGCGTCTGCGTCTCCAGGATGGGGAAGATTTCCGGCGGCAGGACATAGCGGCCGATGACGGCGAGGTTGGAGGGCGCGGTGCCCTTCTTCGGCTTCTCCACCACGCGGTCGATGCGGATGACGCCGTCGCCCAGGTCCGTGCCGGCGGCGATGCCGTACATATGCGTCTCGTCGTCGGGCACCTCCATCAGCGCGATGACGGCCTGGTTGTACTGGCGAAACACGCGAGCGAGCTGGCGGATGCCCGGCTCCTCGGCGTCAATCATGTCGTCGCCCAGCAGCACGCCGAAGGGCTCGTTGCCGATGGCGCTCTTGGCGCACAGCACCGCGTGGCCCAGGCCCTTGGGCTCCTTCTGACGGATGCTGACGACGCGGACCAGCTCGGCGATGGCGCGCAGCTTGTCCGCGTCCGCCGTCTTGCCCCGGGCGCGCAGCGTGGTCTCCAGCTCGAAGCCGATGTCGAAGTGGTCCTCGATGGCGCTCTTGCCTCGGCCATTGATGAGGACGACATCTTCGATTCCGGCGGCCACCGCCTCCTCCACGATGTACTGGAGGGTGGGAGTGTCGACGATGGGCAACATCTCCTTGGGCACGGACTTCGTGGCGGGGAGGAAGCGAGTGCCCAGCCCGGCTGCCGGGATGACACACTTGCGGATAAGGGGCTCTGCCTTCGGTGCGTTGGCGGACATGGGGCCAGGGAATCTATTGGCGCCCACCCACCCCATCAAGCTGGTTAGGATGATCGCCCCATGTCGCTCCGCCCCGCCGTGCTGCTGTTCGCCGTGTGTGTCTCCACCGCCGCCCTGGCCCAGCCCTCGGAGGACCTGAGGGATGTCATGAGCGCGCGCGCCTACGGCATGGGGGGCGCCTACCGCGCCCTGGGCCTGGGCACGGAGGCCGTGCTGGGAAATCCCGCCGCCATGGCCATGTATCCGGCCTACCGCGTCGAGGGCACGGGGGCCTGGGACCACCGCCTCAAGGAGGGCGTGCTCGGCGTCTCCGTCATCGACGGCGCCACCAGCAAGCTGGCCATGGGGATGGACTACCACTGGGTCAGCCTGGGCCGCGGCGGCGCTCGCACCACCGCCCATCTCAGCTCGCTGGGCGTGGGGTTTCCGTTGACCCCGGGCATCCTGATTGGCGCGGCGGCGCGCTATCTGCGGATGAGCGGCTCGGACCGATATGCCAACTCGGTGACAGTCGACACGGGCCTGTTGTTCCGGCTGTCCGAGTCCTTCGTCGCGGGTATCTCCGGGCACAACCTCATCAACACCGAGAACGTGGAGCTGACGCGGTACTACTCGGGTCATCTCGGCATCAACTCGGGGATGCTGACGCTGGCCGGTGACGTGCGCGCGGACTTCGAGACGAACGACAAGACGACGCTCACGTACAGCGGCGGGCTCGAGTACATCCTCGGGATGCAGGTTCCGCTGCGCGCGGGCTATTCGTATGACGGCTTCACGCGCACGTCGCGGCTGAGCACGGGCCTGGGCTTCATGACCGAGACGGGTGGCGGTCTGGACCTGGCGTACCGGTACGAGCTGGGTGGCGAGAAGAGCCGGATGCTGGCGCTCACCATCCGCATGCAGATGAACTGAGCGGGGCGTTCAGCGGGCGGGGACGCGCAGGGCGAGGTAGCGCTCGGACGCGGCGAAGCGCAGCAACTCCACCAGCTCCGAGTCGTTCGAGCGGCGCGAGCGAATCACCGTCACCGCCGGCCCCACGCCACCGCAGGCCACCAGGCCCGCGCGGTTGGCGGAGTCGCGTGCGGCATCCGCGAGCGACGAGGCGTTGAAGTCCCGCGTGCCGGGCTCCAGCAGTTCGAGGGTGCGCTCCAGGGCGCGCGGGGACAGCGTCTCGCGCACCAGCCGCGCATCGGAGCTGGGGTCCTTCGGGTTCTTGAGAACGGTGGACAGCAGGGCCAGGGCGCGCAGGAGCTGGGCTCCCTTGAGCGCGCGCAGGGCGAGCAGGTCGGGTGACAGCGACAGGAGGGCGCGGCCCGCGTGGAAGCGCAGCTCGGCGGCGGGCAGGGCCTGTCGAATCACGGCGCGGCCCACGAGCAGGCGGGGCTTGTCGGTGTGGACGGCGGTGAAGGGCGGGCCGTCGTCCTCGGCGAGCACCAGCTCCGGCAGGTTCACCGCGAGGACTCGCGCGGAGGTGTGGAGGGCGTCGAGGACGGCGGGAGCGCCGGGGCCCGCGACGGCGCGCAGGGGCTCGGAGGCATCGGCGGCTCGGCCCTGGGCGGGGAAGAGGCGACAGAGGGCGATGCCCGCGCACGCGAGCAGCTCTCCCGAGGAGGTCCGCAGTCCAGGGTGACGCAGGCCCGCGCGTTCATCGGCGGTGAGGGGTGGGCGCTGGAGGCGGGGCGCGGGGCCTTCGCGTCCGGCCAGGGCCTCGACGATTTCGCGCATGAGGGCGGCGCGCGGGGCGTCGCCTCGGGTGTCGAAGAAGTCGGCGAGGTTGGCGTAGGAGACGGTGTCGAGCGGGCGCTCGCGGAGCTTTCGGAAGACCTCGGGCTCGGTGTCCGCCGGCGGAGCGGGCTCGGGGACGACGATGGGGTTCTCGCGCGTCTCTGCGGCGCCCACGGGTTGAGCGGGGGGCTTCGAGATGAAGGAGCGACCCGGCGCGAGACCGGCCGAGGTGCCCTCGGGACGCGAGTTCCGGAGGACCCGGCGCACGGGGTCCATGCGCCCCGGAGGGGCTTCCCAGGAGATGACGCGCGTCTCGGGGACGGACGCGGCATCGAGGTCCATGGGCTTGCCGCTCATCAGGTCGATGGCCTTGCCACCTCTGGGTGCGTCCGGAGGATTCGCGGGACGAGCGGGGGCCTGGGCACGCGCGGGAGGACTGTCGGACGGCGGGGCCGCGCGGACGGGGGGCGCTGGGGCTCGCTCGCCGCGGGCAGCGGGAGCACTGTCGGGCGGCGCGGGGGCTCGCTCACCGCGCGCGGCGGGAGGAGCAACGGGAGCACCGTCGACTGGCGGAGCAGCGCGGCCAGACTGCGCGGGGGCTCGCGCACCGCGTGCGGCGGGGGCGCTGTCGACTGGCGGAGCCGCACGTGAAGGAGACGCGGGGGCACGTTCGCCGCGTTGAGCGGGGGCACCGTCAACGGGATTGGGCGCACGTGCTGGCGGCGCGGGGGCACGTTCGCCGCGTTGAGCGGTGGCACCGTCAGCGGGATTGGGCGCACGTGCTGGAGGCGCGGGGGAACGTTCGCCGCGTTGAGCGGGAGCACCGTCAATGGGATTGGGCGCACGTGCTGGCGGAGCGAGGGAACGTTCGCCGCGTTGAGCGGGAGCACTGTCTGCCGCAATGTCCGCACGTGCCGGAGACACGGGAGCACGCTCGCCGCGTGGAGCGGAGGCACGAGGAGCCTGGGCGGGAGCCGATGTTCCCTTGGCTTCGACGGATTTGTCGGTGCGCGGAGCGGGAGCATTCTCGCCGAAGACCACTGTCGACCCGGCAGGCGCGGGCCTGTCCAGCTCGGGGCCCAGGGCGGCCAGCTTGTCCTCTTGTGATGCTGGCTCACGAGCGCCACGCGCTACGGGCTTCTCGGCACGGGAGCCCGCGGGCCTTTCGCGAGCACCATCTGCTCCAACAGCCGCGGACGCCGCGCCCCCTTGCTGTGAGGACCGCTCACCGCGTGCACCTGAGACTTGCGCGCTAGAGGTGCCCGCTCCTTTTTCTCCACGCTGCGCCGCCCCACCCTTCTCACCTCGCGGCCCCGGACCTTCGACGGTCCCACCCGGAAGGGCACTGGGGTCGGAGGTCGACGTAATCTCTTCGGACAGGTCATCGCGTCCGGCCGCGACGAGTGACGTCGTCGTCATGGGCAACGGAACGAGCGGCGACTTCGGTCCACTCGGCTCGCGGCGAGGTGTCGCGCTGCGAGGAGGTTCGGGAGGAAGCGCCGCTTCCCGCTCCTCACGTGCGAGCCTCAGTCCCTCCGCGCGGCGGGCATAGACTTGCGCACGCTCGGGATTGCGGAGCGACTCGCGCCACATGCGAGCCAGCCGGTCCCAGGTCTGCTCGCGTTCGAGTTCATCCTCGGTCGCGGTGGCCGCGTTCTCGAGCGCCCAGGCCGCCTCGCCCTTGTTGTCGTGCGCCAGCAAGCGCTCCACGAGCAACAGCCACGCTTCCTTGTGCCCTGGCTCGAAGCGCACCGCTTGACGCAGTTCGTTCAGCGCGGCCTCGGTGTCCCCCGACGACTCCAGGGTGGCCACCAGCTCCAGGCGAGACTGCCGCGCGACAGGGCCTCGCGACTCGCGTGCGAGCTGCGCGCGCAGGAGCTGCCCCAGCGCCGCCGTGTCCCCCAGCTCGCGCGCGAGCCAGAGGAGTCGCTCATGGGCCTGCTCGCTGTCAGGGCTCTCGATGAGCACCTCGCCCCAGGCCCACTGCGCGAGGCGCGAATCACCGAGCTGTTCCTCCGCGGTACGCGCGAGCACCCGGAGCGCCTCCGCGCGGTCCGCCGCACGGCGCGGCGTCGTGGTGAGCACCGAATGCAGTCGCCTGGCGACGGCCGAGCGCTCCGCGTCCTCGACACACGACAGCAGTCCCGCGAGCGCGGGAAGCAAATCTGGCGCGAGCGCCTCCGAGGCCTCGAAATCCGCGCGGGCCTTCTGGGGCTCCCCCATGTGGAGCCAGCGCTCTCCTCGGGTCAGCAGCGCCGTGGCGCGCGCGCGGCCCGTCCTCGCCCGCTGGATGGCTTCATCGAGCGCGCGCCGAACCAGCGAGGCGTCGTCCCGCGAGGCCAGCAAGCGAACCTGCTCGCGCAGCGCGGACCGGTCACCGGTCAGCTCGACAATCTCCCGGTACATTCGCGCGGCACCAGCGGGGTCCTGGAGTTCGGTCTCCATCACCTCCGCGAGTCGCGTCAGCGCTTCCGCTCGCGCCACCGGGTCCTTCGCCCGGTCCGCGCGCTTGAGATAGACCTGGGCCAGCTCACGCCACGCTCGACGCGCGACGAACTGCGCCTCCAGTTTCCGCGAACGCGCCAGCTCCTCCGCATCGTCGCCAGGAGTGGGCTCCGCCGCGCCCGAGCGCCCGGTCCGGGACGGGGGCACCGTGTCAGGACGAGCGGCGACAGGACCACTCGGTCCTCGAACTCCATGCTCCGCGCGGGCAGGCACCGCGGCGCTGGCGGGTGCACCTCCCAAAGCGGCGAAGAGGTCGGCGAGCGGCACCTCCATCGTCTCCGAGCGCGGAGCGTCTTCGCCTCGCGTGGGACCTGGGGCGGGTTGAGTCTTGGAGCGAGCGGGCTCCGAACCCACCGGGTGGAGCACGGGCGGAGCACCCGAGGAGGTGGGCTTCCCCTTCGAGGCAGGAAGCGGGTTCGCGCCAGGGGGGCGCGTGGGGAGCGCCGCCTCCCGAGGGGGCGCGTCCCAGGGGAACAGGTCTTCGACCCTGACCGCGGGCATCTCCACCTGGGTCTTCGCGCGGAACTCGCCTTCGTCCTCCGGTTCGCCCGAGGGGGCGCGCGTGGAGCTGACTGGCAACGCCACCGCATCGGTCCGACTCGTGCTGGGCTCGGCGCCGAGGGGCGATGCCGTGGGAGCAGTCAGCTCCAGGCTCGACGCGACCTCCGTCGACGAGGGGCCGACGCGGGGCAGTGCCTCCACGGACTCACCACTCGGCGTCGAGGCACGGGCTGAAGTCGGCGTCAGGGTTCGCGCAGCGGGAGCCGGTGCGGTGTCCACCGCGCCGCTCGGAGTGGTTCCTGCTGACACGTCACTCGTGTCGGTCAACCCCGCGCCAGGGGTTGCCGCTGTCGGCGAGGCAGCAGCATCACTTCGCCCCGCGCTAAAGGCCGCCAAGGCCTCCGCATCGCCTGGTCCGACAGTGGAAGCCACCTCGGTCGGAACCGCCTTCACATCACTCAGCCCGACAACACTGGGAGCGGAGGCACCCTCCGTCGACGAGGCAGCCGCATCACCGTGTCCAGTACGCGACACCTGTTCGGTCGCCAAAGCCCCCGTGGCGCTCTGCCTCGCGAGTGAGTCCACCTCGGTCGGAGAAACCTCATCGTCGAGCAGCCCCACCTCTGGAGCCGCCTTCGCCGACAGGTCCACGGCATCACTTCGCGCAGCGCCGGAACCGGAGTCCTTCGACGACTCTCCCGCCACCGATTCATCCGTGGCCCCCGCCGCACCGCCCACCTTCACGGCATCCGCGGTCGGTCCTCCGGCATACACGGCAGGGTTGCCCGCGTGAGCCACCGGATCCGTCGGCGCGACATCCCACGGAAACGGAACATCCGCCGATGCCCGGGGCACGGACACCGCACGCTCGAAGGAAGGCGTCCCCTCCCCACGCGGCACCTCGGTGGTCGGAGCCTCCGGCACGCTCCCAACCTCAGGCCCCTCCCCCCGAGCCGGCACCATCAACCCAAGGGGCGGCCCCTCCACCTGGAACTGCACCCGCGCCAGCTCCATCGTCAGCGAGCGCGGCGGAGGCACCACGGTGGGCGGCTTCGAAGCGGCCCCCGTGGCATCGACCACCGTCGCGGCGTGGTAGTCGACCTCGTCCTCTTCCCAGACCGCCAGGGCCTGAACGCCCGACTTCTTCGTGGGCAGCTTCTCCAGCACGGCGCTCGTCGGCGCCGGAGCGCGCACGCCATCCCCTAGACCCTTGGCGCGGAGCAGCTCCAGGACCCGCCGCGCACGACGCTCCTCGGGGAACTCCTGCACCACCGCCTCGAGCACGGAGACGGCTCGGGCCGGCTGGTGCGTCTGGCGCAACACCCTCGCGAGCTGGCGACGCACCGCGCGTCGCACCTCCGCGGGCACCGTGGCCGGAACGGAGTCCAGCAATCCGATGGCAGCGGTCTCAGCCCCCGCGAGTCGCGCGAAGCGCACGAGTCCCGCGGCCAGACGGGGGGACATGGGCAGGGTGCGGCAGGCGTTCTCCAGCTCCGCGAAGGCCCGCGTGGGAGCGCCTTCGCGCAGCCAGCGCACAGCGGCCCCGAAGTGGCGAGCCACCCCGACTTCCGCATCGTCCGTAGACCCGACCTCGAGCATGCCGGATCGCGGCACCTCCTGTCGGACGGCCGCGGGCTCCGGCGTGCCGGCGTCCTTGCCGTTTCTCACGCCACCCATGGGTGCGGCAGTCTACACAACGCAGGCCATCCCGGCTGTCGCCGTCATGCTTCCCGCGCGAAATGCCGAGCCCACCGTGGCCCGAGCAGCGAAGAGCCTCCTGGAAGGGCACCCTCTGGGACCTTCGGCCGCTTGCTTTCGGCGATGGCTCGACGGCTGGCACCCACGCCGTGCTGGCGAGACTGGCCGCCCGCGACTCGCGCATGGAGAAGCTTGACGGCGGTGGCCAAGGTCTGGTGGCGGCCCTGAACCCCGCGCTCCGGGAGGCCTCCGTCGCCCTGAGTCACTGCTCCGGCACGGCCCCCTGAGGCACCACGACCCCCGCGAGCGTGAAGAAGCGCAGCAGGTCCTCGGGCACCGGAGCCTCCACGCGCAGCGGTTCTCCCGTGCGCGGATGCGCCAGCTCCAGCGCGTGTGCATGCAACAGACACCGAGCCGCCTCGACACCTCCCGCCCTGGGCGCGCCGCCGTAGCGCGAGTCCCCCAGGATGGGCGCCCCGAGCGCCGTCAGGTGCGCGCGCAGCTGGTGCGTGCGTCCCGTCTGGGGCAGCAGCTCCACCACGCAGAACTCCGGCCCCGCGTACAGCGTGCGGAAGTGCGTCAGCGCGGGAACACCATTCGCCGCGCGAGTCGCTCGCCAACGGCCCGGACGCGACGGGTCCTTGGACAGCGGCAGGTCCACCGTCCCCGACTCCGGCAGCCCAGGCCCGGTGGCCGCCACGTAGCGCTTGCGCGCCCGGCCCTCGCGAAACTCCTCCGCCAGCGCGGACGTCGCCTGGGGCGTCTTGCCGAACACCGTCACCCCCGAGGTCTCCCGGTCCAACCGGTGCACCAGCCCCGCCTCGCGTCCCAGGTAGCCACTCACCTGGTCCACCAGACTCGCGCCCACGCGCGCCTCCGTGGGCTGAGCGTTGAGTCCCGCCGGCTTGTCCACGGCGAGGACCTCCGCATCCTCATGCAACACGCGGAACGTGGGCGCGACGGGAGCCTCCGCCAGCGAGCTCTGCCCGCCCTCCTCCAACACCACCGCCACCACCTGCCCCGGCGTCAGCCGCGCCTTCGCATCCCTGCAGCGCCGCCCCGCCACGTACACCGCGCCCACCTCCACCAGCCCGCGCGCCTGCTCCACGGGCAGGCCCAGCTCCGCGGCCACCGCCTCCACCACCGCCCGCGCGCCTTCCGCCCGGAATGTCCGACGCTTCACGGCCCACCTCGCACCATGGGCTGCTCGCTACAGAAAGGCACGGCGAACCACAAGCAGGAGCCCTCCCGCGGCATGGGATTCCCTGTCCGACAGTCTCGACAAACGACCGAGCGTCGCGCCCTCGACCCTTTGTTCCCGTGAGCCCTGGTACGGTCCGCGCCCCATGGACCGCCCCCTACACGCCGTCCGCACACGGCTGGACGACTTCCTCGCCGAGCTGGCCACCCTTCAGTACCGGCATGGTGCCGGCCTCGCGCGAGAGCTTCCCATCGCGAGCCTCCACGCCTCCTTCCCGGAGCTGTCCGCCCCGGAAACCTTCGTCGCCGCCACCGAGGCGCTCACCAAGGCCCGCGCCAAGGACGACGTCCTCGCCGTCCGCCGCATCCAGCTCGTGCGCGAGTTGGTGGCCACCCAGGTGGAAGAAGCCCTCGCCGCCCGTCCCGCCCAGGCCATGGCCACCGTGGAAGCCAACGCGGTGCTCAACGTCGACGACGAGTCCTTCGACTTCGCCGGGGCGATGAGCCGACTCCCCCACGAGCCGAATCGCGCCCGCCGCGCCGGCCTGGAGCGCGCCGTCGGCAACTACCTCTGGGAGCACCGAAGCCCCTATGGAGACCGCCGCGAAGCCGCCCTCCTCACCGCCGAGCGACTGGGCGCCAAGGACTATCCCTCGCTGCGCGAGGACGTCACGGGCATCGCCTACGCCAAGCTCGCCGAGGCCGCCGAACAGACGCTGAAGCGCACCGAGGACGCCTACCGCGACGTGCTCACCTACGTGCTCAAGAAGACGGACCCGCAGCTGCGGCCCCTGCCCGGTGGCGACGCGCGAAGGCACGACGTCCAGGCCGCGCTCCAGGCCCCGTGGCTGGACGAGCACTTCCGCCGCGAGGACGCCTGGCCCGCGGTGCGCCAGTGGCTCGGCGAGTGGGGCTTCACGCCCAACGCCGGAGGCCGCATCCGCATGGACGAGGAGGACCGCCCCGGCAAGTCACCCCGCCCCTTCGTCGTCACCATCCGCGTGCCGGACGACATCCGCCTGGTGCTCCAGCCCCGTGGGGGACTCGACGCCGTGGGCAGCCTGCTCCATGAGCTGGGCCACGCGCACCACCGCGCCCATGTGTCGGAGAACCTGCCCATGGAGCTGCGCCGCCTGGGCGACGCGGCCGTGACGGAGGCCCACGCCGCCGTCTTCGAGCGACTGCTGCTGTCCCCCGAGTGGCTCAAGCGCTACCTGGGGCTGGCGACGATGCTCGCGCACGACACGGCGCGGATGGCCGCGTTCCAGTCGCTCAGCGTGCTGCGCCGTCACTGCGCGAAGCTGTCCTATGAGCTGTCGCTCTGCACCAAGGGCCCGTCCACCGAGCGCGCCGACGAGTACGCCGACGGCCAACGCCGCGCCCTCTTCGCGGAGCCACATCTCGGGTTCTACCTGTACGACGTGGACCCGCAGCTCTACGTGGCGCACTACCTGCGAGCCTGGGCCCTGGAGGCTCGGCTCACCACGCGCCTCACCGAGCGCTTCAACGAGGACTTCTGGAGGAACCCGAACGCCGCCACCTGGCTGAAGGGGCTGTACGCTCGGGGTGGAACGGATGACGCGGAAGGACTGGCCACGGAGGTATCGGGCAGGCCGCTGGCCTTGCCCGAGGCGGGGGAGCGCCTCGTGGCCATCCTCAACCGGTAGTGGTGGCTGCGCGAGCGACTACTTCTTCTTGCGCAGCGCCCGGACGATCTTGTCCTTCGTCGGGTTGGCGACCGTCTCACGCGCACGAGGCGCTTCGGGCGCCGCCGCCTTCGTAGCCGGCGTCTTGGCCGCAGCGCGAGCGCGCATGGCCTTCATCAACTGCATCTCGATGACGAGCAGCTCGTCGCCGAGCTCTTCGTTGTCACCGGCAGCGCGCGGAAGCGGGGCTCGCGTGCTGGAAGCGCCGGCGCCATGCCGCATGCGCAGCGCCTTCTCCTCCTCGGCCGTGAGCGTGCGCGTCTTCTCCAGCGCCGCCTTGACCTCCTTGGCCGTCACCGTGCTACTCCCGACCTTGCGCTCCATCTCCGCTCCCTTGTTGTGCAGCCCGCTGAACATCCGAGCATGTCGGACGCGTCCGAGCCGCAACCGTCGGGGATTCTAGAGGACGCAAGAGTTGGCGCAAATTTTCTTCCAACAGGTCGCTCCCGCCCTGTAGCGCCAGAGGGTGCCTACAGGTGCATTCCCGCTCCTAGAAAGGCGGTGGAGAGCGCCTGGCGCCGCCCTGAAAACGGGGAGCCGGTGGCGGAGAAGTTCTGGTAGCGGGCCTGGGCGGACAGGAAAAGCCGGCCCCCCAGCGCCACGTCCATTCCCCCGCACAGCTCCGGCCCCAGTTGGAGGACACGCGGCAGCTCCTCCCCTTCCCGGCCGTGGGACATCAGGAGGCTCACCCCCACCCCCAGGTAGGGGCGGACCCGGCGGGCCTCCGGGAGCGTGATTCGCAGGGACATGGGGGTCGCCTCGGTGAGCCGGTGGCTGGAGGCCACGTGCCCGCCCACCTCCAGGAGGGAGCGCTCCCGGCGATAGCTCCACGCCAGCCCGGCGCTGTAGCCCACCTCGCGCCGCCCGTCGGAGTCCTTCAGGGCGAACGCCCCCACCGGAAACACCGTGACCCCCAGGCTGCGGGAGGGAGGCTCCGCCCTCGCGAGCGGCGCGAAGAGCCCGCACAGACACAGGAGCAGGAGGGGGAGACAGCGCATGGGCCCCGGGAAAAGCAAGGCACACGCCACCCGAGAACCCGCGTGAATCCAGGGACTTGAGAGGCGGGACAGCGCCCCTGCCCCAGGTGTCCGGGCGATGCGGTCAGGGCAGGCGACCTGGCTCGAAAAGCCGGGGCGCCCGCCACCCATGACTCGCCTGTCCGGAACACCTGGCCCTTCCAAGGAGGACGCCCGCGCCCGGGCGCCCCACCCGTGCGACTGCCTACTCCGGCGCGCCCTCGTCCTCGGGCTCGGGCGGCGCCTCACCCGTCGTGGTGCTCTTGGCACCCTCGGGCTTCGCGCGCTCGATGCCGAAGCGGTCCAGCGCGTCGGCGATGCCCTGGGGCTTGTCCGCGTCGGGGAGGAACTCCTCGGGCGGCGCGAGCCTCGGGTCCTTGCCCAGCTCGGACAGGGCCGCCTCCAGCGTCAGCCGCAGCTCCGCCGCCTCGGGCGTCTTCTCCGACGGCACGCCCACGCGCCCGTCCAGCCGGGCCTTGAGCACCACCGACGTCACCGCGTCCACCAGCACCTCGCCATCCAAGGAGCGCGGCAGCCGGTGGGCGAAGAAGTTCGCGCGCCGACGCGTCGTCTCGTCCGCGCCACCCTTCGGCTCGAACAGCTTCGGCAGCGGCCGGGAGCCATCCCCTTCCGACGCGGGCGCCAGCGTCACCACGTAGCGCCACGCCGTGCGCCCTTCATAGGTGACGGTGCCCTGCGGGGCGAGCTTGAGCCTGCCGTGGAAGAGGATGTCGAAGTCGCGGATGGCGCCGGTCAGCTCCGTGCGGGTGCGCTCGGCCATGCCGCGGTCGCGCAGACGCTGACGGAACGGGCCATACCGGTTGCGGGCGAACACCTGCCCCCCCACGCGCATGACCTCCAGGCCCTGGTCCCGGGAGTTCTCCAGCACGCCGTGGAAGTCGCCGCTGACACCCCCCGGCCCCGCGCGGAACGTGCGCGTCTCGGTGAGCTTCACGGGGTTGGACTCGGCGGAGGTCCACTCGTAGCCGAGGGTGGCCTGGTAGCGGTGGGGCCCCAGCCGCTCGGTGATTTCGGCGGCGTCCATGCCGAGGATGCGGCGGGCCACCTGCGGGTTTTCCGCGACATCCTCCGGCGGGAGCTTCTGCTGGGCGGAGGCGACCACCTTGGGGGGGTCCTCCGGCGAGAAGATGCGCGCCTTGGCCGCCTTGTCGACCGGGTCCGAGCAGCTGGCGGCGGCCAGCGCCACGGCGAGGGTGACGGCGGACTTCTTCAGACGGCTCACGACTCCTCCGGAGGGGGTACCACGAGGGCGGCAAGTTACGTGGCGCATACAAGAGCGGCAAGCAGCGGCTTGCGTGCGGCCGTGCAAGGGATAGAACGGCCTTCTCATGCAGAACCTGCGCGACAAGTTATTGAAGGCGGGCCTCGTCACCGAGGAACAGTCCAAGAAGGCTGATGCGGCACCCAGCCAGACGGAAGCCCGGAGACCCCAGCCCCAGGAGGGCGGACGTCCAAGCGGCAACCGTCCTCCGCCCCGGCGTGACGAGAACCGGACATCCGGTGCTCCGTCTTCCCGAGGCGAGGACCGTGGCCCCGGCGGCCGTGAGGGCGGAGGCCGCCCTGGCGGCGGCCGTCCTGGCGGTGGAGCGCCCCGTCCCGGTGGAGGAGCTCCCCGACAGGGAGGCTCCTTCCGTCCCGGTGGCGGCGGCGTGAGCGGAGGTGGAGCGCCCCAGCACGGGCGTCCCGCCGCCGTCGCCGAGAAGCCCATCCCCAAGCTGCCCCCCATGCCTGGCTCCAAGGCCTACCAGCGCGCCGAGTCCAAGCGCCAGGTGGAGCTGGACAAGGCGCTGCGCGAGCTCGTGATGGGCTCGCAGGTGCCGCTGGAGTCCGGGGAGACGGTGTTCTACTTCATGACCCGCAAGGGCAAGCTGCGGCGCATGGAGCTGACGCCGGCGCAGGCCAAGGGGCTGGAGGACGGCGAGCTCGGCGTGGTGGAGCGTCCGGACCCCGCGCAAATCGAACACGCGCTGGTGCCCGCCGCGGCGGCCGAGCAGATGTTCGCGCTCTCGAAGAAGGCGGTGCGCTTCCTCAACAGGAAGGACAGCCCCATCGGATTCATGAACGACGAGGAGCTCAAGGCGCAGCAGGCGGCGGAGGCCGCTGGCACCGCGCCGGAGCTGTCCGACGAGTCCTCGGAGGAAGGCGCCGAGGCGTCCGCTCCCACCGAGACCGAGGCGTCCGCTCCCGCCGAGACAGAAGCGTCCGCAGCCATCGAGGCCGAGGCGACGTCCGCCGAGGCCCCGAAGGCCGAGGGCGGCGAGAGCAGCCAGGGCTGAAGCCCGGCGTCACCCACCGAAGGCCCTCCCCTCTCCCACGCAGCCGGGACGAGGGGAGGCGCCCGGGTGAGGTGTGTCAGTCGAAGGCGTCGAGTCCGGTGATGGCCTTGCCCAGCACCAGCGTGTGCACCTCGTGGGTGCCCTCGTAGGTGAAGACCGATTCGAGATTCAGCATGTGGCGCACCGGTGGATACGCGTCGGTGATGCCATTGGCGCCGTAGATGCTCCGCGCGACGCGGGCGATGTCGAGCGCGCTCTTCACGTTGTTGCGCTTGGCCAGGCTCACCATGACGGGCGTCACCTTGCCCTCGTCCTTGAGTCGCGCCACGCGCAGGCCCACCAACTGCGCCTTGACGATGTCCTGGAGCATGTCCGCCAGCTTCTCCTGCGTGAGCTGGTAGCCGGCCACGGGCTTGCCGTTGAAGGACGCGCGGGACAGGGAGTACTCGCGCGCGCCCTCGAAGCAGGCGATGGCGGCGCCGGTGACGGCGAAGGCGATGCCCAGCCGCGCATTGTTGAGGCAGGACAGGGGCCCTCGCAGGCCCACCACGCCGGGCAGCACGTTGCGCGCGGGCACTCGCACGTCCTGGAGGGACAGCTCGCTGGTGATGGACGCGCGCAGGGAGAACTTGCCGGGGATGTCCCGCGCGGTGAAGCCGGGCATGCCCTTCTCCACCAGGAAGCCCCGGACGGACTCGGAGCCGCCGTCGTCCGTCTTGGCCCACACCACCGCGACATCGGCGATGGCGCCGTTGGTAATCCACGTCTTGGTGCCATTGAGGACGTAGTCGTCGCCGTCCTTGCGCGCGCGGGTGCGCATGCCTCCGGGGTTGGAGCCGAAGTCCGGCTCGGTGAGGCCGAAGCAGCCGATGACGCGCCCCCGGGCCATGCCCGGCAGGAAGCGCTCCTTCTGCTCGTCGCTGCCGTACGCGTGGATGGGGAACATGCAGAGCGAGCCCTGCACGGACGCGAAGGAGCGCAGCCCGGAGTCACCTCGCTCCAGCTCCTGGAGGATGAGGCCGTAGCTGACGGTGTTCATCCCCGCGCAGCCGTAGCCCTGGAGGTTGGCGCCCAGCACGCCCATCTCCGCGAGTTGGGGAACCAGGTGGAAGGGGAAGGTGCCGTCGCGAAAGTGCCCGCCGATGATGGGCAGCACCTCGCGGTCCACGAAGGCGGCCACCGTGTCGCGAGCGGCCTTCTCCTCGGGGGACAGCAGGTCGTCCAGCCGGAACAAGTCAGTGATGTCCGCGCGTGCCATGGCGCCCGTCCTAATGCCCGCCTTCAGGAGCGTCAAACCGCCCGCGCAACCCGGCGCGTCTCCGGGGGTTAGCATGGGGTGACGGTGGCCAGGGTCGGAGGTGGAGCGCGATGGTGCACGCATTCATGGCGGTGTTCCCCTTCGTCCTCGGCGTCTCGGGGGCGCTCAAGGTGTCGATGGTGGGCCTGGGGTGGTGGGCGGCGGGGCTGAGCGCGGGGGCGCGGCGGCGCGTCTACCGCAAGCCGCTGGCGCCGGGACAGCTTCGCAGCGAGGCGTGGGCGGCGGTGCGGGTGCTGCTCTTCGACGCGGTGCTCGTCGCCGCGTTCCGCCTGGCGGTACAGCCTCGGCTGGCGCCCTTCAGCGTGGGCGCGACGGTGGCGACCTTCGCCTTTCTCTTCGGGGGCTTCGAGGTGTGGTTCTACGCCACGCACCGCCTGCTGCACACGCGAGCGCTCTACCGATTCCACGCGCAGCACCACGTGGCGCAGGTGACGAACCCACTGACGTCGCTGTCCTTCTCGCTGGTGGAGCGCCTGGTGCTGCTGGGAGGCAACTTCGGCCTCGTCCTATTGGCGCTGGAGGTGATGCCCGTCACCCAGGCGGGCGTGGCGCTCTACATCGTCACCAACTACGCGCTCAACGTGGTGGGCCATGGGAACACGGAGTGGCTGCCGGAGCGCTTCGTGTCCACCTGGCTGGGGCGACAGGTCCTCACGCCCACCTTCCACGCCATGCACCACGCCCGGTACCAGGGCCACTACGGCCTGTACACCACGGTGCTGGACAGGTGGCTGGGCACGGCGTTCGACGACTATCCCCTGGTCCACGCCCGCGCGCGGGCCGGCCAGGGACTGGAGCGCGTGGGGGAGCGCATCCGGCCTCAGGCGCCCGCTCCGGCGCTCGCCTCCGCCGGGTGAGGCGTGTCGTCGAGCGTGCCCAGGCCGACGCGGGGCGCTAGGCTGCCGCGCATGACGACGACTCAGCAGACCGTGGTGGTGACGGGAGCGAGCCGAGGCATCGGCCGCGCCGTGGCGTTGACCTTCGCACGCGAGGGCTATCGCGTCTGGGCCCTGGCCCGCGCCGCGGATGCGCTCGCGGTGCTCGTGAAGGAGGGAGGCGAGCGCATCCGGCCCCTCGTCGTGGACGTGGCGGACGAGGCCGCGCTCATCGAGGCGACGAAGACGATTCTCGCCGACGGACCTCCGCGCGTGCTGGTGAACAACGCGGGCATCACCGTGTCCGCGCCGCTGACGAAGACGAGCACGGCGGACCTGGCGCGGGTGATGGCCATCAACGTGACGGCGCCCTTCCTGCTCTGCCGGGAGCTGATGCCCGCCATGGCGCAGGCCGGGGGAGGACGCGTCATCAACATCGGGTCCATGGCCGCCGTGCGCGGGATGAAATACACGTCCGCCTACTGCGCCTCCAAGCACGCGCTGCTGGGCCTGACGCGCGCGCTGGCGGTGGAGTACGCGAAGAAGAACGTGACGGTGAACGCCGTGAATCCGGGCTGGGTGGAGACGGACATGTTCTCCAACGCCACGGCGGCGATTTCCCACACCACCGGCCGCTCTGGAGAGCAGGCGCGCGAGGCCCTGGCGTCGATGAACGCCATGGGCCGCATCGTCCAGCCGGATGAGGTGGCCGCGCTGTGCCTCTTCCTCGCATCGGACGCCGCGGGCGCCATCACCGGCGCCGCGCACGCCATCGACGGCGGCGAGCTGGGCTGAGACGCGTCGCAACAGACCGACGAGCGCGACGCCTCCGTGGGCGTCGCCGCGCGTCCAGTCAACCCAAGGCACTACGCCAACTCAGAGCTGATAGAGACCGACGATGACGCTCGGCGCACCCGAGGCCCTGCGCCGCCTCAGAGCTGATAGCGGCCGACGATGGCGCTCAGCTCACCCGAGGCGGCGGAGAGCTGGATGGCTGCCTGCTCACTGGCCGCCATGCGGTCGACAATCTGGTCCGCCACGTCCGTCATGGAGCTGAGCGCGGCGAACAGCTCCGCGATGCCCGCGTCCTGCTGGCGCACGGCATCGGAGATGCTCTTCACCGTCTGGCCGTTGCTCTGGATGATGCCGGCCAGCGAGCGCAGGCTCTCTCCCGCCGCCTGCACCTGCTCCAGCCCGCCCTCCACCTCCCGGGCGCCACCCTCGCTGATGCGCACGGCCTCCGAGATGGCCTTGCCGATGTCGCCCAGGATGCCCTGCACGCGCGTCGTCGCGCCCGCGGACTGGTCCGCCAGCGAGCGCATCTGCCGCGCCACCACGGAGAAGGCTCGGCCCTGGTCCCCGCTGCGCGCCGCCTCGATGGAGGCATTCAGCGCCAGCACGTTGGACTGGTCCGCCAGGTCCTTCACCGTGCGGGTGATGTCCCCCACCAGCCGCGTGCGCTGATGCAGCACGGTGATGGTGCGGCCAATCTGCTCGACGTGCGAGCGGATGTGCGTGAGCCCGCCCACGCTGCCGGACACCGCGGCCTCGCCGGCCTCGCCGAAGCCGCTCGCCTTCTCCGCCTCGCGCTGGATGGTCACCACGCGCTTGGCCGCCGCCCGGGACGACTCCTGGAGCTGCTGCGCCGCGAGCTGCGTCTCATGCAGCGCGACCGCCTGCTGGGACACCGCCTCGTTCTGCACGGACGCGGACTCGGTGAGCTGCGCGGCGGCGGACTCGAGCTGCTCGGCCGAGCCCTTCAGCGCCATCAGCAGCGAGCGCAGCTGCACCATCATCTCCGCGAACGACGCGGCCAGCCGGCCAATCTCGTCCTGCGAGTGCACCTCCAGCGTGCCCCGGAAGTCGCCCTCCGCCACCACCCGCGCCGCCGCCGCCGTCAGCTCCCGCAAGGGGCCCGTCATCCGTCGCACCAGCAGGAAGATCGCCCCGCCCGCCGCCAGCGCGGTGAACAAGCCCAGCCCGACGATGAGCAGCACCGCGGTGCCGAAGCGCGACGCCTCCGTCTTCTCGTCCCGCGCGAGCACCAGCTCCAACCCCTGGTCCACCGGCAGCCTCGCCACGCGGAACGACGAGTCCTCCACCTCCACGCGGCCCTCTTCCACGTCCGCGTCCACCGCCGCCAGCAAGGCCTCCGGCGTCACGACGTCCACGGACTGGGCGACGAGCCTGGGCCCCACGCGCAAGAGCAGCTCCACGCCCCGCTGGTTCCTCAGGTCCTTCAGCGGCGCGTCGTCGAACCGGCTCCCCAACACCAGGTGCCCCACCGTGCGCCCGTCCACCTCCACCGGCCGGGCCACCGTCCAATAGACCGCGTCGCCCACATAGAGCACTCCGGGCGCGCTGCTCTTCACCCGCTCCGCGAGCGCGGGCAGCGGCTCCCGGTAGGAGCCCGCGAGCAGCCGACCCTCCGGCGCGGTGATGAGCAACAGCTCCACCGACACCAGCGTCTTCTCCGCATCGGCGAACGTCTGGAGCGCCTTCGCGTCCACCGTCGCTCCGGAGAGCAGCGAGCGGAGCTCGGCGTTGGCCGCGGCGCTGCGCAGCAGCACCCTCAGCGTTCGAGCCTCCTGGGCCACCAAGCGGCTCCAGGCGGACTCGTCATGGGTGAGAGCCTGGGCCAGCTCCGTGTTCATCCGGGAGCGCAGCACGACGCCGGTAAACGTCACGCACAGCGCGGTCAGGGCCAGGATGACCAGGGTGATGGCGATGGTCAGACGAGCGGCGAGGCTGTGCGTCATGCGCTGCGGTGTCGGACGAGAGGGGAAACAACCGGGGTGGGGGAACCCCCGAAGCCACACCCTACCCCAAGCTTTCGTGATTGCGCAGTAAGGCCGGGATGACCCGGCTCCCCACCATTGACCCTCCCACCTTCACTGACCCCTCACCTCAAGCGTCAGCGACCCGCAGTACGACGGCGGTGATGTTGTCCTTGCCTCCGGCCTCGAAGGCATCCGCCACCAGCGCGTCGCAGACCTCCCGCGCGGAGGCGAGCGACAGGCGCCGCAGCAGCCCGTCCATCCCCAGCGGCTCGTAGAGGCCGTCCGAACACAACAGGAAGACGTCCCCGGGCTCCGCGTGAAGTCGCTGCAGCGTGGGCTCCGCGTTGTCCGTACCGAGCGCGCGGGTGATGAGATGCCGCCAGTTGGAGGCGCCTCCCGGGGGCTCCATGCCCACGTCCTTCAGTTCCTCGATGAACGAGTGGTCCCGGGTCAGCGACTCCAGCTTGCCTGCCCGCAGCCGGTACAAGCGGCTGTCCCCGACATGGGCCACCGCCGCGCCGTCCTGCCCCAGCACCAGGGCCACCACGGTGGAGGCCATCTCGCTCAACCGACCGACGCGCTGGGCCTGGAGGTTGCGCTGGGCGAGCTGGGAGCACGCCGCCAGCAGATTCTCCTCGCGCGTGCGGCGAGGGTCGGCGACCTCCGGCCACACCGTCTCCTGCTCGCGCTCCCATCGCTGCCCCAGGCCCGCGAAGGTGTCCACGACACAGCGGCTCGCCACCTCGCCGCCCTCCTGCCCACCCAGCCCATCAGCGACCACGTACAGCCCCAGCTCCGGCAGGACACAGTAGGAGTCCTCGTTGTGGGGCCGGCGACCGATATGGGTCTGTCCCGCGCTTTCGATACGCAGCATGACACCGCCTCCTCGAGCCTCTCCCCAGCAAGCGGGAGGCCAGCGCCCATCCCCAGGTGAGCGCGCCCGCTACGGATACCTCTCTTTGTGCGGCGGCTGGGGCATGAGTGCCAGGGGACCTCGGCGTCCGCCCCGCACCCGTTCGGTGGCGGACGTTGCAAGCACCCTGCATCGCGAAACGTTGTCCAGTGCGAGGGGTGACGACCCCACAGGTGATGGGTGCGGGCTCCACTCTTCCAGGGTAGGGAGGGACCTCAGGCGAGGCCCCTGGCAACTTTCACCCGGGGGCGTCGACAATTACGATGATGTCCGCCGTGCGCGCCCCGGGAGGTGACCGATGACTTCCATCCGCCGTCTGTCCTCGAGCATCTTGTCCTCGCTGCGACGCACCTCGCTCGACGTGGACAACAGCGTCTCGCCCCTCACCCAGAGCGAGTCGCTGGACCCGGTGTCGAAGATCCGCCGGGGCTACTCCGACGAGAGCGACTTCCAGGCCGACGGCGCGGACGGCGCGGACGCCCTGCTGGGCTCGTTCAGCACGGACGAGGCCGAGGACGGTGGCTCATCGCGAGCGCTGGAGCATGCGGCGCTGCGCGTGTTCTCCGGGGAGAGCTCCTTCGAGTCCGCCGCGCCACGCTACGCGCAGAGGCTCGGCTCGCAGCTGCCGTCCGCGCTGGGAGCGCCGCGCGACTTCGGCAATGGCCCGGAGCGGGCGTCGCGGCGCGGGGAGGCGGGCGTACCGGATGCGTCGGACATCCTCTCTCCGGACGAGGCGGCGTGGGAGCTCCAGAACCTGGACACCTCCTCGACCAGCGTGGACGCGCCAGAGGATCTGCTCTCCATGCTGGGGACTCCTGCCTCCTCGGTGCGGGTGGACCCTCGGGACCTGGACCTGGACTGGTTCGAGGGCGGCGTCCCCGCCAGCGATGGGGTGACGTGGGATGGCGGCGCGGTGGAGGGCCCGACGGCGGCGCGGTATGCATCCGGGGAGTTGATGGATGCGTCCGTGCGGCCCGCGGGACCGGAGGAGTTCCTCGCGGACCTGAGCGATCTGGGCAGCCTGGTTCCGGACGATGAGGAGCCCGGCCCGGCGGACGCGGCCCTGGCGGGCGTGCTCGGCTCGCTCGTGGCCAACCCCGTCGCCGCCAGTGTCCCGGTGAGCGCGGCGCTCGGCGCGCAGAGCGTGGACGTCGTCGCTGACGCCGTGGAGCTCCAGCCCGACGCCCAGCCGGCCGAGCCCGCATCGGTGATTGCGCAGCCGCTCCTGGAGCAGCTCGACCTGTCGGGTGACAGCTTCGTGGAGCAGCCCGCGCTCACCGCGTTCGGCCCGGAGCAGGCCTCGCTCACCGCCGAGGCCCTCGCGGCTCAACCCGTGCCGCAAGGGGAGTCCCTCGACGCGCGGGGCACGACGTCCGTCGTCTCCACGGAGCCCACGCCGGTGGGCGACAACGAGCCGAACGTCGCCTGAAGCGGCCCGCGTCCTCGGAGCGGCCCCTCACATCACAGGGGTCGTTGCCCCGGGGCAGGCGCTGTCACGTCGGAGCCCCGCGGCGAACTCAGGGGCGCTTCTCTTCGTCGAACGTCGCGTCGAGCATGTGCTGCGCCTCATCGACATCGCGCGTGTACTCGTCCACGTAGCGCCGACGCTCCTCGCTCACCCACTCCGAGGGGGAGAAGGACGCCGCCGGATACTCGTTCGTGGTGTGCACGGAGCCCCGCAGCGCGGTCATCAGCTCGCGGTCCGGGTCCCCTGACTCCTTGAGCAGGAAGCCCTCCACGTCGCGCAGCTTCAGCGGGAAGGTCGGCGACTCGTCGAGCACGAGCTTGCCGAAGACGGTGAGCTTCACCTCCTGCGGCCCCTCCCTCAGCTCCTCGTTGAAGGAGACGTGCGCGAAGGGCTCGCCGCTCTCGTCGTCGATGCGGCCCGCCACCACGTACCGCCCCGCCTGGCCCACGTTGATGCCCAGGTAGAGCACCAGCGAGCCGTCCACCAGCACCTCGCGCACCTTGCCCGTGAAGACCGCCGGCGGCGAACGCGTGTAGAGGATGTCCAGGAACGCCGTGCCCTCCGCCTTGTCCGAGCGCACCTGCACGTCCACGCGCAGCGTGCCCGAGTACAGCGGGAAGCCCTGCTTCGACGGCTGGAAGCGCCCGGTGAAGATGCCATCACCCGCCACCGCGTCCCCTCCGACACCATCGTCCGTGAAGGCCACGGGCACGGCGGGCACCGCCCCCGCGCCATGCATGTGCTCGGCTTCATGCGCGGAGGAGGACAGCACCTGACAGGGCCTCGCCTGGCGCTGCGCGTCCTCACACGAGACGAAGAAGTGCACGGCCTCGTCACCCACCACGAAGACGCGGTCCTGCTTCAGCCGGAGCTGCACGTCCGCGTTCTCCCGGCTCAACGGACGCGTGCGCTCCGGCTCCGCGAGCACCACCTGGTCCGGATGCTCCAGGATGGAGCGGGACTGCGGCGGATAGCGCGTCGCGGACACATAGGACTCCAGCGTCCGCTTCGCCCGCTCCAGCCGCTGCGACCACAGCTCCCGACGCTCCAGGCGCTCGCGCTGCTCGGGGCTCAGCACGGAGACTCGCATGTCCTCTGTACCCGGCGACGTGCGTCGCTCCAGCTCCGCGCCGCTCCCGAGGAGTCCCGACTTCGGCGGGGCCTCTCCAGGAGCGCGCTTCGGCCCCTCCGCCAACGAAGGAGGCTCACGCGGAGCCTCCTCGTCGCCGGCACCCCGACGCCAGCTCCACCACCCCACCCCGGCCACGACCAGGGCCATCACCAGGAAGCCCCACCCGAGACGGCGCGAGCGGGAGACAGGAGCGGGAGCGGAGCTGTTAGGCGTCATGGAGGATTCACCGAGCCAAGGGCTCAGTAGGCGAACTTCACCACGTCCTCGCGGACCTTGGCGACGATGCCACCCCAGTTGCCGTTGGCGTAGTGGTTGAAAGCCTCGCCGTCGTCACGCAGCGACACGGTGTGGAAGCCCCACTTCGCGCGGCCGTCGCTGGTGTTCGCGGTGCCGGTGTTCAGCGTGCCGCCGCAGAACCAGTCGCCCGGGTTGCACTGCGAGCTGCCGGCGCTGCCCGACACGCCACCCGTCGAGTGGTAGGAGACCACCTCGTCGTCCTGCCCGGGGAGGACGCCCGAGTAGAGCGTGCCCTTCGCACCGGCGAACATGTAGAACCAGACGTTGCGCGTGGTGTTGTGGTTGTACAGGGCGCGCGACGTGGTGGTGACCAGGTCCTTCACCAGCGGCTCATTCACCGCCCACTCGCCCACGTCCGCCAGCTCGCTGCCACCGCCCGCGCCGGACGCGATGTTCACCCACTTGATGTTCCAGCCCGTCTGCGTGCCGCCGCCGGAGGCATTGCCACACACGCCGCTCGCGTTGGGCGTCGCGTTCTTCTTGGTGCGCGTCGAGCCGCCGTGAAGCGACAGCGCATAGCCAATCTGGAGGTCACCCGCGCTGTGCGCGGCGATGTAGCACCAGTTTTCGCCGGTACAGAAGCAATCCAGCGCATCGCGCACGCGCGTGTTCTGCACGCCGACGCTCTCCTTGCCGTTCCAGTTCACGGCCTTCTTGTTCACGCCCGCCGCGGTGCCCGCCGGGCCCCAGTAGCTGAAGTCGCCGTAGTTTCCGGCCTGAGTACCGCCGCCGTTCCGACCGTGAATCCACAGCGTGTAATTGGCGGCGGCAGCCTGCGTGCCAACCAACAGCATGGCCGCGGCAATCGCCGTACCCATCAGCTTCTTCATCGTGAACGCCTCCGCTCGGGAGTAGGGGGAGCAGCCCTGCCAGGTGGGGGACCCGACGGGGAAGCGCTCACTCTAGAGGCTCTGGGTGTAAAAGGTCGAGATCACGGAAACCGGGAAGCCAAAGCAAAGCCTGACGCGTCGCGTCGCCCTCTGGCGCGGAGCTTCACAGCGGCTCTGGGTTGTCACGCCCTCGTCTCACCGGGTGTCGATGACGAAACGCTCCAGCCGTGTCAGGGCATCGGGGAGGCTCGTGCGGCCCAACCCCAGACGGAAGTGATTGCCGGGGAAGTCATAGACGTCACCGGGCAGCAACAACACGCCTTCGCGTTGCACGAGCGCGTCGGTGAAGCGGGCCACGTGTTGTTCTCGCAAGAGGCGCGGGAAGGCGACGCTGCCGGCGCGCGGACGCACCCAGTGGAAGGTGTCGACGTGGCGCGCGAAGAACGCGTCCAGCAAGGCCAGGTTGGAGGCGAGCAGCGCGCGGCTTCGCGCCAGCACCCGCTCCTTGGCGCGCAGGGCGATGAGGGCGAGCACCTCGCTGGGGGCGCTGTTGCAGATGGTGGTGTAGTCCTTGTACGCCATGCACCGGCGCAGCACGTCCTCGTCGCGGCAGGCGAGCCACCCCACGCGCAGCCCCGCCAGTCCGAACGCCTTGGACATGACGCCCAGGCTGAAGGCGCGCGGCGACAGCTCGACAGCGGCGGGGAGCAAGTCCTTCGGGTCATGCTCCAGCAGCCGGTACACCTCGTCGGACAAGAGGTAGATGCCGCGCTCGTCGCAGAGCGCGCACAGCGCCTGGAACGTCTTCAGGTCCGGCAGCGCGCCGGTGGGGTTGTGGGGGAAGTTCACCACCACGATTCGCGTCTGGGGCTTGAGCGCGCCGCGCAGGGCGTCCAGGTCCAACGCCCAGCCGTCCTCCTCGCGCAGCCGCAGCAGCGTCACGTCCGCGCCGGTGGCGCGCGCCACTTCGTGCAGGGACTGGTAGCCCGGCCAGGTGACGACGGCATGGTCTCCCGGGCCCAGCAGCACGTTCATCAGGATGAAGACGGCCTCCTGTGCGCCGGCGAAGGTCAGCACCTGTTCGGGCGCCACGCCCTGGTAGAGCGACGCGATTTCCTGCCGCAGCGCGGGCAGGCCAGGGGCCTCGGTGTAGCCGAGCGTCAGCTCCTCCCAGCGGGCCAGGGAGTCCGGCTCGGCGAGCGCCAGCAGCTCCTTCATCTTCCAGCCCTCGAGGTCCGAGGAGCACAGCGTGAAGGGCGCGGCGAACTCCCAGCGCGCGAAGTACCGCTCCAGCTTGAAGTCGGGGATGCGCATGAAGCGACTGTTTGCCCTCTCGGCCGCCGTCCGTCCAGCGCCTCCCTCCCCGCGCGCCCTCCTCCGGGCAGGCAGTCGACACCCCGGTGCGAGCCCTGGAGGACTCCGCCGGATGCATAGCTTGAGGGGCGACCTTCAGACGCAGGCCCTTCCCGCGGGAGCCCGAATGCCCACGCCCACGCACGACCTCCACCTCACGCTGCTGGACCCGGATGGCGGGTGGATCAACGCCCCCGTCCACGTCTCGGAGCTCGACGAGCTGCCCGTCCTCCTCCACTTCTTCTCCATGACGTCGGACGACCACGCCCAGGACTTCGCGGCGCTTCAGCGCTTCCTCGCGGAGTTCGGCCCCCGGGGCCTCAAGGTCATCGGCGTGGACGTCACCCACTCCGCCAAGGAGCTGCGCGACACCAACGCGGTGGAGTCCTTCGCGCGCGACCATGGGCTCGTCTATCCCATCGCCGTGGATGACGGCTCCATGGCCCAGGTGTACGGCGTGAAGCAGACGCCCGCGTGGCTCGTGTTCGATGCCGACGGCCTGCTTCGTCACCACTTCAGCGGCAAGGACGCGGCCCGACAGGTGCGCCCCGTGCTGGAGCGCTTCACGCAGTACGACACCTCGGCTGGCGCTCCCGCGCCCTGAGGTCCTCTCCCCCGGAGAACCCTCACATGGCTGACTGGCGCAAGGACATGGAAGCCTCCCGCCTCACCCTGGGCACGCTGGCGGCGGCGGGCATCGGCGCGACGCTCGGGCTGCGCAAGGTGCTGGGGCGCGCCCGCTACTCGTTCAACGGGCGCACGGTGCTCATCACCGGTGGCTCGCGCGGCCTGGGGCTGGTGCTCGCTCGCGCGCTGGTGAAGAAGGGCGCGCGCGTGGCCATCTGTGGCCGCGACGAAGCCTCCCTGGAGCGGGCGCGCGAGGAGCTGGAGCGCGACGGCCCCCAGGTGCTCGCCCTGCCGTGCGACGTGAGGGACCCGGTGCAGGTGGAGGCCACGGTGAGCGCGGTGCACGAGCGCTGGGGCGCGGTGGACGTGCTCATCAACAACGCGGGCGTCATCACGGTGGGGCCGCTGGAGTCCATGACGGTGGAGGACTTCCAGGACGCGCTGGACACGCACCTGTGGGGCGCGCTGTACACGACGCTCGCGGTGCTGCCGGAGATGAAGCAGCGCGGCGAGGGGCGCATCGTCAACATCGCCTCCGTGGGCGGAAAGCTCGGCGTCCCGCACCTCGCGCCCTACTCCGCCAGCAAGTTCGCGCTGGTGGGCCTGTCGGACGGCCTGCGCGCGGAGCTGCGTCAGGACGGAATCCTGGTCACCACCGTGTGCCCGGGGCTGATGCGCACGGGCAGCCCCCGCAACGCGCGCTTCAAGGGCCAGAACGAGGCGGAGTACGCGTGGTTCGCCGTGGGCGACTCGCTGCCCGGGCTGTCGGTCAGCGCCGAGCGCTCCGCGCGCCTCATCCTGGACGCCTGCCGTCGGGGTGACGCGGAGCTGCTGGTGGGCCTGGCCGCGAAGCTGGGCGCGGTGGGGCGGGTGCTGGCGCCCGAGTTGACGGCGGCGCTGCTCGCCTGGGCCAACCGGCTGATGCCCCAGAGCAGCAACCAGGACTCGCACAGCGGAGCCCAGAGCGAGACGCCGCTCACCCGCTCCTGGCTCACGGAGCTGTCACGTCGCGCGGCGGAGCGGAACAACGAGATGGACGTCCCGCTCCACTAGGCGCGCGGCTTTCAGTCCTTCGCCATCTCCATGGCCCAGTGGCCCCGGTGCTCGTACGCCAGGGCCAATTGCTCGTTCAGGGAGGCGATCATCTTCGTGTTGCCCTCCTGCTCGTAGCCCTTGAGCGCCTCTTCGCAGCGCGGCACGCGCGAGAGGAACTCCTTGAGCGAGTCCACCGTCAGCGCCTTCACGTACATCCCGTACCCCAGCTGCTCCAGATACAGGGCGTTGATGACCTGCTCGAACTGGCCCTCCAGCGGGATGCTGAGCATGGGCTTCTTCAAGTAGACGGCCTCGCTCATCAGCGTGAAGCCGCCGCTGGCCACCACGCCGCGCGACGTGCGCAGGTCATCGATGAAGCCCTTCTCGCTGAAGGGCCGGTACGTGAGGTTGCCGTCCACCAGGTCCTCGGTGAGGTCGCGGCGCAGGCCGTAGACGCGACAGGGGATGCCCGCCGCCTTGAGGATGTCCGGCAGCGCCGTGTTCGTCGTGGACGTCTGGTACACCAGCAGGTGCTCACCGGGCTCCGACTTCGCCTCGATGATCTCCGGGCGCAGAATCGAAGGGGCCAGCGTGGTGCGCCGCTTGCGCAGCGGCGGATAGAAGAACGTGGTGACAAGGTAGTGGAAGGCGCCCGGCAGCTTCGCCTTCACGATGGCGCGCGACGTCTCGTAGCCATCCTCGTACCCGGCCAGGAGCGCGGGCTCGTGCTGGCAGCGGTTGATGACCTGCATGTTGTCCACGCTGATGACCGGCAGCCGGTGCGTCTTGGCGAACAGGTAGCTGAACGTCTCGAAGTCGCTGACGACGACGTCCGGCTTGAAGTCGTCCACCAGCTCGAAGTACTGGCGCACGTTCTGCGGGAAGCCCTTCACCGCGCCCGTCAGGTTCTGCAACACCGTCTGCCACTTCTTCACGGAGTTGCCTTCGTACGCCAGCGTCAGGCCCCAGATGCCATGGACGTTCTGGAAGCGCTTGGCCAGGTAGTCCTGGGCCCGGCCGGAGACGACGATGTGGACCTCGTGCTCCTTCGTGAGCGCCTCGAGCAGCACCCGGGAGCGCGTCGCATGGCCCATGCCTTCGCCGACGACACCGTAGAGGATTCGCATGCCGGGAAGCATACGTCGCCTGCCCGCCCCCGTTGAGCCCGCCCCTCCCCCGCGGCTATAGCTACCCACCCACCATGCCCTCCTCCCCGCCTTCGCCCCCGAAGCCCTCCGTCTTGCGCGCCGCCGCGCTGGGCCTGGCGGGCGGCATGTTCCTGGGGGGCTTGGGGCTGCTCGCCGCCGGCCTCAAGGGCGTCTTCGGCACCCTGGACTGCACCCAGCTCTCCGGCCCCGAGTGCGAGCTGCTCCAGCAGGCCAGCCACGAGATGGGCCGCTTCCAGACGCGCTTCGGCGGCGCGCTGGTGGCCCTCTCCGCCGCCCTCTTCGTCCTGGTGCGTCGGCGCACGCACGCCCCTCCCGACGCCCCCTGAAGCACTCCGCCGGCCCCACCACGCGGGGCTCCTCCCGCTCCCTGCGCCCGACCGCTGGCCAACCCTTGGGGTTAGCGCATTTGGCGGCGTGACGTAGGCAGGCTAATTAATAGTGGCCTGGCCATTAGGTTTGGGAGTAGGAGCGGCGCATGCAGCTCGAGTCCCTGAAAATGTTCTGTGACGTGGTGGAGACCGGCTCCTTTTCGCGAGCGGCCCAGCTCAACCACGTGACGCAGTCGGCGGTCAGCCAGCAGATTCGCGCGTTGGAGAACCGCTACGAGCAGAAGCTCCTGTCGCGCAGCGCCCGGCAGGTGACGCCGACGCCCGCGGGCGAGCGGTTGTTCCGCGGGTGCAAGGAGATCCTCGCGCGCTTCGCGGAGGTGGAGCAGGAGATTCGCGAGCAGGCCACGGAGGTGGCGGGCACCAGCACCGTGTCCACCATCTACTCGGTGGGTCTGCACGAGCTGAACGCGGTGCAGAAGCAGCTGCTCAAGGCGCACCCCAAGGTGAACATGCGCCTGAACTACCGGCGCAATGACCAGGTCTACGACGACGTGATTCTGGGCGCGGCGGAGATTGGCATCGTCGCCTACCCGCAGCCGCGCGCGGGCGTGGACATCCTCCCGTTCCGCGACGACAAGCTCGCCATCGTCTGCGCGCCCAACCACCCCTTCGCCTCCAAGCAGAAGGTGAGCCTCACCGCGCTGTCCGGCGTGCCCTTCATCGCGTTCGACCGCGAGGCGCCCACGCGCAAGGCGTTGGACCGGCTCTTCCGCGAGAAGAACATCGACATCAACCCGGTGATGGAGATGGACAACGTGGAGACCATCAAGCGGGCGGTGGAGATGGGCCTGGGCGTCGCCATCCTCCCTGTGTCCACGGCGCAGAGCGAGGTGAAGGCCGGCTCGCTGGTGGCCAAGCCCTTCGCCGAAGGGCCCGTGTCGCGCCCCATCGGCCTGCTCATCCGCAAGGGCAAGTACCTGGACCGCGCCTCGGCGGCGGTGTTGGAGGCGTTCAAGGCCGCCGCCAACATGCCTGTCGCCGAGGACACGTAGTCGTCAGGCGTCGCTAGTACATCTTCCGGAGGCGCGCGGCGAAGAACCCGTCGAAGCCCTCCGGACCTGGCAGGGTCCTCAAGTACGCCTGGGTGAGCGGCAGCTTGAGGCCCGGCAGCACGGGCGGCTCGGCCGTCCACTCCGGGTGGCTGCGCAGGAACATCTCCACCTGGTCCTGCCCCTCCTGCGGCTCCAGTGTGCACACCGCGTAGACGAGCAGTCCGCCCGCGGGCACCGCCTCCTGGCAGTTCTCCAGGATGCGCCGCTGGAGCGTGGCCAGCCGGGAGACGTCCTCCTCCTTGCGGCGGTAGCGCAGCTCCGGATGTCTGCGCAGCGTGCCCAGCCCCGAGCACGGCGCGTCCACCAGCATCGCGTGGAACTCGCCCCACGCTTCAGGGAAGGGCTCGGTGGCGTCGTGCGCGTAGGCCTTCAGCCGCGACGTCAGGCCCAGGCGCTTCACCTCCGACTCAATCTTGCGCAGCTTGTGGGCGTGCAGGTCCACGGCGACGACGTCGTGCGACTGCGCCTGGTGACAGGACTTGCCGCCGGGCGCCGCGCACACGTCGAGCACGCGCGCGTTGTCGGGGATGGCGCCGTACACGCCGACAAGCTGGGCGGCCTCGTCCTGCACCTGCCACAGCCCCTCCGAGTAGCCGTACACGTCCTCGATGCGGCCCACCGGCGGCAGGATGATGCCCACGGGCGAAATCGTCGCGGCCTTCGCTTCCACGCCCACTTCCTGCAACTGCGTGAGCAGCGCGTCGCGCGTCACCTTGGACGTGTTGGCGCGAATGGCCACGGGCGGGGACTGGTTGTCCGCCACCAGCATGGCCTCGGCGCGCTCGCGGCCGAACTGGCGCAGCCAGCGCTCCACCAGCCACTGGGGATGACTCTCGCGCACCGACAGGTGGTGAGCGATGTCCGTGGGCGAGGGCAGCGGCGGCGCGGGCAGCTCCGCGAGCTTGCGGAGGATGGCGTTGGTGAAGCCGGCGGCGCGGGCGAGCCCCACTTCCTTCAGGGCCTGCACCGTCTCCGCCACGGCGGCGCGCGCGGGCACGCGGGTGTGGAATATCTGGTACGCGCCGATGCGCAGGGCCGCCAGCACGCGGTCCTCCATGGCCTCCAGCTTGCGGTCGGCGAAGCGGGTGATGGCGTAGTCCAGCGCGAGCTGCCGGCGCGTGGTGCCGTAGGCCAATTCCGTGGCGAGCCCCGCGTCACGCGGGTCCCTGGGAGGTGACTCCGACAACATCGTGTCGAGCACCACGTTGAGATAGGCGTCCGTTGCTCGGACGCGCGCCAACACGAGGATGGCGAGTGCGCGGGGATTCATCCTTCGTCGAGCCGAGTCATCAGGTCCACGAGCTGCTCATCCGAGAGCTTCGTCGCGGGGAGGTGGGACAGCGTGAGGCGCTGGAGACTGTCCTCCAGCAAATCCCCCGAATCATTCTCGACGGGCGAGCCGCCTTGGAGGGCCTCGTATCGCGAGCGCGCCCAGGTGGACAGCTCGGAAGCAGTAAGCTTTCCGGCGAGCCGGTCCGAAATCTTCTGGCGCACCAGCATCCGCGTGAGCAGGTCCGTCGTCGACGCCACCGACTTCGCCCCGCGTCCCAGCGTCTTGCCGGACGTGGGTGACTCCGAGTCCTCGGACTTCGCGGCGGACGGCTTGCGCCCAATCGACTTGCCGGAAGAAGCGGCGCCCTTCCCCGACGGAAGCGCCAGCGGCTTCGCGGGGACCCGCACGAGCGCGCCCCCCGTCTCGGTGGCGCCCTTGCGTCCTATCGACTTCCCCGAGGAGGACTTCGTCGCCGGACTGTCGCTCTCCTGCTTGCGGCCCAGCGACTTCTTCGGCTCCGGCTTGCCGGGCGTGAAGACGCCGCTGGCGAAGGTGTTCAGCGCTTCCAGGTAGGGCTCGAAGCCGCCGCTGGCTCCGTGCACCTGGAGGACACACGCCTCGCCGACGACGGACTCGCGGGCCGGGGGACGCAGCAGCACCTCGATGGCTGGCAGGGCCACCGCCTCCAGCGCCTCCTTGAGGGCGTACGAGCCGAAGAGGCCCGCGGGATTGATGAGGACCCCCTCCACCGCCTCGCGCTCGGCGGCGAGCGTGTCCAGCAGCACGCCCTCGTGGTTGGACTGGACGATTTTCAGCGTCAGTCCCAGCTCCTTGGCCCGCGCGCGCAGCGCCACGTCCAGGTCCGACAACCCACGCGTGCCATCGCGCACACCCAGCAGGTTCAGGTTCGGCCCATGCAACACCAGCAGTCTCATGCCCATCCGCCTGTACTCGAAAAAGTGAGTCCCGTCCCCGCCATCCCTACGTGCCGAACGGCTGGCTGCCCACGGCCAGCTTGTGGCCCATGAGGAACTCCGCCGCCTTCATCACCCGCTTGCCCTCCGGCTGGATGTCCAGCAGCACGAGCGAGCCCTCGCCGCACGCCACCTCCAGCCCCTCCGGCCCCGCCGCCAGCACCGTGCCCGGAGCGCCCTGGCCTTCCGCCACGCGCACGCGGTGCACCTTCACCAGCTTGCCCGCCAGCGTGGTGAACGCCCCGGGCCACGGCGTGAAGGCGCGCAGCCGCCGCTCCAGCGCCACGGCGGGACGGTTGAAGTCCAGCTTCCCCTCGTCCTTCTCGATGATGGGCGCCAGCACCATGCCCTCCGAGGGCTGGGGCACGGGCTTCAGCTCGCCGCTCAGGTACGCCGGCAGCGACTCGCGCAGCAGCTCCCCACCCAGCGCCGCGAGCTTCGGGTACATGGTCGCGCTCGTGTCCTCCGGGCCAATGGGCAGCCGCTTCATCGCGAGCATGGGGCCGGTGTCCAGGCCCTCGTCCATCACCATCAGGGTGACGCCCGTCTCGGTGTCGCCGTAGGCAATCGACCATTGAATCGGCGCGGCGCCCCGGAAGCGCGGCAGGAGCGAGCCGTGCACGTTGACGCAGCCCTTCTTGGGCAAATCGAGGAGGTCCTTCGGGAGGATGCGGCCGTAGGCCGTCACCACGCACACGTCGGGCTCGAAGCGGCGCAGCTCCTCGGCGAACGGGGGGGTGCGCAGCTTGACGGGCTGGAACACGGGCACGCCTCGCGCCAGCGCCAGCTCCTTCACGGGCGGCGCGGTCAGCGTGTTGCCCCGGCCCTTGGGCTTGTCCGGCTGGGTGACGACGGCCACGACTTCGCCCAAATCGAAGCAGGCTTCGAGCGAGGACACGGCGAAGTCGGGCGTGCCCATGAAGATGATGCGGGGTCTGCTCATGGTGTTGCGGTTCTCCTGCGGCGACGCTTCAAGCCACGGACTTGAAGGTGCCCCCGGTGGGATTGTCCACTGCTTGACGTTTGCGCGTGTGCAGCTGGTTCAGCGTCTCCAGCGCCTCGCGGGCCTCGGGGGTGGTGGCCACGGGCTTGAGCGCGGCCAGCGCCACCTCCAGGGCGTATGCCTCGTCGGCCTCGCGCTGGCGGATGCGGTCCACCGCCTCGCTGAACCGGTCGAAGAAGCGCTTGAGCTCATCCTTCTTCCGCAGCGGGCGCAGCCGGGGATAGCGCCCGGCGGCCAGCGCCGCGACATAGAGACTCATGACATGCACGGGGCCGGCGACGCGGTGGGTGAACAGCAGGCCGAACAGGCCCAGCAGCACGCCCATCCCCACGGAGCCCAACGCGGTGAGCCATAGGAGCGACTCCCCGCCGTCCACGCCCGCGCTCACGGAGGAGACGTGGAGTCGGTAGGCCAGCACGCCGAACACCCCCATGCTGCCCGCGCCCATGCCGGCCAGTAGAAGGATGTACTTGAGCTGGAACTCCCGGTCGAGCAGGTACGTCCGGCGGGTGTAGCCCGGGCGCGACGCATTGTGAGTGTCGTCGGACATGTCGTTGACCAGCGTACCCCAGGTCACGCGGGTGATTTGCTTCCTTCGTGACAGGAGGTCTACGACGAAGGACAGGACAACCCCGCAGACATGTCCAGGAGCCTGCATGAGCCGCCCCATCGCAGCGTGGTGTGTTGCCGCAGCAATCCTCTGTCTCACAGGGTGCAAGTCGGACCCCAACACGCCCGAGTACTGGCAGGGGACGCTGCAGCAGACGCGGCGCGCGGAGGACCGGGTCCGGCTCATCGAGGCGATGCGCACGAAGACGAAGGTGAGCGAGGCCTTCCTGCCCATGCTGCACGAGTCGCTCTCGCAGGAGCGCAAGCCGGAGGTGAAGGCGGCGCTGGCCCGGGCGATTGGTGACGTGCACCACGCCTCGTCGGTGGAGGCGCTGTCCGCGGCCATCGACCCGGCGGCGGGAGACATGTCCGCGCAGCTGGCCAACAAGGCGATGGTGACGGCGCTGGGCGCGATTGGCGACGTCCGCGCGGTCCCCGCGCTGGTGCCGCTGCTGCGCGCGAAGGACACGTATGCGCGCATCGAAGCCATCCAGGTGCTGGGAGCGATGAAGGCGAAGGAGGCGGTGGAGCCGCTCATCGCGCTGGCCACGGACGAGGGCGTGGAGCCCTTCCTCAACAAGAAGGCCATCGAGGCGCTGGGCCACATCGGTGACGGCCGCGCGGCGCCCGCGCTCATCCGGATGCTGACGAAGGAGCGCAAGGGCAAGTCCTTCTACGTGGAGAGCAGCTTCGCGCTGTACCAGTTGGGCCAGCCCGCGGCGGATGCGCTGCTGCCGGCGCTGGAGGGGCGGGACTCGGAGCTGCTCGCGTGGGCGAAGACGAACGGCGTCAACCCGGCCAGCTATCCGATGAAGGCGGCGACGGTGCTGGGTGACTTGCGCGAGAAGCGCGCGGTGGAGCCGCTGCTCAAGCTGCTGACGTTCTCGCACTCGGACGTGCAGATTCAGTCGCTGGTGCGGATGCAGGCGGCGGACGCGCTGGGGCGACTGCGGGCGCCGGAGGCGGTGAAGCCGCTGACCACGCTGGTGCTGGAGACGGACCCGACGGTGCGTGACGCGTACGTGCGCGCGCTGGTGCGCCTGGGTGGACGCGACGCGCTGCCCGCGCTGGAGAAGGCGGCGGGCACGGGGGACTGGTACTCGCGCGAAATCGCGGTGAAGGGCCTGGCCATGCTGGGGGATGCGCGCGAGCAGCCGCTGCTCCAGAAGATTGCCGCGGCCGAGCCGGCGCGCACGGCGGCGGACTGCAAGGCGACGGGCGAGGAAGGCTGCGACGACGCGGCGGCGCTGGGCAAGAAGCGCGCGGACACGGTGACGGGACACGCGGCGCTGCTGGAGGCGGGCCAGGCGTGCTCGGGCGACGCGGGCTGCTGGGTGAAGCGCATGGACAAGGCGAGCAAGCCGATGCTGGAGCGGGCGGCGCTGGAAGTGGGCCGCACGGGCACGGGTGAGCATGTGCCGGCGCTCGCCGCGAAGCTGGGAGAGCGCGACACGGAGGTGCGGCTGGCCTTCATCCTCGCGACGGGGTGGCTGCTGGACGGCTCGCAGGACGCGGCGAAGAAGGTCCGTGACACGGCGCTGCCCACGCTGCGCAAGCAACTCCAGGACGAGCAGGGCGTCACCCAGCTCGCCAGCGTCAACGAGGACCTCCGCCGGCTGCTGATGCGCATCGAGCGCACCTGAGCCGCGAGCAGAGCAGCCCTTCGCGTGCCGGCCCTGGCGAAGCGATTCGTCAGGGGCTGGCACGCCTGAGCCGTGCGAGCAGGGACTCACCTGGCTCGCCAGCGGCACCGACTCCCTTCATGCGCATGAGCAGGGAGGTCCGTCGCTCGCGGCCTCGGCGAAGCCACTCATCAAGGGTCGGCGCGCATCGAGCGCACCTGAGCAGCACACTTCGCACCGATGGCGCCGAGTCACGGAGACAACTGAGGCGCCGCGCGCACCGTGGCGTGATGGAGCACAATGAGCTGGCGCACCAGCCGGTCCAGCTGGGTGCGCGACAACACATCCGTGTCCCCCTGAAGTGTCGTCACCGTCTTGGGTAGCGGGGATGGCTCGCGGCGGTGCTCCACCGCGAGCGCCAGGTCCTCCAGCACGTTCCCCGCGAAGCTCGCGACAGGGGCCAAATCCTGTCGGCCATGCCACTGGCGGCTCGCGGCCAGCGCTGTCACGGCGGCGCCAAAGCGGCGCGCATACGTGAGCAGCGCCATCGCCGGTTCGAGCTGCCGCGATGCCCCCCGGTATTCGGTGAGCAGTCGCTGGAACGACGCCTCGGCGGACAGCAACTGCAAGCCCAGCTTGCGCCGAGCCTCGCGCACCTCCGGCTCCGCATCCGAGCTCGCCGAGGCCACGCTCAGCAGGTACTCCCGGTCGGCGCGCAGCGCATTGGCCACCTCCTCCGGAAAGCGCACGTGCTCGGGACTGGGCCACAGCAGCCGCGCCCCCACGAGCGCGATGGCACCGCCAATCATCGTATTGGCGATGCGCACCCCCGCCAGCTCCCAGTCACCTGTTTGAATCTCGGCCAGCAGGACCAGCGCGGGCGCGAGCAGCACCTGGAAGAACGAGAGGCTCAGCGGCTTCACGGCGATGGCCACCGCGAAGAACAGCATGATGGCCACCAGCAACACGGCCGGGTCCCGGACCAGCGCCACGAGCCCCGCCGCCAGCGCGCTCCCCAGCAGTGTCCCACCGGCGCGCTGCAACCCGCGCTGGAACGTCATCCCCGAGTAGGGCTGGAGCACGACGATGACGGTGATGATGACCCAATAGCCATGATCCAACCCCAGTCCCCGGACGAGCGCGGTGGCAATCGCGGCGGTGACGCCCAGTCGCATCGCATGGCGGAAGATGACGGAGTCGAGGCCCAGGTTGTCGCGCAGCGGCTCCAGCAACGGACGGCTCCGCTGCGAGTCGGGATGTGGCCCCATGGGCAGGTCCGACTCGACGGGGCGACCGTCCTCCAGATGGTTGGCCACTTCCAGCAGGGCCTCGGTGTACTCGCGCAACCGGACCAGCAAGGCCTCCGCATGCGAGTACGCCGCGCGAGCAGAGTCAGGAAGACCGCCCTCGGTCACCTGCGCCGCCAGGGCGCGTCGCACACGCTCGGCATTCCAGGTCGAGGGCTCCGGCGCCTCCTTGTCCTGCTCCAGGGCGCGCGCGATGTGCCGCAAGTCCCGGGCGTGCTCCGAAAGAGCGCGCTGCACCTCCGAGCGCAGGGAGTGGTAGCGCGCCTCGCGAGGTGACCACTCCAGCGTCTCCGGCAGCGCCACCAGCAGCGCGAGCACCGCGTCCACGCCCTCCAGCAGCACCAGCAAGTGCTCACCCCGGTCGCTCTCTCCAGCACGCCCGCGACGCGTGGACGCCAGCACACCGCGAGCCTCCTCCAGCGACTGGCGGACGCGCGACTCCCAGTCGACGACCTCCACCAGGTTGGTCGGCGCGGTGGGGCCTTCGAGTGGCCACTTCCCCACCTCCTCCGCGCGGTCCGCCAGCTCGCGATAACAGCGGGCGATGGCGAAGCGCGCCGGGCGATAGGGCCGCAGCGGCCACAACACCAGCGCCAGCATCATCGCCCACAGGCCGCCCAGGATGAACAACCCGGAGCGGGACAGCGCGGCCGTGAAGTCGTGCGCGGGCAGCGCCAGCGACACCACCGTGTAGTTGGCGAGCACCACGCCCATCAACCCCGGCGTGTCACCATACGAGCGCGCGAAACCACAGGCCGTCACCCAGAGGAACGTGAGCAGCACGGCGGCCCATGACGGCGGGTGCAGCGCGGAGACGAGCCCCATCACCGCGCCCAGCAACGTCATGGCGCCCATGGTGAGCGCCCTGTCTCGATAGGGCCCGCCCCGGTCCACGAGCGTGACGAAGAGGGCCGCCAGGCCCACCCACGTGGCGGCGGGCAGGTGCTGCGTCGCGGCGACCACCATGGGCACGCCGACCGCGAGCGCGGCGCGCAGCCCCGCTCCAAACGCGGGGCGCGCGGGCTCCAGTCGGATGAACGACTCGACGTGACGCCGGAGCGGGTTCATGGAGCGATGGACGTCCCCGTCGTCACACGGCGCCGTCCTGCTCGCCCGTCCACTCCAGGACTCCGGGGCCCGCGACGGCACGGAAGCAGTCGGAGAACCACGCCGTGGACAGGCGCCACGCGGCGGCGAGCGGCCCTGGTTCAGGAAAGCCTCGCGAGGCACCGTCGAGGAGCTGAAGTCCCTTGCGCGTCTCGGCGGGAAGTCTGTCGAACACGCTCCGGACCAGCGCCACCCGGTCCGCGTCATCACCCGCGCCGATGAGCAACGTGGGCACCCGCACGTCGGCGAGGAGCGCTCCTGCCTTGTCGGGTCGGCCTCCCAGCGTCACCACGGCCTGCACGCCACCGGGCTGGTGCGCGGCGGCCACGAGCACGGCGGCCGACCCCAGTCCCGTGCCGAGGTAGCCCACGGGGAGCAACGAGAGGTTCTCGTCGCGCTGGAGCCAGTCGCGAGCCACCTCCAGCCGATGGGCGATGAGTTCCACATGAGAGCCCTCGCGCACCGTCCAGTCCTCGGCCATCTCCTCGTCGGCGGTGCGTAAGTCCAGCCACAGCGTGGCCAGCCCGGCCGCATGCAGGACGCCGTGGAGTCCGCCTGACTCGGCGCGCGGCACCTCCTCGTCTCCCGCGAGGAGCACGAGCCCGGCTGCTCGCTCGGGAACGACGAGCCGGCCCGAGAGCAGGCGTCCGCCCACGCCCACCTCCACATCACGCTGATGAACGCGCATCGACCCGCCTCCCACGGACATGGCAGGCCACCGCCAGGGCCCAGGTCCGCCGGGTAAAGCTGGGACCCGTCCGCGCTTCTGGCAGCACCCTCACCGTCGGATTCAGGGCAGGCCAGCGAACAGGCGCTCGGAGTGTCCCAGGCAACGGCAAGGTGAACGGCCGTTCCCGACGTCTCGCGACAACCATTCCCGAACGCCGGGGATGACATCAAAAGACAAACATCCCGGCACGCCCGCACATGGCTGGAAATGAGCACAGGGCCGAGCCGGTAGCCCTCCTGCGCGGAACAGTCCGCGCATGGGAGGCAACATGCGTCGAATCATGATGAGCACTGCACTGATGGTGGGACTGGGTGGAGGCTTCACCGTGGGAGCCAGCCCGTTGTCGACGGAGTCCGCGGGTCCGACCCTGCCGGGCATCTGCAGCAGGAGCTTGTGCCAGCACCAATGCAGCCTGTCGGGGGCCACCGGTACCTGCTTCAACGGGATGTGCATCTGCACCATCGACTTCTAGCCCACTGCCAGGCACGGAGTCCGAAGCCAGGGCGTCGTCACCACGCAGCTGGATTCTGATTCACGAGGTGACCTTCTGGGGGCGCAGCAGCGCGGCGGCCAGCAAGGCGCCGTAGGCCGCCGCGCTTCCATGGACCGCGAGCGCGAAGGCGAGCGAGGCGCCGCCATGCAATACGGTCAGCGCGTCCACGGTGGGCATCACCATGCAGGCGAAGACGAAGACACCCGCGGCCTGTCGCTGTCGGATGGCCACCAGGGCGAACATCGCCAGTGCCAGGCCGAAGTCCCTGCCCGCCTTGACGTACAGCCAGGGGATGACCTCGCTCCCGGAGTCGGGCAGACCAAAGCCCCTGGCCGCGCTTATCGGGTCCAGCGCGGCCCGGAGGCTGAGGAACAGCATGAAGGCGCCCAGCAGCAAGGTGAACAAGGCCGTCGGGGAGGTGAGCTTCCAGGGCAACTGCGTTGGGTTCGGGTTCATGAGGCCTCCAGCTGAAGCGCGGGTGTCGTTCATGTCTGGGAATGTGACGTGCTGGCCTCTGAGACGCCATTCGCGGATGGCTCAACCTTTTGTCTGAAACGCTCAGGGCGCGAGCGCTGGGGACAGCCCGCTGCTAGCGTCGAGGGCATGGACCTCTCGCATGCTTCCGACCTGCTGGGGCAGATCCTCGAGCGAACCCGTCTGCGAGGGCAGCTCTACTGCCGCACCGTGGCGCGGGCTCCCTGGGGACTGCGCTTTGCTCCCACGGCCACGGCGACCGTGCACATGGTCATCGCGGGTTCCTGTCACCTCACGCAGGGCCGGGACGCCGTCGCGCTGGGACCTGGAGATGTCGTGCTGCTGCCGCGCGGCGACGGGCATGCCATGGCGGACTCACCCCGCACCCCCAAGGTGAAGGTGGAGGAGTGGCTGGCGACACGGGGTGAAGGGGCTTCCTCGTATGTGCTGGGAGGGTCCGGAGTGGAGTCGCGGGTGCTCTGCGGCTTCTTCGCGTTCGACGAGCCGGGGGCGCATCCCGTGTTGCGGCTGCTTCCCGAGCGGGTCCACCTGCGCGGTGCTTCCGAGGACGCGCGCGCCCTGTTGCCCACGGTGTCGCTGCTCGAACGGGAGTACGAGCGGGGAGAGAGGGGCGCCTCGGTCATCATCTCCCGGTTGCTCGACATCCTCCTGGTGCAGGTGCTTCGTGCCTGGGCGGACGCGCAGCCGCCGGGCGGCGCGGGCTGGTTGGGGGCGCTCGGTGACCGGACGCTCGCCAGCGCCCTGGGCTGGATGCACGCGGAGCCGGGGCGAAGTTGGACCGTGGGCGAGTTGGCGCGGCGCTCGGGGACCTCCAGGGCGACCCTCGCGCGGCGCTTCGCGAGCGAGGTGGGCGTGGCGCCTCATGAGTACCTCACGCGGCTTCGGATGCAGGAGGCCGCGCACGCGCTGCGTGAGGGACAGGACGGGCTCGCGGCCATCGCGGGCCGCGTGGGTTACGAGTCCGAGTTCGCCTTCAATCGGGCTTTTCGGCGGGAGATGGGAGTGCCTCCAGGCGAGTACCGGCGCAAGGCTCGTGAGGGCTGACGGGGTTCAGACTTCCTCGAACTCCGCTCCGGAGACCTTCGCGCGCTCGAGGGCAGCCTTGATGTCCTCCGAGACGATGAGAACTCCGGACCATCCCCAGGTGCGGAACACCTTGGCGTCACCCACCTTCGAGCGGTCAATCCGCAGTCCATAGACGCTTCGGTATTGGCCGAGCTTCTCCGCCCGCTCATCCTCGGGCTTCCAATACAGCACCTCTTCCGAGGCCTCGTCGTCGATGCACCGGACAAGCCGTGTCGCCACGAGAATCAGGTACTCATCCGGGCAACCTTTGACATCCACGGGTATCAGTTGCACGTCATCGGGGGCCAACTCCGCGAAGAGGGTGGCCACCCTGACGTGGACAACGGGAGTCATGCCAGCGCCCGCCGTGCTGTAGTCCAACCACCTTCCAGGCTCGTCGATGGGGATCGCCAAGCGGCCAGAGACCTGCACGGGTCGTCCCGACGTAAATTCCCTGAAGTCCTCCGGCTCGCGGCCTTGTTCGTCCAGCGGCTCGTCCAGGGACCATTTCCCGCTCTGCATTGCTGGCTTGAGCCTGAAGTATCGAGATGGCTTCTGCATGGTTGAGTTCTCAATGGCATCACATGCCCTGAGTCACAAGCCTGTGGAGTATCGTCCCCGGGGTCTGTGAGAGTCCCCCGCTTCCGTGGGCTTTCCCGCACTTCGTGTAGCTCCCTTCTGGGGAGTAGACAGACGCGGCAAGCTACCAGCGGGGCGAATACATCCTGGGCATGGAAACGCTGTACCCACTTCCTAGGTGTCGGTGGACCGGGTGGCCCATGGTAGCGCGGCGGGAGTCGTCCTCGGGGTGCGCATGGATGGCACTGGAGCACGATACCCCTCCTGCCAGACACCCAGTACCGCAGTGCACGGTAGCTACGTCCAACGCCCGTCAGATCTGCCCGCCGCAGGGCGCGTCGTGCAACTCGAGCTGCGTCTGCGGCGCTTCTGCTGTCGAAACCCGGAATTCTCCCGCCGCACGTTCGCGGAGCGGCCGGTGCGCCTGCTGGCCGCTCATGCTCGACGGACACGGCGGCTGGCCACCGTGCAGTGCGCCGCTGCATCATTCACGTTGACAGGTTCTGCACCTCGGCCGGCAGTTCGCGGGGATCAAGGGCTGGTAGCATCAGTGGGACTGCGAAAAGTAAAAGTAGCGACCGCTGTAAAACTCCCGCGCTCCATCGCGCGACACGAGCATGGTCTGGCCCGCGCTTCGCCTCGCACGGACATGGTTTGTGCCACCACAACGGATCACGAACGCGAGGAAGAGGGCTACACCCCAGGCACGCGAATCGGCATGGACCGCGAATGGAATTGGCTCTCCCGTATCCTTGTCGGGAACGGACGAACGTAGCCACACTGCACCACCATAGATTCCAATCTCTCCGACAACATCCTCGGTGACATCGCGCTCCAGCCAAGTACGGAGCATGTCCGTGAGTGGCCCCAACGCATAGGTTCCCTTCTGAAGGGAGCCACCCCCTCGCCTCTCCGCATCATTCCGGAATGGATGCCGCTTCGCGTGCGCCAGGAGTTTTTGACTTCGCTGTCATCGCCTGAGGAAAGATCTCGCTGAGCCCAGTACGCCACATAGGCCGTACGCTGCTCGTCGGACAACTCGGTAGAGTCGAGGTCAATCTCTCGTTCGGGCTCGGCGGCGAATTTGGCCAAAGAAAACGTCGCTTGTTTCCCAGCCTTGTCGAACGTCACGTTGCCGCCCTTGTCCAGGCCGGGCTCGGCAAGGAGCAAGAGGTCGATGCCGTCCTTGAGCTTGACGACGAAAGCCAGTTCCATCACGACATCCTCCTCTCCAACCACCATCACTTGGAGCATCCTGAGCGTCACCCGGTCTCAAGCGGTGAACGCACCACGTGGATGCTCACTATGGCACCCTGCCTGACGGGAGGCACTGGGTGCAGTTGATGAATCGGATTGATGAGCCATGGCCGAAATAACGGATATCGCAACACAGGTTCGGCAGCACTGGCTGGAGCGGTACCTCGACGTCCAGCCAGTTGTGATGAAGGAACTCGTGGACGCCTGGCGATCACTTCCTGGCGTCCTTCCGGAAGAATACGAGGCGTTCCTCCGCACCGCCGGGCTTCCAACGGATGCTGATTCCCTGGGGTTTCGTTTCTGGCTGCCCAGGGAGCTTCGTGCGACCGCCGATGTGCTGCGGGACGCCGGGTACGGCTGCAACGCCACGGAGGCGTCGGTCATCTTCGCCGACTACCTTCATGAGTCGTGGTGGTACGCGCTGTGGGTGTCAGGGCCTTGGAAGGGATACGTGTCCCTCGTCCTGGGCACCAAGAGTGGCGACGATCCCCGGTTTCCGCTGGGGACCCTGGAGGAGTTCCTGCTGGGGTACATCAAGGACGACGATGACGTTCTCTGTCCGAAAAGGCCGGGGATGAACGAGCGCGGCTGACGTGGAGGCGAGGCCCACGTCTTGCTCTGTCCCTACCCCGCCTCGCGCTCCGGCCCGTAGTCCTCCGCGTCGTCCGAGAGAGGCACAGGCGCCTCGTCCTGGAACGAGCTGGGCAGCAGGCTGAACGGCAACACCTTGGCGAGCGCGGCCAGGAGCAAAAATCCCCCAGGCGCCGCGAAGATGGCGAGCGCTGGAATCGCCTTGGCCACGTCGATGAGCTGCGCGCGCATCCGGTGCCGCTCGTCCTCCGTGAGCTTCTGCCGCCGCGCCAGCTTCGTCACCAGCACCGCCAGGTCGCCCGTCTCGCGGACCTCCTGCATCAGCCGGTAGAAGTTCTTCTCCAGCGTCTCCTGCATGCCGGCGACCATGTCGTCGCCCATCGCGCTCGCCGCATCCCTCACGGTGAACACGTCGACGATGGAGCGGTGGCGCGCGTAGAACTCCGCCATCTCCAGCTCCAGCCGCCGCAGCTCCTCCTTCGGCACATGCAGCGCGTCCGCCAGCTCGTCGATGAAGGCCCGCTCGCGCCGCGTCCGCCGCCCATCCACCAGCGCCGCCAGCAGCGTCTGCTCCAGCAGGAAGTGCCGCATGTCCACGCTGCGCACCTGGCGCACCACGTCCCGCACGGAGCGCCGTCGCTCGAAGGACTGCTTCACCGCCGCCTTCAGCTCGGACGCCATCGCCGCGGGCAGCTTCAAGTCCTCCACCTGCTTGAGGATGGCCCGCCGCGCGGGCGTGCTCGGCTGCCGGTCCACACACGCCAGCCCCGTCAGCACGTCCACCAGCAGCGCCTTCTGCTTCGCCGCGAAGTCCGAGCGCCGCCGCACCTGCTCCTTCAACAACCGCCCGCTGGCGAAGTAGTCGATGGCCTGCCGGCAGAACAACTGCGCATCCGCGTACTGCGCGCCGTTGTGCAGCACCAGCCCGTACACCGGGTCTCCGGCCAGCGTGGGCTCGCGCTTGCGCAGCGCCACCTCCACCTTCGCCACCTGCCGCCTCGTCACCGGCTTGCCCGCCGCGAGCTGCTCGGCCAGCGTCGACGCCAGCTCCAGCTCCCCGGACAGCACCGAGAAGAGCACCAGGAGCTGCTCACCCCGAGGCCCGGCCGGCGCCCCCACGTGCCGCGCCAGCTCCAGCGCCAACATCGCCAGCGTCCGCAGCACCGCGTGGAAGAGCTGTTCCTCCATCGCCCGGGCCTGGAACTCCGTGTCCGGCCCCGCATCCAGGGGCGCGGGAGGGTCCGCCGGAGTGCCGTACAAGAGCCCGCTGGCGCGAAGGGTGCGCCGCAGGTACGCCCGGGCCCGAGCGCGACCCGAGCCCAGGTGCAAGGCAGTCTCCTCCGAAGCAGGCGTGCCCATATGGGCCGCCACCGCTTCATTGAGGAGCGGAGTGAGCCACCCCGCCTTGCTGAAATCCAACACCGGAACACCCCCGGACCCGCCCCATGACGGTCCGGCGGATGTAACCCACCCGCCTCCGGGATTCCACCCACCCCACGGAGGATTGACCGCCCGGAGTCAGCGGCGGCAGAACCGGGACTTCTACGCCCCCGGAAGAGTGCCGCCCCCGACGGTAGGCCCGACCTACAGCGCCGTGGACTTCCCGGGCTCCAGGTCCACGACTTTCGCCGCGCCGCGCAGCTTCTTCAGCTCGCCCTTGAGCGCGTCCGGGTTGCCCTGCAGCAGCGGGAAGGTGCCGTAGTGCATGGGGACAATCGTCTGCGCCTTCAACAGCCGCGCCGCCTGCGCCGCCTCCGCGGGGCCCATGGTGAAGTGCCCGCCAATGGGCAGCATCGCCACGGTGGGCTTGAACTGGGTGGCGATGACCTCCATGCCCGCGAAGGGCCCGGTGTCACCCGCGTGGTACAGGGTGGGACCCTTCTCGACTTGAATCACGTACCCGAGCGGCGCGCCCGCGTACTGCGACGGGCCCTTGGGGTCCGCCTGGTAGCTGCTGGAGTGCACCGCCTCCACCAGATGGATGGTGGCGTCCTTCACCTGGAACGTCCCGCCCGCGTTGGCGCCCACCGCCTGCGCCTCCGGCAGACCCAGCAGGTTGACCAGCTCGAAGGAGCCGAACACCTTCGCGCCCGTCTTCTGCGCCAGCGCCTTCGTCTCGCCGACATGGTCGAAGTGGCCGTGGGTGACGAGGATGGCGTCCAGCGCCTCCGGCTGCGCGGCGTCCTTGGGCGCCTTGGGGTTGGTGAGCCACGGGTCGATGGCAATCACCGCGCCGCCCGGGGTGCGGATGATGAAGGCCGCGTGGCCCCACCACGTCACCTCCGTCTTGCCCTTGGCCGCGGCCGGAGCCTTCGTTGCCTCCGCCTTCTTCGGCGCGGCGGCGTCCTGCGCCTGGGCCTCCGCCGCGAACGTCAACAGCGCACCCACAGCGACTGCCACGAGCTCGTTCCGCATGGTTGGTTGTCCTCTCTCGGGTTCAAAGAATCACGACGTGAGGCCGGGGTGCCCTCACGGCACGCCCCAGCCGAGCCGCCGCTTGGCACTGTCCGGGCGGCCATTCAAGGGCCTGTGTGTATCGCCTGCCCCGAGGACAACAGATGCCCCGGCGGGCGAGGCGCCGCAATCTCGAAAAACCCCACGAGGTTCCTTCCCCGCCCGGGCCATCCCGTGGGCTAACGTCGGGACAGCCGTGGACCACCGATTCCAAGTCAGCCTCCGCGGGGTCATCGACCTCCTGTCCCACCACCTCTACAGCTCCCCGGGTGTCTACCTCCGAGAGCTGCTCCAGAACGCCACCGACGCCATCCGCGCCCGGCAGCACCTGGAACCGGAACACAAAGGCACCGTCCGCCTGGAGCTGGTGGAGAAACAGGACGGCGGGCCTCCCACCCTCGTCTTCAGCGATGACGGCGTCGGACTGACGGAAGAAGAAATCCACCGCTTCCTGGCCACCATCGGCGAGTCCTCCAAGCGCGAGGCGCTGGAAGACCGGCGCAAGGACTTCATCGGCCAGTTCGGCATCGGCCTCCTGTCCTGCTTCATGGTGTGCGACGAGCTGCTCCTGGTGACGCGCTCGGCGCGCGGAGACGGACGCACGCTGGAGTGGCGCGGCCGGCACGACGGCACGTACGCCGTGCAGGTGTCCGAGCACCCGCTGGAGCGCCCGGGCACCCAGGTGTTCCTCGTGGCCCGCGCGGACATGGTGGAGTGGTTCGCCCCGGAGCGGCTGCGGCAGCTCGGTCGTCACTACGGCGGGCTACTGCCCTTCCCCATCCAGCTCACCGTGGGCGCGGAGCAGGAGCGGCTGGACCTGGATGGTCCGCCCTGGCGCCGCGACTACGAGAGCGCCGGTGAGCGACGCAAGGCCATGCTGGAGTACGGGCGCGAGGTCTTCGAGACGGACTTCATCGACTGCATCCCGCTGCGCTCGCAGGCGGGAGACGTGGACGGCGTGGCCTTCGTGCTGCCGGCGTCGCCCCACTTCAACGCCAAGCAGAAGCACCGCGTGTACCTGAAACACATGCTCTTGTCGGAGAGCGCGGAGAACCTGCTGCCGGAGTGGGCGTTCTTCGTGAAGTGCGTGGTGAACGCCAACGCGCTGCGCCCCACCGCCAGCCGCGAGTCCTTCTACGAGGACGGCGCGCTCGCCCAGGCCCGCGAGGCGCTGGGCCACGGGCTGCGCAAGTACCTGGTGGACCTGGCGCACGAGGACCCTCGCGCCTTGCAGCGGCTGATTGGCCTGCACGGCTTGAGCATCAAGGCCCTGGCGCTGGACGACGACGACTTCTACCGGCTCGTCATCGGTTGGCTGCCGTTCGAGACGTCGCTGGGGGTGACGACGCTGGCGGATTACCGGCGCGCGTACCCGGTGGTGCGCTTCACCGCGACGCTGGACGGGTTTCGTCAGGTGGCGCGCGTGGCGGGGGCGCAGGGGCTGTGCATCATCAACGCGGCGTACACGCACGACGCGGCGCTGTTGGAGAAGCTGCCGCACGTGGTGGAGGGCGCGCAGGTGGAGCCCTTCTCCGCGGCGGACCTGCCGCAGAGCTTCGAGGAGCTGTCGATGGACGAGCGCGACGCGGTCTTCCCGCTGTTGCGCACGGCCGAGCAGGTGCTGGCCCCGTTCCACTGCGGCGTGGTGGTGAAGAAGTTCTTCCCCGCGGAGGTGCCCACGCTCTACAGCGCGGACGAGGAGGGCTCCTTCCGACGTGACGCCGAGCGCGCGCGCGACGAGTCCGACGACCTCTACGCCAGCGTGCTGGAGGGCGTCATGGCGGCGGCGGGCGGCGAGCCGGCGCAGCTGTGCTTCAACCTGCACAACCCGGTGGTGCGGCGGCTGGCGGCGGTGACGGACCGGAACATGATGAAGCTGTCGGTGGAGATGCTCTACGTGCAGGCGCTGCTCCTGGGTCAGCACCCGCTGAACGCGCAGGAGATGACGCTGCTCAACCAGGGGCTGCTGGGGCTCATCTCCGCGCAGCTCGGCACGGGGGGCACGGGCGGCGGCGAGGGTGACGGCGGCGTGGGCTCGGGAGGGCTGCACTGATGGCCGGGGACTGGCGCGAGGAGGCCCAGGCGCTGTGGGACCGCGCGGGCCGGCAGAAGTCGAGCGAGAGCAAGGTGAAGCTCCTGGAAGAGGCGGTGCGGATGGCCGACTCCCACGGCGACGTGGACCTGGGCTATCAGCTCCGCGACGACCTCATCGACGCGGCGACCTTCGGGGGCTATCCGGACAAGGCGCTGGTGGCCTTCGCGTGGTGCCGGGGCCAGCAGAAGAAGGACCCGGAGCGCTTCGAGCCGGAGGGCCTGCTCTGGAAGCAGAAGTGGGTGGTGGGGCGCATCAAGGAGTTCCCCCACATCTCGCGCAAACAAATCACCGACGCGCTGGACGACATCGAGCAGTGCTTCACCAAGGTGGATGCCGGGAAGCGCTCGGCGCTGAAGCTGCGCTACCAGACGACGCGGGACATGGGCGACGACGCGGCGGAGGTGGACCGGCTGTGGGCCGCCTGGCTCGCGGCGCCCCGGGACCACCTGACGGACTGCCGCGCGTGCGAGCTGGACGACGAGCTGGACCACCACGTCGAGAAGGGCGAGTGGGAGCAGGCGCTGCGCAAGGCGAAGCCCATCCTGGACGGGCGGGTGAGGTGCGCGGAGATTCCGCACCTGACGCTGGGCACGCTCCTGTATCCGCTGTTCAAGCTGGGCGAGCTGGAGCGGGCGGCGGAGATGCATCGCCGGGGCTACAGCCTGACGTCGAAGAACCGCGACTTCCTGGCGACGATGGGTGACCACATCGAGTTCCTCGCGCTGACGGGGAACCTGGCGCGGGGGCTGGCGCTGCTGGAGAAGCACCTGGAGTGGACGCTGGACCACGGGAGCTTCAACGACCGCTTCGTCTTCCTCGTGGCGGCCACGTTCCTGCTGGAGCGCGTCAAGGCCGCAGGAGACCGGGACGTGGTGAGCCTGCGGCTGACCCAGGCGTTCCCCGAGCACCGCGCCGACGGCGGCTACGACGTGAAGGCGCTGCACGCGTGGATGCTCAAGCAGGCCAAGGACATCGCCACGCGCTTCGACACACGCAACGGCACGGACCGCTACGCGCGGCGGCTCGCGCGAATCCAACGGCTCGCTGAAGAAGTGCGCGAGTTCCCGCTCGATTGACGCAAGGCGCGACACGCGCCCTCGCCATACCCGTGGAGGGCTTGTGATTTCATTCCAACCGCTCTCACATGCCGGCCTTCTCTCGTAGCCCGACAGGAGTGCCCATGCGTCTCGCAAGGCGATTCACCCTGGCAGTGCTCACCCTGGCTGTTTCCGCGTGCGGTGGAATGGAAGGGGAAACACCGGAGGCCGCCGAGGAGACCGAGAACTCCGTCAGCGCGTCAGCGATGTGCACCACCTACAGCACCCGCGCCACTTGCATGGCGGACTGTGATGACAACCTCAGCCGTTGGTATCCCGTCGGAGATGCGTCGAGCATCGACTACTGGGACTGCGCCCCCGAGGCTCAAGCCTACTGTCGCGCCCGTGGCTTCAGTGGGGCCCTGGCCTCTTGCTGGGGCAAATACTAGCGCGGTGATACGGCCTGCCTCCGCGCTGTCGGCACCTCGCGACAGTCGAGCGCAGGCTCCGTTCGGCGACACACACCCCGCCACCGTTCGGGCGGGGTGTGCCGCGCGGACAGCGCTCAGCGCTTGAGGTTCTTGAACGGGTTGTTGAACGGCTCCGGGCCCTTCTTGTCCTTGTCGCCACCGCCCGAGCCCGGCCGCTGTCCACCGGACTGGGAGCCCGCGCCCTGCCCGCCTGAAGCGCTCTTGCCGCCACCACCCGCCGGACCCGAGGGGCGTGCGCCGCCTCCGCCCCGGTCCGTCATCCGCCCCGCGCCCGACGCGCCACCCACGGCGGGTCGGCCCGAAGGCTGCGGCGCCCCGCCCTCCTGCACCGCGCGCACCGACAGCGCCAATCGCTTGCGCTGCAAGTCCACGGTGAGCACGCGCACCGTCAGCCGGTCGCCGACCTTCACCACCTCGGAGGGGTCCTTCACGAACTTCGTCGAAATCTGCGACACGTGCACGAGGCCATCCTGGTGCACGCCCACGTCGACGAAGGCGCCGAACGCGGTGACGTTCGTCACCACGCCCTGGAGCACCATGCCCTCCTTCACGTCCTCCAGCGTGCGCAGGTCATCGCGCATCACCGGCGCGGAGAAGTCGCCGCGAGGGTCCCGGCTCGGCTTCTCCAGCTCCGCGAGGATGTCCTTCAGCGTCATCTCGCCCAGGTCCGGGCCCAGGTAGCGCTTGGGGTCAATCTGGCGCACCAGCGTCGCGTTCCCCACGAGCGAGCCCACCTCCACGCCCAAGTCCTTCGCCATGCGCTCCACCACCGCATAGCGCTCCGGGTGCACCGCGCTCGAGTCCAGCGGCTCCGGCCCGCGCACGCGCAGGAAGCCCGCCGCCTGCTCGAACGTCTTGGGCCCCAGTCCGCTCACCTTCAGCAGCTCGCGACGCGTGGTGAAGCGCCCCTTCGAGGCCCTGTGCGCCACCAGCTTCTTCGCCAGCGACGGCCCCACGCCTGACACGTGCTCCAGCAACTGCGGTGACGCGGTGTTCACATCCACGCCCACCGCGTTCACACACGAGTCGACGACTTCGCCCAGCTTCTTCTTCAAGAGCCCCTGGTCCACGTCGTGCTGGTACTGCCCGACGCCGATGCTCTTCGGGTCGATCTTCACCAGCTCCGCCAGCGGGTCCTGCAAGCGCCGACCGATGGACACCGCGCCGCGCAGGGTGACGTCCAGGTCAGGGAACTCGTCACGGGCCACCTCGGACGCCGAGTAGATGGACGCGCCCTGCTCGCTCACCGACACCACCGGCACCTGCGAGCCCAGGGCCTTGAGCGTGTCGCGCACGAAGGTCTCCGCCTCGCGGCTGCCCGTCCCGTTGCCTACGGCAATGAGCTCCGGCTTGTGCTTCTGCACCACGGCGGACAACAGCTTCGCCGCGCGGACACGTTCGTCGGCGCTGCGCTCCGAGTAGAGCGTCACCGTCTCCGCCACGCTGCCCGTGTTGTCCAGCATGGCCAGCTTGATGCCCGTGCGCAGGCCCGGGTCCAACGCGAGCACCGCGCGAGCCCCCGCGGGCGCCGTGAGCAGCAGGTGCCGCAGGTTCTCCCCGAAGACGCCGATGGCGCCCTTGTCCGCGCGCTCCTTCAGCTCCGCGCGCAGCTCCGACTCCAGCGACGGCCCCAGCAGCCGCTCCCAGCTGTCATCCACCGCGGCGCGCAGCTCCGAGGCGAAGAGGGACTGAGGCCTCGTCACCACGCGCCCGCCGAGCAGCGTCTTCACCTCGTCATCCGGCATGTTGAGCTTCACCTTCAACACGCCCTCCTCCTCACCGCGCAAGAGCGCCAGCACGCGGTGCGACGGGGCTTGGGACAGGGGCTCCTCGTGGCCGTAGTAGTTCTCGAACTTGGTGGGCTCGTTCTTCTTCGCGGGCACCACGTCCGAGCGCAGCGTGCCCCGCTTCGCGCACACCTCGCGCGTCGAGCGGCGCAGGCCGGCGTCCTCGCTCACCCGCTCCGCGCAGATGTCGCGCGCGCCCGCCAGCGCCGCCGCCAGATCTGGAACTTCCTTCTCCGCGTTGATGAAGGGACGCACCTTCGAGTCCGCGTCCTCGCCCCGCTTCCCCTCCTGCTTCCACAGGAGGTCCGCCAGGGGCTCCAGCCCGCGCTCTCGCGCAATCGCCGCGCGCGTGCGGCGCTTGGGCTTGTACGGCAGGTACAGGTCTTCCAGCTCGGTGCGCGTCTTCGCGGCCTTGAGCGCCTTCGCCAGCTCCGGCGTCAGCTTCCCCTGCTCCTCGACGGAGCGGAGAATCGTGTCGCGGCGCGAGTCCAGCTCGGTGCGCTCGGAGGCCTTGTCGAGGATGGTCTGGATTTGAACTTCATCCAGGCCTCCTGTGACTTCCTTGCGATAGCGCGCGATGAAGGGAACGGTGGACCCCTCGGCGTTCAGCGCCAGGGTGCGGTCCACCTGCTCGGGCCGGAGGCCCAGCTCCTGCGACAACTCAGCGGCGTAGGCGTGCATGACGCCACTTCTATAACCCGGTCCCCACGCGGCTCCCAGCGCACGTCACCCGCGCTGTCGAGACTCCCACTCAGAGCGCAACAATCCCCAATATTGCTGGTCCTTGCGCTCCCCCCGCAGCAGGGAGTGCCCGCGCATCGTCCCCTCCATCGTGAAGCCCAGCTTGCGCGCCACGCCCTGGGAGCCCTGGTTCTCCGACAGCGTCGTCAGCCACACCCGCTGCAGGAAGGGCAGGCTGAAGAGGCGCTCCAGCATCATCCCCACCGCCCGCGAGCCCAACCCGCGCCCGTGGTACGCCTCCGACATCATGTAGCCTAGCTGCGCCCGGCCATGCTCCCGCGACACGTCCCGCGCGGACACCGTGCCCACCCACGCGTCCCCGTAGCGCACGAACCAGCGAAACCCCTTCGCCCGAGGCTCCTCCAGCGAGCTGGCCTCCAGGATGCGCTTCACCAACGTCTCCGACGAGTCCTCCTCGGTGTCCACGTAGCGCCGCGCGGCGGCTTCCGCACGGAGCGATATCCAGTAGTCCACATGCTCGGGCCGGGCGGGAACGAGGCGGAGGTCGGAGGCACTCATGGCCCGCGCACGATAGGACGGCAACACGAAGGGCCGCCACCGGAGCATCAGCCATGCTCCCGGCGCGGCCCTCGTCACTCCCCTCGCGTGGCGAGGGGGCGTGTCACGGCATCAGAGCTTCGTAATCGTCCCGTTCTCGATGCGGAAGTCGACGCGGGTGAACTTCGCCGCCAGCTCACCGTCCGCGCGCGACGCGTAGTTCTTCGCCACCTCGGAGCTCGGGATGAGGTGGTAGGACGCGAGCGCCTGCGAGCCCTTCAGCTCCATCACCACGAAGCCGTGCGCGTCGCCATTCACGTAGCGCATGCCCGGGTTGGAGGCCATCAGCGACTCGTTCAGCTCGGTGACGACGTACTTGTAGATGGGGCTGTTCGGAGCGTAGCCCGCGCCGATGACGGCCAGGCCCGCCAGCTCCTTGATGGAGCCGGAGGTAATCGCGGGCGCCGTCAGCGTGGGCACCCCTGACTCCTCCGACGCGAAGGACGCGTGGATGTCGCCGGAGATGAACATCGCGTTCTTCACCTGGTTGTCCCGGACGAACTTCAGCAGCTCCTGCTTCTTCGTGGGGAAGCCGTCCCACTGATCCACGCTGAAGTAGAACGCCTGCCGCAGCGTCGCCTCGCCGATGTCCGTCTTCGCCGTCAGGTCGAACACCATGGACGTCATCGACACGGAGCTGACAACAATCTTCCAGGTGTTGGTCGCCTGCAGCTGCGTCTGGAGCCACGCCTGCTGCGCCTGACCGAGCACGTCCTCCGTGGCGCCCCGCGAGCCCGCGTAGGTGAGCGCCGCGAACAAGTCGTAGATGGGCTTCACCACGATGTAGCGCGAGCCCTGGATGCCGAACAGGCCCGCCTTGCCCATGTGCACGTAGGCCAGGCCCCGAGGCGCGCCCGCCGCGGAGAGCAGCGGAATCGCCGGCTGCTGCGCCGCCACGCGCCCGGCGTTCACCGCCGCCAACACCTGGTTGACGTAGAAGAGCGACTGCCCGCCCTTCACCCAGACCCCGACCTTCTCCGTGGCCTCCGCCTGGGTGAGGCCCGCGCCCATCGCCTGCTGCACGTACGCGCCCTGCAGCACCGCCTTCTGCACGGCGTTCTCCGCCGCGTCGATGTCCACGTAGGCGAACGTCTCCGACTGGAGCAGCGCCTGCACCGGCGCGGGCAGACCCGGGAGCACCGCGCCCAGCACCTGCGCGGACACCGCCACCCGACCCGGGTACGCGTCCTCGGGGATGAGGTGGTCCGGACGGAAGGTGCGGTAGTCGGCCACCGCCAGCTTCAGCGCCTTGCCGAACTCGAAGTCACGGTAGACGAGCGTGTTCGGGTACACCGGCGCCGCCGCCGGGTCCATGGCGCCCTCCGCCGAGTTCCCGTTGTCCAGCGGGATGTACTCGAAGAAGGCCCGCTCCGAGTTCTGCTTGCGCTCCAGTTGCAGCTCCGGGGCGCGCCCATCCAGGTACGTGGCGTTGGCGCCCCAGCTGTCGTCGGAGAACTCGTGGTCGTCCCAGATGACGATGAACGGGTAGCGCTCGTGGACCTTCTGGATGACCTTGTCCGTGCGCAGCGTCTTGTAGAGGTCGCGGTAGTTGGACAGCGAGTTGGCCGCGAAGAACGCCGTCAGCCCCGTGCCCACCTTCAGCGCCTTCTCCGGCTCGCTGAACAACACCGCCCGGGTGTCGCCGCCCGACTGGAACGACGGGTCACCCGTCGTCTCGTAGACGTAGTCACCGAGGAACACGACGAAGTCCAGGTCCTCGTCGAGCTGCAAGAGCCGCTGCCACGCGTTGTAGTAACGGCCGATGTAGTCCTGGCAGCTGGCGAAGGCGAACTTCACCGCCACGTCGTCCCCGGCCGCCGGCGCCGTGCGGGTGCGCCCCGTCGCCGTCGTGTACTTCTGCCCGCCCGTCTCCAGGGTGAAGCGGTAGTAGTACGTCGTGCGCGACGACAGGTTCGTCACCTTCACCTTCAGCGCATGGTCATTGGCCGCCAGCGCCGTGAAGCTCCGGTCCAGGAACAGGCTGCCGAAGGTCTCGCTCGTCGACACCTCCAACCGCACCGTCGCATCCGCGCCCGCGTTGTCGGGGTTCACCGCGCGCACCCACAACACCACGCTGTCCGGACGCGGATCTCCCGAGCAGATGGACTGGGGGAAGTACTTCGAACCGTCACTGGACGGCGTGTCGTTGTCGTCGGAACAGCCGAATGAGGTGCTTGCCGCGACGGCGACCACGGCCTGCAAGAAGCTGCGACGCTTCAATCTGTCGAACAAGGCGGGACTCCCGAAATGGGGGCGCGGGTGAAGGACCCGCGCGCGAGAGTCTACGGCCCCCATCCATCACTCCGGAAACATCCCCGCCACGCATCTGACACAACGCACCGTGTCAGCACCTGGCGCCGTAGCCGACTCACGCCGCGCGCATGAAACACGAAGGGGCTGCCCTCGGTTGGAGAGGACAGCCCCGCACGACGTGTCGAGAGGCAGCTCGCGAGGAGCCGCCATCACCGACTCACTTCACGGCCTTCACGCGCTGGCGCTTCTCGGTGGCGGCCTCGGCGGGAGCCTCCTCCGCGGCGGGAGCGGCGGCACCACCCGCGCCCTTCGCGATGCCGTACTTCTCCAGCACGCGCGCTTCGATCTCCTTCGCCACCTCCGGGTGCTCCCGGAGGTAGTCCTTCGCGTTCTCACGGCCCTGGCCGATGCGCTCTCCGTTGAAGGAGAACCAGCTGCCGCTCTTCTCCACGATGTTGTCGTTGGAGGCCAGGTCGATGAGGTCGCCCTCACGGGAGATGCCCGTGCCGTACATGATGTCGAACTCGACTTCCTTGAACGGAGGGGCCACCTTGTTCTTCACGACCTTCACGCGGGTGCGGCTGCCCACCACGTTGTCGCCGTTCTTGATGGCGCCGATGCGACGGATGTCCAGGCGCTGCGACGCGTAGAACTTCAGCGCGTTGCCGCCCGTCGTCGTCTCCGGGTTGCCGAACATCACGCCAATCTTCATGCGAATCTGGTTGATGAAGATGACGCACGTCTGGCTCTTCGCGATGGTGCCCGTGAGCTTGCGCAGCGCCTGGCTCATCAGACGGGCCTGCAAGCCCATGTGCGAGTCACCCATCTCGCCCTCGAGCTCCGCCTTGGGAACGAGCGCGGCCACCGAGTCCACCACCAGCACGTCGATGGCGCCCGAGCGCACCAGCATCTCCGCGATTTCCAGCGCCTGCTCACCGGTGTCCGGCTGGCTCAGGAGCAGGTCATCGGTGCGCACGCCCAGCTTGCGCGAATAGCCGACATCCAGCGCGTGCTCCGCGTCCACGTACCCGCAGATGCCGCCGCGCTTCTGCGCCTCCGCGACGATGTGGAGGCACAGCGTCGTCTTGCCGGAGGACTCCGGTCCGAAAATCTCGATGATGCGGCCCTTCGGCACGCCGCCCACGCCCAGGGCGATGTCCAAGGAGATCGAGCCCGTCGAGATGGCCTGGACGTCGCGAATCATGGGCTCTTCGTTGCCGAGCCGCATGATTGAACCCTTGCCGAACTGGCGCTCCACCGCGGACATCGCCAGCTCGATCGCCTTTTCCTTCTCCTGATTCACGGACATTTCTCGCAGCTCCTTGTATTGGCGAGCCACCCCGGCTCACCTGAACGCGCTTTTAGTACGCGATGGGTAGACCCTAGTCCACCCCTCTGACATCCGTGTTGCATCCTGTCGGGCAGCTAGCTCTCGCGGAGGGCAGCCAGGAAGACGGCCACACCCCCTGCCACACCCGCCCACAGGGCACCGGCGTGGCCGCCCGACCCCAGGGCCAGGAGCAACCCGAAGCCCGACACGAGGGCCAGGAGGCCCAGGCCCAGCCGGTACACGGGACTGCGAGGAGGGGCAAGCCACAAGGCCATCATCGCCAGCGCGCTCAGGCCCACCTGCAAGGTCACCGTGCCTTCGACCGCGCCCGGCCGCAGCACCTCCTCGAGGACCTGGGCCAGCACTCCACCCGCGAGCACCGTGGCGGGCACTCCAGGCCCGAAGTCGAAGCGGCCCTTGCGGCTGCCCCGCCGGGCGGCGGCGTTGGCGCGCAGGTGCTTCAGGTCGTCGGGTTCGACTTCCAGGGCGTAGGGGAAGCCCAGGGACAGGAGCGCCTCCACCGCCACCGCGCGGCAGGAGCGCCCCTCGGCGTCCACCAGCCCGTCCAGCCTCCCGCCGTCGAGGAGCCGGTGCAGGGTGTCCGCCACCTGCCGCTCCCCGCCGCCGCTGGCCAGCTGCGCCAGGACCTCGTTGAGCCGCGAGGAGGCCTCGGGCCGGTCCGCCTCGGAGGCGCTGACGGCCTGCTCCACCCGGACCAGCAGGGGAAGGGGCAGCTCCACGGGGGGCGTGGGCCGGCTGGCCGCCTCGGACGGAGGCGGGGCCCAGGCGGCGAGGTCCGCCAGCCGCTCCTCACCGGGGCCCTCGTCGGGCCTGGGGATGGGCGAATGTGTGCTGCGCGTGGCGTCCGACACCCGGTGACTGTATCCACGGAGGCGGGCGCGGTTCAAAGCGAGGGTGTCCGCAACTTCTTGTGGGTGACGGGGTTGTAGTCGACCGTGGACGTGGATTCGGACGCACAGGCGATGCTGAAGGTGGCCGCGGGGGACCGTCGGGCGTTCGCCTGGCTGTTCGACCGTTACCACGCGAGCGTGGCGCGGTTCGCCTTCCGCTTCGTGGGCGACAGGGAGCGGGCGGAGGAGCTGACGCAGGACATCTTCGTGAAGCTCTACCGCAACGCGAAGGCGTACCAGCCGACGGCGCGCTTCAAGACGTTCCTGTTCCGGGTGGCCACCAATCACTGTCTCAACGAAGTACGGCGCGGGGAGTACCGCGTGGCCCACACGTCCACGGAGACACCGGACGGTGAGGAGACAGGAGGCGTGGAGATGGCGGGGCCGGACGGCGACAGGCCGGACCAGGCGCTGGCGGGGCGCGAGCTGGAGCAAGCGGTGGGAGACGCGCTGCGGAGCATGAGCGACAGGGAGCGCGCCGCCTTCACCATGTGCCGCTTCGAGGGCATGGCGTACCGGGACATCGCGGAGGCGCTGGAGGCGAGCGAGTCCGCGGTGAAGAGCCTCATCCACCGCGCGACGCTGGCGGTGGCGCGAAGGATTGAAGAGCTGCAGGCGGGCACCGTGCCCGCGAGGAGCAGGGCATGAGCTGTCATTTCGAGGAAGACCTCACGGCCTACGTGGACGGCGAGCTGCCCGCGGCCCGCCGCGTGGAAGTGGAGGCCCACCTGGGCGGCTGCACGGGGTGCCGCGCGACGGAGGCGCTCTTGCGCCACACGGTGGCAAGGGTGGCGGAGTTGCCGGACTTCGTACCCTCCCTGGACACGAGGCGCGCGGTGCTGGCGAAGCTGGAGGCGCTGCCGGTGCCGTGGTGGGAGCGGCTGAGCGTGCTGCTGCGCCCCTCGGTGCTGGTGCCCTCGGCGGGCCTGGCCGTGGCGGTGGGGCTGGCGCTGGTGGTGGGCGTGGGCCCCGAGGCGCCCGAGGAGCTGGAGGACCCGGCGGTGATGGAGCTGGCGGCGAACCTGGAGCTGGTCGAGGACTACGAGTGGTTGGGGCTCGACAGCCCCGAGGACCTGGAGGTCGTCGCGAGCCTCCACGAGTTGGAGGTGGCGCAATGACGGGCCGGACGTGGATGGCGCTGGGCCTGATGCTCTCGCTGCTGACGGGCGCGCGCGCGCGCGCGGAGACGGAGCGTCCCGCGACGGCCGCCGAGCGCTTCGAGAAGATGACGCCGGAGCAGAAGGAGGCGCTGCGCGCGAAGCTGCGCGAGTTCAAGTCGATGCCCCGCGACGAGCAGACGCGCATCCGGGGCAACCTGGAGCGCTGGCGCAAGCTGCCCCCCGAGGAGCGCGAGCGGCTGCGCGCCAATCAGCGCGAGCTGCGCAAGCTCAACGTCGCCGAGCGGCAGGCCCTGCGAGAACAGGCGAGAGAGCTGAAGAAGATGGACCCGGAGCGACGCGCGGAGATGCGCCAGCGCATGAAGGCCTACCTGCGGGAGAACCCGGAGCGGCGCGAGCAGCTGCTGGAGAACATGCGCCGCTGGCGGCAGATGACGCCGGAGCAGCGCCAGGAGATGCGGGAGCGCGTGCGCGAGAGGCGGCGCCGGTGAGCCCCGCCGCGCCGCTGGTGTTGTTCCTGGCGCTCATGGCGGCCCCGCCTGCATCGGGCGCGGGCCAGTCCGAGACGCCGCGCACCGAGGAGGCTCCCCTCCCCCCGGCTCCCGCCAGGACTCCGTCGCCCAAGCCCACCCGGCCCACGACGGCCCTGTCCGAGGAGGACCGCGAGGTGGTGGAGAACCTGGAGCTGCTGGAGAGCCTGGACGCCGCCGAGGACCTGGAGCTGCTGATGGAGCTGGCCCAGGACGAGTGAGTCCGCCGTGGCCTCGTGCTCCCTTTACCCAGCGATGGGCGGCGTCCACCTCTCGCCGGGCTGGGAGAAGCGGCCTTCCTGTCGCGCGAAGACGCCAGTCGGGCGCAGCTTCTCGAGCAGCTCGGTCTGCCGCTCCTTGAGCACTTGCGGCGTGGCAGTCCAGGGCGCATCGAGCAGGTCCATCCTGACGACTCCATTCCCACACGGCTGAACACGGCCGCCACTGGCGCGCAGCACCTGCTCGCCGCCCATCAACGCGACCAGGCGCGGCCCCAGGAAGGTCCGAGGGAAGAGCGTATTCGGCCCATTCGCCAGATACGTGTCGGAGTGCTGGAGCGCGCCCCGGTTTATCGACCACTCCGCGGGCGCATCCTTGAATTGGAGATCCACGAGTCCGTACTCGACAGGCAAGACTCCGGCGAGTTGCTCTGCGAAGCCAAAGAGCAAGGCCGGGTCCTCCGGAAGCAACCGCATCTGGCTGAAGACGAACAACCACCCCGCCCCCTTTTCCCCCAGGCTCCAGGTGGCCACGTAGCGAGGCGTCTTCACCCGCCGAAGTGACGGCAAGGTCGGCAAATCCTTCGTCCGGACCTCGTCGACGAAGCGAACAAGCTGCTCCCGGACATAGACTTGGCGCAGATGCTCGCTCTCTCCCCAATGAGTGGGGGCGAGTTTCGGCTGCTGCTCGAAGGCGTCAAGCAGCCGCTCTTTCCAGTTCCATGCCGATTGGGGGAAGAGCAACTCGATTCGGACCTTCTCTATCTCCGCCATGGGCATCAGCCTCCCATGAGGATGACCATCTTGATGGCGCCTTGCTTGTACTCGACGCGCAGGATGTGCGAGCCCTCTTCCCACGCATCATAGAATGACTCTGTGCCATCCGGCGCGCGGACGGACTGGAGCACCTGCGCTCGCGACATTGAGAAGTTCAATCCATAGGGCAGAGGCTTCAAGTAGCCCGGCTTTCCAGCCAGGGGGGCCTTCAAGAAGATGGTGCTGACCCGATTCGTTGCGCTCGCGGTGATCAGGGTCACCCCCTCGGGCTTGAAGATGTAGTAGATGCCTTTGGGAGCCCCCAACTCCTTGTCAATTTCCGGAGTGCCTAGCGTGTTCACGAAGGCCTGCACTTCGGACGACTCGTACGGCTTGTTGATGAGTTCTCCAAGCTTGCGTGGGTCCATCGAATTTCCTCGAAAGATGCATCAGTTCAGAGAGGTCAGCGCAGTCCTACATTCGTGAGGAAGGTGTCGAGCCCCTCCTCATAGAGGCCTATATCCTCATTCCGCGCGTCCAACTGGGTGAAAGCAGCGTCAACCTCCTCCAGGCTCTTACCGGATTGGGAGGCCAGCTCTTCGCGGATCGCGGCCATGTCCTTGCGAGCCGCCTCGCGAAGGTCCCCAGCATCCATCGCGATCTGGTCGGCATTGTTCTTGCCCCCATAGGTGCGGCTTATCTGTCGGTGCACATCATCGGGTTCGCTGATGGACGTTAGATAGTTCTTGAGCGCCCTGGCCTCATCATCCTCCAATTCACGTCCCATCTTTTTTTCAACCGCCTCTCGACACGCGGCGAACGACGGGATGTGGTCATTTTGAAGCTGGTCATATGGAACCGAGCGCTTCGTCTGGTCGCCATATGAGCTGACGTCGAGCGCCTCGACTGGGTCGTTGCCCCCCGCATGATTCGCCTTGCCGCGCTTGGAATGCTGCAACCCCAGGACATCGAAATGCACCAGGGGATTGGCGGGATAGGCATACAGGTTGAGGCCTCCCGCGAGCCCCAGCGGGTCACTCTGTAGATAGCGACCGAGAACAGGGTCGTAGTAGCGGAAACGGTTGTAGAAGAGCCCCGTCTCCACATCGTGGTACTGCCCGGGCAGCCGCAGGCACAGCTCCAGCTCGGACTCGGGCGCCACATGGACCTGGCCGTAGGGCTCGATGGACGTCGCCCACCACACGCCCCGGCCGCTGTCGTCCTCCACCCGGCAGGGCACCCCCGCCTGATTGCTGAACACGGTGTAGACGCGCCCCAGCGCCGGCGCGGCATCCACGCTGTCGTAGTCCACGAAGACAATGGGGACGATGGCATCGTGGGCCGCATAGCCATACGCGCGCAGTCGCCCCTCTGGAGACACCTCCGCCGCGAGCCGCTCCCCCTCCCAATGAAACCAGGTCTGCGCCGCGCCCCGGCCACAGCGGATGCGCCGGCCCAGCGCATCGTACGCGGCTGTCCAGGGCTCGCCCCGCGCATCATCGATGCGCACCAACATGTCCGCGCTGTCGTACGCATAGCGGGTGCGCGCACCATCGAAGGCATGCCGCTCGACCACGTGGTTGCGGTGGTCATGGACGAACCGCTCATCATTGGCGGCGGCCAGCCGATTTCCCGACTGGAGCGAGACACGGAGCAGCCCTGGCTTGGCGAGCAGGTTGCCGCTCGGGTCATATGCATACACGAAGCAGCCCTGGGGCCCATCCTCACGCACCAGGCGATGTTCCGCGTCGAGGGTGTAGCGCGTCTCGCCCCGCACGCTGTCCCACGCGCCGGCGAGGTCTCCCTCCGCCGTGTAATCAAAGCGGACCCACTGGGAATGGAGCATCCCATCCTGGGTGAGCCTCCAGCGGAGGCTGGCCAACAGCCGCCCCCCGTCGTCGTACCGGAGCAGCTCCCGTGTGCCGTTGGCGTGCTCCCGCAGCACCAGCCCCGTCGGGTCCTTCCAGAGCAGATGCTGCCCCCCTGTCGGGTCGATCAGTCGCTGTCCACCCTCCCCCTCGGAGCCCTGGAGCGACCAGACGAACCGTTCGAGCAGGAGGGTGCGACGGCCCCCAGCCATCTGGAGCTGTGTGACGCCCTTGCCATCCCGGAGGTCGTAGCGCGGCGTGCCGGAGTCCTCGCGCTGAAGCCTGACGTCATGAGCCTCGGTCGAGGCGGACGTAGGCCAGCCACGCTCGTCATAGGCGAGGACATGCCGCCCTCCGGAGGCAAGGTGCCGCACGGCCAGCCGCCTGGACGGCGTGTGTTCGATGCGCATCAGCACCGCGCCGTGCCCATCCCGCTTCTCCACGAGGCGGTCTCCAGCGTCCCAGGTGTACTGCTCCTTGAGCACGCCGTGGCGCCAGACGCGGATGATGCGGTCCTTCTCGTCGTAGTCGAAGGTGCTGACGTTGCCCCCGGGGTCCGCGACCCGAGTGGGCTGCTCCGAGGGCCCATACCCGTACTTCGTCGTGTTCCCCAGCCGATCCACTTCGGCCATCACGAGGTTCCACCGCCCGATGCGCCGCTCACGAACCCGGCCGTCCGCGTCCTGGTGCCATACCTCGTTGCCCGCCAGGTCATAACGCCACTGCTGGCTACGCCCCGCGGCATCGACCTCCCGCAGCACGCGTCCGAGCGCATCATGGGTGCGGGACACTCGCGGTGCCGTGGCGCCTTCTCGTCGAAGCCGCACCAGCAGGTCCAGTTCGCCTCGCAGCGCCTCGGGCACCTGCGACAGCAGGGCGCGGGAAGCTCCCGTGGCCGCCTGGGGCAGCGCGTCCAGGGCGCTTCCCAGCAGGAATCCGGAGGGCGTCTGGCCCAGGAAGAACCTCGCGGGCGGAGGCACGCGAGGCAGCTCCTCCGGAGGTGGCAACCGTCGCTGGTACGGGTCCAGACGCCCCACCAGGACGCCTTGCGCGTCGTACTCCCACCGTGTCACGCGCCCGCCGGAGTCCACCTCCCGCAGCACGCGCCCCTCCACATCCACCGCTCGCTCCAGGACACCACCGTACGGATCCACCTGCTTCCGCAAGGTGAGGTTATCGTCGTACTGGAAGACGCTGACGCCGCCCTGACGCTCCGTCAGCCGGGTCTCCCGCTTGACGGGGTCATACTCGAAGCGCGCCCACCACAAGCCATCCTCACCCGAGGTCTCCTCGCAGCGGCCTTGCACGTCATAACGCCACCAGAAGCTGTAACCCGTGGGGGTTCGCATCCGCGTCCAGCGGTGCCCCTCGTCATACTGGTACACATGGCGACCGCCCTCCGCGTCTTCGGACAGCACCAGATGCCCATGAGCGTCGTACTCGTATCGGGCCACGCGCCGCGTGCCACGTCCCTCCAGTCGCAGCACCTCGGTCATCCGGCCCGCGCTGTCATGGACGAAGCGGTAGCGACAGGTGCTCCCAGGCACACGCTCCGTCACCTCACACAGCCGCAGTCCCTCATGGCGCAGCTCCAGCTCCGCCTGCCCTGAGCGGATGAAGCGTGGCAGTGCGACGGCCTGCCCCTCCACGGGACGCATGACCAGGCGGGCCGAGGCGCCCTCGGAAAGCTCCAGGTCCCCACCATCCAGGAGCCGGAGCACCACCCCGTGCCGAGTCGTCTCGCGCTCCCCCTGCCGCGGCGGCGCGAAGTCGATGACCCGGCCCTCCGCGTCTTCGTACCGCCAGGACTGGTTCCAGCGGTGCAGCGTGTGCTGATACGCGTGACGAAACCCCCAACCCAGCACGCCCTGGCGGTCCGCGTGAGCCGTGGTGTAGCGCCGCCGCCAGCAGAAGAGCCCTGGCGGCGCCGAGCGCGCGTCCACGAACTCGTCGAAGTTCGCGCCGGTAATCACATCCACCGGGTGCCCAGCGTTGCAGTGCACCCCATTCTGCGCCTTGCGCGCCGCGCGCATCTTCTTCAGCTTCGACAACAGCGCGCCCAACATCGCCATGCCCGCGCGCATCCCCAGCGCCATGAGCGAGACGGTGGGCGGCCCGCCCACCAGCACGGGCAAGGGGATGGCCAGCACCATTGTCGTCGGGAGGACCAGGCTCTTGACGGTCTTCTTCTTCTTGAGCCTGGGGATGGGAGGCATGCCCAGGTCCTGACAACTCAACACAGGCAGGGCGAGGTGGCTGAAGGCATCCCCATCCACCGAGACGGTGGAGCTGCCCATGAAGACCTCCGACTCATTGGCCGGAGGCTTGATGAAGACGCCTCCCATCGGGATGTGGGGAGGCAGCGCCGTGCCCGAGGAGCCGGCCTGTGCGCGCGGCAATCCTCCCACCAGCACCGTCGCGCCCAGGACCGGCACGTAGTCCATCGGGTCGAACACCATGCCGATGTGCGGGTGGGGAATGGGAATGGGCGGGACAGGGCCGGGGGGCTGGACGATGTGGATGTCGATGCCCAGCAACGGGTCCAGGTGTTTGGCGGCTGGCATCATGACGGCATCCTCCGCGCCACGGCGGGCCCCCACCCGGGCCCCAGGAGCTTCTCCAACTGCTGGATGAGCGGTCGCTCGTGCTCGCGGTACTTCCACGTTCGCGTGAGCCGCAGCATGCCCTCACCCAGGTAGCGCAGCGTGGACGAGCGGCGCGTCTCGTCATCCATGCGCTGCCCGACCTTGAGGCCCTCCACGCCACAGCGCCACGAAGCCTCGGGGACACGCGCCTGCTCATGGCAGTACGCCGCCATGCGCCAGCACTCCAGCAGCATGCGCGTGTCCTGGAGCTGCTCGGCCAGGGGGACCGTCTCCTCGTACACTCCCGCTCCGCGCGCATAGGAGGCCGCCGAGACGAGCCCCGCCCCCAATGCCAGACGCACCTTCAACCGCAGCGCGAGCGCAGTAGGCTCACCTCTCGCCTGCGCCTCCAACGCCGCCGCCTCTGCCTGACGGTAGGAGCGGATGGCCTCCACGGGCTTGCCGACAGCCAGGTAGCCAGCACCGAGCGTGAACCAGGAAGCCACCAGCAGGTGGCCCCAGTGCTGCGCCTGGGCCAGGGCCGCCGCCTGCGCCGTGAGCTGCTCCGCGCGCCCCAGCTCCCGGGCCTCGATGGCTCTGCCAAGCTGCACGAACAGGTGGCGGTAACGACCCGCCGGGCTGTCCAGACGACCCGCTGCCAGGGAGATCTCCTCGAGGGCCGCCCCCATTCCCAGGTCCGCCACCTGGGTCCTCACTCTCGGCGCCCATCGATGGGAGACCTCCGTAAGCCGAGGTGCCTCTCGCGAGTCGATACAGACCAGGCGAACACCCGGCAGGCGGGCGCGTGACACCGCGCGCTCCACCCATCCCGCCCACTCCCGAGAGGGCACGTCGCCTTCGGGAAGCAGCACGAGCACCAGATGCTCGAACAAGGGCCGGTGGTGGAGGTGAAAAGACGCGGCCGCGGCGAGGAAGCCATCCACGTCGTCCGCGTCCGGAACTGGCCGGGAGGCGCGCCAGGAGGCATCGACGCCCGCCGCCGCCAGGTCATCCCGTATCGAGGCGTACTGCTCGGAGAGGGACTCCACCAGCGCCAACCCGTACCGCGTCGGTTCATCGAAAGATGGGGTGAGCCGGAGGAACAAGTCGGAGGTGACGCCGCTCTCGTGGTCCTCCACCTGGAAGAACGTCTCCAGCAGCGGCCACTCGCCCTGGGCCAGGACCCATCGCAACAGGCGCGCCTCGGGGTCCGCTGTGAACTCGCGCCACTGGCTCCGCACCCGCTCGAGGCGCTTCAGGATGGGCGCTCGGATGTCGTTGTCGGACATGTGCCTGGCGTCAGTTGATCTTCACCAGACCGCCGGTGATTTCATTCAGCTCCGCACCGGCCGAGGAGACCTTCCGACCCGATACAGCCACGCCGCCGGGGTCCAGCTTCACCGTACTGGCTCCCCCCGCGAGCGAGACCTCGACCGCGCCCGCAATCTCGATCTTCGTGGGGGTGAGCTTGATGGAGCATCCTCCACAGCTCAGCGCGATTTCCGTCCCCGAGTTCACCGAGATCTTCCCACTGTCCTCGATGTGGACTTCCCCCGAGCCGTGGACGAGCTTGATGTAGCTGCCCGCGTCGAGCACCACGTGCCCTCCCGTGAAAACCAACGTCGTGGGCCCCTGGGTGAGCTGGTGCTTGACGTCGGCGGTGACGTGCCGTTCGGCGCTCACAGTGAGCTCGTCGTTGGTCGTGACCACCGTCTTCCGGCCAGCCTCCAGCGTGACGGTCTCCGGGCCGGTGACCTTCTTGGCGCGCATGCCGCCCACCGAGTACGTCTCCTGGCCCTCCACCGAGAGCGTGCGGTTGCCCTTCACGGTGACGCTCTCGTCGGCCTTCACCGTCTCGGTGCGGTTCTTCTCGACAGTGATGGTCTCGTTCTTCTTCACCGTCTTGGTGCGGTTGCCCGAGACGGTCATGGACTGTTCACCCCCCACGCTCTCCGTCTGGTTGACACTCACGGTGTTGGTCTGGTTGTTCTTCACCGTGTTCGCCTGGTCGTTGTTCACCTGAGTGGTGTGGTCATGCTCCACCACCTCCGACAGGTCCTTCTGCGCGTGGAGGAACACCTGCTCCTGCCCCTTGGCGTCCTCGAAGCGCAGCTCGTTGTAGCCGTCTCCTCCTGGCGAACTCTGGGTGCGCAGCGTGCTTCGCGTGCGCTCCTCGGGAAGCTTCGTCGGTGGCGGGTTGGCGCCGTTGTAGACACAGCCGATGACCAGGGGCCGGTCGGGGTTGCCTTCCAGGAAGTCGACCACGACCTCCATGCCCACCCGGGGGATGAAGAGCGCCCCGAACCCGGCGCCCGCCCACGTCTGCGCCACGCGCACCCAGCAGGAGGCTTTCTCATCCTCCGGGCCCACCCGGTCCCAGTGGAATCGCACCTTGATGCGGCCATGAACGTCGGTGTGGATCTCCTCTCCCGCGGGGCCCACCACCGTCGCCGTCTGCAGGCCAGGGATGCGACTGCGCACCAGCGGGTACTCCGGCCGGAAGGGGACCGCTAGGGGGACACACTCGAAGCGGTTCTCGTAGCGCTCTCGCTTCGTGTCCTCGCCAGCGTCCTCCTTGGAGTACAGCGGCCGTTCCTCGGGGGCCTCGCCCAGATGCTCGATGCGAGTGATGAGATAGGCTTGGTCCAGCTCGCCGCGCGCGTGACCCTGGAGTTCGAAGGTGTACCCCGGGCAGAACCCCGTCACGTTGCCTCGGCCCCGCCCCTTCCTGCCTCCCAGCTTCTGGCCCTCCCGGAGCAAGCGAGCGCGGGTGGTCACGTCCTCCTGGGTATAGCGGTGGCTCTCCACGTCGTACTCAGACAGGGTCAGCTCCGCGGGATAGAGATACGACTCCCGTCCGCTCTCCAGTTCCTCCCGCGCATCCTTCGTCAATTGCAGCCGGGGCCGCGTCCAGTCGAAATCCCTGACGACCACGCCGGTCGGCCGTAGCGCGCTGGACCAGTCGAGCCCCTTGAGCGTCTCCACATGAGCGAGCCCTCCCGCCTGATTGGAAACCCACACGGCCCCGCCGTCGAGTGTGGCGATAGGTTGGAAGGGAGCATTCGCGTCGACCAGGACGAGCTCTTCGACATCGCCCGTGTGCTCGAAGAAGAAGGCGATGCCTTCTTCCTTCATCAGGCGCAGAACGAAATCGAGGTCCGACTCGGCATACTGCACGCAGTACTCTCGCTTCGGGTACTCTCGCTGGAGGGCTACGCGCACCCTGCGTTTGAAGGGGGTGAGCATCTCCTCCATCACATCCACCAGCACCTCGGGGACGGACATCCCCTGGAAGATGTATGAGTCCACCCGCTGGGACAGCTCCCAGAGCGCCGGGACGACATGGACTCGCACCATGCGCTTGTCGGCCAGGGTGCCAAGGTCCTCGACGTGCCGCACGATGCCCAGGACCTGGCGCGACAGAGGTCCTCGCGCCATCCCCAGCGCACACGAGGAGCCGAGCATCACCTCGGCATCCAGCATGGGGCCCTCGAAGACCAGGTCGACCAGGGCCTCGTAGAGCTCGGACAATCCTTCGCGAGCCTGGACCCGACTCACATGCCAGGGAGCCAGCGGCGCGTCGCTGGTACTGAACGTATAGCGCACGACCGACACCGGGTCGCCACCACCGAGCAGCGCGAGCACTCCCGTGAGCGCCTCGCCTACGTTCCCCTCCCCAAGTCGCTTGGCGACCTGGACAGCCGTGGAAGCCACCTGCGCCAATTCCAGACGGCGCTCGTCGAACGCAGACATGGGGTCCCCCGCCGAGGCAAAGAACAGCGGCGACCCAAGGTTCTAACCCCACTACGCCCCCAATGGCAAGCATCGAACCCCGCACGGACAGTCCGTATGTAATTACCACTAGCGTCCCACTGAGACGACGAAAGCCCGAGTTCCTCGAGGGGAACCCGGGCTTCGTTGACGTCAGGGCCTTCGAGCGGCGACTACTCCACCGTCACGCTCTTGGCGAGGTTGCGCGGCTGGTCCACGTCATTCCCGCGCATCTCCGCCACGTGGTACGCGAGGAGCTGGAGCGGAATGGTGGCAATCACGGGCGCGAGCAGCGCGCACGCCGCCGGAACCCGGATGACGTGGTCGGCGAGCCCCGCCACCTGGTCGTCGTCCTCGTCGATGACGGCGATGACCTTGCCGCCGCGCGCGCGGACCTCCTCGATGTTGCCGATGATCTTCTCGTAGGCCACGTGCGGCTTCTTCGGCGCGATGACCACCACCGGCATCTTCTCGTCGATGAGGGCAATCGGGCCGTGCTTCATCTCGCCACCCGCGTAGCCCTCCGCGTGGATGTACGAAATCTCCTTCAGCTTCAGCGCGCCCTCCAGCGCCACCGGGTGCATGGGGCCGCGGCCGAGGAAGAGGAAGTCCTGCGAGTTCATGAACTCACGGGCCACGCGCTTCACGGTCGGCTCGCACTTGAGCACCTCTTCAATCATCTTCGGGATTTCCGTCAGATGAGTCAGGTGCTCCTGCGCCGCCGCCACGGACAGGGTTCCGCGCATGCGACCCAGCTTCACCGCCAGCAGGTAGAGGGCCACCAGCTGCGTGGTGAACGCCTTCGTGGACGCGACGCCAATCTCCGGGCCCGCGTTGGTGAGGACGGAGAACTCCGCCTCGCGCGTCATCGCGCTGCCAATGACGTTGCAGATGGCCATCGCCGTGGCCCCGCGCGCCTTGGCTTCCTTGAACGCCGCCAGCGTGTCCGCCGTCTCACCCGACTGGCTGATGGCGATGGCCAGGTGCGAGGACTCCACAATCGGGTCGCGGTAGCGGAACTCGCTCGCCAGCTCCACTTCCACCGGGAGCCGCGCCAGCGTCTCAATCATGTGCTTGCCGGCCACGCCCGAGTGCCACGACGTGCCGCACGCGAGAATCGTGATTTTCGACAGCGAGCGGACCTTCTCGGGCGTCATGTTCCAGCCCTCGAAGTGGACGTCGCCCTCGGTCAGGAGCATCCGGCCGCGCAGCGTGTCCGCGACGGCGCGGGGCTGCTCCCAGATCTCCTTGTGCATGAAGTGCTTGTAGCCGCCCTTCTCCGCCATCATCGGCGTCCAGTCGATGCGGCGGGTGGCGCGGTTCACCGGCTGACCCTGGCGGTTGAAGATCTCCACCTTGGCGGCGGAGACGATGGCCAGGTCGCCCTCCTCCATGTAGACGATGTCGCGCGTGTGCTCGAGCACCGCGGGCACGTCGCTGGCGATGAAGTTCTGCCCCTCGCTCAGGCCCAGCACCATGGGCGACGCGTTCTTCGTGCAGACGATGCGGTGGGGGTCCGTCGCGCTCACCACCGCCAGCGCGTACGTGCCCTTCACCTGGTCAATGGCTCCGCGCACCGCGTCCGGCAAATCCTTGCCCGCCTCCAGCTCATCCGAGATGAGGTGGGCGAAGACCTCCGTGTCCGTCTCCGAGGAGAACACGTGGCCCTTGGCGCGAAGCTGCGTCTTCAGCGACAGGTGGTTCTCGATGATGCCGTTGTGCACCACCGCGACGTTCTTGTACGTGTGCGGGTGCGCGTTCTCGTCCGAGGGACGGCCGTGCGTGGCCCAACGGGTGTGGCCGATGCCGATGTTGCCCTGCGGCTGGTCCGCCACCACCCGGTTCTCCAGGTTGCGCAGCTTGCCCGTGGCTCGAACCACGTTGAGCTGATTGCGATTGACCACCGCGACGCCCGCCGAGTCATAGCCCCGGTACTCGAGCTTCTTGAGCCCGGACACCAGGATGGGAGCCGATTCCTTGTCACCAACGTAACCAACAATCCCGCACATATGCAGACCTCTCTCTCACGCCCACGCCCGCCGGAGCAAACCGAGGGATACCCATACTTCTCTGGGAGTGGCTGTCAGGCCGCTCCCCAAGCAAGTCCCAAGCCCGCGCTCAACCGCCCTTCGCCGCGCGGCGCGCCTTCTTCGCGGCCACCCAGCCTTCCTTCGTCACCTGTGGCGCCCGTGACACAGCGAGGCTGCCGGGCGGCACATTTTTCGTCACCGTGGTTCCCGCCCCCACGTAGGCGCCATCCCCCACCTTCACCGGTGCCACCAGCTGGGTGTCGGAGCCGATGAAGACTCCGTCTCCCAGCTCCGTGAGGCTCTTGTTCACCCCGTCATAGTTACAGGTGATGGTGCCCGCCCCGACGTTGCAGCCCGCGCCAATCTTGGCGTCGCCCAAGTAAGTCAGGTGGTTGGCCTTGCTGCCCTTGCCGATCTGAGCTTTCTTCGTCTCCACGAAGTTGCCCAGATGCACATCCTCTGCCAGCTCCGTCCCGGGGCGCAGGCGAGCGAACGGGCCAATGAAGTTCCGCACGCCGACCTTCGCCTCCTCCAGCACGGAGTAGGGCTTGAGCACGGAGCCCTCCGCCACGGTGGAGGCGCTCAGCACACAGCCGGCGCCGATGGTGACGTTCTCCCCCACCACCGTGCCCGCCATCAGCATGACCCCCGGGCCCACCTCGCTGTCGGCGCCCACCACCACGTCCTCCTCGATGAAGGTGGTGTCGGAGTCCAACAGGGTGACACCGGCGCGCATGTGCGCCTCGTTGATGCGGCGCTGGAGCACCCGGGCGCGCGCGGCCAGCTCCACCTTGTCATTCACGCCCGCGGTCTCCGTGGCATCCACGTCCACGGTGCCCACGCGGCCCTGCTTGGAGGCCAGCTCCACCAGGTCCGTCAGGTAGTACTCGCCCTGCGCATTGTTCGGTTTGATTTCGGCCAGCGCCTTCCAGAGGAAGGCCGCGTCGACGGAGTAGATGCCCGCGTTGCACTCCTTGACCGCGCGCTGCTCGGCGGTGGCGTCCTTCTGCTCCACCACCCGCACCACCTGGCCGCCCTCGCGCAACACGCGGCCGTAGCCGGTGGGGTCGTCGAGCCGCGTCGTCACCATGGCCAGCACCCCGCCCGCGGCGTCGTGCGCGGCGAGCAGCGCCGCCAGCGTCTCCCGGCGCAGCAGCGGTACATCGCCGTACAGGATGAGGACCCGACCGGAGAACCCCTTCAGGGCCTCCTCCGCCGAGCGCACCGCGTCCGCCGTCCCCCGCTGCTCACGCTGGAGCGCGAAGCGCAGGGGCGCCTCGGGAAACAGCGCCCGGACCTCCTTCTCCACGCTCTCCGCCTGATGGCCCACGACGGGCACCACCGTGGAGGCGCCAAGCTCGAGCGCTCGCTTCAGGGGATAGGCGCACAGGGGCTTTCCGAGGATGGCGTGAAGGACCTTCGCCTTCTTCGACTTCATCCGCGTGCCCTTGCCCGCACACAACACCACCGCCGACAGAGCTGTCATGCGGCGGAGAATTAGGGACAGGGAATCGAGTCGTCAACCGCACGAGGCTCCGAAGTCTCGGAGGTGTTGTCAGGTCGCGGCTTCGCGCTCACGGCCACGCACAGCGCGTTGCTCTTCACCGTGATTCCGAAGCTCGGCTTGAGGAAGAGGGTGACGCGGCCCGAGGGCGGAACGGACCCGGTCCGGGTCGTCTTCTCAGGTGTGACCGGTGCGCTCATTTGCTCCCCCAGTCGCGACTCATGACGGGGGAAGGATGCACCCTCTCGAAAAACAATCCAAGAGGAAAAATGTTGCCGAGTTGAAATCATGGTCCGGTGCGGACAGTTCGTGCATACCGGGAGAGGTGTAGTCGGTGCGGCGCCCCCGAGTCCCGGCCCCCAGGTGTGGGTGAGTGTCCGCCGGGTAACACATGATCCGCGACGAAGGCCAGCCACAAGGTATTGATTGCGCCCCAGGAGGGGTGGACTCCGTGAACGACACGAGCTTCGAGAAGCAAACCCCGCGCACGAGCGCGAGGGTGCTGGAGGCGACGGTGCGAAGTCTGGCGGTGGCGCTCGTATTGATGGCGTGTGTGGCTCACGCGGCGCGGCCGTACCGGGGCGGCGCGGTGGCCACGGCGTATCCGCCGGCCAGCGCGGCGGCGCTGAAGATGCTCGACAAGGGCGGCAACGCGGTGGACGCGGCGGTGGCGGCGGCCTTCGTGGCGGCCGTCGTCGGGCCGTACCACTCGGGCGTGGGCGGCGGCGGCTTCGCGCTGGTGCACGACGCGAAGTCCGGGGCCACCCGCGTACTGGACTTCCGCGAAGTCGCGCCCAAGGCGGCCACGCGCGACATGTTCCTGAAGGACGGCAAGGTGGTGCCGGGGCTGTCCACCGACGGCGTGTTGAGCGTCGCGGTGCCGGGCGCGGTGGCGGGCTATCTGGAGCTGCTCAAGACGCACGGCACCCTGCCCCCGTCCGTCGTCCTGGCGCCGGCCATCGAGGCGGCGCGCAAGGGCCTGTGGGTGACGCCGCGCTACCTCAGCATGGCCGAGGGCCGGCTGGAGTGCCTGCGCAAGGACCCGGAGGCCACCCGCATCTTCCTCGTCAAGAACGAGCAGGGCGAGCACGTCCTCCCGCCCATCGGCCACCTCGTGCGCCAGCCGGACCTGGCGCGCACGCTGTCCACTGTCGCGAAGAGCGGCGCCAAGGGCTTCTATTCGGGCGCGGTGGCCAAGGGCATCGTCGACACGGTGAAGGCGGGCGGCGGCGTGCTCACGCTGGAGGACCTGGCGGCCTACAAGACGCGCCCTCGCGAGCCGCTGGAGGGCAGCTACCGAGGCCACCGCATCCTCACCATGCCTCCGCCGAGCGCGGGCGGCGTGGCGGTGCTCCAGGTGCTGGGCGCGCTGGAGCAGCTGCGGCCCCAGGGCCTGGGCTTCAGGGACCCGGAGGTCGTACACCTGTATGTGGAGGCGCTGCGGCGCGCGTACGTGGACCGCGCCAAGTACCTGGGCGACCCGGACTTCGCCGACGTGCCCACCGCGCGGCTCATCTCCAAGGGACACATCGCGGACCTGGCGGGCTCCATCGACCCGAAGAAGGTGACGTCCAGCCTGGCGCTGTTGCCCCAGACGGCGGGCTCGCAGGGCTCCACGCTGACGGACAAGCCGGTGACGCTGACGCCGGAGCCGGAGCGCAAGAACACCACGCACATCTCCGTCGTGGACAAGCAGGGCAACGCGGTGGCGCTGACGGCCACGGTGAACTACAGCTTCGGCTCGTGTGTCGTCGCCAAGGGCACCGGCGTGCTGCTGAATGACGAGATGGACGACTTCGCCGCGCAGCCCGGCGTGCCCAACGCGTACGGCCTCGTCACGGGCGAGCCCAACGCGATTCAGCCCGGCAAGGTGCCGCAGTCCTCCATGTCGCCCACGCTGGTGTTCTCCAAGGAGGACCCCAAGCGCGTCATGCTCGCGGTGGGCAGCCCGGGCGGCTCCACCATCCCCACCACCGTCATCCAGGTCATCAGCAACATGGTGGACAGCGGCATGGACGTGGGGCGCGCGGTGAACGAGGGCCGCGTCCATCACCAGTACCTGCCGGACGAGCTCTGGGTGGACAAGTGGGGCCTGGAGCCGGCCACGCTGTCCGCGCTGGAGGCCAAGGGCCATAAAATCCGCCGCGTGGACCAATGGGGCGACGCGGAGGCGGTGTTCATCGACCCGAAGACAGGCCTGCGCTTCTCCGCGAGCGACCCGCGCAACGAGGGCCTCGCCCTGGGGCAGGATTGAGAGGAACCGTGCCCGAGCCCCTGCCCATCTTCGACGCGCACCTGCACCCCGAGGGCCTGAGCGACCAGGACCTCGAGTCGATGCGCTTCTTCGGGGTGGAGCGGGCGCTCGTGGTGGCGCACCACTTCCCGGAGCCCACCTCCAAGGCCCTGCTGCGCCACTTCGACGACGTGGTGGAGCGGCAGCTGCCCCGGCTGGAGAAGGTGGGCATCCGCGCGTACGCCGCGCTGGGTGTCCACCCGCGCTGCATCCCCCGACGCGGCCTGTCCGAGGTCCTCTCCGCGCTGCCCGACTACTTCCAGGGAGGCCGCGTCGTCGCCCTGGGCGAGACGGGGCTGCACGCGGGCGGAGAGGAAGAAGAGGAGGCCTTCCTCGAACAGCTCGCGCTGGCGCGCAGCCTCAAGCTTCGCGTCGTCGTGCACACGCCCCTGGCCGACAAGGAGCGCCACACGCGCCGCATCCTGCTGCTGCTGCGCCAGTCCGGCGTGCTGCCCTCGCGCGTGCTGGTGGACCACGCCACGGCCCGCACCGTGCGCACCATCCTGGAAGTGGGCCACTGGGCGGGCCTCACCCTGCACCCGGAGGCCCTGCCCGCCGAGCGCGCCGTGGCGCTGGTGCGCAAGCTGGGCAGTGAGCGGCTGGTGCTCAACTCCGACGCCGGAGATGGCGCCGGTGACATCCTGGGCCTCGCCCGCGTGGCCAACCTCCTCTCCAAGGCCCGCCTCTCCGAGCGCATCGTGCGCCGCGTCGCCCGCGACAACGCCGCCCGCTTCCTCCAGGTGGGAACCTGAGCCACACGGTCCTCGCCGGGCCCCACACCGACTCACTCTTCCGGGCATCGGACTCCACTGCCCGACTCCAGTCGGAGTGAATTTTTGCAACAAAAGACACCCTTGTCCGTCCTTGTCTGCGTGAGCGCATACGGGGAAGCCCCAAGCCCCAGGCTGCGCCGCGGTTTTCACACTCCGGTTCGGGAGGGCTCTTTGCGTTCCACCTTCGTCATCGTCGCCGCCGTCATGTTCGCGGGGTGCCTGGGCACGTCGGCCCGGGCACCCGCGCGCGCGGGCGACACGCGAGGGCCGCTCGCGCCAGAAGCCGGGCGGCTGCTCGCCACCACTCCCGAGCACTTCATGGAGGCGTGTCGGCGCGACATCCAGGAGGCCCGTGGCGCGGTGACGCGGCTGACGACGCCCGGCTCACGGCCCGCGACGACGGAGGCGCTGCTCACCACGTATGACGACGCGATGGCGCTCCTGGACGACATCGTCGGGCGCTCCGGCATCGGCGCCAACGTGCACCCGGACGCCGCCTTCCGGGCCGCCGCGGAGCGGTGCGAGCAGGCCGTGGAGCGGGTGCGCACGGACATCTCGTTGGACCGCCGCGTCTACGACGTGATGGCCGCGCTCGACGTGTCCCGACAGGACGCGGTGACGCGGCGCTGGGTGGCGAAGGTGCTGCGAGGCTTCCAGCGCGCGGGCGTGGACCGGGACGAGGCCACGCGCGAGCGCGTGCGCATGCTCCAGGAGGAGCTCATCGTCCTGGGCCAGGAGTTCAGCCGCCACATCCACGACGACGTGCGGCACCTGGATGTGGCGCCCTCGGCGCTGGCGGGGCTGCCGGAGGACTACGTGCGCGCCCACCCGCCCGGCCCGGACGGCCTGGTGCGCCTGGCCACGGACTCCTCGGACCTGGGGCCCTTCATGACGTACGCGCGCGACACGGCGACGCGCGAGGCGCTGTGGCGCCTGGGACGGCGACGAGGCCACCCGCGCAACCTGGACACGCTGGCGCGGATGCTCCAGGCGCGCCACGCGCTGGCCACGCTGCTGGGCTACCCGAGCTGGGCGGCCTACGCGGCCGAGGACAAGATGGTGCGCGAGCAGCGCGTGGCGGCGGACTTCATCGAGGAGCTGGCCTCCGCCGTCGCCGGCCGCATGCGCTCCGAATACGCCGTGCTGCTGACGCGCAAACAGCGGGACGTGCCGGGCGCCACCCGCGTGGAGCCCTGGGAGCAGGCGTGGCTGGAAGACAGGGTGCGCGCCGAGCAGTACCGCTTCGACTCGCGCGAGCTGCGGCCGTACTTCGAATACACGCGCGTGAAGCGCGGGGTGATGGACCTCACCGCCAGCCTCTTCGGCCTCACCTATCGCCGCGTGCTGGACGCGCCCGTCTGGCACCCGGACGTGGAAGTCTGGGACGTCTACGAGGGCCCCGAGCGCAGGGGCCGCTTCTACCTGGACATGCACCCGCGCCCCGGCAAGTACACGCACGCGGCGCAGTGGGACCTGGCCGTGGGCCGCGCGGGCAAGTCACTGCCCGAGGGCGTGCTGACGTGCAACTTCCCCCGGCCCGGCGCGCGGCCCGCGCTGCTCCAGCACTCCGAGGTGCGGACGTTCTTCCACGAGTTCGGCCACCTGCTGCACCACCTGCTGGGCGGCAAGGCGCGCTGGGCGGGCCTGTCCGGCACGCGCACGGAGGTCGACTTCGTGGAGGCCCCCGCACAGGTGCTGGAGGAGTGGGCCTGGAGCGTGGAGTCGCTCCAGCGCTTCGCCCGGCACATCGACACCCACGCGCCCCTGCCCGCCGACCTCATCTCCCGGATGCGCCGCGCGGACTCCTTCGGCAAGGGGCTCTGGGTGCGCCAGCAGCTCTTCTACGCCGCCGTCAGCCTCTCCCTTCACTCAGGGGACCCCGCGGGCACCGACTCCACCGCGAGCGTCCTGGCGCTCCAGGAGCGCTACCTGCCCTTCCGCGCCGTCAGCGGCACGTACGCCCACCTCGCCTTCACCCAGTTGGATGGCGACTACTCGGCGCTCTACTACACGTACCTCTGGTCGCTCGTCATCGCGCGCGACTTGCTCACGCCCTTCGAGCAGCACGGGCTGATGGACGTGGAGACGGCCCACCGCTACCGCGACACCGTCCTGGCGCCGGGCGGCTCCAAGGACGCCGCGGACCTCGTCCGGGACTTCCTCGGCCGGGGGTACGACTTCGGGGCGTACTCGCGCTGGCTGGAGGGCCGCTGACGCATCCCGCCGGGGGCTGTAAATTCAAAGGGCCCCGCGATGTGAATCGCGAGGCCCCTTGTGTTGTGAATCCGTCAAACCCGCACCGGTACGCTCACGGGGAGCGTAGCGTCAGTGCACGGCGGGTACGGATGCGGCCACTTCCGGCTGGAGGGTGATGGCCTGCGCGTCCGGATCCAACCGGACCTGCACGGGCACGCCCTGGAAGCGGTACTGGGCCAGCGAATCCGCCGCTCCGTCGAGGAGAAGCTGATAGCGCTCCTCCAGCTCCACCGCGATGAGCAGCATCGTCTCGCCCGCGTCCGCCACACCCGGGCGGTACACCTGGCACCGCTGGAACCGCGCCCAGCGACCGTTCTCCATCTTCACCAGCTCGCCGTCGTAAGCCATGCGCAATTCCTCCGCAGCAATGAGACGAGAACCAATGTAAGGACGAATTAACTCGCTGTCATCCCCCCACTTGAAAATTCGTTAAGCCCTTTGAATTCCCGTGGGTTACACGACAGTTCCGGGGCTGGCGGGCAGATCATCGGGGGCAGCTGCTCAAAAATGTAAATTTGCCAGCCGGTCAATCCTGTCAAGGGAGCGAGGCGGCGCCGGAACCAAGGCTGGGACAGGTCCCTGGGGGCCGGCGAGCGTCGGCGGGGACGGTGGCGCCAGGCGGCGGGGTCTCCTAGATTCGGAGGGATGAAGTTGCCAGGGCTGTTCCGCAAAGAGCGAACCACCATCGCCGCCGCCGACGCCCAGGACCACGCCGAGAAGCTGCTGGCGGAGTCCTTGCGCCTGCTGGGACAGGTGTGCACGAAGGTCGCGGACGCCATCGAGTCACAGCGGTTGTCGCGCCAGGGATACTCGCACAACACGTATCTGCGGCGGACGGACAACGGGGCTGACGAGTCCGGGGAGTTGGAGAAGAAGCCCCGGGAGTAGCCGTGTGCCGCGTCCCCAGGACACTCGCTGGAAGCCGGTTGCATCGCGAGGGGGGTTGGCTGTTGAAAAGTGGGGCGCCCCCTTCCGGAATGAACTCCCCGTTCCCATCTTGCCGCCCATAGAATCCCGCGGTTTGAGAGCCGCAGCTCCCCTCCGAGGCCCTGCCATGTCCCACGTCCTGGTCGTCGATGACGACGCGAGTCACCGCACGCTCATCTGCGATGCCCTCGAGGAGATGGGTTACCGAACCGTCGAGGCCGCCAACGGCAAAGAAGCGTTGGACCATCTGGAGGGCGACCTGCCCGCCGCCGTGCTGCTCGACCTGCGCATGCCGGTGATGAGCGGGTGGGGGCTCCTGGACGCGCTGAAGAAGATGCCGCGCGCACGGGGTCTGCCCATCATCATCATCTCCGGCTACGGCTTCGAGTGGGAGGCGGAGCTGGTGGGTGCCGCGGGCTACATCTCCAAGCCCGTGGACCTGGACAAGGTGCGGATGACGGTGCAGCAGATCGTCGGCCCGCCGGAGATGGCCTTCGTCCACTGAGGATTCCGTGCCCGATGCGTCGGGTGGGGATTGTCGCCGGGGGCCGGGCTCGGGTGTGATGGCGTCACTTCATGACGCCCTCCCCTTCCGATGACCTCGCCGTCGACGCGCGCGGGCTGCTCAAGCGCTTCGGTGGCTTCACCGCGCTCAACGGCCTGGACCTCCAGATACCAAAGGGGGCCTTCTACGCGTACCTGGGCCCCAACGGCGCCGGGAAGTCCACCAGCATCGCGCTCCTGACGGGCGTGTACGGCCCCGACGCGGGCTCCATCCGCATGCTCGGCGTGGACGCGGTGCAGAAGCCCATGGAGGTGAAGCGCCGCGTGGGCGTGGTGCCCGAGGAGCTGAGCCTCTTCGAGCGGCTCACCGGCCGGCAGTACCTGACCTTCTGCGCGCGCATGTACGGCCTGGACGGCGACGAGGCCGCGGCGCGGGCCACCGAGCTCTTGGAACTGACGGAGCTGACGTACAAGGCGGGCTCGCTCGTCTCCGAGTACTCCAAGGGCATGCGCCGTCGGCTCGCCATCGCCGCGGCGTTGATCCACGCGCCGGAGCTGGTGCTGCTGGACGAGCCCTTCGAGGGCATCGACGTGCTGGCGGCGGGTGTCATCCGCGAGTTGCTGCGCGAGTTGAGCCGGCGCGGCGTCACGCTGCTGCTCACCACGCACGTGCTGGAGATCGCCGAGCGGCTGGCCACGCACGCGGGCATCATCCAGGCGGGGCGCATGCTGGACCAGGGGCCGGCGTCCTCGCTGCTGCAGCGCTACGACTGTCCTTCGCTGGAAGCGGTGTTCGAGAAGCTCATCGCCGTGCCCTCGTCGCGCAACGCGCGGCTGTCGTTCTATGGCGAGGCCCCCGCCCCCGTCGTCCCGCTGCGGGAGCCGGCATGAGTCGCCCCGCCGTTCCCGGCTTCTTCCGGCACCTGCTGCTCCTCTGGGGGCTGCGCTTCAACATCGGGTTGAACCAGGGGCCGGGCAAGAGTCGCCTGCTCGCGGTGGGCGCGTTCCTCGCGTCGAGCGCTCCGGGCGTGTTCTTCGGCCTGTTCTTCTTCTCGCTGATGCGGCTCAAGCCCGTCGTGGAGAGCGACGTCTGGCCGTACTTCATCCTCAACCTGTTGTGCTTCGTCACCTTCTCCGTGTGGGTGACATGGCCGCTCCTGTCCGCTGGCGTGGATGACCACTCCGAGCTGAGCCGGTACGCGGCGTTTCCGATTTCTCCCTTCCGCCTGCTCATCGCCTCCACGGTGGCCAGCCTCTTCGAGCCGCGCGCGCTGGTGTTCTACGCGCCGCTCACGGGCGCGGCGCTGGGCTTCGCCTCCGTCTATCCCCTGTGGGCACCGTGGCTGGCGGTGGTGCTCTACGTGCTGTTCGCGCTCCTGTGCGCGGCGTGGAGCCGGGTGGCGCTGTACGCCGTCATCAACGTGCTGCGGGAGAGGCGCAGCGCCGAAATCATGGGCGGCGGCCTCCTGGCGTTCCTCGTCGCCGCGTCGTTCATCCCTCCCATCGACACCTCGTGGCTGACGGCGGTGGGCACCGACGGCGTGGACGCGCTGGACATGTCCCTCATCATCAACGCGGCGGTGGCGCTGGGGCGCGTTCCTCCGGGCTTCTTCGGAGACGGCCTGGGACAGCTCGCCTGGTACCGCCCGCGCGTGGCGATGGCGGAGGCGCTGGGCCTGCTGTTCTTCGCGGCCATGGGCATGGCGGTGGCGTACGCGCTGCTGATGCGCTTCCACCGACAGTCGGGACGCGCGGGGCCGCAGCTGAAGGACGTGAAGGACAGCAACCCGTTCGAGCGCACGCGCACGCGCTTCACCACGCTGGTGACTCGCGAGGCGCTCGACCTGTGGCGCAACCCCCGCGCGCGTCTGCTCGCGTCGGTGCCCTTCATCCTGGCCATCCTGCTGAAGCTCCTGTCCGGCCGGGACTTGTTCGTCTTCCTCTTGGGGCGCTCCGCGGACGCGTGGCTGATGGGCGGCCTGTGCATCTACGGCGCGGTGGTGATTGCGTCGACGTTCTCCCAGAACACGTTCGCCTATGACGGGCAGGGCTTCGCGGCGTTCCTCGCGGCGCCGCTGGACCTGGCGGACGTGCTGCGCGCGAAGAACCAGGTGCAGGCGGCGGCGGCGCTCGGCATGGCGCTGCTGGTGGCCGTCTTCTACCGGGTGTACTTCGGCTTCGGGACGGCGGTGGACATCGCGTGCGCCCTGGCCGCGGTGCTGGGCGTCGTGCCCATCCTCATGGCCGCCGGCAACTTCCTCTCGCTGTACTTCCCGGTGAAGTTCCACGCGAGCCTCAAGCGGCGCGACAAGGTGCCGCTGACGGCGTCCATGCTGGGCATCGTCGCGGCCAGCGTTGGCTGCATGCCCTTCGGCTGGGCGCTGAAGCTCGTGGGGAAGGACGGCCCGTCGTGGCAGTCCGCGGTGATGATTGCCCTGTGCGCGGGACTCAACCTGGTCATCTACCGGGGCTCGCTGCCCCTGGCGCTGCGCCTGTTGGACCGGCGGCGCGAGGCCATCCTCCAGGCCGTGACGCGCGAATAGCGCGAAGGGCCGTGGCCGCTCAAGAAAGCGGACCACGGCCCCTCGGATGTCCGCTTCGAGCGACGCTGAGCGAAGACTCAGTACGTCACGCCGTGCTTCGCGGCCTGGGCCTTGACGCCCTTCATCACGTTGGCGTCGAAGGCGTCCTCCTTCTCCGGACGGTTCTTCGCGAGCCACGCCTCGCGCTCGGCGGCGAGCTTGGAGGCCTGCGTCTCCAGGTCCTTCTTCTCGGTGGCGAGCTGCTGCACCCTCTCCGCCCGCTTCTCCACGCTCAGGCCCTTCAGCTCGGAGGGCAGCTCGTCGTCACGCACGCTCGCCAGCGACGCGGGCGCGGCGACCAGGTCCACCGCGCCGCCCACGGCCTTGGGCGCGCTGCTCGGCGCGGCGCCTCGGGCCGAGCCGCTGCCAGCACTCGTCTTGCGCATGTAGCTGATGCGCTCGGCCGCGGCCTCGGGCGCCAGGTCCGCCATGGCCTCGGCGCGGGCCTTGTTCGCGGCCTGCACCTCCGACTTGCCGGTGTAGAGCGTCTTCGACGCCAGCGCCGCGTTCACCTTCGACAGCTCCGCGTCGTACGGGGTCGCCACCGCCACCATGCCTCCCGACTGGTCGATGGAGTCGAACGTGCCGTCGGTCAGCTTCGACACGAACTTCCACGCCACCTGCGTCTCCTCGTCCGAGCCGCAGCGCACGGTGTTCACCACGATGTGCTGCTCCCGGGCGCGCTTCGCCCAGTGCTTGAAGTCCCAGTCGTCGTTGTGCTTCGCCGGAGGTGCGTCGCCCACCAGGAAGATGGCCTTCATCACCGACCGGTCCTGGTTCCACGACAGCTTCGACACGGCCTCGCCCAGGCCACGGCCCACGTGCTCGGGCGTGTCACCACCGCCACCCGCCTCGAAGCGCCGCAGGTTCGCGAACACCGTATCCAGGTCGTCGCTCAGGTCGAACCGCTTCGTCACGTAGTCGTCCCCCACGTCCCGGTACGCCACCAGGCCGACCTTCAGGTGCGGCGTGGGCCGGCCCTGGGCGATGCGAGACGCGATGGAATAGATTTTCGCCTTCGCCCCCTCCAGCAGGCCGCTCATCGAGCCCGTGGTGTCGAGCACGAAGACCACCTCGATTTCAGGGCGGGGCGCCTTCACCTTCGCGTCCTGGACCGGCGGCTCCTGGGCGGGATTCACCGCCGGGGGCTGCTCCTGGGTGGGCTTCACGGCCGGAGGAGGCTTGGGCGCCGGGGCACCGCGCGGCGGCGGGACGACGGACTCGGCCAGGGCGGGGGCGGCGGACAAGGTGGTGGCGAGCGCGGCCGACAGCATGGCCCGCGACAGGGACTTGAGGTCCATGAAGTACTCCGGGAATGGAAGGGGTCTGTTGTTCCAGTGAACGAACCACCCCGCCCGAAGTTCTACGCCCCCGCCACGACACCGGCCTTTCCCCGAGGAATGCCCGGCCGGCGCGGAGGTTGGGACGTCGTCACCTTCCGCCGGTGTCGCTCCGCGCACGCTGGCCCGCCGGGCGGCTTGCTCGGGGGGAGCGGCGGTTTCATGCTGCGACGACCCCGGGAGACCCACGACCATGATGCCCGTCATCCGCCGAAGCCTTCTCATCCTCGGCTGCCTGTTCGCCGCCTCCTGCAACAGCAACTCGCCGTACTACCGGGTGCAAATCACCGCGCCCGAAGTCGTCAGCCTCACGCCCGGAGAGTCCGCGAACTTCGACCTGACGCTGGACCGCGTGGGAGACCAGCCCGGGGAGCTGCGCGTCAACCTGGAGTCCGAGCCCGAGGGCATCACCCTGATTCCCGAGGTCGTGCTCCCCGCCGGAGAGACGACCATCACCCAGGCCGTCACCCTCACCGTCGCCCAGGGTAGCCAGCTCACCGGCGCCCAGCGGATGCTGCTGCTGGCGACGGACTCCGTGAAGGACATCGCGTCGGGCGCCACGCTCTACGTCGTGGTCCTGCCTCCGCCACAGCAGCAGCCGGATTTCTCCATCGCCATCGAGCCCCGGCAGATGAACCTCTTCGCGGGCCAGAGCGAGTTCGTCCGCGTCACCATCAACCGGATTGCGCCTTTCGCGGGTCCGGTGACGCTCAGCATCGAGTCTCCCACCCTGCGAATCTCCGCCGAGCCCCGCGTGCTGACTCCGGAGCAGACCTCCGTCAACTTCACCATCAACACGGAGACCAGCACCACCCGCCTCCCCATCGCCATCACCATCGTCGCCACCAGCGAGGACGGGCGGCAAGCCAAGACGGGCCTCACGCTCAACGTCCGCTGACCCGGAGCAGGCACCTCCAGACGCACGAGGGCCGGGGAGCAGGGGCTCGCAAAAGCCCTCGCCACCCGGCCCAGGTTCGTGCGCGCGCTTCGCGCTCAGGCCATGTCGAACAGCAGCGCTTCCACGGGCGTCTCCGCGGTGAGCACCAGCGTGTCCTCGGCCGACACCGCCACTCCGTCACCCGCCTTCACCTTCACCCCGTTCAGCGTGCCCGCGCCCCGCGCCACCTGCACCCACGCGTGCCGCCCCGGAGCCAGCGCGTACTGCGCCTTCTCCCCCGCGCCCAGCAGCGTGCCGTGCAGCACCAGGTCCTGGTGCACCGTCAGCGAGCCCTCGCGCCCATCCGGCGACGCCACCACCCGGAAGCGGCCCTGACGCTCCTTCGCGTCGAACGCCTTCTGCTCGTAGCCCGGCTTCAGGCCCTTCTCGTTCGGGACGACCCAGATCTGCAGCATGTGCAGGGGCTCCCCGAAGCTGTTCATCTCGCTGTGCACCACGCCCGTCCCCGCGCTCATCCGCTGCACCTCGCCGGGCCGGATGACGGCCTCGGTCCCCATGCTGTCGCGGTGCTCCACCTTGCCGCCCAGCACGTAGGTGATGATTTCCATGTCCCGGTGCGGGTGCATCCCGAACCCGCGATTGGGCGCCACCGTGTCCTCGTTGATGACCCTCAGCGACCTGAACCCCATGAAGTCCGGGTCGTAGTAGTCCGCGAAGGAGAACGTGTGGTGCGTGTCCAACCAGCCGTGGTTGGCATGGCCTCTTTCCTCTGCATTTCGAACGGAGATCATCGCCTGCCTCCCTTTCCTTTCTAACTGCAACTCAGATGCATCAATCCCACCCCGCGTTGCGGGGCGCGACAGGAGCCCACTGCCCACGAGGCCTGAAGCCCCGACGACCAACCCGCCCGCCACGGACCTTCGGGTCAGCGGGCGTCCCATCGCCCACTTCCTCACGCCGCCTTCTCCGCGGCCACGGCCACCGCCTGCACGTCCAGGGTGATATCCACACGCTCCCCCACCAGCAACCCGCCTGCCTCCAGCGCCTGGTTCCACGAGAGGCCGAAGTCCTTGCGGTCGATGCTGGTGCTCGCCTGGAAGGCCAGCCGCTCGTTGCCCCACGGGTCCTTCACCCTCCCGAGCAGCTCCGCCTCCAGCACCACTTCGCGCGTGACGTCGCGAATCGTCAGGTCACCCACCACGCGGTAGTGGCCCTTGCCCGCATCCTGTACGCGCTTGCTGCGGAAGATGAGCTTGGGGAAGGCCGCCGCGTCGAAGAAGTCCGGCGAGCGCAGGTGGGTGTCACGCTGCTCCACGCCCGTGTCGATGCTCGACGCGTCGAGCTTCACCTCGACCGAGCCCTGCGCCAGGTCATCCCCGTTCACCACCACCTTGCCCTCGAACCGCGTGAAGCGGCCGTGCACCTTCGCCACCACCATGTGGCGCACCATGAAACCCACCGTCGTGTGCGTCGTATCCAGCTGCCAGGTCTTGAGGCTCATGTTCGTAATCTCCCGTGCTTGCCGCGTCTGACCACCCATAGAGCAACCGCCGGGCCACGACTCAACCTACTGGAATCACAGGAGACATGACCTCAAAACCCGCCCATTCATATCAAATTGATACAATCACCCTCTCAACCCGAGAGGCTCGGCGGAAGCACGAGGACCTGGGGGCAGCCAGGGCCCGGGCACGCGGTGGCCGCAAGCCGTCAGTCGGTGCACGACCCCGGCGTCGAGGGCTACCTTGAGGGACGCCATGACCACTTCACCGATACGCCGACAAGCCGCGCTGGACGCCCTGGCGCTCGATGACGAGGCCCTGCTGAAGACGTGCGAGGTGGACTACTTCATCGCCTCGGGCCCTGGCGGCCAGCACCGCAACACCACGGCCAGCGGCGTGCGCCTCACCCACGAGGCCACGGAGCTGTCCGTCACCGCCACCGAGCGCCGCAGCCAGACGCAGAACAAGGGCGTCGCGTTGGACAGGCTCCGCGAGGGCCTGCGCGCCCTCACCTTTGTCCCCAAGGTTCGCAGGGCCACGCGCCCCACCGCGGGCGCCAAGCGCCGACGCCTGGAAGGCAAGAAGCGCACGTCAGACAAGAAGACGCTGCGAGGCAAGTCAGACTGGTGAAGCCGCTACGCAAGCCCTTGCGGAGTCGCAAACTTTGCATAGCTGCACGCCTCCTGAGCGTACAGGCACACTGAGATTTTTCCGACGCGGCGCTGGGGAGACACGCGCGGCGGAGCCGGGCACATGGCGTGCAATCAGGAGGCAAAGCTGACCCGGATTGGGTCGGTTCACCCCCCGGTGGGAGCACCCCATGACTCCTCGGACCCCTTCTTTCATGCCGCGGCGCGCACTGCTCGCCCTGTCCTTGCTGGTGGCGTTGCCCGCCTCGGCGACGGACCTCGTCACCTTCAGCCGCGGCGCGCTCATCATCCCCGAGCAGGCCACCTTCCAGCGCGGCTGCGGCTCGCTGTCCGCGTACGGCCTGGTGTGGCGCATCCTCCAGTCGAACCAGGCGCCCGGGCCCAACGCCAGCCAGCCGATAACGGTGTACCTGGCCATCAATGACCTGAAGGCCTCGCCCAACCGGTGCGTGCCCACCAACCGCCACACGCCGCCCGCGCCCGTCGGCGACGCGAAGTGGAACGACGGCTGCGACTTCACCATCACCAACAACACGGAGCAGCCGGTGGTGCCGGTGAACTACGGCACGGCCTTCCCCGCCAGCGGCATGTATCCGAACGGCAACATCGACAACTTCACCACCACGGCCGCCGAAGCGCGCCCGTACTTCACCACCGCGACGCTGAACAACGCCGTCACCAGCCCGCGCTTCAGCACCGTGCGGTACATGGGCGGCGCGTTCATCATCGACGCGGCGGACGCCAAGCGCGCCATCGACTTCATCCGCTCGGGCTCCGGCGACCTGTCCCCGGAGAAGTTCCGCACCACGTGCCCGAGCGACTGCGCCACCTTCAAGAACAACAGCGGCTGCCACTACGTGCGCATGCACCAGTCCACCATCGAGTTCACCGCGCCGGTGGCCCGCCGCATCAACCGCGTCCCGCCGAAAATCGCGCTGCTGGACTTGTCCGACGGCACCAACAGCGACGGTGACCCCCTGGTGAAGGGCGGCATGCTGGACGACTACCTGCGCAACGCGGGCCTGGACTTCCCGGGGGCCGGCGGCTGCCCCCAGGGGACGACCTCCAACTGCAACCTCAACGGCAAGAAGCCCGGCCTCATCTACGACGCGCTCCACGCCAACGCGGACCTCGTCTCCACCGGCGCCTTCAAGAACGGCCTGCTCAACGCGGTGGACCCCGTCACCACCAAGCCTCGCTACAAGGTGTTCTGGGCGCCCCACTGGGAAATCGGAGACCTCCCCCGCCCGGAGTACCAGAGCAACGGCGACGGGGCGACGACGCAGCGGGAGAACGCCCTCAACAACATCGAGGTCTTCACCAACCAGCGCGGCAACGGCCTGTTCGCCGAGTGCGCGAGCATCTGGTCCTACGAGACGACGAAGCGCCCGAACAACACGCCGGTGCTCAGCTCCCGGTTCCAGGCGGCGAGCAACTTCCAGTACAACAAGCTCGGCGGCGGCAACAACTGGGATGGGCGCAACTGCACGGACCCGGACTACATGGCCCAGCCGCAGGCCAACCGGAAGGCCTGCATCCTCTACCCCAACGCCGGGGACCCGTTCTCCCAGATGGGAGACTTCCGCTTCAACAGCGTGCTGGGCCACACGGAGAGCTACCGCGCGACCTACAAGGCCGGCGTGCGCCGGCTGGCGGTGAGCTGGTACGGCCACAAGGACGAGCACATCTACGACAACGCGACCCACGTGGCGGAGGACCCCCAGCGCGGGCACGACTTCTTCAGCTTCAACCAGAAGGACAATGACCCGAAGAAGGCGACCATCGTCTACCTGGCGGGCCACGACTTCAAGTCGAGCGTCCCCGGCACGCGCATCGTCCTCAACACGCTGCTCAACCTGGGCTCCGAGCCCCTGAGCAGCGAGCGCGCCCTCTCCGCGCCCGTCGCCTTCGACGACACCAACGGCAGCGACGCCAACGGGACGCGCGCGCTGGTGCTCGCGGCCACCTACGACGCGGTGTCGGGCTATCCGCCCGGCGTGGACACGTACGTGCACGCCCAGGGCTCGCAGTGGGTGTTCCCCTACTTCCCGGGCCACCTGCGCGCCCACTCGCTCATCGGCGGCGACGCGCTCAACCAGGGCGAGAGCAGCCTGGACGCGGCCACGCTGTGGGACGCGGACGCCGCGCTGCCTCCGCCCCGCGAGCGCAACCTCTTCACCTACTTCGGTGGACAGGTGAAGGCCAACCCCTCGCTGGGCGCGGGCCTGCGCGCGCCGCGCGGCGTGCTCCAGGTGGGCTGGAAGCCGCAGAGCGTGGCCGGCACCGCCATCAACGCCAACTACGGCAGCGCGCCCAACTCGAACTGCGTGGACGTGCTCAAGCTGGGTGCGGCCAAGAACCCCGACGACACTCCGCGCTTCGACTTCATCGTCGACCCCGCGGGCGATGGCGTGTGTGACTTGCAGCAGGCGGTGCAGTACTCCCCGCAGCTGGAGGGCACCGACTTCGGCCTGAGCATGGAGGCGGTCAACAAGGCGAAGCTCGCCTCGGACTTCAACGCGGTGGCGCAGCTGCTCCAGCGCGTGCGCGGCTTCTGCTTCGCCACGACGTCGGGCCATGACGGCTCGGGCGCGCCCGTCCTCGAGCCGAGCGACAGCCAGTGCAACAACGACGAGGCGGACAACCGCGCGCACCTGGGCGGCTTCGTCCACTCCGCGCCCGCGGTGGTGAAGGCCAGCCCGTACATCCCGGACGAGGGCGCGCCCCGCCCCACCGTCACCTACGCGGCGGGCCTGGACGGCCAGCTCCACGCCTTCTACGTGTCCGGCGGCGCGCGCTACGCGGGCCCCGCGGAGACGCTGTCCTTCCCCAACGTCAGCCCCGCGGACTCCGCCTTCCAGAAGAACTGGAGCGCCAGCTTCCTTGGCGGCACCACGCCTCCGCGTGGCACGGAGCTGTGGAGCTTCCTGCCGGCCACGCAGCTGCCGTGGCTGCGCAGCAACAACGCGCGCGTCAACAGCGCGCCGGTGGTGATGGACGTCTTCGCGGACTTCGTGGGCAGCGGCCGGCGCGAGTGGCACACCGTGCTGGTGGCCAACGTGGGCAACCCGGGCCGGGACTTGTTCGCCCTGGACATCACCAACCCCCTGCGCCCGGTGCTGCTGTGGCACCTGGCGGGCAGCCACGCGCAGACGGGCGCCTTCCCCCCGCACGCGCCGGTGGAGCTGGCGGACCGCGACACGGGCGGCACGCAGTGGGCGGTGAAGTGGAAGGAGAAGGACGCGCTCTTCCGCATGGCGCCCCAGTCGGACCCGGGCCGCGAGCCCTCCGGCCTCTACAACTACGGAGGCCTGGGCGGCACGCGCGGCCTGTCCGTGGGCGTGGTGCGCCAGGGCCTGGAGCCCACCTACGCCGTCTTCGTCGCCTCCAGCAGCTCGGGCGCCTACGGCGCGCCCACGTTCGGCATGGAGGTCTTCGCCATCGACGCCGCCACCGGACAGAAGCTGTGGCAGTGGGAGCAGGGCTTCACGCAGAGCTGGGTGGACAACACCGCGCCCACCGCGCCCACCGTGCTGACGGACACGGGCGGCGCCTCGCGCCTCTACGTGGGGGACATGGAGGGCCGGCTGTGGGAGCTGGACGGCGCCACCGGGCAGAACTCCAACGTGCTGCGCCTGGGCCCCGCGTGCTCGGAGACGGCGCCGTGCAAGTACTCCGCGCTGGACACCGAATCCACCGACACCCAGCGCCGCCCCATCACCACCAACGTGGCGCTGGCCCGGTTGCCGCAGGACATCGCCACCGGCACCGCGCTCAAGGGCTACGAAGGGGAGCTGGTCGCCATGGTGGGCACCGGCGGCGCGGACTGGGTGCAACCCACCTCCGACGGCCAGGTGCACCTGGGGCTGCTGGACCGCAGGCGGCGGCTGCCCATGGGCGAGGACGGCTTCAAGCTGAATGGCTCGCCGGTGACGGCTTCGGGGGCTCACACGCTGGCCAGGACCCAGGGCGTGCTCCAGGAGCCCACGCCCTTCCCGCTGTCCTTCGCGGGCCCGCGGCACATCTACGGCAACATCACCGTGGCCGGGCGCACCGCGTACTTCAGCACCGCCAACGGGAAGCTGGGAGATTTGATGTCCGTCGACGCGACGACGGCGGGCAACACCTGGAAGATGGACCTGGGCAACACCGCCAACACGGCCAGCGCCGCGGCCACGGTGCTGCCCGGCCTGTCCCTGGCCAACTTCGGCGGCGTGACGGTGTACCACCGCGACACCGGCGCCACGTCGCAGGACTTCGTGGTGGGGCTGGAGGTCAGCCGCATCACCAACACGCGCATCGACAACACCACCACCACGGGCCCCTCCAGTCCTGACGAAGCGCTGCGCGTCAATGGCCAGGGTGGCTTCATCTTCCGGCTGCTCAACTGGAGCCAGAGGTTCTTCGAATGAGCGCGCCCTCTCGCGCTCCCCGCCGGGGCTCCAGTCTCACCCGCCGGGGCTCCAGTCTCATCCGCCGGGGCTCCAGTCTCATCGAGGTGCTCATCGCCATGGTGGTGCTGGCGCTCGCCGCCACCGGCGCGGTGGGCGGCATGGTGTTCGCCTCGCGCGACGTGCATGACGGCCAGCTGCTCCAGGTGAAGCGGCTGCTGCTGGAGGCCAGCACGCAGCGGCTGTGGCTGGCCGCCAAGGGCCCGCTGCTCGCGCAGGCGGTGGCGCGGCCCACGCAGCCCCCCACGAAGCTGGCACCCGGCGCCGCGCCCTGGCGGGCGGACCCGACGGTGCCCGTGGCGAGCGACCCCAGCTCCGGCGCGTACTTCAGGCTGTCCGCCACCGGCCAGGTGGAGCCGCTCACGGGCATTCCCCCCGGCACGGCGTGCAACGACGCCTCGCTGCCGGAGGGGACGTACTGCCGGGAAATCCTGGTGACGACCGGGCTGCCGCTCGAGGTCCCCGTCGCGGCCGCCGCGCTCCTCCCCGCGGGCTCGCGGCCGGTGACGGTGTGGACCCGCGTCGTGCGCAAGGGCGACACCGCGGACCGCGCCCAGTTCCACAACGAGGTGTTCGTCCAATGAGAGCCTGGCGAGGAATGACCCTGCTGGAGACGATGGTCGCCCTGGCCCTCACGGCCATCATCATCGCCGCGGCGGCGTCGCTGATGATCGCGGGCAGCCGCGTCATCCACAACACGGAGCACACCGCGGACAGTCACGACGCCTCCCGGCTCGCGGGCGAGGCCGTCATGAACATGGTGCGCCAGGCGGGCGCGGGCGCGCCCGGGGGCATCTGGGTGAGCCAGGGGGGCGCGACCGTGCGCATCGGCGCCATCTTCGGCCGCGACGGCACGACAGGCACGGGCACCACTCCCAACACGCCCAACGCCGACGGCAGCGATGACCTGTGGCTGGTGGTGCCGGACCGAAACTACATGGGCGAGCCCTGCGTCGCCTCCGGCGGCGCCGCCTCCGTGGTGCGCCCCGGCATGGGCGCGCTTCAGGTGAACTGCACGCAGAGCCTCAAGCCGGGCGCGCCGCACCTGGTCAGCAACATGACGAGCGCCGCGCTCATCTCCAACATCGCCCTCGTCCCGCAGGCCCCAGGCGTGCCGGGCCAGGTGAACTACGACGAGGCGGGAGTGGCGGGCTTCTCCAACGCGCCGGAGCGGGGCGGCTACCAGAGCGGGGACCTCGTCTATCCGGTGCGACTGGTGCGCTTCTTCATCGGCCCCCACCCCACGTCGGGACGGCCGTCGCTCTTGCGCACGGAAGGCAGGCTGGTGGCGGACGCGCTGGGCCGGCCCTTCTCGGAGCCAGCGGCGGACCCGCCCTTCGTCGTGCAGGAGAACGTGGAGGACCTGCAGGTGGCCTTCGGCTTCGACACCACGGGCCAGGAGGACCCGGCCCAGTACGCATGGCGGCACGGACTGGGCTCCGCCTTCCAGGCGGGCCTGCGCACGGTGCGCGTCAGCGTGGTCGCCACCGGCCGCAACCCGCGCCGCAACACGCAGAGCACCGCGGTGCTGGCGGACGACAAGCCCATCACCACGGAGAACCACGTGCCGCCGGCCGCCGTCGCCGCGGATGGCTTCTACCGCAGCCTCTACACCCGCCGTCTGGAGCTGCCCAACCTGGCGGCGGCCAACCTGTGAGCGCCATGAGCCCCAAGCCGCGCAAGCCCCTCCACCGCGCCGCCCGTGGCGCCACGCTGATTGTCGTCGTCATGCTCGTCACCGTGCTGCTGGGCCTGGTCGCCAGCCTCATGGTGTACGCGGGTGGCGAGCGCGTGCGCGCCGTCGCCAGCAGTCGCGCCGGCCAACGCCAGAGCTGCGCGGAGAGCGGCCTGCAGCTCGCGCGCGGCTTCTTCGGACGCAACTACGCGAGCTGGAACACCTACCTCGCCGCGCCGGCCAGCTACGACCCGGTACCCTCCGGCTTCAACCCGACGCCCGCGGACCCGTCCTCGCCCGCGCTGCGCGCCGCGCACCCGGAGCTCTTCGCCGACGTGGACGGCGACGGCAATCCGGACGTGTATCTGTACATCCGCGACAACCAGGACGAGTACGACCCCGTCGCCCCCAACTGGCGCCGGGACAATGACCAGGTGGCCGTCGTCGGCGCGGTGTGCATCTCCACCACGCTGCGCGCCCGCCGGAGCGACGGGTCGCAGAACCCCAACACCCTCGCCGTGGAGGGACTGCTCAGCTACAACGGCGGCGGCGGCCCCAACACGTCCCAGGGCACCACGGGAACGGGCTCCGGCAACCACAACTGAAGCCGTCCCTCAGGCCAGGCGCGCGTGGACGATGACGGGCGCCTTGTCGCGCAGCCAGGGCACCTGGTTGAAGCGGTTGTAGATGAGGCGCTGCAGCCCGCGCGGGAACAGGTACGGCAGGGTGTCCACGCGGATGACGCGGGGCTCCCACCGCCTCAGCGTGGACTCCACTTCGTCCCGGTTGATGCCCCACGGCATCCGGGGCACCTGATACGCGCGCGTGCGCCGCAGCCCCACGAGCGTGCGCCGGGAGAACCAGCGCGGAATCGTGTCGAAGAGCAGCTCCGCGCCCGGGAAGCGGTCGGCGATATCCACCAGGAGCCGGCGGACCTCGGCCTCCTCGAAGTACATGAACAGACCCTGCGCGATGATGAACACGCCCGCGCTCGGGTCCACCGCGTCCATCCACGCCCGGTCCAACGCGCTCGCGGCGAAGTGCCGCAGCCGCTCCGACGGAGGGAGGAAGCGCTCCCGGATGGCCACCGCCTCCGGCAGGTCCACGCTCAGCCAACGCAGCCGTCCGTTGTCCAGCCGCCGGGCCTGCGTCTCCAGCCCCTCGCCCAAGGACACCACGAAGCCGTCCGGGTGTGACGCAAGCCAGCGGCGCAGCACCCGGTCCATCTCCACCGCGCGCACCGCGTGCGAGGGCTCCGCGCGACCGAAGGACTTCTCGAAGTCGTAGTCGATGGCCTCGTGGATGCGCACCCCTTCCGTGTCCCGGAGGATGCCGTCCGCGCGCCGCGCCTCGCCCGCCCGGTTGTGCAGCGTCCAGAGCATCGTCTCCGGTATCCCCGTGAGATTGGGAACCACCTTCTCCTGCCGCATCAGCGCGCTCCTTGCCGTGGATTTTCCTGGACCCTATCGATACTGATAACTACTCTCAATATCATGAACCCGCCTTCGTTCCGAGAGGACCGCGAGCCATCCGCCTTCGAGGCGTGGGATGCTCGGCGCGACTCCCTCACGAAGGACGCCTGGAATGCCCACGCTCGAAGACGCGATTGCCCTCGCCGTGGAGGCGCACCGCGGTCAGCGGGACAAGGCGGGCCAGCCCTACATCCTGCATCCCCTGCGGCTGATGATGCGGCTGGAGACGGAGGAGGAGCGCACCGTCGCGGTCCTGCACGACGTGGTGGAGGACACGCCCTGGACGCTGGAGCGACTGCGGGCCAGTGGTTATCCGGAGCCCGTGCTGCGAGCGCTGGAGGGACTCACCCGGCGCGAGCACGAGACGTACGAGGCCTTCATCGAGCGGCTGCGGCCGGACGCGCTGGCGCGCCGGGTGAAGCTCGCGGACCTGGAAGACAACATGGACGTGCGCCGGCTGACGGCGGTGACGGCCAAGGACGCGGAGCGGCTGGCCCGCTACCGCGCCGCCTGGGCACGGCTGAAAGAGCCCTGAGACACGACGGCCCGGAGCGCCACGCGGGCACTCCGGGCCGCTGTGCGAGTCCCGCACCCGCCGAGGAAAGCGGGTGCCGGTCTCTGTCTTCCGGGAGGACTACGCCTTCGCGAGCTGGCGCAGCACGTACTGGAGGATGCCGCCGTGCCGGTAGTAGTCGAGCTCGTTCGGCGTGTCGATGCGGCACACCGCGATGAACTCCTTGGTGCCGCCCTCGCCCGTGGCCTTCACGGTGAGCTTCTTCTGCGGCGCCAGGTCCTGGGCAATCCCGGTGATTTCGAACGTCTCGTGGCCGGTGAGGCCCAGCGACTGCGCGTCCTGGCCCGCCTCGAACTGCAGGGGCAGCACGCCCATGCCGACGAGGTTGGAGCGGTGGATGCGCTCGAAGCTCTTGGCGATGACGGCCTTCACGCCCAGGAGCTGCGTGCCCTTGGCGGCCCAGTCACGGCTGGAGCCCGTGCCGTACTCGGCGCCGGCCAGCACCACCAGCGCGGTGTTGTCCGCCTGGTACTTCATGGAGGCGTCGTAGATGCTCATCCGCTCGCGGGTGGGGATGTGAACGGTGACGCCACCCTCCACGCCTGGGACGAGCAGGTTCTTCAGGCGGATGTTGGCGAAGGTGCCGCGCACCATCACCTCGTGGTTGCCGCGACGCGCGCCGTAGGAGTTGAAGTCCTTGGGCTCCACGCCCTCCGCCATCAGGTACTTGGCGGCCGGGCTCGTCTTGGCGATGTTGCCGGCGGGCGAGATGTGGTCCGTCGTGACGGAGTCACCCAGGAGCGCCAGCACGCGCGCGCCCTTGATGTCCTGCGTCGCCTTGGGCTCCTTCGGGAGGTTCTCGAAGAAGGGCGGCTTGCGCACGTAGGTGGACTTCTCATCCCACTGGAACGTGGAGCCCTTGCCCACGGGCAGCTGCTGCCAGAGCGCGTCGCCGTCCATGGCGTTGGCGTACTGGCTGCGGAACTGCTCGGGCTTCACCGACGCGCGGATGACCGTCTTGATCTCCTCGTTGGTGGGCCAGATGTCCTTGAGGAACACGGGGCGGCCGTTCGGATCCAGACCCAAGGGCTCCTTGTCCATGTCCAACCCCACCTCGCCGGCCAGCGCGTAGGCCACCACCAACGGCGGGCTGGCCAGGTAGTTCATGCGCACGTGCGGGTTGATGCGGCCCTCGAAGTTGCGGTTGCCGGAGAGCACCGCGGCGACGACCAGGTCCCCCTCGACGACGGCGTTGGCGACGGGCTCCGTCAGCGGACCGGAGTTGCCGATGCACGTGGTGCAGCCGTAGCCCACCACGTGGAAGCCGACGGCCTCCAGGTAGGGCAAGAGGCCCGAGTCACGCAGGTACTCGGTGACGACGCGGCTGCCCGGGGCCAGGCTGGTCTTCACCCAGGGCTTGGGGTTGAGGCCCTTCTCCACGGCCTTCTTCGCGAGGATGCCCGCGCCCACCAGCACCGCCGGGTTGGACGTGTTGGTGCAGGACGTAATCGACGCAATCACCACCGCGCCGTGGCCCAGCTGGTAGCTCTCCCGGCCCTGCTTCACGGTGACAGCCTGGGCCAGCCGCTCCGGGGGCACCTCGGCCGCGGGGGCCTTGGCCTTGCCGCCGCCCTCGTCGTCCTCGCCCTTGCTCTTGCCGGCCGAGAGCATCTCCACGAGCGACTTCTCGTAGCCGGACTTCATGTCCGTCAGCGGGACGCGGTCCTGCGGGCGCTTGGGGCCCGCGAGGCTGGTCACCACGGTGGACAGGTCCAGCTCCAGCGTGTCGGTGAAGAGCGGCTCCGGCGCGTCATCCTTGCGCCACAGGCCCTGCTCCTTGGCGTAGGACTCCGTGAGGGCGACGACGGCGTCGGGACGGCCAGTGAAGCGCAGGTAGTTGAGGCTCTCCTCGTCCACGGGGAAGAAGCCGATGGTCGCGCCGTACTCGGGCGCCATGTTGGCGATGGTGGCGCGGTCCGGGAGGGACAGGCTCTTGAGGCCGGTGCCGAAGAACTCCACGAACTTGCCGACCACGCCCTTCTTGCGAAGCATCTGCGTGACGGTGAGGACCAGGTCCGTCGCCGTGGCGCCCGCGGGCAGCACGCCGGTGAGCTTGAAGCCCACCACCTGGGGGATGAGCATCGTAATCGGCTGGCCGAGCAGCGCGGCCTCCGCCTCGATGCCGCCCACGCCCCAGCCCACCACGCCCAGGCCGTTGATCATCGTGGTGTGGCTGTCGGTGCCCACCAGCGTGTCCGGGTACACCGTGGTGCCCTGGCGGAATGTCACCTGCGCCAGGAACTCGAGGTTGACCTGGTGGCAGATGCCGATGTCCGGCGGGACGACGCCAAAGCCCTTGAACGCGCTCTGTCCCCAGCGCAGGAAGGCGTAGCGCTCGCGGTTGCGCTCGAACTCCAGCTCCGCGTTCTCCTTGAAGGCCGCCGTCGTGGCGAAGGAGTCGATCTGCACCGAGTGGTCGATGACCAGGTCGGCCGGGTTGCGCGGGTTGATCTTCGCGGGGTCGCCACCCATGGTGGCCAGGGCCTCGCGCATCGCCGCCATGTCCACCACCGCGGGCACGCCGGTGAAGTCCTGGAGGAGCACGCGCGCGGGGTGGAACGAGATTTCGACGTCCGGGGTGGCCTTGGGGTCCCACGCCAGCATCTTCTCGACGTGCTCGCGCTTGACGACGCGGCCATCCTCGTTGCGCAGCAGGTTCTCCAGCAGCACCTTCAGCGAGAAGGGCAGGCGATCCACGGCGGGATGTGCCTTGGCCAGCTTGCTCAGGCTGAAGTAGTCGTAGGTGGCCGAGCCCACCTGGAGCTTGGACTTCGTGCCGAAACTGTCGGTCATGTGCGGTGCCCTTCCGTGCGCAGGATGTGGGCACTTCTAGGCTCGCCTTTGACGCGTTGCAAAGGGTTCCTGCGCGCGCATCCGGCGATGGACTGTTGACCCAGCAAGAGTCCAGCCCCGCTCATCGGAACCATGCGTCCGTCAGATGACCTTGCGCAGGCTGTACAGGGCGCGCTCCAGCAGCTTGCGCCAGAGGGGCCGGCGACGGAATTCCGCCAGCGTCACCTCGCGGCAGTCGCCGCAGTCCGTCCGGAAGGAGTCCTCCAGTTGCTGGCCCAGCCGGGGGTCGGCGAACACGGCGTTGACCTCGTGGTTGAAGGCCAGGCTCAGCCGCTCCAGGTTGAACGAGCCGATGGTGCCCCAGGCCCCGTCCACCACGGCCGTCTTCGCGTGGAGCACGCCGCGCTGCCACTCGAAGATGCGCACCCCCGCCCCCAGGAGCTTCTCGTAGAAGGCCCGGGTGACGAACTCCAGCAGGGGGTGGTCGCTGCGGGCGTTGAGCAGCAAGCTCACCTCCACGCCCCGCCGGGCCGCGTCGCGCAGGGCGACGACGAGCTTCCGGTCCGGCACGAAGTACGCCGCGGCGATGAGCACGCTGCGCCGGGAGCGCTGGATGGCGTGCAGGTAGGCGCGGTGGATGCTCCGCCGGCTGGACAGCACCGCCAGCCCCGTGGGCCCTCGCGGGGAAGAAGCGCCCCGGCGCCTGCGCAGGCGGTGCTGCAGCCCGGACGCCCAGCGGTGGATGCGGTCCTGGAACATCATCCGCCAGGTGGCCAGGAAGCGCCGCTCCAGGATGTGCACCGCGGGGCCTTCGATTCGCAGCACGTCGTCGCGCCACCCACCACCCTGCTCCCCCTCCGGGGCCCAGTGCGCGGAGATGTTCACCCCGCCGGTGAAGGCCACCTCGCCGTCGACGACGAGAATCTTGCGGTGGTCCCGGCGCAACAGGTGCCGCCAGCCGCGCGACAGGTTGAAGGGCTTGAAGGAGCGGATGTCCACGCCGCGCTGGCGCAGCTCCTCGAAGTAGCCCTTCCGGCTCGTCCAGGAGCCCACCGCGTCGTAGAGCACCTTCACGTGCACGCCGCGCTCGGCGGCCTCCGCGAGCGCCTGGCCGAACAGCTCACCGACGGAGTCGGTGATGAACATGTACGTCTCCAGGCGGATGTAGCGCCGGGCCCGCCGGATGGCCTCCAGCATCGCCGGATACGCCTCCACGCCGTCGCGCAGGAGCACGCACGCGTTGCCGCGTGTCACCGCGTGGCCGCGCGGCAGGTAATAGCGCGCCAGGAGCATGCCGGAGACACCAGGACTCCAGACGGGCGCTCGCTCCGGCAGGGGGCTCTGGGCACAGCCGGGCTCGGGCAGGACTTCGCCCGACACTCCCGTCCTCTCGCTCATCACCTCCAGATCGCGCATGGTCCTCTTACGGTGAGGACGGCGACGCGGGCCGGCAACCCGACGGGCCGCCTGAACGGCCCTCCGGGGTGATGCAGCGTCCGATAGGGGACGCTGCATCCCGGTGAAAGCAGGGAGGTGCTACAGCCCGTACTCTCCGCGCTTGTTCTCGGCGCGGGTGGCACACGGCTGGTCGTACTCCGGGAAGTACTGCTTGATGTGGTCCAGCGTGGCGGAGGCAGCCTTGTAGTTGCCCTGGTTGTAGTAGCCCTCCACCTCCAGCAGCAGCTTGGCGCACGTCCTGTCCAGCTCCTGCTGCGCCACCTTCATGCGCTCCTGGGCCTCGTAGTAGAGGTCGGGCTTGGGCTCCGGGTGGGCCTCCAGCATCAGCCACGCCTCGCGGAAGGACTTCCACGCCTCGTAGCGGTTGCGGGCGCCGATGTCCGGCGTGTCGTTGTTCTTCCGGCCGCGCTTGTAGGACTCGCTGGCCTGACGCAGCAGCTCCTCGGGCAACAGGTCCGGCAGGAGCGCGCGCTCGACCCACACATTCCAGATGCGCCAGGGGTCCTCGCCCGGCGGATTCTTGGTGTTGTCGAAGACGATGCGGTTGGGCTCGCCCTTCTTCAGGTGCTGGGAGGGAATCATCAGCTCCAGCGAGCGGTCCTGGCTGGCCAGCGTGTCCGGGGGCACCTTGCCCACGTCCACGCCGTTGACGCTGACCATCACCTCGTCCTTGGAGATGCCCTGCGCCTGGTAGTGGAGGATGACCACGGCCTTGGTGGCGGCGGTGTACTCCCACTCGAAGATCTTCATGTCCGCCCGGGCCCACGTCACGTCGGGCCCCAGGCCGAACGAGTCGCGGATGGGCTGCTGGGTGAGCACCGCGGGCTCCTCGCCCACGGGCCCCTTGTCCTCGCCGCTGAGCACCAGCCAGTACAGCAGGCCGAAGAGACCCAACACCACGGCGACGCCGCCGCCCACCAGGCCGCCGCGCACCATGTTGCTGGCGTCCGCCCAGAACAGCTTCGCGCTCGACACCAGGCCCGGAGACTCGCGGCGGATGCGGGCACGCTCGGCGGCGGACAGGCCGCTGCCCGCGCCAGCTCCAGCGCTGGACGACGGCCGCGCGCGCACGGGCGCGGAGCTGCCCTGCGGACGACGGGGCGCGGGGGACGAGGAAGGGGCCCGCTCGATGGCCGCGGGCTCGTTCGACGAGGCCAGCGCCGCGCGCGCGCCACTCTGCCCCGCGGGCCGCAGCGCTCGCAGGTTGTTGCGGGTGGCTCCCTGCCGCATCTCCTCCAGCGCGTTCTCGTCCGCGCCCTCGGGGGCCAGGGCCACGCCCTTGTTGCGCTGACGCTTGATGGCGTCCACGGAGACGATGCGGGTGCTGTTCGCGCCGTCCTCCGCCCCGGCGGGCACTTCCTCCTCACCCGTGGCGGGCTCGTCCGTCATCAAGGCGAAGACGAACGTCACCGGCCCCAGGGTCAGCTTGTCGCCGTCCTCCAGGGCCTGCGTCTGCACCGCGGTGCCGTTGAGCAAGGTGCCGTTGGCGCTGCCCTGGTCCTCGACGCTGTAGGCGTCGCCGTCGAGGAACAGGCGGCAATGTTTGCGGGACACGCCCGGGTCGTACAGCACGACGTCACATTCGGACGTACGACCGATGAGCACGGAGTCCTGGTCGAAGACGAACTCCTTGCCGGCGTCTTTTCCCTCGGAGATCGTCAGCTGGAAAGGCATGGGGGCCCTACAATCCTATCGAGGCACGCGCCGCTCGGGCAACGGCCGCTCGCGCGGAGACAGGTTCCATCACCTCCGCCTCGCCGCCAAAGGACAGCACCCACTGCGTGAGCCAGCGCTCGCTGTCGCCGGCCACGAGGACTTCCACGCCCCCATCGGCAAGCGGGCGGGCGTCCTGGCCGAAGCGCTCCTTCACGTAGGGCGCCGCCACGGGCGAGAACCGCACGCGCACGGACGCCTCGGAGCTGCTCCGGGCCGGGTTGGGAACATCCGCCCGGGCATCGGGCGGGGGGAGAAATGGCGTTTCAGTGACGGTGAGGTCTTCCATCCGGTCCAGCCGGAACAGGCGAGCGTCCTGCCGGGTATGGCAGAAGCCCTGGAGATACCACTGTCCCCGGTGGCTGAGCAGCTCATACGGACGCACCCGGCGTGGCTCGGCGGTCCGACCCGGGCTGGCATAGCCGAACGTGACTTCTCGCCTTTCGAGAATGGCGCGGGTGAGCGGCCCGAGCGCCTGGGGGGCCTCGGTGGAGGCATCAATCTTCCGGTACATCTCCCGGTAGCGCTCGCGCACCTGGGGCGGCAGCACGTGCTCCAGCTTCTGGAGTGCGCTCTGGAGCGCGTCACCCGAGGCCGGGCGCAGGAGCTCCGCCGCCGCGGCCAGCGCGGCGGCCTCTCCCGCCGTCAGTCGGGGCGGAGCGAAGAGGCGCTGGTCCAGGTCCACGTAGACGCGGTCATTGTCCACGTAGATGTCGATGTAGTCGTCCGGGTTGAAGGGAGGCCTGCCCACGCACGTGAGCAGGTCCAGCTCCTCCAGCAGGTCCTCGCGGCTGATGTTGAGGGCGCGGGCGAGCGCCTCCACCGTGACGCCGGGGTGCTTGGACACGTACGGGACGAGGAACAGCAGGCGGCGGAGCCGCTCGTGGACGTTGCTCATGCGCTCACCTTGTCTTCCAGCGCGTCCGCGTGACGGTTGGCGACGCGCGCGGCCATCTCCCTCAGCCGCGACCGGGCACTCTCCGGCCCCTCCACGACACAGTCCGCCCCCAGCGAGAGGCAGAAGCGCGCCAGCCCATCCAGGAAGCTCACCCGCAGTCGCGCGAGCGTGACACCACCCTCCGCCACCGGCTCCAGCGTCGCGCCGGGGAACAGGCCCGAGGCACGCGACGCCAGCGCGCCGGACAACCGCAACACCACCTCCACCGGCTCGTGGAAGCGGTGTTGCCACGGGAAGTACGCCACGTGGTTGTCGAGCGAGAAGTCCTCCGGCACCTGGAAGTCCGGCGTGCGCGGACGCGCGGTGTTCACCTTCAGCTCGCGCACGCGGTGGACGTGGAACGTGCGCAGGCCGCCGCGCAGGTGGCAGTGGCCCACGAGCGTCCACACCCCCCGGCGCAGCGCGAGTCCGTACGGGTCCACCTTGCGCTGCGTGGTGCCCGGGTGCTTGGGACTGGCGTAGGACATCTCCACCCACTTGCGCCCGGCGCAGGCGTCCCAGAGCTGCTCGAGGCGGGCGGAGACTTCTTTCTCCTGTCCCGCCGGCGTGGCGCCCAGCTCCATGCGGACCCTGGGCGTGGGCAGCGACTCGCCAGCGAAGAAGCCAATCTTGCGCAGCGCGTGTGCCAGGTCATCCCTGCCGGGGAAGACGCCGGACGCGAGCGCCGCGGAGCCGGCGGCGTAGAGCACGGCCAGCTCCTCCTTCGTCAGGTCCGCCTCCGGCAGGTAGTAGGCGTCACGGTCCACGATGTAGCCATCGCGGCGCTCGTCATCGCCCTGGACATAGGTGAGGGGAAAGCCCAGCTCCACCAGTTCGGCCTTGTCGCGCTCGAACTTGCGCTCGGCGGCGTCGTCCGAGCCTCCGTAGTCTGCGGGGAAGTGCTCGCGCAGCTCGGCCCAGGAGATGGGCTCGCGGGCGTCGAGCAGAAGGGCTACGAGGTCGAGGATGCGTTCGGTGCGGTCCATTCGGGAAGATCGGCGACGATGCCGGGCGGACCCCGGGGGGTCAAGGAAGGGGTACGTGACAGTGGGAAACGGCGGCCCGGCCCGCGCGGGGGGGCAGGCTGTTAGCTGGCCCTGACTGAACAGGCAAGCAGGTATTCTTCTGTGCGATATTTGTCATTCAGGTAGGAACCCGAAGACCGACCAAGGAGGGCTCGCACTATGGGCGCGACTTGGGATATTCCTGCGCCAGCTTCAGAAGGGAACCTCACCATGAACCGCACCTTCCGTAACATGGTTGCCGGGCTGGCGCTGCTGTTGGGGCTGGCCTGTGGGGTGATGCCTTCGTCCGCTGAAGCCGAGCCACTCTATTTCGCCGTCGAGGTCTGGCGCGAAGGCCGGCTGGTCGCCCAGCCCAAGCTCCTGGGAGAGACGGGCCGAACGCTGCGCGCCGAGCGCCGCCGTCCCGGTGCCCCGCTCGCCGACTACCGGCTGGTGCTGATGCCCCGCGCGGAGGGCGAGTCGTTCCTCCTCCAGTTGGACCTGCTCCTGCCGGAGGCCAAGGGGCACTCGGAGCTCGCGCTCCTGCACGGACAGCAGCGCAAGCTGCAGCTCGGCCGCGTACCCGGTGAGCTGGAAGTGTCGCTGCTCCTGATGAAGGTGGACTCTCCGGAGTTCCGCGCGCTGATGCAGCTGGGCACGGATGGCGGCAGCAGCTCCTCCGCCTGCTCCATCTGACCCGCATCCCTCCTGTCCAGCGCTAGAGCACCGCCAGGTCGTCGCGGTGCACGGCCTCATCCAGGTAGCGGTAGCCCAGCACCGACTCGATGTCGGACGTCCGCCGTCCGGCGATGCGCCGCAGCTCCTGGGCGTCATACGAGGCGAGGCCCCGCGCGAAGACCGCTCCAGACTCATCCGCCAGATCCACCGGGTCGCCTCGGTCGAAGTCCCCGTCCACGGCGCGCACGCCGCTGGGCAAGAGGCTGCGCTTGCCCTGGACGATGGCCTCACGTGCTCCCGCATCCACGGTGAGTGTGCCCAGCGGGCGCAGGGCATGGGCAATCCACGCCGCGCGCGAGCCCCGGCGCGCACCGGTGGGCTCGAAGAGGGTGCCCACGGGCTCGCCCTCCAGCACGGCGCGCAGACGACCGGGCACGGAGCCGGAGGTGATGACGCCTCGGATGCCCTGCTCGGCGGCGCTCGCGACGGCGCGGACCTTGGTCGCCATGCCGCCCGTGCCCACGCCGCTGGAGGTGCCTCCCGCGAGGGCGAGCACCTCCGGAGTCACCACCTCCACCGTCTCCAGGAGGCTCGCGCCCGCGTCCCGTCGAGGGTCCGCGGTGTGCAGTCCATCCACGTCGGAGAGGAGGACCAGGGCATCGGCCTCCACCACTCCCGCGACCAGGCCCGCGAGCGTGTCGTTGTCGCCGAACTTCAGCTCGTCCACGGAGACGGTGTCGTTCTCGTTGATGACGGGCACCACGCTGGCGGACAGCAGGCGCTCCAAGGCGTGCTTCACGTTGAGGTAGCGCCGCCTGTCGCGCATGTCCTCATGGGTAAGGAGCACCTGCGCCACGGCCTGGCCCTGCCCTCCGAAGACGTCCTCATAGGCCTGCATGAGCCGACTCTGGCCTACCGCGGCGCACGCCTGCTTGCCTGGGATGTCACGGGGTCGGGCGGACAGGCCCAGCCGCTCCATCCCCAGGGCGATGGCGCCGCTGGACACCACCACCAGCTCGCGGCCCTGGGCCGCCCACAGCAAGTCCCTGCCCAGCGCCACGAAGTGCTCGCGGTTGAAGCGGCCGGTGGCGTGGGTGAGGGCGTTGGTGCCGATCTTCACGACCACGCGCTTCGCGGCGCGCAGGGCGTTACGTCCCGAGTGACTCACGCGCGGCAGCCTAGGACGGATTGGGAAACAGCGCGCAAGGGCCGTGTGTTCACTACGGTTCCGGCAATCCGGCCCGGAACGGTGGTGTCAGCCACCTGGACGCGGCGCCGTATAAAGTGCCGGGAAAGACGGGGACTGCCGGTCTTCGTCAGAGGAGCAAGCGTTTGAAGGAAATCTTCGGCAACACCCTGGGTCTCAAGGCGAACGAGCAACACCGGCTGCGCAACACCTTCCGCCGGCGGGTGTCTCCGCACGAAATCGTGTCGCCCGAGCTCGCCCGCCACCTCACCGAGCTGTCCCACGAGACGAACCGACAGGTGGGCGTGCTCATCAATCGCAAGGGTGAAATCGAGCACGTCGTCGTGGGCAACGCCCACAAGCTCGAGTTGCCCGACATCGGCCGTGCTCGCGCGGGTCAGGTGCGTCTGCGTGGCCTGCGCCTGGTGCACACGCACCTCAAGAGCGAGCCGCTCACCAAGGACGACCTGACGGACCTCGCGCTCCTGCGCCTGGACTGCGTGGCCGCCGTGGGCGTGGGCCAGGAGGGGCTGCCGGGCGTGCTGCACTACGCCTACCTGGTGCCGGAGAACGGCACGGGCGAGTTCTGGCATGTCTCCACCCTGCCCTCCGTGCACGGGGAGCAGCCGGACCTGACGGAGACGCTGGGCGCGCTGGAGGATGAGTTCAGCCGCAAGGCGGCGGCGCGCGCGGTGGGAGGCCGGGAGAAGGCCATCCTCGTCGCGGTGTGCCTGGACGGGAACCGGAGCCGGGCGGAAGCGAGCCTCGCGGAGCTGCGGGAGCTGGCGCGCACGGCGGGCGTGGAAGTGGTCGACAGCGTGCTCCAGGTGAAGCGCGAGGTGGACCCTCGCTACCTCATCGGCCGGGGCAAGCTGGAGGACCTGAACCTGCGCTCGATGCAGTCCATGGTGGACCTGCTCATCTTCGACAAGGACCTCACCCCGTCGCAGGGGCGCCACATCGGCGAGGCCACCAGTCTGAAGATTCTGGACCGCACGCAGCTCATCCTCGACATCTTCGCGCAGCGGGCGCAGAGCGCGGAGGGCAAGCTCCAGGTGGAGCTGGCGCAGCTGAAGTACCGGCTGCCCCGGCTGGTGCAGAGCGACGACTCGCTCAGCCGGCTCGCGGGTGGAATCGGCGGACGCGGCCCTGGCGAGACGAAGCTGGAGATCGACCGACGCCGGGTGCGCGAGCGAATCACCAATCTGGAGAAGCGCATCGACACGATTGGTCGGGAGCGCAGCGTGCGGCGGGCGCAGCGCAACCGGCGCGAGCTGCCGGTCATCTCCATCGTCGGCTACACCAACGCGGGCAAGTCCACGCTGCTCAACGCGATTACCAACGCGCAGGTGCTGGCGGAGAACAAGCTGTTCGCGACCCTGGACCCGACGAGCCGCCGGCTGCGCTTCCCGCAGGAGCGTGAGGTCATCATCACCGACACGGTGGGCTTCATCAGGGACCTGCCCAAGGACCTGGTGGCGGCCTTCCGCGCCACGCTGGAGGAGCTGTACGACGCGACACTGCTGTTGCACGTGGTGGACGCGGCGGACGTGGCGCGGGACGAGCAGGTGGAGGCGGTGGAGAAGATCCTCTCGTCGCTGGGGTTGATGGAGAAGCCTCGGTTGATGGTGTGGAACAAGGCGGACCTGATGCCGGCGGAGGACGTGGAGGCGCTGCTGCGCTCGCGGGGCGGGGTGGCCATCAGCGCCCAGTCGCGCGAGGGGCTCGCCACGCTGTTGGCCAAGGCGGACACGACGCTGTTCGCCGAGGGTGCCTCCGAGGCCATGGGCGTCGTCTGACGCGGCGTGCGAGTTGCGGGGCAGGCGCGGCTCCCCCTAGAGTCGGGGAGCCGTGGCGACCTTTCCCGCAATGTCCTTGCAGCTCTCCGGCCTGCTCGCGCAGATCGTGCCGGACTACACCCGTCCTGTCTCCTCCATGTCCCCGAAGTACTTCGAGGTCCTGGAGCAGAACAGCCACATCATCTACCCGCTGGTGGCGATACTGACGCTGGTGCTCATCGCCGCGGGCGTGCTCCAGGCGTGGAGGACGCAGGATTTGGACGGCCTGCAGAAGAGCGAGTTCAAGAAGGCCATCGTCAACGAGCTGCGCCGCAACATCACCGGCCTGCCCGGTGACGTGCTGGCCAAGGCCGTGGGCCTGGACCGCCTGAAGACGAACCGCCTGCTGGAGCAGATGCAGCAGGACGGCATGGTGGTCAGCCACACCAACTCGCAGCGCCTCACCGTCTGGCGCATCCGAGGCTCCGGCCCGGAGCAGAGCGTCCGGCGGTACTGAGCAGCGCGGGGCTACTTGGAGAGTCCGGTGGAAGAATCCGCGATGCAGTTCGTGGACATCAGTGGCTCTCCATTTGATTCGCCTGGAATGCAATTCCAGGGTGCCATCCTCTTTTCCCTCGTCGCCTTCGGCCCCTTCATCCTCTGGTGGCTCCGAGGGAGTGCACGGAACTCCGAGGATGTAATGAGCGCGGTCATCCGCGCACCGGGTTCCGTCTCGCGGTCGACCGTTGCTGGAGCCAGCTGGATGGCTGCCTGCTCGGCGCTGCTCCTGCTGTCGATACTCGTCACGGCGTCCGTGCTCTACCTGGAGCTGTTCACCGTGGACTGGCTCACCCTCAACGCGAGGGACATCTCGCTGCGCGTGGACGCGCGTCCGCTCGAGCCCTGTTGGTATTGGGTTGCGATGGGGAACACGGTGGCCGGTGTCGCCACCTTGGCTTGGTTGCGACGGGCTCCCGCCACCATCACCGCGTCGTGACGTCCTGCGCCCGCCCGAGGCTCTCACGCAGCAGTGACGCCAGCCGTGTCACGTCGGGGCCGCGCAAGATGGAGTAGTGGTCGCCCGGAATCGCGTGGACGGTGAGCTCGCCCGTTGCCACCTGCTCCCAGCCGTGCACACGCGTGGTGCCCGTGGCCTCGATGGAGACAACAGGCCCCGAGTAGGGAGCCGGCACGTAGCTCCACGCCGCCAGGAGGTTCACCTCGAAGACCCGGCGAAGGGCTTCGAGTGACTGGGCTCCACTGCTCGCCGCCGCCAGGGCGCGCATCAGCGCCTCGGGGTCTTCCCGCGCGAGTTCCTCGTCGGTCATCGCGACAGCGTTCCCCGCCGCGCGCATCAAGTCTGAGTAGAACATCGCGCCGAAGCGCCGGGCCTCGTCGTGCCCCGGTGCCGCGCCCTCACCATCAAACGGACGCACGAAGCCGTCGATGAGCACGAGCACCTCCACCCGCTCACCCTGTTGCTGGAGCTGGTGCGCCATCTCCCACGCGATGCTGGCTCCCATCGACCAGCCCCCGAGCCGATACGGCCCGCGTGGCTGCACCTCCTTCATCGCGGCGAGATAGAGGCTCGCCATCTCCGGGATGCTCTCGCACGGAGGCACATCTCCCTCGAGTCCACGCGACTGGAGACCGAAGAAGGGCAGCTCGGGCCCCAGCGACTTCGCCAGCTCCGCGTAGCTCAGCACCGTGCCGCCCACCGCATGCACACAGAAGAAGGGCCGCTGTCCCTGTCCTCCATGGAGCTGCACCAGCGGACTCCACGCGGGCGACATGGACTCCCGGCGCAGCACGGACGCGACATGCGCCACCGTCGCACGCTGAAAGAGCGTCGCCACCGGCAGCCCCCTGCCCACCGCACCTCGGATGCGCGCGAGCAACCTGATGGCCATCAGCGAGTGGCCACCCAGCGCGAAGAAGTCCTCCGTCACGCCCACGGGGCTCACGCCCAGGACCTCTTCCCACACGCGCACCAGCTTCCGCTCCAGCTCGTCGCGGGGCCCCTCGTGCGCGCCGCGTGACACGAGCTGATGCCGCCCCGGCGCGGGCAGCGCCTTGCGGTCCACCTTGCCCGTGGGCGCCAGCGGCAGTACCTCCAGTCGCACCAGCACGCTCGGCACCAGGTACTCCGGGAGCCGCTCCTCCAGACGCGACGTCAACGCCTCCGCGTCCCACGGCTCCGCGTGCACCACGTAGCCCACCAATCGCTTCTCCCCACCCTCCTCCTGCCTCACCACCACCACCGCGTCCTTCACACCCGGCAGCGCCTTCAGCGCCACCTCCACCTCGCCCAGCTCCACCCGGAAGCCGCGCACCTTCACCTGTCCGTCCACCCGCCCCAGGAACTCTAGATTTCCATCCCCCAACCACCGCGCCTTGTCCCCCGTGCGGTACAGCCGCGCGCCCGGCTCGTCACTCAGCGCATCCGGGATGAACCGGTCCGCGGTCAGCTCCGCGCGCTCCCAGTACCCGTGCGCGAGACTCGCGCCCCCGACGTACACCTCACCCAACACGCCCACGGGGCTCGGTGCGCCCCGCTCGTCGAGCACGTACACCTTCACGTTCGAGATGGGCACGCCCACGGGAGGCAGCGAGGGCCACGTCGCGGGAGGCCCCTGAGCCCTCCAGACCGTGACGACATGAGCCTCCGAAGGGCCGTACTGGTTCTCCAGCACGCACCCGGGAAGCCGCTGGAAGAAAGACACCAGCGCGGGCGTCACCTGCAACTGCTCACCGGCCGTCACCACTTCGCGCAGCGGCGGCAGCACAGCCTCGTGTTGCGCCACCTCGCACAACGCCTGGAGCGCCACGAACGGCAGGTACAACCGTCCCACGCCGTGCATCACCATGCGCTGAAGCAGGGCCACCGGGTCCCTTCGCTCCTCCTCCCCCACCAGCAGCACGGTGCCGCCCAGGCACCACGTTCCGAACATCTCCTGGAACGACACATCGAAGTTCAGCGAGGCGAACTGGAGCGTCGTCGCCCCAGCGTCCACCGTGCGCGCGAGCAACCAGCGCAGCATGTTCCCCACCGCGCGATGTGACATGAGGATGCCCTTGGGCCGCCCCGTGCTCCCCGACGTGTAGACGAAATAACAGGGGGTCTCCGGCGAGAGCAGAACGGCCGGAGCATGCACGGGCCTCGCGCCAATCCGCCCCGCCTCCTCTTCCAAGCGCACCCGGCGCGTCCCCATGCGCTCGGGCAACGCCCGCTCCAGCGCACCGTGCACCAGCACCACGGGCGCGCCCGTGTCCTCCAACATCTGCTCCAGGCGCTGCGACGGATAGCTCGGGTCCAACGGGAGGAAGGCCGCGCCTGCCTTCAGCGTCGCCAGCACCGCCACCGGCATCTCCAGGGAGGCCCGCTCCAGGCACAACCCCACCGTTCCCCCCGGTCGAACACCCAACGCCAGCAAGTGATGCGCGAGCTGATTCGCGCGCCGCTCCAGGCTCGCGTAGGTCAGCGACGACTGTCCGTCCGTCACCGCCACCGCGTCGGGCGAGCGAGCCACCTGTGCCTCGACCCACGCGTGCATCAAGCCGGGCACGGCACTCGAATCCGCACGTCCACTCCACTCCCGCAGCAGTACACGCCGCTCCGATTCATCCATTAACGACACATCCCCGACGCGTCGCCCCGGGTCCGCGAGGAGTCCCTCCATCAGCGTCACGTAGTGAGTCGCCATCCGCCGCAAGGTCGCCTCGTGGAACAGCGCCTGGTTGTATTCCCAGATGCCGACCCAACCCTCGGCCGTCTCACGCAGGAAGAACGTCAGGTCGAACTTCGCCATGCCGTAGTCGAAGACCACCTGGCTCGCCGTGAGCCCTGGCAGGGACGGCATGGGGCGCGGTCCCTCCATGACGAACATCACCTGGAACAGCGGCGAGCGACTCAAGTCCCGAGCCGGCCGCAGCGACTCCACCAACGTCTCGAACGGGACGTCCTGGTTCGCGTAGGCCCCCAGACACATCCGACGCACCCGTCCGAGCATCGCCCGGAACGACTCCTCCGCATCCACGTCCAGGCGCGGCGCGAGCGTGTTGACGAAGAAGCCGATGAGGTTCTCCAGCTCGCGTCGGTTCCGCCCGGAGATGGGCATCCCCACCACCACGTCCCGCTGGCCGCTGTAGCGTGAAAGCAGCACCTGGAAGCACGCCAGCAACAGCATGAACGGCGTCACACCCTCGGCGCGGGCTTGGGCCTTCACTGCTTGCGAGAGCGGCGGAGACAGGGGCATCACCACGCTGGCGCCCCGGAACGTCTGCGCCGGCGGCCTCGGCCGGTCCACGGGCAGCTCCAGCGCGGGCGAGGCTCCCGACAGCAGCGCCTTCCACCACGCGAGCTGCGACTCCAGCACCTCGCCCTTCATCCACTCGCGCTGCCACAGCGAATAGTCCGCGTACTGAACCGGCAACACAGGCAACGTCGGCGAGCGGCCCTCCGTGAAGGCTCCATACAGCTCGCGCAGCTCGCGCTCCATCACCCCCATGGACCAGCCGTCACACGAGATGTGATGGAGCATCAACATCAACACGTGGTCGTCTTCGCTCACCCTCAACAACCGCACGCGCAGCATCGGCCCGGTGCTCAGGTCGAACGTGCGTCGCGCATCTTCCTCGGCGAGACGCAGGAGGTCCTCCTCCCCCGCCACCGGCTCCACATTCAGCGTCACCGAGACGTCGGGCGCGATGCGCTGCACCGGTCGCCCTGCCTCTTCACCGAACGTGGTGCGCAGGACTTCGTGCCGTTGCGCCAGCGCCGACAGGGCGCGTTCGAGCGCCGCCACGTCGAGCCGTCCCTTCAGCCGCGAGAAGAAGGGCACGTTGTAGGAGTAACCCCCGGCGTCCACCTGCGCGAGGAACCACAGGCGCTGCTGCGCGAAGGACAGCGGAGGAGGAGACCCCCTCGGAACGGGCACCAACGGGGGCAGGCTTCGCACCTTCGCCACCTCTCGCTTCACCTCGGGCGCGCTCATCGCGACACCTCCGTCCCGACTGCTATTTCAGCTTAAATCAGTTTTATCAGCCCCCGAGGCTATCCACGTTCAACTCGCGCGGCCAGCCATGCTCTAGTTCGGGGATGGGTGAGAACGTGTCTCATGAGCCGCCCGGCCCGACGGCCATCGCCATCGTCGGGCTGTCGCTGCGCTTTCCGGGCGCTTCGGACGCACGGCGCTTCTGGTCCAACCTCATCTCGGGCGTGGACTGCGTCACGGTGCTGGACGCCGAGCAGCGCGCGAAGGCCGGCTTCCCCTCGGACGAAGGCTGGGTGGCGGCGGCGGGAGTCATCGAGGGCGCCGACCTCTTCGACGCGCGCTTCTTCGGCTACTCCCCTCGCGAGGCCGAGCAGCTGGACCCGCAGCAGCGAGTGTTCATGGAGTGCTGCTGGGGCGCACTCGAGTCCGCGGGTTATGCCGCTCGGGCCCGGCCGCTGCACGTGGGTGTCTACGGCGGCGCGTCTCTCAGCACGTACCTCCTGACCAACGTCATGCCGAGCATGGAGCGGCGCTCCAGCGACTGGACGGAGAGCATCCTCGGCACGCACAGCGACTTCCTGGCGACCCGCGTGGCCTACAAGCTGAACCTCACCGGGCCGGCGATGACGGTGCAGACGGCCTGCTCCACGTCGCTGACCGCGGTGCACCTCGCCTGTCAGGCGCTGCTCGCGGGGGAGTGCAACCTGGCGCTCGCGGGAGGCGCGGCCGTGCGCTCGCCGCAGCTCACCGCCTACCCCACTCAGGATGGCGGCATCTCTTCTCCCGACGGCCACTGCCGTGCCTTCGATTCCCAGGCGGCGGGCACCGTGCCAGGGAACGGTGTCGGCGTGGTGCTCCTCAAGAGGCTGGAAGATGCGCTCGCGGATGGAGACCCGATTCGAGCGGTCATCCTCGGCTCGGCCGCCAACAACGATGGCAGCACCAAGGCGGGCTTCACCGCGCCCTCCGTCTCCGGACAGGTCGCCGCCATCAGCGACGCGCTGGCCCTGGCCGGCGTCGAGCCCCACACCCTCTCCTTCATCGAGGCCCACGGCACGGGCACTCCGCTGGGAGACCCTGTCGAGGTCACCGCGCTCAAGCAGGTCTTCCGAGGCGCGGCACCGGGTACCATCGGGCTGGGCTCGGTGAAGAGCAACCTCGGCCATCTCGACGCGGCGGCCGGAGTGTCAGGGCTCATCAAGGCAGTGCTGGCACTGGAGCACCGACAGCTTCCACCCACCGTCCACTTCCGCCAGCCCAACCCCCTGCTGGAGCTGGCGGGCAGTCCCTTCTACGTCGTGGCCGAGCCTCGTCCCTGGAACAGTCCGGGCCCTCGACGCGCGGGCGTGAGCTCGTTCGGCATGGGCGGGACCAACGTGCACGTCGTGCTCGAAGAGGCACCCACTCCGGCGAACGACCCGCCTCGTCGAGAAGAACAACTGGTGCTGCTGTCCGCCAGGTCCGAGGCCGCGCTGGAGCGGATGACCACGGAGCTGGCCGAGCACCTGGGCCACACCCAGGCCGCGCTCGCGGACATGGCGCACACCCTCCAGGTCGGGCGCAACCGCTTCGGCTGGCGACGCTTCATCACCGCGAGCACGCTCTCGGAGACGTCTGAGCGACTGAATCAGCGAGAGGAGACACTTCGACCGCGCACCGCCTTCGATGAAGCGGAGCGACGAGGCGCCGTCTTCCTCTTTCCGGGCGGAGGCTCGCAGCGGGTGAACATGGGCGCGGAGCTGCTCGGTGAGCCCGCGTTTCGCGAAGCCGTGGACCGCTGTGCGGCGCTGCTGCGTGCCCCGCTCGGTGGTGATTTGCGCGAAGTGATGTTCGCGCCTCCGGAGCGCTACGACGCGGCGGCTCGGGAGCTGGCGCGTCCGCTGTGGACCCAGGCGGCGCTGTTCACGTGGGACTGGGCCCTCGCGCAGCTCTGGCTGTCCCGAGGTGTCCAGCCCGAGGCCCTCTTCGGCCACTCCCTGGGCGAATACGTCGCGGCCTGTCTGGCCGGAGTCTTCACGCTCGAAGAGGCGCTGGAGCTGGTCACCGCGCGCGGACGAATCATGGAGCGGCTTCCTCCTGGTGGGATGACGGCGGTCCTCGCGCCGCTGCCCCAGGTGGAGTCCTCGCTGAACCCTTCGCTGTCCGTGGCGGCCATCAACACGCCTTCCGACTGCGTCATCTCGGGCCCGCTGGAGGCACTCGAAGCGCTGGAGGCCACGCTCGCGGGACAGGGGATTGAGACGCGCCGACTGCATCTGAGCCATGCGGCGCACTCCGCCATGCTCGAGCCGTATCTGGCGGACTTCGCGCGCGTGGTCTCCCGCTTCTCACCGCGCGCGCCCAAGCTGCCCGTGGTGTCGAGCCTCACCGGACGCTGGCTCGGCGAGCGCGAAGCGGCAGACCCCATGTACTGGTGCCGTCATCTGCGAGAGACGGTCCGCTTCTCCGACGGACTGCACCTGCTGCTCTCCAGTGGAGACCGCGCTTTCATCGAAGTCGGGCCGGGGACCGCGCTGTCGTCGCTCGCACGGAGGCATCCGACTCGCATTTCGCAGCCCGTCCTGTCGACGCTGGCTTCTGCCTCCTCGGAGCAGACTCCGCATCCACTCGCGTCACTGGGTGAAGCCTGGCTCGCGGGCGTCACCATCGACTGGGAGCGCTTCCGCGCCGGAGAACGGCGCCGACGCGTTGCTCTACCGGGCTACAGCTTCGACCGGGAGCGACACTGGATTGAGCCCGTCACGAGTCCTGGGACGACGACTCGTGCCGTGGAAGTTCGCGAAGTCGTGCGGCCCGATACACGCGGCATCGAGGGCTCTCGCGCCGCGCCTCCTCGTGATGCCACGGAGCAGGTGTTGCTGGAGTGCTTCCGGCTCACGTTCCATCTGGAGAACATCGGCATCCACGATGACTTCTTCGCACTGGGCGGAGACTCGCTCCTCGCCTTGCGACTGAGCGCTCGTATCCAGGACCGACTTGGAGCGCGGCTCCCCTTGAAGGTCGTGCTGGAGTCGCCCACCATCGCGCGACTCGCGGCGCGCATCGGAGAAGAGACTCGCGGCGCTTCGCCTGCGTCACCCAGTTGTCTTGTGCGACTCCAGGACGGCACCCATGGGACGCCCGTCTTCTTCGTGCATGCGGCCGGTGGGCAGGTGCTCTTCTACCGGGAGCTGGCGAGACACCTCGCTCCCGAGCGGCCGATGTACGGGTTCGAGTCCGTGGGACTCGAAGCGGGCGCCTCGTGCCACACCACCGTGGAGCAGATGGCGGAGCACTACCTCACGGCACTTCGCACCGTGCGGCCCCGTGGCCCCTATCTGCTCGTGGGTGCGTCCTTGGGTGGCACCATCGCCTATGAGATGGCGCGCCGCCTGTCGTCCGAAGGCGACAGCGTGCCGCTGTGCGCGCTCCTGGACACGCCTCCTCCCGGGCACGTCTCCGCGGAGCTCGCGGACCAGGTCTCGCTGCTGACCTTCCGCGCGGGAAAGGCGTTCACACCGTCCACCGAGTGGCCGAAGGACTTGTCCGTCGAAGAGCAGTTCCGCCTCCTCCAGGAGGAAGCCGCACGGGACGGTATCGAGCCCCCTTTCTCAGAGTTCGAAGCGGCCCGCAGACAACTGGACGTGCTCCGCGCGAACACGCGGGCGTTGAGTCTCTACGTGCCGCCGCGCTGGGACGGCGGCGAGCTCCAATACTTCCGCGCCCGACAGCCACCTCCCGGCTTCCCACCTCACCCGGAGCTCGGCTGGTTGGACCTGGGCGCGGCGGCACGCGTGGAGGTCGTCCCTGGCGATCACCACTCGATGCTGCAAGCACCCCATGTCGAGGTGCTCGGAGCGAAGCTGGCGCGCTTGCTGCGTTAATCCGAGCCCGGTCGCCGCCGCCGCTGCTGCGCCAGACGCTGGAGTCCCTCACGTCTGTCTCCGGAAGCCGCGGACTGACGAGGCGCCTCCGGCTCCGGGGCGGGCCCCAACTGCGCGGCGAGCGTGCGCACGGTGGGAAACTGGAGCAGTGACACCAGTGGCACCTTTCGCTCCAGTCGTTCCTCCAGCTTCAAATGGAGCATCTGCAACAGGAGCGAGTTGCCGCCCAGGTCGAAGAAGTTGTCGTCCGCGCCCACGCGGTCCAGCTTCAGGACCTCCGCTACCAGCTGGGCGATCACCTGCTCCAGGCCCTCTTGAGGCGCGACGTAGCCACCGCTCAGCTCGGGCCGGTGCGCCTCGGGCACGGGCAGCGCCTTCCAGTCCACCTTCCCATTCGGCGTGAGCGGCAACTCTCGCAGCACCACGAACACCGAAGGAACCCAAGGCTCCGGCAACGAGCGCTTCAACCACGCGCGCAGCACATCGGCCGTCAACGAGGCCTCCTCCGTCGGCACCACATACGCCACCAACCGCGTGTCTCCCGGCGTGTCTTCCCGGCCCATGACCACGGCGGACCGGACCTCCGGATGAGCCGCGAGCGCGGCACTCGCCTCCGCGGGCTCGACGCGCACGCCACGCACCTTCACCTGGGCATCGGCACGCCGCAGGTACTCGAACCTTCCGTCTTCGAGCAGTCGCACCACGTCACCCGTTCGATACAGCCGTCCCCCTTCACCATACGGGTCCGGGACGAAGCGCTCGGCCGTCAGGTCCGGACGCCCCAGGTAACCTCGCGCCAGTCCCACGCCACCGAGATACAGCTCGCCCCAGACTCCCGTGGGAGCCAGATTGCCCGCGCCGTCCATCACCCGCACCACCACGTTGCGCAACGGCCTGCCAATCGTGGGGCGTGTTCCCGGGGAGCACTCGCCCCAGGTCGCGGCCACCGTTCCTTCCGTCGGGCCATAGCCATTGATGAAACGTCGCCCCGGGCTCCACCGAGCCACCAGCTCCGCGGTGCAGGCCTCGCCCGCCGAGAGCAGGACTCGAAGCATGGGAAGCTCGACCACCGGCATCATCGCCAGGACCGACGGCGGCAGTGTCGCCACGGAGATTCGCTCGCGCGCGAGCAACTCAGTCAGCGGCCTTCCAGGCGCCATCTGCGCACGCCGAGCCATGACCAGCGTCGCCCCGTGCAGCAGTGCGGGGAAGACCTCCGCCACGGAGGCATCGAAGCTCACCGTCGCGAACATCAACGTCCTGTCGCCCGGGCCAATACCGCCGAGCACCGAGGGAAAGGATTCCACCAGGTTCGCCGCGCCCCGGTGCGCCAGCAGCGTCCCCTTCGGGCGCCCCGTGCTCCCCGACGTGTAGATGACATACGCGAGGTTTCGCGACGTGACCTCGGGCGCCAGCGCTTCCTCGCCCACCAGGTCATCGAGCTCACCGATTTCATCCAGCAATACGGCGGCCCCTGACCAGGCGAGTTGGGACGCCTCTTCCGAGCGCGACACCAGCAGCGCGACCTTCGCGTCATCGAGCATGTACGCGAGGCGCTCCGGTGGATGCTCCGGGTCCATTGGCAGGTAGGCGCCTCCCGCCTTGAGGATGGCGAGCATCGCCACGACCCAATCGAGGCTCGGCCCCAGGCACAGGCCCACCACCACGTCGGGCCTCACACCCCACTTGCGCAGCACCAGGGCCAACTTGTGGGCTCTCCGGTCTAGCTGGGCGTAGGTCAGCGTCCGCCCCTCCATCTCCACCGCCACGGCCTCGGGCGTTCGCGCGACCTGGGCCTCGAACAACCGGTGCAGGCACTCCCCCTCGAAGGGCGCTTCGCTGCCGCCCTGTGCCAGCAACTCCCGCCGCGAGGAGGCACTCAGGAGCGGAAGGTCTCGCAGTCGTCGGCCCGGCTCGGTCACCGCGCCTTCCAGCAGACGCTCCAGGTGCTCTCCGAAGCGCTCGATGGTCGCGACGTCGTACAGGTCACTGCTGAACTCGAGCACTCCCTCGATACCCTCCGCGGATTCTCGCAGGCCCAGCGCGAGGTCGACCTTGGCGGCACGAAGCCCCAGGTCCAACGGGCGTTGCGTGAGGCCGGACAACGACAGGTCTCCCGAAGGCGTGTTCAAGAGCTGGAACACCACCTGGACCAACGGCGCGCGACTCATGTCCCGCTTCAGGCCCAGGGCCTCCACCAGCTTCTCGAACGGCACTTCCTGGTGCCCGAAGGCCCCCAGCACTGACTCCTTCACCCGCGCCAACATCTCGCGGAACGTCAGTTCTCCCGACGCCTCCGTCCTCACCACCAGCGTGTTCACGAAGAAGCCAATCAGTCCTTCCACTTCCTTCGTCGTGCGCCCCGACACCGGCGAGCCCACCACCACGTCCCACTGTCCGCTGTAGCGCGCCAGCAGCACCTGGAAGCCCGCCAGCAGCGTCATGTACAGCGTCACGCCCTCCCGCAGGCTCAGTTGCTTCAACTTCTCGCTCAGCTCCGAGGACAGCTTCACCGCCACGCTCGCGCCCCGGTACCCCTGCACCGCCGGCCTCGGTCGGTCCGTGGGCACCTCCAGCGCTTCGGGGACTCCCGCCAACTTCGTCCTCCACCACGACAACTGCTCCTCCAGCACCTCTCCCTTCAGCCACTCCCGCTGCCACACCGAGTAGTCCGCGTACTGCACGGGCAACTCCGGCAGCGTCGCGGCCTCTCCCTTCACATGGGCGCCATAGAGCGTCTCCAGCTCCTTCGTGAGCACCCACGTCGACCAGCCGTCCGCCACGATGTGGTGCAGCACCAGCACCAACACGTGCTCCTGCTCGCCCAGCTTCAGCAGCGTCACTCGCAGCAGCGGGCCCGCGCTCAAGTCGAACGGGCGCCGTCCTTCTTCGGCCCCCAGTCGGAGCGCCTCTTGCTCTCGGCTTTCGCCGGCGAGGCCACTCAGGTCCACCACGGACAACGGCAGGGAGGCGGCGGCGTGGATGTGCTGCACGGCCCCCTGCTCATGCTGATGGAATGTCGTCCGCAGGGACTCGTGGCGACGGACCAGTTCATTGAAGGCACGCTCCAGGGCCTTCAGGTCGAGCACGCCCTCCAGCTTCATCGCGAGCGCGATGTTGTAGAGCGAGCCACCCGGCTCCAACCGGTCGAGGAACCACAAGCGCTGCTGCGCGAACGACTGGGGCAGTGCCTCCGTCCGTGTCGTACGGACCAGCGCTGGACGACCTGTCCTGAGCCCGTCCGTCACGAGTTCCTCCAATCGCGAGGCCAGCGCGGACACCGTGGGTGCCTCGAAGAGCATCCGCACCGGCACGTCGCGACCCAGCATCTCGCGCAACCGCGAGGCCACCTGCATCACCAGCAGCGAATGGCCTCCTCGCTCGAAGAAGTTGTCCTCCGCGCCCACGCGCTTCACTCCCAGCAGCGGAGCCCAGATCTCCGCCACCCGCTCCTCCATCGCCGTCCTGGGCGCGATGAAGGACTCGGAGTTCTGCTCCGAATCCTGTCGCGCCGTGCGCTGGGCGTGGATGCGAGCTGACGGAGTCCTCTCCGGCACTTCAATGTGCCCAGGCATCCCGAGCCCATCCAGGCGCGCTTCGGGCATCGCCACGGCGGACTCCAGCAGCCGCTCGAAGTGGTTCGCCAGGCGCTGCACGGTCTCCGGGTCGAACAGGTCCGTGTTGAACACCCAGTACCCCGCCATGCCCTCCGCGTCCTCACGCACGGACAACGCGAGGTCGAACTTCGCCACCTGCGTCCCCAGGTCCATGGGGCGCAGCGTGAGCCCTGGCAACGACAGGTCCCCCGACGGAGCACTCTGGAGCGCGAACGACACCTGCACCAAGGGCGAGCGGCCCAAGTCGCGAGACAGCTGCAACGCATCCACCAGCTTCTCGAACGGCACTTCCTGATGCGCGAAGGCTCCCAGCACGGACTCTCGGACCTGCGCCAGCAGCTCCCGGAACGTCAGCGCCCTCGACGCCTCCGTCCTCACCACCAGCGTGTTCACGAAGAAGCCAATCAGCCCTTCCACCTCCTTCGTCGTCCGCCCCGACACGGGCGAACCCACCACCACGTCCCACTGTCCGCTGTAGCGCGCCAGCAACACCTGGAAGCCCGCCAGCAGCGTCATGTACAGCGTCACGTCTTCCGCTCGGCTCAAGCGCTTCAGCTTCTCGCTCAGCTCGAAGGACAGCCGCACCGCCAGGCTCGCGCCGCGATGCCCCTGCACAGCGGGCCTCGGGCGGTCTGTCGGCAGCTCCAGTGCTTCGGGGGCACCCTCCAGCTTCGCCCTCCACCACGACAACTGCTCCTCCAGCACGTCTCCCTTCAGCCACTCGCGCTGCCACACCGCGTAGTCCGCGTACTGCACGGGCAGCTCCGGCAACGCCGCGTCCCCGCCTTTCACGTGGGCGGTGTAGAGCGCCTCCAGCTCCTTCGTGAGCACGCCCATCGACCAACCGTCGGACACGATGTGGTGCAGCACCAACACCAGCACGTGCTCCTGCTCGTCCAGCTTCAGCAGCGTCACTCGCAGCAGCGGACCCGTGCCCAGGTCGAACGGGCGCTGCTCCTCCTGCATCCCGAGTCGCAAGGCTTCTGGCGCTCGCGCCTCCACGGGCAGCCCGCTCAGGTCCACTACGGTCAGCGGCACGGACACAGAATCACTGATGTGCTGAGCCGCTCCCAGCGCGCCTTGGCGAACCGTCGTCCTCAGGGACTCGTGGCGGTGAACCAGCGCATGGAACGCCTTCCCCAGCGCGCCAATGTCGAGCACGCCCTCCAGCGTCATCGCCAGGGCGATGTTGTAGAGCGGGCTGTTCGGCTCCAGCCGGTCGAGGAACCACAGGCGCTGCTGCGCGAAGGACAGGGGCGGTGCGTCCGCCCGAGAGGCAGGGAGCAGCTCCGGACTCCGAGACGTGAGCCCTCCCCGAACCAACGCGGTCAGGCTCGTGGCCAACGAGGACACCGTGGGTGCCTCGAAGAGCATCCGCACCGGCACCTCGTGCCCCAAGGCGGCTCGCAGCCGGGACGCTGCCTGCATCACCAGCAGCGAGTGCCCACCCTTCTCGAAGAAGTTGTCCTCCGCGCCCAGGCGCTTCACGCCCAACAACGGCGCCCAGGTCTCCGCCACCAGCTCCTCCATCGCGGTCCTGGGGGTGATGAAGCCCTCCAACCCCTGCTCCGGAATCACGCGCTCGCCTCGGCGTGACTGGATGCGGGAACCGGCGTCCTTCACCGGCACCTCCCGGTGCCCGGGCATCGGAAGCGCTCGCAGCGTCGCCTCCGGCACTTCGACGACTGCCTCCAGCAACCGCTGATAGTGCGTCGCCATGCGCTCCACGGTCGCCGTGTCGAACAGGTCCGTGTTCAGCTCCCAGAAGCCCCACAGTCCCTCCGCGTCCTCTCGCACTGACAACGCGAGGTCGAACTTCGCGGTCCTCGTCCCCAGGTCCAGCGGTCGCTGCGTGAGCCCCGGCAACGACAGGTCTCCCGACGGCGCACTCTGGAGCGCGAAGGACACCTGCACCAACGGCGAGCGGCTCAAGTCACGAGACAACTGCAACGCATCCACCAGCTTCTCGAACGGTACTTCCTGGTGCGTGAGCGCCCCCAGGACCGAATCCCGGACACGCCTCAACATCTCGCGGAACGTCAGCTCACCCGACGCCTCCGTCCTCACCACCAGCGTGTTCACGAAGAAGCCAATCAGTCCTTCCACTTCCTTCGTCGTCCGCCCCGACACCGGCGAGCCCACCACCACGTCCCACTGTCCGCTGTAGCGCGCCAGCAGCACCTGGAAGCCCGCCAGCAGCGTCATGTACAGCGTCACGCCCTCCGCCCGGCTCAAGCGCTTCAGCTTCTCGCTCAGCTTCGTGGACAGCTTCACCGCCACGCTCGCGCCCCGGTACCCCTGCACCGCCGGCCTCGGACGGTCCGTCGGCACCTCCAGCACCTCTGGGGCTCCCGCCAGCCTCGCCCTCCACCACGACAGCTGCTCCTCCAGCACCTCTCCCTTCAGCCACTCCCGCTGCCACACCGCGTAGTCCGCGTACTGCACCGGCAGCTCCGGCAACGTCGTGGCTTCTCCCTTCACCTGCGAGGTGTAGAGCGCCTCCAATTCCTTGGTGAGCACTCCCATCGACCAGCCGTCCGCCACGATGTGATGCAGCACCAGCACCAGCACGTGCTCCTGCTCGCCCAGCTTCAGCAGCGTCACTCGCAGCAACGGACCCGTGCCCAGGTCGAACGGGCGCTGGCCTTCCTCGGCGCCGAGTCGAAGCGCTTCCTGCTCTCGCTCCATGACGGGCAGGCCGCTCAGGTCCACCACGGACAGCGGCGTTGGCTTGAAGGGATGGATGTGCTGCACCGCCCCTTCGCTTCCTTGCTCGAAGGTCGTCCGCAGGGATTCGTGGTGGCGGACCAACGTGTGGAAGGAGCGCTCCAGGGCCGCGACGTCCAACGCCCCCGTCAGTCGCATCGCGAGGGGGATGTTGTAGAGCGGGCTGTTCGGCTCCAACCGGTCGAGGAACCACAAGCGCTGCTGTGCGAACGACTGAGGCGGAGCTTCCGTACGAGTCGTGGGCACCAACTCCGGACGCCCTCTTCCGGCACCACCGCTCACGAGGGTCTCCAGGCTCTTGGCCAGCGTGGCGACGGTGGGCGCCTCGAAGAGCATCCGTACAGACACCTCGCGACCCAGCACCTCGCGCAGCCGCGAGGCCACCTGCATCACCAGCAGCGAGTGCCCTCCCCGCTCGAAGAAGTTGTCTTCGACTCCCACGTGCTTCACGCCCAGCAACGGAGCCCAGACTCCCGCCACCAGCTCCTCGATGGCCGTCCGAGGGGCGATGAACCCCTCCGGCACGGACTCCGGAGCCAGCAGGTCCAACCGCCGAGCCTGGAGGCGAGCCACCGGCACCTTCACCGGCACTTCGTGATGCCCCGACATGGGAAGCGCGCTCAGCCTCGCCTCCGGATTCTCCACCGCCGCCTCCAGCACCTGCTGGTAGTGCGTCGCCAGGCGCTCCACGGTCGCCGCGTCGAACAGGTCCGTGTTGAGTTCCCAGAACCCCGTCAGGTCCTCGGCGTCCTCACGCACCGACAGCGCGAGGTCGAACTTCGCCATGCCCGGCTCGTACGTCACCTCTGACGAAGTCAGCCCCGGCAGCGCCGGCAATTGAGCAGGCCCGTTCAAGCCGAAGGCAATCTGGACCAGGGGCGCTCGACTCAAGTCACGGCTCGACTGGAGCGCCTCCACCAGCTTCTCGAAGGGCACTTCCTGGTGCCCGAAAGCCCCCAGCACTGACTCCTTCACCCGTTCCAACATCTCGCGGAACGTCAGCTCACCCGACGCCTCCGTCCTCACCACCAGCGTGTTCACGAAGAAGCCAATCAGCCCTTCCACCTCCTTCGTCGTCCGCCCCGACACCGGCGAGCCCACCACCACGTCCCACTGTCCGCTGTACCGCGCCAGCAACACCTGGAAGCCCGCCAGCAGCGTCATGTACAGCGTCACGCCCTCCGCCCGACTCAAGCGCTTCAGCTTCTCGCTCAACTTCGAGGACAGCGTTACCGCCACGCTCGCGCCCCGGTACCCCTGCACCGCCGGCCTCGGACGGTCCGTCGGCACCTCCAGCACCTCTGGGGCTCCCGCCAGCCTCGCCCTCCACCACGACAACTGCTCCTCCAGCACCTCTCCCTTCAGCCACTCCCGCTGCCACACCGCGTAGTCCGCGTACTGCACCGGCAGCTCCGGCAACGTCGTGACTTCTCCCTTCACCTGCGAGGTGTAGAGCGCCTCCAGCTCCTTGGTGAGCACTCCCATCGACCAGCCGTCCGCCACGATGTGGTGCAGCACCAGCACCAGCACGTGCTCCTGCTCGCCCAGCTTCAGCAGCGTCACTCGCAGCAGCGGACCCGTGCCCAGGTCGAAGGACTGCCTCGCCAGCGTCTCCACCTGGCCGCGTGTGGCGTCCTCCGTGGACTCCACCACCGACAGCGGCACCGCCACGTCCGAGGCGATGCGCTGCACCGGTTCGCCTTCCACTTCCTCGAACGTCGTGCGGAGTGCCTCGTGCCTTCGCACCATCGCCGCGAGCGCTTGCTCCAGCGCCTTCAAGTTCAACGCGCCTCGCAGCCGGACGACGAACGGCAGGTTGTACGAATACCCTCCCGCGTCGAGCTTCCCGAGGAACCACAGGCGCTGCTGCGCGAACGACAGCGGCATCGCGGCGTGTCTCGACACGCGCACAGGGACAGGGGTGCTCACTCCCTGCCCACTTGCCTTCACGGCCTCCAGTCGCTCGGCCAAGGCCTCCACGGTGGGCGCCTCGAACACCCACCGCACCGGCACATCACGACCGAGCGCCGCTCGGAGCCTCGACACCACTCGCGTCGCCAACAACGAATGGCCACCGAGCGCGAAGAAGTCGTCCTTCACGCCCACCCGCGCCACGCCGAGCAGCGGCGTCCAGATGCGCGCCACCAACGACTCCATCACCGTCCGAGGCCCCTGCACCGCCTCCACGCTCGGCCCATCCTGCTCCGGCGACGGCAGGGCCTTGCGGTCCACCTTCCCGTTCGCCGTCAGCGGGAGCGCCGCCAGCTTCACGAAGGCCGAGGGCACCATGAACTCGGGCAGCTTCTGCTTCAGCCAGTCCCGCACCCGAGGTGCCTCGGGCGCCTGCGCATGCTCGACGTAGTACGCGACCAGGCGCTTGCCTCCCGCGCCATCCCGCACCACCACCAACCCGTCCTTCACCGCTGGATGCCCGAGGAGCGCCGCCTCCACCTCGGCCAGCTCGATGCGGTAGCCCCGCACCTTCACCTGGCTGTCTCGCCGCCCCAGGAACTCCAGCACCCCGTCCGGACGGAAGCGCGCCAGGTCTCCAGTGCGATAGAGCCGCTCTCCCGGCGCCGTGCTGAACGGATTCGGAATGAAGCGGTCCGCCGTCACATCGGGCTGGCGCAGATACCCTCGCGCGAGACCATCACCACCGATGAACAGCTCGCCCGCCACGCCCACCGGAACGGGCTCCATCCCCGCATCCAGCACATAGACCTGCGTGTTGCCGATGGGCCGACCAATGGGCACCGACGCGCCCACGTCCTCCACCTTCGTCATCCGATGGACCGACGTGAAGAGCGTGCTCTCCGTCGGCCCGTAGCAGGCCGTCACCGGAATCTTCAGCTCCTCCAGCACGCGCTTCACGTGCGGCGCGGACACCACATCTCCACCCGTCAGGAGCTGGCGCACGCCTTTCAGCCCGTCCATCCCCAGCTCCACCATCTGGCTGAACAGTCCCGCCGTCAGGTGCAACAACGTGACGGAGTGCCGATGGAGCACGTCCGTCAGCAAGTCCAACTCGCTGGGCGAACGCGGAGGGAAGACCACCAGCCTTCCACCCAGGCACAGCGGTCCCCACACCTCCAACGTCGAGGCATCGAAGGAGATGGGCGCGATGAGCAGGAACGTCTCCTCCGGCCCCAGTCGCGCGTAGGGCGCGCCGTACAACAACCGCAGCACGCCCCGGTGCTCGACGGCCACGCCCTTGGGCCGCCCCGTGCTTCCCGATGTGAAGTCCACGTACGCCAGGTTCCGCCCCGACACCGGCATGCGCGGCGCCGTCGTCGGCAGGTCCGCCAGTCGCTCTTCTTCCAACAGCATCAGCTCGGGGCGCCCCTCCTGGGGTAGCTGCGTCAGCAAGGCTCGTGTGGTGATGAGCAGCCGAGGCGTCGTGTCCTCCAACATCTGCTCCAACCGCCGCGCCGGATAGCTGGAGTCCAGGGGCACATACGCACCACCGGCCTTCAAGATGGCCAGCAGCGACACGATGAGCTCCACCGAGCGCTCCAGACACACCGCCACCAGCACATCCACGCCTACGCCGCGCGCCTTCAGCGACCACGCCAGTTGATTGGCCCGAGCCTCCAGCTCCCGGTAGCTCAGCCGCTGCTCACCGAACTCCAGCGCCACGGCGTCCGGCCGCAGCGCCACCTGCTCCTCGAAGAGGTGATGGACGCAGCTCTCTCGCGGGAACTCCACCGCCGTCTGGTTCCACGCCTCCAGCACGCGTCGACGCTCGTCCGGCGGGAGGAGAGGAAGCGCCGACAGTCGCGCCTCCGGTCTGGCGGAGAGGTTGCGCAACAGCTCCAGGAAACACTCCGAGATGCGCTGGACGGTGGCGGGCTCGAAGAGGTCAGCGTTGTAGATGAGCTGCCCTTCGACTCCCGCTCCCGGTGCATCGACCAGCAGCAGCTCCAGGTCGAACTTGGCGATGGTGCTCGCGAAGTCCCAGGGGCTCGCGGTGACACCCGGCAGCGTGAGCAGCGGCGCGGCCTCCTGCAACGTGAAGAGCACCTGGAACAACGGCGAGCGGCTCAGGTCCCGCTCCGGACGGAGGTGCTCCACCAGTCGCTCGAAGGGCACGTCCTGGTGCGCGAGCGCCCCCAGCACCGTCTCCTTCGTCTGACGCAGGAACGCCTGGAACGAGGACACCGCATCCGGCTGTGCTCGCAAGGCCAGCGTGTTCACGAAGAAGCCCATCAGCCCCTCCGTCTCCCGCGCCGTCCGCCCCGACACGGGTGAGCCCACCACCACGTCCCACTGTCCGCTGTAGCGCGCGAGCAACACCTGAAAGCCCGCCAGCAGCGTCATGTACAGCGTCGCGCCCTCTCGGCGGCTCAGTCGCCGCAGCGCCTCGCTCAGCTCCGAGGACAACCGCACCGGTACGCTCGCGCCTCGGTACCCCTGCACCGCGGGCCTCGGTCGGTCCGTGGGCAGCTCCAGCACCGGCGGCGCGCCCTTCAGCGCCTCTTTCCACCAGGTGAGCTGCGACGCCTCCACGTCTCCCTTGAGCCAGCCCTGCTGCCACACCGAGTAGTCCGCGTACTGCACCGGCAGCTCCGCCAGCGACGCGGCCTCGCCCTTCACAGCCGCGCCATACAGGGCCTCCAACTCGCGGGTGAGCACGCCGAGCGACCAGCCATCCGCGACCAGGTGGTGCAACACCACCACCAGCACCTGCTCCTCGCCGCCCGTTCGCAGCAACGTCGCGCGCAGCAGGGGCGCCCGCGCTACATCGAACGGCGCCTGGACTTCCCTCACCACGCGGCTCCGCACGGCCTCTTCCACGTCGTCGGTGCCCTCCACCGACTCCACCGTCAGCGGCACCCCGACACCCACGGCGACGCGCTGGACGGGCTCACCTCCTACTTCCACGAAGCTCGTGCGCAGCGACTCGTGTCGGCGGACCACCTCCGCGAGTGCTCGCTCCAGGGCATCCACCTTCAATGCACCGTGGAGTCGGACGACGAAGGGCAGGTTGTACGAGTGCCCACCGGCGTCGAGTTGCGCTAGGAACCACAGGCGTCGCTGCGCGAACGACAGGGGCGAGTCCACGGACCGCTCGGCTCGCGTCAGCGCTGGCAACCGCGCGTGTCCTCCCAGCGTACCCAGTCGCTCGGCCAGCGCCTCCACAGTGGGTGCCTCGAACAGCAGTCGCACGGGCACGTCGTGGCCCAGGGCATCTCTCAGTCGCGACACCACGCGGGTCGCCAGCAGCGAGTGCCCACCGAGCGCGAAGAAGTCATCCCTCACGCCCACGGGCGAGGCGCCCAGAACTTCCTGCCAGACCTCCGTCAGCGTCCGCTCCAGCGCGTCACGCGGCGCCTCGTAGCGGGCGCCCTCCTCCACTCGTCGCGCGTCCACTTCCGGCAACGCGCGGCGATTCACCTTGCCGCTCGGAGTCAGCGGCAGCGCCTCCAGCCGCACCAGTACGCCCGGCACCATGTACTCGGGCAGCCGCTTCGCCAGTCGACGCTTCAGATCCTCCGCGTCCCAGGACTCGGGCAGCCGCTTCGCCAGTCGACGCTTCAGATCCTCCGCGTCCCAGGACTCGGACAGCCGCTGCGCCAGCCGGCGATTCAGGTCCTCCGCGTCCGAGGACTCGGGCCGCACGACGTAGCCGACCAGTCGCTTCTCTCCCCCAGCCGTCCGCCGCACCACCACCGCCGCGTCCGTCACTCCGGGGATTTCCTTCAGCGCCACCTCGACCTCACCCAGCTCCACCCGGAAGCCGCGCACCTTCACCTGCTCATCCGCGCGCCCCTGTAGCTCCAGGTTCCCATCCGCCAGCCATCGCCCCCGGTCTCCCGTGCGGTAGATGCGGCGCCCATCCCGGCCACGGTCCAGGGCGTTCGGAACGAAGCGCTCCGCCGTCAGCTCCGGTCGCCCCCAATAGCCGTGCGCGAGGCTCCGCTCTCCCACGCACACTTCTCCCGTCACTCCGATGGGACACGGGGCTCCCCACGCATCCAGCACCAACACCGTCGCGGGGACGATGGGCCTACCCACCGGAGGCAGCGCCGGCCACGTCGAGGGCGGACCTTTCGCCCTCCACGCCGTCACCACGTGTGTCTCCGTCGGGCCATACTGGTTCTCCAACACGCAGCCCGGCAGTCGCTCGAAGAACGACACCACCGCGGGCGTCACCTGCAACGGCTCTCCCGCCGTCACCACTTCGCGCAGGGGAGGCAACTTCGTCTCGTGTCGGGCTCGCTCACTGAGCGCCTGCAGCGCCACGAAGGGCACGAAGAGCCGCTCCACGCGGTGCTCGCGCAGATACGCCATCAACGTCGCGGGGTCCTGACGCGTCGCCGCCGAGACGAGGACGAGCGTGCCGCCCTCGCACAACGTGCAGAACAACTCCTGGAAGGACACGTCGAAGCTCAGCGAGGCGAACTGGAGCGTCCTCGCCCCGGGCGCCGACGTGTTCGCCAACTGCCAGCTCACCAGCGTGCCGAACGCACGATGGGACATCGTCACGCCCTTGGGCCGTCCCGTGCTCCCCGACGTGAAGAGGACGTAGCAGGGAAGCTCCGGCGACAACACCCAACCGGGCGCCACGGTGGACTGCTCGGCGATGCGCGCGGCCTCCTCTTCCAGCCGCACCCTCCGCGCCGAGCCCCCCTCGGGCAACGCACGCTCCAGCGCGGAATGCACCAGGACGACGGGCGCGGCCACGTCGTCGAGCATCCGCTCCAGTCGCGATGGCGGATAGCCCGGGTCCAGCGGAAGGCACGCCGCCCCCGCCTTCAGCGTCGCCAGCACCGCCACGGGCAGGTCGAGGCTGCTTCGCTCCAGGCACAGCCCCACCACGCTTCCAGGACGAACCCCCAGCGCCATCAAGTGGTGCGCGAGCTGATTGGCCCGTGCCTCCAGTTGCGCGTACGTCAGGGCACCCCCACCGGTCGTCACCGCCACCGCCGAAGGCATGCGCACCGCCTGCGCCTCCACCCTGCGATGCATCAACCACGTCGGGTACTGTCGCTCCTCCTGCCACGACCACTCCACCAGCACCTTCCGCCGCTCCTCCTCGTCCAGGAGGTCCACCTGCCCGACCTTGCGCTCCGGGTCCTCCAGCACGCCCTTCAGCAGCGCCACGTGGTGGCCCGCGAGCCTGCGCACCGTCGCCTCGTCGAACAGCGCCGTGCTGTATTCCCACAGCGCGACCCAACCCTCCGGCGTCTCGCGCACAAAGAGCGTGAGGTCGAACTTCGCGACGCCCGGCTCGAAGTCCACGTCGCGCGACTCCAACCCCGACAGTCGCACCAGCGGCGGCGCGCTCTGGAGCACGAGCAGCACCTGGAACAACGGCGAGCGGCTCAAGTCCCTCACCGGCCGCAGCGCATCCACCAGTCGCTCGAAGGGCACGTCCTGGTGCTGGTACGCACCCAGGCACGCCTGTCGCACGCGTCCCAGCAGTGACTTGAAGGACTCGGCGCCGTCCACGTCCACGCGCAGCGCCAGCGTGTTGGCGAAGAACCCGATGAGCCCCTCCACCTCGCGCCGCGTGCGCCCCGCGATGGGCGTGCCCACCACCACGTCTGGCTGCCCGCTGTGCCGCGACAGCAACACCTGGAGGCTCGCCAGCAACAGCATGAACGGCGTCACCGCCTCCTGCTTGCACCGCTCCTGCAACGCCTTCATCAGCTCCGCGGGCAGCGGCACGCCCAGCACCGCGCCCTTGGCCGACTGCACCGGGGGCCTCGGTCGGTCCGTCGGCAGCTCCAGCGCGGGCGAGGCTCCTTCCAGGTGCTTCTTCCACCACGCGAGCTGCTCCTCCAGCACCTCCCCCTTCAGCCACTCGCGCTGCCACACCGCATGGTCCGCGTACTGCACCGTCAGCGCGGGCAGCTTCGACTCGCGGCCTTCGAGGAACGCGCCGTACAGCTCACGCACGTCCCGCTCCAGCAACGACAGCGACCAGCCGTCGCACGAGATGTGGTGCAGCGTCAGGAGCAGCACGTGCTCCTCTTCCTCCAAGCGAAGGAGCCGCGCGCGCAGCATCGGCCCCGTGCCCAGCTCGAATGGACGCCGTGCCTCCTCCTCCGCGAGCCGTCGGGCCTCCTGCTCCCGCTCCGGCCCCTCCAGTCGCTCCACCACCAGCGACACCGGCGCCTCCGGGGCGATGCACTGCACCGGCTCGCCTTCGACTTCCGCGAAGGTCGTCCGCAGCGCTTCGTGCCGGCGCACCACCTCCGTCAGCGCGCGCTCCAGCGTTGATACATCCAGCCGTCCCTTGAGCCGCGCGAAGAAGGGCGCGTTGTAGGCGAAGCCAGACGGGTCCAACCGCGAGAGGAACCACATGCGACGCTGAGCGAAGGAGAGCGGCGGCGGCCCCTCCCGACGAACGGGCACCACAGGAGGCGGCCTGCGAACACGAGGGCTCGCGGGCTTCGGCTCATTCGCGGACATGTCGACACCTCAAACTCAAGAAGACGAATCTCAGAAGACACGAAGGCCCGCGTCGGTGAGACCGACACCTGGCGCTTCGCGAAGGCGTGAAGCTTGAGTCCCCGCACAGTCTCTCGGGGACAATGGCGGGAGAAGGCCCGCCTCCTTGATGGACTTCAGGCCGCGGGGAAGGTGCGGCCCTGCTCGCGCAGCTGCTCCTCGCAGGCTGCGACGACGTGCTCCAGCGTGTTGAACAGGTCCACCATGGAGAGCTGGACGCCCAGCTCCTCTTCAATCCGGTTGGCCAGCATCGTCGCCATCAGCGAGTTGCCGCCAATCTCCAGGAAGTGGTCCTCCGGCTTCACGACGTCCGTCCCCAGCAGCTCGCGCCAATACCCGGCGAGCTGTCGCACCAACGGCGTGGTGCTCGAGTCAGTGCTCATGTGTTGCTCCTCAGGATGGGGGACATGATCAGCCCACCTTCGCGGAGGGCCCCTTCAGGCGCTCGCGCAGCAGGTACTTGCGAATCTTCCCCGACGGCGTCTTGGGCATCTCCTCGACGACCTCCAGCCTGTCGGGCCAGTACTGGTTCGACATGCCCAGGCCCTTCAGGTGGGCCCGCAGCTCATCCAGCGTCGGTGTCTCGTCGCGCGGCACCACCACGGCGCAGACCCGCTCACCGCCGATGCGGTCGTCCGAGTGGCCGATGACGGCCACCTCCCGCACCTTCGGGTGCGAGTACAGCGCGGACTCCACCTCCACCACCGGCACCTTCTGGCCGTAGCGGAAGATGACGTCCTTGAGCCGCCCGACGATGCGGATGCCCCCGCGTCCGTCGTCTCGCGCCAGGTCTCCCGTGTCGAACCAACCCTCTTCGTCGACACAGGCGCGGTAGATGTCCTCGCGCTTGAAGTAGCCCAGGCACTGGCTCGCCCCTCGGACGAGCAGCCGTCCGGTGCCCTCCGGATACGGCGAGCCGTCTTCCGCCAGCGCGGGGACAATCTTCACCTCCATCCAGTCGACGGGCCTGCCATCGCTGTTGGAGGGCCACTCCGGCGGGTCCTCGCGGCGCGTAATCGTCACCGCGCCGTTCTCCGTCATCCCCCACAGCGTGTGCAGCTGGACACCGAAGCTCTCGCGCACCGCGGCGATGAGGTGCGGCGGCACGGGAATGGAGCCGGTGGACAGCCGACGCAGCGACGAGGTGTCTCCGCCCCGCTTCTTCTTCGCGGCGATGACGTTCATCACATACGTGGGAATCCCATACATGAACGTGACGCGGTGCTCGTCGATGCAGCGCAGCGTGAGCTCCGGGTCTCCCACGTCCATGTAGACAGCCGTCGCGCCCAGCAACACCGGCATCAAGTACAGGTAGGTAAATCCGCTGGAGGCGGTGAGCAACGAGGGCAGGCACACCACGTCATCGGCGCCCAGCGCCATGGTGTCGACCAGCGAGCGGGTGATGCCGAAGTTGGTGTTATGCGAGTGGATGACGCCCTTGGGCTCGCCCGTCGTCCCCGACGTATAGAGGACGTTGCACACGTCGTCCGGGCGCGCCGAGCGCGCGTCCAGCTCCGCCTTCGGTGTCTCGTCCTCCCAGCGCCGGGCGACGAAGTACGCGTCGAAGTCCAGCTCGCCTGCCTCCGACGCCTGCTCGCCCGCGCCAATGAAGACGCGGTGCTTGAGCGCGGGCAGCGCGCGCGACGCCTCGCGCAACATGTCCCGGTGCGAGTGCCCGCTCCAGCTCAGGGGTCCCACGTAGACAGAGGACTCCGTCCTGCCGAGGATGAACTCCACCTCGCGCCGCCGGTAGTCCGGAGGGATGGGCGCGACGACGGCGCCGATGCGCGCGCACGCCAACGCAATCGCCGTGAACTGCCACCAGTTGGGCAGCTGCACCGCCACCAGCTCGCCCCGCGCCACGCCCAGCGAGATGAGCGCGCCCGCGAAACGCTCCACGTAGCGTCCCAGCTCCGCGTAGCTCAGCTTCGTGACGTCCTTGGCGAAGTAGCGCGCCGCGATGATGGCCGTCTTGTCCGGGTGCGTCCGCACGGCGCGACGCAAGTCGTCGAGCACCGTCTCGTCACGCCACCAGCCCTTGCTCCGGTACAGCGCCGCCTGCTCCAACGAGGGGCCGCTTCCGAACCGTGCGTCCATGTCCGCACCCTCCGTGCACCGTGAGACTGTTCTCGACGGCGGGAGACCATAACGATACGCGTGCAAAACCAGCAAGACGGCGAAAGCTCACATGTCTGCACCCCAAGAGCGCATCACTCACATTGACGGGTGCGCTCTTGGTTTCCTACTTTGGAATGAAAGGCGCAGAAATCCATGGTCCAGGTATCTCTCGAGGAGCGCGCCAGACGCATTCGCCGGACCATCCTCCGGCTCGCCGCCACGTCCGTCGGCTGCCACCTCGGTGGCTCGCTGTCGATGGTGGAGCTGTTGGTGGTGCTGCTGGGGCGGGTGATGAAGTTCCGTCCCGACGAGCCCCGCTGGGAGGAGCGCGACTCGCTCATCCTCTCCAAGGGCCACGCCGCCGCGGGCCTCTACGCCGCGCTCGCTGAGTTCGGCTTCATCGACACTGAAGAACTGGTGCAGCGCTACAACGCGGACGGAAGTCCCTTCACCGGACACGTGAACGCGGCGGTGCCGGGCGTTGAGTTTCCCACGGGAAGCCTGGGGCACGGAGTAGGACTGGGAGTGGGGCTGGCGATGGGGTATCGGCTGCGGCAGCGTGCCAACCGCGTGTTCGTCGTCTGTGGAGACGGGGAGATGGGCGAGGGCTCCAACTGGGAGGCACTGCAAATCGCCGCGCAGCACCGCTTGTCGCAGCTCACCGTGCTGGTCGACCGCAACGGTGGGCAGAACGACGGCCCCACGGAGGCCATCCTCTCCCAGGCCTCCCTGGTGGAGCGGCTGCGCGCGTTCGGGCTACAGACCGTCGAGGTGGACGGACATGACCTGGACGCGCTGGGTCGAGCGCTGGCGGAGCCCTCCGAGGGGCCTCGCGCGATTGTCGCCCGGACGCAGAAGGGCGCGGGCGTGCCCATGTTTCGCGGCAAGGGGCCGCACTACGCGACCTTCACCGCCGATCAGCTCCGCCGAGCACTCGCCTCACTGGGGGAGGTGACGCCATGACGAGCTCCACCATGTCCAGCGGCGCCGACCTGCTCACGTCGCCGCAGGACTGGCTGCGCGAGCAACCCGGCCTGCCCAACCGGCAGGTGTTCCGACACACCCTGGCCCGACTGGCGGACGTGGAGCCGCGCGTCGTGTTGCTGGAGGCGGACCTCGCGGGTGGAGGAGACCCGTTCGCCGCGCGGCACCCAGGACGGTTCTTCAACCTGGGCATCTGCGAGGCCGCGATGCTCGACATCGCGTGCGGCATGGCCGCCACCGGGCACGTCGTCTTCGCCCACACCTTCGCGCCCTTCGGGGCGATGCGCGCGTGCGAGCAGGTGCGGCTGGGCCTCGCCTACGCGCGAGCGAACGTGAAGCTCATCTGCGACTACGGCGGCCTGTCCGGCGCGTTCTTCGGACCCACGCACCACGCCATCGAGGACCTGGCGATTCTTCGCGCGATGCCGGGCATGACGGTGGTGTCTCCGGCGGACGGACTGGAGACGATTCAGGCGACCCGCGCCCTGCTGGAGCTGGACGGCCCGGTGTACCTGCGGCTCGGCCGCAATCGCGTCACCCGGCTGGAGGTGGCTCGGCCCGCGTTCGCGCTGGGACGCGCCATGTGCCTGCGCGAAGGCAGCGACGTGGGCATCATCGCGCACGGCGAGGTGGGCGTGAGCGTCTCGCTGGACGTGGCGACCCGGCTGGAGGCGCAGGGCATCTCCGCGCGGGTGGTGAACCTGCACACGCTCAAGCCCTTCGACGAAGAGGCGATTCTGGAGACGGCCGAGCGCACCCGGCTGCTCGTCACGGTGGAGGAGCACTCCATCCTCGGCGGCCTGGGCGGCGCGGTGTGCGAGAGCGTGGCCACCCATGGCCTGGGGCGCCGCGTGGTGCGCGCCGGCATCCAGGACCGCTACGACTCCACGGCGGGCACGCACGAGGCCCTGCTGCAACGACACGGGCTGGAAGCCGGCGCCCTGGTCGAATCGATTCTCAACGCCCTGCCCCGCCCCCGACTGGCGGCGATGGCACCCGGGTCCAGGAGGGGATGATGCGTCGCCACGAGGTCCACCTCGTCTACACGCGGATGCGCACCGAGGAGCGGATGCTCGTCGACGCGCTTCGCGGACGCGGCTGCGCCGTGGAGACCCACTCGGACACGGACCTGGTGCTCCCGCTGAACCGCGAGCCGTGGAAGGACGGCGGCCCGGTGCTGATGCGCAGCATGTCCTTCACCCGCGCGCGTTACCTGTCCGCCATCCTGGAGGTGAAGGGCGCTCGCGTGTTCAACACCGCGCGCTCCATCGCCACGTGCGGAGACAAGGCGCTCACCACGCTCGCGCTGGCGGAGCATGACGTGCCCATGCCCTGGTCCTTCCTGGGCTTCGAGCAGGACGCCTGTGTCGCGGAGATGGAGCAGCGCGGCTACCCCTGCGTGACGAAGCCCGTGCAAGGCTCCTGGGGCCGCATGGTGGCGCGCGTGGACAACAAGCACGCGGCCGAGGGGATGATGTCCATGCGCTTCGAGATGGGCGGCGCACAGGACCACGTCGCGCTCGTCCAGCAGTACATCGACAAGCCCGGCTACGACTTGCGCGTGTACGTCATCGGCGGCGCGGTGGGTGGCATGCGCCGCCGCTCCGAGCACTGGGTGACGAACACGGCCCGGGGCGCGGTGCCGGAGCGCTACGAAGTCCCCGCGGCCCACGCGAAGCTCGCCGAGCGCGCGGCCAAGGCCGTGGGCGGAGAGATGGTCGCGGTGGACCTGCTGGAGACCCGGGAGGGCGAGATTCTGGTGAATGAAATCAACCACTGCGTGGAGTTCGCCCGGAGCATCGAGTTCACCGGCATCCCCCTGCCGGAGCTGATGGCGGACTATCTGGTGGAGGCCGTGCGATGACGCGCGTCGCGGTGCTCGGAGCGGGAGGCTACGCGGGTGGCGAGGTGCTGCGCCTGCTGCTCGCCCACCCGGCGGTGGAGGTGGTCCAGGCCACGTCCGAGCAGCACGCGGGCAAGCGGCTCGACTTCCCGCATCCACACCTGCGAGGGCTGGCCACTCCGCGCTTCTCTCCGCATGACGCGCTGGAGCCGTGCGACGTGCTCCTGTCCTGCATGCCCTCCGGCGAGTTGATCCGCCGCTGGCCGCAGGTGAGCGCGCTGGCCGGGCGCATCATCGACCTGAGCGCCGACTTCCGCCTGGAGCCCGCCGAGCACGCGCGCTGGTATCCCCGCGCGCCCCGCCCCGCCGACCTCCCCGAGTTCGTCTACGGCCTGCCGGAGTGGACCGGCGCGCGGCTCAAGGACGCCCGCTTCGTCGCGGTGCCCGGCTGCATGGCCCACGCGGCGCTGCTCGCGCTGCTGCCCCTGGTGCGCGCCGGACTGGTGAAGCCGGAGGTCGTCGTCGACGCGAAGACCGGCTCCTCCGGGGGTGGCGCGACGCCGGACCGCTCCTCGCACCATCCAGAGCGCGCCTCCGCGCTGCGCTGCTACCGCGCGGTGGGGCATCGGCACACGGGCGAAATCGAGGGCGCCACCGAGCGCCTCGCCGGCATGCGGCCCGTCGTCCACTTCAGCGCGACGGCGGTGCCCAGCGTGCGCGGCGTGCTCGCCACGGTGCATGCCTTCGCGGCGCGCAAGCTGGAGGACGCGTCCGAGCCGCTGCGCGCCCTGGCGTCCACGTATCGCGAGCACCCCTTCGTCCACGTCCTGCGCGCCAACGCGAGCGCGTCCCCCTTCCCGGAGCCAGGGCCCCTGGCGGGCACCAACCACTGCGACCTCGCGGTGGAGGTGGACGCCGAGCGCGGGCGCATCGTCGTGAATGCCGCGCTGGACAACCTGGTGAAGGGCGCGGCGGGCACGGCCGTGCACGCCTTGAATCTCATGCTGGGCAGACCCGAAACGGAAGGCCTCGGCTTCCGCGGCCTCCACCCCCTCTGACGCGAAAGGCTCGCCCATGAGTGCCCTCACCGTCCTCTACATCACCGGCTGGTGCCGCAGCGGCAGCACCATCATCGGCAACGTGCTCAACGAGGTGGAGGGCTGCTTCCACACGGGCGAGCTGAGCTTCCTGTGGAAGAACGCCTACGGGAACGGCTCCAACACCCTGTGCGGCTGCGGCGCGCACCTGGTCCAGTGTCCGCTCTGGTCCAAGGTGCTGGAGCAGGGCGCCCTCCCCGGCGAGTCGCCCGAGGCCCACGCCCTGCGCGTGGTGCGCCGCCAGCAGGACACCGTCCGCACCCGGCACACGTGGCGCGTGCTGCGCCAGGACACGCCTTCGCCCGAGCTGTACGAGCACGCGCAGCTCCTCGCGAAGACCTACCGCACCATCGCCGAGGCCACCGGCAGCCACGTCATCGTCGACAGCGGCAAGTTCCCCTCCGAGGCGGCGCTGCTGCCGCATGTGAGCGGAGTCTCGCCGTACTACCTCCATCTGGTCCGGGACCCGCGCGCCGTCGCGCACTCGTGGACGAAGACGAAGCAGTACGTCGTCCCGATGTCCGCCGCGCGCAGCACCGCGTACTGGTTCGGCTTCAACGTGGCCTCGGAGCTGGTGACGCGGCGCCACCCGGAGCGCTCGCTGTTCCTCCGGTACGAGGACTTCATCGCCTCGCCGGCCGAGGCCATCGACTCGCTCCTGAAGCTCATTCGCGAGGACAGCGCCGTCAACCCGGTGAAGGGACGCACCGTGGTGCTCGGTCGCAACCACACCGTCACCGGCAACCCGGACCGCTTCCTGAGCGGCTCCACGCTGCTGCGGCCCGGTGACGATGCGTGGCGCAAGGAGCTGGCGCCCCGCGTGAAGGCGCTGGTCTCCGCGCTCTCGTGGCCGCTGACGGGACGGTATGGCTACCGGAGACCTCCGGCGCCCGCGCAGGTGGTTCCAGGACCGGAGCCCGTCGTGAACGCTGGTGACGCAGGGAGGGAGACACTTGGAACTGGGACTCGCCAATAAGGTCGCGCTCATCGCCGGGGGTTCCAGTGGCTTGGGGCTCGCCGTGGCCGAGGAGCTGGTCAAGGAAGGCGCGCACGTCGCCATCGGCGCGCGCGACGCGGACCGGCTCGCTCGCGCCGAGCAACACCTGCGCGGGCTGGCGCGTGGCGGCAAGGTGCTGGCCACGCGCGTGGACCTGCGTGAGCACGCGGCCACGCGCGCCTGGGTGGAGGACGTGGCCGGCAAGCTGGGCGGGCCTCATATCGTCGTGACGAACAGCGCGGGCCCGCCGCCGGGGCCGGCCACGAAGTTCGATATCGTCGCGTACCAGGAGGCCATCGACACGGTGATGCTGCCGGCCATCAACCTGGCGCTGGCGGCGCTGCCGTACATGAAGGCCGCGCAGTGGGGACGGCTCTTGCTCATCACCTCGGAGACGGTGGTGCGGCCCGTCGCGCGCTTCGCCCTGTCCGCCACGGCGCGGCTGGGTATCGTCGGCTTCGCGTCCGCGCTGGTGCAGGAGCTGGGCGACTGCGGCGTCACCGTCAACGTGCTCGCCCCGGGCTACACCCGCACGCCGCCAGTGGAGCGCACGGCGGGCACGGGCGGCGCTGACGTGGAGGCCAACCTGCGGGCCATGGCGGCGCACATCCCGCTGAAGCGCGTGGGACTTCCGGAGGAGTTCGCGGCGGCGGCGGCGTTCCTCGCCAGCGAGCGCGCGTCGTTCATCACCGGCACCGTGCAGTTGGTGGACGGTGGAGCGAGTGTCATCGGATGAGTCCCTCGCCCCAGGTCGATGACAGTCGCGCGCCGCTGGTCGTGAAGATTGGCGGCGCCGCGGGCGTGGACCTGGACAACGTCTGCGCGGACGTGGCGGAGCTGCGACGCCAGGGTGAGCGCGTCATCGTGGTGAACGGTGGCTCCGAGGCCGGCGACTCCCTGCTGGCCTCGCTGGGCATGGAGCGCACCGAGGCGCTGACGGCCTCCGGCAACGTGGTGCGCCTGACGAACGAGGCCACGCTGCGCGTCTTGACGATGGCGTGGGTGGGCGACGTCAACAAGCGCGCGGTGCTCGCGCTGCTGGCCCGGGGCGTCTCGGCGCTCGGGATGTGCGGCGCGGACGGCCGGGTGCTCGTCGCCCGGCGACGGCCTCCGCTGAAGATTCAGGACGGCGAGCGCACGCGCATCGACCGGAGCCACCTGGCGGGAGAAATCATCGAGGTGAACTCGCGCTTGCTGAATGTACTGCTGTCGTCGGGGCAGACGCCCGTCGTGTGCCCTCCGGCGGTGACGGAGGATGGGATTCTGGTGAACGTGGACGCGGACCAGGTGGCCGCCGCCATTGCCTCGGTGATGGGGGCTCGCGCGCTGGTGATGCTCTCCAACGTTGCGGGGCTGCTGGAGGACCCGACCAATCCCGCGACGCTCATCCGCGCCAGTGACGACGTGGAGGGCGCCATGGGCTTCGCCAGGGGACGCATGCGCTACAAGCTGGAGGCGGCTCGACGCGCGCTCGCGGCGGGAGTGTCCGCGGTCCATGTCACGGCCTCCGGCACCTCGCGGCCCGTGTTGTCCGCGCTGGCGGGCGAGGCCGGCACGAAGCTGACTTCTTCCGGCAAGGTGAACCATGCGAGCCCGTGAGGCGAGCCCGGAGCTGTTGCGGTGGATGCTGGAGCACTACAGCCCCAGCCACCATGAAGCGGACTTCTCTCGCGCGCTGGCGGGGCGACTGGAGCAGCGCGGCTGGCGTGCCCACGTGGACCCGGTGGGCAACACCGTGGCCAGCATGGGTGACGGGGACACTTGCATCGCGTTGCTTGGCCACATCGACACCGTGCCGGGTGAAATCCCCGTGCGCCTGGAGGGCACGCGCCTCTTCGGACGTGGCGCGGTGGACGCGAAGGGCGCGCTCGCGGCCTTCATCGAGGCCGTGGAGCTGCTGGACGACTCGGAGCGCGCCGGCAAGCGCTTCCTCCTCTTGGGCTGTGTCGAGGAGGAGGTGGCCATCACCCGGGGCGCGCTGCATGCCCGCGAGCACCACAAGCCGGACTTCGTCGTCAATGGCGAGCCCAGCGGCGCCCACGGCATCACCCTGGGCTACAAGGGATTGCTGCGCCTGGAGCTCGAGTACCGCGCCACCCGTCGCCACACCGCGAGCCGTGCCTACCACGCGCCCGCGGAGCATCTGGTCGACGCGTGGAACGTGCTGCGCCGCCGCTGCGACGAGCGCAACAAGGGGTGCACCCTCTTCGAGCAGGACCTCCCCGCGCTGCTCTCCTTCCAGACGGGCACCGGTGAAGACACGGAGTGGGCCACCGCCAACATCAACGTGCGCACGGGGCCTGGCAGTGACGTGGACGCGCTGCTCGCCTGTCTCACCGACGTCCCCGATGTGGCCGTGAAGACGGTGTCGCGCAAGCAGGCTGTGTCCGCCGAGGGCAACGACGCCCTCACGCGCGCCTTCAAGCAGTCCATCCGCGAGCGCGGCGCGCGTCCCACCCTTCGGGTGAAGACGGGCACGTCCGACTGGAACACGGTGGCGGACGCGTGGAACGTGCCGACCGTCGCCTATGGCCCGGGGGACTCCACCCTGGACCACACGCCGAACGAGCACATCGAGCTGCCCGAGTACGAAGAGGGCGTCGCCGTGCTGGCCCGGGTGCTGGCCCTGCTGCCGAACAAGTCGGGCTGAAGGGCTTGGGGGGCACGTTCACGGCATGGATATATCGGACGATAGTCTTGACCGGGAACACGACGGCACCGGGATTGAAGTCCTCTTCCTTCCCGACTGGGGGTGACGAATGCGTGGTGGCCTCTGGGTGCTTTGCGCTGCTCTCTTCGTTGCGGGGTGCGCGGGAGTTGAACCCTCGACTCGCAGGGACACTTTCCAGCAGCGTTCCGCATTCCTCGGAGAAGGGGGAACGGAGGTTCGGCATCCCCGAGGACAGCGGAGCGATGCGTTCGACGCGCTGCTTCGTGACGCGGGGCTGGAGGACCGCGACTCGCGACCCTTGTCTGGTGACGCGCTCACGGCGACGCAGGCCGCACGACTGCTGGAGGTGTTGCTCGACAAGGACGTGACGCTGGGGGAGTTCCCGGCACGCGTCGCGGTGGGCTTCATGCTTCGCGAGGTGCTGGACGCGGGCGAAGTGTCGCGCGCCGAGTTGGTGCGGAGGATCGGGCGCTTCACACAACTGGCGGTGCTGCGTCCTGATGGATGCCTCGCGTGGGTGCGCAGCGGGCAGACCCAGCAGCGCGTGGGCCCTGTGGAGTGGAAGGACGGTGCCTTCCGGGCCGGCCAGTTCGAGCTGGGTGTCTTCTACTCGGGCAAGGGCGGCGTCTTCCGGCAGTTGAACGCACGCCTGGAGGAAACGGGAGGCGGCGCCTTCGCGGACGTCCACGACGATGCGGACTACGTGAGCCGCTCACTGGACGGAGCTGAAGAGGCTTTCGTCGAACTGGCACTGGCGGTAGGGCAGTTCTTCTCGACGTCGCCCTCTGACAACCTCGCGGCGCTGAGTCAGATGCCTGCCGCTGTGGCGGCGCTGCTGGCCTCCTCGCCGGAGTATCTGGAGCGATTCGAGTACATGACGCGTGGCGAGCAGATTCAGACCGTCTCCAAGTTGGTGACGAGCCTCATCGCCACCTGGGGCACGGCGTCGGCGGCAACTCGCACGCTGCAAGGTGCGACGTTCACCATGGCCAAGGTGCCGGTGCTGTCGCTATCTGCCCAGGGCGCGCTCGTCATGGGACGCGTCGCGGTGCCGGTGGGGCGTGCGGCGGCGGTGCTGAGCGGCGGTCCGGGAGCAGCCATCATCCTTCGGCGAGCAGGGGAGGGGGGCGATTCGGGTTCGACAACATCCGCTGGCCCTGCCGGCATGAAGTCCTACTCGTCGTTCAAGTCCTTCAAGCGAGCGATGGGGCCAGCGGGGCAGGGGAAGGAGTGGCACCACATCGTCGAGCAGACCGACGGCAACGTGGGGCGATTCGGCCCGAAGGCGATCCACAACACGGAGAACATCGTCGCGCTCGACAAGGAACTTCACACCAGGGTGAGCGCGTTCTATTCGTCGAAGAACATCTCCGCCACTGGCTCCGATGTCTTCACGGTGAGGCAGTGGCTTCGCGCCCAGTCATATGAGGCCCAACGCGAATTTGGGCTCAGGGCACTGGAGAACGTGAGGAAGGGTCTATGGCGATGACGCTCTCGCAGTTGGTCGAAGAATTCGCGGAGAACGTCGCTGCGCAGAAGGAAGCCATCTGGCGCGGTGATGCGAAGACCGGGAACAAGCATGCGAATCGGTACATCGCCGCGTTCAAGAAACTGCGCGCTCATGGAGATCCAGGGCGGGACGCACTGGCCCAGTTGTTCTCGCACCCTCGGATGGACGTGCGCACCGCCGCTGCGACCTACCTGCTTCGCTACAGAACCGCAGAAGCCAAAGCCGTGCTCGAAGAAGCCGCAACGGGAGAAGGACTCATTCCCTTTGAGGCTCAGGAGGCGTTGAAGCGCTGGGCGGAAGGCGCCTGGAGTCTCGACCCGGAGTAACGTAACTCCTCGCCGCGCCCCGTCTGGTGCGGAGGAGAAGTTCGTGGGTAACCGTTCAGGGGTGGTGTTGAGGCCGTCGTCGCGGTGTGCAACCCGTGGCGGATGCAAACGAAACCCACTGCGACGCTGGAATCGAAGATTGAACGACTGGTCCACGAGCACCTGGTGGAGCAGCAACAGCTGGTGAAGGCGGCGGTGGAGCGCGCGTTCTCGGTGTTGGCTCCCGCGCCCTCCGTGGCGATGCAGCGGCGGGGAACGAGAGTCCGACGCGAGGCCCTGGCGCAGGCATTCCATGGCCTCAGCGACCTGGACGCCTTGCTCGTCTGGACGACACTCCGAACGAGCACATCGAGCTGCCAGAGTACGAAGAGGGCGTCGCCGTGCTGGCTCGCGTGCTGGCACTGCTGCCGAACAAGTCGGGCTGAAGTGCTCGGGGCAGGACGTCACGTACTCGCGACGTCCACGGTCCGAGGCCGCTGCCAGCGCAGCCCCAGCATCGCCACGAGGAACAGCGCCGCGGAGCTGGCGGTGACGGCGCGCACGCCCACCCGGTCCGCCAGCGCGCCCTGAGCCCAGACTCCCACCGAGTACCCGACGTTGATGAGCAGCATCGCGAGGCTGCTCACCCGCCCCTGCAGCTCTCGCGGCGTGCGCTCCTGGTAGCGGGTGCCCAGCCCCGTCACCACCACCATGTACACCGCGCCCAGCACGAACATGGCCCCCATCGCCACGGGCAGCGTCGGGGACAGCCAGTAGAAGAGGGTCACCGGGCCCATCGCGAGCAGGGCGAGGTCCACCACGCGCTCCCGTCCCCAACGGACCGCCAGGGTCCCCACCACCGCCGAGGCCAGCAGCGCCCCCATGCCCTGCATGGAGATGAGCGCGGACGCGGCGGACGCATCCGAGCCGAACACCTGGAGCGCGAACACCGGCACCAATGCGATGAAGGGTGAGACGAACAGCGCCAGCGCGAACAGCGACACCATCGCCATCCGGATGCCCGGCTCCCCTCGCGCCATGCGCGCGCCTTCGAGGATGTCCGCCCACAAGCCCTTGGGTTCGATGGGACGGGCCCCGGGCGGCTCCGCGCGCACCCGGGCCACCGCCAGCAGCACCGCCACGAAGGACAGCGTGTTGACGAGCATCACCCACGCGACGCCACCGAAGGCCAGGAGCGCCGCGGCGAACATCGGCCCCAGGATGCGCCCCAGGTTGAACTGCGCCGACATCAGCGTCATCGCGCTGTGCAGGTCCTCCTTCGGCACCAGCCCGGTGATGAGCGCCGTGTAGGCCGGCCCCGACAGCACGTGCACGGCGCCGTTGAGCAGGGAGATGACGGCCACCGCCTGCACGGTGAGGTGCCCGGTGAAGGCGAGCCCCGCCAGACAGGCCGCGAGCAGCGCCTGCGCCACGGCACACAGCGCGATGAAGACGCGCCGGTCGAAGCGGTCCGCCAGCGCGCCTCCCAGCGGGGACAACACGAGCGACGGCAGGTACGTCAGCGCCGCCACACCGCCCGTCCACTCCGCGCGGCCCGTCACCTCCGTGACGAAGACGCCCAGCGCGAGCACCTCCATCCACGTGCCCACGTTGGAGACGAGCGCCCCCAACCACACCGCGACGAATTGACGGTGATGCAGGGCACGGAACGACGAGAGACTCGCCAGGTGCGGGGTGGACACGGGAGCCCGCTTCTAGCAGCCCCCCACCCCGCGCCGGAACACCGCCTCCGGCGCACACGCGCCAGGCCGCCCGAGCGTCAGACGAGCTCGGACTTCGGCTGGCGCGTCATCAGGTCCACCACCGCCATCTTCGCGTTCTTGTCCTCGTAGGCAATCAGGTAGACCTGCTGGCAGATGGGCAGCTCCACGCCCGTCTTCACCGACAAGTCCCGGGCGCTGCGCGCCGTCTTCACGCCCTCGGCCACTTCCTTCATCTGCCCCAGGATGTCCGGCAGCTTGCGGCCCCTGCCCAGCTCCATGCCCACGTGGCGGTTGCGGCTCAGCTCGCCCGTGCACGTCAGCACCAGGTCACCCATGCCGGACAGGCCCGACAGCGTCAGGGGATTTGCGCCCTTGCGCACGGCGAGCCGGGTGATTTCCGCCAGCCCGCGCGTGATGATGGCCGCGCGCGCGTTGTGGCCCATGCCCAGGCCGTCCGCCATGCCCGCCGCAATCGCGATGACGTTCTTGAGCGCGCCGCCGTACTGCACGCCCACCACGTCCGTGGACGTGTAGCTGCGGAAGGTCTCCGTCTGCAGCGCCTTCTGACAGCGCACGGCCACCTTGTCCCAGTGGGAGGCAATCGTCACCACCGTGGGCATGCGCCGCGCCAGCTCCTTGGCGAAGCTGGGGCCCGACAGCACGGCGATGTACGGGTGGAACTCCTCCGGGAGACAGTCCTCCAGGAGCTCCGTCATCGTCAGCAGCGTCTCGTTCTCGATGCCCTTGGACACGGTGATGATGGGCACGTTGCGCGGCAGGAAGGCCTTGGCGCGGGCGAGCACCTCGCGCGTGGCGTGGCTGGGCGTGGCGAGCACCACCATCTCCGCGCCGGCGAGCGCCTCCTCCAGGTCCTGGGTGGCGCGGACGCGCTCGGAGATGGGGATGCCGGGCAGGTAGGTGGGGTTCTCGTGCCGGGTGTTGATGGCCTCCACCACGGTCGGCTCGCGGCCCCACAAGCGGACCTCATCGCAGTTCGCCGCCAGCACGTTCGCCAGGGCGGTACCGAAGGAGCCGGAGCCGATGACACTGCCACGCATGAAGACCTCGCTCGAGGGGGTGGAAAGGGCACGTTGTCGTGCCAGTTGCCGGTGCTACAGGCCGGTGACGATGCCGATGGAGACGACCGGCATGAAGGCGGCGTCCTCGGCACGGGTGCGGAAGTCGCCGCCCAGGGAGACAGAGTAGGACGTTTTCTCGCTCAGCGGCACTTCGGCGCCCACGCGCACGGGCCACGCGCTGGAGGACACCAGGTCCGGCGGCAGTCCGCCCAGCGGCGTGCGCTGGATGGGCTCCGTGTCCAGGGCCACCAGGTAGCGCACGTCGACGAAGAGCCGCGACGCGCGAACGCCCTCGCGCTGAAAGGTGCCGACGATGCCGGGCATGATGTTCCAGTTGCGCCGGCCGGAGAGGTAGCGCGCGCCCCGGTCCTCCAAGCTCGCGGAGCGGAGGAAGAAGGCGTGACTGCCCTCCATCACCACCCCCAGGCTCCAGCGCGGGCCGCCATCCAGCACGTGCCATCGCCAGCCCAGGCGCGCCTCGTTCATCATCCCGTAGAGGCTGTCGAGCCCCACCAGCACATCGACCTGGGGCAGCACGCCGACGGCCGCGCGGGCGGAGAGCGTCGGGAAGCCCAGCGAGAGACCGACCGCCACCCCGCCCGTCCTGCCCACGGTGCGTGCACCGAGCAGGCTGACGCGGTTGGCCACGGGGGGAGGCCCAGGAGGCGGCGCGGGAGGGCGGGCCTGGGAGATTCGGGGGAGGCCGTCCTCGACGGGGAGGTCGTCATCCACGGGGACGAGGGGTGGCACTTCCGGCAGCCGGGGCAGCGTCGCGGCATCGGTGCCCGAGGGGACGGAGGTTCCGGCGGGGAAGTCGGACCACGTGGCGTCGTCCGGGGTGTCGTTCCGGCGAGGGGCATCCACCTGGGTGGGCGCGGTCCAGGACTCATCGGGCGTGGGGTTGCGCGCCGGGGCTTGTTGGGCCCGGGCGGACGGCCCCAGCACGAGGGCGAGCGGCACCAGAAGGAAGCGGACGGAGGGCATGAAGACGGCTGGCAGCTTAGTCCACGGCGAGGGAGGGAGACGAGCCAAGGCCGGCTGTTCCCCCACCCTGCGTGCGCGCCGTCAGGTAGCGGGCAGGAGGCGAAGGGAAACGTGTCACGGGCGGAGGCGCACCGGACTACCATCCGCCGCGCGGCCAGCGGCGGGCGGCCGAGGAGAGACCACGGGATGAGGGCAGCAGGAGGGCGCGCGGCGTTGTTCGTGACACTGGCCTTGGGGCTGGCGTGTCGCTCGCGTCCGACGGAGGCGGTGGCGGACGCGGGTCCGGCGCGAGCGCCTGTCGCGAACGCGACGCTGCCCACGTGTGAGGCGCTGCTGCCCACGGACGTGCGCGAGTCGATGTTGCCCGGCTTCACGATGAAGGAGGAGCGCGCGTGTCCGACCTGCGGGCCGCTGTGCACCTTCCGCTCGGCATCGGAGAAGGACGTCACGGTGTCGGTGACGTGGGACTGCCAGCCGCACTACGCGGAGGCGGACACGCATGCCTTGCTGCAGCCCTCGCTGAGCATGGGCGGCGAGGAGATTACCGCGCTCGGCCGAGCCGCCGCGCGACGGGCTCCCGCGCAGGGCATGTTGCAGGTGATGGCGTGGGACGACGACACGCCGTGCGCGCTCGTCGTCACGTGGCTCGGAGGAGACCCGGAGCAGGCGCTGGACGTGACGCGCCTCGCGCTCACCTCCACGCGTCCGGAGCTGGTCCACCCGGTGGTGGCACCCTCTGAGCACGACGCGGGTACAGAATGAAGTAGCGAGCGCCGTGGCCTCAGTGTCAGATGCGAGCATCGGCTTCAGGAGCAGCCATGGCACGCAGCCCAATTGGTCTCTGGAGCACACTGATACTGGCGCAAGCCCTGCTCGTAAGCGGCTGCGCCCATTCGCAGCAACCCGAGCGACGTGTCTATGTCATCGAGGACGATGCAGCGGGAGTGGGCGGCTCAGGGACGCGCAATTGCGAAACCGAGCATATTGAGTGCTTCGATAAGTGCTGGAACTCTCCCCTGCCGCTGAAGACCATCAAGAGAGGCTCCGGTAAGCACCATGAGTTCTGCTCGGAGCAGTGCCTGAAGGCCTACCAGGACTGCGTTCAAGAGTTGGGGCAGTCCGCTCAGGCCCACTCAAGCGAAGCGCTTCGGTTTCCGAGCATGGAAAACGCCTTGGCGTGGGTACGTGAGCACAAGACCGAGGTGGCCATCGGAACCATCGTGGTCGTCGCAGGCGTGGTGTTCATCGTCTCAACTGGCGGCAGCGGCGCACTGGTGCTCGCGCCACTTGCGCTCTAACCGAAACGAAAGCCCAGGCGAGCCATGCCCTCCTCCAAAGACTTCGACATGACAGCGACGCTGCGCATCCTCGATGAGGCCAGCGGTCGCTACCCAACAGGGTCAAAGGAGGACGAAGCCATCCAGCTCGCCGCCGTCGCCCTGCTCTACATCCAGCACACACACAAACTGGATGCGTTCTTCCAGTACCACCACGAGTTCTCCGACCCGTCGCCCAGCGTCAAAGTCTCGCGAGACTTTTCGACGCAGGCAGAAGCGGACGCGTGGCTCGCCGCTGGAGACTCTTCGCACCGCGAGCTGGTCCGAATCGCAGGCCAGGGCTTTCAAGTCGTCCTGCTGCCCACGGGGAGACGCTTCCTCCGGACGCCGCTCCCGGAGGAACTGGGGCCCCCGGGTACGAAGTAGGCGTCACAGCGTGCGCAGGTAGTCCACCAGGTCGTCGACCTCGGCTTCCGTCAGCGTCGCCGTGGTGCCGTGCTTGTTGGACTGGCGGTTCTGCATCAGCCGCCCCTTCAGCGACAGCGCGCTGCCGTCGTGCAGGTACGGCGCCGTGCGCGCCAGACCGAGCAGCGAAGGCGTGTTCAGCCCCTTGGCGACCACGTTGCTGTCGTCCCGATTCACGCCCGTGGTGATGAACGTGCCCACGTCGGCGAGCGTGTTGTTCGTGAAGTGCGCACCCTCGTGACAACTGTTGCAAGCCGCCTTCTTGAACACCTGCGCGCCCCGCGCCTGCGCCTCCGTCAGCGCCACGCGCTTGTAGGGATTGTCCGGCGCGGGAATCACGTCGATGAACGCGGAGAGCTGCGCCACCATGACGCCATCCAGCGCCGTGCCGCCCATGCGTCCACGCACCGTCGCGTCCAGGAAGTCCCTCATCGTGGAGAACTCGCCGCTCCAGTGGAACGGCCCCGTCTCCGTCACCTTCCGGCCCGCCAGGCTCGGCGTCTGACGCGGACCATCCGGGAAGCCCCACACATGCCCGTCGTCACGACCATCCAGGTGACACGTCGCACACGACGCGGCCACCCCAGCGCTCGTCATCCGCGAGTCCAGCGCGGAGTAGAACAGCTTGCGCCCCGCCACCTCCTGCGGCGCCAGCACATCCCCCACCACCCGCAGGGGCGCACCCTCCGCGCGCACGTTCGCCACGTTGCCGGAGGCGTCGTTCACCAGCGTCGTCACCGTGTGGTCGAACGCGTTGTAGACGTACGCCTTGCGCCCATCCCGCGTCAGCGCGATGCCGCTGGGCCCCGAGCCCACGCGCACCAGCTGCCGCACCGTGCTCCCATTCACGTTCACCAGGTCCGCGCCCTCACGACGATTCGTCGGGAGGATGGCCACGTTGTCCGTCTCGCGGTTCACCACGAAGAGCCACAGCCCGGACGGGTCCACCACCGCGGCCACCGGCCCCTGGATGGGATGACTCGACTCCGGGCTGACGATGGTGGACGGAGGGAAGTCCGGGTCCTCGCTCGGCGGCGGCCGACACCGGTCCAGGTCATCCACCCGAGGCGAGCCATCCTCCGTGTTGAACGTGACGATGCCCGGCGCCACCACGCCCCCCGTGTTGCATGGCCCTCCGCCCCCATACAGCGACTCACCACCACCACCACCACCCATTCCAGGGTTCGTGAGCGGATCCTCGCGCGCCCACAGCGTCGGCGAATAGGCGTGCTTGCCGTCGGGCGCCACCACCACGTCCGCCATGCCCCGAGGCCGGAAGGACACGGTCGACGCGGGAAACGGGAACGGGTCTTCGGTAGCGAACGTGTCCTTCGAGTTGGCCCGCGCGTAAAGGTCCGTGCCCTCGCGCTGCATGCGCGGCTGGTGCGCATCCGCCAGGTCCACCGTCACCAAATCACTGTGCCGGAAGAGGCTCACGAGCGCCCGGCGCCCGCCGTCCACCAGCGCGATGCCGCGCGGCTCCTCGCCCACCGGCAACTCCCAGCGGACCTCCAGCGAGCGCGTGTCCACCGCCATCAACGTGCCGTACGCGGTGGAGTCCAACGCGGTGCTGTTCACCACGTAGAGCGTGTCGCCCTTCGGGGACACCGCCAGCCCCATCGGCTCCACACCCACCGCCACCCGCGCGGCCTCGCTCCAGTCACCCCGGCGGATGACGGACACGCTGCGCTCGGCCCGGTTGGCGACGTAGACGGTGTCATCCGGGCCCACCACCACGCGCTCCGGGCCCGCACCGACCTTCACCTCGCCGACCTTCTCCCCGCGTGCGGTCTCCACCACCGCGAGCACCCCGGTGTCCGCGTCCACCACGTACAGGAAGGCATCATCCCGGCTGAGCGCCACCGAGCCTGACGCGTTGGTCCACCCGTCGCCCGTCGACGAGTCCTCGCAAGCCGTCAGCCCGAGCACCGCCGCCAACACACCGGCCAGAACGTGCCGTCTCATGAAGTGTCCTCCTCGCGTCTCCCGACGAGAATGCTGCCCGCCGCTCTCATCGCTGGGAATGCCGCGCCGTGTCGTGGAGGGGAAATGGCGCCCGGCCCTGGTCGCTCGCCGCCCCCACGAGCCAGCCATGCTTGCATCAGATACTCCCCAAAGTCGATTCCTTCCCCTCCCCGGGTGCGGGTGGCGAACAGTCGAGCCCGGCCCTCGGGCGAAACGCCACGAGCGTGTAGCGCCGGGTGGGAGTAAAGGAGAGGGGCGTGTCCCGCTCCCCCTCCGTCATCCTCAGCTTCCGACGCACCTTCGCGCTGCTCATCATCCTGGTGGTGCTGCCGTCCGCGGGCCTGTCCGGCTTCGGCGTGGTGGCCATCATCAATGAGCGCGCCGCGGTGGAGAAGCGTCTGGAGTCCGCGTGGCGAGGCACGCTGGAGGCGCTGTCCGAGGAGCTGCCCCGGGAGCTGGACGCCGCGAAGCTCGAGGAGGAAGGCGGCAAGCTGAGCCTGGTGGCTCCGGACGGGCGCGTCCTGTCGGAGCCCGACGGCACCTTCCAGCTCTCCGGCGGACGCACCCTCACCGAGGACCCCCTGCTGATGGAGGCCCTGGGCGCGGTGCTCCCGGAGGTCGGCTCGCTCCCCGAGACGCCCACCGTCTTCTCCCTCTCCGTCGGAGGCCGCTCCGTCGTCGTGGTGGCCGAGCGCCAGGGCGACACGGTGCGCGGCGTGCGCCTGTCCGTGCGCGCGCTGGAGCTGCTCCTGACGGAGCGCGTGGAGCCCCGCGCGGTGTCCAGCGAGCCCGTGCGCTTCACGCTGATGCCCGTGCCTCGCGAGAGCAACGAAGGCGGCGGGCTGATGGGCAAGCTGGTGTCGGAGGTGGCGCAGGCCCGCGCCAGCGCGATGGGGCCGCAGGTGCTGGCCGAGCGCGTGCTGTCCCCTCCCCTTCAAGATTTCCGACTGGTGGTGCTGCCCACCGGCGAGGACCCCGTCGCACGGGCCTCCGCGCGCAACCGCGCCGTGTACGGCGTGCTGCTCGGCCTCTTCTATCTGACGCTGACCTTCGGCGTCGTCTACACGGGCCGCGTGCTCTACCGCGAGGCGCGGCTGTCGCGCATGAAGACGGACTTCGTGTCGCTGGTGAGCCACGAGCTGCGCACGCCGCTGACGTCCATCCGCATGTTCATCGAGACGCTGGCCCTGGGACGGCTGAAGGACCCGGCGCAGATGCAGGAGGTGCTCACCCTGCTGACGAGAGAGACGGAGCGGCTGTCCGTCTTCATCGAGCGGGTGCTGGACTGGTCCCGCATCGAGAGCGGTCGCAAGGTGTACCAGCGCGAGCCGATGCCGGTGATGGACGTGGTGGACACGGCGGTGGCGGCGTTCCGCGCGCAGCGACTGGAGGGCGGCGTGGACCTGAAGGTCGAGGTGGCCGAGGGGCTGCCGCCCGTGGACGTGGACAAGGACGCCGTGGCCGGAGCGCTGCTCAACCTGCTCCAGAATGCCTACAAGTACAGCGGGCCGAAGGACCGGCGCATCGAGCTGAGCGCGCGTCGCTCCGGCCGGTGGGTGGACCTGGCGGTGGAGGACAACGGCGTGGGAATCGCTCCGAAGGAACGCAAGCGCATCTTCGAGCGCTTCTACCGGGTGGACAACCTGCTGACCCGCAAGACGGACGGAAGCGGGCTGGGGCTGGCCATCGCCCGGCGTATCATCGAGGCTCACGGCGGACGCATCGCCGTGAAGAGCGAGCCCGGCCACGGCAGCCGGTTCACCATCCACCTGCCGGTGCAGAAGGCATGAGCGAGACGACCCGCCGCATCCTGGTGGTGGAGGATGACCTGTCCATCCTCGCCGGCCTGTCCATGAACCTGCGCTTCGAGGGCTACGAGGTCCTCCAGGCCCAGGACGGCCGCACGGGCCTCCAGCGCGCGCTGGACGAGGCCCCGGACCTCGTCGTGCTCGACTTGATGCTGCCGGAGCTCAACGGCTTCGAGCTGCTCAAGGAGCTGCGCCAGCGCGGCCGGGACACGCCCGTCGTCGTCCTGTCCGCCAAGGGCATGGAGACGGACAAGATTCTGGGCCTCAACCTGGGCGCGGATGACTACGTGGTGAAGCCCTTCGGGCTCCAGGAGCTGCTGGCGCGAATCAAGGCCGTGCTGCGCCGGCGCTACCCGACGCTCGGGGCCGCGCCGCCGGTGACGTTCGGCGACGTCAGCGTGGACATGAACGCGCGCACCGTGGCCAAGGCCGGCACGCCCGTGGAATTGACGGCGCAGGAGTTCAAGCTGCTGGCGCACTTCCTGGGCCACCCGGAGCGGACCTTCACGCGCGAGGAGCTGCTGTCAGGCGCGTGGGGCTACCACTACGAGGGCAGCGCTCGCACGGTGGACAACTTCATGCGCCAGCTGCGCCTCAAGTTCGAGCCGAACCCCGAGGAGCCCCGCCACTTCGTCACCGTGCGGGGCCTGGGCTACCGCTTCGAGAAGTGAGCACTCCGGCCCGTGCTCACGGGCCGGCGACGCCGATGTGGCGCGAGTCTTCCAAGTCGAAGGGCTTGCCGTCGAAGCGGCCATAGCGCTCGCGCGGGGTGAAGCCCGCGGCGGTGAGGGCCGCGTCCAGCTCCTCCGGAGAGAAGTGCCGCAGCTTGAGGCGGCGGATGGGGCTGGGGGCGCCCGGCTGCTTGCGCTCGCGCAGGTGCAGCGCGAACAGGGGCCGGCGCGGCTCCAGTCCCGCGTTGGGCTCCTCGTCGTCGCGCGGCAGCACCGGCTCGCGGGGCGTGTTGAGCACATCGTAGACGAAGGTGCCCGTCGGGGTGAGGTGGTGGCGCACCGTGGACAGGAACGCCTCCAGGTCATCGTTGCCGGGCATCAGCCCCAGCGCGTGCTGAGGGGCGAGCACCAGGGGGAAGGTTTCCTGAAGGCGCAGCGAGCGCAGGTCCGCGACGAGGAAGCGGGCGCGGTTGGCGACCTCCGGGGGCTCCGAGGCGCGGCGCTCCTCGGCGGAGCGAATCATCACCTCAGAGGGGTCCACTCCCACGGCGTTGAAGCCGTGCTCGGCCAGGGCCCAGACCACCCGGCCGTTGGCGGCGCCCAATACCAACACGGGCGCCCCGTGCTCGGTCGCCTGGCGTGTGTAGAACAGGAGGTCCGGCTCCTGAGCCACCAATGACAACGGTGTGCGACCGCGTGCGTCGTTCCCACCCATTTCCGATAGCCACTAGCACGAATGAGGGGGTCTTCGGGACAGCGACTTTCCCAGACTGGGTATTGCGTTTCCCACCGGCTGTCCTGGAGCGGACGGAGTCCTGCCTGAAACGGCGGAGGGCCCTGGCATCGCCCTTGCGATGGAGAGGCCCCGGACGGCTGCCCATTCGGGGCGGCCCAGGTTTTCGCGGGGTGGGTTCGGATGACGCGGGGATGGCGCTGGGCAGGAGCGCTCGTCATGGCGGGCGCGATGTGGACCGTGGCGGGTTGCGGTTCCAGCAAGAGCGGCGACGAGTCGGAGCAGGACAACCCGGGCATGGATGACCCGATTCCGCCTCCCGGGCGGCCGGGCTCCCCGGAGGAAGTCCCCGACGCGGGCACGCCCACGGAGACGCCGGACTCAGGCACGCCCACGGAGACGCCGGACTCGGGCACTCCCACGGAGACGCCGGACTCGGGCACTCCCACGGATGGCGGGACTCCGACGGACGGCGGCACTCCGACGGACCCTCGCCAGGACGTGGAGGTTCCGCCGCTGCCGACGGCGCCAGGCTGGCGCTTCTACGGCGCGGACCAGGGCGCGCCCGTCACCATCTACGGCGTGACGGCCGACGAGGGCGGCAACGTCTGGGTGGCCGGCGGCGAGGAGGGCCTGTTCCTGCTCAAGCGCGGCGCGGAGAGGTTCGAGCGCTTCGGCATGGAGAACGGCCTGCGCCCGTATGGCTTCATGGCGGACGGCAGCATCCCGCCGGGGCCCAAGTACCTGAAGGTCATCTCCGTGGCGGGTGGCAAGTCGGGCACCGTCTTCGTCGGCTACGAGGGCATGCCGGGCAAGGGCTCCGACCACTGCGAGAACAACTGGGACGGGCCGAGCCCGGACCCGGCGCGCTACAAGAGCGGTGACGCGGACAAGGTGATGCTGAACTCGGACGGCACGCTGGACGTGGTGCACTACGACATCTTCTCCGGTCCCAACGTGGTGGCGGCCGAGAAGCGGGGGCGCGAGAAGATCTGCAACGTGCTGCGCATCCGCTACGACAAGCACGCCCTGGGCAACAACAAGTCGAGCGTGTGGTTCGGCGGCAACCACGGCTTCGCGCGAGGCAACGCGGAGTTCGAGGGCGCGCCCATGTGCAACGGCCAGCTCAACTGCACCGGTGTCTTCGAGCACGTGCACCCGCACGTCAACGCGCTGGACGCGCAGGGCCGCGTGATTCTGCTGACGGACGCCTACTACGGCGTCGCGGTGGACCCGAGCGGCGACGTCTGGTTCGGCGGCTCGGACCGCACCACGCGCTTCCGCTACGGCACCAACGCAGGCAACTTCTGGCGTGCGCAGACGGGCTCGGAGAATGACTCGAGCAACAAGCTGGATTTGTGGCCGGACGCCAAGCCCGAGTACTCGAAGCCCAACGAGCGCGTGCCGGACAACATCTCCGGCGCGGTGGTGGCGCGCGACGGCTCGGTGTGGCTCAGCTCGTTCAGCAGCGGCCTGGTGCACCTGGACGCGAACGGCACCGTGCTGGGCCACATGGGCTCCGGCTCGGGGCTGGTGGACAAGTACCTGTCCGCCATCGGCCTGGACCCGTCCGACGGCAGCATCTGGGTGGGCGCGTCGTGGGGCGGTGGCCTGTCGCGCCTCAAGGGCGGAAGCATCACCAACTACGGCCTGTCGGAGTTCGGCCGCAAGTACGGCATGTCCCGCGTCAGCGACATCCAGGCGGACAGCTCGGGCGACGGCCGGCGCATGCTGGTGAGCTTCATGGGCTACCAGGACACCACCACGAAGAAGTGGGTGGCGGGCGTCATCGGCATCTTCGAGGGCAACTGACCCACGAGAAGAGAAGCCCTCGTCCTTGAAGTCACACGCGGCGGCCGTCCTCACCTGGGGGCGGCCGCCGTCGCACGTTCAGGGCACCGCGCTACTTCGGCGGCAGCACGCGGTGCTTCTCGAACAGGGCCTGCTGACGGCTGACGAGCGGCACCTGCCGTCCCGCCAGCCACATGCCCACGGGCCGCGACGCGGACTCCAGCGGGTCGCCATTCCACAGCACCACGTCCGCCACCGCGCCCGGCGCGAGCTTCCCCACGGGCAGGCCGAACGCGTCCGCCACGCTGGACGTCATCGCGCGCAGGGCGTCCGTGTGAGGCAGGCCCCACGCCACCGCGTTGCCCGCCTCCTGCGCCAGCGTGCGCACCATGGCGGGCTCCCCCAGCACGGAGAAGAGCACCTTCACGCCCGCGCCACCCAGGAGCGCCGCGGAGTCCAGCCGGCTGTTGAGCCGGTCGAAGTCCATGGGCAGGTTCTGCGTGGGCTGGAGAATCACCGGCACCTTCGCCGCGGCCAGCTCCGACGCCACCAGCCACGCCTCGCTGCCTCCGGCGATGACGAGCTTGAGGTTGTACTCACGCGCCAGTCCCAGCGCTGCCCGGATGTCCGACGCCTTCTGCGCCGTCACCACCACCGGCAGCGTTCCCGCCAGCACCGGCTGGAGCGCCTCCAAATCCAACCGGCTCGCCGACACGTCACGCATGCGCCGCTGCTCGAAGTCACCCTTGCGCCGGCCGTACTCGCGCGCGTCGGAGAGGACCTCGCGCAGCCGCTCCAGCACCAGCGCCCGCGAGCCCGACACCGCGTCCCGTCCACCCATGCCCAGGTTGACGTGCATCGCCAACGAGGCGCGGCGCACCGAGCCGTCCATCGCCACGAAGGCGCTCTGTCCGGCCACCAGCCCGCCATGCTGCACCGTCACCGCGCTGGTGACACCGCCCAGCCGCGTCACCGGGAACGCCGCGGAGACAGGATTGACGCTGTCCGCCGACACCAGTGCCGCGCGCACGTCGCGCTTCGCCGCGTCTCCGCGCAGCCCGTCGTCCTGCGTGGACACCTCCGCGCCCACCTCCACCAGCCCCAGCGACGTGAGCGGGTCCACCAGGCCCGGCGTCAACAGCCGCCCCTTGCCGTCCACCGGCCGGCAGCCCGAGGGGAGCGCGCCGCCCTCGCCCTGCTGGCGCACGCTGGACACCTTGCCGCCCTCCAGCACCACCGTGGCGCCCTTCACCCAGGCCGTGCCCGTGAAGGCCGTCACGCCCTGGAACACCGTGCACGCCTCCTGCCCCTGCGGCACCAGCTCCGCGCACGCGCGCTCCTTCGAGACGTCACAGCGCGCGACGAGGCCCAGGTCCGCGAGAGACGGCGTCGGCGCGGGAGCGGCCACCAGCTTCGCCGCGCCCGCCGCCAGCTCACCCACCTCGAAGTCGCTCGCCTCCACCGCGCCCGCGCTCGCGTCGAACGTCACCACGCCGTCCGCCCACACGCGCTGCGCCCGTGCATAGACGCTCAGCGGGTGGTTCTTCCACAGCACCACGTCCGCCATCTTCCCCGGCTCCAGCGAGCCGGTGACGCCCTCCACGCCCATCACCCACGCGGCGTTCAGCGTCACCCAGCGCAGCGCCTCCTCCTCGGGAATGGGGATGCCGGACTCCCGCGCCCGCCACATCGCCTTGCCAGCCTCCTGGTTCAGCCGCTGGATTCCAAAGCCCGAGTCCGAGTGGATGACGCTCTTGCCACCCGCCTCGGACACCAGCCCGGCGTTCTCGGGGATGCCGTCCCACGCCTCCAGCTTGAAGCCCCACCAGTCCGCCCACGTCGCCACCGCCACGCCCTTCGCGGCCAGGCTGTCGCGGACCTTGTAGGCCTCCAGCGCGTGGTGGAAGGCGCGAATCGAATAGCCCGCTTCCTCCGCCACCTGGAGCATCACCTCCATCTCGTCCGCGCGGTAGCAGTGGTTCTGCACCAGGATGTTGCCGCGCAGCACCTCCGCCAGCGTCTCCAGCTTCAAGTCGCGCAGCGGCGTGGGGCCCGCCTCGTCCGGCGTCTTCTGTTTCTTCTTCGCCCACTCGTCCAGCTTGGACATGTACTCGCGCGCCTGGGCGAACGCCTGCCGGTAGCCCGCCACGTTGGCCATGCGCGTGGACGGCGCCACGTTGCGCCCTTCGCCATAGACGCGGCGGGGGTTCTCTCCACACGCCATCTTCAGCGCGTCCTTCGCGCCCGGGAAGCGGACTTCCGCCGCCGACCGTCCGAAGTGCAGCTTCACCGGGAAGCCCCGGCCACCAATCAGGTTGGCGCTACCCGGTAGCACCAGCAGCGACGTGACACCGCCAGCCGCCGCGCGCCGCAGCCCCGGGTCCTGGGGCCAGAAGGAGTGCTCGGCGGAGACCTCCGCCGTCACCGGCGCCGTGGCCTCGTTGCCGTCCCCCGTGGAGAACGTCTCCGGCGTCGCGTAGACGCCCAGGTGGCTGTGGGCGTCGATGATGCCCGGGGTGACGTAGAGGCCGGTGCCGTCCACCTCCTCCGCGCCCGGAGGTGTCGTCACGTCCGAGTTACGGCCCACCGCCGTCAACTTGCCGTCCACCCAGGCCACCGCGCCATCCTCGATGGCCGGGCCCGTGGCGGGCATCACCGTGGCATGACGCACCACCACCGCCCGCGACTGCTTCCAGACACGGGTTGGAGCCGGGGGGGCCGTCGAGGGGGTGGTGGGGGCGGGAGCCTGCGGGACAGTGGCGCAGGCGGAGGCCAGCATCAGGAGCAGGAAGCGGGTGCGCATAGGGGGGCCCGTCGTATCACGCTCCGCTGGGGCTCCAACCATGCCCGGCTGGCCGGAGGGCGGGCGAAACCCCACCTCACAGGAAGTCACCTCGCGACGAGAAGCCGTCTACAATCCCCGACCGGTCATGCCCCCTCTCCCCCCAGTCCCCATCCCCTCGCACACGGTCATCAACGCGCGGGCACAGGGTGAGCGACTTTCCGCGCAACAATTCCACCTCGTCCTGTTGGACACCGAGCGCGCCGGCACCGTCTTCCCGCTCGCCACCGAAGCGCTTCGCGTGGGCAAGGCGCCCGACAACGACGTCGTCATCGACCACCCCACGGTGAGCCGCAATCACCTGGTGGTGCGTCGCCAGGGCGACCGCTTCCTCGTCCAGGACCTCGGCTCCACCAACGGCACCTTCCTCGACGGTGCCCAGGTGCGCGAGGCGTACCTGCGCCCCGGCGCGCTGCTCGAAGTGGGCGACGTGCGCCTGCGCTTCAGCCCCCAGCTGGCCCCCGTCCAGGTGGAGCCCACGCTGGAGGACCGGCTGGGAGACCTGGTGGGCCGCAGCCTGCCCATGCGGCAGATCTTCGCGCTGCTCCAGCGCATCGCCCCCACCGACTCCACGCTCCTGCTCGTGGGCGAGACGGGCTCCGGCAAGGGCGCCGCCGCCAAGGCCATCCACAAGCTCAGCCCGCGCGCGCCCGGGCCGCTCGTCGTCTTCGACTGCGCCAGCGTCTCCGACTCCCTCATCGAGAGCGAGCTGTTCGGCCACGAAAAGGGCGCCTTCACCGGCGCCGTCAGCCAGCGCATCGGCTGTCTGGAGCGCGCCAACGGCGGCACGCTCTTCCTGGACGAAATCGACGACCTGGCGCTGGACCTCCAGCCCAAGCTCTTGCGTGCGATTGAGGACCGCGAGTTCCGTCGGCTCGGCGCGTCCACGCCCATCTCCTTCGACGCGCGCATCGTCGTCGCCAGCAAGAAGGACCTCTGGTCGGAGACGCAGGCGGGCCGCTTCCGCGAGGACCTCTACTTCCGCCTCTCCGTCTTCACCGTCAACCTGCCGCCCTTGAGAGACCGCAAGGAGGACATCCCCCTCCTGGTGGACGCGTTCGCCGGCGAGGGCCTCTGGCTGCGGCTGCCGGAGAAGATTCGCGAGCAGTTCAACGGGCACACCTGGCCGGGCAACGTGCGCGAGCTGCGCAACGCGCTCGAGCGCGCCCGGCACATGGTGGATATCCCGGAGCTGGCCGGGGACACGCTGCTGCGCGAGTTCACCCGCGAGCCCCCCGCTCCCGCCGGAGACTTCCTCCCCGCCGAGTTCACCGGGCCCTTCAAGATCTGCAAGGACGAGCTCATCCGCGCCTTCGAGCGCGAATACCTCACGCGCCTGCTCGGCCGCGCCAAGGGCAACATCGCCCGCGCCGCGCGCGAGGCCGAGCTGGACCGCAAGCACCTCTACTCGCTGCTGCACAAGTACGGCCTCGTGCAGAGCGAGGGCGACTGAGCGTCACCGCGCCGGAGCGCACGCCGCGTCCAGCAGCTCCGGCCGGTACTCGAAGTGCATCGTGTCGTAGTGGTACCAGCGCCCGCCCCAGATGAAGCCCTCCGCCTCGAAGGCCTCCACCAGCGCCTGGGGCACGGCGTTGCGCCAGCGCACCGGCGTCCGGGGCCGCTGCCATTCCCAGTAGTGTGAGCGCGCGGTGTTGAGGTCGATGGACACGCCGTAGGAGTGAGCGCTCCGGCGCGTCGTGTGCGCGATGTTGCGCCAGACGAAGGTTCCTCCCACGCCCTGGAGGAACGGCGCGAGCGAGGCGTCCTTCGCCACCAGCGCCGCCAGTCGCGCTGAGACTCTCTCGAAGGCGGGCGCCACCTTGCGGTGCACCTTGAGCCGCTGGCCGAGGAAGACGAGCGGCACCACGTCCACCTTCTCCTTCGAGGCGCCGTACATGGCCTCGAACAGCGGCTCGAAGCGGACGCGCCCGGGGTCTTCGTCCTCGCGAGTCACCGGAGCGATGGGCCCGGCGCGATAGGCGATGGAGAGCGTGTCCTCCAGGTCCGGGGCCTCCAGCTTTCGAGCGAAGGGCTTCCGCTGACCGTCGTCGAACGGGAAGGCGCGGCCATCCGGCAGCTTGAAGCCCCAGCCCGTGTCCAGGCGCACCGGCGTCAGCACCGGATACCACTTCGCCATGCAGGTCAGCGCGGCCGGAGGTGCTTCGACAGCGAGGCCCCCATCGGGCGGCGGCGCGGCGAGCGCGGCCTGGGACAGGAGCCCCAGCACCCAGGCACGCGCGAGGAAGTGGACGAGCGTCACCCGCGCATCCTCGCACCCTGGGGTCGAGGGAGTGGTGAGCATCTGACGGGGAGACGAACGAAGCGTCGCGGTGAGAACCCACCGTGGCATGGTGGGTCCGCCTCCGCCGTCCTTCCATCCCCCCGAGGAGGGTTCATGATGAAGCGTCCGTCTCCGTGGCTCGCCGTGCTGTGCGCCGGTTTCATCTCGATGAACAGCACCGGGTGCTTCGGCAGCTTCAAGCTCACGCAGAAAATCTGGCAGTTCAACAAGAACATCTCCGGCGAGAAGTTCGTGCAGTGGCTGATGTTCCTCGTGCTCGTCATCATCCCCGTCTATTCGATTGGCGCGCTCATCGACGCGCTCATCATCAACAGCATCGAGTTCTGGAGCGGCAACAACCCCGTGTCGAGCGTGGACGGCGACGACGGTGACACGCGCGTCGTCCGGCTGAGCCCCACGGACGTGCTGCGCATGTCGCGCGACGCGGAGAGCGGCGTCATGAAGCTGGAGCTGGAGCGCGAGGGCCAGGAGACGCTCATCCGCTACTTCGAGCCGCTGGAGAATGGCATGGCCGTGCGCGACGACGCGGGCGCGCTGCTCGTCCGCGCGGAAGGCGCGGCGAACGGCGCGGTGGCGGTGACGGATGCGACAGGCCACACGCTGACGGTCCACGGCGCGGAGGCCGTGGCGCTCGCGCGGCGCGTCTACGAGGGCGGCGGCTCGACGGCGCTCGCCCGGCACGCCGTGGCCCAGGCCACCGTGTCGCGCGGGCTGGCGCTCACCACCTGCGCGGCGCCGTAGAGGTCAAACCCGTCACGAAGGGGGAGCGGTGTGCCTCCTTCGTGGCGGCGTGCGTCCCGAGCCAGCGCGGTGACGCCCGGACCTCCAGGCGTCACCGCGGGCTCATGGGAAGCCTTCGCTACGGGACGACGACGCTCCCGTCGAGCGGCTCACCCTCTTCCGGGCCGAAGCCCGCATCCAGCGCCTCGGAGGAGAACGTCCCCTCCAGGCTGCGACCGGCGCCGTAGCCGTCGCCCTTCTTGAAGGACATGGAGAAGTCCCCGCGCGTCTGCTCGCCGGGGTTGCCTCCGGACTCCAGCTGCAAGTCCCCCTTCTCCACCGGCGCGAAGACGCGCGACGGCTCGCCCGCGTTGAGGTGCACCACCGTGGCGCGCGCCAGCCCCGAGGGCGTGTTCCCCGCCAGGTTGATCTTCGCGCCCGGCCGCAGCTCCAGCCCTTCCGTGGACACGGTGAGCCGCACCACCAGGTCCACGTCCAGGTCGTTGTTGCGGAAGTAGCTCACCTGGAGCGCCTCCGCGTTGCGGAGAATCTCCACGCGCGACACCTCCAGCGGGAAGAGCTCCGACACGCTGCCGGACAGCGAGTTGTCCGGACGGCTGCACGCCACCATGCCGGCGCCGGACGCGAACCCCGCCAGTGTCAGCGCCGCCAGGGCGCGGACCGCATTTCTCATTGCTCCACCGCGAGCGTCAGGACGCCCTTCTTGGTCAGCGCCGCCACCGGGATGCGGTACAGCACCACGCGCTTGCCCGTGGAGAGGAAGCCGAGCTTCGGCGACCAGCCACCGTTGGTGTCGACCACCGTCTCACGCCAGTTGCCAGCGATTCGCGCGCTGATGATGAGCTGGTCCTCGTTGGGGTTGCAGCTCGTGTCGTTGCGGCCCGTCTCCGACGAGCAGACGTAGTGGGCGATGTGCGGCTCGTGGTTCGCCGAGTCGAACGCGAGCGACGGATACCAGCCGCCCGTACCCCGGCCGAACACCGGGTCCGGCGTCGACCACTCGCCCGTCGTCGCGCAGCTCGTCGTGTTGGGGCTCGGGCAGTCGTAGTACTGCAACACGTCGCCTCGCGAGGAGCCTCGGTTCTGCACGGCGATGCCGAAGCCCTCCACGGAGTCGAACGCCATCGAGGGCCCGAGCTGCGTGTTGCCCAGGCTCTCCGCCGTGGCCACCTGCACCGGCGCCGTCCAGGCCGCGCCATCCGCGTTGCGCCGCTGGAAGACCAGGCCCGCCCCCGTCGCCTGCGCGCCTTCCTTCACCTGGTCATGCACCACCGCGGGCTGCGCGCCCGCCATGATGAGGCCGATGTGGCCGCCGTAGCCCGCCTTCGTGTCACCCGACGAAGCCAGCATGCGGAACGTCCAGCTCGTGGGCCCGCCGCTCGCCAGCTCCAGGTCCGCCGACTCCCAGTCCTGACGACCGAAGTTGCCGTTGTGTCCGTCGCGGTACGCGACGAGCGCCTGGCTGCCCACGAAGACCATCGACGGATTGAGCCCGGTGAGGAAGCCCACGTCGCTCAGCGGGTTGCTGATGGGCGCCGCGTTGGAGCGCGTGGCGACCACGCGCTGCGTCCACGTGCCCGCCGACGAGCGATAGGAGACCGCCAAGTCACTCTGGAGCCAGAACGTGGAGTCGTCCCGGTCTCCCCCCAGGTACGTCACCGCCGGCTGGCCATCCGGACCGAAGGCGAGCGACACGCCGTACACGCGCTGCACGGTGACAATCTTCTCCACCGGCCCGAGCACTCCCGCGTTGAACTCGCGGTAGCGCAGGTCGTAGTTCACCACGCTGCCCGTCATCGTCCCGTTGTTCACGAAGTACGCCATGCCGATGCGGTCCTCGGGACCGATGGCCATGGCGATATTGGAGATGGGGTTGAACTCGCTCGGGTCCGCGTCCACCTCCAAGCGGGTGAAGCCCGAGTCCGAAGGTCCTGGCCCGCCATCCGGGCGACCCCCATCCGGATTGTCCGGATTGGAATCCTTCCCGCATCCCAATGCCAGCGCCAATCCCAGTGCCCAGACATGCCGTCTCATCTCAGTCTCCTTGCGTTGTCGGCCCTGCACATCGTCGTTTCATCCTACGTCACCACCACATCCGAGGAAGCAGGCGAGCCGTGCATCCCGACGCGGCGAAGCGCCGCGCGCTGGGTTACGCTCGCGCACCTATGCCCCGTGCGCGTCCCCCTCGTCAGCGCCTGTCGCGGCGCTCCTTCATCCGGCGGCTGACCTTCCTGGGCGGCGGCGTCGTGCTGCTCGGGCCGCTGGCCTGCAAGCGCTCCTCCGAGGAGGCCCCCAAGCCCGCGGCGGACCCCGGCCCCCTGGGCACCGCCCCCGGTGGACAGCGGACGCGCACCTTCTCCTCGTTCGAGCTGGCCGTCGTCGCCGCCGCCACCGAGCGCATCCTCCCACGCGACGAGGACCCCGGCGCGCTCGACGCCGACGTGCCCGTCTACATCGACCGCATCCTCCAGACACCGGAGATGCAGCCCATGCGCGACGACTTCCTGGAGGGGCTCGCCGCGCTGGAGCGCCGCTCGCAGCGCATGTTCCAGAAGGGCTTCTCCGCCATCACCCCGGCACAGCAGGACGAGCTGCTCACGCTCTTCAAGGACAGCGCGCCCCAGAGCGGTGAGGCGCACTTCCTGGAGCTGCTCACCGTGCTGACGCTGGAGGGCTTCCTGGGCGACCCGTCCTACGGCGGCAACAAGGGCAAGGTGGGCTGGCGCCTGATGGGGTTCGATGCCGTGGGCACCATCGCCATGGCGCCGCCCGAGGGCTACGACGGACCGAAGTGCCTGCGCGAGTGCGGGGTTCACAAGTGAGCCTGCCCGAGGTGGACATCTGCATCATCGGCAGCGGCGCGGGCGGCGCGCCCATGGCGCTGGAGCTGGGCCGCGCGGGCTTCAAGGTCGTGGTGCTGGAGAAGGGCCCCCACTACCGCCCCCAGGACTTCGTCCACGACGAAATCCTCAACAGCCGCCGCAACTTCTTCATGCCGTTGCCCTGGGAGGAGCCGCACCTGGTGCGCAAGGGCGCCAAGGGCAAGTACGAGCGCAGCACCGCGGCGTGGACGGCCAACTGCGTGGGCGGCGGCACCGTGCACATGAGCGGCTTCTTCTACCGCCTCAAGCCGGTGGACTTCCGCCTGCGCAGCACGCTGGGCGCGGTGCCCGGCAGCACCATCGCCGACTGGCCCATCTCCTACGAGGACCTGGCCCCCTTCTACGACAAGGCCGAGCAGGAGCTGGGCGTGTCCGGCCAGGCCATGGCCCACCCCTTCGCCGAGCCGCGCAGCGGGCCCTACCCGCTGCCGCCCCTGGATGTGCACCCGGTGGCGGGGGAAATCGACAAGGCGTGCAAGGTGATGGGCTGGCACTCGCTGCCCACCGCGCGCGGCATCATCAGCCGTCCCTACAAGGGCCGGGCGCCGTGCGCGTACTGCGCGCTGTGCGGCAGCTACGGCTGTGAGATGGGCGCCAAGAGCGGCACGAACGCCAGCCTCATCCCCGCCGCGGTGGCCACCGGCAACGTGCAGCTGCGGCCGGGCTGCATGGCGCGCACGGTGGAGGTGGACAAGAAGGGACGCGCGCGGAGCGTCATCTACGTGGACGCGGACGGCGTCACCCAGGAGCAGCCGGCGAAGGTCATCGTCGTGTCGTGCACGGCGGTGGAGAGCGCGCGGCTGCTCCTCAACTCCACGTCCAGCCGCTTCTCGCGCGGCCTGGCCAACGGCAGCGGGCTGGTGGGAAAGAACCTCATCTTCAGCTCCTTCGGCGAGTCGCAGGCGACGTTCCGCCTGTCGAAGCAGGCCGAGAAGCACCCGTGGCTCAAGGACCCGGGCCCCTTCGTCAACCGCAGCATCCAGGACTTCTACCTGATGCCCGACGAGCGCTTCGGCTTCCGCAAGGGCGGCACGCTGGGCTTCATGTGGACGCACCCCAATCCCATCCATGCCGCCACGGGGCTGGCTGGCAGCGGCTCCTCCGCCGTCTTCGGCAAGGCGCTCAAGGACAGGATGCGGGCGTACCGGGACTCGCGCATCCTCCAGTTCGAGGTCTACGGGGAGTTCCTCCCCACGCCCGGCAGCTACGTCGGCGTGGAGAGCGCGGTGAAGGACAAGTACGGCATCCCCGTGGCCGCCATCACCGTGGAGCGCCACCCCACGGACCTGGTCGCCACGCGGTTCCTCGTCGAGCGCGGCGAGGAGGTCCTCCTGCGCCTGGAGCCGGACGAACTCAAGCGCACCAGCACCTCCGGGGAGACGACCATCCTCCAGCATGGCACCTGCCGCTTCGGCGACGACGCGGCCACGTCCGTGCTGGACAGGAATTGCCGCGCGCACGAGGTGCCCAACCTCTATGTCGTGGACGGCAGCTTCATGCCCACCGGCGGCAGCGTGCCCTCCACGCTCACCATCGCCGCCAACAGCTTCCGGGTGGCGAGCCACCTTGTTCGTGCGTTGAAGCAAGGCGTCGCCTCCGGCGGTTAGCGATTGCGCAGGGGCGTCACGTCGACCTTCACGGCGTAGCGCGCCTGCATGTCGGACTCGAACTCGATGAGGTGGTCGCCCACTCCGGTGACGTCCGCCTCCTTCGTGAAGACACTGAACTTCTCCATCGAGTCGAGCACCGCGCGACCATCCGACGCCAGTCGCGTGCGAGCCCGGCACCCTTCCTCGTGGAAGATGACCACCGTCTCCGCACCCGCGGCGGTGACCTCGTCCAGGTAGAAGCTCACCTTGACGTGAGACGCCTCCGGCACCTGGACGATGAACTTGCTGCGACCGGGGAAACGACCCTCTGTATAGCCTTCCGCTCCCAGGATGCAGCCGGCGACGCTGCCACACACGGGCCACGTCTCATCACAGGCATCCTTCACACGCGGGCCAATGAAGTCATCGCGCGTGTCGCCGCAGCCCACCGCCAACAACATGAGCAGGAATGCGCCGACGCCCTGGGCCTTACGACAGAACACTGTTACAACATTCATCATCATCGACCCTCTAGCGAGGAGTGAACGTCCATGCGACTGCACACCCCGTGGCTCCCCATTCTCTTCTTCTCACTCGCGGCCTGCGGTGAGAGCGCCGAAGAACTTCCCAAGGCCCCGCAGCTCATCACGGACCGCGACGAGATGTCTTTCGACCGCGAGTTCAACTCTGGCACCTTCGTCGGAGCCAGCGGCTTCAACTCGGTCCAGGTGACGAACCAGGGAGAGGATACGCTGAATGTCACCGACATCGTGCTCAACGCTCCGTCCGTGTTCACGATGAAGGTCTCCAATGACTACACGGCCGGCACGCCGCTGCCGGTGACGTCCAAGAAGCGCTTCTTCATCGAAGTGACCTTCAAGCCCCGCGAGGCCCAGGCGTACCAGGGAACCATCACCATCAAGTCCAACGCGGCGAACCTTCCGGAGAAGGTCATCGCACTCAACGGACTGGGTGTCGCGGCTCCGGCTCCCTGAAGCTCCCTCGGGTGGAGGGTGACGGGCACCACCCGCCACCCCACCCAGGCGGGTGTCATCCGCTCGCCCGCTCGCAGGCAATCACACACATCCAGCCAGACCGCGGGTGACGGCCCCTTGCAAGCCGGGTCTCCCCGCACGAGCCACCGAGTGGAGCCAGGTGGCCACGCTTCTCGAGCGGGCCACCCTCCTCGCCTCCGACTCAGGGCTGACGGGTGAAGACACAGCCCCCGCGCGGCCCGACACCACCGTCCGGAGTGCCCGCGTCTTCCAGCCCCGGGCACTGCGTCGCCACGCCGCCATCCCGCGTGTACGACTGGGGATAGTCACCGTAGCCGGTGCGCAGCGTGTACTCCACCTGCTCGTAGGACGTGCGCTCGGACGCCGACACATCCACGCGCATCTTCCCGCCACGGATGAGGCGCGGCTCCAGACAGCCGCACGCGTACGGCGCCAGCGTGACGACGGTGGAGGTGGAGCGCTCCTCCAGCGTGTACAGCGGCTGAAGGCTGCTCACCGACGCGCTCGCCGGCGTGTGCCAGGCCCGCAGCGCGTCCGAGCGGTAGCCCAGGGTCAGCGACTGGTTGCGGCTGCCCGCCTTCACCACCACGCAGCCCTCGCCCATGCCGCTGTCCGGCACCGTGCCTCCGTCGGCGCCCGACACCGCGTCGCCGTCACAGAAGGTCAAGTCGAGCGCGAGGCCGTGCACCGAGCCACCGTCCTGCTGCTTCGCCACCTCCCACTGGACCAGCCACGCGCGGTCTTCCGGCGCCGGCACGGCGGGGAGCTGGAACATGTACGAGTCCACGTCGGACGGCACCGCGTCGTAGTCCATGGGGCCGCGCACGCCTCGGCCGTTGATGCGGTCATCGCCGTTGCGCAGCCGTCCGTAGCCATGCGACAGCCGGCCGGTGACGGTGTACTCCGCCGTGTCCGGCGGCGCGGGGTAGGCCGTGGTGGAGGCCAGCGGCTTGGACACCGGCGACTCCGTCGACCCGCTGTAGCGGCTGACCTCGTCCGCGTCCTCCGCCTCCCACGTCACGTCCAGCCGGTAGTCCTTGTCATCCGCCCAGTTGGTGCCGTCGTCCTGGACGTTGACGTAGTACGTCGCGATGCCCGCGTGCGGCGGCACCGGGATGACGCCCTCGAAGTTGCTCAGGTTGCTGAAGCGCGGGTTGTTGAACGTCTCCTCGCGCAGCGAGTGCAGACACATGGGCGCCGGCAGGTCCGTGCGCTGGCAATACCCCTGCACCAGCGCGACGATGTCCGGGTTCTCTCCGTAGCCCTTGGGGCACGCCGTCGCGTCGTTGGTACACGAGGCGCGCCACTCGTCCAGGTTCGCCCCCTGCGACACCAGGGTGAACACGAGCACCTGGCGGTCCGGCGTTTCAGGCAGCGCGGGGAAGCGGCCCCCCGTCGCCAGCGGTACCATGCGGTAGCGCAGCCGCGTGGGCACGGTGGAGGGCGGCAGGCGCACGCCGTACCAGTCCTGGTCCCCGATGTAGCCGATGCGTCCCGTGAAGGCCGTGGACGACGCGGGCGACGGCGACGCCAAATCCCTCAGCAGCGCGTCAGCGACCTTGTCGTTGCCCGCCCCGTTCTGGTCCTGCGCGTCCGCCTCGTCCAGCACGCGGACCTCCACGTCATAGCCCTGGCGCACGTCACCCTGCGACGTGTCCCGGTCGCTGATGCCGCGATAGCCGCGCACCACCAACATCCACGTGCCCGCCGTCTTCACCTTGCGCGCCGTCGCCAGCACGCCCGGGCGGACCTGCGGCCGCACCTCGCCCTCGTCCTCCTTCTCCTCCTTGGTGACGAAGCCGGGGCGCAGCAGCTGGTACGACAGCCGCCAGTTGGGCACGAAGCCCAGGTCCGGCGCCGTCACGCTCACGTACGCCACCTTCCCCACCGGCAGATCGAAGGTGTAGCGGTCCACGTCGTTGTCCGTGGCCAGGAAGCCCGCCACCGCCCCCACCTGCGTGCCCGCGCCCTGCGGTGCCAGCGTCAGCGGCGTGGCGGCGGCGATGGCGTCGTTGGGCTCGTGCGTGTCCGGGTTCTCGGTGATTTGCAGCGTCAGCCGGTAGGGGTTGCGCGCATCGAACTTGGGCTGGGAGACGACGTCCGGCGCGTCCTGCACCAGCACCAGCAGCGTCTTGCCCTTCAGGTCGTCGCGCAGCGGCACCACCATGTCCACCGGCTTCGGCGCGCCCTGGCCATGCTTGTCGTCCTTCTTCGCCAGCGAGCCTTCCGTCCCGTCAGGCAGCGGCCCCAGCACGCTGATGGACAGCTGCACCGCGGTGCTGGAGGCCACGTAGAGGCCGTTCAGGTTGAGCAGCGTGCGCGCGCTGGTGTTGGCGGGCAGGACAATCCGGTACCAGTCCTGGTCGCCTTCACGTACCGCCCCTTCCTTGACGAGCAGCCGCTCCAGCGGCTCACCGGGCTTCAGCTCGCACTCGGCCAAGGACAGCGCCTCTTCCCGGCTGTTGCAGAGGTCCTGCACCTGGGGCGTGCCCGCGTCATCCTTGTCATCGCCCCCGGAGGAGCAGGCGGTGAGGGCGAGCAGCGCGAGCGACAACAGTCGGACTTGGGTCTTCATGGGAGCGTCGATTCTCACGGCGTCGGGAGCGAGACGTCGGCGCGGCCGGGGCAGCCGTCGACGAAGTCCTCGGGGGCTACGCGGATGATGCCGTCGGAGGGGGACTTGATGCCGCCCACCGGGTAGCGCACGGTGTCCACGCGGAAGGTGCGCACCTGGGTGCGCGCGGTCGGGTCGTCCGCGGGCACCATCGCCACGGACAACGCCACGTTGTTGAAGCCCGCGCCGCGCGTGACGATGCCCGCGTCATCCGCGGCGGCGATGGTCGGCGCCAGCAGCACGTTGTCCACGCGCAGCGTGTAGCACTGCCGGCCCAGCTCATCCGGAGGACCGTCCGCCTCGAAGGAGTAGCGGTAGCCCTCCGCCGCCAGGTTCGCGGTGTCCACCTCCAGCGGGCGGGTGTGCAGGCGCAGCTCCTGGCGGCTCGTCAGCCCGTCGTTGTCCGGGTCCTCGTCCAGGTCATTGCTCGCGCCCTGCGTGCCGCCGCGCCATTCGATGCCGTCCGGCACGCCGTCGCGGTCGCTGTCCGCCAGCGTCGCGTTCGTGCCGATGAACTGCTCGTCGCAGTCCAAGAGCCCGTCACAGTCGTTGTCCGAGGCGCGCAGCAGCGGAGGACAGCCCTTGTCCAGGCCGCCACCATCCGGGTCCGCCACCTGCGTGGGGTCGAAGTCCACGCCCCGGTCGCGGAAGTAGACCTCCACGCCGTCGCTGAAGCCGTCACCGTCGGTGTCCATCAGGTTGGGGTTCGTCCCCACCTGGGCCTCGCGCGCGTCCGACAGGCCGTCACCGTCCGTGTCCGCCTCGTCCAGCGGGCTGCCCGGCGGCGCGGAGAAGTTGGTCGCGATGACCTCCTTCACGATGAACGTGCGCCGCACCTGCCCGAAGGAGAAGTCCAGGAAGTTGATGGGCTCGTTGTTGCGGAAGTCGCGGAAGTTGCCGCCGCCCAGCGCGGCCATCTTCTCCAGCCGGTCCGCGTTCTGGTTGATGATGAGCAGCGGGCAGCCGCCGTCTCCAGACAAGTCACACACCGACGACACCGGCTGCGTGGGGTTGAAGACGTGCACGGTGTTGACGCGCACGTCCTCCACCAAATCCCTGAGCTGACGGATGCGCACCACCGCGTCACCCTGGAGCAGCTCGTCGTCCTGGTCCGTGGTGGGCCGACCGTCCGACAGGAACACGAGCGAGTAGCGCGCCTGCGCCAGCGCCTGCTGACCGCCCGGCTCCAGCCGGCTGCGCGCGATGTCCGTGTTGATGAGCGAGTAGATGTCCGACAGCGGCTTGACGAAGTCCGTCGAGTCCCGGTTCGGTGAGTTGTCCGGGTTGCGGAAGGTGAGCAGCTGCTCGGTGAGCTGGCGCAGCCGGGCGTCGTCCATGGAGGACACCTGCACGAAGCCGTCCTGCGGCGGGTTGCCCGGCGACTGGGTGAGGAACGCCGTGGTGCTTCCGGCGAAGAGCACCACCGCCAGGTAGACCTCGGGGTCCCTGGGCAGGTTCTGGATGAGCTCCACCAGCGCGGTGGCGCGCGCGCCGTCCGGGTCGCTCACGCGCATGGACTGCGAGGCGTCCATCGCGATGATGAGCTTGATGGGGCGCACCACCTCGTTGGAACCCACGGTGCAGAAGCGGCCCTGCAGCGAGACGGCCCGGTCCACGGGGACTTCCACGTCCCGGCGCGGGTCATACAGATACGAATCGGAGCAGGCCATCACCAGCACGAGGGCGACAATCAGGCCCGCCAGGATACGTCCAGCCACACTCACGGGGTGAATCCTCCCTGGTTGCCCGCGGGCGTCGCGCCCACGCATCGACCCTGGTTCTCCCAGGGGTTGCCCATGTCCGTGGGCACCATGAAGTTGTCGTTCGTCAGTGTCAGCTCCGGGCCCACCGGCACGCGGATGCTCGGCGGCGCGTACTGGGACCAGGCGCAGGCCGAGCGCCACACGCCGTAGTCGGTGGCCACGCCGCTCTCCGGCGCCTCCGCGAACCACAGCTTGAAGAGGTTGAAGCCCTGCTTCGCCCCCACGCGGTCCGGCGTCGTCACCATCTGGAGATTCGAGACGGTGTAGTCGTAGCAGATGCTGCCGTTGGGCAGGACTTCCGCGATGCGCGTCTCGTACTGGAAGCCGTTCTTCTCGAAGAAGGCCCTGTCCCGACGCGTGGGGTCCGTGCCCGCGCGCAGCTCCACCTCGTCCGGCAGGCCGTCGCCGTCCGTGTCCAGGCCCGCCACGCTGGGCTCCAGCGGGTTGAGGCCCCAGCGCGCCTCCAGGCTGTCGGGGATGCCGTCGCCGTCACTGTCGACGATGGTCTCCCGCGTGCGCAGGTACCCTTCGGCGAACTGCGACAGGCCATCTCCGTCCGTGTCGCGGCACGTGCAGCGCGGCGTCAGGGGAGAGGCCGGGTCACACCCGCGCGCATCCAAGTCATTGGCCGCCTTGAAGCCCTGGTCCTCGCGGCGATGCTCGAAGCCATCGCTCAGGCAGTCCCGGTCGCTGTCGGCGTTGAACGGATTGGTCTTCAGCGTGAAGGAGTTGTCGAGGTCGTCCGGCACGCCGTCGCCGTCGCTGTCCACCATTCGCGACTCCACTCCTGGCCCGGAGCTGAGCGGCTCCACCAGCAGCGTCTTCATCACGTTGCGCGACGCGAAGGACGAGTAGTCCAGCGCGCCCAGGCCCAGGTTGGAGATCTCGGCGGTGTCGTTGAACTCCTGGTACACGCCGTTGCCCATCTCCGCGAAGCGCGTCAGCAGCCAGGAGGCGATCTTCTTCGCCGCCGCCGGGTACTCGGCCTGCGGCACGCCCGGGTAGATGCCATAGATTTCCTGGCAGATGGGGCCACAGGCGCGCACGGCCTCCTGGTTGAACAGCAGCACCGTGTGCATGCGCACGTCGCCCACGTTGTACTGGTCCTTCAGCTCCATCAGCCGGCGCACGTAGCTGAAGAGCTGGTAGTTCTGGTTGCGGTCGGTGCCAATCTCGAAGCCGTCAATCTGGTCCGTCGTGTTCGTCGCGTTGCAGAAGCTCACGATGGAGTCCGCCCACGTCAGGTCCGGGTTGTCCGGGTTGGCGTAGACGCTGAGGTTGTCGGTGGCGGAGCAGCGCGGATACGGCGTGCCGTCGGTGAGGAAGACGACGACGTAGCGGGTGCGCGGCAGCACTTCCGGATTGGACAGCGCGACGGCGTTGATGTCGCTGGCGATGAGGCTGTAGGCGTACGACAGGGCGCCCTGGTAGTCGGTGCCCTTGCCCAGCTGGCTCTGCAGGCCGTCGATATAGGTGTCGATGTTGGTGTCAGGCCGGGCGAAGCGGTCGCCCGTCGTGGCGGGGGGCCAGACGTTGCGGACGTTCGTCTCGAAGGGGGCGACGGACACCTGCACGTTGCCGCCCGCCGCGTTGACCTGCCGGAACTGCGACACCAGGCGCTTGAGGGCGCGCACGCGCGCGGGCTCGGTGACGCCGGGCGGGATGATGGCCTGCACCGCGGCCTGCTGACAGAAGCCGCTGTCCAGCTGCGCGCCGGGCGGGTCGGAGATGCACATGCTGCCCGACTCGTCGAGCACCACCACCACCTTCACGGGGAAGCCGGCGGGGTTGGGCGGGCGCGTGCAGACGCGCCCCTGGAGCATCACCCGGTCATCGACGTGGGACTGCTGTTCCGTTCGAGGCTCGAGCATCGAGTCGGTACAGGACAACAGTCCCGTGGCCAGGAGGCCCGCCGCGAACAGCGGGTAACGAAGAAGGCGGCGCATAGGGGAACGACCTCCTGGCAACAGACAGCGGGATTTACTGCTCGCGGCGACGACGACGCATCAGCACGCCCAGCATCGCGGCGCCGAGCGCCGTGGCACTGAAGCCCGCGGGCACGGAGTTGCAGTTCGAGCCTTCGTCATCACCCTTGCCCACCGTCAGCACCAGGGTGGAGGTGGCGACGCGGCTGTCCGGGAAGACACGGTCGGCGAAGGCCAGGCGGGCCTCCACGGTCAGCTCGTACGTGCCCTCGGTGTCCGGCACGAAGTTGGGGACGCTGCCGTCCACGTAGGTGTACTGCCAGTTGCGGCTGAGCGTCACCGCGCCCTGGGGGTTCTCCACCACGGCGTTGGAGCCGTCGGGGCGCTTGCTCACCGTCCAGCGGTACTCCATGGCCGCGCCGTTGCGGTTGGCGAACAGCGGCGGACGCAGCGTGTCGCCCGACTTCTCCAGGCGCATGGTGCCACCGGCGCTGACCGTGAAGGGCGACTTCGGGTCCAGGCACTTGTCCTTCTGGGAGGGGTCCACCACGAGGCAGTAGAGCCGGTCGCACGCGTCGCCGTCGCCGTCGCGGTCGTCGTCCGCCTGGTCGCGGTTGGCCACATCACGGCAGTTGTCGGCGTCATTGAGGACGCCGTCGTCGTCGTTGTCCGCGTCGCACGCGTCGCCCTGGCCGTCGTTGTCCGTGTCGGTCTGCTCCGGGTTGGCGATACCGGGGCAGTTGTCACCGTTGTCGGAGATGTTGTCGCCGTCCGCGTCCACGCGGCACTGGCTGCCATCCGCCGGCATCACCTGGTCCGCGTTGGCCAGGCGGGGGCAGTTGTCCGCGCCGTCCGCCACGCCGTCGTTGTCGTCGTCGGGGTCGCACACGTCACCGAGCGCGTCGCCGAGCGCGCCATCCAGGTTGGCCTGGTCCGCGTTCGGAATCAGCGCGCAGTTGTCGAGCTCGTTGGCGATGCCGTCGTTGTCCCGGTCCGCGTCGCAGTCGTCGCCCTGGCCGTCACCGTCGGCGTCGCGCTGCTGGAAGTTGGAGAGCGTGGAGCAGTTGTCGCAGACGTTGCCCACGCCGTCGCCGTCGCTGTCCGTCTGGTCGCGGTTGGACGCGAACGGGCAGTTGTCGCGGTCGTCCGCGCGGCCGTCGCCGTCCGCGTCGTCCGTGTAGGCCAGCGTGTCGCCGTCATCCGTGTAGTTCACCCACACGGAGCCTCCACAACCACAACCACACCCTCCTCCCTCCTCCTGAGGGCGGCCGCAGCTATCGCCGAGGCATTCCGGGTTGTCCGGGTTGTCGTTGGACTGCGCCTGAGCGGTGCTGGGGTTCACGACCAGGAAGGCCCCGAGCAGCAACGCCGGAGCGAGACGAACGAGTGACATGGTGACTCCTTTCAGCCCCGGGCCATAAGCAAGAGACGATCCGCACCTTTGCCCGAGCTCAAATCCAGCAGTTTCAGGCACTTGTGCACAGCGCATCAGGTGGGGACCGGAGAATGTGGGGGGCACTCCCCAGTCCGAGCGAGGGGTGGACCCCCCACTCACGGGTGGATCACGTTCCGAGGATGAAGGCCTCGGGGTCGAGGGGGAGGATGCCGGAGGGGGTGCGTCCCTCGTCCTTGTCGTACTGGATGGGCTGGATGAGCAGCGAGCCGATGCCCGCACCGCGCGGATCATTGTCCCGGCCGGCCTGGAGGTAGAGGTACACCTCGTTGGTGCCCGCGGGGATGACCTCGCCCGGGATGAGCGGATGGGGCCGCTCGCGCGTCGCGACGAGGGAGACGTTCTCCACGCGCGTCGCGTAGCAGGTGCGGCCGTCGATGGTGGGGTCCGTCTCCACCAGGTCGTAGCCGTAGCCGCGCTCGCGGTGGAAGTCGAGGTCGGCGCTGAGCGGGTCGCCGTGGGCTTCAATCTCCGCGATGTTGGTCAGCCCGTCGCGGTCCGAGTCGAGCAGGTCCTCGGGCACCAGCGGGTTGAGCGGGGTCAGCGCCTCCACCAGGTCCGGGATGGTGTCGCCGTCGGAGTCGCCGATGCAGGGGTTGGTGCCCAGCACGCGCTCCTCGCAGGTGTTGAGCCGGTCGCCGTCCTCGTCCAGGGAGACGCTGCAGCCGTTGATGACGTCGGGCACGAGCGGATCCAACCCCACGCGGACCTCGATGCCATCCATCAAGCCGTCCTGGTCCGAGTCGAGCTGCAGCGGGTCCGTGCCGAGCGCGTCCTCATCCACGTCGGGCAGGCCGTCACCGTCGCTGTCGACGAGCACCTGGCCGGCACGCACCACCACGTTGCGGTTGAAGGCGAGGAAGCGCTTGAGCTTGAGGGTGTTCGTGCGCGCCGAGTACTTCAGCCCGCTGAGGGTGGGAGACAGGCCCACCGCGTCCGTTTCAATGGGCGCGGTGCCACCGGCGTGGGCGATGGCGGCGACATGCTCGCGCGTGGCGGGGTCCGCCACGGTGCCTCGGACATAGATGGGCTGCACCACGACCTCGCCCGCGCCGTACTGCTGGGCCAGCGCCTTGATTTCACCGGTGACGGCGGTGAGCTCGCACTTGCTGCAGGCGACCTTGTCCGTCAGCGCGTTGCACGTCGCATCCAGGCCGATGTTGAAGGCCGGGTTGGAGCAGCTCGTGTCCTGGCTGCGAATCACGACGACCACCATGTAGCGCGTGCGGGCCACCTCGCCGCGACACGACGTCTGCATGTCACCGGACAAGAGCGTCTTCGCCAGCCGCAGCGAGGAGCGGACGCTGACGGGCCCCGACTCTTGATAGGTGGCGAAGCGCGGCAGCGCGGCCTGGAAGTCCTCCGCGTTGGAGAAGCCGCCCAGGATGCCGGTGGCCACCGAGTGGTAGGCCACCAGGCCGAACTTCACGAACGGGCCGGAGAAGCGGCTGGAGAGCGTGGACAGGCCGTCGGTGGCGTAGCCCACGATTTCCGTCTCCACGCCCTCGCCGCCCTGCAGCGCGAAGAGGACCTTGGTGGGAAACGCGTCGCCGCCCGCGAGCGGGACACAGACGTTGCCGGAGAAGTTGGCGCGGTCACCCCGGTTGGCCCCACGCCCGTCGATGGCATAGAGACCCGCGTCGGAGCAGGACAGGAGCAGAATCGGGAGCAGCGGCCACGCGGAGCGCGGAAGGGGGCGCATCGGATGGATTGTAGACCGCAGCCCCCCACGACAACGCAAGTGACAGCGCCGTCCGCGTCGAATTCTTCAGACGCTTGCACACACCTCGGGCCGTAATTTCGCCCCGCCACGGAAAGCCGGACGCGCCGCGTTCCGGCGCGCGCTCACAATGTGAGCAGGAAGGCGAGCACGTCGTCCCGCTCCTCCGCGCTGAAGGCGCGAGCATCGCCGTGCGCGGGCCCGGCCGTCTCCAGCACCGTCCTCAAGGGGAAGCGCGTGTCCACCACCAGCCGGCCGTCCTTCACCGCATAACCCGCGGTGGCGCTCGTGAGCAGCGGCCACATGTCCCACGTGCCGACCAACGACGGCGGCGCCGCGCCCACCACCAAATCCTGGAGCTCGATGCGCAGCGGCAGCGCCACGGGCGTGCCCACATCCAGATACTGGCCTCGCGTCGTGGGGTCCTGGTCCAGCGTGTAGAGCGGCGCGGGATGGCACGCGAGGCACCCGCCGCGTCCCTCGAACAGCGCGCGCCCGCGAGCCGGACGCCCCACGTGTCCATCCGGGAGCGTCACCGTCTCCAGCGGCGCGCCGTCCTCGCCCCGATACGGGTTGGGCGGCGTCGCCATCAGCGACGTATAGAGGGTGAGCGCCTCCACCTCCGAGGGGGAGGGGTCCGGGTTGTGGAAGCGGTTTCGCGCTCCCACGAAGCTCGCCGTCTCAGCCAGGCTGTGCTGGCTGGCGGGCGTGAAGAAGGGCGGGGTGTCGCGGCTGCCGAGCACCGTGGGCGAGCGGTAGATGCGGTTGGGCCGCGTCTTCTCGTAGAAGACGCCGCCGGTGTGCCCCTCGATGTGGCACCCGTCGCAGGTGATGCCCGTGCGGCCCAGGTCCGCGTAATAGAGGACCTGTCCCAGCCGGCGCTTGGCCTGCGCGCGCGACTCCACCACCGGCAGCCGCCGCGTCACCACCAGCGGCCGTCCTTTGTCGCGCGCGTCGCGGACATCGACCACCGCCACCTCGTGGGTGAAGCGGTTGAGGACATAGAGGGTGGCGCCATCGGGAGAGAGCACCAGCGAGCGCGGCCCCGAGTGCAGCTCCTCGCCCGCACGTCCCTTCGTCGAGAAGTCCTCGGCCGGGCGGATGCGCGGCGTGCCCTCGGGCGGCATCAGCGAAATCTTCTGAAGCACCGCGCCGCGCGCCACCGCGTCGTCTCCGGAGATGAGCGCCCGGGCGTCGAGCACCCGCACCCAGCCGATGCCTACATCCGCCGCATAGAGCAGGCCCGCGGCCTCGTCGAGCGCCAGCCCCTCCGTCACACCCGCGCCGAAGCCCCGGTGCCTCACATAGTCGCCACTCGCCGGGTCGATGACGGCCACGCCGCTGTTGTTGCTCACCTCCATGCGCTTCGGATTGGGCCCGACATTGGGGCCCAGGCTCGCCATGAAGAGGCGCCCCAGCTTCTCGCTCGCGATGAGCGTGCGCGGCGCCTTGCCGCCCATGATTTGCGCGCGGAAGCGCTCGGTGTTGCCGCCGACGATGGCCACGCCCGGGCCGGGCACCACCGTGAAGACTCGCGAGCCGTCCGCTTGACGCAGCAGCTCCAACTGGCCCGTCTGGAGGCTGCCCACCGCGAGCACGTCCTTCCACCGGGCGAGCGCGCGCGGATTGGGGTCCACCGGCGCGGCCCACTTCTCGCGGCCGTCCTCGAGCGAGAGCGCCCGCACCGTGTCCCTCACCTGCTCCGCGACGAAGGCCACGCCGCGTGCGCCGTCCACCTCCAGCCCGGAGGCGCCCAGGGGCGCGGGCAGCACCCGGGGCTCGCTCGCGGAGTCCAGCGCGAACACCCGAAGCTCCGGCTGGTAGCGATGAACGACGCCCAGGAAGGACTGACCGCGCGCGTCCTTCCACGTGGCCAGCGCGGAGGGGCCGTCCCCCACCGCCAGCCGCTCCACGCGGCCCGTGCCCACATCCAGCGAGTACACCGTGTCCGTGGGCGGCGAGACGATGAACAGCGTGCGCCCATCCGGCGACGCCACCATCCCCGTCAGGTCGGGGAAGGCGCGGTCATTCACGACGGTGAGGTGGACGCTCCCTTCGAGGGGAGTCCCTTCGACGGGAGCCCCACCGGCGGACACCAGCCGGGCCTCCACCACCACCTGCGGCACGTCCTCCGGAAGCGTCACGTCCGAGGGCAGCCGGGTGAAGGCGTGGCTCGAGTCCACCACCGTCAACGGAAGCTCGCGTGACAGTGGTGGACCGAGTGACAGACGCAACCCCGCTACCAGCCGCGCGCCATGGATGGACAGGGGCTGGGAGGTCTCGTTGCTGGTGAGCCGGGGACCTACCGCCTCCAGCCTGGGCGCCGTTCCGGAGGAGGCCGACGCGGGGGGAGCGGCGTCACCGGACGAGGAGGCGCGCTGTCCGCGCGTGCTCAGGCGATAGCCCACGACTCCCGCGGCGCTCCACAGCACCGCGCCCACCGCCAGCAAAGCCCATCTGCGCGCCGCGCTCGTCAATCGTGTCCCGGTGCCTTTCGCGAGGGAGCATCCTCCCTCCTCGCGCGCGAGGCCACGACGTTCTCTGGCTGCCTGCCCGGTCGGGGGCCGACTTCAGACGCGGAGCGGCACGACATCTTTCCGTTCGGCCGGCAACGAGCAAGTGGTGTCGTGGAGAACGCGCCCCACATGGGGTGGAGTGCCCCCCACACCTGTTGACCCACGTCTCACGAACAGCCCTGGAGTGTGCGTTGACAGGTCCATACACGCATCGCTTAACCTGTTGATGATGCGACGCTTCCTCCTCTGCATGGCCGTCGCCCAGCTCCTCGGCATCGGTACGCTGTTCACCCCGAGCGACGCCTGGGCCCAAGGCCGCGGCCGTTCCGCGAAGTCGGCGAAGGCGAAGGCTGGCAAGAAAGCCAGCGCCAAGACTCCGCCCAAGATTGAAACCAAGGGCGCGCCCGTGACGGACCCGGTGACGGGCGAGTCGGACGCCACCGCTTCCTCGGCGCCGCCGCAGCGCGGCCCGTCCCGCATCGACTTCGACGACCGGCTCATCCAGGGCCAGACGAACAAGTCGGGCGCCGTCTATCTCTATGACCGCAAGGAGCTGAAGACGCGGTCGATGATCCGCGAGCGCGACAGCTTCCGCGCCGAGACGCTCGCCACGGTGTACGACCAGTAGGGCAGCACCGCCCACCAGCCCTTGAAGGGAGCGTCACCGTTGAGCGGCCAGCCCAGCGTCCTGCAAGTCGTCATCCTCCGCGACGGACTCCTCGTTGGGACGGAAGTCTTCGTCCCCGGCACGTATGCGCTCGGTTCGGACCCGTCCTCGGACCTGAGGCTGGAAGACCCGGCCGTGGAGCCGCGCCACGCGCTGCTCTATTTCCAGAATGGCCGTGCGGCCATCCAGGACGCGGGCACCGCCACGGGCCTGTTCGTCAACGGCCACCGCGTCACCGCGTGCGAGATTCGCTCGGTGGACGAGGTGCTGTGCGGCCCGTTCGTCTTGAAGACGCGCGTGCTCGCCCAGAAGCCGCAGGAGGCCAAGCCGCAGCCTCCGCCGGAGGTCGCCGCGCTGTTCGGCACGCCGCAGCCCGCGCCGCCGCAGCCCGTCGCCCACGCGCCGCAGCAGGGCGCGCCCGTGCGCCAGCTGCGCCCCACCGCCGCGCCCGCGCAGCCGCTGGCCACCACCGTGCCCGCGATTCGCGCCGTGCCGCAGCACCCCGCGCAGGCGGCGACGCAGGCCATCTACCCGCAGCAGTCCGCGGCGCCCGCGATGGTGCCCATGCCGGCGCCCGTCGCCCACGCGCCACAGGGTTCCATCAACGCCCAGGCCCACGTGGCCGCCGCGCCGCAGCCCGTGCCGATGCAGGCCCCCCAGCCCGTGCCCGCCGGCACCGTGCCGTCCGTGCGCCGCCGCGTGACGCAGGAGCCGCCGCAGGCCACGAACACCGGCATGCTGCTGGCGGATGACCTGCTCGCGGACATCGCGCTGGAGCCGCTGCCCGAGCCTCGGGGGCCGCTGCTCCAGGAAGCTCGCGTCACCGCGTCGCGGCCCACGCACGCGCCCCGCGTCGACCCGGGCAAGGGCGTGCCCCAGCTCTACCTGGAGCTGTACTGGGGCACCATCCGCCGCGACGCGCGCCGCTTCAAGCCGGACAAGAAGCAGCCGGTGCGGGCCTCGCTGGACCTGCCCGAGGCGATGCCGCTGTGGGGCTTCACGCTGCCGGAGAGCACCGGGCCCTTCACGCTGGCCGAGTCGGCCAACGGCGCCTTCCGCCTCTTCGTGCCTCCGGGCACCGAGGTGGAGAAGAGCGGCAACGACGGCCGCTTCACGCCCGTCACCGGCGCCGCGCTGGAGTCCGACGGCAGCCGCCGCTTCATCACGCTGCGCGAGGGCGTGGGCGCCCGGCTGACGCAGGGCCAGATGTCGCTGGTGGCCTACGCCGCCCCCATCCCCGCGCGCGTGTTCATCAACCCCCTCAAGGGCCTGCCGTGGCTGGCGGTGTCGACCTTCGTCCTCTTCGCGGCGGTCATGGCCGCCTTCATCGTGCTCAAGCCCGCCACGCCGGAGACGGCGGACTTCACGCAGAAGAACCTGCCGCCCGTCGCGCTGCGCCTCATCGCCCCCGAGCCGAAGAAGAAGGAAGAGGCGAAGCAGAAGCTGGAGGCCATCAAGAAGAAGGCCCCGCCGAAGGAGAAGGTCGCGGAGAAGGCGCCGGTCAAGCCAGTGGAGAAGGCACCTCCTCCTCCGAAGCAGCAGCAGCCCGCCAAGGCCGTGGCCGCCGCGCCCGCGGAGAACAAGGCGCTCAAGGCGCTGGCCAAGCTGTCCGCCGCGGGGCCCGCCACGAACGACCTGCTCGCCGCCGTGGACAAGCTGGGCAGCGGCCCGGGCAGCAAGAACGTGAAGAACTCCAACTACAAGCTGTCGGGCCTCATCGGGAAGGCGCCCATCGCCAACGCGGGTCTGGGCACGTTCGGCCTGGGCGGCGGCGGCAAGGGCGGCGGCGCGACGCTGGGCGCTGAGCTTCTGCGCGGCAAGGGCGGCGGCGGCATCGGCGCGCTGGGCGCGGGCTCGGTGGGCAAGGGGAAGGTCGGCGGCACCGTCACGCGCGCCACCGCGCGCAGCATCGCCTCCACCCAGGGCACCGTGGACCGCGAGGCCGTGGCCCGCGTCATCAACAGCCACCTGAACGAAGTGCACGGATGCTACGAGCGCGCGCTGCTCAAGGACCCGGGCCTCGCCGGCAAGGTGGTGCTGGAGTGGACCATCGGCGCCAACGGCCGGGTGGCCGCGGCGAAGACGAAGTCCTCCACGCTGCGCAATGCCTCCGTCGAGGCGTGCATCCTCTCCAATCTGAAGACCTGGACCTTCCCCGCTCCCAAGGGCGGCGTGGTCATCATCACCTACCCGTTCCTCTTCAACTCCGTCGGCTACTGACGCGGGCTCTCCCCAACCCGCGTTTCGTTCCGCTCATCCGCCAGGAAGCCCCCACCGTGCGATACGCCCTGCTCATTCTCTTGTTCCTGGCGCCCGGCCTTGCCCGCGCACAGGCCGAGGCGCTCGAGAATCCCGGCGCCGTCTCCGCCATCCAGGAGCGGCAGTACCGGATGAATCACGAGCTGTACCTCGGGGTCGGCGTGCTGCCGGCCGACGCCTTCTACAAGGGCCTCATCGGGAGCGTCTCGTACACGTACCACTTCAGCGACACGTTCGCGTGGCAGGTGGGCCGGGGCACCTACAGCTACAACATCCAGACGTCGCTGCGCCGCCAACTCGAGCGCGACTTCGACGTGGCCCCCACCGCCTCCGCGTTCGAGGACCAGGTGCAGTGGATGGTGGGCTCGGACCTCGTCTGGAGCCCGCTCTACGGCAAGACGGCCGTGCTCAACAGCTCCGTGCTGCACTTCGAGGCGTTCCTGCTCGGCGGCGGCACGGTGGTGAAGATTGACCGACAGGACGGCTTCCGCCCCGCCATCAACCTGGGCCTGGGCGTGCGCATGTTCTCCGGCAAGACGCTGTCCTTCCGGCTCGACGTGACGAACAACGTCGTGTTCGCGGGGGCCTCGCGCATCATCAACGTCCCCGTGGTCCAGCTCGGTACCGCGTTCAACTTCGGCGCCACGGAATGACCTCTCGCTCACTTATCGCCGCGCTCGCCAGCGCCGCGCTCGTCGTGTCTCCAGCGACGGCTCCCGCCCAGTCTGGCGGTGGCTCGCTGCCCATGCCACCACCGCCCACCGCTGGCGCGAAGGCCGCGCCCGGTGCCAGGCCCGCCACGGGCACGCCCGCTCCCGCCGCGCCTGGTGCCAGGCCCGCCGAGTCCGGTGCGCCGACAGCCGGCACCGAGGGCGCGCCCGCGACGGCCGCCCCCGCGACCGACAAGAAGCCGGAGGCCGCCGCCGAGGCGCCGCCGCCCGTGCCGCAGAAGGTGGACCCGGCCGTCTTCGACAAGGCGCTGCAGGACTACTTCGACGGCAAGCCGCGCGCCGCCGCGGGTCCCCTCTACGCCTGGCTCCAGGCCGCGCCCAAGACGGACGACAACTACGCCTGGGCGCAGTACTTCCTCGCCCGGAGCCTCATCGACCTGGGCCTCACGCACGCGGGCGCGTCCTACCTGGCGCGCATCGCCCGTGAGCGCTCCAACCCGAACGTCATCCCCCGCGCGCTCGACACGCTGAAGGACCTGACGGACCGGCCGCACGACGACGTGATGATCGACGAGCAGGTCTTCGGCGCGCTGGACCTGGGCTTCCTCCCCGAGGAGACGGGCGCGTACGCGCACTATCAGCAGGGCCTCGTGGACCTGCGCGTGGGTAACGAGCGCTGGGCCAACACGCACTTCGCCAAGCTGTCGGAGACGAGCGCCGAGGCCAGCCGCGCGAAGTTCGCGCTGCTCGTCACCCGGCTCAAGCAGGTGAAGGAGCCCTCCGAGGAGCTCATCGCCGACTTCCTGGGCCTGTCCAAGGACGAGAAGCTCACCCGCGAGGCGCGCAACGAGGCGGCGCTCGCGGTGGCCCGCCTGCGCTACGAGCGCCTGGAGTACACGGGCGCGCTGGAGGCGTACAACCTGGTGAAGCTGCCGGAGCTGGACCCGGGCCGCGCCAGCCTCTACCTGGAGGAGGCGTGGACCCGCTACAAGCTGGGTGAGCCGCGCGCGTCGCTGGGCATCCTCACCACCCTGGACGCCCCGTCGTTCCGCGACGAGTTCCTCCCGGACAAGTACCTGCTGCGCGCCCTCATCTACCGCGACCTCTGTCACTACCTGCCCGCCAAGCGCGCCGCGAAGGAGCTGACGCGCAGGTTCGCGGACTCGCTGGAGGCGGTGCGCAACCGCGATGACCTCACCCAGGACATCCGCCTGCGCCGCGCGGCCAACTCTCACGGTGGCACCCAGCGCGCCGCGCGCTTCGTGGAGACGCTGGACCTGGAGGGCGAGCGCCTGGGCCGCTACGCCGGCAGCTTCGGCGACCGGCTCTTCACGCACCTGACGAAGCTGTACGACTTGTCCCGCGCCGAGGCCGTGCGCGTGTACGACGCGCGACTGGCGGAGGCCGTGCGCCAGGAGGCGGACACGCTCTTGCGCGCCGCGGAGCAGGTGCGACTGATGGAATACGAAGTGGGATTGAAGCTGTACGAGCGCGTGAAGAAGGGCGCGAAGCTCGTGGCGCCCGAGGATGAGCAACTCCTGACGCCCGACAGCGTCGCCTTCCGCTTCGACGGCGAATACTGGAACGACGAGCTCAAGTCGTACCGGGTCAGCATCGAGAGCCGCTGCATCGAGGAGACCCCATGACCGGCCACCTGACCGGCCTGATTACCGCTGCCCTGCTGGCGGCGTCCCCCGGAGGCACGGGCCGCGCGGCGGGCCCTGGCCTCAACCCGATTGTCTCCAAGGCGAAGGAGCGCGACGAGTTCATCGCCAAGCTCAAGCGCGACATCTTCAAGGTGGACCGCGCCATCGGCGAGACGCAGAAGCTCATCTCGAAGAGCCGCAACGCGCCGTACCTGCCGGACCTCCAGTTCCGGCTGGCCGAGCTGTACGTGGAGAAGAGCCGCTACGTGTACTACCTCCAGGCCGAGTCGCGGCCGGAGGGAGCCTCGGGCGCCATCGTCTCCCCCGAGACGCGGCTGATGAAGCAGAAGGCCGTGCAGATGTACTACCGGCTGCTGCGCGAGTACCCGGACTTCAAGGACGGGGACCAGGTGACGTTCTACCTGGCGCACGAGCAGCGCGAGCTCGGTCAGTTCGACGAGATGCTCAAGACGCTCGGCGACCTGACGCGCAAGTTCCCCAACAGCCCGCTGCGGCTGGAGTCGGAACAGATTCTGGGCGACCACTTCTTCGACAAGGCGGACCTCGTCGAGGCCGAGCGCCACTACCAGGCGATTCTGGAGGCCCCGCCCTCCCCCGTGCACGACCTGGCCCGCTACAAGATGGGCTGGATTCGGGTGAACCAGGCCAAGCACGCGGAGGCGGTGACGTTCTTCGAGGCCGCCGCCGCCAGCGCCCCGTTGCCCGGCATGGACGCGAAGAAGGCGCTCAACGTGAAGCGCGAGGCTCTGCTGGACCTCGTCTACAGCTACACGGAGGCCAAGCCGCCCAAGGGCGCGCTCAACTACTTCGAGAAGCTCAGCGAGAGCCGCGCCACCTACGCGCTGGCGCTCGACAAGCTGGGCAACCGCTACTTCATCAAGCAGCAGTACGAGTGGGCCATCCCCGCGCTGCGCAAGCTGATGGAGATCCAGCACGACCCCGAGCTGGATTTGGAGCGCGGCCAGAAGCTCTACGACGCGCTCAAGGCGTCCAAGGGCAAGGTGCTGCCGGAGCCGGAGGACCTGCGCATCCTCGTCCGCGCGGCGGTGCAGTCCAAGACGGACCCGGAGCTGGCGGAGGTGGACCGCAAGAAGCAGCTCGTGGAGCTGGAGGAGATGGGGCGCGACCTGGCCACCCTGCTCCACCTGGCGGCGCAGAAGAAGGAGGAGAAGGAGCTCTACCTGAGCACCGCCGAGGCGTACGAGGCGTACCTGAGCCTCTTCCGTCCCGAGCAGTACGTGCGGCCGATGATGAAGAACCGCGCGGAGGCGCTCTTCTCCGCCAAGGACTACACGCGCGCCGCGCGTCAGTTCGAGGAGCTGGCCCGCTACGAGGCGAAGGCGAAGGACGCCAAGGGCGAGGAAGAGGCCCTCTACGCCGCGCTGCTCGCGCACTTCTCCACGCTCAAGCCGGAGGAGGCGCTCAAGCGCAACGCGTATGAAGTCGCGGACGCGCGTCAGGCGATGAAGCTGTTGGGCGCGGACTACGTGTCGCGCTACCCCAAGAGCCCCAACGTCCTGGATGTGAAGTTCAACATCGCCCGCGCCTTCTACGAGGACGGCGACTACCCCAAGGCGGCGGAGCTGTTCACCGCCTTCGCCCTCACCCATCCGCAGCACAAGGAAGCCACCGTCGCCGGCAACCTGGCGCTGGACAGCTTGCGGCAGGTCAACGACTTCAAGGGCCTGGACGAGACGGGCAAGAAGTTCCTCACCTCGCCCCTGCCCGGCAACTTCCGCGCGGAGGTGCAGAAGATCCTCACCCAGAGCCGCGCCGAGGCGCTGGACGAGCTGGCGCTGCAGAGCGCCCAGGAGACGGGCGACGTCATCCAGGGCCTCGTGAAGGTGGCCGACGAGAACAAGAACACCGACATCGGCGAGAAGGCCCTGTACGGCGCCTTCACGGCGGCGCGCGAGAAGAGGGACTTGCAGGCCGAGCGCGAGCTGGGCACCAAGCTGTCGCAGGACTACCCCAAGAGCCAGTACCTGTCGGACGTGCTCCTGACGCTCGGCCGGCACGCGGCGGAGGCGGCGGCGTTCGGCGAGGCTGCCACGTGGTTCGAGCAGGTGGGCCAGAAGCTGGGCGCGGACATCGCCGGCGTGGATGGGTGGCTGGCGGGCGCGCGGCTGCGCATGGCGCTGGGTGAGTACAAGGAAGCGGCCCGCAACCTCGAGACGGCGGCGGAGGTGTCCGGCGCGCGCAAGTCGGAGGTGCTGGTGCTGCTGGCCGAGGCGCGGCTGAAGGCGAAGGACTACCCGCGCGCGAAGCTGGCGGCGGACTCCGCGCTGAAGCTGAACCCGCGCAGCGCGGGAGCGGCGGCGGTGCTGGCGGAGGTCCAGGCAGTCACCTCGCCCACGGCCTCCGCGGACGCGCTGGTGGCCACGCTCACCACGGCGGTGCAGGGCCCCGACGGCCAGACGGAAGAGGCGGCCAGGGGCCTGTGGTACCTGGGCGAGATTCTCTACCGCGGCTACAAGGACCTGCCGTCGGACAAGGTAGAGGAGAAGGTCGCCGCGCTGCAGAGCCTGGAGGGCATCTACACGCAGGCCGCGTCGCTGGGTTATCCCGAGTGGGCGGTGGCCTCGCTGTGGCGGCTGGCGCTGGCGTACGGGCACATCGCGGACGTCGTCGAGTCCACGCCGGTGCCGGGCGGCCTCTCCGCGTCGGAGTCGCAGCAGTTCCAGGCGGCGGTGAAGGAGCAGGTCGGCCCGCTGAAGTCGCGCTCGGAGGAGGCGTTCAAGGCGTGTCTGTCCCGCGCGGAGTCGCTGGATGTCTTCAGCGCCGCGGTGGTGGGCTGCCGCTCGCGCGCCGAGCAGGCCGCGCTGCCGGTGCCCCAGCCGGGGGCGCCCACGCAGCTGGCCGTGCTGGATGACCTGCGCAAGAAGGCCGAGCGCACGCTCAGCGTGGAGTCGCTGGAAGCACTTGGCATGGCGTACCTGGAGGCCCGTCAGTTCGGCGTGGCGCAGCTGACGTTCGGCCGCGTGACGGAGCTTCAGGACACCAAGGCCTCGGCGCACTCGGCGCTGGGCTGGGCGCTGCTCAACATGGGTGACGCCATGGGCGCGCGCGCCGCGTACGCCAAGGCGATGGACTCCGACCCCACCTACGACAAGGCGCGCCTCAACCTGGCCGCGCTGCGCTGCCGCTTCGGCGACGTGGACGGGGCGCGGCGGGACCTGGCCGTCCTCAAGGACGTGGGCTCGCTCAACGGCGCCGACGTGGACACCGCGGGATGGAAGGCGTGCAAGTGAACGCGCGCCTCCACCCGACACACTCGCACGGCTTCCGGGCCCTGGCGCTGCTGGCGCTGGTGGCCGGGCTGGGCGCGTGTAGCGACGAGGGTGGCGCGCTGGAAGGCAGCGTGTCGCCGTTGTTGGACCTGAAGTACAAGCGCTCGGAGGCGGTGCTGGCCGAGGGGGAGCTGTCCATCAACTTCGTCACGCCCCAGGGCTCCGGGGTGAACACCGTGCTGAAGGTCAGCGCGCGCGTGGGGGACATGATTCCCGAGGGCTACACCGGCGGGCTCACCATCGACCTGGCCGAGGCCCTGGAGGGCGGCGCGCAGCGCGGCGTCATCGGGCGCAGTGTGCTGGACGAGCCCGCGCGCGCCTTCCCGCAGTTGGAGCGCGGCACGCTGGTGGTGGACAAGATTCCCACCGGGCAGGGCCAGCGCGTCACGGGTGACTTCCACGTCACCTTCGTCAACGGCATCGACATCTATTCCGGCCGCACCATCTTCGGCAGCTTCGAGGCGACCGTTCCATGAAGCACATCGTCCTGCTCACCCTTCCGCTCTTCCTGGCCGCGTGCGGCCCCAGCTACGGCATGAAGGTGCCCGGCTCGCTGGTGAAGAAGCTCCCGTTCGAAGTCCGCATCGAGCTGTTGGAGGCGGAGAACGAGCTGGCGCTCGCCGTCGACAAGGTGGACGAGAACAACAACGAGATTGACCGTGCCCGCGACAGCATCCGCCGCGCCCGCTCCCGCCAGGAGGCGGCGGAGGACGAGGTGGACCGCGCGACGGACGAGGTCTCCCGCGAGGTGGCGAAGCTGGCCATCGAGGAGTCCGAGGCGCGCGTGGAGTACCTGCGCGCGAAGCAGCGGCTGTCCGTGGGCTTGCGTGACGTGTCGGAGCTGTCGCGCAACTGCGCCTTCGCCAAGTTCGAGTTCGCCAAGCTGACGGCCGCGCGCAAGGCGAAGGTGGAGGGCAGCGAGAAGCTGGACCCGAAGGAGTTCGAGGAGCAGGTGGCCGAGTGTGAGGCGGAGGTGAAGGAAGAGCTCGCCGACCTCACCGAGGAAGAGAAGGAAGAGAAGACGACGCGGGAGGCTTGGGAGGCGAAGAAGACGGCCCTCGCCAAGAAGACGTTCGACGCGCGTGCCAGTCCCTACGTGGAGAACCTGTGATGACGAAAGCCGGCGTCCTAGTCCTCCAGTTGCTCACCGCCCAGGCGCCTCCGCCGGACGCGGCCGCGCTCGAGCGCACCGCCGCGGTGGAGAGTGCCCGGCTGCGCGCGTCCCCGGACGACGCGGATGCGCTCTACCGCCTGGGCACGGCCTTCCTCGCGCTGAACAAGCCGAAGAAGGCGGTGGAGCCGCTGAAGAAGCTGGTGGAGGTGGAGCCGGACCTGATTCCGCCCCGGCTCGCGCTGGGTCGGGCGCTGCGGCTGGCGGGCGACGCGGAGTCCGCGCGCACGCTGTTGGACCAGGCCATCGCGGCGTTCCCCGAGGACGCGTCGCTGCGCTCGGAGCGGGGCCTGTTGGCCCGCGTGCTGGACGAGAATGACGTGGCCATCAGCCAGTACTCGATGGCGGTGGAGCTGGCGCCGAAGGACGCGGAGCTGCGCTTCAACCTGGGCGAGGCGCTCCAGCGCGCCAACCGCACGGACGACGCCATCGAGGCGTACCGTGAAGCGCTGAAGATGGACTCCAAGCTGAACGTCGCCCGCGTCAACCTGGGCAAGGCGCTGGCGGAGAAGGGGCTCAACGGCGAGGCCAAGGAGACGCTGCGAGAGGCCACGCGCGAGAAGCTGGGCGACGCGGAGGCGCACTACAACCTGGGCGTCCTGCTGCTGCGCGAGAATGACTTCGACGGCGCCATCGCCGAGTACCAGCGCGCCATCGCCGCGGACCCGAAGCACGCGCGCGCACAGAACAACCTGGGCGTGGCGCTGAACGAGAAGGGCGACCCGCGCAAGGCCACCGAGGCGTTCCTCAAGGCCATCGCGGCCGACTCGAAGTACGCGGAGGCCCACTTCAACCTGGGGCTCGCCTACTACCAGTTGGGCGACAACGTGCGCGCCACCAAGGCCTTCGAGAAGGCGCTGGTGCTGGAGCCGCGCCGGGCGAGCGGGCCGTACACGCAGCTGGGCCATCTGTATCTGGAGCAGGGCAAGAAGAAGCAGGCGGTGGAGGCCTTCAAGAAGGCCATCGACAAGAGCACCGACGATGGGAAGCGGACGACCGAGGCGTATCAGGGCCTCGCGCGTGCGTACCTCTCGCTGGGCAAGGCCGAAGAGGCGGTTGCCACGCTGAAGACCGCGGTGGAGGCGTTCCCCAAGGACGCCGCCGCGCGGGCGGGCTACGCCGAGGCGCTGAAGGCCAAGGGTGACCTGGACGGCGCGATTGCGCAGTACGAGGAGTGCATCGCCCTGTCGCCCACGGTGGAGAACCGGCTGTCGCTGGCGGACACCTACGCGAAGAAGCGCGTGTCGGCGAAGGCGCAGCCCTTGTACCTGGCGATTCTCAAGGAGGACCCGAACCACCGCGCGGCGAAGCTGGCCCTGGCGGACCTGCTGATGGCCATGGGGGACTATCCCGGCGCGGAGACGTACCTGCGGCCCAAGGAGGGCGAGGAGGCGGACACGGCGGCGCTGGCGCGGCTGGGCATCGTCCACTCGCGGCGCGGTCGTCCGGACCTGGCGGTGACGGAGCTGGAGGAAGTGGTGGCGAAGGACCCGGCGCAGATTGAGGCGCGGGCCGAGCTGGGCTTCCTGTACCTGCGTGGTGGCGACGGCGCGAAGGCGCGCAAGGTGCTGAGCGACGCGCTGGCGGTGGAGCCTCGCAACTCGCTGTTGCTGCTGTACCTGGGCCACACGCTGTACCAGCAGGGCAACGCGAAGGACGCGGAGAAGTCCTTCCGTGGCTCCGCGCAGGTGGACCCGACCTTCGCCGAGCCGCACAACGCGCTGGGACAGCTCCTGGAAGCGTCGAAGCGGCTGGATGAGGCGAAGCAGGAGTACGAGGCGGCGCTGAAGCTCCAGCCCAACCACGAGGACGCGCAGCTCGCCTTGAAGCGACTGGGTGCGTCCGCGAAGGCGGAGTAGGCACGACGGTGGTCCCTTCCCGCTCCGGCGGGGAGGGCTGGCCCTACGTGGGCATGCCCAGCAGCACCGCGCCCACGGAGACCAGGGCCGCGCCCGTGAGCTGGCGACGTCCGAGTCGCTCTCCCTGAAGCGCGGCCAGTGCGAGCGCGAAGGCGATGGACGTGTTGCGCAGCGTGAGCACCGCCCCCGCCCCGCTGTCGTTCAGCGCCGAGAGCAGCAGCGCGAACGACAACATGCTGATGGTCCCCGAGAAGATGACCAGCCCGGGACGGCTCCACGCCTCTCGCTGGAGACCAGCCCACCCCATCTGCCGGCTCCGCTCCAGCACCAGCACGGGCAACGCGACGAGCAGGCCGGTGGTGAAGAGAGCCGGCGGCTGCGCACCTTCGGAGAGCGCCATCTTGTAGCTCAGGTGATAGCCCGCGATGGTCACCGCCGACAGCGCGGCCCATGCGACTCCGGACGCAGCGGGCCCCGTGGGCCGAGACAGGTGCATCACGGCAAGTCCGCCGCCCAGCACCACCGCCCCCGTGACGGTCCACGCGGAGACGGACTCTCCCAGGGCCAACACGGACACGGGCCACACCAGCAACATCGCGCCACCGCGTGACACGGTGTACGCGAGCCCCAGCGGTGCACGGTGCAGCGCACGGGAGAGCGCCGCCAGATAGACGCTCTCACACGCCCCTGCCCCGAGCGCCCAGAGCAGCCCTCGCGTGGACGGGAAGGCCTCTCCTCGCATCCCGAGTGCCCACAGGCCACCGCCCACCACCGCCACCGTGATGACGCCCACCACGCCCGCCTCGGGGTTCGGATGCCGCTTGAGCATCGCGTTCCACGACGCGTGCAGGAACGCGGAGACCAGCACCAGCCCCAGGGCAGCGGTTTCCAACGGACGAGCCTCCTCGACAGCGGAGAGGGCCCGTATGTAGCGCGTCCCCACGCGTCTCGCAGTCCTCATGCGAAGGGAGCGACCCTCCGTCAGAGACGAAGCACTGGGGGCCACAGCGGTTCAAACCACAATGGGCATCTCTCAGGGAGCGTCATCCGCCTCGGAGTCGTCAGCGGATTCCGGCGCATCGTCCGAGAGGAAGCGAGCTGGCAGGATGGGACCCGTGGGCGAAGGACGCTGTTCGACGAGGTGACGTCGTCCGAAGGTGTAGCGCGCCTCCGCATGGGCACCGAAGGCCGAGCCCTCCGCATGGGCCACCAGCACGAGGTCCGTCCGTGGCACCACGCCCTGCATCACGCTCACCACGCAAGGCGCCACGCGCACATCTTCGCCCGCGCCTTCCGGGAGCACGAAGTCCGTCGTCCCTTCGACGAGCCGTGCCTCCGGCGGCAGCACGATGCTCACCGCGATGGGCACGTTGAAGCCCGCCTTTCGCTCGACCTCGGCCACGAGTCGAAGGCCCCCGGCTTCGGCGTCCACCACGCGCCAGCTCACCCGCATTGGCGCGGGCACTCGCGTGGTGAGCCCCGCCAAGGAGCCGCCTCTCAACTCCGTGGTCGCGGTGTCTTCCGAGGACTCTTCCGTGGGCTCCTCGCCCACCACCACACCTCGCCTGGGGACGAGGTGGACCGCCTCACGCACCTGACGGGCTCCACCAGACTTCACCTTCGACGGTGACTCGGTCGACGCGGTGTCCGCCGGCAGGGTTTTCGGAGGAGACACCGGAGCAGTTCGAGTCCGCGTCACGAGGCGCGAAGCGTCCTCGTCCTGGTGGACCTCGCGCGACGGAGCTTCATCTTGCTGGGAGAAGGGAGGCCGAGGCTCGGGAGGCTTGCGCAGCTTGCCTCGGGCTCGCTCCACGCCCGAAGCGACTCCCGCCGAGAGCGCTCCAATCAGCGCCAGGGCCAGCACCGCGCCCGCGATGCGTCGTCGCGAGGTCATGAGCACGCTCCCTGAACGGAGTTCCCCACGCGCGCTCGGACAACAAGCCCCACCCCTTCAACCACCGAAACAACATCAGGGTGAACGAGGGCCTCCCGGTCTTCTCGCCAGACACGTTCCATCATCGACACCGTGCACTCCAGAACTGGCCCCCGAGGCCCCAAGGTGTGCATCACGGACTCACCGGCACAGGGGCGCATGGCTGGGATACGGATACGCCACGGTCGGCTCGGTGGCGGCGTCCATCAAGGCGCGCGGGTAGCCCTTGCACATCAACGTGTCCAGGAAGTCCGCGAGACAAGGTGCGGCCTGCGCCGTCTCCACCACGTCCACCTGCTTGCCCTCCACCATCCGCCACGTGTGCTTGCGGTAACCCCTCGCCCACGGAGACAGGTTCATCGACGGAGCCGCGAGCGCTTCATACATGGCTTGTCGTGACGACGTGCCAGTGCCCAGCCGATAGAGCATCGCGGCCACCTCGTTCTCTTCAATCGGCTGGAGCAGTCCATCCTCGGGCCGAGGTCGAGACCACGAGACCAGCTCCGGCGAGCGCGTCTCCAGGTCCAACCAGAACATCGTCCCGCCCTGCCTGTCGTAGTAGCGGGGATTGCGGCGCATGTCGGAGCTGAACCACGTAGCCCAGCCCTCGCTCCACGCCTGCCCTGGGAAGGTGGGCACGCCGACATGGTGAGAACCACCCTCGGAGGGACTCGTCCCGTGGCTCGCCATCGCCCAGTGTCCCAGCTCGTGGAGCACCATCGCCTCGGACCACCACGCCGCGTCGGCGTCTCCCGGCAGCCAGAGCTGCGCGCCCCAGCGTCTCCCCGCCGCCGTCACCTGCCACGGCGCGAAACACGCCCCACAGGACCACGTCGTCCCGAAACCCAGCCACGCCACCACGGGCAGCCCCGTGCGGCCATAACGCTCGCGCGTGCCATTCCACGCGGCGCTCAGCGCCTCGAACACCGCCGCCGCGCCAGAGCCCTCCGACTCCTCGATGGCGACCACGGGCGACTCCAGCAGCTCCCGCGTCGGACGAGCCCAGCTCCACAATCGCGCGGAGGCCCCCAGAGTCACGGGCAGCGTCTGCGCACCGGACAAGCCCGGGTCCGCCACCGCGTACTCCACCGAGCCCTTCTTCCCCTGCCCCGCCGCGTACACGACGACCTGGTCCTCCGGGCCCACCTCCTTCGGCAGGCGCACGGTGAAGCGGCCCACGCCGTCCGTCACCCCCAGGTCGATGAGCACACCTGACTGGAAGGACGCGACGAGAAAGCCGCGCGCCGGCACCCACTCCGCCTCTGACGTCCAGTCGTGGAAGGCCGCGTCGGGCAAGCGACGCTCGTAGCGAGCAACGCCGCTCAGCGTCCGCCCCGGCGCGCCACACCAGCCCCGATTCCCCTCCGCGATACAGCCCGCCTCACACGGCTCCTCGAGCCAGCGCCCCGTGGAGCAACGCTCCAGTGCACCCGTGGCCGAACAACGCGACGTGCTCTCCACACAGACCGCGCCGGCCTCACAGCGAGCACCACCGCCCCATTCGGATTCGACACAGGCATCACCCGCCGCGCAGTCCTCTCGCTCGAGCTGCCCGTCGTGACAGCGCTCCACCACGCGAGGCCCCAGACACCGACCTCCAGCGGGAAGCGTGGAGCAGTCGACCTGCGCTCTCACGGCCTCATCGGGCGCGTCGGAGCACGCGGCCATCCGGCAGGCTTCATCAGAAGCCTCGCAAGCGGCGTCACACGGCATGTCTCCCGGGCCCGCGCCACAGGCCAGCAACCCCACGCCCAACGCCCAGAACACGAGCGCCCAGCCACCCGCGCGAACCGCCGACTTGAAGCCCAACGCCGTACCACCTCCACGTCCGCCACACGGGTGACGGGGTCGTGGCAGGACAACACGGTGTCCTCGCGGGACAGCATGAGCAGGAGACGCGGGGGTCCCCTGCCTGCCCGCATCGGCCGTGAACCCAGCTCAGCCATCCGACGACGACGGGCCCTGGCTCAGCCTGCCCGCATGCTCAAGCCTCGAGCAGGCGGCGAGACGTGCCGCCGTATCAAAAAACACTCCTCGCGGGGGCGGGCGCCCGGCGGTGCGACATGGAGGGAGGCCGGGTTCGCCGCACACCCCCGCGAGAAGCAACCTGCGTCACTTGAAGCCCCCCGCTCACGCGGGAGGCGGAGCCCGGCCTGACGGGATGATGAAAGGCGCGGGTGAATCCGGATGCTCGACGACACGGACCTGCAGACCGAAGGTGCTCGCGATGAGCTCCGGTCGAAGCACCTGGGCCGGAGCTCCCAGCTCCACCAGCTTGCCGCCCGCCAGGACAGCGATGCGGTGCGCATAACGCGCGGCCAGGTTCAAATCATGAAGCACCGCGAGCACCGCGCCGCCCTGCTGCGCGAAGTGCGTCGCTTCCTCGAGGACGAGGTGCTGATGCGACAAGTCCAGGCTCGAGGTCGGCTCGTCGAGCAACAGATAGCGATGACCGTGCGCGGGCGCCTCCCAGAGCTGCGCGAGCACGCGCGCGAGCTGCGCCCGCTGACGCTCTCCACCCGAGAGCGAGGTGTAGGGCCGCGACGACAGGTGACGGATGTCCATCACCTCCAGCGCGGACAGCGCCGCCTCCATGTCCACGCTCCCCTCGCCCCGCGTCGCATGAGGACTGCGCCCCAGCAACGCGACCTCCAGGACGGTGAAGCCGAACCCGAGTGACGACTCCTGGGGCAACACGCCCAGCCGCAGCGCGCGCTCCCGAGGAGGCCACTTCAGCAGCGGGCGCCCATCCAGCAGCACCTCGCCCGTGGAGCACGTCAGCTCTCCGGCGAAGGCCGAGAGCAGCGTGGACTTGCCCGCGCCGTTCGGCCCCACCACGGCGAGGACCTCGCCGGGCACCAGCTCCAGGGACACCGGCCCGAGCGCGCGGCCCCGGCCTCGCCACACCTCGATTCCTCGTGCCTCCAGGCTCATGACAACCCCTTGTCGCGCACCAGCATCGAGATGAAGACAGGGACGCCGAGGATGGCCGTGAGCGCACCAACAGGGAGTTCCTGGGGCACCGCCGCCGTGCGAGCCAGCGTGTCCGAGGCGACGAGCAACGCCGAGCCCAGCAGCGCGGAGGCCCCCATCAACCGCCGGTGGTCCGGCCCGAGCGCGAGCCGCAGCAACGCCGGGACGAGCAACCCCACGAAGCCGATGATGCCCGAGACGGACACCGCCGCGCCGACGCCCAGCGCCGCGGCGAGGATGAGCCGTCGCTTCATCTTCTCCACGTCCACGCCCAGGTGCCACGCCTCGCGCTCTCCCAGCAGCAGCAGGTTGAGCGAGCGCGCATCACGCAACAGCAACAGCAACGCGATGAGCAGCGGCACCGTGGACGCAACCACCACGCTCCACGAGGCGCCGGCCAGGCTGCCCCAGGTCCAGAAGGTGATGGTGCGAAGCTGCGCGTCGGTGGCCAGTTGCGTGAGCAGGCCAATCCCCGCGCCCGCGCCCGCGCTCACCGCCACGCCCGCCAGGAGGATGCGCGCCGTCTCGGTGCGCCCACCGCCCCCGCCCAGCCGCTGCGCGAGCAACGTGGCACCCAGCGCCCCCAGGAAGGCCGCGCCCGGCACCACGAGCAACCGGAACGGCCCCAGCCGCGAGCTGAGCGCCAGGTCCATGACGATGGCCGTCACCGCCCCGAGGGCCGCGCCGCTGGAGGTCCCCAGGAGGCCCGGCTCCACGAGCGGGTTGCGGAACAACGCCTGGAGCGCGGCGCCGCTGGTGGCCAGCACCGCGCCCACCATCACCCCGAGCACCACGCGCGGCAGACGGATGGTCAGGAGCACCGCCTGCTGCGTCGGCTCCAGCCGATATCCCGTCTCCAGTCCCAACGCCTCCAGCACACTTCCAAACAGCCCCAGCAGCGGCACCCGGAACGAGCCCACCGAGAGCGACGTGAGCGTGACGACCACGAGCGCGGCGCTCAGCACGAACCACGGGCGAGGACGCCCGCCGAGCACCCTCACCTGCTCCCGCGCCGGGTATGTCGCGGGAGCGGGAGCGGGAGCCACGTCCGAAGCGCTCATGTCCCGTCCTGCGCCGGAAGCCCCATGCCGTCCTGCAAGCGCTGCACGGCCTTGCCCAGCTTGGGCCCCAGGCTCATGAAGTGGACGTCCTCGATGGTGGTCAGCTTCCAGCCCTTGGCCTGGGACAGGCCGGGGACCTGCCGAAGCCCCTCTTCACCTCCGACGGCCTGCAGTGTGCCCCCGGGGAGCAGGATGATGTCGGGCGCCGCGCCAACCACCGCCTCGGCCGTCAGCGGCCGGTGGCCGGTGTAGCTCGTCACGGCATTCACGCCACCCGCCAGCCGGATGAGCTCGTCGGTGGCCGTGTCCTTGCCCGCGACCATGAGGGCGTTGGCGCCCCGGGCATACAGCGCGAGGATGCGCTTGGGCTTCGCCTGCTTCGCCGAGGCGGCCCGAGCAGCGGCGCGCTTCAGGTCCGCCTCCAGCTCCGCGACGAGCGCCTCACCCTCGGACACCCGGCCCAGCTTCGTCGCGAGCGTCCGGATGCGCTCCCGTGCCGTCTCCAGCGTGGGCTGGTTGGACAACACGACGACTTCCATTCCCGCGGTGCGAAGCTGCTCGAGGACACCAGGAGGACCCGCCTCCTCCGTCGCCAGCAGCCACGTAGCGCCGAGCGCGAGCAGGGGCTCGGCGGCCAGCGCGCGCTGGTAGCCTACCTTCGGCCGGCTCCGGGCCACGGGCAGCGCCAGGCTGGTGTCGTCGACGCCCACCACCTGCGCTCCCGCGCCGAGCGCGAACACCGTCTCGGTGACAGCGGGCCCCACCGTCACCAGCTTCGGCGCGGCGGGAGCAGGTGCCGGCTTCGCGGAGGTAGCCGGCGCCACGGCGGGAGCGGGTGCCATCTTCGGCGCGGCGGGAGCAGCCGGCGCGGCGGGCGTCGAGGCCAGCGCGGCCTGCGACATCAGCAGCGCGGCCAGGAGCACGGTGACGCGCTTCATGACGCCACCCCGGTCGCGGGCAGCGCGGCGATCAGCTCCTCCATCAGCGCACGCCATTCGGGCTGCTCGGGGATGCCGGGCTTCCGCTTGCCGAAGAGCAGCGCGATGTTCTCACCCGCCGCGTCGAACAGCTCCAGCGAGGTGACGACGCCGTCACGCGTGGGCTTGCGGACGACCCAGGCCGTGTGGATGTGGTCCGTGCGCAGGTGCAGGTTGAAGCTCGGGTCCAACACGTTCATCCACGGGCCCATGGCTCGCACGGTGTGCACCGGGCCGGTGTGAATCTGGATGGCGCCGGGGTTGCCCACGAACACCATGATGGGCAGGCCCGAGGCCGCCACCTTCTCCAGCACCCACGTCAGCGAAGCCAGCCCCACGGGCGTGGTCAGCTCGCTCCCCACCAGCCGGAGCGCCTGCGTCCGCGCCACCTTGAAGCGACGCAGCAGCGGGAAGAAGTCATGCGTGTCCTGGAGCCCTTGCCAGCCGGACACCAGGCCCGCCACGTCGATGTCGCCATCCGGACGGGGAGCCTCCGGCGCCGTGGCCGCTTCCACCGGCACCGCGCGCGACTGCTCCGCGTGGGTGTAGTCCTCCACCAGGCGCTCGTACGCGCTGACGCCGGACTCGTCCTCCAGATAGATTTTGTGGACGGCCATGCCCGTGCCGTCGAAGAAGTGCAGGCTGCGCCGCGTGCCCTCCGGACGGACCTCGCGGAACGCGAAGCCGAAGCGCCAGCGCATGAGGAACAGCCGCAGGTCGATGTTCTCGTCCAGCACCAGCGCGACGGCGCCGTTCACCTCGACGTTGCGGTACAGGCCGCGCTTCTCGTGCACCGCGCTCTCGTTGCGCGTGAGCGTCATCACCTTGCCCAGCGACTCCAGGCGAGGCAGCAACGTGTCGAGCCGCAGGTCCAACCGGACGACCTCTTCACCAACACCGGTGGCGAGCAACTGCGCCTCGCTCACGCCAAGTTGTTCCGCCGCATCACGAATACGCGTGCGCGGCTGGGCCTCGAGCAGCGACTGCCAGCGCTGACGGAGGGCGGTGGGCTCGGGAGAAGACGCCGTGGGGGCAGGTTGGGAAATCATGGCAGACACCAGGGGAGAGGAGGACTTCGACTTCAGTGAGACGCTTCGACAGGGGAACCGCTGGGAGAGACGCCGTCCTCGAGCGCGCCAGCCGAGACGGGCGCCGTCACCTTCGTCCAGCGCAGCTTGAGCATCGCGGGCGTGCCGGCGTCGTCGTAGTAGGACAGCATCTCCACCTTGAAGTACGCCTTCGAGTCGGAGCGCACGACGTACACCTGCGCGCGCGGCGACAGCTTGTGCGTCGTCACGTCGTAGGCGTACCAGGCGCCGTTGGCCTGGAAGACGGTGTCCGGGTCCGAGCCCTCGTCGTCGCCGTCATTCGCGTCGACCGCCCAGCCGCTCGCGGGCGCCTGCTTGAGCTGCACGAAGTCCTGCGCGGGGAGCACCGCCACCTCCACGCCGCCCGTGCCATTCACGCCACCGCGCGAGCGGATGCCGAAGCGCTGGAAGGACAAATCCCAGACGGCGTCCTCGCTCGCGCTCACCTGCGTGCCCGTGTCCAAATCGAAGCCCACCCAATTCTCGCGGCCCGTGGCGTCGACGACGGTGGAGATGGAGCCATCCGCGTTGCCGCCCACGTGGCGCACGTGCGTGCCGTTCGCGGGCAGCTCGACGTCCGGCGCCTCCGGCGTGTTGTCATCGTCGTCCCCGGGCGTGGGGACCAGGTCGTCACCGCAGGCGGACAGCAGGCCGGACAGGCACAGGACCGCGGCGGCGCGGCCGAAACGAGACACGGAGAAGAAGGTGGGGCGGGACATTCAGGCTCCTTGAGTTTTCAGGGATGACTCACAGCCGGAACGAGACGCCGGCCTGGAAGGTGCGGGGCGGAATGGGCAGGTCCGTGGGGTTGCCCGCATCCGCGAGGTTGGAGCCCAGTACGAAGAACTGGAGCGACTCACGCGCCCTCCAAGCGATTCGGGCATCCACCGTGACATAGGCATCGGACTGGTAGGGATTGGCGACGCCGTCACCGTCCGTATCCGGATAGAAGGGCCGCTTGCCGACGAGCGCCGCGCGGACCCACGTCTCCAGGCCCCACTCACGGTGACGCCACGTGGCCTGCGCGGTGAGTCGATGAAGCGCCTGGCCTTCCAGCGTCCGGTCCAGCTCCTCGTCGAGTCCGTCAGTGAGCGTGTAGGCCACCTCGCCGGACAGGCGCCACGGGAAGCGCTGACGCAAGCCCAGCTCGCCGCCGCGCACGCGCGCACGCGCCACGTTGGTGTACGTGAAGAGCTGCTGCGCCCCGCCCTGCTCGAGCGTGGAGGCAATCATGTCGCGCAACGCGTGCTGATACGCGCTCACCCAGAGGAGCGAGGCGTCCGACGGCCGCACCTCCGTGGACAGGCTGAAGCTGCGCGAGCGCTCCGGCTTCAGGTCCGGGTTGCCGCGCACCGAGTAGCCGACGGTGGGGTTCTCGAAATCGAGCAGCAGCTCCTGGAAGCCCGGCGCCCGGAAGCCCCAGCCGTAGCTGCCGCGCACGGTGAGCCACGACAACGGGTCTATCTTCGCCGCGAGCCGGGGCGTGACGGCCGTGCCGAACTGCGTGTCCACGTCCAAGCGCGCGCCCGGAACCACGACCAGCTTGGGGCCCGTCGCCAGCGTCCAGCTGTCCTGCGCGTACAGCGACGCCCGGGCCCGGTCTCCTCCGCCCGTCTCCAGCCGGTCCGCCACCAGCCACTCGCCCAGGACCTCCGCGCCGACGACGAACGCGTGACGCTCGCCCACGCGCGCGTCGAGCTGCGTGCCCACGCGGCCCTGCTGCTCGCGCGTGTCCTCCACGGTGTCCAGCGCGGAGGCGCGGCGCTGGTCTCTCAGGTAGCGGCGCTGGAAGTGGGTATAGGAGCCCTCCACCCGCAGCGTCGCGTCGCTGTTCAGCTTCCACGAAGGCGCCAGCCGCGAGGTGATGGAGGTGTCACGGCTCGCCCGGTCGAACACCGCGCCCGCGACGCCCATGTCCACGCCGCGCTGGGTGCGTCGCGAGAAGCCGGCGGAGCCCTCCAGCGACAGCGGCCCTTCACCCTTCAGGTCCCCGCTGGCGGAGACGTCGAATCCCTGCAGGCTGCTGCCCGTGGTGCCCACGTCGGTGGGCTCCAGGTCATAGGACGCACGGCGCTGCAGGCCACCACTGAGCCGCAGGCCCCAGCCCTCGCCACGCGCCTCGCCCGTCGCGTCCAGGTCCAGCCGCTCCAGCGCGCCGTAGGCCGCGCGCAGCTCGCCACCGAGCGGCTTGCGAGCCCGACGCGTGATGAAGTTCACCACGCCGCCCACCGCGTCACTGCCATAGAGCACCGACGACGGGCCCTTGACGATCTCCACCTGCTCCACGTCCTCGAGCGACAGCCGGGACAGGTCCACGCTGCCCGCGACACGGCCCGCGACGCGCTCTCCGTCCACCAGCACCAGCACGTACTCGGGACCCAGCCCCTGCACCTGGAGCGACGCGCCGGCGAAGGTCTGCACCACTTCCAATCCGGGATGCGCGGCGAGCAACTCCGACGCGTCCCGGGCGCCGCTCGCGACGATGTCCGCGCGGGAGATGACCTCGGTGGCCACGGGCGTTTCGCCCAGGCGCTCCTGCGTGCGCGACGCCGTCACCACCGTGCGCGCCACCGGCACGTCGTCCTGCTCGGCGGGTGTCGAAGATGCCGAGGTCGCCGGGGCCCCTGGACCCTCGACGACCTCGGCCTGCTTCGACACTTTTCCCGCGGCCTCGGAGTCGCTCGCCTCGGCGGAGACAGGCTCCTCCGGGACGGCTCCTCGCGAAGCCTCGGAACCGCTCGTCACGGAGGAGTCGGACTCCGCCGCGACGGGCGCTGCTTCATTCGTGGACGTGGACGCATTCGACGAAGGAGCTGGCGGCTCCGCCTGGGGCGACGCGCGGCCCCACGCCACCTGAGGGGCGGCACAGGCCAGCACGAGGAGACACCAACTCCCACGCATTCCACGTCCTCCAACTCATGGCCGACAGGACTCCCTTTCTTCGGAGTCCCCGCGGGGCACTGGGCTCGACGGCCTCTGGCCTCAGTCAACTCTCGACACACCCCGAGCCCTGTCACGCCCGGCAACTCCCACCTGCTCAGCCGCGTGCGCCCGTCGCGCTCGCACCACCCGGTGGCCGCTCCAGCGGCACCACCCGCGTGCGGTGGCAACGACGGCACTTCAGCTCCACACCCTCCGGCACCAACCTCGCCAGCAGACTTCCGCACAGACACCGCAACTCGCCCGCTTCACCGCCCTGCTGGCATCCGTCGCGCATCACCACTCCGCTGTCTGAAACGCGACGGACGATATTGATACTCATTATCAAAGTCAACCTGTTCAGACGGGCAGTGTCCTGGGGTGTACAGGGACGGCCTGGAAGCGGACTGTCAGTGGACTTTGAGGCGGACGGCGGCTTCACGCGGGACGCGGGGCTTGGGCGTCACCATGCGTGCGATGCCGTAGTAGAGCTGGTCCTCGGTGTAGACCTTGCGCACACGTCGGTGCGTCCCCGGGACGTAGGCGGGGCCTGGGCGCTCCAGCCACTGGAGGACGCGCACCTCGCCGGTGAGGGCCAGGGCGGAGAGCAGCTCCGGAGGGCACAGCTTGAGATAGCGGCGCACGAGCGGGCGCAGCTTCCGGGCGAAGTCCTTGCCGAGCACGGCGTGGCGCCGGCCCGAGTGCAGGGTGCCGTCGAAGCGGCGCGACAGGTGGAAGAGCTCGTGAATCACCGTCTCCAGGCGGGCCTGGGCGGTGGAGCCCCTGAAGAAGAGGGGCCGCAGGGTGATGCAGTACAGCATGCGCCTGCCGCGGATGCGGATGACGGGCTTGCGACGTCCCGTGCGGTCCATGGCCTTGCCGCCCCGGAAGCACAGGGGCTTCACGGTGCCACGGGAGGCTCGGCGCGCCTCACCCGCGACCACCAGGATGCGGCCCGCCTTCACGTGGGCGAACTCCGGCAGCTTCGTCGCGATGTCCCGGATGAGGGAGCGGACCGTCTTGTTGAAGTTGGGGCGGCGTCGGACCACGAGTGGTGGACAGTCTAGCGGAAAAGCCCTTGGGGGCGGCTTCGGGGGTGCACACAATGTCTAGCGTGATGCGCTCGACTTCGCCCGTCGTCCAGCTTGCCGCACTGCTCATGGTGGGGCTGGGGTGTGCCTCGTCCCCCACCCGGCCCGCTGGTTCCGCCACCCTTACCGCGCAGGACACGTCCGTGGTGTCGCAGGGGCTGACAGAGGCCACCCTGCGCTACAGCGCCCAGCTGGCCAGCGCCGCGCCCGGAGTGGTGGAGCGCGCCGACTACGAGCTGGTCTCCGAGGGGAAGGTGCTGAAGAAGGGCACCCTGAAGCTGGAGACGCGGCTTGGGCCCGGCGCTCCGGGGGACGTGTCCTTCGAGGAGCGCGCGTCCTACGTCCAGAGCGCGGAGGACCTGGCGCGGCTGAGCGCGCAGGGCGGCACGGTGCTCCTGGCGTTGCGGGGGGTGCTGGTGGTGCGCACGGGTGACTCCGAGCAACAGATTCCGTTCGCCGCGAGTCGCGCGGTGCGCGTGCCCCGGCTCCCCACCATCGTCGTGGAGGAGCTGGACGGGGCGCGCTACTCCGCCGAGGAGGTGCAGTTGAACCTCCGGCTGGGTATCCGCAACCCCAACCCGTTCCCGCTGAAGCTCAGCGGGCTGACGTGGCAGATGGCGGTGGCGGGCAAGGCGCTGGACAGTGGAACGCTGGCGCAGTCGGACAGCGTGGATGCGTCCGCCACGGGGGTGTACCCGGTGGAGGTGGCGGTGACGAAGGACTCGTGGGGGCCGGAGGTGAAGGCGCTCATCTCCCGGGGTGTCCTGCCCTACGGGGTGACAGGAGAGCTGACCGGTCCACTGATGCGGGTGCCGTATTCACTCTCGGGCGAGGTGAAGCTGAACGTGTCCCGGTAGAGTGCGCGGTGCGTGCCCATCTACCTGTTGAGTGACGAGCACCCGGAGCTGTTCCCGCCTCCGGAGCGCGCTGACAAGAGCGGAGTGCTCGCCGTGGGCGGGGACCTGAGCCCGGAGCGGCTCCTGGCCGCGTACTCGCGCGGCATCTTCCCGTGGTTCAGCGAGGGGGACCCCATCCTCTGGCACTCGCCGGACCCGCGCTTCGTGCTGACGCCGGACACGCTGCATGTGGGCCGCAGCCTGCGCAAGACGATGGCCCGGGGCGAGTACGAGGTGCGCTACGACACGGCCTTCGCGCGCGTCATCACCGAGTGTGGCCGCGTGACGCGCCCCGGGCAGAACGGGACGTGGATCACCGACGAGATGCTGGCGGCCTACGTCGAGCTGCACGAGCGGGGCTTCGCGCACTCGGTGGAGGCGTGGCAGGGCGGCGAGCTGAAGGGCGGGCTGTACGGCGTGTCGCTGGGCGCTGCGTTCTTCGGTGAGAGCATGTTCGCGCTGGCGCCGGATGCGTCGAAGGTGGCCTTCGTGTCCTCGGTGGAGCGCTTCAAGGAGTGGGGCTTCCAGCTCGTGGACTGCCAGGTGGAGACCGAGCACCTGGCGAGGTTCGGCGCGGAGTCGTGGCCGCGAAAACGCTTCCTCGCCGCGCTCCACAAGGCCCTGCGAGAGCCGACACGGCAGGGGAAGTGGACCGAGGCCCCCGCGCGGTGACGCGCGGGAACCTCAGTCAGCCACGGCCCACAGCTCCACGGTGCCATCGCCCCGCCCCCAGGCCACGAGTCGGCCATCGGGAGAGAAGAGCGCATCGCTCGTCTGCATGTCATCGCCGTCGCTGCTGTGGAACAGCTCAGCCCCCGTATCGAAGCGATGGATACCGAAGCCTCGTCCGTCACGTGAGGCCGCGAGCAGGTCACCCTGGGGATTAAAGCTCAGGTTGCACGCGTAGCCGCTGAAGCCATGAAGCGTCCTCACCAGGCGATGCTCGCCCACGTGCACCACGGCGACAGCCTCCGTGATGCCACCCACGACGAGAAGCGGCTCCTTCGGATGGAAGGCGAGGCTCCACGTCGTCGGCGCCTCGATGGACAGCGCCATGGGACGCGCGCCTTCGGCGATGTCCCAGAGCCAGAGGTTCTCCTTCCGCGCGTCGTCCGGGGTGACGGTCGCCGCCGCGAAGCGTCCATCCTGAGACAGCGCACACCCCGTCAGGGACACGCCCGTGTCCAGCGGCGCGAGTTCGCAGTGGGGACGCCAGGACTTCACGTCCCACACCAGGGGCGCATCGCCTTCCAACGGAATCAGCAGCGCCCGCTCTCCGCCCGGAGACATGGCGAACCGGGTCACCGCATGCGTCAGGTGGTGCTCACGCACCAGCGCCCCATCCTTCGTGGAGAGGGTCACCAGCCTCGGCCGCCACAGCCCCGAGGGCGAGAGGTTCGCGGGCCCTATGGCCAGGATGCGCTCGGCGTCGAGCAGCATCGCCGCTCCCCCTTCGAGCTGCTGCTCGTGGGTATGCAGCGGCCCCGCTGACGACGTCTCCACGGCCCACCACCGCAGCAGCGGTCCCCTGTTGTGGCTCCGCGAGAGGAGCGCGGCGCCCCCCGGCTCGAAGGCGAGCTGCTGACCCCACGTGTGCGACTGGAGCGAGGGCCCCAGCTGACCTACCCGCTTCAACCGCGAGGCATTGGCCGGAGTGATGACCTGGAACCGAGAGTCCATGATGGCGCTCACCGAAGGCGGCGCCACCACGGCCTGACAGGCCCCGTGAAAATCGACCTCAGCGCTTCACCTTGCACGGAGACAGCGTGCGCCTGGTGAGGATGAGGTCCTCCTCCGTCGGACTCCCATAACGCACCGCCTTCGGAGCGGCCTTCGGCTTCGAGGCGTCGTGCACATAGAGCGAGCCCAGGTCTCGACTCAGCACGAACCTCAACCCCGCGCTGTCATGCAGCCCGCCGAAGAAGAGGTTGCCACCGTTGCGCAACAGCGCCGGAGTGAGCGCGCCAGGCGGCCGGTAGAGCAACAGCGAGAGGTCCTCGGTGGGCCAGTCGCACGGGTCCTTCTTCCCCTTGCGCTCCATCCACGACACCGTGAAGTCGCCCACCGTGGTGCTGTCATCCCAGCTCGTGCCGATGCGCTCCCACAGCCGCAGGCACTCCGGCGACTCGCAGTCGCGCACGGGGATGAACTCCATCACGTCGGACGGCAGGCCCTCCCCGTCCTTGCCCGTCTCGCGCTCGGAGGGCCTGCGCAGCTTGCACCCCGTGGGCTCGTCCTTCTGCCGCAGGGCCACCGGCGTGCCGGACAGCCGCCCGGGCGGCAGCACGTCGCAGTCCACTTCAATCTCCGCCATGAGGAACGTCTTGCGGTCCGCGTCCGTCGCCCCCATCCGCGCCGCCCACCAGTGGACGGGCACCGCGCGACAGGCCGGCGCGTCCGCCTTGCCGAACACCCACAGCGGGATGGTCGGGTCCGGCGCACCGTAACGCCGTGCCTCCTCCTCCGGCACCCGCTTCAGCCCGGAGCGCTCCCGCTCGCGCCCCGTGAAGAAGGTGTCCTTCGACTCGGGGATGATGGCCTGGTGCACCAGCCAGCCCGAGCCCTCCATGCCCACCTGCGCGCGCGGCGTGAAAGGCACCACGTCCGGGCGCTTCGGACAGCCCCGCTCCGGCTCGGTGGGCGCGGTGAGCGACACCTCACCATCGTCGAACTGGGCGCTGGCCCCCAACGGCGTGAGCAGCGTCAGGCCCAGCACCAGTGAAGTCGACCGCATCGAGAACCGCATCGGCTCCTCCAGGAAACTCCGGCGACATGACGCACCCGCACATCACGGCCGGTCCGGAAACTTCGCGCCGTCATACCTCATGCCGGCCACCTCACGGCACACCCTGAAACGTCCCCGGCGTCGACCCGCCCCACACCGGCACGCGCTCCATTCGCACGACAGGCGAAGAGTCCGCCGTCGCGATATGAACACCTCGGCGTCCCTCCGACGCGGACACACCCCACTCCCTTCAGGATGAGCTCCATGCGTGCCCTGTTGACGCTGGCCGCGGTGACACTGGCCCTGGCGGCCTGCAGCAACGACAAGCAGACACCGATGCCCGGCCCCTCGGACAGCGCGGACGAGGGCGACTGGAAGGACACGGGCGCCTTCGCCGCATGCAAGGTGGACACGGCCTCCAATGCCTGCGGAAGCCAGGGCAGCTTCGACGCGAGCGGCTGCACTCCCGGAGGGCTCGCGACGCTGGAGCTGGACGGCGTCTACACCCTTCACGTCCGCGCGAGGAACCCTCGCTACGGAAACAACTACAGCTTCGCGCCCCTGTCCATGCGGCTGGCCCCCACCGGCACCCAGTACGCCGGTGGACTCAACCTGGACACGCGCCTGGTGGGTGTCGCTGGCGGCAACATCTTCCTCTCCGCCTCGCGCACGGAAGGCACGAACGGCGTCCGTCGCCGCTCGTTCCTGGGCTGCCAGTCTCCAGAGCCCGGACGGCTGCAGGGTTGCTTCGTGGAGTGCCTCAACGGACGATTGGAGGGCGAGGGAACCTTCGACGCGAAGAAGGTCACCGTCCCCACGGACGAGCCGGAGTCCTCCGGCCTGGAGCGGGTGTCGGAGACGCCTGTGACCACGGGCCTGCCCGTCGACGTGTACGTCACCCACGGGCACGCCTATGTCGTCTCACTCGGCGGCGGCCTCTTCGTCTACGACGTCAGCAACCCACGGCAGCCCGTGCTGACGGAGCACATCCAGCGCACCAATGACACGTACTGGAACGGCGTCTGGTCCCACGGCGACGCGCTCTACGTGGCCAGCGGCGTGCGCGGAGTCATCGTCTTCGACCTGACCGACCCCGCCCATCCCGTGGAGGCGTTCGCGACGGGCGGCTCCCGCACCAACGTGCACACCGTGTTCGTGAACGAGAACACGCTGTTCGCCGCCTCGCCCGCGCCCACCGGCGAGGTGCTCCTCTACGACGTCACCCAGCCCCTGTCCCCGCAGCTGACGGGCACCTTCCAGGCCGCGGGCTTCGACGCCGCGAGTTCCTACGGGCCGCACGACATGTTCGCCTTCGAGGGGCGGCTCTACGTCAACTTCTGGCGCGCCGGCTACGTCATCGGCGCCCTGACGCCTGGCGGAGCGCCCAAGCAGCTCGGCTCCTACCGCTACGCGCACTCCACCAGCCACGCGAGCGCCGTCGCCCGCTACGGCGAGCGCATCATCGCCTTCGAGGGCGGCGAGGACTGGGGCGCGCACCTGCGCGTGCTCGACGTGACGAACCCGGCCTCCGTGAAGCTCATCGGCGAGCACCGGATGCGCGAACACATCTCCATCCACAACATGGTGCTGTCCGGGACGAAGCTCTACGTCGCCTGGTACCACGAGGGCGTGCGCGTGCTGGATGTGTCCACTCCGGAGGCTCCGCGCGAAGTCGCCCACTACAACACCTTCCGGCCGGACGACGTGGGCCGGGGCGAGAGCTTCTACGACGGCGCCCTCGGCATCCGCGTGCCGGGCGACGGCTACATCTACACGGTGGACTCGTCGCGCGGACTCATCATCCTGCGCGAGACGACGCCCTAGTCCGCGCGCTTCTTGCGCGGCGCCTTCTTCGGGGGTGGAGAGAGGATCTCCACCTCCACCGGCGGCTCCACCTGGACGGCGGGGCCGGCGTCGTTCACGGCGGCGGGAGGCTCCGAGGCCTTCAGCTCCACCCGGTCCTCCAGCGGCACGCGCCCCACGGAGCGGCGGAACAGCTCCCACAGCGCCCGGTGCCAGTCCTCGCGGCTCGTCGTGCCCGTCACCACCAGACCCGCGCCGCTGTAGCTCGCCGCCAGGCCCAGCGGCTGGAGCGCGGCGACTATCGAGGCGAGCTGCTCCTGGAGCGCCGGCACTTCGAAGGTCAGCTCCAGCTCCCTCGCCACATATGCGTCCGTGCGCACCACCTCCAACAGCGCGGCGCGACACGCGGCGTCCTTCACCGTGGCGGTGAGCGCGCGCTCCGCGCCCTGCGTGGCCTTCAGGTCCGGACACGCCTTGCGCGCGGAGGCCAGCTTGGGCGTGACGTCTTCGGGAGGCGGATTTCCCACCGTGAGGCGCCACACCGCGAAGCGCCCCTCCGCGAACAGGAGGAGGAGCGTGCGCCCTTCCTTCTGACCGCTGAGCAACAGTTCATTCGTGCCCGGGAGCACCTCGACGCTGGCGATGGAGGCGTCCTCCACCTCCACCCAGTCCACGGCCGCCAGCTTCTGGATGCGCTCCTTGCCCGCCTCCAGGGGTAGGACCAGATCCACCGGCCACGCGCCAGCGACGGCGGGGACGAGGAGGGCCAGAAGTGCTCCAAGGGAATACACGCGAGCGGGCATCGGGGCTCCAGCGGGGTGGAACGGACCCTTAGCACGGGTTAAGAACGGGCCTCTATGCCTACCTGGGCCCTCTGGGTCGCCTGCCTGGCGCTGTGCTTCGTCAGGTCTCTGGTCGCCGCGGCGGAGTCCGCGCTTTACGGAACCTCCGACCTGCGCGCCCAGGAGCTGGCCGAACAGCATCCGGGCGCGTCGAGCCGCCGCGTCCTCCGCCACAAGACGGAGCGTGAGGCCACGGCCACCGCGCTGCGCCTGGGCACGCTGCTGAGCGGGTTCCTCGCCGCCGCCATCGGCGCCTTCGTTCCTCCGCGCATGCTGGACCTGACGCGCTACGGCGAGGCCGCCTGGCTGCCGGTGGCCACCGTCGCCGCGGGCGCGCTCTTCGTCGGCGTGCTGGCCAGCCTCATGGAAGTCACCATGCGCGGGCTCGCCAACGCCAACCCGGAGCGTTGGGCGATGCGGCTGTCCGGCGTCGTGTCGCTGCTGGTGGCGGTGCTGTATCCGCCCATGCGCTTCGTGCTGGGCGTGCTCAACCTGGTGGCCCGCACGTTCGGCCGCACGCTGCGCTTCGAGCCCCCGCCTCCGCCGCTGGAGGAGCTGGAGAAGCTCCTGGCCGCGCAGGCCGCGAAGAACGAGGTCGACAAGAGCGCGCCTCAGCTCATCCGCTCCATCTTCGAGCTGTCCGACAAGCGCTGCCGCGACGTCATGGTGCCGCGCACGGAGGTCGTCACGGTGGACAGCACCATCACCTCCGAGGATTTGCTGCGGCTGCTCGCCGAGGAGAACCACTCGCGCATCCCCGTGTACCGGGACGACGTGGACCACATCATCGGCGTGCTGCACGCGCGCGACATCATCCCGCTGCTCCAGCACCCGGAGCTCATCGTCCTCCAGGACATCATCCGCCCCGCGCACTTCGTGCCGTGGATGAAGCCCATCGGCGACCTGCTGCGCGACATGCAGAAGCGCAAGATTCACATGGCCATCGTCGTCGACGAGTACGGCGGCTTCATGGGAATCGTCACGCTGGAGGACATCCTTCGCGAAATCGTCGGCGACATCGGCGACGAGTTCGAGGTGGAGGAGAAGCAGGTGGAGAAGATGGCCGACGGCAGCTTCATGGTGGACGCCGCCATGGAGGTGGACCGCTTCACCCAGGCCTTCGGCTTCCCGCTGCCCGAGGGCGACTTCGACACGCTGGGCGGCTACCTGTCATCGCTGGCGGGACACCTGCCCGACGTGGGCGAGCGCTTCACCTACAACGGCTGGCAGTTCGTCGTCTCCAACAAGGAAGGCGCCCGCATCGACCGCGTGCGCATGTCCCGAATCAAGACCGCCACACCCGGCAAGGACCCCCGCCCCAAGGAGCCTCGCTCGGAGTCCACCGCCGCCAAGTCCTGAGCGGCACGGCTCTCGGTCGCCTCGCGCCTGACAGCGGCGCGGGCACCAGCGCCGCGACGAGCCCCATTCACGTCAGTCGACCGCGCCCTCGAGCGGCGGCACGTGCGTCAGCTTCTGCGAGCCCTGCACCCGGAAGGCCGCGCGTCGCTCGGTGCGACCGAAGCGCAGCACCACCCCACCGCGCACGCGCACCGGCACCGCCGCCTCTCCGGTGACGGCGATGACACGCTCGGCGGCCAGCGGGAAGAGCACGCGCAGCGGAGCCTGGCCCTCGGGAGGCAGCGCCGCGTCCACGTGCTGCTGCCCCGTGGCGACGCGCCGCCCGTCCACCCACAGCTCGAAGTCCACCGAGGTGAGCGTGGCCGTGTCCGACGACGACGGGTTCTTCACCTGGAGCCCCACGTCGAGCACGCCCGAGCCGTCCGCGTGGAAGTCCACGTTCAGCGACTCGACTCGCACCGCGTCGTCATACGCGCGCGGCTGGAAGGGCACCGCGCCCAGGCACCCCGAGCCCACGAGGGCGGCCCCCATCAGCACCGCCAGCAGCTCGCGACAGGCGCGCATCAGCCACCCAGCAGGGGCTGGAGCGCCTCCACCGTGAGGGGCCAGCCCGCGCGACGGGACAGCGCCTCCAGCGCCTTGATGAACTCCGCCGCCGTCTGGAAGCGCCGCACCCGGTCCGCGAACAGCGCCTTGCGCACCACCTGCACCGCGTAGTCCGGCAGGTCCGACGTCACCGACGACAAGAGCGGCACCCGCCCGTCGCGCACCCGGTGCATCAAGTCCGACTCGTTGTCCCCGGTGTGCAGCCGCCGGCTGGCGAACAGCTCCCACAGGATGATGCCCACCGCGTACAGGTCCGTGCGCGCATCCACCGCCTGCCCCAGCACCTGCTCGGGGCTCATGTACGGCAGCGTGCCGCGCAGCGCACCCGCGTCGCCGCGCATCATCCCCTCGACCTCCGCCACGCCGAAGTCCGTCACCTTCACGTCGCCGTTGATGCCCAGCAGCACGTTGGCCGGATTCACGTCGCGGTGGACGATGGTGGCGCCGTTCTCCCCCACCTTCGCCCGGTGGATGTAGTCGAGCGCCTTGAGCATGCACCAGGCGATGTAGCAGGCGGACTCGGGCGGCATCGCCGCGCCGGCCTTTATCAACAGCTCCTGCATGTAGCCGAGCGTCCGGCCACTCACGAGCTCCTGCACCATCAGGTAGTCCGGCCCCGCCTTGAACAAGCGGAACGTCCGGACGATGTGCGCATGTCTCAAGCGCACCGTCAGCTTCGCCTCGTCGACGAAGGCCTTCACATAGGCCGTGTCGCTGCGAAACGACGGATGCAGTCGTTTGATGACGACTTCGTCCGGCTCGCCCGGCGAGCGTTGCGTCGTGGACCGGGCTTTCGCCTGGTACACCTCCGCCATGCCGCCGACAGCCAACCGGCCGACTACCTCATAACCACCCAGGTCCGGAGCTTCCGCCACGGCACAAGCCTACTGCGATTTTCCATCCGCACCCATTAATCAGCAACGAGCCCTGAATACAGGGCGTCGTACCGGGTGGCGGACGCATCCCAGGAAAAGTCCTTCTCCATGCCACGACGCCGGAAATCCGCGAGCCGGGGCGGGTCCGCGTAGAGGGAGAGGGCCCTGCGGAAGGCGGCCAGGAGCGCGGTCCGGTGGAAGGCCTCGAAGAGGATGCCGTTGCCGTCCAGCCCGCCCTCCACGGTGTCCACCAGCCCGCCCGTGGCCCGGACGATGGGCACCGTCCCGTAACGCAGGGAGTACATCTGATTCAGGCCGCACGGCTCATACCGGCTGGGCATCAGGAAGAAGTCCGCCCCCGCCTCCACCAGATGTGACAGCGCCGGGTCGAAGCCCAGCTGCACGGACACCTGCTTCGGGTAACGGGCCTGCAACGCGCGCATCCCCTCTTCCAGCGGGCCCTCGCCGCTGCCCACGCCCACGAAGCGGATGTCCGCCTGGAGCGCGGAGGGCAGGGCCTCCAGCAGCAGGTCCATGCCCTTCTGCCACGCCAGCCGGCTGACGATGGCGAACACCGGCGCGTCACCCTCCGGCAGCCCGAAGCGCTGGAGCAGCTCGCGCTTGCACACCGCCTTGCCCCCCAGCTCCCGGGGGCTGAAGCGCGCGGGGAGGAACGGGTCCGTGGCCGGGTTCCACTCGTCGGTGTCCACGCCGTTGAGGATGCCGTGCAGCCGGTGCGCGCGGCGGCGCAAGAGGCCGTCCAGGCCGTAGCCCTGCTCGGGCGTCTGGATTTCACGCGCGTACGTGGGCGACACCGTGGTGAGCGCGTCGGCGAAGACGAGGCCGCCCTTGAGCAGGTTGACGGTGTCGTAGAACTCGAGGCCCCCCTCGGAGGAGAACAAGTCCCACGGCAAGCCGAGGTCCGCCATCACGTCCTTGGGGAACTGGCCCTGGTACGCGAGGTTGTGGATGGTGAACACGCTCTTCGCGCGCGCCAGCGCGGTGGACTGGAAGCCGCGCCGCAGCGCCACCGGGACGAGCCCCGTCTGCCAGTCGTTGGCGTGGATGATGTCCGGCGCGAACCCCAACCGCTGGGCGGCCTGGAGCGCGCCCACGGACAGATAGGCGAAGCGCCGCGGGTTGTCGCCGAACTCGCCCCACGCGTCGCCGTACAGGCCGTGGCGGTTGCCGAAGAAGAGCTCGTTCTCCAGGAAGAGGACCTCCAGCCGCTCCGACACCCGCGCGGAGAGGATGGGGCCACCCTGCTCTCCGAAGGGGAAGCGAAGCTGGAGCGACTGCCCCGTGGGCGACAGCCGCCCGGCGTCCCTCAAGTCGCGGTAGCGCGGGGTGACGACCTTGACGTCATGGCCCAACGCGGCGAGCGCGACGGGCAGCGCCCCCGCCACGTCTCCCAGGCCTCCCGTCTTGGAGAACGGCGCCACCTCCGAGGAGATGAAGAGAATCTTCATGTGACAACCATGACGGTTGCACGGGATGAGTCAACCGCGAACGTGCGCGCCCTTCCCCCGTCCCTTATGTTGCGCCCGTGCTGATACCTCCCGACCCCATCCAGCGATTCTCGGACCTCTTCGAGCGAGCCAAGAAGGTCGTCCCGGTGGACCCCAACGCGGTGGTGGTGGCCACCGTGGGCCCCGACGGCCGCCCCAGCGCGCGCGTCGTGCTGCTCAAGGACTTCGACACGCGCGGCTTCGTGTTCTTCACCAACCACGAGAGCCGCAAGGGCCGCGAGCTGCTCGCCCACCCCTTCGCCGCGCTGTGCTTCTACTGGCAGCCGCTGGACGAGCAGGTCCGGGTGGAGGGCCGCGTGGAGGTCGTCTCCGACGAGGAGGCGGACGCGTACTTCAAGAGCCGCGCGCGCGGCAGCCAGGTGGGCGCGTGGGCCAGCCTCCAGAGCCAGCGGCTCGGCGCGCGCGACGACCTGGAGACGCGCGTGGAGGAGGTGGAGCAGCGCTACGCCGGGAAGGACGTGCCCCGGCCTCCGCACTGGTCCGGCTTCCGCGTGGTGCCGGACCGCATCGAGTTCTGGCACGCCCGCGTCAGCCGCCTGCATGACCGACACGTGTACCTGCGCGAGCCGGATGGCTGGCACGCGCAGATGCTGTACCCGTGACGCGTCCGCGTCGGCTACCAGGGCACCTCTTCACCCTGGTAGTCGAAGAAGCGACCGCTGTGCTCGGCGCGCAGCCCGTCGATGATGTTCAGCATGCCGCGCACCGAGTCGCCCGGTGGCAGCGGCGCATCCGGCCCGCCCATGTCCGTCTGCACCCAGCCGGGGTGGAGCAACACGGAGACGATGCCCTGGCCGCGCAAGTCATTGGACAGGTTGCGCACGCCCATGTTCAGCGCGACCTTGGACATCCGATAGGCATACGCGCCGCCCTCGTTGTTCGCCGCCAGCGAGCCCATGCGAGAGGTGACGTGCGCCACCTTGCGCGCGACGCCGCGCAGCAGTGCGGGCAACAGCGCGCTGGTGACACGCAGCGGCCCCAGCGCGTTGACGGCGAACGTGCGCACCACGTCCGCGTAGTCCACGTCCGTCAGGGCGCACCACAACCCCGGGACTCCCGCGTTGTTGATGAGCACGTCCACCGGCTCCTTGCTCACCGCCGAGGCGAAGGCCCTGACACTCTTCTCCTCCGCCACGTCGAGCGCGTGGATGCGCAGCCGCCCCGCACTGCCGCGTGTCAAAGGCTCCAGCCGCTGAAGTCCCTCCTCGGTGCGCACCCCGGCGTCGACGATGTCGCCGCGCTCGAGGAGTTGGTGGACGAACTCGAAACCAATGCCCCTGCTCGCTCCGGTGATGACGTAGCGCATACCCTTCATTAACGCGCCGAATGGTTGTCCTTGGCAAAACACGGAATGTTGACGAGGACTGAGTGCACGCTGGTCACCGGAAAATTTGATTCAGGAGGGACAACCGATGACTGTCGCCGTCGTAGGAGGTGGGATTTCAGGTCTGGTCGTCGCCTGGCGATTGCGCTCACGCGGTAGGGATGCCGTTGTCCTGGAGACAGCTCCCCGGCTCGGCGGGGCTGTGGGCACCCGTGAGCAACAGGGCTTCCTCCTCGAGACAGGCCCCAACAGCTTCCTGGACCGCGAGCCAGCCACGCGAGAGCTGGCATCCGCGCTGAATCTGGAAGACAAGATTCGCGCGGCGGACCCCGCGGCGAAGCGACGGTATGTCTACACGCGAGGCCGGCTGCGCTCGGTGCCCGCCTCCCCGCCCGCGTTCCTCGGCTCGGACATCCTTCCCCTGGGCGCGAAGCTGCGTGTCCTCGGCGAGCTGTTCAGTGGCCGCGCGGCGACGGGCGTGGACGAGTCCCTGGCGGACTTCGGCCGGCGACACCTGGGCCGCACCGCGACGCGGGTGCTGCTGGACGCGGTGCAGACGGGCATCTTCGCCGGAGACGTGGAGCGGCTGAGCGTGGGCGCCACGTTTCCGCAGCTCGTGAAGCTGGAGCGGGAGCATCGCAGCCTCATCCTCGGCGCCATTCAAGCGCAGCGCGCCCAGCGCAAGGCCCTGCCCGCGGGCTCGACGCCGAAGCTGAGCGGCGCGCTGAGCACCTTCGCGGGGGGGCTGGGGACACTCATCGACACACTGGGCGCCTCGCTGGGGGACGCCGTGCGCGTGGGCGCCACGGTGGAGGGGCTGTCGCGCGTGGACGGTGGGTGGCGACTGGCGGTGAGCGAGCAGGGACGGCGCGCGGAGCTGGACGCGAGTCAGGTGGTGCTGGCGGCGCCCGCATACGTGACGAAGGGCCTGTTGCATCCCCTGGACGCGGAGCTGGCGGCGCGCGTGGGCGGCATCGAGTACGCGCCGATTGCGGTGGTGCACCTGGGCTTCGACGCGGGGACGACACCCGCACCGGACGGCTTCGGCTTCCTCGTCCCTCCGGCCGAGGGGCGGCGCCTGCTCGGCTCCATCCACGCCTCCACCGTGTTCCCCTTCCGCGTGGAGGCGGGCCGCGTGCTGTACACCTGCATGGTGGGAGGCGCGAAGCGGCCGGACCTGGTGGGCCTGGACGAGCCCGCGCTGGTGGCCCTGGCGCGCGAGGAGCTGAAGGCGCTCGCCGGTGTCACCGCGACGCCGTCGCTCACGCAAGTCTACCGCTGGCCCCGGGGCATCCCCCAGTACACGGTGGGGCACCTGGAGCGGATGGCCGCCGTGGACCAGGGGCTCGTCCGCTGGCCCGGGCTCCACCTGACGGGCAACGCCTACAAGGGCGTGGGGCTCAACGACTGCATCCGCAACGGGCTGCTGCTCGCGGACGCGCTCGTGGCGGCGGGGCCCTGAGCGCGACTGCTCGGCCCCGGGAAACGACTGTCCAGCGAGGAGCGGCCAGCGCGGCGCCAGGGGCACGTCAGACTGGGCAGGCATGCTGCCCAGACTCAGGAGCCCGCAATGCTCACCCTGCCCACGCCCCTCCTCGTCCTCGCGGCCATCGTCCTCTTCCCCGTCGTCCTGGCGGGCAGCATCCTCGTCGACGCCTTCGAGGTGGAGCTGGAGGAGCAGCCCGCGCGGTGAGGACTCCGAGGGTGTAGGCTCCCGCTGGAGCATGTCGGAGAAGCCAGAAGGGTCCATCGTCCGCGCCACGCTGCGGGCCCTCGCGGAGCCCCGCAGGCTCGTGCCCATCCTCCTGGTGTCCGCGCCCCTGGTCGCCGCGCAGACGCGCTTCAGTCACGAGCCGCTCGCGCCCCACCTGGGCGTGCTGATGTGCCTGCTCTTCGTGGCCGTGGCCCCCGTCTCCTACCGCGTCCTCTTCCCGGGCGGGCTCGACTTGAGCCATGGCGGCGTGCGCGTGTTGATGTACGGCACCGTGGGCAGCGGCGTGGTGCTCACCTCCGGCTTCGTGGTGCCGAAGCTTCTGGGCATGGGGCCCACCTTCCTGACGCAGCCCACCAACCTCATCGTGTGCAACGCGCTGTTCCTCGTGGGCGGCTGGGGCCTGGGGCGGGACATCGGCTTCGAGGAGTCGCTGGCGAAGGAGCGCGCCCGCGCGGCCCGCTTCGCGCTGGAGGCGGAGCAGGCGCAGTTGCTCGCGCTGCGCAGCCACCTGGACCCGCACTTCCTCTTCAACACGCTCAACGCCATCGCGGAGTGGTGCCGCGAGGACGGCGCCGTGGCCGAGGCCGCCGTGCTGCGCCTGTCCACCATGCTGCGCTCGGTGCTCGCCGGCGTGCGCAAGGCGACGTGGCCGCTGTCGGAGGAGCTGGCGCTGATGCGCACCCTCTTCGACTTGCACCTCCTGCGAGACCCGGAGCTGTTCCAGCTCGCGCTGGAGGTGTCGGCGGGCGCGGAGAACGTGCCGGTGCCGCCGCTCGTGCTGCTGCCGTTGGCGGAGAACGCGGTGAAGCACGGCCCGGCCGCGGGCCACCGGGGCCTCCTGTCGCTGGGCGTCCGCGTGCGCGAGCAGGACGTGGAGGTGGCCATTGAAAACCCCGGCGCCTCCAAGGGTCCACGCGAAGGCAGCGCGGGCCTGCCCACCGTGGAGCGCCGCCTGGCCCTGGCCTATGGCGACCGGGCGCACCTGGCCCTGAGCAGCGAAGCGGGCCGCACCCGCGTCACCGTCACCCTGCCCCGCTCGGGCCCCCTGCCTGGAGTCGTCACGTGAGCCCACCGCTGCGAGTCCTCATCGCCGATGACGAGCTGCTCGCCCGCAAGCGGCTGTCGCGCCTGTTGGGCGCCCTGCCCGACGTGGAGGTGTGCGGCGAGGCCGCGGATGGAGAGGCCGTGCTCGCCGCGGTGCGCGCGGGCGGCGTGGACGTGGTGCTGCTGGACATCCACATGCCCGGCCTCAGTGGACTGGATGCGCTGGCCCTCCTGCCCGAGGGACGCCCGCGCGTGGTGCTCTGCACCGCTCACGCCGAGCACGCCGTGGAGGCCTTCGAGCACGGCGCCGTGGACTACGTGCTCAAGCCCGTGGAGCCCGCGCGCCTGCAGAAGGCCCTGGAGCGCACCCGCGCGCGCATCGAAGCCGACGCCCGCCCACGCGACACCACGCCGCCTCCCGAGAAGGCAGCGCCGCTCCGCGCGTTGCCACGGCTGCCCATCCCCACGCGGCAGGGCATCGTCCTGGTGGACCCGGAGACCATTTCCCACGCGTCGCTCGATGACGAGCTGGTGACGGTGTTCACCACGCAGGGCGAGTTCCTCACCGACTTCACCCTCAACGAGCTGGCGGAGAAGCTGCCCGAGGAGCTGTTCCACCGCGTGCACCGCAGGGCGCTGCTCAACCTGCGCCACGTCGCGCGGCTGGAGCCACTGGAGACGGGGGGCTACCTGGCGCGCACGGCACGGGGACACGCGGTGGAGATCAGCCGCCAGTCCGCTCGGGAGCTGCGCAAGATGCTGGGTTTGCGTCGAGGCGCCGAGGACGAGGGCTGAAGAAGTCCCCCGTGAGGTTTGCCGCGGCGAGAGAGGGCCTCCATTGCCCCTCATCCCCGCGCGCGGCCATTCAACCTCTTCTCACGGCCCGCCACCTGACTCCCACCTCGGAGTCAGCCCTGCTCACGGCGCGCCCAGCTCGCGCCGCGCCTTGACCTGCTACTGCACGCTCACTTCGACCCGGACGTCGCGGCCGTTCACCTTGCGCACGAAGGTGACGGTGCCACGCTCGGTCCACTGCGGAGAGGTGCCCTTGCCCAGGCTGTAGGCGGACGCGACGCCAAGGTCCTGGTTGAAGCTCACCACGCGGACCTCGCTGTCGCTCGTCTGGGACGTGAAGTAGACGATGATGCGGCGGTCATTCGGCGCCCACTGCACGCCGGTGCTGCTCGCGGGCGTGGGTACGAAGGCCGGGTCCGTGGAGCGGGGACCGCCCCTGTTCGTCACCTGGTCCAGGTCCTTGCCGTTGGCCTTCACGCTCCAGAACGAGGCCAGCCCCGAGCGATTCTTCGACTGGAACAGGATGCGCTTGCCGTCCGGCGTCCACGACGGGTCCAAGTCATCCTGACCCGACGTCAGCTTGTCGTCCTTGCCGTTCTTCACGTTGTAGACGTGCAGCTCGGTGCGCGTCACCGCGTCGCCCACGTTCCACGAGTCCGGCAGCTTCGCGTAGACGACCTCGCGGCCATCCGGAGACACCGACGGCGCGCCGCTGCGCTTCGCCACCAGCGTCGACCGGCCATCCTGCACCGCGTACAGCGACTGGCTGCCCGTGAGGTAGACGATGATGCGGCGGTCCGCGACGAGTCCTTCCGTCTCCAGGGCACCGGCCTGCTCCACCACGACAGCGTCCCGCGCAGAAGCGGTCTCCTCCAGTTCCGCGGGGCCGCACGCGGCGAGCGCCAGGGAAGAAGCCATCCACATCGCGAGGGTCCTACGACGAGCGACACTTCGACCTTCATTCGGATGCATACGGTCCTCTGTGTGAAATTTCCGCTGCTGAGTACGAATAGTGACAAACCAGTCTGACCCGCACTCACGGGTATTTCACGTCAGAAGACGGGAACAATCCACCCGGTCTCAACTCAGTCGGGATTGACCCGCTGAGTAGCTGACGAGGCTGTCTTGCAGCGCGTCACCGCGTCACGAACAAGGACGGTACACGCGCTGCGTCGTCCCCGAGGACTTCCGAAAGAACCTGGTATGCAGGAGTAGGGAGCGTGAGGCCGGCACGCGCACAGCGGGCAGCCTCATCCAATGTGCGTGCGGGCGTGGTGCAGTAGGACTCGCGCCAGTGCTCCCGAAGCGTCTGGGCGAAGCGCGCGCTCATCTGGTCCACGCGCTGCTCGAGCCAGGACTCCGGCGAGGTGAAGTTCGCCCGGCTGGGGGAGACGTCGCCGGGGCCGAAGCTGACGTCGTGCTCGTAGGCGGACTCGGAGAGGTGGTCCTGGAGCACCGCCGACATGGCCCCACGCTGGACATCCAGTACGCCCGAGGACGACAAGGTGAGCTGGTGCTCCACCGACAGACGCAGCGCGTGAAACTCGAAGGTGCGAGCTACGTCCCTGTAGCGCGTCACGGCGACGGTGAAGCTGCGCGTGTACGTGTGCACCTTGGTCACCTTGCGCGTCTGCTTCTTGCCGTCCTTGTCCGTGTACTCCTCCTCCGTGTCGTAGGGCACCTCCACCGTCTCCGTGCGCTCCTCGTGGTCGGTGTAGGGGACCTTCTCGGTATAGGGGGCGGTCAGCTCGACGGAGCGGCTGTCGCGGAGCGTGGCGAAGCGGCCGCCCAGCGACAGCTCCGGGCGGTAGCGCGCGGCGGGAGAGAACCAGGGCGAGGCCTCGAAGGCGTGCGTGAGCTTGCCGCGCAGCAGGTCCATGCGCGCGGAGTCCAGCCCCATCACCTGGCCCGTCCACGTCGGTGACGCGGTGAGCTCGGGGGCCGGAGGCGGCTCGGGGGCGAACTCGCGCCAGTGACGGCAGTAGCGCGACACCAGCTCCCGCCAGTGGGGTGCATCCTCGGAGGGCACGTCGCGCAGCCGCTGGCATCCGTCCTTGCCGCTCTGGAGCACCACGGACTCCATCTCCCGATGGATGACGACCATCTCCTTGTGCGCCAGCAGCGGGCGCTTGCGCGCGAGCGACTCCTCCGCGGTCAGCGCGAGCCCCTGCCTCGCGGGCGTGCTGATGGTGAGGCGCAGGTGCTTGTGCGTGCCCTCCATCTCCTCCAGCAGCGAGCTCTCCAGGCCACCGTTCAGCTTGGAGTTCCACTGCGCGCGGCGGTCCAGGAAGCGCAGGAGGTCGTCCTCCGCCTTCTCGTCGATGCCCTCCAGCCGATAGCGCCGGGCGTTGCCCAACAGCTGTCCCAGCGCCTTGCCGCGCAGGCCGTCGCGCTCGTTGACGAGGTCCTTCTCGAAGGGGCTCTTGGTGACGAGCTCGTCGTAGATGGCGGCGGCCTCGTCGAACTGGCCGTTGCGAGCCAGCTCGTCGGCGCGACCGCGCAGGGTGGAGCAGGCACTACCAAGGACAACGAGCAGCAACAGCGACGGGAGGAGTCGGAGCATGAGCGCGGAGGCGGGGTGCTCGGTCGCTGACGCACCGGGCGGGCTGATATTCAACCCGAGACCGGCCTCCTCGCAATGCACAACCCGCCGGACGCCCGCCCGGCGGGTCTCACGCTCCAGCCTTCACTCCACGGGCCACTCGTGCACGGGCAGCCCTGAAGCAGCATGCTCCATGTATCGCTCCAGCATCGCCGCCAGCGCATCCTGGCGCGGCATCTGAGCCTCCAGGCGGGTCAGCATCTGCCGCTGCCAGCGCGCGCCCGTGCGCCGCAGCTCGACGCGCTTGGAGATGATGTCCAGCATCCGGTCCGCCTCATCGGCCTCCACGCCCGCCGACAGGAGCCCTCGCCGCGCCACCGGGATGAGCTGACGCAGCAGGTCCACCACGGGCGTGACGCGCGGGCTCGGCGCGGACTCGCCCGGCCACAGCAGCTCCGCGTCCAGCCCCCGCCGCGACGCGCGGATGAAGTTGCCCGCCGCATGCGCGAAGGGCAGCGCCGGCAGGAGCGCGTCCATGCGCTCGGCCAGCCCGAGCGTCAGCCCCAACACGAAGGCGCCGTTGGCCACCATGTCCACGACGGTGGGACCCGCGGGCAGCGCGCGCAGCTCGATGCGCAGGTGGCCCGCGTCCTTCGGGTCATAGACCGCGCGATTCCAGGACCACACGGTGCCCTGGTGCAGGCGCAGCTCCTCCAGGCCGGGCACTCCGCCCTCCGCCACGCGGTCCAGCGCGGACTCCTTGCCCACCACCGGCAACAGCGGCGGGTGCAGCGCCACCGCCTCCGCGAACAGCTCGTACGCACCCTCGCGAGCCCACCCGTGGCCGAACGTCACGCGCGCATGGGGCTGGAAGCCACCCTCGCCCGGCTCGCCCCGGTCATCCATCGCCTGACGGAACAGCGCCACCCGCGTCTCGTCCCAGAGCTTGCGCCCCAGGAACAGCGGCGAGTTGCCGGAGACGGCCAGCGCTGGCGCGGTGGCGAGCTGCGCGGCGTTGTACAGGCGCGCGAAGTCCTTCGGCTTCACGCGGAGGTGGAACTGGAGCGACGTGTTCGCCCCCTCCAGCGTCACGTCGTCCCACGCGAGCTTCAGCGCCTCCTCTTCACCGTTGATGGCCACCTGGAAGGGCGCGGTGCGCCGCTGGCGGATGGCCGCGTTCAGCGCGTGGTAGCGCGTCTGGGCGGTGAGCGCGTGGGGGCCCAGGTCCGCCACTCGCAGCGTGGGGAGGATGCCAATGGCCACCACCCGCGCGCCCTGCGTCGCCGCCGCGCGCCGCACCTCTCGCAGCGAGTCCTCGAACTCCGCCTGGAGCGCGGTGAAGGGCCGGCCCGCCAGGGGACCCGGGCTCAAGTTCACCTCCAGGTTGAAGCGGTCCACCTCCAGCGTCACGCGCGGGTCCTTCGTCTCCGCCAGCACCCGCTGGTTCACCGGCAGCGGAAAGCCCATCGAGTCGACGAGGAACAGCTCCAGCTCCGCGCCAATCGTCGTCGGCCCCTCACCGAAGCCCGGCCGCGCCAGGAGCGCGCGCAGCGCCTCCAGGTTCTCCGCGAGCCGCTGCGAGAACCGCGCGTGGTCTTCCGGAAGAAATTCCTCCTGCTCAATCGCGAGACCCATGGCGGGACAAGCTGTGCACGGTCGCCCGCACCGGCAGCGCTTGCCAGGGGCTCGCCGGGCCGCCCGCCGGATATCCCAGGTGGGAGGCTTCGGCAGCCCCTGCCCCTTGCCCGCGCGGCCCCGGGTGACGCCGGCCCGGGTGTGTTATCTGGAGCCCTGGCCATGCCGTCCGACACGCCCACCAACCTCTACGACTTGACGCGGCCCGCGCTGGGCGCGCTGCTGTCCGACTGGGGCTTCCGGCCCCACCACCGCGACGTCTTGTGGAGCGGGCTGTACCGTCAGCAGGCGCGAGCGCTCGACGAAGTGCAGGGCCTGCGCGCGGACCTGCGAGACACGCTGCGTGAGCGCACCCGCTTGAGCCACCTGGCCACGCACCACGAGGCCTTCAGCTCCGACGGCTTCACCCACAAGCTCCTGCTGCGTCTGGAAGACGGTCAGACGATTGAAACCGTCCTCATGCGTTTCAAGGGACGTGCGACGGTGTGCATCAGCACCCAGGCGGGCTGCGCCATGGGTTGCGTCTTCTGTGCCACGGGGCAGATGGGTCTTTCACGCCACCTCACCCCGGGCGAAATCGTGGGGCAGATCCTCCACGTGCAGCGCATCCTCCGCGAGACGGGCGAGTCGCTGCGCAACGTCGTCCTCATGGGCATGGGCGAGCCCTTGCACAACTACGACAACACCCTGGCCGCGGTGGATGTCCTGGTGGACCCGCTGGGCCTGGCGATGGGGCCGCGCTTCATCACGCTGAGCACGGTGGGCGTGGTGCCCGGCATCCGCCGGCTCGCGGACGAGGACCGGCCCGTGCAGCTCGCCGTCAGCCTCCACGGCGCCACCGACGCGGAGCGCGCCGCGCTGGTGCCCGCGGGACGTCGCTGGCCGCTGGACGAGCTGATGGACGCGTGCCGCTACTACATCGCCCGACGCAAGCGCCGCATCTTCTTCGAGTGGACGCTCATCGCCGGACGCAACGACACGTCGGAGCACGCGCACACGCTGGGCGCGCTGTTGGGCGGAATGGACGCGCACGTCAACGTCATCCCCCTCAACCCCACGGTGGGCTACGACGGAGACCCGAGCCAGCCCGCATCGGTGCGCGCCTTCCAGGACGTGCTGATGTCGCACGGTGTCCCCAGCACCGTGCGTCAACGCCGGGGCATCGACATCGACGCGGGTTGTGGTCAGCTCAAGTCCACCGTGGAGCGACGCTCCCGCCGTTCACTTCCCACCAGCCCATGAGCGGGGGGCGGGTTGGGCGCGCGCATGTCAGCCACGCCCGTTAACGTGCGCCGTCGGCGAATGCGGTCCCGGCCCCACACCTGATTTCGCAAGCTTGTGTCGCTGGAGGACACCCGCGAGGTTTCCGCGGGGGGCCTCTTGCACGCTCCATGGCCGTGGGCACATTCTTTCCATCGGCTTCTCAGGGGAGGTGGGCGATGCTTTCCATCCACGAGCACGCAACGACGGAAGAAGCGAGCAGCGATCTTCTCGACTTCATCCTCCAGCCGTCCAACTGGCTCGCGGTCATTCGTCGGGAGACAGACCCCGCCGCGTGGCCTGGGCAGAACACGCTCTATCAGCGGCGCGTGGGCGCGTTGCGCATCTGCGCATCCGTCGACGTGTCCGACGGGCTGGAAGTCTCGCTCCACATCGCGTTCCGCGCGCCGGGCCTCACGCCGGTGAAGGCCGCGGACCACCTGGAGAGCTTCCTCAAGCAGCGGCTGCCGCTGACGCCCAACTCCGAGTGGCAGGTGGAGGTGGACGAGCGCCGGTGGATCCACTTCTCCCGGCGCTACGCGGCCTCGCACCTCACGGCGTGAGCGGCTCCATGCGGTAGTGGCGCAGCGGCTGCGCCACGTTCTTCACCGGCGTCTCCGTGAGCGCGCCGAAGCGCAGGCGCTGGACGAACGGCTCTCGTGAGCCCACCAGCGCCTCCCGCGCGCTCGCCATCACCAGCGTCTCCCGGAAGCCCGCCAGCGACTGGAGTCGCGCGGCCTGATTCATCCCACTGGAGAACGCGGTGTACTGCCGGTTGGGGCCGAAGAGGCCACAGTTGGCGTTCGCCAGGTTGACGCCGACGGCGACGCCCAGGCCGGGCAGCTTCACGCGCTCGCACAGCGCCACCACCTCCTCGCGAGCGCCCAGCGCGGCGGTGAGCGCCTGGATGTCACACGCGGCGCGCACGGTGGCTTGCGCGCGCTCCACGCGGCTGGACTTGAAGAAGGGCGGGCCGAAGAGGCCGATGACGCAGTCGCCGACCATCTTGTCGAACACGCCGCCGTGCTCCCAGATGCTGTCCACGGCGCGCGCGCTCCACTCGTCCACGAAGCGGGCGATGCTGCGCGGGCTGTCGAAGCCGTGCTCGCAGATGCGGGTGAAGCCGTTGATGTCCGCGAAGAGGATGCCGACCTCCTGGTCCTGCGCGCGCAGGTGCTGCGCGTAGTTGGGGTCCTGCAACAGCGCGTCGATGATGGCGTTGGGGAAGAACTGCGACAGGTGGATGCGCTCGCGGTTGTAGTCGAGCAGGCGCTGGCTGAGCGTGGAGGCCAGGACGCGGATGAGGTCCATGGCGTAGGCGGAGAAGCCCTCGTCGCAGGAGACCGCGATTTTGCCCAACGGCTCGCTGGTGGCGGCGCCGGAGATGAGCACGGCCTCCGTGGTGCGGCCGGGGAGCAGCTGGTGCAGCGCGGAGACCTCGGAGGCCAGGAGCCGGTGGCCGTACTGGCGCAGGGCCTTCTCCAAATCCGGGCTGGGCTGCTCGCCGCTCTCGAACTCCAGGTGGCCGTGGCGGTACATGCGGTAGTGCAGCACCTGGGCCCGCACCGCGTCGCGGTAGAGCAGGAGGAAGGTGGGCAGGCGCACGCGCTGGGCCAGCGTCAGCACCGCCTGGTCCATGCCCACCTCGAACACGGGGTTGGCCAGGTGGGCGTTGCACTGGATGATGAGCTGGTGCTTCTCCGACGCGGTGTGGACCATGCACAGCACCGTGTCGAGCTGCTCGGCGATGGTGTCCAGCACGCGCAGGGCTCGCGCGGAGGCCTCGGGTGACGTGTGGTCTCCCTTGAAGACCATCCCGAAGGAGCCCACGCGGTCTCCGGCGACGTCGAGCGGCTGGGTGACGAGCGTGTCGGCGCCCAGGCGTCGGGCCCCGGAGGCGCCTTCCAGCAGGGGGCCAGGGAAGTCCTCGCCCCAGTCGCCCTCGGTCCAGGTCTGCACGCGCAGCTCCTCGTCGCGCGTCGTCAGCGCCACGGCGCGGGCGCCGGTGAGGGCGAGGATGGGCGGGAAGCAGCGGCGGAAGGACTGGGCGAGGTTCTCTCGCTCGCGGAGGCTCTCTTCCAGCAGGTCATCCACGGCGCGCTGAAGGGCGCGCAGCGCCTTGTACTCTTCCAGGCTCAAATCCGTGGACGGCGGTGCGTGCGGCGGATGCGTCATGAGCACTTTCTACCGCCATGAGCGCTGGCTGTCACAGGGCCGGCGTCTGGGGCTGTCCTCCCACCACCTGGCCCCCGGCCACTTCAATGAGCCAGTAGCCCTCGTGACCGGCCTCGGTGGAGGACCCGGCGCCGAAGATGTGGGGGCGCTCGGCGGTGGCGGGGTGGTGGTAGCGCTGGTGGATGTGGCCGTGGAGCACGGCGTAGCGAGGCCCTGGGAGCAGGCGAAGCAGGGCCTGGGCGTCGCGCAGGCCGTGGTGCCAGTGGTCCGCCTGGCCCTGGCGGGTCAGCGGGGCATGGTGGACGACCACGAACACGGCGCGCCCCTCCAGCCGAGAATCTTTCAGCAAGGCCTCCAGCCCCGCGAGCTGCGCGTCGCCGATGACACCGTAGGACAGGCCCGGAGTGGGCGGGACGCGGGCGGACAGCAGGCCCACCACTGCGGCCTCGGTGCCCACGAGGCGCACGAAGGGGAAGGCGCCTTCGCGGCGATACTCGGGCAGGTCGCTCTCCAGCAGGTGGCCGAAGTGGCTCGCGAAGCGGCCCTTCTTGTGGCTGCCCGGCGTGTAGACGTCGTGGTTGCCGGGGATGATGGTGCAGCGGCGCGGGTCCTCCGCGAGGGGGCCCAGGGCTTCGCGGGCGCCCCGGAACTCGCTGTCGAGCGCGTAGGCCGTGAGGTCGCCGGAGAGGATGAAGTGGTCGGCCGCGTGGCGTTGCACCTCGCGGGCGATGGCGGAGAGGGCGTGGGGGGCGCGGGCGTAGCGCTTCGCGCGGCCACCCACGGTGAGCTCGGCCAGGGCGACCCAGCGACGCCAGCCGAGCCGGCGCAGGGGCAGCGCGAAGTAGTCGTCGGTGATGTGGACGTCGGAGCAGTGGATGAAGCGCATCGAATCTCCCGCCCGGGCAACGGCCGGCCGGGTGCGGGCATTCTCCCTGGATGCGGAGGGAGGGGAAGCGGCTTCTGCGTAGGAGGTGCTGCCCACCAAGCGTGCGCCATGACAGAAGGATGACGGAGCAATGGAGCCCACGCGACCATCGGCATGGTCGAACCCGGGATGCTGCATCCATGCTTCAGTCCTCCCATCGTGAGCTTGGCGGCAGGCCCGGCTTTCCTCCATCGCGGATGGAGGTAGGGAAGCTCTCCGGACTGCGAGTCCTGACGTTGCTCGCCTTGTTCGTCCACGCCCCGCGCGCCGAGGCCGATTCCATCGCACCGCTGACCCTCTGGCCCCTGACTCAAGAGGCAGAACTCGTCGTCTGGGCGGACGTGGAGAGAGTGAGTCCATTGCCACGGGTGGCCCATTCCGCGCCGCGGTTCCCGGACGACAGCGACGTCGCGACACTCAAGGTCCGGGAGACGTGGAAGGGTTCGGCGCAGCCGGGCGAGCACATCGACGTCCACTTCGCGTCGAACCTCGATTGTCCAACGCCCGCTCATTACGAACCCGGTCTCGCGGTCGTCGCGTTCCTGATGAAGCAGCGTGGCCAATGGCACACCGTGGCCTTGTCCTACGGAGCCCGCTATCCGGAGACTCCCTCGGAAGTGAAGGCCTTTCGCCGAGTGGTGACGGCGGCACGAGAGGCACAAGCCCTCAGGGTGCCGACCGGGAATGGCCAGGAGACACCCGAGTTCGAGGCGGCACGGCGGGACTGGCATGTGCTCGCCTCGCTTCATCCAGCGACGCGCTGGGATGGATTGTATGGGGCGACGCTGGGCCCCGGACTGACCCCAGCCCAGCGAAAGCAACTGGCTCGCGCGTTGGTGGAGCATCCGCCCTTCGACTCAAAGCTGCCGCAGATGCTCGCCGCGCTGCACGGCTACCCCAGCAAGGTCGTCGACAGGACGGCCGCGAACATCCTCGAAACACTCATCACCGAGAAGGGAGCACCCGATTGGGCGGGGTTCGCCATCGACCGGCTACGTGAGCGCTACGGCGAGAAGCCCGGATGGAGAAGACCCTGGTACGAAATCCCCTCAACCAACCTCGATGAATCCAAGGCCGCGAACGCTACCGAAGTGGCGCGAGACTGGCTGGCCTTCAAGAAACGCCACGGCCTGAAGCCCCGACCTCTTCCGCTTCCCCCACCCCGCCGAGTCCCTGGGCCAGGTGACGCTCCTTCCCTCTAGAGCCATCCCTCGGGTTCATGGAGGCCGTCGCGCGAGCGAGTAGGCTGCAATCTGGGCGGCCTCGTGATGAAAGCATGATGCAGAGATGGAGTCCGCGTGAGCGACCTGCGGGCGTGAAACGGGATGCTCCTGCGCCCCTAGGAGATGCCCCCATGCGTGAGCAATCACCCCGCGCACGTCAAACCGCGCCATCCACACCCGCCGCGTCGCGGTGGACAGTCGCCAGAACGACCTATCGATTTCTCGCCCTGGCACTGGTCACCGTGCTCAGCCATGCGCCCCAAGCCAGCGCCTCATTTCCTCCTTCGCCGCAAACGCTCTGGGAACTGACACACGAGGCCCGGCTCATTGTCTGGGCAGACGTCGAGAACGTAAGTGCGCTTCCGAAGTCCTCGGATGACCCCAGTCCGTGGGGGGACAACGCCCTTGCGACGTTGAAGGTTCGGGAAGCATGGAAGGGTTCGGGGAGCATCGGAGAGCACATCAAGGTGCTCTTCACGCCCGAGTTCCCGTGCAACACGCAGGTGCAATTCAGAGTCGGACTCAAGGTCGTCGCATTCCTCGAAAAGGTCCGAGGCCAGTGGTCGGCCGGGAGCCTGTTCTGTGGGACGCGCTTCCCAGCCAGCGACTCGGATGTGGACGCATATCGACGGGTGGTGACAGCGGCCCGGCAGGCTCTGGACCGATGGACTCAAGCACGTCTTGCGGGGGAGGCCCCCGACTTCGAGAAGGCGCACTGGGACTGGAGGGTGCTCGCTGCGGTCCATCCAGTGACACGGTGGGATGGCGTATTCGGTCTGGCCGCCGAAGAGTTCGACGCGGTCCGTTCCTTCTACAACCCGAGGGCTTCTCCTGACGACACCGCACGGGTCCGCGGCTATCGCGAGGAACTCGCTCACGACATCGTCGCGTTTCCCTCCTTCGACCCCACATTCGCGCTGTTACTCAAGCTCCTTCGCGGCTTTCCCAGCAAGGACGTCAACCGCGTGGTCGCGAATGTCCTCGAGACGGTCGCCACCGAGAACCCTCCACCCCACTGGGCCATCCTCGCCTTCGAGCTTCTGCGCGAGCGCCTCGGTGAGAGCCCCGCACCAGGAGTCACCCAGGTCTTCGTGCGCGAGTGGCCGGACTTCAAGCAACGTCATGGCCTGAAGCCCCAGCCCATCCACCCTCCAGCGAAGTAACCCGGTCCCTACTTCTTGCCGGGCCTCTTCAAGAGCCCGCCCAGGCTCTTGCGTGCCTGATTCACAGGGTCCTCGATGCTCTTCGGCACCATTCCGGGGAGCAGGCCCTTCGCGATATCCCCCGGACTCCCCGCGTTCACCATGGGCGCCTTCAATGTCCCGGTGATGGTGAGCGGAACGGACACCGGCGCCTTGAGGGGAACCGCGCCTCCCGTGAGGCCCGAGACGAACTCCTTGGACGCATCAATCGTCCCCTTGAGCTCCAGGCGTTGATCCAATCCCACCCGGCCATCCAGCGTCCCGTTGCCCAGATCCGACTGGAACGCCATGGGCTGGGTGAACGAGATCCAGCCATTCTTGACGCTGAAGCGCGCGGTCAAGTCCTTCAACTGCGTGCCCTGCCCCGCCTTCCGCACCGTCCCCGCCGCCCCCTTCTGCCCCAGCGCCGAGAGACCTTGCGACAGGACCGGAGCCACCGCGCCCCCAAGGTCCGCGGTCGTGAGCACACCGTTGCTCAGCCGCACGTTCCCGCGCCCCGTGACACCGTTGCGCACCCGCGCCCAGTCCAAGCCACTGCCATCGAGTTGGAGTTCCCCACTGGCGAGGCCTTGCAGCGACGACTGTCCGGACAACGCCTGAAAGGCCTGCGCGGTGTCCATGCCCTCCAGGTTCGCCTTCAGCGTCCACGCGGGCTGGGACTTCGTGAGGTCCACCTTCGTCCCCGTGAGGTCCGCTCGTCCTCCGTAGACCGTCGCCCCGCCCTTCTCGATGAGCAGCACCCCTTCGTCCAACTTCGCCTGCGCGTCCACGTTCGTCGCCTGGAGATTCCCGTGACGAAGCGTCCCGAGCTTGAGCGTCCCGTCCACCTCCACCTTTCCGAGCCGCGCTCGCACCGTGGAGGGAAGCGCGGTGGCAGTCGAGGTGGACTCCTTCTTCGGCTCATTGGGAAGCGCCCCGAGCAGGTGCTGCAGGTCGAGCTCCTTCCCCTCCAACGCAAACCGCACGCGCGGAGGTGCCATCTGCACCGAGGCCGTCCCCCCCAGGTCGACACCCGGCCCGGCGAGCGAGAGGCGCGTGAAGTTCACCTTCGTGGCCTTCAGGTGGTCGGGGTCGATGAGCGAGTTGAAATCGAACGCGCCGCTCGCCGGGTCACCTCGGAGCTTCAGCCCCTTCGCCGCTCCATGGCCCGTGAGGGCGTACTGCCCCTGCGGCTTCGTCGTCACCTCCGCGTCGACATCCACCAGGCCTCCGGTGAAGGACTCCGTCGCCGACGACGGAAGGAAGTCACGCACCGCGCTCACCGAGAGGTCCCTGCCGCGCAGCTTCATCGTCACCTTGGGCCAGGGCACACCGGGCCCGGGCTTGCCGGTGGGCAGCGGGTCGACCTTGAAGTCCATCTCCACGTTCTGCTTCGAGGCGGCCACCGCCGCTTTCAGCGTGCCCTCGAGCGGCAGGCCAGGCCCCACGTGCTTCAGGTCCGCATCGAGGTCCTGGAGCGCCACCGCGGCCGTGCCTCCCGCCGCTTGCCGGTCCGTCACCTGTACGACGCCGTTCTCAATCCGAAGGCGCTCCACGGAGGCCTCTGTCCCCTCTGTTCCGGACTCCTTGCCATCGCTGGGGGCTGCTGGAGCACTTCCGACGGACTCGTAGTTCCAGGTCCCATCGCCACGCCGGACCAGGTTCACCCGGGGCTCCTCGAGCTTCACCGAGCCCACGCGCACGTCCTTGCCGAGGCTTCGAATGAGCGGCCAGAGCTGCACGGTGGCCGTCGCGCGTGAGGCCTCCAGGAAGGGCGGCTCGTTCCCTTCGCCCTCGGCGCGGAAGTTCGTCATCGTGGCGCCGGGCTTCGGAAACCACTGGGCGTCGAGCTTCTCGAGAGTCACCTTGTGACCGAGGGCACGGGTGGCGGCCGTCTCCACCTGTCCGCGCAGTCGCTGCGCGAGCCAGGATGGATTGGCCACCAACACGCCGACAATCAGCACCAACGCCATGGCCACGACGCCGAGCGCGACCTTCAAGGCGCGATGACGGGAAGGGTCTCTCCTGTTCCTCGCATCCTGTTTCATCGCCCCAGATGATGAGCAGTCCCTGGCTCCGAGACGCCCCTCGGGAAGTGGGCCCTCCGCTGGAACGCCTCTGGCCTCGATGAGCGTGGGCGCGACACCTCGACCGCAGCGCCGCGAAACACGAGGACGGCCAGGCCATCGCGTCGGGCGCTCCAGGGGCTCCGTAGATTGAAGACCGATGGACACCGACGGCCCCGGTCACGCCGAGAGGCACCGAGCACCTTCGGCTCAAACTCATGACGACACGAGGAGACAGGCCATGGAACGACAGGACGGAGACCGATTGAGGTCCACACTCGCGAAGGTGACGGCCGTGCTCGCCATCATCGGCGCCATCAACTGGGGCCTGATTGGCTTCTTCAACTGGAACCTCGTGAACGCCATCTTCGGTGGCGACACGCAGGGCCAGGCGAGCGCTCTCTCCCGCCTCATCTACTGCATCGTGGGGCTCGCGGGATTGGCACTCGCACTCACCTTCCCATGGCGCCGCATGGAGGCGACGACCACCACGGGGAGCCCGATGACAGGCAGGAGGACCATCAGCGGGAGGACCTGACCTCCACATCGAAGCCGGGAGCACACGCCCTGCCCCACATCGGTGGGGCGGAGCGCGACTCTCGGCTCCGTGCTAGGAAATCGGTCGGTTCCTCCCCGCTCCGACCATGACGCGACTCGCGCTCCTGCTCTGCCTCCTCCTGGGTGCCTCTTCCATCGCCGCGCCCCAGCGCGCGCCTCGGAAGAAGGTGGCCGTGCTGCCCTTCCAGGCCATCTCAGGAGACGTGCCCGCGCGCGCGGGTCCACGACTCGCCGCGCGGCTCGCCTCGGAGCTTCATGGCATGGAGGGGCTGGCCCTCGCGGAGCCCCCCGTGACTCCCGTCTCCGACGCGCAAGCGGACGCACTCACCGCCGCGCGGGCCGCCGTGCAGGAAGCCGTCACCGCGCGCGCGGCCCGGGACTTCACCCGCGCGGAGTCCGCCCTCGGCCGCGCCCTGGCTGCCTATGCCGCGAACGCCACCCACCTCCAGGACGGCGCCGCGCTCGCGGACACGTACGCCCTGCGCGCCGCCGTGCGCTACGCCATCGGCCGCGATGAAGACGCCGCGAGCGCGCTCACCCACGCGCTGGCCGTGGCCCCAGGTCGCTCGCTGCCCCTGGCCGCCACCTCGCCCCTCTTCGCTCACACCGTCGAGCGCGTCCGCGCGGCCCACGCCACTCAACCGCGCGGCATCCTCCGCTTCGAGTCCTTTCCACAGGGCCTCGAAGTCATCCTCGATGGAGCCTCCGTGGGGACCACGCCCGTCCGTGTCACGCAGGTGCCGCCCGGCGCGCATCTGTGGCGCGCCACCCTTCCCTCCGGCGAACCCGTGGGTGGCGTCGTGGAGGCGCTCCCCGAGCGCGAGGTGACCACCACGATTCAGCCATCCGGCACCGGCGCCTCGGCCTCGCTGGCCCTCGCCCTCTCCGGCAACCACCTGGACGCCTCCGCGCTCCAGGCCGCGACGACGCTGGGACGCGAGTCGAGCGCGGACCTCATCGTGCTCGGCACCCTATCCCGCTCGGGCCTCGGGCTCGCGCTCGATGCCTTCGTGTTCGCCCCGGGAGATTCGACGCCTCGCCGACTCCCGCGCATCGCGATGGACCTGGAGCTGCTCGATGCCGGGGAGCCCCTGCGCGCGCTCGCGGCGCAGCTCGCCTCTCGCGGCGTGGAAGCGGGGCTGGCGGAAGCCGTGCCCTTGTCGCCCACGCCGGGTTCCTCGCGCGTCACTCGCGCCGCGCAGACGGTGTACGCCGTCCCCACGTCGGAGCCGGTGAAGCCCGCCGCGCCCGTGCCCACCCGCAGGCCCGTGGAACCCATCCGCAAGCCGCTGGTCCGGCCATGAGCGGCTTTCGCGGGCGCTTCGCTCCCAGCCCCACCGGGCGCATGCACCTGGGCAACATCCGCAGCGCGTTGCTCGGCTGGCTCCAGGCCCGCGCCGCCGGAGGCCGCTTCCTCCTTCGCATCGAGGACCTGGACCGCGCGCGCTGCAAGCCCCAGTACGTGGAGGACTTGATGGCGGACCTGCGCTGGCTCGGCCTCGACTGGGACGAGACACCCCTGGTCCAGAGTCAGCGCGACGACCTCTACAGCGACGCGCTCGCCACGCTGGAGAAGGAAGGTCTCGTCTACCCGTGTTTCTGCACGCGGGGCGAGATTGCCCGCGCCGCCAGCGCGCCCCACGGACTCTCCGAGGAAGGCCCCCGCTATCCCGGCACCTGCGCCCACCTCACCGTGGAACAACGCGTCGAGCGCGCGAAGACGCGAGCCCCCGCGTACCGCTTCCGCACCCGCCCCGGAGAGGTGCGCTTCATCGACGCGTTGATGGGTCCCTACGCGCAGGACGTGGACGCGGTGGTGGGCGACTTCGTGGTGCGCCGCAACGACGGGGTCGCCAGCTACCAGCTCGCCGTCGTCGTGGACGATGCGGCCACCGGCATCACCCACGTGCTGCGCGGTGATGACCTGCTGTCCTCCACGCCCCGCCAGCTCCAGCTCTACTCGGCGCTGGGTGAGCGGGCGCCTGACTTCCTCCACGTCCCACTCGTGAATGGAGAGGACGGCAAGCGCCTCGCCAAGCGCGAGGGTGCCTTCGCGCTCGCGGAGCTGAGGGAGCGCGGACTTGCTCCCGAGCGGGTGCTCGGCCTGCTCGCCGCGTGGAGCGGGCTGGGCGATGGGAGCCCGAGGACACTCGACACGCTGGTGCGAGCCTTCTCATTGGAAGCCCTTCCCCGCTCGCCCGTGGTGGCGCGCGAGGACGTGCTCATGGCGGCACTCGGCCTGCGGTGAGCCCCTGCCGTCTCCCTCTCGACGAGGGAGCGTCCTTGGGGAGTGGAATCGTCCGTTGCTCGACGATGCCCATGTTTGCCGCGGACCCGAGCACGCTCGTCCCTGGGTGCTCACCGCGGCAGGAGGCCCGGCCCATGGCAACCACGATTGTGGAGAATCAGAAACCTGGCGTCATCGGCGCCAGCGCGGGATCACCTTTCAAGCTGAGCTGGGGCGCCATCCTCGGCGGCACCGTCGTCGCGCTCGGCGTGCTCATCCTGTTGTACTCGCTGGGCCTCGCGCTCGGCCTGTCCTCCGTGGACCCGAGCAATCCCGGCAGCGCGCGCTCGGCGGGCATCGGCACTGGCATCTGGGGCCTCATCGCCCCGCTCATCGCCCTCTTCATCGGCGGCTTCCTGGCCGCGCGCACGGCGGGCGTGGTGGACAAGGGCGGCGGCGCGATGCACGGCGCGGTGATGTGGGGCCTGACGACGATTGCCGGCGTCGTCCTCATGGGCATGCTCGTGTCCACCATCCTCGGCACGGCGTTGAAGGCCACCACGGGCATCGTGGGCGCCACCGGCGCGGCCGTGGCGGGCGCGGCCTCCCAGGGTGGGAACGCGGCCCAGGCGTTCGGTCTGGATGCCAATGATGCGCTGGGGCCCGTGAATGACCGGCTCAAGGCCGATGGCAAGCCGACCATCACCGCCAATCAGCTCGAGGCGGCCACCAAGGACATCGTCACCACCGCGGTGCGCACGGGGAACGTGGACCGTGAGCTGCTCGTCACCTCCATCGCGGAGAACACGCGGCTGTCGCGGGCGGACTCGGAGGACGTCGCCAACCGCGTCCAGACGCAGATTGACGGCGCCAAGGCGAAGGTGGGCCAGGTGGGTGAGCAGGTGCAGCAGGGCGCGCTCCAGGCCGCGGACAAGACGGGGCGCGCCTTCTGGGGCGTCTTCGGCGCGCTGCTGCTGGGGCTCGTCGCCTCGGTGCTCGGCGCGGGGCTGGGCGTGAGCAAGCGCCAGCGCGTCCACGCGGAAGGGGTCATCACCCCGCCGCGCGGCGGCACCACGACGCGCCGCGAGGTGTACCCGTAGGGCCTCACGGACCCCACGGCTCGAAGTCCAGGAGCACGAGGCCCACCTCTCCCGAGGGGTGGGCCTTTCGTTTGTCGTCCCTCCCGCGTGGGCCGCATGCGCTAACGTCACCGTTGCGATGTGACGAAGGGGTGCCTCGCTGTCCGCTTCCTGGGACCCCGCCATGCGCTCCTTGACGGGGGACCTCGTGAACCGAAGTAGCACGTACCTGCTGTGCCTGACGGCGATGGCCGCCCTGTCGAGCGGCTGTTTCCTGCGAACCGGCTACATCCTCGAAGAACTCAACGCGCCCTCCAAGCCGGAGACCCCGCCGCTGCCCACGCCGCTGCGGGAGCGCGTGGGGCGCCTGACGCGCTCGCATCTGGTGGATGCCTACGCCGACCCGGCGGAAGTCGCGAAGTGGATGTCGGCCCTCGGCAACTCCTCCGAGGTCATCGCGGAGCAGGTGGAGTGTCTGCGCGCGTACGCGGGGGGCAGCAACTCCTCCTGTTACGACACCTTCTTGAAGAAGACGGTGGCGGGCGGAGTGTGGGGCCTGCCGGCGATGCCGAGCGCGGTGGACCCGACCCGGCCCACGGCCGCCGAAGTCGACGCGCAGCGCTTCCTCGGAAACGTGATGGGCATCGCCGCGTCGCTGGCCGCGCTGGGCGACTCGCTGCAGGACCCGATGAATCCCTTCCTGGTGAAGCAGGGCCTGCGTGAAGGCGCGGAGTCCGCCGCGCAGTACGTGAGCGCCCGCCGCTGGAGTCGCAAGCTGGGGCGTCCGTCCAACGCGGTGGTGCTCAGCGGCGGCGGCGCGAATGGGGCCTTCAGCGCCGGCATCATGTGGCGGCTGCTCGGGCTGATGGAGCAGTGCCGGGGCAAGCCCGAGCCGGAGGGGTGCGGCGATGCGCGCATCGACCTGGCGGCGGGCACCAGCACCGGCGCGCTCATCAGCACGATGGTGGACCTGTTCCACACGCCCGGCCAGGAGCAGAAGGCGCGGGACATGCTCATCAGCAACTACACGTGCTCGGTGGAGTCGGACCTCTACTGCGTCAACTCGACGTGGATTTGGAAGATTGCCTCGGACCTGAAGGGGCTGGTCCGCTTCGACGGGGTGCAGGACAAGCTGCGCGCCGCCGTCGTCCCCGGGCAGCTCACCAACGGCACGGAACTCGTCACCGTGTCGGTGGACTTCAACACGGGGGATGTCTTCGGCGTCAGCGACCAGGACCCGGCGGACTTCCCGCCCACGGCGACGGACGCGCAGCGCGTGGACGGCATCATCAACGCGGTGGTGGCGTCCATCGTCGAGCCGGTGCTCGCGGAGCCGGTGCCCTGGATTCCCTCGCGCTCGGGGCGCTACCAGGGAACGTTCCTGGATGGCGGGGTGCGCTCGGGGCTGCCGCTGCTCCAGGCCGTGCAGCGTGGCGCGGAGCGGGTGCTCGTCATCTCCACGGGAGGGCTGGAGCCCACGCCGACGCCGCCGCCGGAGCATGCGGTCGGCATGTTGATGCGGACCATCGACCTGTTCGTCGCGCAGCCGCGCGTGGGCGAGGTGCAGCAGGCGGAGCTGGCGGCCGTGGGCCGGCGCTTCGCGGAGTACAACGTCTGCGCGCTGCGGCTGGCGAACGTGGAGGACCCCACGGCGGTGCCGTCCTATTGCCGTCGCACGGGGACGGGCTTCGTGCCGACGGAGGCTCGCTCGCTCCAGGCCGCCACGAGCATGTGGATGGGCCCCGCGCGCTTCGAGCAGGTGGCGTCGAGCTGGCGCTCCTCGTGGATGTTCCGACCGGAGTCCCAGCTGGCGACGGCGAGCGGGTACGCCTTCTCGCCCGCGGTGATGCGTCCGCTGTTCAAGGACGGGGTGAAGACCTTCCAGCAGCGGTGCATGGAGGTGCTGCGCCTGTTCGAGATTCGCGGCACGCTCGCGGAAGCCGAGTGCGCCCGGCCCGTGGACGAAGTCGTCGCGGAGGCCGAGTCGCGCTTCGCCCCCGTGGGCCAGTGCACGGACGGCAAGCCCGACCAGCGCTCCTGCGACTGAGTCAGCGATGGGATGGAGAGCGCCCATGGTCTCCCAGTTGAGATGGCTGCTGTGCGGCTTGTTGCTGGCGTCGTGCGCCGCGACGAGCCTTCCACAGCAACGCTGGGAGACCGCGGAGTCGGAAACGGGGGAGTGTGACGCCCCCGACGAGGACCGCTGCACCCTGTTCATCTGCGGGGTGGAAGCTTGCGGCCTCTACGCCTGCGAGGACGTCGACCCGAGCCGCATCGTGCGCGCCCAGGCGGTGGTGCCCATCCGGCCACCCGCTCCGCCACCACCGCGCCCGGGAACAGCGCGTCCGTTCCCCGCGCCCGTCCATCCCCAGCGCTACTGGGGAAGCACCCAAGGGCTCCCGGAGAACGCGGACCCCATCTTCATCATCCCGTGGAATGAGACGAGCGCGGAATACGCGGCACGGCTCGCCAGGGAACTGGAGGACTCCCCCAAGCGAACCTGGGTCAAGCACCACGTGTTCCCCCAGGCCTTCAAGGAGTGGTTCCTCTCCAGGGGCGTGAACATCCACGAGTGGACGCTCATCGTCGACAAGCAGGTTCACCAGGAGATCCACCGAGGCACGGCGGGCGGCCCCTGGAATTGGGAGTGGGCGAGCTACATCGAGAACAACCGACGAGCGGGACGGCAGGCCATCCACCTCTTCGCCACGCAGATGATTTTTCGCTTCGACCTGTCGGGACCAGTCGTCCCGTACCACGGCAAGAAGTCCCTCCCGCTGTTTCCCGTCGTGGAAGAAGACATCTACTGACCATGCGGTTCTACCGACTGCGAAACGTGACGCCGTCGCGTTACTCCTGGGACCTGCGGACAGAGCATCAGTGGCTCTTGCCTGGCCTCCACTGCCCCACCTGCGATGAAACCTGGAGCGGCATCGGAGAGGCCTATCCGGCCGTCGACCTGTCGGAACTGCCGGAGCACGGAAAGTTCAAGGCACGTGTCGAAGAGGACTTCGGTGAGTTCACCCGGCTGAGGAACCTGGTGCGCCCGCTGGTGCCCGAAGGAGTCCCGCTCGAACCGGGAACGACGTTCGGCGCGCTCCGCGGACGGGGCCACGGGCACTTCCCCCCGCTGGTGTTTCCAACTCCTTGGACGTTGCTCATTCGCAAGGAGGCGCTGGAGGCGCTTCAGGCCACGGGCCTGCGAGGCCTGCGGGGTTGCAAGACGGAGCTGCGTCTTCGGGACTCGAATCCACCCGAGCTGCTGGAGCTCCAGCTAGAGCCGCGCGGGCTGCTGCATCCGGATTGCCCCCCCCGGAACCTGCCCCCACCCTGCGCGACGTGCGGCGAACTGACGTTCAGCCTTCCAACAGAGCCCATCCTTGAAGCACGCTCCCTCCCCACGGACCGAGACCTGTTCCGACTCGCCAGCTATCAGACGGTCCTCGTCGGAACCGAGCGGCTCGTGGAAGAAATCCAGCGGCTCGGCCTCGATGAAGTGGAAGTCCGCGAGCTCCCGACGCGCTGAGCGCACCGACAACAAACCCCGGCATACCCTGCCCCCGCACCCCACCGAGCCTATGTCTCGACAGAGTTCCACCACCCGTTGGGTCGTCGTCCCGCTGGTCTGCCTGGGCATCCTCATCCTCCTCTCCGCCCTGGCCTACTGGCTCACCCAGCCCGTCTACATCCCGCCTCCGGACGAGCCCCCCCCTGTCGTCGAGGCCCCCGTCCGCCCGGAGCCCACCCCTCCCCCGCGCCGGCCCCCTCCCGTCGTGCCGCCCCCCGCCTTCCCTTCCCCGCAGACCGCCGTGCCCGTCCTCCCTGGCCCCGACCAGCCCGACCTGCGCCGCGTCATCGTCACCGACCCCATCATCGAGTCCGTCGAAGGTGACCTCGGCCCCGCGGACTTCGAGGCCGCCATCAAGGCCGTCACTCCGCTCGTGCAGCAATGTTTCCAGGATGCCGCACAGCGAAACCGGGGCCCACAGGGCGTGAAGCTGCGCTTCCTCATCGAGGCCCGAGGCGGGGGCACCGGCGAAATGAGGAGGGGCGAGCTGCTGGTGAGCACCATTCCGGACCCCATGGTGCAGGCGTGCGTCGTGGATTCGCTCCTGGACGCCCGGTTCCAGACGTCCTCCCGGGGCGGAATCGCCACGGTGGTGTATCCCTTTGAATTCCGCGTACCCCTGGAGACTGGCCCGTGAGCCCCGGTTCTGCGTAAGGTCCCGAAGCCCCCCCACGCCCCTCAATGCCCGTCTCCGTCGAACAGCTAGGCCCCCAGGACGCGGACGCCCTGCGGGCGCTGCTTTCGAAGGACCCGGTCCACAACCTCTACCTGCTGGGGTTGCTGGAGGAGTTCGGCATCGCCGCGCGGGGCCGCATCCCCTTCGCCTTCTACGGCCGCTTCGACAATCAGGCGCTCACCGCCGCCGTCTTCGTGGGCGGTGAGGGAGGCCTCGTCGTCCCCAGCGCCAGTGACGCCAGCGCCACCAGCGTCATCGCGGACGCGCTCGCCTCCTCCCTGCGCCTGCGCGCCGCCGTGGGCGACAAGTCCTCCGTGGACGCGCTCCTGCGCAGCCTGTCCCCCGGCAAGCCCCGCCTGTCGCGCACCCAGCGGCTGTTCTCCGTCTCCGCGGACGACCTGGGCCCCTTCACCAATCCCCTCCTCCGGCTGGCCCGCGAAGAGGACCTGCCCCGACTGTTGCCTCTCGCCCAGGGCTACGTGCGCGAGGCGCTGGAGAGAGACCCGCTGTCGGAGGACCCGCGCGGCTACGAGGCGCGCGTCGTCCAGCGCGTGCGCCAACGCCGCACCTATGTGCTGGAGGAGAAGGACGCGCTGGTGCTCAAGGTCGACATCGGCAGCCGCTCCCAGTACGGCGCGGAGCTGGAGGGCCTGTACACCGTGCCCGCCGAGCGAAAGCAGGGCCACGCGACGCTGTGCCTGGGACAGATTTCCCGGCACCTGTTGTCCTCGCTGCCCCGGCTGACGATGCGCGTGGACGAGCGCGACGAGAGCACCGCGCGCATCGCCCGAAAGGTCGGCTACCTGGCCGGCCGCACGTGGCGCCTGGTGCTGGTGGAGTAGCTCGCGGCCCCCGGTGCGGATGCGGTACGGTCCGCGCCCTCCATGAGCCGTCCCACGCCTTCCCGCCGTCCCCTCTCTGGAGAGGGCCCCGTCATCCTCCACCGCGCCACGGACCCGCGCTGGCTCCCGTTGGCGCTCGAGCACTTCGACGCGGTGCTGGTGGACCACGCCCACTGCGAGAAGAAGGCCGCGGCCAACGCCCTCTCGATGCTCCAGGCGTACCCGGACCTGCCGGGCCTGCCGGCGCAGATGGCGCGGCTGGCGCGGGAGGAGAGCGCGCACCTGGCCCGCGTGCTCGACCTGATGGAAGCGCGCGGACTGACGCTCACGAAGGACTCAGGAGACCCCTACGCCCAGGGCCTCCAGAAGCTGGTGCGCACGCCCGCGCTGGAGCGCAGGCTGGACCGGCTGCTCGTCGCCGCCGTCATCGAGGCGCGCTCCTGTGAGCGGCTGTCACTGCTCGCCGAAGGCCTCACGGACCCGGCGCTCGCCCGCTTCTACGGCGAGCTGGCCCAGTCCGAGGACGGGCACCAGTCGCTCTTCTTCCGCCTGGCCGTCACCGCCTCCGGGGGCGACGAGCCCGCCGTGCGCGAGCGGCTGGAGTGGATGCTCGGCCATGAGGCGCGCGTGCTGGACGAGGTCGGCCTTCGCGCCGCCATCCACTGACACCTTCGCCTTCGCCACGTCGAACGGCCACACCCAGGGCACCGCCACCGTCAGCACACAGAGGAGCAGCGCGGTGAGCGGCGTGCCCAGCCGGAAGAAGTCCGTGAAGCGGTAGTGCCCTGGCCCGTAGACGAGCACGCAGCTGGGCTCCAGCGGGGTGATGAACGAGCAGCTCGCCGCCAGCGTCACGCCGATGGCGAACGGGCGCATGTCCACCCCCAGCTGCGTGGCCGCGTTGAGGGCCACCGGCAGCACCACCAGCGCGGCGGCCTGGTTGGACATGGGCGCGGACAGGATGATGGTGAGCAGCATCAGCGCCACCAGCACCGTGCGCGGCCCGCCGTAGTCGCCCAGCTCCGCCACCCGCTGGCCCAGGAACTTCCCCGCGCCGCTCACCTCCATGGCGAGCCCCAGCGCCATCATCGACCCGATGAGCAGCACCACGCGCCAGTCCACCCGGAAGGCCTTGCGCGCGTCCACGCAGCCCGTCGCAATCATCGCCAGCATGCCGGTGAGCCCCGCCACCGACAGCGGCACGATATCCAGCGAGCCCGCCGCCAGCGCGCTCAGGAACAGCGTCACCGCCAGCAGCGCCTTGCCGTAGCGCGGCGGCTGGTAGTCATGGCCCCCCAGCACCACCAGCGTCCCGCCGTCCGCCAGCTCCGTCACCTTCTCCCTCGGGCCTCGCAGCAGGAGCACGTCCCCCACGGCCAGCGGCAACAGCGACATGCGCCGCTCACCGAAGATGCGGCCCAGCAGTTGGAGCTTGGTGACGCGCTGGATGCTGGGGTGGCGGTGCAGCGCCAGCGACACCAGCCCGAAGCGCTCCACGAAGAGCGCCTCCTTCAAGCTCCGGCCCACCAGGGGACTTCCCGGCGGCACCGTGGCCTCCACCAGCGCGGTGTCCTTGTCGAGCTGCGCCTCGTCCGCCAGCCGCAGGTCCGGCCGAATCTCGATGCCCCGCAAGTCCTTCACCCGGAGGATGTCCTCGCGCGTGCCCTCCACCAGGAGCCGCTCATCCCCGCGCAACAGCTGCGCGGGCGTGGCCGACACCGCGCGCCCGTCGCGGACGATGCCGATGACGCGCAGGCCCAGCCCCTCGGTGATTTCCGCCAGCGGCTTGTCGATGTACGTGGAGCCCGCCGGCAGCACCGCCTCCGTGAGGTAGTCGCGCAGCGTCCACTCCTCCTCGCCTCCCTTGCCCTCGCGCGAGGGCAACAAGAGCGGCCCCAGCAGCACCACGACGATGATGCCGAGGATGGCGACCGGCAGCCCCACCGGCGCCAGCTCCGCCACGCCGATGCCCCGCATCCCCAGCCGCTCCAGCGCCGCGGACATCACGAGGTTGGTGGACGTGCCGTACAGGAACACCATGCCGCCCAGCATCGACGCGTACGCCAAGGGCAGCAGCACCTTGCTCTTGGGCACCTTGGCCCGGTTCGCCGCGCCAATCGCCACCGGCAGGAACGCCGCCGTCGTCACCGTGTTGGAGATGACCGAGGAGAACGCCGCCACCACCACCATCATCGCCATCACGAAGGTCTGGTGGCCGAAGCGCGCGAAGAAGGCCAGCCGCTGCCCGACGAGCTGCACCACGCCCGTGGAGGCCAGCCCCTGCGTCATCGCCAGCAGGGTGAAGATGAAGATGACGGTGTCGTTGCTGAAGCCCTCGAACGCCTGCGCCGGCGTCAGCACCCCCGTCAGCGCCAACAGGCACACCACCACCAGCGAGCTGACCTCGATGGGGATGGTGTCCAAGGTGAACAGCACCAGCGCGAGAACGACGATGCCGAGGACGATGGCGATGGTCATAAAACCCGGAGGGGCCCCAACCTGTACCCTCCGGGTGCGAGAAGTGAGTCCCTGCCGCACCGCGCCGTCAACTACTAGATGCCCGGGCGCTGATAAGTGGAATTAGGAGAGGCCTGCCTGGGGGGGCGGTTGACTGCCGGACGCCAGTTGCTTTTGGGCGCCCCTTCCAGAAGTTTTGTCCTTTCTCCCGCTGGTAGGGTCCTCGCCCTTTTTCACCAGGACCGGGAGTCCCCTCTCTTGAGACAACACAAGGAAACTTCCATGGCTTCAACGCAAGTGGCGGCGGCGGCCTCAGTGGCCCCCACGAAGAACCCCACGCTGCTGGCCTGGGTGGCCGAGATGGCCAAGATGACCCAGCCGGACAACATCGTCTGGTGCGACGGCTCCGAGGACGAGAAGAAGCGGTTCACGGAGCAGGCGGTGCAGGAGGGCATCCTCATCCCGCTGAACCAGGAGAAGCGGCCGGGCTGCTATCTGCACCGCTCCAATCCGAACGACGTGGCGCGCGTGGAGCACCTCACGTTCATCTGTACGCCCAACAAGACGGACGCGGGCCCCACCAACAACTGGATGGAGCCGGAAGAGGCGTACACGAAGCTGGAGCAGCACTTCACCGGCAGCATGAAGGGCCGCACCATGTACGTGGTGCCCTACGCCATGGGCCCCATCGGCAGCCCCTTCACGAAGATCGGCGTGGAGCTGACCGACAGCGTCTACGTGGTGCTCAACATGCGCATCATGGCGCGCATGGGTAAGCAGGCGCTGGACATGCTGGGCGACAGCGACGACTTCAACCGCGGCCTGCACAGCACCGGCGACGTGAACCCGGACCGCCGCTACATCTGCCACTTCCCCCAGGACAACACCATCTGGAGCTTCGGCTCGGGCTATGGCGGCAACGTGCTGCTGGGCAAGAAATGCCTCGCGCTGCGCATCGGCAGCTACCTGGGCCGCGAGGAGGGGTGGCTGGCCGAGCACATGCTCATCCTCGGCGTGACGAGCCCCAAGGGTGAGACGACCTACGTCGCCGCCGCCTTCCCGTCCGCCTGCGGCAAGACGAACTTCGCGATGATGATTCCGCCCGCCGAGTACAAGGGCTGGAAGGTCGAGACGGTCGGCGACGACATCGCCTGGATGCGCCCGGGCCCGGATGGCCGCCTGTACGCCATCAACCCGGAGGCCGGCTACTTCGGCGTCGTCCCCGGCACCAACTACAAGACCAACCCCAACGCCATGGAGACCATCTCCAAGGACACCCTCTTCACGAACGTGGCCATGACGGCCGACGGCGACGTGTGGTGGGAGGGCAAGGACGGCGAAGTCCCCGAGGAGCTCACCGACTGGCAGGGCCGCCCCTGGAAGAAGGGCAGCGCGGAGAAGGCGGCGCACCCCAACAGCCGCTTCACCGCGCCCATGTCCAACAACCCGGCGCTGAGCCCCAAGGCCAATGACCCGACGGGCGTGCCCATCTCCGCCCTCATCTTCGGCGGCCGTCGCTCCACCACGGTTCCGCTGGTCATCCAGGCCTTCAACTGGACCCACGGCGTGTTCCTGGGCGCGACGATGGGCAGCGAGACGACGGCCGCGGCCACCGGCAAGGTGGGCGTGGTGCGCCGCGACCCCATGGCCATGCTGCCCTTCTGCGGCTACCACATGGGCGACTACCTCCAGCACTGGCTGGACATGCAGAAGTCCATCCCCCAGCTCCCGAAAATCTTCCAGGTGAACTGGTTCCGGCAGGACAAGAACGGCAAGTTCCTGTGGCCGGGCTTCGGCGACAACATGCGCGTGCTGGAGTGGGTGGTGAACCGCGTGCACGGCCGCGTCCCCACCAAGGAGACGCTGCTGGGCTGGGTGCCGCGCGCCGACGAGGGCCTCAACCTCAAGGGCCTGGACGTCCCCGCGGACGTCATCGCGGAGGCCACCTCCATCAAGGAGGACGAGTGGAAGACCGAGCTGAAGAGCCAGGAGGTCTTCTTCGAGCAGCTGGGCACCAAGGCCCCCGAGGCCCTGACGCTCCAGCGCAAGCTGCTGATTTCGCGGCTGGAGAACTAGTCGCCCGCCTGTAGCGTCCTGAAGCACCTGTCGGGGCCGCTCGCTGACCCATTCACTGGGTAGGAGCGGCCCCGGCTCGTTTCACGAAGAGTGGGGTCCCCCTCTTCGACCGACGGCCGGCTCCGCGATAGGCTTGTGTCCATCATGAGACTGGTCTTCGTTTTGTCGGCGGCCCTTGTGCTGTCGCCCCCGGTGGCGCTCGCCCAGCGCGCCAAGAATCCAGCGGCCCTCATCAAGGACGGCGAGCGGCTCTACCAGGCAGGCAAGTACGCCGAAGCGGCGGACGTGCTGAAGAAGGCCCACGAGGCCCAGCCCAACCCGCGCCTCATCTTCAACATCGCCGTGGCGCTGGAGAACGCCGGCGACTTGAAGGAGGCCCTCTCCTGGTACCAGCAGTACGTCGGCAACACCGAGGGCACGGACCCGGCGCTGCTCAAGCGCAGCGCGCGCAGCATCGACAAGCTGCGGCTCTTGCTCGACAAGGAGAACCAGGCTCAGGCGTCCGCGGATGCCGAGCGCCAGAAGCTCCAGGAGGAGGCCGAGGCGGCCCGGCGCCGCGCGGACGACGAGCAGCTGGCGACGAAGCGCGCGGAGGATGAGAACGAGCGGCAGCGGCAGGCCGAGTTCGCGCGCGCGATGAAGTCCTACCAGCGGCAGAAGATCGCCGCGTTCGCCATCGGCGGCGTTGCGGTGGTGGGCGTGGGCGCGGGCGTGCTCTTCGGCATGCAGGCCTCCAGCGAGCGCGAGAAGTTCGACGCGGCGCGCACGGAAGACACGAAGCAGAGCTTCGCGGACAGCACCAAGAGCAAGGCGCTGCTCGCTGACATCGGCTTCGGCGTGGGCCTGGCCGGCGCCATCACCGCCATCATCCTGTATCCGAAAGACGGCCCCCCCGTGGAGGGCGAGGTCCGGCTGACGCTGGCGCCTCGCGGAACCGGCGCGGGCCTGGAGGTCAGCTTCTGATGAAGACCCTGAGACTCATGACGTGCTGCGCGGCGCTCCTGGCCGGCTGCAGCTTCACCACCGCGAGCGGCCTCACCGAGTGTGAGTCGAGCACGGACTGCGACACCAATCAGGTCTGCTCGGCGTCCGGCTTCTGCCTGCCCCAGCCGGAGGGCTGCGGCGAGGTGGTGGGCCCCACCACCGGCAACCCCATCCTCCTGGGCGCGGCGCTGCCCCTGACGAACTCCGGCGGCCCGGACGAGTCGGAGGTCCAGGCGCTCAACGCCATCAAGCTGGCCATCACGGAGATCAACCAGCGCGAGGGCATTGGCGGCCGGAGCTTCAACCTCCTCATCTGCGACACCCGCTCCGACCCGGCGCGGGCCAAGACGCAGGCGGAGTGGCTGGTGACGGAGAAGAAGGTGCCGGCCATCTTCACCTCCGGCAGCGCGCAGACCATCGCCGTCAGCAGCGTCACCATCCCCAACAACGTGCTGTTGATGACGCACACCTCCACCAGCGCGGACATCGCCAACCTGAGCGACAAGACGGCGGCGTCTGGCGACGTGGGTCTGGTGTGGCGCACGGCGCCCTCGGACCGGCTGCAGGGCCGCATCATCGCGGACCTGGTGCGCAACGCGAAGCCGCTGGCCGACCAGAGCCGGCCCTTCGCCGCCGTGAGCACCGTGAGCCTGGTCTACGTGGACGACGCCTACGGCCAGGGCCTGTTCGACACGATTCTCAACCGGCTGGGCACCGACCGGGTGACGTCCTCCGCGCCGTACCAGCGCAACGGGGACGTGAACGCCGGGGTGACCCGCATCGTCGACACGAAGCCCGACGTGGCGGTGATGGCGGGCTTCTCCGAGGACAACGCGAAAATCATCAGCCAGGCCGTCTCTCGGGGCCGCACGGGGCAGATGTACTTCTTCACGGATGCCAGCAAGGACTCGGGCCTCTTCACGGCGTTGGGAGCGGCGCGCACCCAGATTGAAGGCGCCTACGGCACCTCTCCCGCGCAGGCCCGTACGGGCGACACCGTGTACAACACCTTCAAGGAGCGCTTCCGGTCGGCCAACAACAACACCGACCCGGGCCAGTTCTCCTTCACCGCGCACGCCTACGACGCCATGTACCTCGTCGCGCTGGGCGCGGCCTTCGCGGCGGGCCCGGACGTCAACAGCCCGCAGCCCATCACCGGAGACCGCATCGCCGTGGGCCTGTCGAAGCTGACGCCGCCCTCGGGCACCGTGGTCACCACCTACCCCCTGGGCTTCAGCCGCTTCACCGACGCGCGCAACGAGGTCAGCACCGGCAAGGTCATCAACGTGCAGGGTGCCAGCGGCGCGCTGGACTTCGACGCCACCGGCGAGGCCCCGTCCGAGTACGAGCTGTTCCGCATCGAGGGCGGCACCTTCAAGACGGTGGAGCTCATCGTCCCGACGGAGACCTGAGCCGCACGCGCGCTACTCCGCCGCCCCCAGCACCCGTGTGAGCGGGGCCAGGGCGGCGGAGAACACCTCGGGCGGCGGCAAGAGGGACAGCACCAGGAACGCCCCCGAGTCGAAGTCGTAGAAGTAGCCGGGCTGCGCGAGCACGCCCGCGTCCAGGAGCGCAAGGCACGTCGCCTCCTCGCCCGGCGCCCTCGGAATCCGCAGCACCGCGCTCCACCCGCCCCACGCCGGGACGACGTCCCACGGTGCGCCCGGAGGGCGCGCGGCGACGAGGCGGCGGCGGTTGCCCCTCACCCGCTCCAGCAGCGCCTCCTGGAAACAAGGGGCGTGCGCCAGCAGTGCGGGCAGGGCGAGCTGCACGGGGGTGCCCACGGACAGGTACGTGTCCGCCACCCACTCCAGGCGGGCCAGGGCCTCGTCACGCGCGGCGGCGGGGCCTCCCACGTGAGTCCAGCCCAGCTTCAGGCCGGGCAGGCCCGCGACCTTCGAGAGGCCGGAGAGGCTGAAGGTGAGCATGGGCAGCTCGCGCCCCGCCACGCTGGCCACGCGGTGGGGCTCCGCGTCCCAGCCGTAGTCGGAGAACACCTCGTCGCAGAGGAGGGCCAGGCCGTGGCGCGCGCAGACGTCCGCCAGCGCGGCCAGCTCCCCTTCGTGCAGGAAGTGGCCGGTGGGGTTGCCGGGATTGACGACGAGCACGGCGCGGGTGCGCGGACCCACGGCGGCCTCCACGGCGCCCGCGTCCAGGCCGAAGCCATGCGCCAGAGGCAGGCGGTACGAACGCGTGCCGACGCCCTCCAGACGGGCCAGGTGCTCGAAGAGGGGGTAGCAGGGAGCCGGGACGAGGACATCGTCACCGGGCTCGCACAGCAGCTTGAAGAGCCAGCCGTACGACTCACTGGTGCTGGCGGACAGCACCAGGTGCCCAGGGGCAATCACAGGCCCCCGGGAGGAGAGCCAGGCGGCCACCGCCTCGCGAGCCGAGGGGAGGCCGAGCGCTTCCGGCGCGTAGTCCAGCGCGCCGGGAGGGTGGAGCAGTCCGGCGTCGGGCGCCGGGAGCCCCACGCGGGTGGGGTTGGAGACGGTGAGGTCCAGCGGAGGGAGGCCGCGGTGTCGAGCGAGCGCCTCCGCCAGGGGATTGGGGGTACGGGAGAAGTCGGTACGGAAGGAGAAGCGGCTCACAGCCCCGTCTGGAGCATGGCGTTGGCGACGCGGCGGATGAGCTCGCGGCGCACTTCCTTCCTGCAATGCTCGATGGCCTTGTCATGAGGCCGGGGAAGCTCCGGGTCCCTGGCTCGCAGGGCGGTGCGGAGGACGAGCTCTACCTTCGTAGGCTCGATGTGGAACAGCCGGGCCCCTTCCTTCTGGAGGAAGTAGGACAACCCTCTCTGGTCGAGGAGCTTGTGGAAGAAGCGTCGGACGTCCGCGAGGAACGTGAGGTCGATGATGTCCGCCATTCGTGAAGGCGTTCTCGCGCGGAAAAAACGGCGCGTCCAATTCACTGCCGCGTCACCCGAAAACTTGCGCGACCTGTAGCACTCGCGGGGAAGACGGAACGCGCGGGAGGCCGAATTCTCGGCCTCCGCGCTCACGGCATCAGAGGGCGCAGGGCGCGGCGGAACGCGGCGTGCCGACGTCGCGCGTCGGCCTCGAAGGGCACCGGCCCGAGCACCGGGAGCGCGTGCCGCGCCTCCAGCAGCGCGCGGTTGTCGCGCTCGGAGACGTCCCGTTCCTGGGAAGTGCGAGACAGGAGCACGGCGCGCACGGGGATGCGGCGGGCCGCGAGCGCCTGGAGCGACAGCGCGGTGTGGTTGAGCGTGCCCAACCCAGCACGTGCCACCAGCAGCACCGGCAGTCGCAGGACCTGGATGAGGTCGATGACGTCGTGACGGGAGTCGAGCGGGACGAAGAGGCCGCCCGCCCCCTCCACCACCGCGGGTCCGCGCTTCAGGTGCTTCCAGGCGGCCAGGGTGACACCCCAGTCCGGCTCCCGCCCCAGGCGCGCGGCGGCCACGCCCGGCGCCACGGGGGCGCGGAAGCGGTGGGGACAGAGGACGTCCAGGGGCAACGTGCTCCCCGCCGCCTCGCGCAGGGTGAGCGCGTCGGCCGGGGCATTCAGGGAGGGACAGCCGCTCTCGTAGGGCTTGAAGCCCTCCGGGGAGAGGCCCGCGTCGACGAGCAGGGACAGCAGGGCCCGCGACGTCTGTGTCTTGCCGACGCCCGTGTCGGTACCGGTGACGAAAATCTGGAACGGCTTGGACATGACGGGCCTACTCCTCGCCACGCTGGTGCACTCCCACGTGGCGCAGCGACTCCAGCGCCAGGTCGACGTGGCCCAGCGTGTGCTCCGCCGACAGGCAGAAGCGCAGCCGGCTCGTGCCCTCGGGCACCGTGGGCGGGCGGATGGCCTTCACCAGCACCCCCGCCTCGCGCAGCTTCCGCGCCGCCTCCAGCGCGCGCTCAGGCTCGCCGAGCACCACCGGAAACACCGCGCTGCGAGGCTCCGCGCGCAGCCCCATGGAGCGCAGTCCGTCCGCGAAGCGCCGGATGTTGCGCCACAGCCGCTCGCGCAACGCCGGGTCCTTCTCCACGACATCGACCGCCGCCTCCGCCGCCGCGCACATCGCCGCTGGCAGCGCGGTGGAGTAGATGAACGGCCGCGCCCGGCTGATGAGCAGGTCCGCCACCACGCGCGACGTGGCCACGTACGCGCCCTGCCCTCCCAGCGCCTTGCTGAGCGTGCCCATGCGCAGGTCGACCTGGTCCTCCAGGCCCAGCTCCTCGCACAGCCCCGCGCCCCGCGCCCCCAGCACTCCGGTGGCATGCGCCTCGTCCACCATCAGCGCGGCCCCGTGCGCCCGGCACGCCTCGACAATCTCGCGCAGCGGCGCCACGTCCCCGTCCATGGAGAACACCGTGTCCGTGACGACGAGCTTGCGCCGCGCGGGCGTCTCCGCCAGCGCCTTCGTCAGCGCCTCCACGTCCGCGTGCGGATAGACGACGACACGCGCGCGCGACAGCCGGCAACCATCCACCAGCGAGGCGTGGTTGAGCGCGTCGGAGAACACCGCGTCTCCCGGCCCCACCAGCGCGGGAAGGATGCCGGTGTTCGCCGCATAGCCGCTGTTGAAGAGCAGCACGGCCTCGGCCCGCTCGAAGGCCGCCAGCCGCGCCTCCAGCCGGTGATGCACGGTGGTGTCGCCCACCACCAGCCGGCTGGCCCCGCTGCCCACCCCATAGCGCTCCACGGCGGCGACGGCGGCGGCCCTCACGGACGCGGAGGCCGCCAGGCCCAGGTAGTCGTTCGACGAGAAGTTGACGAGCAGCTCGCCGCCAATCCTCACCACCGGCCCCTGCGGCGAGTCCAACGGCTCCAGGTAGCGGCGCAGGCCGCGCGCCTGGAGCGCCGCCAGGTCCTCGCGGGCCCAGGTGGAGGCCACCTCGTCCAACACCGGAGCCGGAGTCGGGTCCGCCTGCTTCACGTCACTCACGGAGCGCCGCCCTACCCCTCTTGCCTCGGCTCCAGGGGGCGGATGCCCGCCTTCTCCAGCAGGGCCATGTCCTGGGTGTACTCGGGGTTGCCGGTGGTGAGCAGCTTCTCGCCGAAGAACAGCGAGTTGGCGCCCGCCATCATGCACATCAGCTGCGCCTCCTCGTTCATCTGCTGGCGGCCCGCGGACAGGCGCACCATGGACTGGGGCATCAGGATGCGGGCGGTGGCGATGGTGCGCACCATGTCCACCGTGTCCACGCGGGGCTGCTCGGCCAGGGGCGTTCCCTCCACGGCCACCAGCGCGTTGACGGGCACCGACTCCGGGTGGTGGTCCTGGTTGGCCAGCGTGCGCAGCAGGTTGCAGCGATCATCCACGGACTCGCCCAGGCCGATGATGCCGCCGCAGCACACGGAGATGCCCGCGTCGCGCACGCGCCCCAGCGTCCGCAGGCGATCATCGTAGAGCCGGGTGGAGATGATGTCGCCGTAGTGCTCGGGCGAGGTGTCCAGGTTGTGGTTGTAGGCGGACAGGCCCGCTTCCTTCAGCCGCTTCGCCTGGCTGTCGGTGAGCATGCCCAGCGTGGCGCACGCCTCCATGCCCATGGCACGCACGCCCTTCACCATCTCCAGCACGCTGTCGAACTGCGCGCCGTCCTTCACCTCGCGCCACGCGGCGCCCATGCAGAAGCGCGTGGCCCCCGCCGAGCGGGCCTTCGTCGCGGCGGCCAGGACCTCCGGCACCGCCATCAGCTTCTCCGCCTTCACGCCCGTCTTGTAGCGGGCCGCCTGCGGGCAGTACGCGCAGTCCTCCGAGCAGCCGCCCGTCTTGATGGACAGCAAGGAACAGAGCTGCACCTTGTTGTCCGTGAACACGGCGCGGTGGACCGACTGCGCCCGGTGCACCAGGTCCAGCAGGGGCATGGAGTAGATGGCGCGAACCTCGGCCAGCTCCCAGTCATGACGCACGGCGACGCCTTCGGGCGCCGGCGCGGCGGTGTGGGCATGGCCGTGAAAGGACTCGCTGGCGGCGGCGGTGTCGGACATGGGCTCCTCGAAATCGTGAGGAGCGCGAAGCTGCGCGGACCGCCGAAACTTGTCAACGCTTCAGCGCGAACAGGTTGACGACTTCCCTTTCTCCCTCTGAAAAACGACCGGCGCCCACGGGAGACCCGGGGCGCCGGCCAGGAACCCTCCCCTATCGGGAAGGGGTGCTTCAGACGTGGACGCGGCGTCGACCGGCCAGCCCCACCAGGAACAACACGGCGAGGGCACCCAGCACGGAGAACAACAGACCGGTGGGGTGCAGGTCGAAGACACGGCCGTCACTGCGGAAGAGCGAGCCGATGAAGCCGCCCACGAAGGAGCCGACGATGCCCAGCAACGTGGTGGCGATGAGCCCCATGGACTGGTTCCCCGGCATCAGGGCGCGAGCAATCAAACCAGCGAGAAGACCAATGACCAGGAAAGCGATGATCCCCATGACGACCTCACTGTGAGTGTTGAAGGGGGCGCACGGAGTGGCGCCCACCTGGCTGTTGTGAGCCAGCGCGTTTCCGCGCCGCCCGTGGGAATGAAACTGGGTCGCCCCTCCCTTGAGGGCAACTCGTTGGCATGAGGCTTGACACCGTGCCTGCCTGCCCTCCTGTCGTGCCTGCTCGACAGCACGCCGGAACGTCAGGGTAGTGCGCTACACACCCGACCCATGGCGAAGGCGAAGACGCACTACACCTGCCAGGCTTGCGGGTACCAGACGGCGAAGTGGCTGGGGAAGTGCCCGGACTGCGGCGCCTGGAGCTCGTTGCTCGAGGAGGCCGGGGCGACGCAGGACGAGAAGCGCCCGGCGTGGGGCGCCTCCGGCGGCGCGGCGAAGCCCATGTTGCTCAAGGAGGTCAGCGGCGAGACGGAGGTGCGCCGCCGCACTGGCATCGCCGAGTTCGACCGCGTGCTGGGCGGGGGCGTGGTGAGCGGCTCCGTCGTGCTGCTGGGCGGAGACCCGGGCATCGGCAAGTCCACGCTGCTCTTGGCCGCGCTGGACAAGCTGGCCCGCCATGGCCCCGTGCTCTACGTGTCCGGTGAAGAGAGCCTGCGCCAGACGAAGATGCGCGCGGAGCGGCTGCGCGTGGAGGGAGACGGCATCCACCTGTTCGCGGAGACGGACGCGGACCGGGTGCTGGCGGCCACCGAGTCGCTCAAGCCGCAGGCGCTCGTGGTGGACTCCATCCAGACCATGTACCTGCCGGAGCTGGGCAACGCGCCGGGCAGCATCACCCAGGTGCGTGAAGTCGCGGGCCGGCTGATGGCCTACGCCAAGCGCACGGGCGTGCCGACGTTCATCGTGGGCCACGTGACGAAGGAAGGCTCCATCGCCGGCCCCCGCGTGCTGGAGCACATGGTGGACACCGTCCTCTACTTCGAGGGCGAGCGCGGCCACCCCTTCCGCATCCTCCGCGCGCACAAGAACCGCTTCGGCTCCACCAACGAGATTGGCGTCTTCGAGATGAAGGGCGCGGGGCTGGTGGAGGTCTCGGACCCGTCCGCCCTCTTCCTGTCGGAGCGCCCCGTGGGCAAGTCCGGCAGCGTCGTCACCAGCACGCTCAACGGCACCCGTCCCCTGCTGGTGGAGGTGCAGGCGCTGGTGGCGCCCACGGGCTACGGCACCGCGCGGCGCACCGCCATCGGCGTGGACAGCAACCGGGTGGCGCTGCTCGCCGCGGTGCTGGAGAAGAAGGAGGAGATTCCGCTGGTGGGCTGCGACCTCTTCGTCAACGTGGCGGGCGGCATGCAGCTCAACGAGCCCGCGTGTGATTTGGCCGTCTGCGCCGCGCTGGTGAGCAGCCTCCAGAACCGGCCGTTGGACCCGCACACGCTGGTGCTCGGAGAAGTGGGCCTGGCGGGCGAGGTGCGCGCGGTGGGCCAGGTGGAGCCCCGGCTGGTGGAGGCCGCGAAGATGGGCTTCCAGCGCGTGGTGATGCCCGCGGGCAGCGCCCGGCGCATGGAGAAGACGAAGCTGAAGGTGGTGGGCGTGGAGACGCTGGGCGACGCGCTCCGGGCCATGTTCGACTGAGCCGCTACTTCCTGCGCGCCACGGTGAAGGGCGTGGGCTCCGGGCGCGCGTCGTAGCTGCCGCGCGACGCCTGGATTTGTTCGCGGTGCTGGACAGCCCACTGACCCAACACCTGGACGGGCTCCAGCAGCGTCCGGCCAAGCTCCGTCAGGGCGTACTCCACCCGGGGCGGCACCGTCGGGTGGACGGTGCGGGTGATGAGCCCGTCGCGCTCCAGGCCCCGCACGGTGAGCGTCAGCATGCGCTGGGAGATGCCCTCGATGGCGCGCTTCAAGTCGCTGAAGCGCAGCGGCCCGTCTCCCAGGCTGCCCACCACCTGGACGCTCCACTTGTCGCCCACCCGGGTGAGGACATCCCGGACGGCCAGGCAGGGCTCCGACCTCGGGTCGGGCCTTGGGGCGGGCTCCACGGGCTTGGGGGACCCTGGTGACATGGATGTGCCTCCTTGTGGGGAAATCCGGGGACCGTTACTGGTACGCCGGTTACGAGTTGTAACCGACGCACCTTTCGGAACCCACTCCCCTTTCAGGGACTTCCTCCATGACGACCTCCTCCCCTGCCGCCGTGTCCACCTCCACCTCCACGCACTGGTCCGTCTGGCTGGGCCGCGTCCTCTCCGGGCTCGTCGTCGCGGCGCTGGCCTTCAGCGCCGTGTCCAAGCTGGGCCAGTCGCCCGAGGTCATCCAGGGCTTCGAGCGCTTCGGCTACCCGGCGTCGGTCATCTTCACCATCGGCGTGGTCGAAATCCTCTGCGCGCTGCTCTACGCGGTGCCCCAGACGGCCGTGCTCGGCGCCATCCTCGTCACCGGCTACCTGGGCGGCGCGACGGCGACGCACGTGCGCGTCTCGGACCCGTTCATCGCGCCCGTCATCATGGGCGTCGTCGCCTGGGGCGCCCTGTTCCTGCGGGACGCGCGCCTGCGGGCGCTGCTGCCCCTGCGCCGCCTGTCCTGAAGCCAGTCCCAGCGCCCCTTCCCATTCGAAGGGGCGCGAGACGTACGGGGACTACCAGGTGACGACGAAGGTGCAGGAAGCCGCGCCCTTCTGCCGGCAGCCGTGAGCCGTGTCGTGCGTCACCACCGCGTCGGGCATGAAGCGCTGGGCCATGCCCCTGACGAGTCCCTGGTCGAACCGACACGGATAGGGATTGCCACACACCACATGGCCCTCGTTCTTGCCGGGAACGGGCGTGTACGAGTAGTGGCCAATGCCCTCCAGCATCTCCCCCGTGGCCGGATTGAACATGTCCTGGCCGTTCTTCCGGTGGTTCATGTGGAAGGCCACGTCGATGGAGGCCAGGGCCTTGTGGATGTCGGTGATGTTCGGAGGGAAGACGGCGTTCTTCGGAATCATCGACCCGACCTTCTCCAGGCCGCGCCCGCCGAGCAGGGTGTCGATCTTCTTGTACGCCAGCAGGTAGTCCTCCAGCGGGTACCAGGCCCGCGGGTCGATGTTGCGCTCGCCCCCGGCGCCTCGCACCGGGACCTTCATCACATCCAGGAGGGTGTTCACCAACACGGAGAAGGACTGGATGGCCTCCACGATGGACGCGACGCTCATGCCCGTGACGGTGATGCCGGGCTCGTATGAAACTTGTGACATGGGGAGTGGGGTTCCTGAGAGGGTTCAGCCCTACCGACCGCTGGTCTCGAAGGCACGGTGGGCGGTGTGGTTGCGCAGGTACATGAAGCACTCCTTCAGCCCGTCTCTCAGGCTGCCGAGCGTCTTCACGTCGCGCAGGTCCACGCCAATCTGCGTCAGCGTCTGCGCGATGACGGGGCTGATGCCCGTGACGACGCAGTAGGTGCCGAGCAGGCGGGCGGCGTTGACCATCTTCACGAAGTGGTTCGCGGTGGAGGTGTCCACCACCTCCACGCCGGTGATGTCGATGATGGCGCAGCGGGCCTTTCCCTGGGAGATGCGGTGGAGCAGCCGCTCCGTCATCTCCAGCGAGCGCTGCGTGTCCACCACGCCGACGATGGGGAGCGTCAGCACGTCCTCCCACAGCTCGATGATGGGCGTGGACAAGTCCCGGATGGCCAGCCGCTGCTTCTCGATGGTGGAGAGCTTCTCCTCCAGCTCGCGCCGCGCGATGTCGAGCTTCTGGATGGACTGCTCGTTCTCCTTCACGGACGCGTGGAGCTGGCGCGCGAAGAGGTTGATGGTCTCCTCGAACGAGGAGAACCCATCGTCGTTCTCCAGCGGGATGAGGTGCTGGTCCGGGTTGAACTCCCCGAGCGAAATCATCGCCAGCACGTCTCGGATGCGCTCGAGACGCTCGAGGTTGACTTCGATGACCTGGGACTGAGGTTGCGACTGATTCATGGGGCGAGCAGGCCCGGACCGTGTGTCAGGGAGAGCAGCGTGAACGGCCCGATACCGAAACTTCTCAGAGGATATGCCCAACTCCTCACAGGGCTTCAAATGGGTGAGACCAGACCCGGATGAAACACCGAATTCACCGTCTACGCCGCATAGGCTCATACAGGCCCGCAAACACCGCGAGCCCGGTAGCGCGGGATAATGCCTCATCAAATCAGACACATGCCCATGCGTTCGAACGAGCGCTCGCACCCTCCAATTCCATATCAAATGCGCCACGGGCGACCTGGGAGGTAGCGCGCGTGGTCCTGTCCGCTCACGGGCGCCGGGCGTCACGGGAGTGCGGCCCAGTCGACGCTTGAGGCGGGGGTCCCGTCCACGGGCGGACGTGGCGCTTCACGCGCTGACGCGGCGATGACCTTCCTTGGCTAGGACGGAGGGATGGCGTCCATCGACCCACCCGAGCCCCGCCCCCTCCTGGCGGACGACGTGAAACCGCGGCTGCGAGGCGTGTCCCACGCCATGGCGTTCCTCGCGGCGCTGTGCGGCTGCTTCGTGCTCGCCATCGCCCCGGCCCAGGGCACCCAGCAGCTCGCCGACTGGGTCTTCGGCCTCTCCCTGGTCCTGATGTTCGGCACCAGCGCGACCTATCACGTGCCGACCTGGGGCCCCGTCACGTACCAGCGCCTGCGGCGGCTGGACCACGCGGCCATCTACCTGCTCATCGCGGGGACCTTCACGCCGCTGGCCACGCTCGACGCGCCCGGGGCCTGGACGGAATATCTGCTCGGGGTGATGTGGGCCTGCGCGCTCACCGGCGCGGGGCTCTCCCTGTTCGGAATCTCAGGGCCACGCGGGCTCCGCTCGGTGCTCTACACAATCCTCGGCGCCATGTCGGCCCCGGTGATGCTGCGCCTGCCTGGTGTGATTGGCTCCGAGCGCGCCTCGTGGCTCCTCTTCGGCGGCGCCCTCTATGCCGTGGGCGCGGTCGTCTACGCGCGCAGGTGGCCGAACCCCCACCCCGCCGTCTTCGGCTACCACGAGGTGTTTCACCTCCTGGTCATCGCCGGGGCCAGCACGCACTACGCCGTGCTCGTCGACTTCCTGTGGAACCGCTGAAACCTTGTCAGACGCATCGTGAACCTCCTCGGCGAGCCGCCGTAACCTCATTGTCGCGCGACCTACTTCGAGCGTGCTTCCGCGCCCGTTCCAGGTAGCTTGTCCATGTGGTTTCGAACTTCACCGAGGTCCCCATGGCCGCCAGGCATCGCCCCGCTCCTGCTGCTCCCGCTGTTCCGAAGGGAGAGCTGAGGAACGGCTTCAAGTTCCGCTCGGGGCGACTGTCGTTGGACCTGTCGGCCACCGTGGCCGGGCGACTCAAGGACGCGCCGCAGGACCTGCTCCAGTCGCCAGCGGACCTGGGCCGGTGGCTGATGGCCGCGGGACTGTCCACGCAGACGCAGGAGTCCACGCCGGAGGAATTGACCCAGGCGCGAGAGGTGCGCGAGGCCATCTACCGGCTCGCCATGGCCCGGACGCGAAGTGAGAGCTTCTCCGCGAGGGACCGCGCCATCCTCAACCGCTGGGCCGCCGAGCCACCTCCCGCGCCGCAGCTGGGGCCTCGCGGTCTGTTGTGGACGGGCGCGGGCGTGAGGGGACAGCTCGCGGCGGTGGCGCGCGACGCCGCGGAGCTGCTGGGTGGGCCCTTCGCGGAGCGCATCCGCACCTGCTCGCAGGAAGGCTGTGCCCTGCTCTTCGTCGACACCTCGCGCTCCGGTCAGCGACGCTGGTGTTCCATGGCGGGCTGCGGAAACAAGGCGAAGGTGGCCGAGTTCCGTCGCCGTCAGCGCACGGACGCCCGCTAGTCCGGCGTCAGCCCCCTGCCCGCCCCTGGGCCAGCGCCAGGAGCTTGCGAGCGCGAGCCTCCAGCGCCGCACGCATCTCCTCGGGCCGCTGGACGTGAAAGGCGAAGGGCAGCCGAGACAGCTCGCGGGCGAACCAGTCCAGGTCATCCGTCTGTCCCAGCAGCAGCACGCCTCCGCCCGCCACCGGCTCCAGCACGCCCAGCGTGGCGAAGATGGCGCGCCGCGCGGTCGCCAGGTCCGTGTCCAGCAGCACCTCCACGGCGTGCGCGCGCGGCAGGCTGGCCACCGCGAGCGTCACGTGCGCCAGCGCATCGAAGCCCTCGGGCCGCTCGAAGTACGTGTCGAGCGACTGCACCGCGCGCACGCGGTCCAACCGGAACGTGCGCAATCCCTGGCGCAGATGACAGACGCCCACCGCGTACCAGTGCCCGCCGCGCCAGACGAGGCCGTAGGTGTCGAACTCGCGCTCGGTGTCCACGTCTCGCGCCGCGCGATAAGCCAGGCGCACCCGTTGCCGGAGCTGTGCCGCGGCGCTGAGCGCGACGAGCGAGGTGTTGTCCAGCGTCGTCCGCGAGCCGGAGATGTCGAGCGTCACCGACTCGTCCACCGCCCGCACCCGGCGCTTGAGCGTCGCGGGCATCACCCGCTCCAGCTTCGCCTGGGCGCTGGCCACCGCGGGCGCCGCCTCCGCCAGTCCCATGCCTCGCGCGGCCAGCAGGCCCACGGACAGCGCCAGGACCTCGTCATCGGTGAACATCATGGGCGGCAGCTTGAAGCCCGCCACCAGCATGTACGCCCCGTCCCGCCCGCGCTCGGCGGTGATGGGGATGCCCAGCTCCTCCAGCTTCAGGATGTAGCGACGCACCGTGCGCCGGTCCACCTCCAGCCGCCGCGCCAGCTCCGAGCCGCTCATCCGCCCATGCGTCTGCAACAGCTCGAGCACGGTGAGCACGCGCGTGGTGGGGCGGGACATGGCCCGCGACCCTAACGCCCGCGCGTGCCGAAGTCCGGTGCACTCCGCTCGAAACCGCCCGCCGTGAAGGCAGCCCCGGCCCACCCTCGGGGTCGACGGCCCCTCGTCCGAATCAGGACCGATTCCGCCCTACATGGCCCGTACGGTGCCGTTCATGACCTCGCCCAGGCTTGGGGGCGCTGGCACTGACGGAAAGGCTCACGGAATCCCATGACGCAGACCTCGCACCTGTGGCTGTTCTTCGTGTTGGTGTTCGGCATCGTCATCCTCCCGGGGCTGGACATGGCGTTCGTCCTGGCCAGCTCGCTCGTGGGGGGCCGCCGCGCGGGGCTGTCCGCCGTGGGCGGCATCATCGCGGGGGCCGCGTGCCACGTCCTCGTCGGCGCGACGGGGGTGGCCGTGCTGCTCACCGTCATGCCCGCCGCGTTCAATGTGCTCTTGTGGGTGGGCGCGCTGTACGTGGCCTGGATGGGCCTGTCGCTCGTGCGCAGCCCGGGCGCGTTCTCCGCGTCGTCACAGGGACAGCGCTCGGCGCTGGCGACGTTCCGTCAGGGAGCCCTCACCAACCTGCTCAACCCGAAGGCGTACGTCTTCATGCTCGCCGTCTTTCCGCAGTTCCTGCGGCCGGAGTATGGGCCGCTCTGGCTCCAGGCCGTGGTGCTTGGCGCCATCATCGCGCTCACGCAAGCCGCGGTGTATGGCGCCATCGCTCTCGTCGCGGACCGCGCTCGCGGCTGGCTGGAGTCACGTCCCTCCGCCAGCGCGCGAGTCGGTCAAGCCGTGGGTGGCCTCATGATGCTCGCCGCCGTCGTCACCGCCATCGAAGGCTGGCGCGGCACCTGACACCCCCCACTCATGTTTTGCGGACGGTGCTCGAACGAATGGCTCTCAGGATGAGTAGCAGGACGACGGCCCCGATGAAGGCCACGAAGATGGTCCCCGCGATGCCGCCAAAGGGCGTTCCCGCCCCCAGGGCGCGGAAGATGAACCCGCCCAGGAACGCGCCCACCACACCCACCACGATGTCGCCGATGATTCCGTAACCCCCACCGACGACGGCCGACGCCAGCCAACCGGCGATGAGGCCGATGACCGCCCACACTACAATCGTCTCCAAAGACATACCGTCCCTCCTCCCGCTGATGACCTGCGGGCAGGATAGGCACGCCGGTTCACGCTCGCCTGGAAGCCAGGTTGTTCGCAAGACGAGCAGGGAGGCAGCCAACCGGATTTAACTGACTTTCCGCTCTTTCAGAGGTAGCCAAGGTCTCACCTGCTCCACGCATTGGAGCGGGCTGAAGCCAAGGAGAGCGCGCATGGGACACCGTCGGAATGATTCACTGTGGATGAAGTGGGGAATGCTGGTGTGGGCGGGGGTGGCGGTCGCCGGGTGCGCACCGGAGTCGGGGGAGGACGCGGCGGAGCTGGGGCGCGCGGAGCGGGAGCTGGCGGTGTGTTCGTTTGCGATTACGACGAACACCTACGTGGGCGCGGACTGGTGGGGCACCCTCGTGTTCAAGAACACGGGCACCAGCGCGATGACGAGCCCGACCGTGGCGTTCGGCGTTCCCAGTGGCGTGACGTGTGACCACGACGAGCCGGGCTGGACGCACACGCAGAGCGGCTCCACCTGCACCTACTCGCGGACGTCGGGCCTGACGGTGGGGGTGAACGCGTCGTACACCTTCTACTATTCAACGAACTCCAACACGTCGTTCACCGCGACGAACGTCACCATCAGCGACCCGAGCTGCGGGGGTACCGTGCCACCGGTGACGGGACTGACGGCGAACCAGAAGAAGGTGGCGGAGGCGCTCACCAGCATCTGGGAGAACGACACGCCCACCATCGACTACGCGTACGCGGAGAACATCCAGGACGGGCGTGGCTACACCAATGGCCGCGCGGGCTTCTGCACCGGCACCGGCGACGCCATCCAGGTCATCCAGTGCTACAACGCCCGGCGCAGCGCGGCCAACGGCAACGTCATGGCGAAGTACATGCCGGGGCTCACCACCATCAACAACCGCTTCCTGTCCACGGGCCAATCCCAGCCGTCCACGTCGGAGCTGGATGTCATTGGAAACTGGGTCGCGGACTGGGCCGCGAGCTACAACAACACGACGACGCGCGCGGACTTCAAGGCGTGCCAGGACCAGGTCAGCGACCAGTTCTATTACACGCCGGCGATGAACGAGGCGAACAAGTGGGGCGCCACCTCCGCCCTGTCGAAGATGGCGCTGTATGACGCGTTCATCAACCACGGCGAGTCCGGTGTGAAGAGCCTGACGCGCGCGGCGAACATCGCGCTGGGCAACACCGGCCAGGTGGCGCCCGCGGTGGGCTACAACGGCATCACCGAGTCGGCGTGGCTCCAGCGGTTCATCGAGAAGCGCCGCGACGTGCTGGCCGGCGACTCCACGTGGGTGGACGCCATCGACCGCATCGCGGCGTACGAGAAGCTGCGCCGCCGGGGCAACTGGGACCTGTCCGCCGCGGTCCGCAACGACGTGCGCGCTCGCGACTGTTGGACGACGACGTACCCGTTCAGCGGCTACACGGTGCGCAACATCAACGCGGACGGCACCTGGAGCACGCCGACCTCGTACACCTTCTCGTGTAACTGAAGGCCGTGCTGGCGCCCTGACGTGAGCGCGTCAGGGCGTCTTCGCCGCGCACGGGCTCTCGGCTAGAGTCCGCGCCGCGCATGAGCGAGGAGCGACGAAACACCTTCCCCTGGAGGGAGGTCCCCAGCCTGCTGTCGACGCGGCTGCTGGCGGCGTTCCTCGTCCCCACCCTGCTCTTCGTCGCGGTGGCGGGCGCGGCCGTCTACCAGCTCGCGCGCTCCATCCTGGAAGAGGAGCTGGGCACCAGCCTCTCCAACATCGCCGCCGCCACCGCCAGCCAGCTCAACGGCGAGCGCATGCTCACGATTGAGGCCGGCGACGACACGGGCGGCACCCGGACGTGGCGCAACCTGGTGCGCCTGCTGGAAGGCGTGCGCGAGGCCAGCGGCGTGCGCCGGGTCTTCGCCGTGGACGTGCAGGGCCGCGTGCGCGCGGACGTGGGTGGCGGACTGCCGGTCGGCGCGGAGGTGCCGGAGCTGGCGCGCGACAGGCTGGAGCTGGCGCGCGTCTTCGCGGGCGAGCACGCGGCCAGCCAGGTGCTCTTCACCGGCTCGGACGGGCGGCTGTACAAGACGGGCTATGCGCCCATCGTCCAGTCAGGACAGGTGGTGGGCGCGGTGGGAGTGGAGGGCAGCGCCGCGTTCTTCGGGCCGCTCCAGCGCCTGTCGCGCACCTTCATCATCATCGGCGCGCTCGCCCTCACCGCGCTCGCCATCGTCGCGCTGCTCACCGCGCGGGGGCTGGCGCGTCCGCTCGGACGGCTGATGGACTCCGCGCTGCGCATCGGCCGGGGAGACCTCACCACGCCCGTGCCGCCGGAGCCCACGCGTGAAATCGGCGTGCTCGCCCGCGAGCTGGAGGTCATGCGTGGCGCGCTGGAGAGCCGGGACAGGCAGCTCAAGATGATGCTCGCGGGCGTGGCCCACGAGGTGCGCAATCCCCTGGGCGGCATCGCCCTGTTCTCCGGCATCCTCCAGGAGGACTTGCGCGCGGGCTCCCACGCGGAGGCCCAGGAGCACGTCGAGCGCATCCAACGCGAGGTCGCCTTCCTCCAGCGCATCGTCGAGGACTTCCTCGCCTTCGCGCGCGAGCAGCCCCTGGCCCGCGCGCCCATCGAGGCCCCCGCCCTGCTCTCCATCGTCCAGGAGCTGTCGTCCGCGGAGGCCAGCGCCCGCCTGGTCTCCCTGGACGTGGACGCCACACCCGCGATGCTGGAGGCCGATGGGAGCCTGCTCACCGCCGCGCTGCTCAACCTGGTGAAGAACGCGGTGCAGGCCTCGCCCTCTGGAGGCCGCGTGCGCATCTCCGGCGCCGAGCACGAGGGCCGCTACGCCATCCGCGTCCACGACGGCGGCGCGGGTGTGCCGGAGGCCGAGCGCGAGCGCATCTTCGAGCCCTTCTTCACCACCCGCGAGAAGGGCACCGGCCTGGGCCTGCCCCTGGCGCGCAAGATTGCCCGCGCGCACGGGGGTGAGCTGCACATGGTGTCCACGCCGGGCGACACCACGTTCACCCTGACGCTGCCGCTCAAGGCCTCGGGCGTCAGCTCGCCACGTTGAACTGACGCGCCATCTGTCCCACCTCGCCGGAGACATTCGCGAGCGTTCGGGTGGCCTCCTGCGTGGACTCCAGCCGCTTCATCGTCGCGTCCATGATTTGCGACAGGTCCGCGATGGCGATGGAAATCTGGGAGATGCCGGCGTTCTGCTGCGTCACGGCGGCGGCAATCTGGCGCGCGGCGGCCGAGTTCTCCTGGGACATGAGCGACAGCTCGCGCAGCGAGTCCCCCGACGAGCGCATCTGGTCCAACCCCGTGCCGATGGTGCGCACGCCTTGCTCGCCCATGTTCGCCGCGTCCCGGATGCCCACGGTGATTTCCTGGAGGATGGTGCGGATGCGCCGCGTGGACTGGATGGACTGGTCCGCCAGGGCGCGGACCTCGCGCGCCACCACCGCGAAGCCCTTGCCCTGTTCCCCCGAGCGCGCCGCTTCAATCGCCGCGTTCACCGCGAGCAGGTGGGACTGGGCCGCCAGGTCCTTCACCGTCTCGGTGATGTCGCCAATCTGGGTGGTGCTCTCCGCCAGCTTCTCCAGCCGCGCCTGGATGCCGTCCACCGCGCCGCGAATGTCCGCCAGCCCCGCCACGCTGAGCTCCACCGCCGCCTCGCCCCTGAGGCCCAGCTCCTCCGCGCGCTTCGCCACCTGGAGCACCGCCTCCGCCCGGTCCGCCGCCATCCGCGACGTGCGGCGAATCTCCTCCGACGTCACCTGCGCCTCGTGCAGCGCGGCGGCCTGCTTCGTGAAGCTCTGCTGCTGCTCGTCGTTGGCCGTGCGCAGGTGGCTGCCCGCCTCGCCCAGTCGCGCGGCCGACGCCTGGAGCGACAGAGGAAGCAGCCGCAGCCGGGCCAGCACCGCGTTCATCCCCGCGGCCAAATCCCCGACCTCGTCGGTGGACACCCACTCGGGCGCGACGACGCGCCCCGCGGCCACGGACTCAATCGCCTGACCCACCGCGTGCGCCGCCCGAGCCTGACGGCGCGCCAGCATCCACGTGGTGATGCCCGGGAGCAGCAGCAGGCCTCCCACCCACGCCAGGCTGAAGGCCAGCTCCCCCGCCAGCACGCCGCCCAGCTCCATCAGCATCCGCGCCGAGCGCTGCGCGCCCTCCGACACCAGCTCCAGGTGCAGCGTGTCGCGGATGCCCTCCAGCTTCACCATCACCACACAGCCGCTGAGCACCAGCGCGGCGACGATGGAGCCACCGAAGGTGAAGGGCAGGAACCACGCCTGTCGGGGCCACGAGAAGCCGCCGCCCTGGAGCGTCACCGTCGGGTCCTTGCGCTGCTCGTCCAGCGCCAGCGGTAGCAGCATCCGCTCCAGCGACACGCAGATGGGGAAGCCCAGCAGCACGCCGCAGCACACGCCGATGATGGTGCCCAGGACGACGAGGTACAAATCCTTGTGCCATGTCAGACACACGTGGAGGCTGAACCAGAAGCCGCCGAGCGTCCATCCGACCCACGACGTGCCCACGGCCACGCGCCACGGGAGTCGGAGGATGCGCTCCAGCCGCGCACCCGGTCTGTCACCCGCGTACGTCCGCAGCGCGCTGCCCACCAGCCACCGCATGAACAGCGCGGGGTAGATCATCCCCAGACCCACGAGGATGGGCGGCAACACCCACGCCACCGCCTTCACGCCTTCCCAGCCGGCGACGCCCATGGACATGCCGTTGAGGTACGCGGCGATGGGTGCGGCGGGCACCACCCACGACATGAACACCTTGAGCGCACGCCACCGATACTCGCGAATCACATTGTCTTCGATGCTCATACGGGTCGCTTTCCCGCGTCATGCGGCCACGAAAAATCCACGCAGACGGGATGACTCGGAGCACCATTCTCCGCACGTCATCGCGAGGAAAGCGAGCGGGCCGCGCCCGCTTCCAGACACTGTACAACCGTCATCTCAGAGCTTGTTGAAAGACATACACACCCAGGAAAACCATCTCCCTCTGCAAACATAGGCGGGACGGTGAACACTCTCAGTCCGAACAACACGCGCGGATGGCCGCGGAGTACAGGCGCAGGGACTTGCGCGCGGCGGCGACGACGCGGGCGGGCTCGGTGCCTTCGGCGTCCACGGAGAGCTTGAGGATTTCGAGCGCCTCCACCGGGTGCAGGTCGTCATAGCGGGCGTGGGCCTTGAGCCACATCATCGCGCTCGCGTCGATGCGCGCGCCGTCCACGGCGTAGCCTCGGAAGGGGTCCACCACCTCCTTTGTCCACACCCCGGTGATGCCCTCGATGGCCCAGTTGGACGCGGCGATGCCCTCCGCCAGCGTGCCGCGCGCACAGGTGTCGCGCAGGTGCGCATGCAACGCCTGAATCTCGGGCAGGGGCCGCACGGAAAAGAGCGAGTCCGGCTCCACGCCAATGGCGCGCACCCAGTCGATGAACCACTCCGCGTGCTTCGCCTCGACGCCCAGGTTCTGCAACAGCCAGCGCCGGATGCTCGCGTCTCCCTCGGTGCGGCCATACGTCGTCTTCGCCAACGACAGGCCCATGTATTTGGGGAACGACTCGACGATGAGGAAGAACTGCGACAACACGCGCCGCCAGTACCCCAAGGGTGGGCGCCGTCCGTCCGCCGTGTCTCGGAACAGCGGAGGCCAACAGGCCGCGTTCCAGTCATGCTGCGTCGACTCCAACATCGTCTCCAACCAGCGAGGATGCGGAGAAGGCTTCAGCGGCGGAGGCCCGTAGCGACGCACGGGTGACTCGAACGCGGGGATACTCACTTCCAGGCCGGTCGATGACATGGCTCCAGGACGCTCCTCTTCGCGGCGGGTGCCAGACCGACATGGCCCCCCTTCACCCGCCGGAGCGGCCCATAGTGGTGACAGCACCTGCACACGGCCATGCCACTGTCCGCATGCGACACTTTTATCACCGCCATGTTTCAGAATTCGCTCTGGGGCACCCCGAGGGGACCCTCACCCCTCGGCGCCCGTGTCGCCCCCACCACAGCGAGGCTGCCCTTGCGTCAGCGGCAGGCAAGCGCGCTCACGGCGTGCGGGCCACCGCGCGGCGCGCCTTCTCCAACATGCGGCGCAGCGGCGCCTCGTCGGCCCGGGCCAGCGCCTCGTCCCACGTGAGCCACTGCGCGCCGGTGGACTCGGCCGGGTCATGCGCGAGCGACGCCGGGTCCTCCGCCACCACGAGGTAGCGCACGTCCAGGTGGTGATGCTCCGGCTCGTCGCGCCGGGCGGGAATCGTGTGGATGTCCACATCGAGCGGCCGGGGCGCGGTGGGGTGGAGCGCGACGCGGCAGCCCGTCTCTTCCAGCGCCTCGCGCAGCGCGGTGGACTCCATGGAGCCTGCGTCCACGGCGTCCGCATGCCCGCCCGGCTGCAGCCAGCGCTTCAGCTTGCCGTGCATCACCATCACCACGCGGGCGCCCTCGGGGTCCACCACCACGGCGCTGCCGGTGAAGTGGGCCTGGGGCTGCGCGCGGGAGAAAGGCAGAGGCAGCGTGGATGCGTGGTGGCGCATGGCCTCCAGGTCCTCGCGCTCCTTGTCGTCCTGGGGCACGTGGCGTGAGAGCAACTCGCGCAGGGCGGCGGCGTCTTGGGAATCCATGCGGGCCCACGTACCCCCGGGAAGCCCTCGCGCGCCAGCGCCTTCTGGAAGCGGCCGACCGCCACTGGTGTAGGGTGACGCCCCGGGTGTGCTCTCATGCGGACGCACCCGGGCGGCCGGCGCCCTCGGAGCATGAGGACCCCCAACACCATGGCGCGCATTCTCGTCATCGACGACCACGACACGCTGCGCGAGGGAATGACCGTCACCCTCACGCGCTCCGGCCACGCCGTGTCCGCCGTCCGAGGGGGCGCGGACGGCCTGGCCGCGTACCGCAAGTCCCCCTTCGACCTGGTCGTCACGGATTTGAAGATGGACGGCCTGGACGGCATCGCCGTCACCCAGGCGCTCAAGGCGCTGGACGCCTCCGCCGTCGTCATGGTGGTGACGGCCTTCGGCACCATCGAAACCGCCGTGCGAGCGATGCAGGAGGGCGCCTACGACTTCATCACCAAGCCCTTCACGCCCGACGTGCTGCGCGCCAAGGTGGACAAGGGCCTGGAGCTGGCGAGCACCCGGCGCAAGGTGGAGAAGCTGGAGGCGCGCACGGCCGCGCATGACGCGGACGCGGCGCTCTCCCACGGCAGCATGGTGGGCGACAGCGAGCCCATGCAGCGGCTGCTCTCCCAGGCGCGCAAGGCGGCGCACAGCAACGCGACGGTGCTGGTGCGCGGCGAGAGCGGCACCGGCAAGGAGCTCATCGCGCGCATGCTGCACCAGGAGTCACCGCGCAAGGACGGGCCCTTCGTCGTCGTGCACTGCGCGGCGCTGGCGGAGACGCTGCTGGAGAGCGAGCTGTTCGGCCACGAGCGCGGCGCCTTCACCGGCGCGGTGAAGCGCAAGCTGGGCCGCTTCGAGCTGGCCGACGGCGGCACCCTCTTCCTCGACGAAATCGGAGAGATTCCCCACTCGGTGCAGACCAAGCTCTTGCGCGTGCTGCAGGAGAAGGAAATCCAGCGCGTGGGCGGCGAGGAGACGCTCAAGGTGGACGTGCGCGTGGTGAGCGCCACGCACCGGGACTTGCTGGCCGAGGTGAAGGCGGGCCGCTTCCGCGAGGACCTCTACTACCGGCTGCACATCGTCCCGCTGATGCTGCCGCCCCTGCGCGAGCGCCCCGAGGACATCACCTCGCTGGCCAACCACTTCGTGGCCAAGCACGCGCCCCGGGTGAACCGAAGGGTGACTGGGCTGGACGACGGCGCGCTGCGCGCCCTGGCCCGGCATGTGTGGCCCGGCAACGTGCGCGAGCTGGAGAACGTGGTGGAGCAGGCGCTCGTCTTCGCCGAGGGCGACGTGCTCACCGTCGCCGACCTGCCCTCGCACCTCACCGGCGCCGCGCCGCGCATGGACGCGGGGCTGCCCGTGCCGCATGGAGACCGACCACTGCCGGACATCCTCGAGGACCTGGAGCGGCAGCTCATCGCCCGCGCCTACGAGAAGGCGGGCGGGGTGAAGACGGAGACCGCCCGGTTGCTGGGCATCAAGACGTCCGCGCTGTACTACAAGCTGGAGAAGTACGGCTTCCTCCCCAAGGGCACCCCACCCGAGGAAGGGTAGCCTCGAAAAACCGTGACCCAGGGTCCCCTCCCCGTGACTTTCCACCGCCACCCCGCCCCCACCTGCGCCCACCCGGTGTGTCCAGGCGCCTGGAATCCCAGCGCTTTTCCCGGGCGGGGGCGGAGCGGAGGACAGAGCAGGCTGGCATCCGCCTTGCTCAATGGAGGCCGCTGATGGGTCCCCGCCTCCTCACGCTCGTGCTGTGCCTGCTCTGGGCCGTGCCCGGCCAGGCCGCGTCCGGGCTGGAGACGGCGCGCGCGCGGGCGCAGGCGGCGAGGTCGGAGACGCGCACGCTGCGCACCCAGCAGCAGGCCCTGCGGGACGAGCTGCAGGGCGTGGCCGCGCGAATCGAGGCGCTGAAGGCGGAGCGCAAGGGTCGGCTGACGACGGGCACTGAGCTGGAGGCGGCGCTGCGACGCTCGCAGGAGCTGAGCGGCTCGCTCACCGGGTTGGCGCAGGCGGTGTCCACGGCGGATGGCGAGTCGGAGCGCGCGCACCTGGCGCTGCATCAGGCGCTGTCGGACGAGCTGGCGCGGCTGCGCGGCGCGTGGGACGGGACGGCGGACCGGGGCCAGCGCGCGAAGCTGCTGGAGTCGCTGCGCACCACCCGCGCGGAGCGGGACGCGGTGCGCTCGGCGCTGCCGGCGTCGCGAGTGCCCCTCTTGGACAAGGCCTCACCCGGCGGGGATGACCCGGAGGACTTGCTGGAGCAGGCGGACGCGCTGCGCGACGCCGAGGACAAGGTGCGCGAGCGCCTCAAGGCCCTGCGCTCGCGCATCACCGAGGTGCGCGAGGAGAAGGACCTGGACCGGCGCATGAGCGACTTCCTCGGCGAGGAGTCCATGTTCGACGAGCAGGACCGGCGGCTGCGGCTGCGCATGCGCTCGGACCGGAGCCTCGGCGTGGACCCCAGCGACCGGGGCGGAGGCATGTTCGCCGGAGAGGCCGATACCGCTGGGGACCCGCCGAACATGGGCACCGATGGCCCGGGCATGCCCACGACGCCCGAGCCCGGCAGGGATCCCTCCGTGCCCACGCCGACGCCCATCTCCCCCACGCGAGCCACGGACCGGCGCCCGCAGGTGGACAGCGTGCGCGCCCAGACGCTGGCGGCCGGTGGCCCGGCGGACCTGTCCGAGATGGAGGCGGAGGCGAAGCGGCTGGAGTCCCTCGCCCGCGAGCTGGACGGCCGGGCTGGAGCGCTGGAGCACCGCGCCCAGGAACTGACGTCGCCCTAGAGCAGTCCGGATTCGACTTCCAACCGCACCACCGCGCGCAGGCGCACCTCGCGCTCCGGGGTGCGGCCCTTTCCGCGGATGATGATGCTCATGGTCGGCGCGGCCACGAAGGGCTGAAGCTCCACGTCCCCCAGGTCCAGCTTCAGCGTGGGGTTGGGCGCGCGCGGGCTCGAGCGCGACAAGTCATTCTTCCAGGCGATGCGCGACTCCCGGTCGCCGGCCCGGACGAAGAACTCCACGGAGTCCAGGAAGGTGAAGTCCGCGTCGTTGGGGCTGAGAATCTGGAGCGACAGGGAGTCGACGTGGACGGACGTCACCTCGTCCTTGGAGAGCCCCTGATTCTTGAAGTCCTGGTTCTGGTCGAAGTCCATCCCCGCCAGGCTGCTGATGGGAGGGAAGGCATTCAGCTCGGTGCTTCCACCCGGCAGGGTCGCGGGCACGGTGGTCTCGCCCCTCACCTCGGTGACGAATGAGGACTGGGCGCAGGCGGCGAGTCCAAGGCCCACCGCCGCCGCGAGAAGTGAGACAGGGCGCATTTCACCAATGTACCGGGCGGGCGGCATGACGTCACTGCCGCCAACCGGGCGGTCGGGCCCGCCCTCCCGCGAGTGGGGCGTGCAGGCACGAGGCCGGCTATGTTGCCCCGCGTCGTGTCCCGCTCCCGCCCCACCTTCCTGGTCCTCTTCGTGTTGCTCGCCGCTCGGGTCGCCCTCGCGGCCGAGTGGGAGGGCGCATTGAAGGGCACCGCGCGGCTGCTGGTGGACACCAACGCGCCGCGCGACTTCACCGACGGCAGCACGCCCTCCCCCGGAGCAGACCCGGCGCTGAGCGTGCTGGGCTCGGCCGAGGGGCGCGCGACGTTCGAGCGCACCCAACTGGTGGGCCGCTACGAGCTGGGCGCTCGCAAGTACGTGGGCTTCGCGGCGGAGGACACCCTCATCCAGGCAGGGGCGCTGGAGGCCTCGCTGGCGCTGGGCACCGAGTTCGGCCTGGGGGCGGAGGGCCACGCGAAGGACCGGCGGGGCGGCACGCGGGCGTACTCGGACCTGGGAGCAAGCGTGTTCGCCGAGTACGCGCCGGACGTGCGACTGGCGCTGCGAGTGCGGGCAGGCGCGCGGCGCTTCGTCTACCGCCCGGACAAGACGGCCAACTTCGGCGGGGCGGAGCTGGGCGTGCTGGGGCGCTACCGCTTCGACCGGCGGCACAGCCTGTCGCTCTTCGGGGACTGGGGCGCGCGCCGCTATGGCCCCCTGGCCCGGCCGAGGCCCGGCGTCACGGAGTCCACCCTGGGCCGGCGCGAGGACGGCGCGCTCACGGCGGGCGCCAGCTACAACTACCGGGGCCCGGTGACGCTGGGGCTCACGTACGCGTACCAGGAAGTCACGTCCAACAGCTTCGGGGAGACGGTGCTGCGCCACCGCGTGACGGGCAACGCGGGGGTGCGCCTGCCCTGGAGGGTGACGCTGCTGGCGCAGGGCTCGCTGGGCATCACCCGCTATCCGGACGGCATCTACCTGTCGCCCGAAATCATCCTCGTGGAGGAGGACGAGGGACAGAACTCGCTGTCCCTGAAGCTGGCGCGCCCGGTGTCGGAGCGGGTGGACCTGGAGGTGTCCTGGGGCTTGTGGAGCACCCGGCTGCCCCGCAACAACCTCTCCTACTCGCGGCAGGTGTTCGGCGTTGGATTCACCTGGCGCGACTGAGCGCGCCCGGCCTCGGCCTGGGCCTCACAGGTCGGAGATGCGCTCGTCGATCTCCTCGGCGAGTCCGGGGTGCCCCTGGACCAGGGCGTGCTCACGGGCCGTGGTCAGCACCTCGCGGGCCCGCTCCACCTGCCCGGCCCCGGAGAGCGCGTCCCCCAGGGAGACCAGGGCGGCGGCATAGGTCGGGTCCAGCTTCACGGCGGCCTCCAGGGCCGCCGCGGCCTCGGCGTACTGCTTTCGCTCCAGGTACAACTTCCCCAGGGAGAAGTGGCTCATGGGGGAGTCCGGGAAGTCAGCGGCCATCTTCTTGAACTGTTCAAGGCGGGCGTCACTCATGGACAACACCCCATAGAGGACCCATGCCGTGTTGCCAAGGGTGCGGTAGGGTGCGCCGCACATGGCAACGAAGAAGAAGACGACCCCACGAAAGAAGAGCGCGACCAAGGCCAAGGCCCCGGCGGCGCGGAAGCAGAAGAAGACGGCGACCGGCAGGACGGCCCCCAAGGGCAAGGCTCCCGCCCCCAAGAAGAAGGCGCCGGCTCGCAAGAAGATCGCGGGCAAGGTCCCCCTGAGGGCGAAGAAGAAGAAGGTGAAGCTGCCAGGCGCCTCCCAGCAGAAGGCGGGCCCGGCGGAGAACCCGGAGGCGCAGGCGCTGGCGCGGCGCATGGCCCAGCTGCTGCTCGACAAGAAGGCGCTGGACGTCGTCATCCTCGACGTGCGGGGCATGACGTCCTACGCGGACTACATCGTCATCGCCTCCGGCGAGAGCGACCGTCAGGTCAGCGCGATGGCGGAGAACGTCCACGTGCAGCTCAAGCAGGGCGACCAGCCGGTGCGCGCGCTCGGCACCGAGGGCGTCGAGACGGGCCAGTGGGTGTTGCTCGACTACGGCGAGGTGGTGGCGCACCTGTTCCTCGCGGACCTGCGCTCGCACTATGACCTGGAAGGTCTCTGGGCGGACGCGAACCGGGAGAAGGTGTCCTGAAGGTCCGCCTCCTGTCCATCGGCAAGGACCGCTCGGGCCTCTACGAGCCGGCGGTCCAGGAGTACGCCCGCCGCCTGGGCCACTACACCCGCTTCGAGCTGGTGGAGCTGACCGAGGCGAGCGGCAAGAAGCTCAAGCCGGGCGACGCGAAGGCCGCCGAGGCGGAGGCGATTCTCTCCAAGCGCAAGCCGCAGGACTGGGTGGTGGCGCTGGACGAGCGGGGCTCGCTGCTCGACTCCGTGGAGTTGAGTCGCTACGTGGGCAAGGCGCAGACGGGCGCCAAGGACCTGCTCTTCGTCATCGGTGGTGACGAGGGGCTGGACGAAAGCGTGCGGGGCGCGGCGAACCTCACGCTGTCGCTGTCGAAGATGACGCTGCCCCACCGGCTGGCGCGCGTGGTGCTCGTGGAGCAGCTCTACCGCGCGTTCACGATTCTCAAGGGCGAGCCGTACCACAAGTAGCCCACCGGGCGAGCAGGCGCCCCACGCTCCGGGGGCCCTGCCGCGCTCGCCTGCGTCAGGCCCACCGGACAGGGGGCGTCAACGGGCCTCATGAGCACCGCCGGCACCGAAGCCCCCCTGAATCCACCGCCCGCCTCCGTCCGCATCATCGCCTCGCCCCAATCGTGGGTGGAGGGAGAGGCGGTGCGGCAGCTCGAGGCGGTGGCGCGGCTGCCCGGCATGCGCCACGCGGTGGGACTGCCGGATTTGCACCCCGGCAAGGGCGCGCCGGTGGGCGCCGCGTTCACCTCGGAGGGCATCCTCTATCCGTACCTGGTGGGCAGCGACATCGGCTGTGGCATGGGGTTGTGGGACGTGGGGATGTTGTCGCGCAAGGCCAAGGCGGAGCGTTGGGCGGCGAAGCTGGACGTCGAGGGGACCTGGAGCGGAGACGCGGAAGGCTTCCTGGCGGAAGAAGGCGTGAAGGCCTCCGGGTTCGAGGCGGCGCTGGGGACGGTGGGCGGCGGCAACCACTTCGCGGAGGTGCAGCGGGTGGACGCGGTGCACGACGCGGAGGGCTTCGCGGCGCTGGGGCTGGCGGCGGACCGGTTGCTCCTGCTGGTGCACTCCGGCTCTCGCGGGCTGGGCGAGGCGATTCTCCGGGCCCATGTGGACCGCCACGCGGCGGGCGGGCTCGTGGAGGACTCGGACGAGGCGCGGGCGTATCTGGCGCGGCATGACCACGCGGTGGCGTGGGCCCGGGCGAACCGGGCGCTGGTGGCGCGACGGGTGCTGGATGGCATTGGCGCCCCGGCCCGTCGGGTGTTGGATGTCTGCCACAACAGCGTGACGCCCCGACGGGACACAGGCGGCACGCAGTGGCTGCACCGCAAGGGCGCGGCGCCCTCGGACGAGGGCCCCGTGGTGATTCCGGGCAGCCGTGGCGCGCTGAGTTATCTGGTGACGCCGCTGGGGGATGGGATGGGCAGCGCGTACAGCCTCGCGCACGGCGCGGGCCGCAAGTGGACGCGCACCGCCGCTCGGGAGCGCATGAAGGAGCGCTTCACCGCGGAGTCGCTCACGCGCACCACTTTCAAGAGCCACGTCGTCTGCGAGAACAAGGACCTGCTCTTCGAGGAGGCGCCGCCCGCGTACAAGTCGATTGACCGCGTGGTGACGGACCTGGTGGAGGCGGGGCTGGTGCGGGTGGTGGCCACCCTGGCCCCGGTGCTGACGTACAAGACGCGCACCCACGAGGAGTAGCGCGGCCCCAAAGCCCGGGGCACGGACCTGGAAACAGGGCGCCCGGTGCTTTTTGCCCTCTCCGTCCGGCGCGTGCGTGGTTAGGGTTCGGGCATGACTGCCGCGCACAAGGTCCTGCTCTGCATTTTGGATGGCTGGGGCATCCGTCACGAGCGAGAGGCGAATGCCATCCTCCTGGCCGGAACTCCGCACCTCGACAAGCTGACGAGCCCCTACCCGTTCACCGAGCTACAGACCTCGGGACTGGCCGTGGGCCTGCCCGAGGGGCAGATGGGCAACTCGGAGGTCGGCCACACCAACATCGGCGCGGGCCGAATCATCTACCAGGATCTGGTGCGCATCAATCGCGCGGCGGAGACCGGGGAGCTGGCGCGAAACCCCGTATTGCGCGCCGCGCTGGACGGCGTGAAGGCGGACGGCAAGGCGCTGCACCTGTTGGGGCTGGTGTCTCCGGGCGGCGTGCACTCGTCGATGGAGCACCTGTACGCGCTGCTGAAGGCGGCGCGTGAGCGGGGCGTCGCGAACGTCTACGTGCACGCGTTCCTGGATGGACGCGACACGCCGCCGCAGAGCGCGCTGGGCTACGTGGAGGAGCTGGAGCGCTTCCTTCACGAGACGCACACGGGGCGCATCGCCACGGTGAGCGGGCGTTATTACGCGATGGACCGCGACAAGCGCTGGGACCGCGTGCAGCTCGCGTACGAGGCGCTGGTGTACGGACGGGGTCCCAAGGCTCCAGACGCGCTGAGCGCGATTCGCGCGTCGTACGCGGAGAAGGTGACGGACGAGTTCGTGAAGCCCACGGTGCTGGCCAGCGGGGATGGGACTCCGGTGGGACGCATCCAGGATGGGGACACGGTGCTGTTCTTCAACTTCCGCGCGGACCGTGCGCGCGAGCTGACGCAGGCGCTGGCGTACCCGAGCTTCAAGGACTTCGACCGGGGCGGGCTGCGGCTGGGGCGCTACGTCTGCATGACCCAGTACGATGAGACGTTCGATTTGCCGGTGGTCTTCGCGCCAGACCAGCCGCAGGACATCTTCCCGGAGCTGCTGTCACGCCAGGGGTTGCGACAGTTCCGCACGGCGGAGACGGAGAAGTACGCGCACGTGACGTTCTTCTTCAACGGCGGACGCGAAGTGGTGTACCCGGGAGAAGACCGGCACCTGGTGCCCAGTCCGCGCGACGTGAAGACGTACGACTTGAAGCCGGAGATGTCGGCGCGCGAGGTGACGGCGGAGCTGGTGCGCCGGCTGGACTCGGGCACGTATGACTTCGCGCTGGCGAACTTCGCCAACCCGGACATGGTGGGGCACAGCGGACGGCTGGACGCGGCGATGCAGGCGGTGCGCGTGGTGGACGAGTGCCTGGGCGTGCTCGGCAAGGCGTGCGAGCGCAACGGCTGGGTGATGGCCATCTCCGCGGACCACGGCAACTGCGAGCAGATGGTGGACCCCGTCACGGGCGAGCCGCACACCGCGCATACGCTCAACCCGGTGCCGTTCCACCTCATCCACCCGGCGTTCCGAGGGCAGAAGCTGCGCCCCGGCATCCTCGCGGACATCGCCCCCACGCTGTGCAAGGTGATGGGCCTGCCCCAGTCGAAGGAGATGAATCGGCAGGGCGTGCTGCCCTGAGCTGAACGGGCCTGCTCAGGCTGCGAGCGGGCCTTCAGTCAAACTTCAGGTTCCCGGCTCTCCACTCCCTCAACGTCATTTCCGCGTTGAACCGCGCGATACCCGGAGGCCCGTTCGCAATCATCTCCAGCACGGACTCCGCGGCCCGAGGAGCGGACTCGAGTGCATGTGACGCCGCCCACCCACGCACATGGAGATTCGCGTGGTCCATCAGGTTCGAGAGCGCGCCAGGGCCCTCGCTGCCGCGAGTTCGTAGCTCCTTCCAAACAGCGTCGATCCGGCGGAACTGCGCGTTGGCCTTTCGGTGGTCACCAGACTCACTCGACTGACCGTGTGCCGCTGCGGCCTCTTCGTACATCGAGGCCAACTCCTGAAGGGATAGCTTCTCCAGCGACGTCTTCATCAAGGGGTGGCTCCAAAGTCGCGGAGGATCTTTAATCCGAACTCACGCTGGGCCTCATACGATTGCGCCCGCAGCCATTCACGCACGGTCTTACTCCCGGATACGCGCTGGATTGACGAGTAGAACGCGCTGACTTTGGAGTGAAGGTCCTTGTCGAGCGCGACGACATTCTCGGTGTTGTGGATCGCCTTCGGGCCAAACCTTCCCACGTTGCCGTCGGTCTGCTCCACGATGTGATGCCACTCCTTGCCCGGCCCCGCTGGTCCCATCGCCCGCTTGAAGGACTTGAACGACGAATAGGCTTTGACGCCGCTCGATGCCTCGCCCCCCACCCTCCGAAGGATGAGGGCCGCTCCGGGCCCACCACTCAGCACCGCCGCGGCATGCCCCATCGGCACCACCACGCGCTCCATCGCGAGTGCCCCCTGGGCCGAGAGGGACAGAACCGGTACCTCGGCGGTCGCGAGCGCCGTCCCCCTCAAGGTGCGCGACACAGCCGCGGCTGTTCCCCAGGTGGCGATGAGGTTCGTCACCAGCCTGGAGATGGCCTGCACCTGCTCGCCCCGCGTCATGTACTGAAAGCGCTCCAGGTACTCGGGTGACGAAGCCAGCAGCGCCGCCACGGCACCCGGCAGCTGCTGGAGCGCCGCGAGGTTATCGGCCGGGGACATGGAGAAGAACTGACCTACCGCCATCGCCAGCCCGACGAACGCCTCTTCGGTCCCATCCAGCGTGCGGCTCAGATAGTCAGCATCGTCGTGAACGTCCGCGAAGGCGCCTCCTCCTGTCTCCTCCAGCAGTGCGTTCAGTTGCCGGAAGACACCGCCCTTGCCTGAGTAGAAGACACCCAACTCGAACTGGCCCGCCCGGAAGGCACCGGCCTTCCACTCCACGGCGCCTACTCGCTGCTGCGTCTGCCCGCTGCGTACCCACGCAAGGCAACCGTCAGGACGGAGGACCGCCAGTTGCGTGAATCGTCCCACCCGCCGCACCAGCTCGGCGCGCGACACTTCGCCCGCGTCCAGCACCTCGCGCAGCATGAAGCCCACCGCGACGCGGGCCGGGAACTGCCCCAACGTCACGTCCTTGCCCGTCAGCGCCTCTAGCAATCGCGCGGCGTGTGTCGGCGTGAGCGAACTGCCTGACACAGGACGCTCGTCTTGGTCCCCCAGACCCGCGTCACGAAGCAACAAGTCGAAGGCATCGCTCCGCTGTCCTCGGGAAAGCCGAGCCTCCGTGGAGGCGTCATCCGACCCAGTTCCTCCGAATCGTGGGGAACGCTGCTGGAACGAGGTCCTACGAGTCGAGGGTTCAACGCCAGCGCATCCCGTCACGAAGAGAACGGCGCAGAGCATCCAGAGGCCAGCACGCACGCTGGCGGGTGAGGGCCCGCTCATGCTTCGTCGTCAGGCAGCAGCGTGCACAGCAGCGCGTCGTCGGGCCCGAGCGGGCGCCAACCAGAAGGCGGTGGAGACGTCCGGAGCGAGGCCCGGGCGTTTTCGACGCGCTTGCGGTGCGTCTCCGGAATGTCGGTGGACCAGAAGGTCAGCATCTTGGCGACCACGAAGCGTGACTCGTCGTCCATGACCGCGGGCCAACCGTTCGGGAAGTACTCGGCCATGTTGCGAACCAGCGCATCTCGCACGAAGCGGGTGACCTGTTCGCGCGACTCCGCCTCGGAGCGCAGCACGCTCAAGACCTGAAGGCCCGCGACCTCGCCCTTCTCCAACTCGTTGGCCAGTCCCATCAACGAGACGGCGGGCCGCGCATCGGCGAAGGCGGTCATCGAGTCGTAGCCCCGCTCGCGGACCCTCGCATACAGGCGAACCCGCCAGTTCCCCTGCCA
>NZ_JBLZWL010000001.1:0-470609 GCF_049194865.1 Corallococcus terminator | reverse complement strand
AGCGCGAACTTCGGCCCCACGCTGGGCACCGCGGGCATCAGCCTGTGGTCGCTGAAAGTGTCGGGCGTGGGTGGGCACTCGGGCATGCCGCAGAACTGCGTCAACGCGCTGGAGCTGGCCATGGCCGCGTCGCTGGAGGTGTCGCGCTGGTTCCATGCGCGCTACCCGCCCTCGGACGACGAGAAGCGCTGGGGCTTCCTGTCCACCTCCAGCCTCAAGGCCACCGTGGTGGAGGCCACCAACACCAAGGAGACGAAGATTCCCGCGGACGTCACCGTGCGCGGCGACATCCGCCTCACGCCGTTCCACGATTTGGCCGAGGTGCGGCGGGCCACCGAGGACTTCGTGAAGGCGCTGGACGCGCGGCTGGAGCGCGACGACGTGCCCCCGGGCTTCCCGCGCACGCGCACGGCGGACGGCCGACGCGGCACGCTCTCGCTGCGCTTCGAGGGAGGAGGCACCGAGGGCATCGCCTGTCGGCTGGACTCGCCCGGCCTGCAGGCGCTGAAGGACGCGATGAAGCAGGTGCGGGGCGTGGACGCGCAGCCCTTCTCGCTCACCGGCTCACTGCCGCTGGTGAGGGACCTGCAACGTCAGGGCTGCGACGTACAAATCACGGGCTTTGGAGAGATGAAGTACTACCACGCGCCCAACGAGCAGGCGCACCTCCAGGACTTCCGCCAGGGCTTCTCCATCCTCCGCGAGCTGCTCGAGCGGCTGTGAGTGGAGCGGGCCGGGGTTACAGTGAGAAATCAGCTCCGCCCACGTCGGGCCGGAGCGCTGCCGAGGAGCGGTGACGCCGTGAGAGATTTGCTGATGATTCCGGGGCCGGTGGAGTTCGAGCAGGAGGTGCTTCAGGCGCTGGGCGCTCCCTCCTACGGCCACACGGACCCGGCCTTCATCGCCATCTTCGGCCGGGCGCTGAAGCGGCTGCGTGAGGTGAGCCTCGCGCCGAGCGCGCAGCCCTTCGTCGTCTCCGGCTCCGGCACGCTGGCCATGGAGCTGGCGGTGGCCAACCTCGTGGAGCCCGGTGACTCCGCGCTGGTGGTGAACACCGGTTACTTCAGCGACCGGATGGCGAAAATCCTGGAGCGGCATGGCGCGAAGGTGACGCACGTGCGCGCGGCGCCCGGTGACTCGCCGACGGTGGAGGAGGTGGAGGCGCACCTGAAGCGCGGCGGCTTCAAGGTGATGACTGTCACCCACGTGGACACGTCCACCGGCGTGCTGACACCCGTGGAGGGCCTGTCGCGGGTGGCGCGCGAGTTGGGAGTGCTGTCGGTGGTGGACGGCGTGTGCGCCACGGCGGGCGAGGCGTTCCACCAGGACGCGTGGGGCGCGGACGTGTACCTCACCGCGAGCCAGAAGGCCGTGGGCGTACCGCCGGGGCTGGCGCTGCTCACCGTGGGGCCGCGCGCGCTGGAGGCATGGAGGAAGCGCCGCGTGCCGGTGGCCAGCGTGTACTCCGACTGGGCGGAGTGGCTGCCCATCCTGGAGGCGTACGAGGCGGGCAAGCCGGCCTACTTCGCCACGCCGCCCGTCAACCTCGTGTGCGCGTTGGACGTGAGCCTGGGGCAGATTCTCGCCGAGGGACTGGAGGCCCGCTTCGCCCGGCACCAGCGCCTGGCGCGTGCCTTCCGTGCCGCGTGGCGTGGGCTGGGCCTGCGCATGCTGCCGGTGTCCGACGCGGTGACGGCGAACACGCTGAGCGCCGTGTACTACCCGGAGGGCGTGGACGCGTCGCTGGTGGGCCGCGTGAAGGCGGAGGGCGTGGTGGTGGCCGGTGGACTCCACCCCGACCTCAAGACGCGCTACTTCCGCGTGGGCCACATGAACCGCGTGGGACCGGGAGACGTATTGACGACCGTGGGGGCCGTGGAGCGCGCCCTGCTCGCGGCCGGACACCGCTGTGAGCCCGGTGCGGGCCTCGCCGCCGCCGAGGCCTCTCTCACCGCTCGATAAAGTCAGAAAGCCCGCACCCCCAGGGTCTCCCGCACCCTGGACAGGGCTCGCCCTCTTGGGTCCTGGGAGGGAAATGTGCCCGAAATCCAAGGGGTTCGTGTGGTGGGTGAACCCTTCCATGGACCCTGGGGCGTGCTGGAATCATTCGACAGGGGTAGAAAAGTATGGGAGTATTGGCACCTAGGAAGTGGGGGGAAGCCGGCGAAATCTGAAAATCCATCGGAAACGCCGGGCGTGTCCCCTGAGTCGAGACAGAGCGAGTCCCCTCGGGGAGACGACCATGCACTTGAGTATGGAAGCGGGCAGTGGCGGCGGGGCGGCGTGGGAGCTGGAGCAGCGCCGTCTGGCGGCGACGGACGAGGACCAGGCCCGGGGCATGTTCTTCCAGGGGTCGCTGCACGTCATCGCGTACCTGGGCGGAGACGGCGCGGTGGCGCGGTGCAAGGGCGTGGCGGGGGTGTGGGAAATCAACCCGTTCCACCTGTACTCGGTGTCGCGCTACCTGCGGATGGTGTCCACGGCGGCGCGGCTGTTGGGCCCGCAGCTCAACGGCTTCGAGGGTGTGCTGAGCCGGATGGGCTCGCAGGCCACGATGGACTTCCTGGCGTCGCTGTTCGGCCGGCAGATGCTGGCGGAGGCCGCGGGCAGTCCTCGGGTGTTGCTCGACTCGCTGGGCGACGCGTACCGCATGGCGGTGAGCTACGGCGAGCGGTATCCCGTGTGGACGGGTGAGCGCAGCGCGCGCTTCATCATGCGGCGCGACTTCATGCCGGCGGCGTACCACGAGGGCGTGCTGCGCGGCGCGCTGGAGGCGGTGGGTGCGCGCGACGTGCGGGTGAGCGGGCGGCAGGTGGCGTTGCTGGACAGCGAGTACGAGCTGTCCTGGCGGTAGTCGGAGCCCGACGCGGCGGCCCATGACGGGCCCGCCGCGTGGGAGGCGCCGAGGGCGTCAGTTCGCGTCGTTGACGGCGAGGAGGGGCTGGGCTTCCAGTCCGCTGCCGCCTCCGAGGCTCTCGGTGGAGGAGACGAAGGGCTGGGGCACCACCCGCGCCGTGTCCAGGGCCGGGGTGACGTCGACCAGGGCTTCGATGAGCGCCTTGAGCACCATGAAGTGCTGCGTGTCCACGCCTTCGATGGAGGCGAGGATGAAGCGGTGCTCTTGGGTCTGGAGGCCCTTGAGGACGCGGTTGAAGGCGATGGCGGAGCGGCGCTCCTCGTTGGCGGTGAGCTTGAGGACGTTGCCGACGGAGGGCCGGAAGTTGGGGGGTGGGGTGTAGCTCACTTCATCCGCGCGGACGGCGTTGCCGCCCAGGTTCGTCACGGTGGTGGACAGCAGGGCGGCGTGGGCCTCGTGGTCCTGCTGGAACCGGGCTGTCAGCGCGAGCGCGAGCGCGGCGAAGTCTCTCTCCTCCTGGGGGCGCGAGGGGGAGTCGCGCGCGTCGGTGAGGATGACGGCGTTCTGGGCGTAGGCGTCGAGGAGGGTGTACTCGGCGGCGAGCAGGGTGTTGAGGGCGCCGGCTTCGCGGGCGAGGTCGATGGGGCCAAGCTGGTTCTGGGAGTTGGGCCGCTCCGTGACTTCGCACGCAGGCAGCGCGGAGGCGGCCGTCACGGCGGCGAAGCCCTGGAGGAGCCGGCGGCGGGCGAGGATGGAGTCGGGAGGGTTCTGGGTCGTCATGGGGGTAGGGCTCCTCACCGCGTCACGTCGTAGAAGGGCAGGTCCGTCACGTCGTCGAGGCCGGGTGCGCCATCGACGGTGATGGCGAAGGACCTGGGGACGAACTGGGTCGCCACGGCGGTGAGTGCAGCCGCGGGCTGGTTGACGGTGGAGGCGGGGGGCGTGACGAAGCCGCGCGCGGCCAGGTTGAGGACGACGAAGTGCTGGGACTCCACCGCGCCGATGGCGGCGGCCAGCTCCGCGTTGTCCGCGAGCACGAGGGACTTCTGCGTGTCGGTGTAGCCGATGGCGGCGGCCTTCTCCGCGTTGGTGGCCAGGTCGATGACGTTCTTGATGCCAGGCACGAAGTCGTCGGGGACTTGCGCGGTGCCTTCGCCCACGTCGTCGATGCCGGCCAGGCGGGTGATGTAGCTGGCGAGGCGTTCGGCGTGCTCCAGGTGTTGCTGGCGGAAGTGCAGGGCGATGGCCTTGACGATGCCCTGGAAGGGGAAGAGCGGGTCGCTGGCGGTGGCGGCGTCGAGCACGCTGACCGCAGCGTCGTAGGTCTTGATGGCGTTGCGTTCAGCGGTGAGCAGCGCCTTGAGGGGCGCCACGTCGTCCTGGGGTGAGAGGGCCAGGGCTGGGGTGGCGCGGGTGAGCAGTCCCGTCGCGAGGCCAAGGCTCGCGGCGGCCGTGGCGCGTCTCAGGGCGGCACGGCGAGAGAGTTCTTCGGTCATGGGTCCATCCGAGGAGGCGGTCGGAAGTGGTGGGTGCCGGGCGCCCCCTGAAGCCCGGCACGGGCTCGGTACGCCGAAGGTGTGGAGGGGGATTTTCCGGCGCGCGGGGGATTTTCCGGCGGCGGCGCCCGCGTGACACACGGCGCGAGGCCCTTAGGTCCCCGGGGCGGCGCTCCGTTCGTCCGTGGACCGTGTCAATGGATTGGAGTCAGCTCCAGGATGCTGGAGTGGGGCGAGGTGGCACCTGGGCACTGTCGTGTCGCGGGTGCACGGGGGTGACTCCAGGGCATGTGGGGGCGGCGGGGTAGGGTGGTGACTCGCGAGCCGTGAACACGGGAGGATGTGCCCATGACCAGGCGGTACTTCGACCTCTCCGATGATGTCCAGCTCCGGGGGCGCTGGGAGCTGGGCGTGCCCACTGACATCGCGGGGCGTGAAGTCGCTGACCCCTGGATGTTCCGAAAGGGTCTGCCCGTGGCCGACCCGGGGCGTTTGAGTCTTCCCGTGGAGCGTGAGGGCAAGGCGCTCGATTTCTCGCTCATCGGGTTCAGCACGCCCCTGGTTCATGCCCGGGTGGCCGCCGTGTTCATGGAGTTGGCGGGCTCCGACGTGCAGGTGATTCCCGTCGAGATTCCAGGGCATTCGGACCGCTTCCGCATCCTGGTCGCCACCCGATTGCTCGAGTGTATCGACGACGCCGCGAGTGAACGGGTCGAGCGCTGGACCGCCGAGGATGGTCGTCCTGAAAAGGTCGGGCAGTATCGGGACGTGCGTGGCCTGCGCATCAACCCCGCCCAGGTCGGTGACGCAAAGGTCTTCCGCCCGTGGGGTTGGTCCGTCGCGCTCATCGTCTCCGAGGACCTCAAGCAGGCCCTGGAGCGTCTCGGCACCACCGGCACGCACTTCATCGACGTCTGACGCGAGACGAAGCACGCTCGTCCGTGGACCGTGTCAATGGATTGGAGTCAGCTCCAGGATGCTGGAGTGGGGTGAGGTGGCACCTGGACACTGTCGTGTCGCGGGTGCACGGGGGTGACTCCAGGGCATGTGGGGGCGGCGGGGTAGGGTGGTGACTCGCGAGCCGGGGGCCTATGCGAGTGCCGAGCTGGACTGTGTGGTGTCTGCTGACATTGCTGGTGGGCTGCGCCACGTCGCGTGAGGTGCGACTGGAGACGGGCCGGGGTGAGCCGGTGGTCTTCACACCAGCGGAGGACGTTCCAAGGCCCGTGGTGCTGGAGGAAGACGCGCTCGTCGAGGCGTTGACGACGCTGGCGAGCACGACGAGGGCGGAGGCGTGGCCTCGCGAGGCGGCGCTTCGGCTGCTGGCGCTGGAGGAGCGAGGTGGCACGTACCAGTTCGACGTGCGCACGCGGAGGTTCACGCCGCTGGAGGCGGGGGCGTCGCTGGAGGAGGCGCCCTCGGCCGAGGACGTGGAGCTGACGCGGCACTACCTCTCGTGGTGTGAGCGGACGATGCGGGAAGGGGACTGCCTGCGGCTCTTGGAGTCGAGGCGGGTGGCGCCGGACGCGGTGTCGACGCTGGCGCGAGGACTCGAGGGCATGGGAGCGGGGCGGGTGGAGGGGCAGGGGCATGACCACCACATCGCGACGAACAAGTTCTGGAAGGACACGCGAAATGGGGGCCCGTGGTCTCCCCGGCTTCAACGAATCTTTGACCGGGCGGGGATGTCGCTGGATGACTCGGAGAACATCGTCCACGTCAAGGGACACCGGGGGCCGCATCCGCGCGAATACCACTCAGAGGTCTATGAGCGCCTTCTGCAGGCGACCGAAAACTGTCGCAGCATGCTTCAATGCAGGGAGGCCCTGACGAGGGCGCTCCAGCAGATGGCCCAAGAGGTCACTCGGGATGGGACGAAGTTGAATCGATGGGTAACCAAAGCTCCGTAGCGTGAGTGCTCGCGACATGGCGAAACGCTTCTTCAAGCTGAGTGATGACGTCGAGGTGCCCGGACGGTGGCACCTGGGCATTCCCATGGATGTGCACGGCCGAGAGGTCGAAGACCCCTGGGTGTTCAAGAAGGGCGTCGTCGTCCCCCATTTGGGGCGACTGGTCATTCCCCGTGACCACCCAGGCCGCTCGCTGGATTTTTCGGAGGCGGGGTTCGCGACCCCTGTACTGCATGCACGCGCGGCCGAGGTGTTTGACGTGCTCGCCCCCTCGGACGTTCAGCTCATCCCGGTGGAGATTCAGGGGCACTCAGGGGCTTTCAGCATCCTGGTCGCGACGCGGCTGATTCACTGTGTCGATGAGCGCGCTTCGGATGAAGTCGCGCACTGGACGCCGGAGGACGGACAGCCGGAGAAGGTGGGCCAGTACCGGAAGGTCTCCGGCCTGCGCATCGACCCCGCCCGGGTCGGTGACGCGAAGGTCTTCCGCCCGTGGGGTTGGTCCGTCGCGCTCATCGTCTCCGAGGACCTCAAGCAGGCCCTGGAGCGTCTCGGCGCCACCGGCACGCACTTCATCGACGTCTGACGCGAGCACCAACAGGAGCGCTCGCCTCCTCCGTCGCTTCGCTCGAAATCACCGAGCCTGAGACATCGCGAGGCTCAATCCACCCCACGCACCCTGAAATCCGGAGATGCAATCCGGCGCCGAGCCGCATATTGGCCAATGCTCAACACCCCTGGGCCAGGGGAGCACGGACGTGGGACGGAGCGGCTGTTTCACCCCAGAGGAATCACGCCAGCGTCGGGGGCGCGCGCTAGTCTCCGCGCCCGAGGGAAGTCCGGGTGTGGTGGGTCGCACGGGGCCTTCTGGGGTGTGGTGCGTGTGGCGGGAAGAGAAGGAGGCAGGTGCGTGACTCGGCCGTTGCTGGTGGTGGATGACGACGCGGACCTGCGCGAGGCGCTGGAAGAAGTCCTGCGCGACGCGGGCTACGAGGTGATGGGCGCCAGCAACGGCAAGCACGCGCTGGATGTGCTCGGCGCCATCCGCGAACTCCCCATCCTGGTGCTGCTCGACATGATGATGCCCGTGCTGGATGGCGCCGGCTTCGCGCGCGCCATGCGCCAGGTGCCCGAGTGGCGCGACATCCCCGTGCTCGTCTTCTCCGCGTCCGCCAACGCCCGCCAGGTCGCCGAGGAAATCGGCGCGTGCGGACACCTGCGCAAGCCCGTGGACGTGGACACCCTGCTGGACGCCGTGCGCAGGCACCAGGCCGCCTGAGGCGCTCGCGGCGTCTGCCCGCTCTCCGACATGCCGGAGTGCCCAGGGCAGCCGAGCGCAATGCCCGTTTGACGCTTCGCGAGGGGTGCTGGTAAGTGCCCACTTAACACGCAAGCTTCGACGGAGGTAGGATGCACACCAACGCGCTCACGCTGCTCTTGATGCAGCTCATCGTCATCATCGGCGTGTCGAGACTGATTGGGCGTGGAACGCGCTGGTTGGGCCAGCCGCTGGTCATCGCGGAGGTGGTGGCGGGCATCGTCCTGGGCCCCTCGCTGCTCGGGTGGCTTGCGCCGGACCTGATGAACACGCTGTTCCCCACCGACTCGCTCCCCATCCTGAAGATGCTCAGCCAGGTGGGCCTGGTGCTGTTCATGTTCCTGATTGGCCTGGAGCTGGACCCCAAGCTCCTGAAGGGCCGCGGTCACGCGTCGGTGGCCATCAGCCACACCAGCATCGTCGTGCCCTTCGCGCTGGGCGCGGTGGCGGCGGCGCTGTGGCTGTACAAGGACTTTTCAGACCCGAGCGTGCCCTTCTCGTCGTTCGTGCTCTTCATGGGCGTGGCGATGAGCATCACCGCCTTCCCGGTGCTCGCGCGCATCCTCACCGAGCGCGGGCTCTTGCAGTCGCGCATCGGCGCCATCGCGATTACCTGCGCGGCGGTGGACGACGTCACGGCGTGGTGCTTGCTGGCCTTCGTGGTGTCCATCGTCCGTGCCTCGAACCTGGCGCAGGCGGGGCTCACCACGGCGTTCGCCATGGGCTACATCGCCTTCATGCTGCTGGCGGTGCGTCCCTTCCTCGCGCGCCTGGGCGCCCGGGTGGCCAGCCGTGAGGGCCTGACGCAGAACGTGGTGGCGGGCACGCTGCTGCTGCTGCTGGCGTCCTCGTGGGCCACGGAGCTCATCGGCATCCACGCCCTCTTCGGGGCCTTCCTCTTCGGCGCCGTCATCCCCAAGGAGGGTGGGCTGGCGGAGGCGCTCTCGGAGAAGCTGGAGGACGTGGCGGTGGTGCTGCTGTTGCCCATCTTCTTCGCCTTCAGCGGTCTGCGCACCCAGATTGGCCTGCTCAACACGCCCGAGGCGTGGCTGGCGTGTGGCGCCATCATCCTGCTGGCCTGCATTGGCAAGTTTGGCGGCAGCGCGGTGGCGGCGCGGATGACGGGCATGCGGTGGCGCGAGGCGGGGGCCATCGGCATCCTGATGAACACGCGCGGCCTGATGGAGCTCATCGTCCTCAACCTGGGCCTGGACCTGGGCGTCATCTCGCCCACGCTCTTCACGATGATGGTGCTGATGGCGCTGGTGACGACGTTCATGACCACGCCGCTCCTGCAGCTGTTCTATCCGACGGAGGAGCTGGCCCGGGACAGGCTGGTGCTGGACCCGCCCGCCCCTCCCGGCTCGACGCCCTACACGGTGTTGATGTGCGTCTCCCACCAGCAGGCGGGCCCCGGCATGGCCAGCCTCGCCAAGGCCCTGTCCGGGGGAGAGGGCACGCAGTTGCACGCGCTGCACCTGGTCCATCCGGAGCGCGTGTCGCTGCGCACGGAGTCGGAGCCCCGCGCCTCGGAGCAGGAGACAGAGGGCGATGGCGCGCTCGCGCCGCTGCTGGGCCGGGCGAAGAACCTGGGGCTGGCGGTGCGGCCCTTGTCCTTCGTGTCGACGGAGCCCGCGCAGGACATCTGCCGCACGGCGGAGGCGAAGCACGCGGACCTGGTGCTGCTGGGCTGGCACAAGCCGCTGTTCAGCCAGACGGTGCTGGGCGGCACCGTGCACGAGGTGATGCAGGCCGCGTCCGGCACCGTGGCGGTGCTGGTGGACCGGGGCCTCTCGGACGTGAAGCGGGTGCTGGTGCCCTTCATCGGCAGCCGGCATGACCGCGCGGCGCTGAAGCTGGCGCGGCGGCTGATGCGGCAGGCCGGCGCGGAAATCACCGTGCTGCACGTGACGTCGCGAGAGAGCAACGGCGCGCGCGCGCAGGTGGACGAGCTGTTCCCGGCCGAGGAGGGCTCGGGCGTGCGGCTGAAGGTCGTCCAGCACGAGTCGCCCGAGGAGGCCGCGCTGGAGGAGGCCCGCCACGGTGGCCATGACCTGGTGGTGGTGGGCGTGGGCGCGCCGTGGGGCCTGGAGGACCGGGTGTTCGGTCTCCAGCGCGAGCGCATCGTCCGCGACGCGCCGGGCTCACTGCTGGTGGTGCACGAGTCGGAGCCCGTGGCGGAGGCCGCCGCCGAGTCCCAGGCCGCCGCTCCCGCGGTGGCCTCGAGGAGCTGAGCGACATGCACCTGGGCGCGACGCTGCGGCTGCTGAGGGTGGACGCGGGCCTGTCCCTGAGGGACCTGGCCCGCCGTATCGGCGTGTCGAGCGCGTACCTCAGCCGGGTGGAGCACGGCGTGGACGCGCCGCCCACGGTGGCGCGACTGACGGCGATTGCTCGCGAGCTGGACGTGCCACCCGCGCTGCTGATGGACGTGGCGAACCGGGTGAGCCCGTATGTGTCCGAGTATCTGGAGGACGTGCCGGGCGCCGGGACGCTCTTCCTGGAGCTGGCGCGGCGTCGCCTGTCCGGGACGCAGCTGGCCCGGGTGCGTGACTTCCTGGACGTGGAGTTCCCCGTGAGGGGTGGGCTCTCCGACGCGCCGGTGGCCGCGCTGGCGCCGTTGCTGGCGCCGGAGCGGGTGGTGCTACAGCTCTCCTGCGGTGGCTGGGAGGACGTGCTGGACGTGGTGGCGGGCCGGCTGGCGGCGGCGCTGCCCGGCGTGGACGCGGCGCGGCTGGCGGAGGGCCTGCGCCAGCGGGATGACGAGTCCTCCTGCGCGGTGGGCGGCGAGGTCGCGGTGCCCCACCTCTTTCTTCAGGGCGCGCCGCCGGTGGCCGCGCTGGTGACGCTGGCGAAGGGTCTCCAGGTGGACACCCCGGACGGCCGGCCGCTGCGGCTGGTGGTGGCGGCGGTGGACGGGGAGCTGGGCCGCGTGCGGCTGGTGCGCATGGCCCACGTGGCCCGGCTGGCGGCGCGAGGGCTCTCGGCGCGGCTCAGCGAGGCCCGGCAGCCCGGTCAGGTGCTCGCCGTGCTGGAAGAGCTGGAGGCGCTGCGCTGAGCGGCCCTCAGTCGGCGCGCCGCATCCAGTTCACCCAGTCCCCCAACTCGCGGTAGCCCAGCTTGCGGTACACGCTCCGGCCCTGCTCGGTGGCCTGGAGCACGGAGGCGGCGAGGCCCCTCTGCCGGGCGCCCGTGAGCAGCCCGCGCATCACCTCCGCGGCCAGCCCGCGTCCCCGCGCCTCCGGCAGGGTGACGACCATGTACACGCCGGCGGTGTCCCCCACGTCCAGCGAGAAGCCGCACGCCAGGGCCCGGCCCTCCTCGCGCGCCACCAGCGTGTGCACGGGCAGCAGGGGCGGCTGCTTCCACACCGTGAGGATGTCGTCCCACTTCCCCCAGACGCGGATGTTCAGGTCCACCATCTCGTCCTGCTCCGGCGTCTCCACCAGGGGGAACGTGGGAGGAAGGTCGGGCGCGTCCGCCAGGGCCATGCCCATGGCCGGGATTCGCGAGTCGGGGCGGTAGCCCGCGGCGCCCAGCACCCGGGAGCCCTCGTCGTCCCCGGGCAGCACCGCCACGCGCCAGGCGGGGATGCCCAGGCCCCGGTAGAAGGCCTCCAGGGCGGGGAGCCCCTCGGCGAGCGCCTGGGGCGTCGTGAAGTACGCCTGCTGGAAGTGGACCTCGCCGGGGTACTCGGGCAGGGCGAAGGCGTCCACCCCCGGACCGCCCCCATGGCGCAGCAGGCCACGCTCGCGCTGGAGGTGCTTGAAGGCGATGACGTTGGCGCGAAGGCGGTCGTTCAGTTCGGCATCGGTCATGGGGCGGGTACAGCGTAGGTGGGCCACGCCGGACGGAGAACAACGGCGTGCTCAAAACCGCGCGCGAGCCCGCCAGGACGGCTAGGGTGCGCGGGCACTCATGAGCAGCCCGCGCTTCTACGCCTTCGACCCTCGCGCCACTCGAATCGGCCTCTTCCTGGGGGCCTGTGTCCTGGCGGTGCTGACCGCCTGGGCCCTGGCCAACGCCCGGGACGGCGGGGGCATTCAAGAGATGGCGCGGGCGGGCGTGACGGCGGGCCTGATGTTCGCCTTCCTCGTGGCCATCCACCGCCTGCGACCTCGCGCCGGCTGGGGCATCTCATTGGACACGCGGGGCGTCCGCGTGGCCCGCCCCTTCAGCTCCCGGGAGCTGGAGCTGAACTGGGGGCAGATTGATTCCGTGCGCCGGCTCGGCAGGAGGGGGAACGTGCTCGGTTTGTTCCTGAAGGAGGAGGGAAGGGTGCTCGTCACCCGGCATCTCTTCGCCCGCAAGGCTGTTTTCGAGGAGCTGATCTCGGCGCTGGAGGACCGCCTCCCGCCGTCGCGATTCGACGCCTGACCCCCGGGTTTCGGCAAGCCGCCTCCCCGAGGGGCGGCCAAGCGATTTTCACGAATATTTACGCAGCTTTGCGCGGGCTCGTTACTCTTGTTCAGTGTGCCTCTAAGTGGTAGGCACAGCCCTGTTGCAAGGCTCCTTTTTCCAAGGACAGCTTCACATGGAAAAGACCCCCGCTACCGGTGCTTCGGTCGCTCCCCTGCCCATGGAGTATGGGACCGATAGCATCACCAAGCTCGAGGGCCTGGAAGCGGTCCGCAAGCGCCCCGGCATGTACATCGGCGACACGATGACCTACGGGCTCCACAAGCTCGTCTACGAGGTCGTCGACAACGCCGTGGACGAGGCGCTCGCGGGCTACTGCACGGACATCGAGGTCATCATCCACGTGGACGGCTCGTTGAGCGTCCAGGACAACGGGCGCGGCATCCCCGTGGGTCCTCACCCGGACCCCAAGTTCAAGGGCAAGGACACGCTGGAAGTGGTCCTCACGGAGCTGCACGCCGGCAGCAAGTTCGGCAACGGGGCCTACAAGGTCTCCGGCGGCTTGCACGGCGTGGGCGTCACCTGCGTGAACTTCCTGTCGGAGTGGTTCAAGGTCCGCGTCCAGCGCGCCGGCAAGGTGTACGAGCAGTCCTACGCCCGGGGCGTCCCCAACTCGCACCCGCAGGAGGTCGGCACCACCGACAAGGTGGGGACGACGGTGGCGTTCAAGCCGGACACCACCGTGATGGAGACGGTGGACTTCAACTTCGACACGCTCAGCCAGCGCCTGCGTGAGCTGGCGTTCCTCAACGCGGGGCTGCACATCACCATCCGCGACGAGCGCACGAACAAGGAGCACGACTTCAAGTTCGAGGGCGGCATCTCCTCGTTCGTGGAGTACCTCAACAAGTCGAAGCAGGTGCTTCACGAGAAGCCCATCTCCTTCTCGGGAGAGCGGGATGGCGTGGCGCTCGAGCTGGCCATGCAGTGGAACGACGGCTACGACGAGCGCGTCTACACCTTCGCCAACAACATCAACACCCAGGACGGCGGCAGCCACCTGTCCGGCTTCAAGGCGGGCCTGACGCGCACGCTCAACAGCTACGCGGAGAAGAGCGGCATCTGGAAGGACCTCAAGGAGACGCCCACGGGCGAGGACGCTCGCGAGGGCCTGTCCGCCGTCATCTCCGTGAAGGTGTCCAACCCCCAGTTCGAGGGCCAGACGAAGACGAAGCTGGGCAACAGCGAGGTGAAGGGGCTGGTCGAGCAGATGGTGAATGAAATGCTCGGCAGCTTCCTGGAAGAGACGCCGCTCATCGGCAAGAAGATCGTCGCGAAGATTGGCGACGCCTGTCGGGCCCGACTCGCCGCGCGCAAGGCGCGTGAGACGGTGCGCCGCAAGGGCGTGCTGGACGGTGGCGGGCTTCCGGGCAAGCTCGCGGACTGCCAGAGCCGCGACCCGCACGAGAGCGAGCTGTACATCGTCGAGGGTGACTCCGCAGGTGGCTCCGCGAAGCAGGGACGGGACAGGCGCAACCAGGCCATTCTCCCCTTGCGCGGCAAGATTCTGAACGTGGAGAAGGCGCGCTTCGAGAAGATGCTGACGAGCGCTGAAATCGTCACGCTCATCACCGCGCTGGGGACGGGCATCGGTCCGGAGGACTACAACCCGGAGAAGGCGCGCTACCACCGCATCATCCTGATGACGGACGCCGACGTGGACGGCAGCCACATCCGTACGCTGCTGCTCACGTTCTTCTTCCGGCAGATGCCGGAGCTCTTGCAGAAGGGCTTCCTCTACATCGCGCAGCCGCCGCTCTACAAAGTCACGCGCAACAAGAAGGACAAGTACGTCAAGGACCAGCGCGCGCTGGACGAGTACCTGCTGAACATCGCCACGGAGCATGGGCGCGTGTTGACGCCCGCGGGCGAGGTGGGTGGCGCGGACCTGAAGGCCCTCCTGGAGAAGGTGATTACCTACGAGGAGCGGCTGGAGAAGCAGGCGAAGCGGCGCGACGCGCGGGTGGTGGACGCGGTGGTGCAGGGCGCGCGGCTGACGGCGGAGATGCTGGCGGACGACGCGGCGCTGGCGGAGGCGGTGAAGGGTGCCCTCTCTGAGTTCGAGCGGCGCATGCCGGACGTGCTGGGCCGGGTGTCGCACGAGGTGGAGACGGACTCCGAGCACCAGACGAAGCGGCTGGTGTTCCGCACGGACGTGAGCGGCGCCATGCGGGCGACGGTGTTCGACCACACCTTCCTGTCGTCTCCGGAGTACCAGGAGCTGGTGTCGCTGCGGGACTCCTTCAAGTCGCTGGGTGACGCGCCCTACCGGGTGAAGGTGGACGCCGGGCACGTGACGGCGTTCTCGGTGCAGGAGATCCACGCGGCGCTGCGCAAGGACGCGCAGAAGGGCCTGGGGATGCAGCGCTACAAGGGTCTGGGCGAGATGAACCCGGAGCAGCTCTGGGACACGACGATGAATCCGCTCACGCGCACGCTGCTCCAGGTGCGGGTGGAGGACGCGGTGGAGAGCGACGAAATCTTCTCGCTGCTGATGGGCGAGGCGGTGGAGCCGCGCCGCGAGTTCATCGAGCGCAACGCGCTGGACGTGCAGAACCTGGACATCTGAGTCAGCGACTCCGCCGGGCTCGAGGGCCGGGTGGATGACGAAGTGACGGGGCGCGGCGCCGATTCAGGCACCGCGCCCCGCGTCGTTTCAGGGACTGGGGGCCGCTTCCGCGCTCGTTACCGGGCCGAGCGCGAGAGGCCGGGAGGCTCGGCGCCGGTCATCGGGCCGAGCGCGAGAAGCCGCGAGGCTCAGCGCCCGCCGCCACCACCCGGGCCACCGCGCGGCGGCGGTGGACCACCACCGGGGCGCTTGCCGCCGAAGCCTCCGTCACCAGGGCCCATGGGCCGTGAGGGCAGGGCGAGGGCTTCGCCGTCGAGCGTGGCCTGTCCGCACTCGGGGCCGTAGACCAGCGTGTGAGTGGTGCCATCCGCCAGGGTGCGCTGCTGCGTGCCGGCGATGGGCCACGCGCAGACGGAGGGCGGCACGCGGACGATTCCGGACTGCGTGACGGTGGAGACGCTGCCGTCCGCGAGCGTCGCGGTGAGCGTGCCGTGGCTGGTTCGCTTGGGCTCGGTGGCGTCCGGGTCGAACGTCTCCTCCAGTGTGCCCGTGAGGTGGATGCTGTCCACCACGGTGCCCTGGGCATCCAGGTTGGTGCGCGTCGTGTCGAAGGTGACGGAGCGGCTGAGCGTCCGGGCGCCGGGCACGCGCATGGAGACGGAGGCGATGCTGCCCGTCATCTTCGCGCTCTGGCCGCCCGTTGCCGTATGGGTGATGTCATGCGTGGACTGCTGCTCGAAGCGCAGCGGCGCGTTCTCCGCGCACTCCTCCGCGGGGGCGATGGCCGTCACCACGTCGACCGAGCCGGACGACACCACGCCAGGGCCTTCCCCGCGCGGGCCCTCTCCTGCCGTGGGCTGCGTCGTCGGCGTCCCGCTGTCGGGAGGAGGCTGGGGACGGTCCCAGCCGCAACCCCCACGGCCCCGGGTGCGCGCCTGGCAGTCTGTCCAGGACAAGTGCAGCTCCGAGGGGAAGCTCTGACCGCAGACCTCCACCTTCGCCGTCTCCGGCTCGGCATCGCACTGGTAGCCCTCGTGCTCCCAGCGGCGGACCTCCTGCGGGAGGCCGTCCAGGAAGCGGGCGCCGAGCGGAACGTCCGCGGACTGCGCCTCTCCCACGGCCGAGGCCACGGCGAGCTGGGACTGCTGCTCGGTGATGCCCGCGTCCTTCTCCGCGCCACAGCCCACGCCAAACAGCGCCGTCGCCAGCAAACCTGCCTTGAGCTTCATGGATGTGTACTCCCCGAGAGACACTTCGGAGCGCGTGGCCGGCCCTGCGCCCAGCCTTCAAGCTAGAGGGCAAACCTTGCGGAGTTCTTAAGCACCCCGTTGACGCGCACCGTCTCCCCGAGGGACGCAGGGGACATGTACATCCCTCGTCACTTCGAGGAGCGGGACGCACAGCGTCTGCTGGAGTTGATGACGCGTCATGCCTTCGCCACGCTGGTGACGGTGGGCGAGGACGGTGCCCCCTTCGCCACGCACCTGCCCTTCCTCACGGAGCGGGATGTGGCCGGCGGGCTGCGACTGCTCGCGCACATGGCGCTGCCCAATCCCCAGTGGCGCGCCTTCTCCGCCGCCCGGGACGCGCTCGTCATCTTCCAGGGCCCGCACGCCTACGTGTCGCCCACCTGGTACACGACGGCGTCCCAGGTCCCCACGTGGAACTACGCCACGGTGCATGCGTATGGCCGGCCCAAGGTCATCGACGCGGGTGACGAGGTGCTGCGCATCCTCCGCGAGACGGCGGCGCGCTACGAGGCAGGCAACGCGCGGCCGTGGACTCCGGAGCAGTCCGAGGAGTACGTGAGTCGGCTGATGGGGGGCATCGTGGCCTTCGAGCTGCGGGTGACGCGGCTGGAGGGCAAGTTCAAGCTCAGCCAGAACAAGGACGAGGCGGACAGGAAGGCGGTCGTCGCGGCGCTGGAGCGCAGCCCCTTCGCGGGGGACGCCGAGCTCGCGGCGCTGATGCGCGCGCGTGAGCCCTGAGGGCGGCGCTGAATAGACTCGTGGGCCCGGTGCCCTCCTCGGCTCCGCGCCCACGTGCCTTTCCCGTCTTGTCGAGCCGGGCCGGCGTGCTTCGCGGCCCCCGCTAGCCCTTACGGCGGGAAGCTGTCGTCACCTCGCCCCTTCGACGCCATCGAGAAGCCTCCGGTGAAGAAGGAATCGACACCACGAGGGTAGCCACCGCGAGGGCCGCATGAAGCCCGTGAGACCGGCTCCTTCAGGCATGGCTCCCGCGCAGGCTCGTGGGGCGGGGGAGGCACGGAGGGCCTGTCCGCCCGGCTGCCCTCCCGTGAAGCGCGAGTCCGTCAGCGCTCCGAGCGACGAGAGCCGCGCATCACCGCGGCCCGTTCCTTCCGCGACAGCGTGGTGGCATCCACGATGTCCACCTCGAGCGCGCCCTGGTTGTCGCTCCGCTTGGAGTCCGGGAAGAAGCAGCGCAGGTCTTCGGTGTCGGTGACCTGGTAGCGCTTGCCCGTCTCCAGCATGCGGTGCGTGACGCGGACGGAGGACGGCGACATGCCGCGCTCGATGCACAGCACCTGCCGGATGCGGCCGTTGGCGCCGGAGCGCAGCTCCGCGAAGTCGTCCCGCACGGTGAACAGATAGGTCGACCGCGGGTTGAGGCCTCGCAGCACCACCTGATGCTCGGGCTTGAGCTGCAGCGCGTGCTCCTTCGCCTCGAAGGTGAGCGCGCGCGGCGGCACGTAGGCGGACTGGCGGATGACGATGCGGATGCTGCCGGTGTTGTCCTCCGGTCCGTTGTCGTCCACCGCGAACACGTGCAGCTTCCGCACGTTCTTGAGGGTGCGCGGGGACGTGCTCAGCAGTCCGAAGCTGGCATCCACGGGGCCATCGCTCTCGGTGAAGTAGACCAGCGTCCCGGAGGCGGTTCCCCGGCCCTCGGCCAGCGCGGCGGAGCCCTGCGTCCACACCGAATACGACACGGCGGGATTCAGCTCGATGCTGGCCGTCGGGTACTCGGGGATGGGCGCCGCGTTGTACATGGGCCGCAGCACCAGGAGCCGCGTGGGGTAGTCCACTTCGTTCAGCTCGCGCTCGGCCTGGCTCTTCTCCCCCTTGTCCACGAGCGGCTGCGGCTTGTCGTCGTCATCGCCGGCCGTCGCGGCCGCCACCACCCCCGAGTCGGCCGTCACTGGAGTGCCACCGTCGTCCTGCGCCGCCGCCATGGCGACAGGCTGCGTGTCGCCCTCCACGGGCTTCTCGACGACGACGGGCTTGTCGACGACGGGAGCCACCACGACAGGCGGCGGCTCGGCGGGCGCGGGCGCGGCGACGGGCTGAAGCTCCGCGTTCATCGGCTCCATCATCACGGACGTCGGCGTGAAGCGCCGCGTCCAGGCGAGGTGGCCAGGGAGGGTGAGCACCAGGGTGTTGGCTTCGCCCACGAGGACGCCCTCCACCATGAGGGGCGTCTTGCCGGCGACGTCGCGGCCGTTGAGCTTCACCTTGGCGCCCGAGGGCTTGGAGGCGAGCCACAGCGTGGCGCCATTCGACGCCGCGGCGTCGGGCGCGTCCGACTTGATGACGAAGTGGTAGAAGACCGCGATGAACAGCATGACGATGGTCGAGCCGAAGACGTAGAGCGTCATCGTCTTCACGGCCTTCTGCTGCTTCGCGACGCGCTCGGCTTCTTCCTTCGCCAGGTGCTCCCGCGCTTCGTCCGCCGCGGTGCGGTAGCCCGTACCCGTGTACGTCCGGCCCGCGCTGGAGACTCCCGCGGGCTGCGTCGTCAGGGACTGGCCGGTGACGGCGGGCGTCTCCACGGGCGTGTCCAGCGGCGCGGCCAGGGTGGCCAGCGCGGCGGGGACGACGGTGGGGATGTAGGTCTTGAGGATGTCGGCCGAGTCCGTGTCCGGCTCGTCGGGCAGCTCCGGCACGGGAGGTCCGGGGCGCTCGCTCGTCACGGGCCTGCGGCCGGAGCCCGTGGCCTCCGCGCGAGGGATGCCCGTGTTCGTCGCGCGGCGGATGCTGCCCGGGCTCGTCACCTTGCGCATCCCCGGACTGCTGCCAGGGGACCGGCGCGCGCCATCGCTCGGGGGCTTCGCTCCGCTGTCGCTGCCCGGCTTCGAGCGCAGGCCCGGACTGGAGGCGCGCGGACTGCTTGCCAACGAGCCGCTGCCGGAAGACAGCGGCTTGGCGCGGCCCGCGGAGGGCTCCACCGTGCCCAGCTGCCACAGCGAAATCTGCTCCTTGAACGCGGGCGACACCTCCGCCTTGCGGCCCTCCGCCATCAGCTCCTCGGCGAAGAGATAGGCCATGAGCTGCGACAGCAGCGCGGACGTGAAGCGCGGGTTGTCGCGGTAGAGCAGCTCCACCAGCGACTCGCTCAGCTCCTTCGCCGTCTGGTAGCGCGACTCGCGCTCCATGGCCATCGCATGGGAGATGACCGTCTCCAGGTCCGGGCTCACCGACGGGTTGTGCGCCGACGGCGGCAGACAGTCGCCCGTGAGGATGCGCGGCAGGACGGTGACGAACTCGCCCTCGTAGGGACGCTTGCCGCACACCATCTCGTAGAGGACCACGCCCGCCGCGTACACGTCCGTGCGGGCGTCCAAATCCTGCCGGCCCTGCGCCTGCTCCGGGGAGAAGTACGGGTACTTGCCCTTGAGCGTGCCTGGGGACGTCTTCGCCTCCACGGCGCTGGTGGCCTTGGCGATGCCGAAGTCGATGACCTTGATTTCGCCTTCGTACGAGATGAGGACGTTGTCTGGAGAGACGTCCCGGTGCACCAGGCCCATCTCCACGCCGTCCTCGCCCACGTGCCGGTGCGCGTAGTCCAGGCCGTCACACAGCTTGCTCGCCACGTGCAGCGCCAGGGCCTCGGGGAAGCACCCCATGCCCGCGCGAGCCGCGCGGCGCAGGACCTTGGAGAGCGGCTGGCCCTGCACCAGCTCCATGGCGATGAAGTACTGGCCGTCCACCTCGCCGAAGTCGAAGACCTGGGCGATGTTGCTGTGGCTCATGCTGGCCACCAGCCGCGCCTCGCCGATGAACATCTCGACGAAGTCCGCCTCGTCCACGAAGTGGGGGAGGATCTGCTTGATGACGCAGGGCTTCGTAACGCCCGCGGCCCCGGTCATCCGGGCGCGGTAGGTCACGGCCATGCCTCCCGCGGCAATCTTCGAAAGAAGGACGTATTTGCCGAAGTGCTGGGGAGTCGGATCCGCCACGATTACAAGGCCAGGTCAGGACGTTGTGAAACACTGAGCATACTCCTGTTCTTCGGAAAGTCCCGGAACGGGCTCGCGTCTCACGCGAAGTTTTCGGTGGGGGTGGTGCGATCTGCCGCTCCGAGCGGGCTCCAGCACTCTTCGGCTGGGTGATCCACGCTCCAGGGGCCTCGCTCCGTCCCCGGCCTCCGCCTGCCTGGGTCGTTCTCGGACTGAGGGCCAGCGCTTCTCAGAATGATTCGTCGAGGGGATGGATAATCCGGGGTTCGGGGCAATGTTGGAAAGTTCCCAAGTGATTCCAGTGGGTTGAATTGAAACAGCGTCGTGACTGTCAGCTCACTTCACATTTCTTCACGGACGGCCGTGCTGCGGGAGGCCGGCGGGCGGTTATGTAGGCGGGCACGGCCCCGGGCCGGCGGATGAGGGCGACGTGGCCCTCTCCGGAGAAACGAGGCGAAGCCGATGGTGTCCGCGCAGTCCCCCCGCTCGTGGCCTCTCGCCCTGGCGCTGGTGGGAGCGTTCTTCGTCCTTCCCGGCCGGGCCCTGGCTCAGGACTCGGAGGTGGAGCCGGTGTCCGCCTTCGAGCTGCTGGCGAGGAGTCCCCAGTTGGGTGGCTCGGACATCCCGAGGGACCTGCCAGGTCGCGCCACGGTGGGCGCGCCCCGGCGACCCCGGATGCCGGATGCCTCCCTGCCGATGCCCGACCTGGGGATGCGGTCGCCGCTGCCCGCGCCGGAGCTGCGCGCCCTGTCGCCGGGGCATTCCGTGTCCGAGGGCGAGCCGGTGGGTGCCGAGGCCTCGTCCACGGGCGTGGAGGGCTCCGACGTGTCGACCGCCGTCTCGGCGAGCGCGGCCGATGTGCCCATGGGAATGCCCGCGCCGCTGACACCGCACGGTGTCCCCAACAGCCCGCTGTCGCCCTTGCCCGCGTCGACCGAGGTGCTGCTGGACGCGTCGTCGCGCTCGTTCAAGGTGGTGCCCGCTGCGGTGGCGGTGGTGCCGGGGTTGTTGTTCCACGGGCTCGCGCCGGCGCTGGCGGGAGACGGGCACACCGCGAAGCGGCTGTTCGCGCTGGAGGGCACGGGGCTGGGGCTCATCGCGCTGGGCGGCGTGCCCATCGCGCTCACGGGGGCCTCGCGGCGCACCATCGCTCCCTTGTACGCGGTGACGCTGGCGGGCTTCAGCGTGTTCGGCATCTCCGCCATCGCCAACCTCTACTCGGTGGCGTCACCGGCGTTCGACCCGGGCGTGCCCGCGTCCTCGCTGCCGCCGCTCGAGTTCGAGATGGGCTACCAGTACGTGAGCGACACCTCGTTCGACTACGACCACTTCGTGTCGCTGGGCGCGGTGGCCCGCTTCGACGAGGTGAAGCTGGAGGCGACTGCCCGGCTCTCCCCGAACGAGGGCAACACGCAGGTGCGGATGGGTGGCGCGTATCGGCTGCTGGGTGAGCCGGAGCGTCGGCGCGCGGGCTCGGATGGCTCGTCGCTGGACGCGGAGCTGTTCGGCCTGTTCCACCGCTTCCCCACGGAGGGCTTCACCGTCGTCGGTGGCGACGTGGGCTTCCGAGGCCGCTACGCCATGTCGCGGGTGAGTCCGTCCCTGGCTGGCTCTTTCGCGGAGGCGAGCATCGGCATGGCGCTGCAGGGCTACAGCTACCCGGGCCCGGTGAGCGACGGGAACCTGCACTCGCAGCTCCTCTACAGCTTCGGCTACGGCGTGTGGTTGGGGCGCGGCGGTGGGCCGTTCAAGGGCGAGGCGATGCTCTTCTATGACCACCGCAAGGACGGCTTCGCGGGCGGGGTGCGCACGCTGAGCGGAGGCGTGGTGGGCAGCTTCGGGCTCCGGGGGCGCGCGCTCCTGACGGAGACCTGGGGTGTCGCCGCGGAGTTTTCAGCGAGTGGCGCGCTCGTCGGGCGCCTGGCGCTCGTCTATGCGCTGGGAGGTGACGAGTGATTCGCATCGGTGCCATGGGCGTGCTGTCGGCGCTGCTGATGACGGGGTGCCTGCGGCCCGCGGAGAACCGGGCGGTGCGCGACTCGAAGGTGGGCCGCGCCGAGGGGGGCGGGCTGTCGCTGGAGGTGGAGGACGGCCTCGCGGCGGTGCGGAGCGTCGGCTCGGGCGAGGTGGTGCTGTGGGGCAATGCCCCGGTCTTCACGGCGCGGGCGACGCTAAACGCGGAGGCGACGTCGGACTGGGTCCTCACGGTGCGCAACGCGATGCCGGGCGCGGAGCTGCTCGCGGAGCTGGAGGACGGCGAGGTGCTGGCGGTGGAGTCCGTGCCGCAAGTGCTCCCCACGATGAAGGCGTGGCGTGTGGGACTGCGTCCGGGCGCGGTGGCGAAGCTGCGCGTGGCGCCTCCGGGTTGGGACTCCACGGCGCCCTTCCGCTTCGCGGCGCTGGCGGACGTGCAGGAGGCGCTGCCGCGCGTGGGGGACATCTACGCGCGGCTGTCGAAGGATGACTCGCTGCGCTTCATCCTCTTCTCCGGAGACCTGACGGAGACCGGCACGCGTGAGCAGCTGCTGGAGTTCCAGGAGCGCCTGGAGGCGGGCTCGCCCATTCCGCTGTACGCGACGCTGGGCAACCACGAGATCATCTCCAAGGATGGGGAGGAGTACACGGCGCTGGTGGGGCGCGGCAGCCAGAGCTTCGTGTTCCAGGGCGTGCGCTTCACGGTGGTGGACTCGAGCAACGGCACGCTGGACCCCATCGTCGAGGAGCAGCTCGAAGGGTGGCTCTCGTCGTCGCGGCAGGGCACGCACGTGGTGTCGATGCACGTGCCGCCGCAGGACCCGGTGGGCCTTCGCGGTGGAGGCTTCGCGAACCGGGGCGAGTCGGCGGGGCTGGTGGGCAAGCTCGCGCGCGAGGGCGTTGACCTCACGCTCTACGGCCACATCCACTCGTATTACTCCTTCACCAACGCGGGCATCCCCGCGTTCATCTCCGGAGGTGGCGGCGCGATTCCGGAGACGTTCGACGGCGTGGGGCGGCACTACCTCGCGGTGGACATCGGCGCGAACGAGGGGCTGCGCGAAGCGTCCCTGGTCCGCGTGGATTGACCCGAGCCGCTGGTACTGAACGAAGCGTCAGCCGGCGGTGTGTAGGACGAAACGCGCACAGGGCCGACTTTCCGGCCCGGCAGCGTACCCTCTTGATCTGACACTGAACACGTGAGCAGATAATGGCCCCATCGCGAGGAGCCAGGAGGCCCGCCATGTTCGATTCGAACGACAACGACCCTATTTCCCCAGCGCTGCGTGCGCTGCTCGAGCTGTTCACCACGGAGCTGGCGGAGGTGCGCTTCCCGGACATGAGTGGGGAGGTGCTGGAGGACGCGGCGGCGCAGGTGAAGGTGAAGGCGGAGGCGGTGGCGAAGGCGCAGGCGGCGCTGGAGGCCGCGCGTCAGTCGCTGCACGAGAGCCAGGATGCGTTGCTGCAGAAGGGCCAGCGCGCGCTGGCGTACGCGCGGGTGTTCTCCGAGGAGAACCCGGAGCTGAACACGAAGCTGGAGGCCATCCACCTGCCGCGTCCGATGCGCAAGGGCGTGAAGGCGGAGGGTGTCGCGGCGGAGCCGGTGGCCGCGCAGCATGGCAACGACGAGAACGCGCCGAAGCGCCGGGGTCGTCCGCCCAAGGTGCGTCCGTCCACGGGGGCGTCCCTGTTCGCGGAAGGCGCCACGGCGGAGGCCCTGTCCGTCGCGCACGAGGGCAACGGGATGCTGCCCTCGGCCTGAGTCGCGCGGGGCCCTCCTGAAAAGCCGAGGCCCGGACGCGAGACCTCCCCGGAGCCCCCCTCCGGAAGAGACCCGCGGCCGGGCCACGGTGCCGGCCCGCTCCGAGGACTTCCACGGAGCGGACCGGGTTCAATCGAGGTGACTCAGTTCTCCGGGAACGCCGTCCAGCCCGCCAGCCAGTTGGTGGTGCCCACCGCGCCGACGAAGCGCGCGCTGGTGTCGAAGCCCGCGCCAGGCGTGGCCGCGTTGTCAGGGTTCAGCAGGGGCGAGCCCGTGCGCGGCGCGAAGTTGGGCGCCGTCAGGTTCGTCGCGTCGGTGAGCTGCGGGTCCTGCGTCTTCACGCCGTTGGCCGCGACGAGAATCTTCTCCGCCTCGTTGAACCGGCTGACGTCCGCGTCCACCGTCACGCCACCCTCCACCTTCGGGTTCGGCGCGAAGGGGATGGTGTCGTTCAGGTTGGCGTTGTCCCAGAAGAAGGTGTTGCGGATGGACAGCCGCGAGTCGCCCGTCTCGTTGAAGAGCGCCGCGGAGGCCGTGCCGTCCACGTCCACGGCCTGGTCCTTGAAGTAGGCGACCACGGCGTTGCGCAGCCGGATGCCGGCGCCGGTGTTGAACACCAGGCCCTCCTGCGAGGGGTTGCCACCCGGGTCCGCGTTGGAGCCGATGAAGCTGGCGTTCCAGATTTCGGGGATGCTGATGGGCTCCTGCGCCGGCGTCGTCTTGTGGCTGGAGGCCTCGATGGCGCGGTCGCCCACGCGAGGGCTCTGCTGCACGACGAGGAACTGGACCTTGCCGGTGTAGCCCAGGTCGTAGTCGAGCGCGTCATCGTCCGCCTGGGTGATGACGATGTGCTTGAGCGGCGCGGTGCCGCCGAACATCTCGATGCCGTCATCCAGGCCCTTGTGGACCTGCACGTAGTCGATGTCCGTCCCCGTGCCGCAGCCGCCCACGGTGAGGCCGTTGAGCTCGTTGTTGGGCGCCAGCTCGAAGCCGGCGAACTCGATGCGCGCGTACTTCAGCGTGCCGCAGCTGTGCGCGTCGTCCTGGCCACCGTACTTCGTCTGGTCATTGCCGCTGGTGGCGAAGAAGCCCTCGATGGTCGTCTCGCCGCCGGAGACGTTCAGCTTCGCCCGGCCGAGCAGCACCACGCCGCCCCAGTTGCCCGCCTCGCGCTGACCGGCCGCCTTGGAGGACGTGAAGACGATGGGCTTCGCCGCGGTGCCCACCGCGTTGATGCGCGCGTTGCGGGTGATGATGAGCGCGCTGCCCTGCTCACCCTTGATGATGGCGCCCGCCTCGATGTTCAGCGTGCCGCTGTTGACGAAGATGTACTTCTTCAGGACGTAGGTGTTGCCCGACTTCCACGTCGTGTCCGCGGTGAGGTCCTGCGCCACTTCCACCGTCTCGGCGTCGGGCTCCTCGATGGGCGGGTCCACCGGGGTCTTCTTGTCGTCGTCGCCGCAGCCAGGGCCAATGACAAGGCTGGACAGGATGAAGAGGGAGGCAAACAAGCGCTTCATGGCGAGACTTCCTTTCGGGAGGGAAACTACAGGGAGAGGCCGAGCGACGCGGAGAACGCGAGGCCCGGGCGGTACTCGACGAGGGCGATGTCGCCCTGCTGGAGGGTGATGCGGGAGTTGAGGAGGTTGGACGCGGTCAGCTTGAGCTGCGTGGCCTGGGTGAGCCGCTGGGTGACGGCCAGGTCCACGCGGTGGAACGCCTGCTCGTAGACGTCAGGCAGGTTGTCGGTGCCCACTTCGCTGATGCGGCGGCCGTACACGTTGTAGAGCAGCGCCACTTCGGTGCCGCTCTGGGGCCGCTCGTAGCCGAGGTTGACGTTGATGACGTAGGGCGACTGGCCCTGCAGCGGGCGCTTGGCGTTGGTCTGCAGGCCCTGCACCGAGCCCAGGTCGATTTGCGACTGGATGAGCGTGAGGTTGGCGCCCAGCTTCAGCGGCTGGAGGACCGGGGTGATGCGGCCCAGCGAGGTGCGCGCCTCCAGCTCCAGGCCGTAGGTGTTCGCCGCCGGCGTGTTCTCGAAGTTCATGTCACCGGAGCCCACGGAGTTGATGACGCGCTCGATGGGGTCCTGGAAGCGCTTGTAGAAGGCGCTCGCGGCGAGCACCTCGTTGTCGCCGGTGAACCACTCGACGCGGGCATCGACGTTGTGGATGCGCGTCTGGACCAGGTCCGGGTTGCCGGAGATGTTGCGGCGGCGCACGAAGTCGTAGAACGAGAAGGGCGCCAGCTCGCGGAAGGTGGGGCGCGCCAGCGTGTAGCTGTAGCCCGCGCGCAGGTTCACCGTGGGGGTGAGCGCGTAGATGGCGTTGAGCGTGGGCAGCCAGTCCAGGTAGTTGACCTCGTTGCGCGAGGCCTCCACGCCGGTGAACTGGTTGAGCGCCGTCAGCTCCTGCTGGGAGCTCTCCAGGCGCACGCCGCCGACCAGGCGCAGCGACTCCGTGGGCGTGACGTCGGCGGTGACGTAGCCGGCGAAGACGTTGAGCGACGCGTCATATGCGTCCGAGTCCGGGCGGGTGCTCTCCTGGATGCGCATGCCGTTGCCCAGGTACTCCGCGCTGAAGAGCGTCTCGGGTGGCAGGAAGCGGTCCACGTCCGAGCTGGGGGAGATGCCGTAGCGGAAGCGGCGTGCGCGGAAGTCGCGGAAGGACACCTGCGTCAGGCCGCCGAACTTCAAGCGCACGTCCGCGAGGGGCACGGTGAGGTTGACGCTGCCACCGAAGGACGTCTCGCCCAGGTCGGCGAAGAAGCGCTCGCCGCTGTTGGCCTGGTTGGGGAAGGACATGCCGCCGGACGGGTTGCCCAGGTTGTCGCTGTAGAGCGAGTCGCGCGTATCCGGCTCGTCGCGGTCCACGCGGGACAGGTTGGCCTGCCAGTCCACCTCGGAGTCGCCGAAGAGGCCGATGCGGTGGAAGCCGCGGAGCTGGTTGAAGGAGAGCTGGCGGACGATGAACTGGAGGCGGCTGCCCTCGTAGCGGTCGCCCTTGAGCGTGTCGACGCCGACGCTGGTGGTGGTGCGCGTCTCGGTGCCTCGGGTGAAGAGGCTGAAGAGGGTCAGCTCGTTGTCGCGGTCCAACTGGTAGCCGACGCTGGCGAGGCCGCTCAGGTTGGCGGTCTCTGTGCCCAGCTGCGTCTGCGCGTCGTCGTAGCTGACGAAGTCGCCTTCCAGGTCATAGGAGGACTTGCTGTACTGGGTGAACTGGGTGTTCTCGCGGTGGCCGTAGTTGACGGTGGCCAGGTAGCCCAGGCGTCGGTTGTCGAAGCGCAGCGTGTCGCCGAGCGACGCGCTCAGGCCCATGTTGGGCAGCGCCGTCTTGCTGCGCGCGTTCCACACGTTGTTGAAGCTCTCCCACTGGCGCTCCTGCTCGGCGGCGGACTCGTTGCCGTTGCCGAGCGCGTGGTCCGTGGGGATGGCGCTGGGGAGGCGGCGGCTGCCGCCGGGGAACCCGAGGAACTCCATGCTCCCGCCGCCAGTCTGCGTGTTGCGGGCCTGTCCCGTGGTCTCGGTGTCGCCGCCGAAGGTGATGCGCGGCTTGAACTCGAACTGGGTGGGGTAGGTGTTGGTCTCGATGAGCAGCGTGCCGCCGCCGAAGGAGCCGGGCAGGTCGGCGGTGTAGCTCTTCACCACGTTGAGGTTGGCGAGCAGCGACGTAGGGAAGAGGTCCAGCGGGACGCTGGGCTCATCGGGCTCCGGGCTGGGCAGCAGGGCGCCGTTGAGGAGCGTGGTGCTGTAGCGACCGCCCAGGCCGCGGAGGAGGACGTAGCGGCCGTCGACGACGGTGGCGCTGACGACGCGCTTCACGGCATCGGAGGCGCTGGAGTCGGGCGTGCGAGCGATTTCCTGGGCGCTGATGGCGTCGGAGACGGCGGCGGCCTTCTTGCGTTCCTGGAGGAGGGCGCCCTCGGCGCGACGGTCGGCGCGGGCCTCGACGACGACCTCTTGCACCGCGCCGACGTCCGCGCCGAGCGCGACGTCGAGCTTCGTGGCCTTGCCCTGCGTCACGATGACGCCGGTGATGCGGCGGCCCTGGTACACGTCGTAGAAGACGCGCAGGTCGTACTTGCCGGGCGGCAGCGCGAGTCGGTAGTTGCCATCCAGGTCGGTGAGCGCCTGCTTCTGCGCGCCCGTGACGACCTTCACGGTGGCTTCGATGAGGCCCTCCTGGTTGGCCTCGTCGACGACCTTGCCGTGGATGCCCGTGAAGCCCGGAGGCGGCGTGGAGGACTCGGCCAGCATGGCCTCGTCATCGGTGGCCGTGGCGTCGGCGGGCTGCGCGGTGGCGGGATCACCTTCCACGGGCTGCGCGTCCGGAGTCTGCGCGGTGGCGGGAGCACCCTCGACAGGCTGCGCGTCCGGCGACTGCACCGTGGCGGGAGCCTGCTCGGCGCTCGGAGTCTGCGTGCCGTTCGGCTGCGCGGTGGCGGGAGCCTGCTCGGCGCCCGGCGTCTGTGTGGCGGCGGGAGACTGCGTGGCGCCCGGCTGCTGAGGAGGATTCGGCGTGGGAGAGGGCGGAGGTGGCTGTGATTGCGTCGTTCCGGCGGGGGCCGGGGCCATGCCGGGAGCGGCGGGGCGCAGCTCCTCGGACGGCGGCGCCTTGTCGTCCGTCACGGGCGGGACGACCTGCGTCTCAGTGCCGGACGGAGTGCTCTCCGAGCCAGGAAGGGAAGGGGTTTGACCGAGGGCGAGCCCGGGCGAGGTGATGAGGATGAGCGCTGCCACGAGGGCGCGCTGAAGGCTTGCGCGAGACAACACGACTCTCCTTGCCAACGGTCGCGCCCTAAACAACGCGAGTCGCATGGCATTGGAATGGATGGCTTGTGACGATTCAGGCGGCGGATCGAAAACTCCAGGTCACGACCCGCCGCCAGGCGGACACATCAGTCCGCGAGCTTGTCCGGCAGCACGCCCACGGTGAGATTTCCTCCCCGGGCGAGGTCCAGCACTTCCATGGCGGCGCCGTAAGGCACGTCGTCGCCCGCGTCGAAAAACACAATCTTGTCCGGGCGCGCGTTGAGCATGCGCTGCAGTCGCGCGACGACCTGCTCGCGCGGGACTTCCTCCCGGTTGATGCGCAGCACGCCAGCCCGGTCCACCGTGAGCACCACCGGCGGCAGTGCATCGGGCGGGGGTGGAGGTGGCTCCTCCTGCTTGTCGCTCTTCGCGGGCACCGTCATCCACATCTGCTTGGTGAGCAGCGGGGTGACGACCATGAAGATGATGAGCAGCACGAGCACCACGTCCACCAGTGGCGTCACGTTCATCGTCGGGCGGAGTCCGCCCGCTTTGCCGCCTCCGAGGTCGAATGCCATGGCGCGCTCCTACTTCTTCCTGTCGATGACCTGCAGGTTGATGCCCGGGAAGCCCAGGTCCTGCATGCTCTTGAAGACGCCACGCACCTCGGAGTAGCGCACGCCCCGGTCCGCCTTCAGCACCACGGGCGAGTCCGGCTTCTTCTCGCGCAGGGCCTTCAGCTCGACGAGCAGCGCCTCCTTCTTCAGCTCCTTGCGGTCCATGAAGATGGCGCCGTTGGAGGCCAGGCTCACCGTCGTCGGCTCCAGCTCCTTGTTCTCCTTGTCCGGGTTCGTCGCGGCGGGCAGCTCCACGGACGCGCCCGACTCGATTTGCGGCGTGACGACCATGAAGATGATGAGGAGGACGAGCACCACGTCGACCAGCGGCGTGACGTTCATCTCCGGGGTGATGCTGCTACGCCGGGCGGACATCGAGCCCCTCCCGGCGCGCCACCGTCTCCGGCCCGGTGGCCACCGCGCCGTTGTTCACGCCCGCGCGCTTGTCGGAGGGCATGTCCTCCAGGTGGTCCATCAGCTCGCTGCGAGCGGCGTCCAGCGAGAGCTGGAGCGCGTCCGCGCGGGTGGACAGGAAGTTGAACATCAGCACCGCGGGGATGGCGACGAGCAGGCCCAGCGCGGTGACGACGAGCGCCTCGGCGATACCGGCGGACACCGCGCCCAGGCCGCCGGAGCCCTCCTTGGCGATGCCGGCGAAGGCCTCGATGATGCCGACCACGGTGCCGAGCAGTCCGACGAACGGCGCCACCGAGCCCACCGTGGCGAGCAGCGACATGCCGCGCCGCACGTCCGCGCTGACGCGGTCGTTGATGCGCACCAGCTCGCGGCGGGTGAGCTCCACCGGGCCCAGCTTGCCCGCGGGCAGCTTCGACTTCGCGAGGAAGGCCTTCATGCCGCCGCCGAGCAACACGGCCAGGTGGCTGCCCTTGGTGCCCTCGGCCTCCTTCACCAGCGCTTCGTGCTGGTGCTGCATGAGGAGCTGACCGGCGCGAGCCGCGAAGGCGCGCGAGGTGGCGCGGGAGCGGAAGAAGACGAACAGTCGCTCGAAGAAGACGGCGAGGGACGCGACGGCGAAGAGCATCAGCGTCCAGGCGATGCCCAGGGCGAACACGCCCATGTGGTTGTAGATGTCGCGAAGATTGAAGTTCATGACGAAGTGCTCCTGGGGGGCAGGTGCGGGTGAGTCAGACGGCCTACGACTTGAGACGGAACGGAACCTTGAAGATGCGGAAGACGGCGGTGGGGCGGCCCTCGACGACGGCGGGCTTGAAGCGCCACGTGCGCACGGCGGAGAGCGCCGCGCTGGCGAACGGCTCGTCACCGCGCATGACCTTGAGCTGGGTGACGCGGCCATCCACCTCGACGACGCCCTTGAGGATGACCATGCCCTCCTGACCCTTGGAGCGGGCCTCGGAGGGATATTCGGGGATGAGGTTGGACTCGAGCGGCTCCGGCGCGGTGGCCGACTCCGGAAGGTTGATGGGGGCCGCGCGGCCACCACCAGCCGAGAGGCCCTCGCCGCTCCCGGTGCCACCCACCCGACCGCCCGGCACGAGCGCGCCGGTGCCACCCACGGCGATGGGCGCGGCGGCCACCGTCTCCGTGGCGGCCTCGGGAGGCTTGTCGAGCGGCACCGTCGTCGGCGCGACGATGGGCGCGGGCGCGACGAGAGGGGCTGTGGGAGGCGGCGCCTTGGCGAGCACGGGAGGCGCGGCCTTGGGGGGCAGCTTGGGCTTGGGAGGCGCGGGCGGCGGCGGAGGCGGGGGCTTCACCTCGACGACGGGAGGGGGCGGGCGGAAGACGACGTCCGTGCCCTTCTTCTCCTGGATGACTTCGCGCACCTTGCCGGCGAAGGAGACGACGGCGACTCCGATGAGCACGAAGACCGCGACGGACGCCGTGGTGGAGAGCGCGAACCTTCGCGCCGAGGCGACATCAGAGGCGCTGTCGAACGTTTCGAACATGGCTGACGCGCATATAGCGACGCCATGTTTCAGGGGTGTCCGGACCCCGTGACACTTTCAGGCCAGGAAGATGACGGAAGTGTCACGGCGCCCGCATGCCACGCAGGGTGCGAGGCAAACGGGCGAGAGTGTCACCGGCGGTCATCGCGCGAGGCGCACCTTGTTGGCGGATCTGCCACAGCAGGGCGATCAGCAACCCTGAGTAGATGAGCGCGAACGGGCGCATCAGCAGCACGTCATGAGACCAATCGAACCCCAGTCCCTTGTCGGAGAACACGGTGCCGATGAAGGCGATGACGCCGACGAGGGTGAGGTTGGTGCGGAAGCGGCCCTCGGTGGCGGCGCGCACCAGCGGCCAGGCGAGCACGTAGTTGGCGCGCCAGGCCAACGGTGACAGGAGCGTCACGCCCAGGCAGCACAGGGCCAGCAGGTCCGCGGGGCCGGGCCGCGCCCACAGCACGCCCGCGATGAACAGGGCGATGGCGACGAGCTGGGCCAGGGTGATGGCGAACGCGGGCGGCGTGGCGACGGAGCCTGGATGGAACAGGGTGATGAGCAGCGTGGGCAGGCCCTGCGCGTTGGTGCTGAGCACCCAGGGAGGCGTGGTGCGGGCGAGCGTCTCGCTCCACAGCTGGAACTGGGTGAGGGTGCCGTCCCAGCCATAGCGCGCGAGGGTGGGCAACGACAGCACGACGCCGAAGACAGCGGTGGCGCCGATGACGCGCCAGTGGCGGCGCCAGAGGAAGAACAGGCCGATGAGCGCGGCGGGGGGCTTGAGGAGGAAGGCCACCGCGAAGGCCGCGCCGGGACGCCACACCTGGCCGCGCTCGGCGCCGAGCGCGGAGACGACGACGAGCAGCAGCATGACGACGTCGACCTGGCCGTAGAACAGCTCGAAGGTGAAGGCGGGCAGCAGGGCGATGGTGGTGAGCGCGGGCGCCCAGGCCCAGGGCGTGGCCTCACCGGGGCCATGCGGCGAGCGGCGAGTGAGTCGCGCCACGGCCACGAGCGCGAGGATGGAGCCGACGTTCCACAGCGCGACGGCCAGTCGAGGGGGAAGGACGCTGAAGGGGATGAAGAGGGGCGTGGTGACGGGCGCGTACTTGAACGGCATGGTGCCGTCGGAGACGCGGTAGAGGTCCGTGCCCTCGATGAAGCGCTCGGCGGCGGTGAGGTAGACGCGGAAGTCCACGCCACGGCGAGGGTGCTGTCCCACGGCGACGGCGGCCACCAGCAGCACGGCCAGCACCAGCCACCAGAGCCAGCGGGCCCACTTCGTGGAGGTGTACTTCGCGGTGCTCGCGGTGTCGCTCAGCGCGCTCGCGGATTGAGATGAGGTCGTCACGGGGCCGGGCTCCCGGGCTCGAGGACAGGGGAGTGGACGGGCCCGTTCACTCGGGGTGCGGGCGAAGGGCGGGGAAGGCCGTGGTGTCGGCACGGCCCCGGGGCGTCGACGGTCATCGAGGAGGCTGGGAGTGCGGGGAGGTGTTCACCATTTCACGTCGGAGCCCTACCGGGCAACGGCCTCCGTGTGGGGGAGCGAGGTGGATCTCCGACTTGGAGTCCACCCGGCTGCCCCGACGTGTCGCGGAGGTTGTCACACTGGGTGTGCCCGGATGTGCGGTGTCGTCGCGGAGGAAGGTGTTTCACTGACCTGGCGGCACATGCGGGCGCCGCCGTGTCGCGAGCGGGACGCTCGGGCGCCCTGGTGGATGAGCCTCCCTGGGGCTGTATGGGATTGAGCCCTCCCGCACAATGACAGTCATGCGGGCCAGGCTCGTGACAGATGACGTCTCAAGTGTGTGGAGTCCTTGAGCAGGTGTTGGGGGTTTCCTCTCGTCTATAGAGCGGACGTTCTCCGGAAATCAGTGGATAAACTGGAAAAAGGCTTCCTCCGATGATGACAGTGATTCGCTGTTCCGGAGGTGGTCCCGATGTCCGCGAAGATTCCCTCGAAGCTCCCGAAGTCGCTGTCCTCCCTGCCCAAGAGCGCTGGGAGCGCCGCTGAGCTGGCTCAGAAGCACGCTTCGAAGGCCGCTGCCGCCAAGCCCGCCAAGGCGGCCAAGCCCGCGACGGGGCACTCGAAGAAGGACAGCTTCGAGGCGAAGAAGCCCGCGAGCTCGACGCCGACGGTGAAGACGAACAGCGCGGGGAAGACGACGGTGAATCTGGGGGCGGGGGACAACAAGGCCACGGTGAAGGCGCGGGCGGATGGTGGGCTGACCATCACGAGCATGGCGGATGGCAAGAAGTCCACGGTGCAGCTCACGGCGGAGCAGGCGAAGAACGTCACCATCCAGGGTGGCAAGGGGAATGACACCATCAAGGTGTCCGCGGGGGTGAAGCAGAACCTCCGCATCGATGGCGGCGCGGGCAATGATTCGCTGCGAGGTGGCTCCGGCAACGACAAGCTCGTTGGTGGCGCGGGCAACGACAAACTGGTGGGCGGCAAGGGTGACAACACGCTCGTGGGGGGCGCTGGCAATGACCGCCTCGTGGGCGGTGGTGGGCGAGATGTGCTTCGTGGCGGAAGCGGGGACGACTTCATCCAGGGCGGCGCGGGCAACGACAAGCTGCTGGGTGGTGCGGGGCACGACAAGCTGCTGGGGGGCCGGGGTCGAGACACGCTTTACGGTGGCTCGGGCAATGACCTCCTGATGGGAGGGCAGGGGAACGACCTCGCCATGGGTGGCAGCGGGAACGACGTGGTCCTGGGTGGTGCGGGTCGTGACGTCGTCGCGGGCGGCACCGGGAACGACATCGTTTACGGCGGCTCGGGCCGAGACCTCGCCATGGGTGGCAGCGGGAACGACGTGGTCCTGGGTGGTGCGGGGCGCGACGCCGTCGCGGGCGGTACCGGGAACGACATCGTTTACGGCGGCTCGGGCCGAGACCTCGTGATGGGCGGGCAGGGGAACGACCTCGCCATGGGTGGCAGCGGGAACGACGTGGTCCTGGGTGGTTCGGGTCGTGACGTCGTCGCGGGAGGGACGGGGAATGACCTGCTCCACGGTGGCGCGGGGCGCGATGTCCTCCTGGGCCAGGAGGGCAACGATGTCCTCCTGGGCGGCCGTGGAAGGGATGTGCTCAGCGGCGGTCCCGGCAATGACGTGCTGTTCGGCGGCAAGGTCAAGCGCATCATCGTGGGCTGACCTAGGGCTCGGCTCCACGTGGCGGCTTCCCCGTCGTCACGTGGAAACTCCCGCGCGGGCTCGTTCATGAGCCCGCCACGCCTCACCGAGCGCACCAATGAACGGGGCCACGGGCACTGGCGAAATCCAGCGCCGCACGTGCCTCGCGCTACAGGCCGTACTCCTCCAGCAAGCGCAGCCACACCTCGCTCATCGTGGGGAACGACGGCACCGCGTGCCAGAGCGTGTCGAGCGACACTTCACCCGCGACGGCGATGGTGGCCGCGTGAAGCATCTCGCCCACCTCCGGCCCGGTGAAGGTGGCGCCCAGGATGACCCGGCGCTTCTCATCCACCACCAGCTTCGCGGTGCCGCCGAGCTTCTCGCCGAACAGCGAAGTGCCCGACACCTTGCCCAGGTCGTACTGCACGACGCGCACAGGCAGCTTTGCTTCACGGGCCTTCGCTTCCGTGAGGCCCACGCTCGCCACCTGCGGGTGCGTGAAGATGACCTGCGGCGTCGCCTTCGAGTCCGCCCACGCGCTCGTCTTCTTGCCCGCGATGACGTCGCCCACCAGGCGCGCCTGGTACTTGCCCATGTGCGTCAGGAGATTTCGTCCATTCACATCGCCGCACGCGTAGAGCCAGCCACCCTCCACGCCCTTCGCGCGGAGCTGGTCATCCACCTGCACCGACTCGCCGGCCTTCAGGCCCACCGTCTCCAGGCCCAGTGAGTCCGTGCGAGGCACGCGCCCCATGCCCACCAGCACCTCATCGCCCTTCAGCTCCTCGCCCGTCGAGAGCTTCACCGTCACCTCGCCCTGACCTCCGGCGCGACTCACGCTGGCGATGGACGTGCTCAGCATCACCTTCACGCCTTCATCCCGGAGGGACTGGGCGACCTGCTCACCCACGAAGGGCTCGAAGCGCGACAGCAGCGCCTTGCCGCGCTCCACCAGCGTCACCTCCGAGCCCAGCGAGCGCCACGCGAGCGCCAGCTCCACGGCCACCACGCCGCCGCCCAGCACCAGCAGTCGCTTGGGCACCTGCTTCGCGGCAGTGCCCTCGCGGTTGTCCCACGGCTTTGCTTCCTTCAGCCCCGCGATGTCCGGGATGCGCGCCCGGCTGCCCGTCGCGAGCACCACCGCGCGCTTCGCCTCCAGCTCGCGCACGGAGCCGTCCTTGCCCTCGACACGCACCTTGCGAGGTCCGGCGAGCTTGCCGTGGCCGCGCACCACCGTCAGCTTCGCGCCCTCGGCCCACTTCACCTGGGAGTCATCCTTGTAGTGGTTGACCATCGAATCTCGGTGCTCCAACACCGCGCTGGCGATGAGCGGCCCCTTGATGGTCTCCCGCACGCCCGGCGAGTGCTTCGCCAACCAGAGCGCCTCCGCGGGACGCAACAGCGCCTTGCTCGGAACGCAGGCCCAGTAGGAGCACTCGCCGCCGAGCAGCTCGTGTTCGACCAGCGCCACGGACAGTCCGGCCGCGGCGGCTCGAGCGCCCGCGTTCTCTCCCGTGGGCCCGCCACCAATCACCACCACATCGAAGACATCCGCCATGTGTTCGCCCTCGCGCCCTGCTGCGTAGGCAGGGAGGCACGAAGGGGCCAATCCCACTCGAGGCTTCTCGTCGGATGGTGGAAAGAAGGGGTGGCGACCACCGGCCCTCCACGCCCGTTCCAGGACAGTCGTCGGCGCGCGCTGTCCTCCAGGTGACGCCGGCCTTGTCCCCAGAGGCGGGGGCTCATCCCCGCGCGTCAGGAGTCCCCGGGCCTTTTCGTCCGCGTCCGCCGGGGAACGCGGGCCGGCGTCGACGGCCGTGCGCTCCCCTCGACTGAAACCCACGAGAGTTCGTGCTGGAGACTCCGAGCGCGACGGGAGGTGTGCCATGGGGACTGCGATGAACGGTGTCTCGGGTCGCTTCGCGTCGTGCACGTCTCACGGAAGCTGAGCCGCTCCCTCACCTGCCTTCGTGGCTGAGTGGGTCGGAGCGAGTCGCTTCCAGAACGAGCCAGCACCGCGCGCAAGCCGTTGTCACCGTGCACTCCGGCCGCGCCGTACGCGCGGCCTGCTGGGAACTCTTCGTCCACTCATGTCTTCTTCCAGGAATCGTCGTCCCCGCGCGTCCCGTCGGCGCGAGGGTGCTGCTTCGTCGTTCTCGCTGTCGTCGTCCGAGCCTCCTTCCGCGCGTCACCTGCGCGTGCAGTCCACCCTCTTCCAGGAGGTCTCCCTCCTCTTCCGGAGCGGGCTGTCCGACCCGCGACTCGAAGGTGTCTCTCCGACGTCCTTCGAGCTGACGCCGGATGGCCGGCTCATCCGCATCGGCTACACCCTCACCCCCGCGGCGGCGTCGGGGGCGCGCGAAGTCCAGGAGGCGCTGGCCCGAGCCAGCGGCTATCTGCGCTCGCAGCTCGCCCAGCACCTCGACCTCAAGCGGGTACCGCAGCTGCGCTTCATCTACATCGGCGTCGCGGAGCGCTCGATGGACGCAATGCCCGTCGAGTCATCAGACACCGTCGTCACCGAGGACGAAGACGCCACGCTCCTTGGCGACGACGGCGACGAAGAAGGAGGTGAGTGATGAGTCCCCGCGTCCTCCCGGCCGAGCCCGGCGCTGTGCCCGTCCTCGTCTGGGCGCGAAGCCTCCCACCGGGCGCGGAGCAGCAGCTCCGGCACCTCGCCTCGCAGCCCTACGTCGTCGAGCACGTGGCCGCGATGCCGGATGTCCACGTCGCCAACGGCGTCGCGGTGGGCTCCGTCTTCGCCACCGCGCACCACGTCGTCCCCGGCGCCCTCGGTGGCGACCTGGGCTGCGGCGTGAGCGCGTACCGCTTCGAGTATCCCGCCGCGTCTCTGGGACGCGACACGCTGGAGCTGTTGCTCACCCGCCTGGCCCAGGCCATCCCGGTGGGAGACGCGACGCATCGAGGTCGCGGCCTGCCACTGCCCGCGGCGCTGGAGGCTCCGGCGCTCTCCACCCAGAAGCTGAGCCATGCCTGGGAGCGGCTCGCGCCGCGACACCTGGGCACGCTCGGCGGCGGCAACCACTTCGTCGAGCTGGACCGGGACGCTGGAGGAGACCTCTGGCTGCTCCTGCACTCGGGCTCTCGTGGCGTGGGGGCGGCCATCGGCGAGCATCACCAGCGTGTCGCGAAGGCGCTCGGGGAAGGCAGCCTGCCCGGCCTGAGCCTGCACACGCCGGAGGGCGCCGCGTGCCTCGCGGACCTGGACCTCGCCTGTCGCTTCGCCCGAGCGAACCGCGACACGCTGGCCTCGCGAGCCCTCGAGGTGTTGTCCCGGACACTGGGCATCGAGGCGGATTCACGGTCCACGGTGGACCTCCACCACAACCACGTCGCCCGTGAAACACACTTCGGCCGCGCGCTGTGGGTGCACCGCAAGGGCGCGGTGGGGCTGGAGGCGGGACAGCCAGGGCTCATCCCCGGCTCCATGGGCACCGCCTCCTATGTGGTGGAAGGCCGGGCCGAGCCCCGCGCGTTCCGCTCCTGCTCCCACGGCGCCGGTCGCGTCCTCACCCGACGCGAGGCCCGCGCCCGCATCCACCCCTCGGCCCTGGCCCATGCCCTGCGACGCGTGGTGCATGACGCCGGCCGGGCCGAGTCGCTCGTCGAGGAGGCCCCCGCCGCCTACCGCGACATCGTCGAGGTCCTGGAGGACGAGGCGGACCTCGTCACCCCCGTCCGGCGACTGACGCCCATCGCCGTCCTCAAGGGCTGAGCCCCTCCGCGCGGGGGCCCGGATGCACGTCGCCGGGCCTCCGCCGATACACGCGGAGTGATCAATTCACTCCCGGTGGAATTCGGCGCCCCAGAGGCGGTTCTTTCCGGGGTTGATCCGCGTGGAAGTGGGGTGGGAGGGGTGCTTGGCGCATCTCAACGTCAGAGTGGGTTCCCGAGCCCGTCCAGATGCCGTAGAATCGGCCGCCAGAAGTACACGTGCGAACCTGCTGGGGCGTCGTCTAATGGCAGGACATCAGACTTTGACTCTGAGTATCAAGGTTCGAATCCTTGCGCCCCAGTCATTCCGCTCCGGGGGGACGCGGTAGCCAGCGCGTCCGTCCGCGTGCATGTAGGACGGTGGCCCGATGCCGCAGAAGACGCTCCTGCTGGTCTCCGTGGGAAGCCCGACGGCAACCCTGTTGAAAGACCTCCAGGACCCACTGACCACACAGATGGGCACCGCTTCGGTGGCGGCGAAGGCGGCGCTCCCGACGCCGGCCTATGCCTTCAACAAGGACCGTGCCCAGTACCACTGCAACGCCATCATGCGTCGGCTCACGCCGATGATGGAGCCCGGTCAGCAGATGGTGCTCGGCGTGACGGACGTGGACCTCTTCGTCCCGGACTCGCCCTTCGTCTTCGGCGAGGCGGACCGCGAGTCCCGCACCGCCGTGGTGAGCATCTTCCGGCTTCGCCAGGGCGCTGACGGCGAGCACCTGCGGCGGCGCATCCAGGTGGAGGTCATCCACCAGGCCGGCCACCTGCTCGGGCTGTCCTACTGCGAGGACCCCCGGTGCGTGATGTTCTTCGCGCAGTCCCCGCAAGACTGTGACCGCAAGCAGCTGTCGCTCTGCAACCAGTGCCGCAACGAGCTGGTCAAGCTCAACCGCTGAAGTCGTCACGCGGGGCCGCCCGTGAATGCCGTCGCTCGCGTTGACGTCCGACCCGGCGCGCCCTGTAGTGCGGGGCACTTGGACCGGGCCGGTTACGTGGAGCGACTGTGATGACGGGGACGCGGTATTTCGTCGGTGGGCTGTTGGCGGTGGGGCTGCTGGGTGGCTGCGAGCCGTTCGAGGATGACGGTGGTGGCGGTGGCGCGGGCAGCGTCCGGTTCAGCAAGGGCTTCGCCTTCGTGCGCGAGGACGACCGCAACGTCTTCGTGGTGGATGACGCGGGAGACCCCAACAGTCCGCAGCGGCTGACCAGCACCGGCGGCGCCTACTGGCCCTCGGTGTCGAGAGATGGCCGCAGCATCGTCTTCGTCCAGCGCGGCGGCGCCACCTCGCTGCGGACGGTGCCCACCACGGGCGGCACCGTGGCCACGCTGTTCAGCGAGAACGACGCGGCCTGCGCGCGGGGCTGCACCAACTTCCGCACGCCCACCTTCAGCCCGGACAGCCGCAGCGTCGTCTTCGTCTTCTCCCCCGGCAACAGCTCCCTCACCTCGCTGGGGCGGGTGAACACGGACGGCAGCGGCTTCCAGGAGCTCACCCCCAATCTCTCCGTCGCCTTTGGGGCGCCGTCCTTCGTCCCCAACGGAACCGCCGTCGTCGCGCCCGCGGGCAGCGGACTCCAGCAACTCAACCAGCTGGCGTACGTGCCGGTCTCCGGAGGCGCCATCGTCTACTCGTCCCTGGGCAACGACGTCGTGGCCGTGGCCAACCGCGTCGCGGTGTCGCCGGATGGCTCGCAGGTGGCGCTGGACGGGCGCGGCTCGTCGAGCAGCGTGCGCACCTACGTGGGCACCCTGAGCGGAGGTCGCCTGGGGGCCTTGCGGCGTGTCACGAGCTACGGCGGCGCGAGTGCGCAGGAGACGTGGCCGGTGTGGACGGGAGCGGCCCAGGTCGGCTTCCTCTTCGCTGACTCGGCGGGTGGGGACCCGGGCATCTACCGGTCCACCGTGAGCGCGACGCCGTCCAACTCCGTCACGCTCGCCGTGCCCAGCGCGGCCGAGCCCTCGTACGGCCCGCTGTAGTCCCATCCTGGCGTCACTGGCATCCGCGCTCGCGAGGCGCGATGCTGTCCGTCAGGAGGCTGCCATGTCCCTCTTCGATGCCGTGCTCGCGGGAGACCGCGAGTCCTTGAAGTCCCAGCTCGACGCGGGCGCGGACCCCAATCCGTTCGATGACGAGGGGCTCACGCCGCTGATGGTGGCGGCGCGGGATGGACACACCGGGCTCGTGGAGCTGCTGCTGAAGGCGGGCGCGGACGCGACGATTACGAACCGCATCGGCGAGTCCGCGGTCATCATCGCCGCCGCCCATGGCAGCTCGAACTCCGTGTCGCTGCTCTGGGAGAGCGCGACCGAGGACGAGCGCTCCATGGTGCCCATGTTGCTGGGCTCCCATGCCATCACCGGACCGGGCCTTACCTCCCCGCCCACCCCTCCGCCGAAGGACGACTTTCGCCGCAAGCTCGCGTCGGCGGGTGCGTACGTGGCGGGCAAGCTCGGGGATGACGGGGCCACGAAGCGCTTGGAGCGGGCGCTGCGTTCGGAAAAGCAACGCAAGCCCTGAGCACGCGTCCGTGTACGGACACTCGCGGCGTTCACCAGCCTCCACGCGCGAGTGAGCCCGCACCGTGAGGGAGGCGTCACGCGTACGGTCCGCCCTCATTTCGAAGTGAGACCTCGCGCAGGCTGATGTCGAGGCCCCGGGGGAGCCACCGCATGGCGATGTCCGAGCCGAAGATCGTCCTCAGCGGGACGGTGCAGGGCCTCTTCCAGATTGCGTTGAAGGACCGCCTGTCCGAGGACGCGTGGCGCTTGCTGCGCGAGGCGGGGTTGGACTTGTCCGTGCCGCTGCAGCCGACGTATCCCATCGCCTCGTGGCTGCGCTGGCAGCACATCGTGCTGCGGGACTTGTGGCCGGACCAACCGCTCGACGAGGCCTGGCGTCTGCTGGGCCACACCGTGATGGAGGGCCTGCTGGCCACGGTGCTCGGCCGGATGCTGGGCGTGGGCGCCCGCGCGCTGGGGCCGCAGTTCATGCTGTTCCAGCTCAACCGGGGCTTTCGCGGCACGGACAACTACGTGGAGACGCTGGTGAAGGCCAGCTCGCCCGGGCGCGCCGAGCTGTGGCTCAGCGACATCAACGACAGGCCCCTCTACTACGTCGGTGTCCTGGAGTTCCTGCTCACCCTCTCCGGCGCGAAGGAGCCTCGCGTCTCCATCCTCGCGCGCGAGGGCTCCGCCTGCACGTACCTCCTGGAGTGGGTGAAGTGAGCACCTGAAACGACGAAGGCCCGGGGCTTCGCGGTGGAAGCCTCCGGGCCCAGGTCTCTGCTTGCGTGCCGTTACTCCGGCTTGGCGCTCAGCGTCGCGCCGGGAGCCACGCCACCCGCGGCGCCGGCGCGCGTCTCCATCGCGTCGGCGACCAGCTCGGTGATGTCCTTGACCTTGATGTTCCCCTCGCGGCCGGTGTCGTTGACCGCGTCGCCGAGCATCGTCGAGCAGAAGGGACACGCGACGGCGACGATGCCCGTGCCGCCCTTCTCCTTGTAGTCGCCCACCAGGCCCGGCTTCTTCTTGTCCGCGGCGTTGGGGAACGGCGTGGTCGGGTCCTCGGCGTGCTTGAGGGTCAGCGCGACTTCGTTCAACCGGTTGTGGTTGATGCGCGTGCCGATGTGCTCCTCCATCCACATGCGACCGCCACCGGCGCCGCAGCAGAAGCCCTCGCGCTTGCTGCGCTGCATCTCCACGACTTCCAGCCCGGGGATGGCCTTGAGCACTTCGCGGGGCGCGTCATACACGCCGTTGTGCCGGCCCAGGTAGCAGGGGTCGTGGTACGTCAGCTTGGTGTTCATCACCGCGGACAGCTTGATGCGCTTGTCTTTCAAGAGCTCGTTGATGAGCTCCGTGTGATTGATGACGCGGTACTCGCCGCCGAACTCCGGGTACTCGTTCTTGATGGTGTTGAAGCAGTGCGGGCACTGGGTGATGACCGCCTTGACGCCCATCGAGTTCCACGACTCGACGTTCGTCTTCGCCATCGTCTGGTACAGGTACTCGTTGCCCATGCGGCGCGCGGAGTCGCCGTTGCACATCTCCTGCTTGGACAACGTGGCGAAGCTCACGCCCGCCTCCCGCATGATTTTCACCAGCGAGCGGCTGACCTTCTTCTGCTTGTCGTCGTAGCTGCCCGCGCAGCCCACGAAGAACAGGTACTCGTACGGGCCACCTTCGTCACCCCACGTGGGCAGCGCCAGGTCCTCGGCCCACTCGTCGCGACGGTCCTGGCCCAGGCCCCAGGGGTTGCCCTGGCGCTCCATGCCTTCGAACACGCGCTGGATTTCAGGCGGGAATTCCGCCTTCACCTGCACCTGGTAGCGGCGCATGTCGATGAGGCGCGGCACGTTCTCGATGAACACCGGACACGCCTGCTCGCACCAGCCGCAGCTGGTACAGGCCCACACCGTCTCGGCGCTCAGCGCGCCGCCGACAATCTCCTGCAGCGGCTCCTTGATGCGGTTGGGGCCGTAGCCCTCTTCCACCCACTGCTCGTGGTCCCAGATCCAATGCTTCAGGTCCTGGTTGACGGCCTTGTGCGTGAGCGGCTTGCCGGTGATGTACGTGGGGCAGTGCGTCTGGCAGCGACCGCACTCCGTGCACGAGTACAAATCCAGGCCCTGCTTCCACGTGAGGTCCTTCACCGTGGCGGTGCCGAACTCTTCCTTCTCTAGATTCGGCGTGGGCAGCTTGCCGGTGGAGTGGGTGCGCTGGAAGAAGACGTTGGGCAGGCCGGTGATGATGTGGAAGTGCTTGCCGATGGGCAGGAAGTTCAGGAACGCCAGGACGATGACGAGGTGGGTCCAGAAGCCCGCCACGCCCAGCACGTGCGCCGCCGTGGGGCCCAGGGGCATCATCGCCAGGCCCGTCAGGCTGGTGACCGGCTCCCACCACACCAGCGCTGACGGAGTCGCGGGCACCTGCGTGGCGCCCATGGGCACCTGCGCCGCCGCCGCGTTCGCCGCCACCATGTGGCTGCCGCCGAAGATGAACTCCGAGACCATCAAGCCGGAGATGAAGCCCAGGATGAGGTACGCCTCCCAGGACTGCGACATGCGGTCCGGCTTCACCTTCCAGCGCGTCCACACGTAGTAGCCGCAGCCCACCAGGGCCAGCGCCGCCACCAGATCCTTGATCAGCAGATATCCACGGTAGGCGCCCAGCAGCACCGTGTTGTCCAGCCAGAACGGGTGGCTCAGGTCGGTGAACAGCTCCAGCGCGCCGGACGAGAAGCCCATCGCGAACATCATGATGGTGCGCACCTGCAGCACCATGAACGCCGCGTAGATGAGCACGTGCATCAAGCCCGGGGTGAACTCCTCCGGGTCGACCATGCGCTTCTGCCCGAGCCCGAAGAGCACGAGCCGCTTGATGCGCAGCGGGATGTTGTCGAGCCGGTTCTCCGACTTCTTCATCGCGAGCAACACGCCCACGCGACCAGACATGGTCATCACGAAGATGGGGATGGCGATGGCAAGCAATAGGCCGGTGATGATGGGACTCATTGGGACTCGGAGGACCTCTGGGGGGACGCGGCGGAAGGCCCGTTGCCGCGACGCGGCAAAACTGGAGTGCCCGTCAACCCTAACAGGGGTGATTCTCGAATCAAGCGCTGAGCGGGCGGGGTGTCCGGGACTGAAGCACGGAGCGGCGCCACGAGCGAGCAAGCTTGCTCGCTACACGGATTTACTGACACCCACACTGTCAGGCAGCCTCCTTGAAAATGGCCAAGTGTTGACCGCTGTGTGGTTCCCTCCGACGCCAGTCCGACCTACCTTGTACGATGGCCTCGCAGGCTGTCGGGCACTGAACTCCTCTTTAAACCACTGAAATAATTGGGATGAAGGCTGGAGGGCAGGCAGGCGGGCGAGGGGCCGAAGCAGGGATTGGAACTTTGATGCCCCAAGGGCTTTACAGCGCGGGGCGACATGGTCACCATGGTTGGTAAATCGGTCAACGAGTCGCAAGCCGGGCACCGCATAGGGCGGACCCACGCGGACCGAACAGGGGGGCGCCCACAAGGAGGCGAGCCGAAAGGCCGTCCACCTTCCCTGAAGCGGAGCGCCCAAAGGAGTCGGACATGGTTCACGATGACACCACCTACATGGACGATGAAGGGCTGCCGTATGTGGACCTCGCTGAAGATGGTGAGAGTGAGTCCGTGATTTCCGTGGATGGTTCTCCTGGCGGCCGGATGTGGGGCTATGCCGAGGAGAAGTGGGGCGGTTGGAGCGCGGCGGAGTGATTCGTTGCCCCCGCGGCCGGTGGATGCGCGGGGGCGCTTCTTTGTAACGGGTGGTTCGGCTCGTGCGGTGGCGCCCCAGGCGGGTGGCTCCCGGGCCGGTGGTCACGCGGTCAGGACCTACCCCCGTCCCTGCACGGTGTGAAGGGTGCTACCTCTTGCTTCCGAGGTGTGTCTGCCCACATCCTCGACGTGGAAGCCTTCCCTTGAGGATGCAAGCCTTCGGGTGTTGTGGCCCATGAGACTTCCGGTCGTGAGGGACGTCGTCTCTCACGGAGCGGTTCGCGGCGGAATGTCTCGTGAGAGCGCGCGGGAGCACGGATGAAGCAGACGGCCTTGGCAGTGGAGCGCGACGGGGAGAACGGCCGCGAAGTCCTGCTGCTCGTGACGCTGGAGGCGGACGCGGACGCGCCTCGCGCCCCCGTGACGGCGAACCTCGTCCTGGACCGCAGCGCGTCCATGCGCGGTGTCCCGTTGCTCGCGGCGGTGCAGGCCGCGCAGTCCCTGGTGGAGCGCGCCAGTCCTCGCGACTACCTGGGCCTGCTGACCTTCGACGCGGAGCCAGAGCAGCTCCTGCCCGTGCGCGCGATGGACGCCGCCGCCAAGACGCAGTTCCTCAAGGCCCTGTCTCGGCTGGAGTCCGGTGAGGGCACCGCGCTGCACGAGGCCATCGAGCGAGGCGCGGAGGCCGTGCGCCGCGTGCTCGTCCCCGGCGCGCGTCCGCAAGTGCTGATGCTCACGGATGGCGAGCCGTCCGTCGGCCCCTCGCACCTCTCCGACTTCAAGACGCTGGGCGCGCGCGTCGTGGAGTCCGGCGTCGTGCTGCACGCGCTGGGACTGGGGCGGCACTACCTGCCCGATATCCTGGAGGCGCTCACCGGCCCGTCCGGCACCGGCTTCGTCCATGTGGATGACCCGGAGGGCCTGCCGCTGGCGGTGGGCACGCTGTCCGCGGAGCTGTTCGGCGAGGTGGGCTCGGACGCGCGCGTGTACGTGCTGCCCTCGGGCTTCTCGGAGCTGCGCTGCCGCCACCGCTACTCCTCTCGCGTCGAGGGCGACGCGATGAGCGCGTCCCTGGGCGCCGTGTCCCAGTCCTTCCCGCGTCGCGTCCTCTTCTCCGGCAGGCTGAACGCGGCCGACTGGAGCCTGGGCGTGACGACCTCGTACATGGAGGGCACCGACACGCGGCGCCTGCCCGTGCCGGTGGCTCGCGTGCTGCCAGACAGTGATGAGGGCCGCTTCGTGCGCGCGGTGTCCGCGGAGCTGGAGCTGGTGTCCGCCGAGGCCTCCGCGTGGAAGGCCCTGGGCCGCCGCCAGCAGGCCATCGCCGAGCAGGCGCTGGAGACCGCCGACCTCGCCCTCTACAAGCTCGCGCGGCTGGGCTCGCAGGAAGTCCCGCCGCAGCGCCACATGGAGCGACTGGCGGATCTGCGCCGCATCGTCGAGCGCCGCGCCGCGCAGCCCCAGGCGCTGGTGATGCGCCGCGCGCACTCCGAGGTCTCCCGCGTCACCTTGAGCCGCGTGGGCCCCGTGCTTCCGCTGCCCGCCCTGGCCCCCTGGAAGTCGGAGGACTGAGCCCCTCCCACGCCGGTCGCCCGGCTGCCCACCCTGACGGAGCGGGCCCTCGTGTTCGCACCGCGTCACCCGGGACGTCCCACGGCCCGTCGCATGCCCCTGGCGCGAGCGGGCACGGGGAATGTCCCCCTGCCTGGAAGGTTCTCCCTCGGAAGCGGGGCCCGTCGGATGCTGGCGAGCCGGCTTCGGGTGGGTTAACGGGAGACGCATGAAGCACTCGGTGTCCAAGAGGCTCGCCCTGGTGGGCGGTATCGGCATGTGGCTGCTGGCGGCGGTGGCGCAGGCGGCGCTGCCTCCGTCCGCGGTGGCCACGGGCGCTCCCGATGAGGGCGACCCGCGCTTGGAGGCCGCGCTGCTGGTGGATGCCACCCAGGTGAAGCCAGGCGACACCTTTCGTGTGGGAGTGCGCTTCCGGTTGGACCCGGGCTGGCACATCTACTGGAAGAACCCGGGCGACTCCGGCCTGGAGACGGACGTCACCTGGGACACGCCCGGCTCCACGGTGGGCGCGCTCCAGTGGCCCTTCCCGAGCACCTTCCGCACGCCCGATGGCTTCATCGTCACCCACGGCTATGACGGCGAGGTGCTCCTCTTCGCGCAGGCCCAGGCCTCCGAGCAGGCCACGGGCGCGCTGAACCTGTCAGCCGCCGTGAACGCGCTGGTGTGCGAGGTGCACTGCATCCCCGCCGACCTGATGCTCACGCGCTCCATCCCCGTGGGGCCGACGACGCTCGCGGACGCGGAGTCGACGCCGACGTTCGACGCGGCGAAGGCGCGGGTGCCTCGCCCGGTGGCGGACACCGGCCACACCGCCGCGCTCGCGCTGGACGTGAAGCAGCTCACCGCGGGCCAGGAGTTCACTGGCACCGTCACCGTGGCGAAGTCCGGCGGCGGCGCGGTGCCCTCGGCGGAGGCGGATGCCTTCGTCCCCGAGCGCATCCCCGGCGTGGACAAGGTGACGCTCACGCAGACGGCTCCGGGGCGCTTCGCGCTGAAGGGCAAGGCGGAGCCGGATGCGCCGCAGGCCGAGCCCCGACTCAAGGGCGTGCTGCGCCTGGGGACGGCGGCCACCGGCTATCAGGCGCTGGAAGTCGACGTGCCGATGGCGCCCTTCGCGGCAGGCGCGGCGGCGGCGCCCGTCGTGGCGAAGGCGCCCTCCATCAAGGACTCGCTCGCGGCGGTGAAGCCGGTGGCGAGCGCCGCGACGGCCGCGCCCGCGGAGTCGTCGATGGGCCTGGGCATGGCGCTGTTGTTCGCGTTCCTGGGTGGCGCGCTGCTCAACCTGATGCCGTGCGTGTTCCCGGTGCTGGCGCTCAAGGCGTATGGCTTCACGCGCATGGTGCGCCAGGAGCAGGGCCGGGTGGGCGCGCACGCGGCGGCGTACGCGGGTGGCATCGTGGCGAGCATGCTGGCGCTCGCGGGCGCGGTGCTGGCGGTGCGCGCGGGTGGCGCGGGCGTGGGCTGGGGCTTCCAGTTCCAGGAGCCGCTCTTCGTCGCGGCGGTGAGCGCGGTGCTGGTGGCGTTCGCCCTCAACCTCTTCGGCGTCTTCAACGTGGGCCTGGATGGCTCGGCGCTGGCGGGCAAGGTGGACCAGAGCCACGGCCTGCTGCACAGCGCGGGCGAGGGTGTGCTCGCGGTGGTGCTGGCCACGCCGTGCTCGGCGCCGCTGCTCGGCACGGCGGTGGGCTTCGCCTTCGCCGCGGGCCCGCTCACGGTGGTCGCCGTCTTCACCGCGCTGGGCCTGGGCCTGGCGCTGCCCTTCTGTCTGTTGGTGCTGGTGCCGGGGCTCGCGCAGAAGCTGCCGAAGCCGGGCGCGTGGATGGAGCGCTTCAAGCAGGTGCTGGGCTTCGCGCTCCTGGGCACCACGGTGTGGCTCGTCTGGGTGATGGGCGGGCTGGCCGGTGTGGATGGCATGGCGCGGCTGTTGGCCTTCCTCGTCGCGGTGGGCCTGGGCACGTGGGTGTATGGCCAGTCGCAGCTCCAGGAGGGCAGGCGTCGGTGGGGCACGCTGGCGGTGGCGGCGCTGGTGCTGGTGGGCTCGGGCGTGGCGGCGCTGCGCTTCGAGGAGGAGGCGCCCGTGGCTCGGGCGTCGTCCACGGTGGCGCAGGCGCAGCCGTGGAGTGACGAGGCGGTGGCCTCCGCGCTGGCGGCGGGGCAGCCGGTGTTCATCGACTTCACGGCGGACTGGTGCCTCACCTGCAAGTTCAACGAGCGCACCGTGCTGGCGCGCGAGGAGGTGCGCGCGGCCTTCACCCAGCACAAGGTGGCGTTCTTCGTGGCGGACTGGACGCGCCGCGATGCGCGCATCACCGCGCGCCTGGCGGACCATGGCCGCGCGGGCGTGCCCATGTATCTGGTGCTCAGCCCCGGCGCCCCGGACAAGCCGGAGGTGTTGCAGGAGCTGTTGACGGTGGACGCGGTGGTGGACTCGGTGAAGCGTGCGTCGGAGTGCTCACCGCTGCGCCAGCAGGACGGCTCGAAGGTGCTGTGCGCCGCTGGATTCCCTCGGCCTTGAAACGCAGTCATCCGCAGTCAGGCAGTGCCCTATCAGGAGGAACGCCATGAAGCAGGTCTTCACCGCTCTCGCGCTCGGCTCGGTACTCGTGGGTGTCCCCGCTTTCGCGGACGCGGAGGTCGGCAAGCCGGCCCCGGCCTTCACGCTGAAGGACGAGGCGGGCAAGGAGCATTCGCTGTCGCAGTACAAGGGCAAGGTGGTGGTGCTGGAGTGGACCAACCCCGAGTGCCCCTTCGTGAAGCGCCACTATGAGGCGGACACGATGGCCAACACCTTGAAGGGCTTCGACGCCAAGAAGGTGGTGTGGCTGGCGGTGGACTCGACGGCGCACAACACGCCGGAGAAGTCCGCCACGTGGAAGAAGACGGAGGGCTTCACGTACCCCGTGCTCCAGGACGCCAGCGGCGCGACGGGCAAGACGTACGGCGCCAAGACGACGCCGCACATGTACATCATCGATGCCGAGGGCGTGGTGCGCTACGCGGGCGCCATCGACGACGACCCGCGCGGCAAGAGCGACAAGAAGGTCAACCACGTGCAGACCACCGTGGACGCGGTGCTCAACGGCAAGCCGGTGCCCGCGGCCACCACCACGGCGTACGGCTGCTCGGTGAAGTACAAGAGCTAGCCCGCACGATGGACGCATCCAGGCGGTGACGAGGGCTCTCTTCCTACCTTGGAGGAGGGCCCTTCGTGTTCATGCCGGGCTTGCGCGGGTCTCTTGTCATGTCCAACCGTCCGCCGGACCTTCTTCGGGAAAGGAGACGAAGCGATGTCTGAGATAAAGACCGACCCGTTGAAGAACGACGAGCGCACTGAAGAGGAGGACGAGGAACTCCAGCGCGAGGCCAGCGACGAGGAGGAGGGAGCCGAGCGCCGTCACGCGAACACGGCGTTCGTGAACGAGAGCAACAGCGCCGGCGTGCAGGAGAAGGACCCTGACTAAGAGTGGGACGTCAGCCTGCTCGTGCGTGAGGCCTCGCCTCGCAAGGCCTTGGCTGGACGCGACCCCACGTCAGGCATGCAAGGGGTTCTTCGGGTGAGGCCGTCCGCGCCGATGCGTATCCTCGGCTTGAGGCGGCCCTCTCTCTACTCGCCCCACATTCCTGGGAAGCAGGACGAGTGAGCACAGCGCGCCCAGCACGCACAGCCCCGCGGACACCCACAGCGCTTCACGGGTCCCCGCGAGGAACGCGTCACCCGTCTTGTTCGCGAGTCCTCCCAGGAGTGGCAACAGCGCCACCGCCAGGAGTCCGGCGATTCGCGCCACGGCGTTGTTCACCCCCGAGGCGATGCCCGCGTGCCGGTCCTCCACCGCGCCGAGCACCACCGCCGTCAGCGGCCCCACCGTGAGACTCAAGCCCAGGCCCAGCACGAGCACTCCCGGCAGCACGGTGCTCACGTAGCTTCCATCCTTGTGGATGAGCGTGAGCAGCGCCATGCCCACGCCCGCCAGCAACGGCCCCGCCGTCATCAAGGGCCGTGCGCCGATGCGTCCCGCGAGCCTTCCCACCCACGGCGAGAGCAACAGCAGCAGCACGGTGATGGGCAGCAGCGACGCCCCCGCCGCGAGCGCCGAGTACCCGAGCTGTTGTTGCAGCGCGAGGATGAGCAGGAAGCCCACGCCGCCCAACGCGAAGTACACCGTCAACGTCGTGAGGTTCGCGCCGGAGAAGGTCCGCGAGCGGAACAGCCCGAGCGGCAACATCGGGTTGTGCGCGCGTGTTTCGATGAAGAGGAACGTGGCCAACAGCACCGCGCCGAACACCGCCGCGAGCACGGGGGCCACGGACCAGCCATGCGCGGGCCCTTCGATGAGCGCGTAGATGACGCCGCCGAGTCCCAGCGCGGCCGTCACCGAGCCGGCGAGGTCCAGCTTGCGTGCATCACCCGTGGGTCGGTCGTCCGGCACGTGGCGCAGCGTGGCCCACGCGGTCAGCGCCGCCAGGGGGAGGTTGAGGAAGAACACCCACCGCCAGGAGGCCACGTCCACCAGCCAGCCTCCGAGCAGCGGCCCCAGCGCGGTGGTGACGCCGGACAGGCCCGCCCACGCGGCCACCGCGCGCTGTCGGTCCGCTTCGGGGAACGAGGTGCGCAAGAGCGCGAGGCTCGCGGGTACCAGCAGCGCCGCGCCCATGCCCTGCGCGGCCCGGAAGAGGGCGAGCGTCCAGGCGTTCGGCGCCAGGCCACACAGCACGGACATGGCGGTGAAGCCCACCACGCCCAGGAGGAAGACACGGCGCTGTCCCCACGCGTCGCCGAGCGCGCCGCCAGTGAGCACCAGCGAGCCGAGGGTGAGCAGATAGGCATCCACGGCCCACTGAAGGCCGGTCAGCCCCGTGTTGAGGTCTCGACCCAGGGCGGGCAGCGCCACGTTGACGGCGGTGGAGTCGAGGAAGGCCATGCCGCTGCCGAGCACGCTCGCCAGGAGCACGCCGCGTCCCCTCGCACTGGCATAGGACACGGACGGCGAGCCGGGAGAAGTGTCGGAAGGCATACGGCTCAACCGTGGGACGTGCGCCTCCGTCGCGCCACTCCCCGGGGGCCACGGGTGTCAGCCACCCTGGTGGCGAGAGCCTGGTCGCACGGATGCCCGGCACGTGGATGAGCGGGGCCGTCGTGCACACCCTGTCCGCGGGCGACGGGCAATCAGGGAGAAGAACCATGGCGACCGAGTGCAAGCACATCGAGCAGGCGGGCAACCCCGAAGCGCGGACCGACGGCTGTGAGGAGTGTCTGAAGATGGGGGCCGAGTGGGTCCACCTCCGGCGCTGCCTGGAGTGCGGTCATGTCGGGTGCTGCGACTCATCGCAGAACAAGCACGCGACGAAGCACTTCCACCAGACGAAGCACCCCGTCATCCAGTCGTTCGAGCCAGGGGAGACGTGGGTGTGGTGCTTCGAGGACCGTCTGATGCTGGATGAGCGACCGGAGCAGGAAGCCTCGACTCGAGTCTAGGGACGGTGGCCTGGGTGGTGAGGGCTCACGCGAGCTCCAGCCGAAATGACAGCGCATCCATGGCTCCGGGCCGCATGCACCCGGAGCCATGTTCCGCTCATGCCGCCACGGGTTCGACGCGAGGCCGCGTGCGCGCGGAGACCTGCTTGCGCCGTCCCTTGCGCAGCACGTCCAGCGACACCTCTTCGTCAGTGGCCAGGGCCATCAGTCGCTGGAGGTCATCCACGCTGCCGACGGCGCGACGGTTGATGGCCAGCAGCAGGTCCTCCGGCTGGAGCCCCGCGTCGTCCGCGGGCGTCCCGTCCTGCACCCGGAGGATTCGCACCGCGCGAGGCTGACCCGTGTCGCGCGCATGCTCCGCGTCCAGGTTCACCGCCACCGCGGCGATGCCGAGGAAGCGCCGCTCCACCTTGCCTCGCTGGATGAGCAGGCTGGCCACCCACGCCGCCGTGGTGGCGCTCACCGCGAAGCCGATGCCCTGCGCGTACGGCAGCACCAGCGTGTTGAGCCCCACCACCTCGCCTCGCGTGTTGATGAGCGGCCCACCGGAGTTGCCCGGGTTGATGGCCGCGTCCGTCTGGAGCATGCCCTCCAGGATGACGCCGTCGGGCAGCGTGACGCTGCGGTTGACGGCGCTCACCACCCCGAGCGCCACCGACTGCTCCAACCGGAAGGGATTGCCAATCGCCATCACCAGCTGGCCCACGCGCACCGTCTCCGGCGCGGCCAGCGGCAGCGTGGGGAAGTCGCCGCCCTCCGCTCTCACCACCGCGAGGTCCGTGGGCGCGTCACCGCCCACCAGCGAGCCTCGCAACTCCTCGCCGTTGGACAACTGCACCGTCAGCTTGCGAGAGCCCCGCATGACGACGTGGCGGTTGGTGAGCACATAGCCATCTGGCGTGAGGAAGAGACCCGTGCCGTGGCCCCGCGCGTGCTCCACGCCCACCACCGCGGGCGAGGCGCGCGAGACGAGCGTCTCCAGGTCGTCCGAGAACTGTTGCAGCAGCTTCATCGCGTCACCCCTCTCCTCACGAACGCTTGCCGATGGTGATGGGCACTTCCCGCACCTCGCCGGCTCTCAGCACGCGCGCCGGCACGGAGGTGCCCACCTTCTCGTCCCCCAGGTAGCCGAGCAGGTCCTCCACGCCGTGCAGCGACTGGCCGCCCAGGCTCACCAGCACGTCCCCGAGCAGCAGGCCGGCCCGGTGCGCCGGACCGTCAGGGTCCACGGAGAGGAAGATGAGCCCCGCCTCCGCGCCCGCCGCCGCCCACTGCTGCTGTGGCAGCTTCACGGGGTACGCCCCCACGCCCAGATAGCCGCGACGGATGCCTCCGTGCTCGCGCAGTGACGCCGTCACCCGCGTCAGCGTGTCGTGCGGGATGACGACGGCCGAGGTGCGCGAGAACGCCGCGGTGAGCAGCCCGACGAAGCGTCCCTCCACGTCCACCAGCGCGCCTCCGGAGAAGCCGGGCGGCAGGTCCGCGTCCGTCTCGAGGTAGCGGTCCACGCGTCCGCCCGCGTGGGTGCGCCAGCCCTCGCCATGCGTGCTCACCATGCCGAGCGTGGCGCGCGCCGTGCGCCCCGGGCGCGCCACCGTGACGACGAGGTTGCCCACCTTCACGCCCTCCAGCGGCGCGAGCGCGAGTGGGGTGAGCTTCGTGGCGTCGATTTTGAGCAGGGCCACGTCCGTGCTGGCGTCGCGGCCGATGAGCTCCGCGGACACGGTGCGCCCGTCGGACAGGCCTACCTGGAGCTGGCCCTCGTGCTCGACGGCGTGGCTGGTGGTGACGATGTGGCCCTCGGCGCTCCAGACGAGGCCGGTGGCGCCACGACGGCGGCGAGCGTCCACGCGGACGACGCTCGGTGAGGCTCGCTCCACGACGGAGGCGAGGGCGTGGGAGAGGGCGGGGAGAAAGTCGGTGGACATGGCGTGTTCCTTTCGAGGCGGAAGGTAAAAGCCTCGAAGGCGCGCCACATCGGCGAACCGGGCAGGGTGCTCACCTGCCCGTTCGGGTAGGTCGCCCCTCCTTTCGGGGGGCTCCGCGCGCTACTCCTCGATGACGACGCGGATGGGAGGAGAGACACCGCCGCCCGGCCCGCTGGTCTCCAGCGTGACGTCCACCGCCCCGGCTGTCGCGAGCGCTTCGGCGGGGAGGAGTGCCTCGTAGTACTCCAGCCGATGGTCGGCGTAGGACACGGCCTTGAGGCTCGAACGGAAGTCCCGCCAGCGCAGCACCGTGGTGGAGTGGATGCCCTGTCCCTTGATTCGGAGCGCCAAGGCGGGCGCACCCCTGAGGACGCGCATGGGCTCCAGGTGGGTCAACAGCGGCGCGGGTCGCTCGGAGACCACGTTGAGGAGCGCGGGCAGCGACACGCCTCCACCTTCCGCGGCGCGAGACACCTTCAGCGGGCGGGCCCCCACCTGCTCCAGCGTCGTGGCCTCCAGCCACGCCACGGAAGACCACGCGAAGGACTGGGACTGGTCACCCCAGTCCAGCGTGGTACCCAAGGCGCGCTCGCTGCCTCCGGTGAGCCAGAAGAAGTTCTCTCCCGTCACGAAGAGCTCTCGTTTCTCCGTGGCGGCCCACTCTCCCTGGGAGAAGACCCCCGGTACCACCCAGCGAAGGTGGGGTGGGAGGGCGCCCTGGACTCTCAGATAGGCGGGGGCGCTCAAGCCGGCGCCCAGGGTGAAGGTCCGTATCTCATGGACCCGCGGGGCCGCGACCTCCGCCTCGCTCAAGGTCCAGGTCGAAGGGGAGCTGAACTCACGCACCACGCCATCCACGAAGAGGACCGAGGCTTGAGCGGAGCCCCCCGTGACACGCGTCCAGATGCTCACCTCGCGATAGAACTCGTGGCTCGCGCCCACATCCACCACGGAAGTGCTCAGGGTGACAATGGGCTGTCCCGCGGCGGCGAGGACGAAGAACTGCTCCGGGCTCTCTCCACCCCCGGGGCCCGGGGTGAACACCGTCACCCGGCCGACGCCGGGTTGCGCCACCTGGTCGGCGGGGACCTCCGCCCACAGCGTGGACCGCGGGCCAGGGCCCGCCATGCAGGTTCCCGGTGTCTTGCATATCCATTGGGTCGGCAGCGCCTGGCCATTCCACCGGACGACCGAGAGGGGGCTGAAGCCCTGGCCCTCGACGCGCAGGCGCAGGACGCCACCGCCGGCGAGGGCATGGAGCTGCCCGACGTCGCTCGAGACCTGTTCGATGATGGGCATGGGCCGCTCCGCATGCACCACGAGCAGCAGGGGCAGGGTGGTGCCTCCTCCGGGCGCGGGCGTCTTCACGGTGATGGTGCGCACCCCTTTCGTCGCCAGGTCCTCGGCCTGGAGCTGGATGGACAGTTGCGACGGGCCGTGAAGGCGGGAGGGGCGCTCCTGTCCGTCCACGAGGATGACGGACTGGGGCGTGAAGCTGGTGCCCATGACGTAGAGCAGACCCGGCGCATCGCCGACGGAGAGCACCGAAGGCAACAGCGAGTGGGCGATGGGCGAGGGGGGCTGGGCAATCACCTGGACGAAGAGGGGCGCGGACACGGCCCCGTCGAAGTCGCGCTTCACTGTCACGGGGATGGTGCCGGGCTGGGCCAGCAGGGCGGCGGGGACGTTGAAACTCCAACTCCCTTGAGAGCTCGGGCCGGAGAGCCGCTCGATGCGGTGGCCGTTCCAGAAGAGCGCCTGCGCCGAGCTGATGCCCAGTCCTTCTCCCCTGAGCTGGAAGGAGACCTCCTCCGAGCCCGCGAGCACCCAGGCCGGGGACACGGCATGCAGCACGGGCTCGGACCTCACGGCGAGAGCATGGCTGGAGGACTGTTTTGATTCGTCGGGGCCGGGCGTCTCCAGCGACACCTGGACGGTGCCGACTTGCACTCGCGCGGTGATGGGAAGCTGCGCCTGGACCCGGTTCTTTCCGTCGTAGGTCGTGGTGGTCAGCGGGGTGCCATTCCACCTGACCACCGTGTTGGAGCGCACCTGGAGCCCGCTGACGATGATGCGGTCGGGTGCACTGCCCGCGTTGCCATGGTGCAGGTCGGTGGCGTTCAGCGTGGGAGGCCACACGCCGGTGATGACCGGGGCGGGGCTCGTCAACGTCAAGGGAAGGGGCTCCGAGCGGGCGGTGCGGGGGCGCGTGACCTCGATGACGAGGGCATCCCGCCCCCCCTGGGCTTTCAAGGCCGACGGTGGCAGCCAGAAGCTCCCTTCGTGGGGGCTCGTCACCGTCAACGGATAGGGCCTGTCGCGGAAGATGGCGTGGCTGCCGAGCAGGAGGTTCTTCCCTCTCACGGTGATTTGAACAGCTTCCGCGGGCTCCGATTCGAGCGTGTCGGGTGTCACGGAGGTCAGCTGGGGAGGGGACACGGTGAAAGGGATTCGGGCGGACCTGATGCCGTCCCGGTACTGACCGCTGGCCGAGGGAGCCCATACTTCAAAGAAGGAGTCCGACCTGATGGTGGGGTGCCAGGCGGGAACCCGGGCCCTCAGCTCCGTGTCGCTCACGAACGTGGTTTCCAGGCCCTGTTCGTCCAGGAGCACGCGACTGAACGGGACGAAGCCGACGCCGAGCACCTGCATGCTCATCTCGGTGCCCTCCACGTTCGTGATGAGCACCTCACCCAGGGTGATGGAGGAGGGGCGCTCCACCTGCGAGGGAGGGGACCCCGCGTCGGGTTTCTCGGAGGGCATGGGGCGCTCGAGGCCTGGCCCACAGGCACAGAGGACCCACAGCAGACACACCCACCCTCGCGTGACTTCCTGGCGCATCTGGACGGTTTCCTTTTCGGGGCCGACGTCGCCCTTCATGACACGCGGGGGCCCATTTCCGCGCAACGGCACCGTGTGCTACCGACCGGGCATCGAGACGGTGTAGGTGGGAGACCGCGCACCCTGGAAGAAGGGCGGGTTGCCGGGCGCCACGCGGATGTCGAGCGGGAAGGTCGCCAGTCCCGCCACGAGGTAGGAGTCCAGTCGTGCCCTCAGCTCCATGTTGCTCACGAACTCGGTGGGAAGGGCCACCTGGGAGACGTGCACGGTGCTGGCGGGGATGAAGTCGGTGCCCACGACGATGAGCTGAATCTCCGGGTCCGCGTTGTTGATGGCGATGGACATCACGATGACGGTGCTGGGGGGCTGAAGGAGGTATTCGGAGGGGGAGTCCCGTTCATCGAGGCCGGGCCCGCAGGCGGTGAACAGGCCCAACAGGCACAGCCATCCTCCCAGCGGCTCACGGCGCATCCGGATGCTTCCTTTCTTCATCCCTGGTCGTGACAAGTCACACCCGACGCGTGATTCCTGCGCAAATTCACTCAGGTCAGCGTGTCGGCAGCTCGCGGAAGGTCATGCCGACGAGCCCGAGGCGATGCACGGCGTCCATGAACCGCTCGGTGCCGATGAGCATCGTGGCGAAGTTGCCCACGCGGAAGAGGTCGAGCTCCTGGGGGAGGGATGCTGCGTCCAGGATGGGTTCGTCGGGGCGTCCGAAGCCGTGTCGGCCACAAGCATGACAGTACGGGGGGGCATCCGGGGGAATGCAGTCAAGGTGCAACCGGCCGCGCAGCTCGATCTGGAGTTCCAGCAACTCGGGCGGGTTCTTCTTGCGGAATCGCAGCTCCGTGCGGCCACCGAGCAAGCCCTGCACGCCCTCGGACTGAAGTTGTTCGAGTGTTTCCCGGCGCACCAACAGCATGGAGTTTCCCCACCATCCGAAGGGGCCAAACTCTCCGAAGGCTCGACCCACCAACGGCCCGAAGGCCGTTCCAGGTGTCAGCACTGCATCAAGGGGAGCCAAGGGACGCACCAACTCACGCAGGCGCGCGAATTCAGGAAAGGACTCAAGCCTGGCCTTCTCGAACTCGTGGTGCTCCGGCAAGTGTGACAGGTCGACGCAAGGGTATTCGCGGCCAGAGCCGCTCCAGGTGGCGCCACACGTAGGGCAGCTCACTCCGGGCAGTCCCCACTTGTGCGCGGCGTTGAACTCGCCGTCGTACGCCGTTGCCGCCGCCTCGTCCTCACGCAACCAGAAGAACCGGGTCATTGATTTCCTAAGCTCCTGGGCGGGAATAGTACGGCTGGATGGGGCCCCCCATGAGTTGGAAGCGGTAAATCAGCTCCCCTGCGTGCCGGAAGATCTCCTCGGGCGAGGCGTCAGGGTTTTCGGACTTGAAGGCTCGCCACGCTTTATTCCAGGGCCCTCCGCGTCCTCCCACGTTGTGAATGCGGTAATGAAGGTCGCGCGGAATGGGCATGGTGTAGTTGTGGATCTTGACGCCTTGCCTCGTGAACCAAAGCGAAAGGACTTCCTCTTGGGGGAAGATGTGGTGCTTCTCCCAACGCCCCGGCGTGAGCTGGTGTGAAGGGGGGATGATGCTGTCTGGGGCGCCGTTCCAGTTGGGGAACGTCATGAGGGAGCCGGGAGGCAACTTCTGCGCGCCACCCCAGTTCCTCCGAGGGCCGCTGCCCGGTGCCGCTGCAGCCGCAGGCGGACGCGAGGGAGGGAAGCGCGCCAGCTCGACCGCTACCTGCGTGTCCTCGCAGCGGTAGAAGCCGCAGGCGTCGTCCAGGCAGAGGAGGGTGACGCACTGGTCTTCCCCAGGGGCGTCGCATTCCTGCTCCGCCCCTTCCCAAGCCTGCTGAATGGACGGCTTGCTGACCGTGGAGCATCCCAGCCAGGACACTGCGAACAGCGAAAGCCAGAAGCTGTGAGGGATTCGCATGGGCTGTGAGAACTATCAGTTGTGGTCCGGTTCGACTCGGACCGGAGTGGAGAGGGTCAGCGTGTCGGCAGCTCGCGGAAGGTCATGCCGACGAGCCCGAGGCGATGCACGGCGTCCATGAACCGCTCGGTGCCGATGAGCATCGTGGCGAAGTTGCCCACGCGGAAGAGGTCGAGCTCCTGGGGGAGGGATGCGGCGTCGAGGATGGGTTCATCGGGGCGGGTGAGGTCGAGCCGGCCACAGGTCAAGCACGGTGGAGGCGTGTCCGAGGGAATGCAGTCAGGGTGCAACCGGCCGAGCGGCTCGATTTGGAGTTCCAGCAGCTCGGGCGGGTTCTTCTTGCGGAAGCGCAGCTCCGTGTGGCCGCCGAGCACGCCCCGCACGCTCGCGGCCTGAAGTTGTTCGAGTGTGTCCCGGCGCACCAGGAACCGGGAGCTTCCCAACCAGCAGAAGGGACCAAACTCCCCGAAGGCGCGACCCACCAACGGCCCGAAGTTCGTTCCAGGTGGCAGCGTTGCACCGAGGGGTGCCAAGGGGCGCACCAACTCGCGCAGGCGTATGAACTCAGAGAAGGACTCAAGTCGGGCCTTCACGAACTCATCGCGCTCGGGCAGTCGAGACAGGTCGACACAGGGATAGTCGTGGCCAGAGCCGGCCCAGGTGGCGCCACAGGCGGGACAGCTCAATCCGGGCAGTCCCCATTTGTGCGCGGCGTCGAACTCGCCGTCGTACGTTGTTTCCGCCCTGTCTTCACGCAACCAGAAGAACCGTGTCATCGATTTCTACGCTCCCGGGCGGGAATAGTACGGCTGGATGGGGCCGCCTGTGAGCTGGAAGCGGTGAATCAGCTCTCCGGCATGCTTGTAGATTTGCTCGGGCGACGCGTTGATATTCAAGTCCTTGAAGTCTCGCCACGCTTGATTCCATTGCCCTCCACGTCCTCCCACGTTGTGAATCCGGTAGTGAAGGTCGCGTGGGATGGGCATCGTGTAGTGGTGGATTTTCACGCCTTGTTTGTCGAACCACCTCGCCAGGTCCTCTGACTGGGGGAAGATGTGGTGCTTCTCCCAACGCCCCGGCGTGAGCTGGTGTGAAGGGGGGATGATGCTGTCTGGGGCGCCGTTCCAGTTGGGGAACGTCATGAGGGAGCCGGGAGGCAACTTCTGCGCGCCACCCCAGTTCCTCCGAGGGCCGCTGCCCGGTGCCGCTGCAGCCGCAGGCGGACGCGAGGGAGGGAAGCGCGCCAGTTCGACCGCTACCTGCGTGTCCTCGCAGCGGTAGAAGCCGCAGGCGTCGTCCAGGCAGAGGAGGGTGACGCACTGGTCTTCCCCAGGGGCGTCGCATTCCTGCTCCGCCCCTTCCCAAGCCTGCTGAATGGACGGCTTGCTGACCGTGGAGCATCCCAGCCAGGACACTGCGAACAGCGAAAGCCAGAAGCTGTGAGGGATTCGCATGGGCCGCGAAAGCTACCAGCTGCTGTTCACCTCGCGGACTCCTTATCCATCGCGTGAGGTGAGCAGCGCCCCTCCCGGACCGAAGCCCAGCGTGAGGCAGAGGATGCGATGGTGCCCGTTCTGTCGAAGCTCCATGCGCGCCGCCTCGGCGGCCAGTTCCGCGTCGTTGAGCACGAGCACCTCTCCGCCACCCGGAAGAGCAGCTTCCTCCAGGATGTCGGCCACCAGTGCTGCATGGCCTTCCCACCCATAAGTGCAGCCTCCCGGAACGAGGGCCTCATCCAAGGGACAGGGAAGCGCCAGACACAGGCCCTCCACCGTGAGGTCTCGTGCACAGGTCCGCAGCGCGTTGGCGATGAAGCGCACCGCCGCGACGATGTGATGCCCATCCGTGGGACGAGGCATCCCAATGAAGAGGCGCGGCAGCGCCGTGATATCCCGCTCGAAGACACGCTGGGCTCCCGGACTCGCGCACTTGAGGCTCGTCTGGCCCACGTCGAGCACCAACGGCGTCCGAGCCGCCACCAACCCAAGGCCCGCGTGCACGGGCGCGAAGCGCGGCGACTCCGATACATAGACGGGACACCCGAGCACGGCAGTGGCCTTCGCCACCCCCACCTCGAAGCCCTCCAGGCAGGCCAGTCCTCCACTCAGCCACACCGCGTCCACGGCATGCCGGTGCACCAGTTGTTCGAGGGCACTCGTGAGTGCTGGAAACAGTTGCTCCGCGAGCTGAACCTCGGGCACTCCCGCGCGTCGGTCCGACTCTACTCGCGGCGCTCCGAGCAACTCCCACAGCTCGCGTCCGAACACCGGGAGGTTCCACACCTCCAGCGGTGTCACACCCTCCGCATGGTAACGGCGGGCAGTCCACACTCGCGGCGGCTCGCTCACTCGACGAGACCCGCGATGCGCTCCGCTGCCTCCTTCGCGCCGTCTCGGGACTGATACGACTCCGAGATGGCGGCCACCTTCGCGCGCAGCGGCGTTCCCGGCTCCAAGAGCTGGCGAAGCGCGGCGCGACAGTCCTCCACCGTCAGCGTGTCCAGCTCCAACGTGAGCCCCGCCCCCGACGCGCGGAGGAAGTGCGCCTGGATGGGCTGGTCATTGCAAACAGGCAACAGCAACAGCGGCACGCCCGCCGTCAACGCCTCCATCACGGAGTTGGCACCCCCATGCGAGACAAAGGCAGACGCTCGCGGAAGGAGCTGACGCTGGGGCGTATAGGGCACGGCCACCACGTCCCCGGGCAGCGAGCGCGAGAAGTCCGTGTCCGCCAGCTCACCCGCGCTCAACACCACCGTGACACCCAGCGGCGCCGCGGCCTCCGCGATGGTGCGGAACAACTTGGGCTGCCACGAAATCTGGCTGCCGAAGGACACGTACACCACGGGCTTCGAGCCCAATCGCTCCCACGGGAAGTCCACCTCGTCTCCCCGGGGCTCCGGCGGAATCGACGGGCCCACCAGTCGCCCAGCGGGCGGCAGGTCCACGTCGGGGCCGAGGAACGCCTCCGTGGCGAAGAGGATGTTGAGGCGGGGCGAGAGCGCCTCGCAGTTGCGGAAGTTCGCCTCGAAGCCGTGTCGGGCGAACAGCTCCGCGCGCTCCTTCGCCAGGGCTCGCACGTTGCGACGCAGCCCGTAGTCCTCCATGGGCTCCAACAAGGAGAGCGCCGAGGACACACCCGCCCACGGTATCCGCTCCTGATGCGCGGCCAGCACCGCCGCGTACTGCATCCCATCCAGCGCCATGACGTCCGGACGGAAGCGCCGCACCACCTCGCGCACGGGCTCGATGAGCGTGGGCACCGAATCCAGCAACAGCCCGTGAATCCACTTCCCCAGCGCCACCTCGTCACGCACCAGTCGGGCCAGGGCCTCGCCGCCCGTTTCGATGGCGGGTGCCTCCCTCGCCGAGTGCGGCAGGTGCAGCACCTCCACGCCGAGCGTCGCGAGCTGCGGCGCGGGCTCGGGGATGCAGAGCCAGCCCACGGTGTGGCCCAGGCGGCGCAGCCACTGCGCGACGCCCATCATCGGGTTGATGTGGCCCTTCTCGGGCGAGGTCGCAATCAGGATTCGGGACATGGGGAGCCGTGCACTGCGTGCGCGTGGAGCATGGCGAGGGAGCACAGTCGCATCAACAGGCGATCCACTCCACCCGCCTCCAGAGCCTCGGGCTCCATTCGCGTGTAGCGGTCCAGGAGCGCGAGCGCCGCCTTCGGGTCGACGACCTCCAACGGCTCAAGCCGCGAGGCCGACAGCCAGGCGCGATACAGCTCCAGCCATCGCGCGCGCACGGGACTGGAGAGCGCCGTGTGCCCATAGCGCGGCGTCTTGCGCGCCAGTCGGACCTCGTCGGGGACGAGTCCTCGCACCGCGTGACGGAAGAGCCACTTGCCGACTCCCTCACGCGCGAGAGAGGACTCGGGCAACGCGAGCGCCACGTCCGCGCACCGGCTGTCGAGATACGGCGTGTGCACGGTGAGTCCGTGTGCCCGTGCGCCCCTCAGCTCGGGAGGCAACACCAGCTCGCGCAGCACCCACGCCGCGTAGCGGACCTCCTCGGAGACCTCCGGGCCGTCCTCCTGAGACCAGGGCCCGCCACGGACCGCGTCGGAGCGCTCGGAGTCGTCCTCCTGGGACCAGCGCCCGCCACGGACCACGTCGGAGCGCTCGGCGTCGTCCTCCTGGCGCCAGGGCCCGCCACGAACCTCGTCGGAGCCCTCACGGGACGCCTGGGCCCACGGGACGCCATGGGCCGCGTCGGGACTCCTCCCCAAGTTGTCCACAGCCGAGCGCAGCACGGTCCGTGCGAGTCGTCGGTCTTCCTCGATGCGCGCGAGCGCCGAAGCGCGTGCCCCGGGATTGCCCATCAGCACCTCATCCGCGCCGGCCCCGCTCAGCATCACCGAGGCCCCCCGCCGCCTCGCCTCCGCGTAGAACGCGAAGCTCGCCACGGCCCGCGCATTGAGGATGGCGCTCTCGTTGGCGAGGACCGCGGGCTCGAACAGGTCCGGCAACAGCGCGTCCGGAATGGGCACGTCCACCCGCTCCACGCCCGCGAGGCGAGCCACCGTCCTGGCGTTGTGTCGCTCGACCTCGTCGGCGAAGTGGACGTTCATGCTCCACGCGCGAACCCGGTCCGGCGCATGGCGAGCCGCCAGCATGCACAGCACCGCGCTGTCCACGCCGCCGCTCAGGCTCACCTCCCTCGCCCCTGAGTCCACTCGCGCCCCGACGGCGTCCGCGCACGCGGCCAGGAGCGCACGTGCTCGTGCCTCGTCGTCTCCTTCCAAGGGGCGCGGCGATGGCTCGCGGCGAACGCGAGGCAAGGGCGGCGCGACGCGGCTCACACCTCGAAAGAGGCTCCGGGTCGACGGCGGCGTGTGCAGCAAGAACGCCGTGACAGACGCGGGCTCCAGTCCCAGGGTCGGCGACAGGCTCCACACCGACTCCACGGGTGCGCCCGTTCGTGGCCCGGCTGTCGGCTGGTAGGAGGGCAGGATGGCGAGCGGGCCGCTCGGGTCGCCGGGGGCGTCGGACACGCGGGGACTGTCGCAAGCCGCGGGGGCCGCCGGCAACCCCGCTATAGTCCCTCCGTGCGTTACGAGCTGCACGACGGTCGAATCCTCACCTGGTCCCTGGAGACGCACGTCGTCACCCACTGCAACCTGCGCTGCGTGCAGTGTTGCCCCCTGTCGCCCCACCTGCCCGCCTGGGCCGTGGAGCCCTCCGTGCTCGGCGCCGACCTCACCCGGCTCGCGCGCGTGCTCAAACCCAACGTCTTCAAGCTCACCGGCGGCGAGCCCTTCCTCCACCCCGACCTCGCCAGCGTGCTCGACGCCGTCCGCGCCTCCGGCATCTCCGAGCAGCTCTCCATCACCACCAACGGCTTCCTCGCCCAGAGCGCGCCCGACGCCGTCTACGAGCGCCTGGACCGGATGACCCTGTCCGTCTATTCCTCCGCGCTCCTGCCTGAGAAGTCGCTCGCCCGCATCACCGAGCGCTGCGAGCGGCACGGCGTCCTCCTCACGGTGAAGCACATCGACGCCTTCCAGCAGCTCACCCCCGACGCGCCCCTCGCCACGGACGCGCAGGTCCGCGACGTCCACGCGAAGTGCTGGCTCAAGGTCCGCTGCCACCTGGTCCACCAGGGCCACTTCTACACGTGCACCCGTCCACCCCATGTGGCCACGGTGCTCGGTCCCAAGCATCCAGAGATGCCCGCGCTGGCCGAGGTGGATGGTGTGCGCCTCGACGCTCCGGAGCTGTTGGAGCGGATGCTCGGCCACCTGGAGCGGGACACACCGCTCGCCACCTGTCGCTACTGCCTGGGCGCCAGTGGCCCGTGGCAGCCGCACGCGCAGCTCCCACGGGCCCCGCACGCCTGACGCCCGCGACTACTTGCGCGACTGCGGCAGCACGCGCTGCATCGCCGCCGGATATCGCTCTCCCACCGCGACCCCCGGAGGCGCCACGACGTCGATGTCCTTCAGGTCCTTCTCCGTGAGCTTCACGTCGAGCGCGCCCAGGTTCTCATCCAGGTACGTGCGGCGCTTGGTGCCAGGAATCGGGACGACGTCCTGGCCGCGCGCCATCACCCACGCGAGCGCGAGCTGCGCCGGCGTGCAGCCCTTCTCCTTCGCCAGTCGCTCCACCTTCGCCACCAGCTCCAGGTTGCGCGTGAAGTTCTCCCCCTGGAAGCGCGGCGAGTTGCGGCGGTAGTCGTCCGCGGCCAGGTCCTCGTAGCGCTTGATTTGCCCCGTCAGGAAGCCGCGCCCCAGCGGGCTGTACGGCACGAAGCCGATGCCCAGCTCGCCGCAGGCCTGGAGCACCCCGTCCTCGGGCTCGCGGCTCCACAGCGAGTACTCACTCTGGAGCGCGGCGATGGGGTGCACCTTGGACGCCCGGCGCAGCGTGTCCGCGTCCACCTCCGACAGCCCCAGGTGCCGCACCTTGCCCTCGCGCACCAGCTCCGCCATGGCCCCCACCGTGTCCTCGATGGGCGTCGTCGCGTCCAGCCGGTGCAGGTAGTACAGGTCGATGACGTCCACGCCCAGCCGGCGCAGGCTGGCCTCGCACGCGCGCTTCACGTACTCCGGACTGCCGTTGATGCCGCGCGCCTGCGGATTGTTCGGGTCCCTGACGACGCCGAACTTGGTGGCGAGCACGACCTTCGCGCGGTGGGGCTTGAGCACCCGGCCCACCAGCTCCTCGTTGCTCCCGGAGCCGTACATGTCCGCCGTGTCGAAGAAGGTGATGCCCTTCTCCAGCGCGTGCAGCAGCGTGGCCTCCGACTCCGCGTCGTCCCGCCCCGAGTAGAAGTCCGACATCCCCATGCAGCCCAGGCCCATGGCGGACACCTGGAGGCCCTGCTTGCCCAGCGTACGTGTCTCCACTCCGACACCTCTTTCGCCGGCCGCCGGCATGGCGTCCGTTCTCGCGCGGAGCCTTTACTGCGGCTGGGGTGCCGGCACGTCAACAGGAAGCGTCCGCTCCCGGGGCAGGTCGACGGTGAAGGTGGAGCCTCGGCCCTGCTCGCTCTCCACGCGCACCCGCCCCCCCATGGCCTCCACCAGCGTCCGGGTGATGTAGAGGCCCAGTCCCAGGCCGCCGTAGTGCCGCTCCGACACGGCCCGCTCGAAGCGGCCGAAGAGGCGCGGCAGGTGCTCGGGCGCAATCCCGATGCCCTGGTCCCTCACCTTGAGGCGCGCGCGCGTGGGGCCCTGCTCCAGGCTCAACTGGATGGGCTTGCCCGAGCCGTACTTCACCGCGTTGTCGATGAGGTTGGTGACCACCTGCTCCAGGCGCAGCCGGTCCCACCGTCCGACGAGGCCCGACTCGCCGCCCTCCACCACCAGCGTGGAGCCGGACCGCGCCGCATGGGGCTCGTAGCGCACCACCACTTCTCGGATGAGCTCGCCCAGGTCCACGTCCTCCAGCTCCAACGCCAGCCGGCCCGCGGCGATGCGCGACACGTCGAGCAGGTCTCCCACGAGCTCCGCCAGCTTCTTCACCTGCCGCGCGCCCGTGTCCACGTAGTTCTTCACCACCGAGTAGGGGATGGAGTCGGGGTGCCGCTCCAACTCGCGCGCGAGCGCCTGGAGCTTGAGGCTCAGCGGCGTCAGCGGCGTCTTCAGCTCGTGGCTGGCGATGGAGAGGAATTCGTCGCGCAGGCGGATGGCCTCCTGCGCCTCGCGGTACAGGCGCGCGTTCTCCATGGAGAGCGCGGCGCGGTACGCCAGCTCCAACCCGAAGGCGAGGTCCGCCTGGGTGTAGCGCCGGTTGGAGAACGAGGTGAAGAAGCTGAAGACGCCCAGCGTGTGGCCGCGCACCACCAGCGGCACGGCGATGAAGGAGCGCAGCCCGGTGGCCAGCATCACCCGGGCGTGGTTCTCGTTGTGCGCGCTGCGCTTGATGTGCGCGGGCGTCATCTCCTCCAGCAGAATCGCCTCGCCGCGCAGGAGCGCCGCGGTGGGCGGGTGGCGCGGGTTGCCCTCCGGCATGAGCTGGAAGTTGAGGACCTCCGCGGCGGTGGCCGCGTCCTCGGGGCGCGCGTGGGCGACCTCCAGCCGACGGAAGGCGCCGTCCGGTTGCGCCAGGTCCACGAAGCACCAGTCGGCGAGCGCGGGCACCACCAGCTTGGCCAGGTTGCGCATCGTCGCCTCGTAGTCGAGCGAGGACGCGAGCACCGTGCTCACCTCGGCGAGCACGCGGGTGCGGAACTCCGCCTGGCGCAGCTCCGTGGCCAGGGCCTCCGCGCGCTGACGCGCATGCACCAGGTCCGTCACGTCGAAGCCGAAGCCGGCGATGCCGTCCACCTGTCCCTGCGTGTCCCGCGTGGGCTGGTACACCAGGTTGTGGAAGGTCTCCTTCTCCATGCCGTCCGCTTGGAGGATGCGCAGCGGCACGGCGTTGCCCACGAAGGCCTCACCCGTGGCGTAGACGCGGTCCAGCACGTCGCGCGCGTCCTCCTCCGCCACCTTCACCACGCCGTCCTGGAAGGGCTTGCCCAGGGTGTCCTTGTTCTTCAGGAGCGTGCTGTTGCGCGCGTTGGTGAAGTCGAAGTCGTGCGAGGCGCCGCGCAGGAAGAAGATTTGCGCGGGGGCCTGCATGAAGATGGTGTGCAGGCGCGTCCGAGCGGCCTCGGAGGCGGCGCGGGCCAGGTGCTCGCGCTCCAGCAGTCCGGCGCGCTCCTCCAGCGCCCGGCTGAGCGTCACGTTCAGCTTGGTGATGAAGATGGCGAGCAGGCAGAAGATGCCCAGGGACAACACGTCCGCGGACCGCATCTGGAGCGTCAGGCGCGGCGGGAGGAACTGGTGGTCCACGGCCAGGAGCGACAGCGCCGTGACGAGCAGCGCCGGTCCCCATCCTCCCCACCACCCGGCCACCATGACGGCGCCGTAGAAGAAGAGGAAGGGGCTGGTGGACATCAGCTCCGACAGCTCCAACTGGAGCAGCAGCGCGAAGAGGAAGAAGAGCAGGGCCACGCCATATCGGCCGAACCAGGACTTCTGCAGCCAGCTCCAGGCCCTCCGAGGGTCCGGCGTGAGCCGCTGCTCCAGCGGGGTCGACGACAGGGAGCGAGTGCTCCCCGACGGACGGGTGGGTTCGAAATACGAGATGGGCGTGCGCAAGGCGAGTGGCCTCCTCACGACGAGGTGGCACCGCGAGCGTTCGAAATCGAAACCCTCACGGCACGAGGCGGGGAACTCGCATGATGGTCCGACTTGGAAGTCGTCTGCCTTCTTCTCGGATGCAAGTGATTGAAGGAACACGCTCGGCGGTTCAAAGCGCGACTTCTTGCCCCGACTTGTTGAGTGGACGTCGGCCCCGAGTGGGACGGGGCACCGCCGACCCGCCATCCCCTGACGCTGACGATGAAGTCTTTCAAGCGTGTTGTTTGTGAATGCCCTCGTGACGGCCACCGCCAATTCATTGGAGCTTCGAGTATGTGGGTGGGCGGTGTGCCCCATTACGGTGCACCCGCGCACACGGCGCCAGGGGCGCGGCCAGGCGCGTCACTTCGCAGTGGGAGGAGAGGGGTTGTAGTCCCAGCGCCAGGGCATGTCCGTGGGGCCCAGGACGGCTTCGACAAGGGGGCGGTGTCTGTCATCATGGCCCGCGCCTGGGCCCGCGCATCGTGAGTGGAGCGGGCCCTACTGCGCGGAGACGCGGCTCCGGAACGGCAGGGGCTTGGCGCCGGTGGCCAGGTCCTCCGCGCTCACGTGCCGCACGGCCAGTCGTGGCGGCTCGCTCCAGCCGAGGTTCCGCAGGGCGGCGACGAGTCGCTCACACAGCGGCGCCACCTCGGAGCCCTCCGCGCCGGCCAGCTCCAGCTCGAAGCGCGAGGGCTCCAGCTGGGTCAACCGGAAGGCGCGCAGGGCGTGGTGCTTGAACACCCAGGCGAGCGCCCACGCATCCACCCTCCGGCCGGTGGGCGTCGCGAAGTGGCACGCGCCGCGACCGCCGAAGCGCTCCAGCGTCCAGCCATGGAACCCGCACGCACATGCGTCCCGGTCCACCGTGCCCGCATCGCCGGGCAGGTAGCGCAACAAGGGCAGCACGCTGGGCCGCAGCCGCGTCACCACCACCTCGTCGAGCCCTGGCTCCAACCACACGTCGGGCGCGAGGACATGGAAGCGTCCCGGTCCTCCCAGGCACTCCCAGGCGAGCGGACCCGTCTCCGTCGTCGCGTAATAGTTCAGCAGCGGCGCGGGCACCGTGCGCGCCAGGGCGTCTCGCGTGTCCTGGGGCAGATACTGCGCGGAGGTGAGAATCAGCGCGGGCGCTGGGAGGCCGTCCTGCTCGGAGAGCCAGCGCAGCCCCTCGGGGTCCGAGAAGAGGACGGCGGGACGCACGCGGCACAGGCGCTCGCGCGCATCGTCTCGCAGCACGGAGATTCGGTGCAGCGCTCCGTCCCGGAGGATGGGCAGCCGCACCGAGTACTCGAGTCCTCCCGGCAGGGCATCCAGCAGCACCACGCGGGGGCGCGGCGGCAGGACAGCCCGCGCGCGCTCCAACCAGAAGCGCAGCACCGCCCACATGTGCAGGCAGTCGAGCCTGTCTCGCACCACCTTCACCGGCTCGCCCGTGGAGCCCGAGCTCCTCACCACCACGCTCTCGTCCTCTCGGGACAGGGGCGTCGGCACCTCGTCCCAGTGTCGCGCCAGCGTGCCGCGCTCCAGCGAGGGGAAGTGTCTCAGGTCCGCGAGCGTCCGGAGGTCGCCAGGGTGCAGCCCCGCGTCCCGCAGTCGCCGCGTGTAGTAGGGCGAGGCGAGCAGCGCGGCACGCAGGCCCTCCAGTCGCGCCTCCAGCTCCGCGCGGGCCGCGGCCTCGTCAGGGAGGGCGGCGAAGCACGACAGGCTCCGGGCGATGGACTCCGCCCACGGGACGTGGGGGCGCTGGGTGGCGGTGTCCCGACGGATGTTCGCGCGGGGCGCCACGCGTGCATCCGCGGGGAGGCCCAACGTCACTCGCGCCATCCTCGCGCGTCGGCGGCGCGCTGGGCCGCATCCGCGAGGTCCTTGGCGCGCTTCTCCGCTTCCGTGCGCCGGGCCCTCTCCGCCCGGTCCATCTCCTGGAGCGCGGCGCGGTAGTCGAGTTGCTTCAGGCGCGCGGCGGTGTCACGGGGCGACTCGTCCTTCACCTGCCCGTCCAGCGCGTGCACCCACTTGCGCAGGAACTCCTCCTGCCGGAAGGCGTTGGAGCGCACCATCTCCGCCGTCAGGGGCTCCACCCACACGAAGAAGCCCCGCAGCACGGTGGCGGCGTCCGTGTTCTTCCTCAGCGCCGCCGCCGTGTCCGCGCCCAGCGAGGACGACGTCAGCACATACGCGAGCATCACCACCTGCTCCCGCCACAGGGCCGGCGTCTTCGCTCGTCGCTCCAGGTCTTCCCAGTCCGCTCGCGACGGAGGACGCACCCCCGCGAGGCGGAAGGTGTCGCAGATGATGGCCACCGCGAGGTCGTGCGGATACGGCGACACGAGGGGCACGTCGGTGAGCTGCTTCTGGATGTTCTTGACGTCGAAAGCCATCACTTCTCCAGCAAGGCCTGGGACAACGCCGCGGCGGCGGGGCCGAAGTCCGACAGCCATTTCACCACCACCAGGCGGAAGTTGCGCTCCTTCAACACGGGCGCCAGCACCTGCCGCGCCTGGGTCTCGTCCGCCAGCGCGAAGAAGGCGACGAGCAGACGAGAGCGCCGCGTCGAGTCCACCAGCCTCTTCATGTTCTCGGGCGTCGCCACGTTCGACAGGAAGTCACTGTCGGAGATGATGACGCGCAGCGCGTCGGGTCGCTCCTTCGATAGTTTGACGAGCACGTCGAAGGGGAACAGCGTCCCCCCGCCGATGTAGTGCAGCAGGAACTCGCGCGCCGTCTCCTCGTCGTACATCCACGGGGACACCAGGGGCTCGCAGTCCGAGTAGATGATGCCGCGCACCTTGGCCTGCTTGCGCAGCGCGGAGGAGGACAGCACCTGCGCGGCCAGCGTCATCGTGTTGAGCTGCGCGGCCGGGTCCGGCATGGAGCCGCTGGTGTCCAGGTACAGCTCCACCGAGGGCACGCCGAGCTCGGACGCGGGGGGCACGTCGGCCTCCAGCTCGCGGCGCAGCGGCGACACCGCGGCGAGGTGCCCCTGGGTGAGCACCGTCAACGTCCAGTCGATGGCGGACGGGTCGTCGCCGTACTCCCACGCCTCGGGCGTGGTGCGCAGGTACGGCTCCGGCTTCGACGGCGCGGCCGGCAGCTTCAGCAAGTGCTGGTCGACCAGCCGCCGGTAGTGCCGAGCCACCAGCGCGCGGCGCAGCTCCCCACCGCCATGACCGGGCAAGTGTTTGGTGACGCGGTCGATGTGGTCCAGCGCGTCCGGCGCCTTCGTGTCGTGGGACTCGGCGAGCCAGCCCCTCGAGTGGGCCTCCTCCAGGGCGTCTTCCCACCGGCCACCGCTCTGGAGCGCGGAGTCCCAGTCGTCCACGTCCGGCTGCGACACGTCGTCACCCAGCGGGAGGGTGTACGTCGTCTCCTCGAGCTTGCCGAGGTAGCGGATGAAGGTGGCGCAGAAGTAGAGGAACTGGAGGCGCGGGTGCGGCAGCGCGTAGAAGGTCTGCGCGAACATGCGCGCCTCCGCTCGGAGGCCCGGGAATTTCTCCTCCATCGGCGCCAGCGCGTCGAAGGGCACCAGGTCCCCAGGCTCGCGGCCCCACAGCTCCTCGTAGATGGCGAGGTAGAAGAAGAACAGGGGCGAGACTTCGCCGCCGCCCTTCGTGCGCTGGAAGCCGCGATACACCCGACACAGGTCCTCGGGGTGCGTGCGGCCCACGAACTCGTTCACCTGGAGGTCGTAGAAGAGGTTGGTGAGGGACTGCTTCAGGCCTGGGAGCAGCCGCTGCTCCATGACGCGCAGCTCCGCGTCCCAGCCCAGCGTGTGAGGGAAGCGCGCGTGGTGGCCGATTTCGTGCGCGAGCACGGCCATCAGGCTGTCCGCCGCGCCCATGGATTGGAGCAGCTCGAAGTGGACGAAGACCTGCCGCTTCGCGAGGTCGATGTACGCGAGCGGCTCGTTCGCGTGGTCCGCGTCCGGATGGAAGGGGACGTGGGGCTCCGGTGGGCTGAGCCGCACCTGCACGTCCCACAGCGCCAGCGCGTCCCGCCAGCAGCCCGCGATGTGCTCGGGCGTGAAGCGCGACGTGCTCATACGGGCACGAGCACCACGACGTGCTGCGACGTGTCCAGCGTGCCGGCGGCGCGCCAGTCATTCGTCACGGTGGCGAACCACGAGTCCACGCGCGGGTCCCTCCACGTCACCGTGGACAGGTGCGGGCTCTGCTGAAGCGTCTTCTCGGGCGCCTCGCGGCAGCCCATGGCGCCGAGGAGAATCGGCGTGTCCGACAGGAGCAGGCCCTGCGTCGCGGCCTCGCGTCCGGCGACGGCGTGGCGGTGACGGTCATGCACGCACAGCACCGTGGGCGCCAGGAAGTGCAGCGGGCCGGGCAGGAAGCGGCTGTCCTCGCGGGACAGGTCCACGAGGAAGGGCTGGGCCTTGTCGCCGAGCTTCATCGTGGGAGGTTCCATCGCGAGCGCGGCGGTTTCTCGCAGGCGCTCCTCGATGCCGGTGAGCGAGCCGAGCCGCTGGCTCACGCGATAGAAGAGGCGCTGCACCCACGGTGGCGCGGACTCGAGGTTCTCCGCCACGTTCCACAGCTGCGCGAGCACGCCGGCGCGCTGGGCTTCGGGGACTCCTGAGAGCAGGCGGGGCACCAGGTCCGTCCAAGCGAGGGTGAAGAGGTTCTGCCGGCCCGCGGTCGCCGGGTACAGGTAGCCCAGGCCGATGGCCTCGGCGCCCAGGCGCAGCCAGGCGCGCAGCAGCTCCTCGGCCTCGTCAGGGGAGGCGCCCTTCTGGGACAGGGACTCTCCGAGCTGACGCGCGGGCCCTTCGAGCAGCGCTCGCCACAGGTCGGCGTCCCACCGCACGAAGCGGCCCTTCGCGCTGGCCTCCAGCTCGTCCGCGAGGCCGCTCATGGCTGGCCGCCCGGGTTTTCCTTCAGCCACGTCGCGTAGTTCCGATAGCGGCTGTACATGGACTTGAGGTGGATGAGGTCCTCGTAGACGGGACCGGAGAGCTCTTGTCTGGTGAGCAGCTCGTTCATCAGCGCGGTGACGGTGGTGAGGCGCTTCTCGGTGGTGCGCAGGTCGATGCCGGACAGGCCCTTGTCCAGCTCGGTGCGCAGCACGCCGACCTTGCGGCGGATGGGCTCGTGCACGCCGTAGTGGCCCATGGCCATGTCGAACATGTTCCGAATCCAGGCGACGCGGTCCTGGAGGAGCATCTTGTTGCCGCGCGCCTCGAAGAAGGCGCTGCGGGTGTTGGGCACCAGCTTCTCGTGCAGGACCCATGGGGCGATTTGACGGAAGTCCTCCAGCTCCACGGTGCCGTGGCCTCGGAAGAAGGCGAGCGCCTTCGCGTAGTGGAGGATGGTCTGGTAGGCGCGCACGCTGACGCCGTTCTCCGTCTGCGTGCAGAGGTGCACCTTCTTGTCGAGCGGGCACTGCTCGTTGCACACGGCGGAGACCGTCTGTCCCGCGAGCTTGAGGGTGTCCTTGTGCCTGAACTCGAAGCGGGGCGAGGCCATGCGGCAGAAGTCGAGCTGGCCCAGGAAGAAGGCGACGCGCTCCAGGACGTGGCGTGGAACTTCGACTTCGAGGATGGAGGTGTAGGCGCGCTCCAGCTCGCCGGGGGTGAAGACGACGTCCTTGGGGAGGAGCTCCTCGGGGGACTTGTCGGCTTCGATGCGCTGGAGGAGCGTGTCGATGAAGTTGGAGTTGAAGGGGACGGCGCGGACGACGACGTCGATGCGGTCCTTGAGGGCGTCGATGACCTGGAAGGTGCCGCCGCCCTGGTCGTCATTGGCGGTGAGGAACCAGGACGAGCGGCCGGAGTAGACGTACTGGTCCATCATCTCCGCGTAGCCCTCGGCCATGAGGGAGAGGAGGGCGGACTGCGTCTTGGTGGGGATGCGGTTGTACTCGTCGATGATCTTGACGCGCTGGGTGATCCACTTGCGCCAGCTCACCTTGACGGCGGAGAGGTCCTCCGCCTTGAGCATGTCGGAGGGGAGGGGCGCGCCGAGCAGGTCGGCGATGGAGAGCTGGGGGTGGCCGCGCTGGATGGTGCGGTGGATGTCCTCGCGGGACATGCCGGACAGCAGGGCCATGAGGATGGCGGAGGTGGTTTTTCCGCGTCCGGGGCCGCCGATGAGGAGGGCTCGGCGGCAGGTGAAGAGGGTGAGCAGGGGGATGAGGACGAAGGAGCTGTAGCTCATGTCCTCGGGGAGATGGAGCTCGTCCCCGGAGGAGCTCTTGAGGAGGCCAGCCTGGCCGAACTCGATGTCGTAGTAGGGGCAGATGACGGCGTTGTTGGTGATCCACCAGTACGCCTGCCGCATCTTGTCGTGGAGGCTGCCGCCGTCACGCTCGGAGAGGTGGACGTTGAGCCCCTTGTCCACCGACGCGCGCCCGGAGAGCAGGCGCGACACCCAATCCTGATTGGCCATTCGACGCGCAGCCTAGCATCCGGGACGCGGGGTGGGGCGCGGAGTGTCGGGGGCGGTGGGGCTCGTGCCGAGTGTGGTCGGCTGGTGCCCTGGCTGGAGGCTAGGCTGGGCGTATGCGGGAGGTGACGGATGTGGCGTAGGTGGCTGGTGGTCCTGGTGCTGCTGGCATGGTCGCCCCTGCTTGCCTCGGGCTCACCTGCGTTCGTAGTCGGTGCTTCCGTCAAGGCGTCGCCGCCGATGCCAGGTGACAGCTCCATCGAGGCGAAGCTCAAGGCCTGTCTGCTGCTTGGAGACGTTCAGTGCGTCATCGCGCAGTGGATGGTGCTCAAGGACGCTGAGACGCTGCCGGACTGGTTGCGACGCTTGCAGTGGGCCTTTGACGTGAGCAATCGCCAGGCGGGCCAGTGCGTCAAGGTCGCGAAGGCCGTCCACGAGGGGTTGCTCAAGCTGGGAGAACGTCCCGTGTTCTTTCGGGTGACGCTCGAAGGCGAGCAGCGGAAGATGTTGGGCTTCGATGAGATTGTGAAGGGTGTCTTCGTGAAGACTCATCAGGTGGCCACCACTGGGCTCCATGTTGCTATCAAACTCCAGGGGAGAATCATCGATGCCTACACCGGGCTCGCGGGTCTCCCTGAGGAGGAATACATGAAGCGCCTCATCTCCTATCCAGGCATGAAACTCGTGGTCGAGACCGTGGACTCCCTATGAAGAAGGTTGTGAGAGTAGAGCCCCTGCCGGAGGAGCTTCGTGGCGGCAAGGTGGGGCTTCTCGACGTCTTGCGCTGGTCGCGCGGGCAGCTCTTGAAGGGGCGTGGGCTCTGGTACGTGGCAGGAGGAGACCGGGTTGACTCGTTGGTGTCCTTCATCCATGGATGGTGCGCGCACAACGTCTTCAACGAAGGTTCAGACCCGGAGTGGCATCGCTTCGAGCTATGGCTGCGTGACGTGAAGGGTGAGTTCCCTGGTGAGGGCTGGCACGTCAAATTCCTCGCGGACTGCGAGGGGAACCACGAGCGTGCCGCGATGAAGTTCCTCGACTTCGTCGAAGAGTTCGTCACGCAAGTACCGAAAGAATGAAGCACCCGGGTGCGGTTACAGCGTGACGAGGCCCATCCGCGCTGCGCGGACGACGGCCTCGGTACGGCGCTGGACGCCCAGCTTTCCGAGCACCGCATTCACATGGAACTTGGCTGTGTGCTCGCTGATGGTAAGCCGGTCCGCGATGGCCTTGTTCGACAGGCCCTCCGCCAGCAAGGCGAGCACCTCCCGCTCACGAGGCGTGAGCGCATCCGGGCCCAGGGTGTTGCTTCCGAGCGCGGCCGTGGACCTCGTGGATGCTCTCAGCTCCGAGAGTCCTGGGTCGAACACCACGAGCCCTCGCGCCACCGCGAGCAGGGCCGCCGTGAGCGGCGCGGGTGCCACATCCCTGAATAGCAGTCCCTTTGCACCCGCTGTCAGCGCCAGCTCGCCCGCTGCTTCGTCCGCCACCAGCGCGAGCACGGGTGCACCCAGGTCCGGTGCCTCCACTCTCGCCTCCGCCTCCGACACTCGCAGGCCCGTGTCCCAGAGCACCACGTCGAAGGCGTCGCCGCGTGTGGACTCCAGCTCGACCTGGGTGCCGGATGCCACCGTGAGCAGCTCGCTCCCCTGGTCGCCGAGCACCCGTGAGAGCGCACCCCGAGCGAGCGGGTCTTCCGCGACGAGCGCGAGACGAAGCGGGGCGAGGGGGGCATCCAACACGGAACCTCTTCATTAACCAGGGAGTCCGCACTCCGCTCGGGACAACATCTCCAGCCGCCAGAGCGCACCCCTTGAGAGGTCACGCCCAGCCCGCTGCTTGTCCATGAAGTAGTTTGAAGAGATGCCTGGAGCTGCGTGTCCGCTCAGACTTCCTCGAACTTCGCCCCTGTGACTTTCGCACGCTCCAGGGCCACCTTGAGGTCCTCGGAGATGACGATGGCGATGGACCACCCCCAGGTGCGGAAGACCTTCGCGCCGCCCACCTTCGTGCGGTCGATTCGCATCCCATAGACGCTGCGGTACTGGCCGAGCTTGTCGGGCCGCTCATCCTCGGGCTTCCAATAAATTATCTCTTCCGAGGCTTCGTCATCGACGCAGCGGATCAGCTTCGTGGCGACGAGCATGACATGCTGTTCCGGGCGTCCTTCGACATCGACGGGTATCAACTGCACATCATCGGGCGCCAGCTCCGCGAAGATGTTGGCCACCCTGACGTGGACGATGGGAGCCTTGCCAACGCCCGCTGTGCAGTAGTCCAACCACCTTCCAGGCTCACGGATGGGAAACTTCAGGCGACCCGCAAACTGGACGGGCTGCCCCTCGGCGAATTGCCAGATGTCGTCGACCTCGTTGCCCGTCTCATCCAGCGGGTCTCCCAGGTACCAGTTCCCGGCTTGTATGTCTGGCCTGAGCCTGAAGTATCGAGACGGATTCTGCATGGTGGACTTCCTGGAGTCCTCACGGGTCCCGAGTCAAAAGCGTGTGGATTTTTGTTCCTTGAGTCGGCGCTTCTCTTGCGAGGCTGCGTAGATCACTCGTGATGGCCTTTTGGCAATCCTCCACCTTTCGACACTGTCCCAAGGCCAACCTCAGTCGCTCATGCATGAAGAAGGTTGAAGAGAGTCTACTGGCTCGTCGGACCGGTGTAGGCCGTGCCCGTCCAGAGCGGTACGAGCTTCTTTCGGATCTCGGACAAGAACGCGGAGAGGCCCGTGCTGCGCCCGCGCTCTTCGAGCTGCTGGAGCGCTGCCCGCCTCAGGGACTGCATCTCGCGGTCAACGACGCCATCCGTCAGGATGCCGAGCACGCGCTTGGCGTCCCGCTTCGCGCCATCTTGCTGCGCCGTTAGTTCCTCCGCGCGAAGGCATGGGTCGAACCCAAGCTCTTGCCGCAAGTCCTGGTGCCGAGCCTTCTCGTCCTGGGTTTCTGGGGTGTAGCCAGCGAGAATCCAGCACTCGCGCTTGGTATGTGCGACGGCGACGAGAATGGGCCCGAGGCTCGTGACTTCCGTGCTGGCTTGCTCCAGTCCCTTTCGGCGTTGTGCCTCATCGTTGTCGCTGTCTCTCACCAGTACGACCGCATGAATGGGGGCGTCTCCATTCACTTTCAGCAGGGCAAGGGCGCGGCGAGCGACGAAGGCGTCGTGAGCACCCGGCTCTCCGTTGAAATGTCCGTTGATGCGGATGTTGGCGAGTTTGGCGCGCGTGTGGACCTCCTTCCAGGGAAGGTAGGCTTCTCCGCGACGCTGGCCCCGCCACTCACGGATGTCACCAATCATCTCCGGATCCATCCACTCAATGGACTCATGGAGTATGCGGTCAACGAGTGCAGGAACCGTCCTCTGATCGCCGGGGCCCTCACAGATGAGGACGATGGACGTAGGCGCGTCACTCATTCTTGCTTCTTCTCCGGCACGTCGCGTACCCACTCTTCGCCCACCGTGCTCCAGAACTCGCCAGGGCGCATGACTTCCTTCCATCGCTCGAAGTCTGGATGTTGGATCAACTCCGCGAAGCGGATGCCACCATCGGGAAGGACCGTGGACAGGCGGACCTCCTTCGGGTCGAGGTGGTCGAGAAGATAGGGAGAATGGCTGGTCGCGATGATCTGCAGTTCGGGGTCACGCTCCAGCAGCTTGCGAAGCTGCATGACGAGGTCCTTCTGGGCTTTAGGGTGCAGACCTCGATCCAAGTCGTCCAGGAGGACGAGCTTGGGGCTTGGCTCGCTGAAAAGGACTGTCAGCAGTCCGAGAACCAGAAGAGTGCCTTCGCTGGCTCCCTGGCTGGAAATGCCCTCGGCTCCGGTAAGGTCGAAGAGAAGTCGATGCCCTGAGTAGATACGTTGGACGGTTCTCAAGACGGCTTCATCATCTATGCGGAGTGTCTCGGTTTCCTGCCGCTTCACTTCTGCGAGAGAAAGGCGTACCCGCGTCACGTGAGGTATGACACCGCGCAAGGCAACAAGCAGTTCGTTGAACCTGTCAGGGCGACTCAAGGCCATCTGCGCCAGAACCGACGCGAGCCCCTCCCCATCAGATGTGACTTGTGGCTCGACAGACTCTGTGTAGGAGGGCTCCGCCAGTTTTCGCGCCTCAAGCCTCAGTAGGGCACGGGCTTTCCAGTCCCTCACGATGGACGGAATCTTGGTCAGGTCTATCTGCGGGTTGAGTACCTTGTTCCATGACTGGTGCTGTGCCTCGGGGATTTCGAACTCGGTGCCAGCCCATGCTCCGTTGACCTCGAGGAAGTGCGTCAGACGGCTGTCTGCAGCCGTAGCTGTCGGCGCAAAGCGAAACTGAAGGCTGCCTGGCTGATTGCGCCAGTTACCAACAGCACGGACCGAGGTCGTCTCCCGGCTGGGCACTCGCCTACGAAGCGCAATAGCTCCTCCATGCTGGAGCAGTAGATTGCCTCGCTCAGTCTCAGGATTAGAGAACCCCATCAGCACATCGAGCGCCTGAAGCACGCTGGTCTTGCCCGAAGCGTTCGGACCCACGATGACGGTGAGCCGCTCCAGGCCGAGTTCCGCCGACTCGATGCCTTTGAAGTTCTGAAGGGTCAGCTTGTGAATCATGGGCGCTCGCTGGCGAGCCCCGTGCGATGCCAGACCCATGCCATCCCGGGCTGGCCAGCGGCGGCTCAGGGGCGGTTCTACTCCACTCGCTGGATGCATCCCAGGAAAGCAGTGCCAGGATGTCCGTGGGTCCAGAGCCATGGATGCACCAATGGAGGCCGAGTGACGCTTCTCAACATGCGTGGAGCTTGGACATGGGGGCGAGGCGGCCCATGGCTCGTGGTCATGGTCTGCGCCTTGTTCGCCACCGGAGCGCAGTCCTCGCGGCCCGCGCCCCCGTTCCTGAAGCCCGGTGACGAAGTCGTCGAACACGTCCGCAAGCGCTTCCATGACGCGAAGCGGGGCGAGGCCTGGGCCACCAAGCACCAGGGCTACGGCGCCGCCGCCACCAACGAAGAAGACTTCGCCCGCCTCACGCGCGCCGCCCTCGCCGAGCTCAACGCCTCCCACACCGCCTTCTACCCGCGCGGCAGCGAGGGCTACGCCGGCCTCTCCTCCATCTTCCAGCACTACCTCAAGCTCCCCAAGGTCGACGCTCCCAGCATCGGCGCCGATGTCCTGGAGACCCCCGACGGCTTCTTCGTCCGCCACGTCTTCGCCAACGGCCCCGCCGCCAAGGCCGGTCTGCTTCGGGGTGACCGACTCATCTCCGTCGAGGGCCAGCCCTTCAAATCAGTGAGCACCCTCACGAAACGCGCCGGCAAGCCCACGCGCTTCTCCATCGAGCGCACCCAGGGCGCCACCCCGCTCACCCTCTCCATCACTCCTCGCCTCATCAACCCGAAGACCGAGTGGCTCGACACCCAGAAGGCCAGCTCGCGCATCGTCGTACGGGACGGCCATCGCGTGGCCTACCAGCAGCTCTACTCGTGCGCCGGTCCCGAGCACCAGGACCTGCTCGAGGAGACTCTCGCCGGAGACTTCTCCTCCGCCGATGCACTGGTCATCGACTTCCGAGATGGCTGGGGCGGCTGCAATCCCACCTTCCTCAACCTCTTCAACCGCACCGTCCCTGTCTTCACCAGCATCAGCCGCGAGGGCCGTCGCAACGCCTGGTCCGCCACCTGGCGCAAGCCCGTCGTCCTGCTCGTCAATGGCAACTCCCGCAGCGGCAAGGAGATGGTGGCCCTCGTCATGAAACAGCACGCCCTGGCCACCCTCGTCGGTCAGCGCACCGCGGGCGCCGTCCTCGCCGGCACTCCGCTGCGCCTGTCCAGCGGCGACCTGCTCTACCTCGCCGTGGAGGACATCGAAGTCGACGGCGTCCGCCTCGAAGGCCAGGGCGTCCCCGTGGACGTGGAGGTCCCCGACTCGCTCCCCTTCGCCTCCGGCAAGGACCCGCAGCTCGACAAGGCGCTCGACGTGGCGTCGGTCGCGCTCTCGCCTCGCTGAACCCGTCTCAGTGCTTCCAGTTGCCGTACAGGTACGCAATCCCCGCCGCCAGCACCAGCAACATGCCCAGCATGCTCCACGTCACGATGGAGCAGCCCGGCGACGCACGGGAGATGACGGGCAACTTCTGCGTCTTCAGCTCCTCCACGAGCTGCGACATCTGCCCCGTGTCGTAGCTCACCGGCTCGCCCATCCGAATCTTCCGCCCGAACTCCTTCAGCGCCGCCTCGGCGAAGAACCGCTCCGAGAGCAGCAGGCTGCGCGCCTGGAGCATCCGGTCCGTCCCACCGCGAGCGGGGTCCAGTCCGCAGCCGTCACACGGGTCGAAAGCGCCTTCCTTCGTCTCGCCGCATCCCACACAGACGGCCACGCTCATGGCTCCATCCTAACTCGACGGTCCATGCCCGAGTCATGCCAGCGTGACGCCGTGCCCCACCGCCTCCGCGTCCAGGTGCAGCCGCGCACCCTCGTAGCGCAGCCCTCCCTGGAACGGATGCCGCGCGATGAACAGCGGCGTGTCCAGGTCCGCGTACGTGAAGCCGCCCAGCCCCGCCGCCAGATGCGCCGACGCGCTCATCGCCAGCACGCTCTCCACCATCCCCCCCACCATCAACTCCAGCCCCGCCGCTCGCGCCAGACTCCACATCGTCAGCGCCTCCACCACGCCGCACTTCATCGTCTTGATGTTGATGCCGTGCGCCGCCCCTTCACGGATGAGCCGCAGCACGTCCCTCGCCGAGCGCGCTGACTCGTCCGCGCAGATGCGCACCTTGGAGCGCCGGGAGACCTCCGCCATGCCCGCGAAGTCCGCCGCCGGCACCGGCTGCTCCAGCAACGCGAGCGGCACGTCCGCCCGCTCCAGCTCCTTCAGGAACGCCAGCGCCTCCGCCACGTCGTAACCGCCATTCGCATCCGCGAACAGCCGCGCCTGGGGCGCGACTTCGTGAATCGCCACCATCCGCGCCGCGTCCTCGTCCGGCGCCAGCGCCCCCACCTTCACCTTCAGCGTGGTGATGCCCCGCTTCAAGATGGCCCGCGCCGACTCCGCCGCGTGCGGCACGTCCCCCGCCGTCACCGTCATGTCGATGTCCAGCGCCGTCCCCGCGCCTCCAAACATGACGTACAGCGGCACGCGGTGATGCCGAGCCAGCGCATCCAGCACCGCCATCTCCACCCCCGCGCGTCCCGCTGGCGCCAGCGCGAGCCCGTCACCGAGCCACTCCGACAACGGCCGCCACGCACGCACGTCCTTGCCCAACAGCCCCGCGTGCACCGCCTCCAGCGCCGCGAGCGTGCTCGACTGTGTCTCCCCACTCACCGCGGGGAAGGGCGCCGCCTCGCCCAGCCCCACCGTGCCGTCCGCGAGCGTCAACCGCACCAGCACATTCTGGGCGACGTGCTGCGCCCCCGTGGCGATGGCGAAGGGCTCCGTCAGCGGCAAGTCGAGCGGCGTGAAGCGGACGGAGGTGATGAGCGTGGGCGTCATGTCGAGAGGCGCATCCTGGTCCGCTCCCTGAAAAGAAGGGGACACGCGAGAGGTAGGTTCATCGTATTCAACCCGGTGCTCCAAGGTGTCAGGGAGGCAGATGTGTGTCTCGCAGCCTCGGCTTGTGCCTGCCGCCCTTTCATGGCGACATGCGGGGACTCCGGACGTTTCCAGGAATTGCCGCCCCGTGATGGGGTTTCGGAGTTTTTGCCTCCGGGAGCTGTGGGTGCTCGGAGTGGGCGGGGCATGTCGGCGACGGACACGAAACAGGCAGGCCCGAGCGCGGATGCGCTGCTGGATGCGCTGGAGGAAGCGGAGCGCCATGACTCGGAAGGGTGCATGGTGTTGCGCGCCGTGCGCGACGAGTCCGGCGTCATCACCGACTTCGAGTGGCTCTGGTCCAACCCCGCCGCGTCGCGCGCGCTGGGGCGGGGCACGGACTCGCTGCGCGGCTTGCGGCTGAAGGACATCTCCCCCATCGCGGGCCTGGGCGGACGGCTGGCGGTGCTCAAGCAGGTGGTGGAGTCAGGTCGACCCGCCGCGGACAGCTTCCCGGAAGGCGACGCGTGGCTGCTCGGCACCGCGGTGCCCCTGCGGGACGGCGTGCTGCTGCGCCTGCGCGACGTCACCAGCGCCCTGCGCATGGAAGAGGGCCTGCGCGACACGCTGGACTGGGTGCGCGACGTGCTGGAGAGCACGCCCGAGGCCTTCTTCACCGTGGATGCCGAGTGGCGCATCACCTACGTCAACCGGCAGGCCGCCGAAATCACCGGCCGCACGCAGGAGCAGGTCTTCCGCCGGCTGCTCTGGCAGGCGTGTCCGGAGCTGGTCGGCACCTTGTTCGAGCGCGAGCTGCGCCGCGTGGCCGCCGAGGGCTCCTCCACCATCTTCGAGGTGCGCACCTCCCCGGACCGGTGGCACGAGGTGCACGCCTGGTGCTCGGGGCAGAACGTCTCCGTCTTCTCGCGCGACATCACCGGCAAGAAGCGCGCGGAGGCGGAGCGCGATGCGCTGCTGACGCGCGAGCACTCCGGACGACTGGAGGCGGAGGCCCTCGTGCGCGAGCGCACCGAGGAGCTGGTCGCCGCGCGCGAGCGCCTGGTGCAGTCGGAGAAGCTGGCCATGGCGGGGCAGCTCGCCGAGGGCGTGGGCCACGAAATCAACAACCCGCTCTCCTATGTCAGCGGCAACCTCCAGTTCGCGCTGGAGCAGTTGGAGCTGTCGATGGAGGTGGGCGCCCTCGGGAAGAACGCGCCCCTGGCCGAGGCGCTGGAGGCGCTGCGCGAGGCCCGAGAGGGCGCCGAGCGCATCCGCGTCATCGTCCGTGACTTGCAGACGTTCGCCCGCGCGGACGAGCCGCACCTGTCCCCGGTGGACGTGCACGCGGCGCTGGAGTTCGGCCTCGCCATGGCCATGCCGCACCTGCGCTACCGCGCGGAGGTGGAGCGCCGCTTCGCCGAGGTGCCCACCGTCATGGCGCACGAGGCGCGGCTGGGGCAGGTGTTCCTGCACCTGCTCGTCAACGCGGCGCATGCGATTCCGGAGGGGGACTTCACCCGGCATCGCGTCACGCTCTCCACTCGCGTGGTGGGGCCGTGGGTGGTGGTGGAGGTGTCGGACACGGGACACGGCATGACGCCCGAGGTGGCCGAGCGCGTCTTCGAGCCGTTCTTCACCACGCGCGCGGTGGGCGAGGGCAGCGGGCTGGGGTTGTCCACGAGCCTGGGCATGGTGCGCAGCATGCGCGGAGAGCTCACCGTCAGCACGACGCCGGGCGTGGGCAGCACCTTCAGCGTGCGCCTGCCGGTGACGGAGGCGGTGCCGGACGCGGTGGCGAAGGGCGCGACGCAGGACGTGCCCGTGCGCAAGCGGGTGCTGGTGGTGGACGACGAGCCGCAGCTCGCGTCGCTCCTGCGGCGGCTGTTGGGCAAGCACCACGAGGTGGTGGTGCGGCACAGCGGGCGGGAAGCGCTGGCGCTGCTGGAGCAGGACGCGGACTTCGACCGCGTCTTCTGTGACTTGATGATGGCGGACGTGACGGGGATGGACCTGCACGCGGAGCTGCTGTCGCGCGGGCCGGAGCTGCTGTCGCGCTTCGTCTTCATGACGGGCGGCGCGTTCACCGAGCGGGCCCGCACGTTCCTGCAGACGGTGCCGCTGCCTCGAATCGAGAAGCCGTTCGACCCGGGCACGCTGCGGGCGCTGGTGGAGGGAGCACCACCGCGCGCCAGGGCCTTGGAGCCGCTGGCGCGCGTGGCTCGGAGCGGGTGACTACAGCTTCACTTCCTCGCGGTCCGGGTGGGTGATGTACCCGGTGCCGGCGGCAATCAGCTTCTCCATCAGCTTGTCCAGGCCGTTGGAGCGCGCGAAGGCCATCTCGTTCTTGGTGACGCCCACGAGCGTGAGCAGCTCCACCTTGCCGCTGGGCAGGGTGAAGTGGTCGGGGCGGGACGGGTCCCTGACGAAGACGAAGCCGCCCAGCTTGGAGTCCCCGCCGTCGAGCGTGCCTTCCACCGGGTAGCGGTGGTTGAGGGCGAAGGCGCGCAACGTCACGAGGTTGTAGGCCATCATGTCCAACAGCCGGAATACGGGCCACTTGGCCTGTTCCGGTGTGTGGATGACCATCTCGTAGCCGATGCCACTCGGTGACTCGTCGGGGAACTCCTCACCAGGGGCCACGGTGAAGGGATTGGACAGCCCGCTGGTGACGTAGGTCCAGTAGGGGTAGTCCGGGCTCGGTGGCGCGGCGCGCACACCCATGGGTCCCCAGTTGGGGTCCGCTTCACCTTCTACCTGCGCGAGGTCGCTCTCCATCCAGGCCTGGATGGCATCCGTCTGGTCGAGCGTGAAGACGCCTTCATCAATGGCGCCGAACATCTTGGGGTACTCGACTTCATCGCGGTCCGCCCAGCAGTCTTCGTACCACTGGATGAAGTCTTCGTTCGTCTCCGGTGCTTTCATGACGGCCCCACTCTAGAGGGTCACCCCGGTTTCACAACTTCCACGTGAGGGTCCCCTCTCGCGGCTGGCAGATGGGAAACAGGGGCCCACCCTCCTGGTTGCCCCCCGAGGCCCCCGGGAGGGCAGGGGTCGCTGGCCTGTTCCCCCTCGGTGGGATAGGCGGGGGGACGAGGTTTCCGCCTGGGAGGCGCCGCGTGGAGCATGCTTTTCGAGGAGTCGTATCGGGGGGCTGCATCCATGACGAGCAGGAGCTGATGCTGGTCGTCAGCCACCCCCACCCGGACAATGATTTCGGAGGCGGGCCGGGCCCGGTCCAGGAGTGGAACCAGCCCGTGGACGCGGAGGCGTACTGGGGCCTGGTCGACTCCGACTGCGACCCGGACGACGCCAGGTTCGAGGTGGATGATTACCAGCATGTAGCGGTGCGCACGGCGGGCGCGTGGACCCTGGAGGCGGTGGTGGTGGTGGGGACCATCGACGCCCTGTGTCGATTGGGATCCAACCGCCATGGAGCGTTGGTCTCGTATGGCGGCTCGGCGCACTTCGTGGCCATCCGTTCGAGCGAAAGCGGGAAGTGGGAGCCGCTGGAGTACGAGGGCGTTCCAGAGGGGCTGGTGGAGACGCGGGTGTGCTTCAGCGGTGAGGACATCGTGATGGCGGGGAGCCGAGGTTTCGAGCTCGACTCGCCCGCGGAGGTGGGGCTGCTCGTGCGCGCGGAGGGGGCCATGCGCTGGACGCAGTCCCTGGGACAGTTGCCGGGGCGGGTGCTCGCGCTGGACAGCTGTCCAGGAGCGGATGGGGCGCGGGTGCTCTACGCGGGCGGCCAGAGCATCTGGATGCATGGGGAGGGGGGCTGGCGCGAGGTCCACTCGTTCCCGCGCGGGGAGGTGTCGTTCGTGCGGTGTTTCCCCTCGGGCGAGGTGGTCGCCGGGACGACGCAGGGGGATGTCATCCTGGGCACGGCGGAGGCGTGTCGCGTCGTCGCTCGCGTCGGTCGCATCCACTCGGCCGAGCGGTGGGGTGGCGAGTTCTTCGTGGCGGATGAGGACAACGTCTACCGCGTGGACGCCTCGGGCTTCGAGCGGTGTGCTGTTCCCAAGGAGTCGTCCGTGGCGAGGAACGTGTCGGACGTGGGCCGGCTCGTCGTTGGAAATGACCGGCTGTGGCTGGCCGGGAGCCATGTGCTGGCTTCGAGCGTGGACGGGAAGCGCTGGACGACGCACCCGGTGCGGTGAGCAGGGCGCCTGTCTGGGATTGGCCCGAGCGCTGTCTAGGTCTTCGGCAGGGGCCAGGGCTTGAGGCCTGAAATCTGCTCCGCCTCTTGCACGGCCATGTTCAGCCGTGCCCGCTCGCGCCGCACGTGGTCGCGCACCGCGCCGTCCAGCCGGCGGTCGAAAATCACGTGCGCGCTGTGCACCGCCGTGGGCTCGAAGCCCCGGGACACCTTGTGCTCGCCGCCCGCGCCCGGCTCGAAGACCTTGCGCCCCGCGCGGATGCAGTCGTCCACCGAGTGGTACAGGCACACGTGGAAGTGCAGGAACGGGTGCTCCTCGGTGCTCCCCCAGTAGCGTCCGTAGAGCCGCTCCTTCGTCGCCAGGTTGAAGGCCCCCGCGATGACGCGCCCCTCGCGCACCGCCTCCACCATCTCCACCGTGTCCGGCAGGGCCTTGAAGATGCGCGAGAAGAAGCCCGGCGTGAGCTGCACCCGGCCCCAGGAGTGTCGCTCGCACGTGGCCTCGTAGAACCCGTACGCGCGCTTCGCGTGCGCCGGCGTCAACTCCGTGGTTCGCACCGTGCGCAGCGTGATTCCCTGCGTGGCCGCCGCCGCCCGCTCGCGCTTGAACTGATTGCGTCGCTTGGAGTCGAAGCGCGACAGGTATTCGTCGTAGCTGGCGTAGCCCGGGTTCTTCCACTGGAACTGGAGCGTGACTCTCCGGGCCAGCCCCTGCGCCTCCAGGAAGTCCGCCTCCTCGTCCGTCGGGTAGAGGATGTGCACCGACGAGCAGCCCGCCTCTTGCGCGCTCTCCACCGCCACGGACAGCAGCGCCTTGCGCAGCGCGGGCACGTCCTCGCCTTCCGCGATGAGCATGCGCGGCACCGTGGCCGGTGACAGCGGTCCTCCGACGATGAGCTTCGGGTAGTACTCCACGCCGAGCCGGGCGGCGGCATCCGCCCACCCGAAGTCGTAGATGTACTCGCCCATGCTGTGGGACTTCAGATAGGCGGGCGCGGCGGCCACCAGCTTGGGGCCTCGCCACAGCGTCAGGTGGTGCGGCGCCCACCCTGTCTCCGCGGTGGCGCTGCCGCTCTCCTCCATCGCCGCCAGCCACGCATGGCGCGCGAAGGGTGGCGCGTCCGGACCGGCGAGAGCGTCCCAGTCAGCGGCCGGGACGGCCGTCACTGCGTCGAGGATGCGGGGGCGGAGGGGAGTGTCTGTGGGCACGGGGGGAGGTTTTAACGCGCGCCCCGCGTTCGCGCCGCCTGGCCGTGGGCTTGCGTTCACCCCAGCCCTGCTCGGACTGCCAGGAGGCCCGTTCGCCGGGGGAGGAGGCTTGTGGGCCTCTTCCCTCCGGTTCGGTCCGTTCCCGGGGACGACGGACTCAGGCCGCCCGGGCGGCGCCCGCGTCGTGCGCGGCCTCTCGGCGAGGCTCCGGCCACACCGCCCGCTGCGGCGTGGCGATGCGGATGACGCCCAGCTTCGCCAGCACGCGCATCACCTGCCACGTCGGGTCGATTTCAAACTTGCGCGCCGCGAAGTTGGGGCTGCTGCCGAACTTGTGGTGGTTGTTCTGGAACAGCTCCCCCATGCAGAGCAGCTCGACGGGCAGCGTGTTGCGCGACTTGTCGCTGCTGTCGAAGTTCCGGTAGCCGTACTTGTGCCCGCACCAGTTCACGATGGCCCCGTGCACCGGGCCCATCAGGAAGTGCACCGGCAACAGCAGGAACTGCCAGGGCGCCGTCGCGAAGGCCGCGTAGAACGCCGTGTACAGCGCCACCCACCCCAGCGTCGCCAGCCAGGACGTGCGCAGCGTGTCGTCCACCAGCGGCCACTCGGGATAGCCGCCGAGGAACCGAGCCTCCGGCTGCCCCCGGCCCGCCGTGTAGTCCTCGTAGCGCTTCTTCGTGTGCATCATCATCCGGACCACGTCCGTGAAGAAGTGCGGCGAGTGCGGGTCCTTCTCCGTGTCCGAGAAGGCGTGGTGCTCGCGGTGCAGAATCGCGTAGGCCTTGGGCGACAGGTACGACGAGCCCTGCACCAGGTAGGTGAGCAGGTGCATCACCCGCTCCGTGCGCGGACCCATGGTGTACATGCGGTGCGCGGAGTACCGGTGCTGGAAGAAGCTCTGGAAGAACACACAGAGCAGCCAGTGCGAGATGAAGAAGACGAGGACGGCCATGGCGCTTTCCCGGGTCGGTGTCAGTGCCAGGAGAACACCGGCCATGTCATGGCCACGTCATCCGAGGCCGGAAGGTGCCCCCGGAGCGGGGCCGGGTGAGCCCTGACTTCAGGCCCCCATCAGTCGGACGCACCGCGCCAGCGCATGACGCGCGGTGACAGGGGCCCGAATTCCGGTACGGAGCACCTCTCACAGCCATCGACAGGGGTGCACACGTGGAGCGGGCCGACATCGTCAAGCTGGACAAGGGGCACGTCTGGCACCCGTACACCGCCATGGAGGCGTACATCGCGGGGACGGACCCGCTGGTCATCTCTCGCGCGGAGGGGCCCTACCTCTTCGACGTGGATGGCCGGCGCTACCTCGACGCGAATGGCTCCTGGTGGGTGTCCACCCTGGGCCACCGCCACCCGCGCCTCCTGCGCGCCCTCACGGAGCAGGCCGGGCGACTGCCCCATGTCTCGCTCGCGGGCATCACCCACGAGCCCGCCGCCGCGCTCGCCTCGGAGCTGGTGGCGTTGGCCCCCGGCGCGGACCGCCAGGACCTGCCCGCCGGTGAGCGGCTGACGCGCGCCTTCTACTCCGACAACGGCAGCACCGCGGTGGAGGTGGCCATCAAGATGACCGCCCAGTACTGGGCGCAGAATGGCCAGCCCCGGCGCACGCGCTTCATCACCCTCTCCGGCGCGTTCCACGGGGAGACCCTCGGCTCCACCAGCGTGGGCGGCGTGCCCCTGTTCCGCGAAATCTTCGGACCGCTCCTCTTCGACGTGGTGCACGTGCCGTCTCCCGCGGAGGAGGGCGGCTGGGAGCGCGCCTTCGCCCAGGTGCAGGCCGCGCTGCGCGAGCACCCGGAGGAGATTGCAGGCGTCATCGTGGAGCCCATCATCCAGGGCGCCGCGGGCATGCAGATGTACTCGCCGGACTTCCTGCGCGCGGTGCGCGAGGCCACCCGCGCGGTGGACACCTTCCTCATCGCCGACGAGGTCTTCACCGGCCTGGGCCGCACCGGGGCGCGCTTCGCCGTGGACCTGGCGGGCGTGGTGCCGGACCTGCTCTGTCTGGCCAAGGCGCTCTCGGGCGGACTGATGCCGTTCGCCGTGACGCTCGCGTCCGAGCGCATCTTCTCCGGCTTCCTCGGCGCGTCGTCGCGCGCGCTGTATTACGGGCACTCCTACTGCGGCAATCCGCTGGGCGCGGCCGTCGCTCGCGAGGTCCTCGCCGTGTATCGCGACGAGGACGTGCTGGGGCAGGTGGCTCGCAAGGCGCCGAAGGTGAAGGCCGCGTTCGAGCGCATGGCCGCGACGCTCCCCGGGCTGGTGCGTCCGCGCGCCATCGGCATGGTGGGCGCGGTGGACCTGGGCGGTGGGGGCTACCTGGCGAGCAGCGGGTGGCGCGTGTACGAGGCGGCGCGGCGACGCGGGCTCTACCTGCGCCCGCTCGGTGACACCGTGTACATCGCGCCCGCGCTCAACATCCCCGACGCCGCGCTCGACGAGCTGCTGGCCGGCGTGGAGGACTCACTGCGCGAGGTGGCTCGCGGCTGACGGCGCGGCGCTCGCGGTGTCGTCAGGACGGCCCGGGCGGTAACACGGTGGCGCCCACGCGGGCGAGGCGGCGCTCCTGTCGGAACAGGAGCATCTCCCGGAAGAGAATCTGCACCGTGGCCGCGACGGGCACCGCCACCACCGCGCCGACGACGCCCGCCAGCTCCGCGCAGAACAGCACCGCCAGCAGGATGAGCAGCGGGTTGACGTGCACCGTGCGCCGGAACACGAGCGGCGCCAGCACGTTGCCCTCCAACTGCCCGTACAGCACGAAGTACGTCAGCACCCCCACCGCCATCCACATCCCGCCCGTCGCCCACGTCAGCAGCGTGATGAGGCCACCGGCCATCACCGGCCCCGCGTAGGGCACCATGCTGGAGAAGCCGCTCACGATGCCCAGGGCCAGGAAGTACGGCACCCCCAGCGCCGCGAGCACCGTGGACGTGAGCAGCGCGTTGAAGGTGCAGATGAGCGTGAGCCCCATCAGGTACCCGCCGGTGGCCCGGTACACGTTGCGCAGCACGCGCACGTAGCGCATCCGGTGCTCCGGCTTGGGCAAGTCCAGCAGCCGCTTCAGCAGGCCGCCGCCAAAGACGAGCATGAAGACGACGAGGAAGAAGACGCTGAGCGCCCCACCCACGAGCCCCACCATGCTGCCAATGGCCCGCACCACGAGCCCCGGCAGTGTCCCCGTGGCGAGCTCCGGCGTGGCGTCCTCGAGCTGCCGCGCCCACCCGAGGTTCTGCAGGCGCTCGTTCACTCCCCGGAAGGGACGGGACTCGCGCACCTCCTGCCAGAGATGAGGCCACTGCACCACCAGCGCATCCACCTGCGCCGCCGCCGCCGGAATCACCAGCAGCGCCAGCAACCCCAACACCGTCAGCGCGGCGAGCAACATCGTCGCGATGGCCAGCGCCCGCGGCATCTTCCACCGCTCCAGCCGCGAGACGCCGTGCTCCAGCGCCAGGGCCAGCAGCGCCGCGATGCCCGTCAGTGTCAGGGCGACCCGCGTGCGCACCACCAGCACCACGAGCACCAGCACCGCCAGCACCACGAAGCACACCGTGAACACCGTCTTCGGTGTCACCTGGGAGCCCTGTCTCGTTTCTCCCTGCTCCGCCACCCGTACCCCCACGCGACACACGCCTGCCTCGTGGGGGTATGCAGTGCCTCGCCTGGATGCCAGCCTCCCCGCACCCGGACACCGGTGGATGTCAGGTCGGCCCCACCCGTGCCTGGGACCGCCGGCACGGCGTGTTCAATCGCTGACACTGACGATGCCACACACGCCCCTCCTGGAGAGGCGCGCCCGGCTCGTGACGCTCGACCTCAGGTGCGCGAAGGGAAGACGCCTTCCATCGCGATGATGAAGTTGATGGCCAGGAACGGAGACATGTTGTTGTGCGGCTGGTTGCCGCCCGCGATGCCGATGGCCGCCGGGTTCATCGTCCCGTCGATGGGCGCGGCCCGGTAGTTGAGGACCGTCGCGGTGCTGTCCGTCGCCAGCACCACGCCGATGGGCGTCTCCGTGTCGCCTTGCTGCGAGCTGACGTTGAGGGTGTGGTTGTGCGCCGGCATCTGCGTCGAAATCAGCGTCACCGTCTCCGCCCCGCCCTGCTCTCCCAGGGTTCGAGGTGACAGCCCCGGCCCCTGCCCGGGCTGCATCGGATAGCGACCGCGCAGGTCCGGCAGCGCGAAGGTCGTCGTCCCGTTGCCTCCATACGTCGTACCCAGGAGGGAGAAGAGCGCGGTGTTCTGCGCGATGGGGAGAATCTGGCCCTGGCAGAACGCCCAGCCACGCGGAGCGAAGTTTCCCGCGAACATCACGATTTCACCGACAAATGGCTCGGACACGTGTACGCCTTTCGTTGCTTGAGTGTGTGTGTTTCACGCGAAACCCAGCACGCGTCTGTCTCCTGAGCAAAGCATCGGCCACGCTTCGTCCATGGGTCGCTTTGGAGTCGGGAAGCGCTGTGGGACGCCTGCTTCCAGAGTGGGCGTGAGCGGCGGGTGTCACCTGCCCCGTCGCGTCATGCGTTCCAATGTGACGCGAGGTGCGTTCGCTCGGAACGCGTGGGGAGGGCTGTTTTCTCGAATGCCTTTCGAGCCACAATCCCTCACGCCCTGCTGAGTGGGGCGTGCACCCCCAGTCAATCCATCCTGGCTCGTGACTTGCTCTGGGCTTCGGCCCGGAGTTGCACGACGAGGAGATCCACCCCATGGCTCATATGAACTGGCGACACCCCACGTACTGGACGCGGGGCCTCCGCGCGCTACCGATGACGGCGATGTTGCTGTTGTCCGCGTGTGAAGAAGGCTCGCAGGGACCTCAAGGTCCACAGGGGCCGCAAGGTCCCGCGGGTCCCGTAGGTGCAACGGGCGCTCAAGGCGCCTCGGGTCCAGAGGGTGCTCAGGGCGGGGTGGGCCCCAAGGGAGACAACGGCGACGTAGGTCCGGTCGGTCCAGTGGGGCCGCAGGGCCCCGAGGGCCCTCAGGGTCCCGCCAATGGGCCCCGGGGTGAGGAAGGAAAGCCCGCCGTGGCCCGCACGTCCGCGGAGCTCGCGGGTGCCAACTGCGCCACCGGCGGCGTGAAGCTGGAGGCGGGCGTCGACGACAACGAGGACGGCGACCTGGATGACGACGAGGTGGATGTCACCAGCTACGCGTGCAACGGCGAGCTGGGACCGCGGGGCGTCGAGGGCCCGCGAGGCGCCGAAGGTCCTCGGGGCGCCGAGGGTCCGCAAGGTCCGCAGGGACAGCAGGGCGTCCAGGGACCGCGGGGGGAGACCGGCGCGACGGGCGGCGTGGGCCCCGCGGGTCCAGTGGGGCCGGCGGGTCCGGTGGGGCCGCAAGGGCCTCAGGGCGGGACGGGTCCGGAGGGCCCGGAGGGACAGCAGGGCACCACGGGTCTGAGCGCGCTGGTGCGCACGTCGGCTGAAGGGACCGGGGCCAACTGCGCCACCGGCGGCGTGAAGCTGGAAGTGGGCGTGGACGCCAACCGCAATGGCACGCTGGATACCGGTGAGGTCAACGCGACGCTGACGCGGTACGTGTGCGCGGGGCCCCAGGGTCCGCAGGGCAACCCGGGCTCGCAAGGTCCTCAAGGGCAGACGGGTCCGCAGGGCGCCGCGGGCATCCACTCGGTGGCGGCGACGGCCGTCGAGCCGGCGGGCGCCAACTGCGCCACCGGCGGTGTGCGGCTCCAGTTCGGCCAGGACGCCAACGGCAACGGCACGCTGGACGCCGGTGAGGTCAACGCGGCGCTGACGCGGTACGTGTGCGCGGGGCCCCAGGGGCCGCAGGGCACTCCCGGTGCGACGGGCGCGCAGGGTACGCCGGGCACCACCGGTGCGACGGGCAATCCCGGTGCGACGGGCGCGCAGGGTCCGGTGGGCGCGACGGGTCCGCAGGGGCCGGCGGGTTCGACGGGCGTCTACGGTGACGGCTCGGGTGGCTTGCTCAACGTCGGCCTGGGCAGCACGCTCGACCTCTCCACGGCCGCGGGTATCACCAACCTGGGGGCAGGGCGGCAGCACCTCCAGTTCACGAACGTGACCATCGCTGGAGAGCTCCGTCTCCCCAGCGGCACGGTCATCCGTGCCACGGGTGATGTCACCGTCTCCGGCACCATCACCGTCTCCCCTGGCACCGAAGACAGCGGCGCGGGTCCCGCGACGGCGGGCGTGTCGCGGGCCGCCGCTGGCGAGCCGCAGCGAGGCCTGGGTCTGCCGGCCCTCCAGGCCGCGCAGTTGCTGCGTCCGGGTCCCCAGGGTGGTGGCTCTGGCGCGAAGACCGTCGGGGTGAGCGGAGGCGGAGGAGGTGGCTCGCTGGTCATCCTCGCACAGGGCAACGTGCGGGTGCCTCCGGGCGGCAGCATCGTCGCGAGCGGCGGGGCTGGAGGCACCTTGGCCAACACCCCTGGCGCGGGCGGTGGTGGTGGCGGTGTCGTCGTCATCGTGGGCAAGGCCAGCGTGACGGTGGGCGGCGCCATCCGCGCGGCGGGCGCCGCGGGAGGCAATGGCAACAACGGGGGGGGAGTGGGCAAGGGTGGTGGCGGTGGTGGCGGCGGTGGCATCGTCCACCTGCTCTCCAGCCTCAGCCCCACCGTGACGGGCACCCTCGACGTGACTGGTGGAGCGGCGGGTACCAACGCTCCTCCCCAGGGCTCGAGCGTCTCCGTCTCGGCGGGCGGCGGCGGCGGCGCGATGGGCGGCGATGGCGGAGACGGTGGCGGTGGTTCCCCCATTCTCACGCCCGGCGCTGGCTCGCTTGGCTCCGAGGTCCGGACCGTGGTTCCCGCGCCGGAGAACATCTTCCTCTGATGAGCGGAGGACGGCGCACCCTGGCGCCCGCCGTCTCGTCCTCGAGACCTGACGGCGGGAGTCGTGGAGGAGGTCGCGTCGCTGAAGTGGTTCACCTCGGCCCTCTCGTGGGGGCGCTCAGGTGTCCCCCGCCGTCGGTCTTCGGGGCCTGACGGCGGGTGTCGTGATGGACGCGGTGAATCGTCGGGGGGACACCGCTGGCATCCAGGCCATGGACGAGGCGCGAGCGGCCCCGTGCCGGTCCATGGCTTCATCACCCGGGTCGTGCGAGCGACCCCGGAGCAAGCGCGCGGAGCGCCCGCCTGGTTGTCTTCAGGGGCTCCGCGCGCTTCTTCGTATTTCCCCGGCGGTCGTCGTGAGACGGCGCGCGCAATCGGCGCGCGGCCCGTTCGTGTTCCGGGGGCATGGCGCGCTTCCCCCAAGCTGGGCTTTGTTGCCCTCAGCCCGCACGTGACGCGGGTGTCCACTCCATGGCCACGTACGGAGAATCTTCCCGCGTGAGCGGAGCACCGGGCTCCACCTGGAAGCCCAGTCGCGAGTACAGCCCGCGAGCGGGGCTGTCGTGGAGGACGTGCAGGCGCACGCACACGCGAGCCTCGCCCGCGGCCTCCAGCAGCTCGCGCAGGAGCTGCGTCCCCCGGCCCCCGCTCCGGTGCCCGGGCAACAGGGCGATGTCCACCAGCCGCCACTCATTTTCGCCGCGCACCACCAGCAACCTGCCCGCCGGCTGACCGTCCACCAACACCACCCGGTCCTCCGCCGTGGGATATCGCGCGGCCCAATCACGTCCCCGGGCCAACCACTGCATTCGCAGGAACGCCTCGGCTTGCGCGGGTGTCCAACCCCACGCCGCCAGCTCGCCCTCCCGCGTGCTGGCGTACAGGGCGAAGAGGAAGTCGCTGTCGGAGGGGGCGATGGGGCGCGAAGCCAGGGGCACGGTGCCGCGAAGCATGGCCGCGCGGGTCGCCACGCGTCCAACGCTCGACATCGCGCGCGAGCCCCGTTCGCCACCCGACGCGCGGGTGAAGCAACCGCGAACACCGACGTCCGTGGATTCGAGGTCCACACGTCAGACCTGGATGAGAGCTTCGGGGCAATCCCGACAGGAGCACGAGATGAAGAAGACGCGAGACCCTGAACTGACCCTGGCCCTCCAGGAGGCCCGCGAGACGGAGGACCGGTGGCGAGGGCTCGCCACGCGCCTGCTGGAGCTGGGGGACGACGCGATGGACGCGCAGCTGCTCGTCGCCTTCCGCGCGGCGCGCGAGGAGGGCGTGGTGCCGTCCGACGCGGGCTTCTTCCTGGTGGCCCACATCCTCACCGCCATGGCGGACGAGGCGCTGACGGAAGTACCGCGCGTCCAGCGCCTGGCCCTGGAGCTGGACTTGATGGAGCGCGAGTACGGCATGGAGGACGGCATCTGGCATGACGACGAGGAGCCGCCGCCGGAGGACTGGGAGGCCCTGCTCGCCGAATACGAGAACGCGTGCGACGAGGCCCGCGCCGCCTTCTTCCGCGCCTACGGCGAGGAGGACATGGCCCGGCTCTACGTGGACGACCGCGTCTGCTTCCACCGCCGCTTCGAGAGCGGACGCCGCTTCTTCCACGGCCTGCCCATGCTCCCCGAACACCTCCACTGACCCACGTCCACCGTGAAGCGGCGCGTCATTCTCGGGCGCTGATGAAGTGTGTCTTCGTCAGAAGAGAAATCGAGAGAAGGGGAAGATTTCCCGGGGGCCGCGTTCATCTGCCTGCCAGCCGGGTCCGCCGTTTCGCGGAGCTCATCCGCGCGTACTTCTCCGCCCCAGTGGGGAGGTGTCGCGTGCGCATCCGGGGGCGCTCGGGGGTTGCCCAGCGCGAGCCCGGTGTGGGGTTTCGCGGTGGAAGAGGGTGGGGGTGGGCCTGGGGGCCTGTCTCCGCCCTCGCCTGCGACACGGACGCTGACGAGGACGTGACGCGGCACAGCAACAGCGCAACTTTACCTTCACAATCGTGTCAATTAGTGGGGCTTCAGGGTGGCGCAACGCGGCTTTGATGACCACCCTTGCGCGGTACTGGCGTTTTCCAACGTCGCACCCTATTTCGCCGCACGACTTCGGGTTGCGCGAAGCAGGCCGGAACGGAAGTCAATGCATACCAAGAAGGGTACAGAGACTCGAAACTCCAAGGCGAGTCTCTAGCGCGCGGCGCGCGTCTCCGAACGAAGTCCCCTCCAAGGGCTCGGGGCCGCGCGCCGCCGCACTTTTCTGGGCGGATTAGAGTGCGCCGCCATGACGACTTCTCAGGCCACCCGGCTGTTGGACTTGCTCTGGGAGCGCTACGCCTCCGAGGTGCCCTATGCGCGCACCTTCGTGCAGCTCTCCGGGGGCAGCTTTCGCAATGACCATGTCGCGCTGCGCTCGCTGGCGCGGCCCGGCGGCGGCATCGCCCTCTTCTCGCGTCCGTTCGAGCGGCTGGGTTGGAAGGCCGCGGGGGCGTACACCTTCCCCGACGCGCACCTGTCCGCCATCTACCTGTCCCACCCCGAGGGGCTGCCGCGCGTCTTCATCTCCGAGCTGAAGTCGGAGGAGCTGTCGCAGCGAGCCCGCGACCTGCTCGGCACGCTGCCCGAGGACCCGCCGCCGCCCGAGGACGTGGACGCGCTGGCGGCGTGGTTCTGTTCGCCGCCGCCGCCGTCGGAGGCCGCGCTGCTGGAGCTGGAGAAGGAGTCGCAGTACGGCGCCTGGCTCCTGGCCTTCGGCCGCAAGGTGAACCACTTCACCGGCTCGGTGGACGACGTGGAGGCGTGGCAGCAGCGCATGCGCGACGCGGGCGTGCCCATGAAGGCGGACATCGAAGGCGCGCCGGGCACGTCGCTGCGGCAGACGGCCACCCAGGCCGCGCCGCTGTCGGTGACGCTGCGCGAGGGCGGACGCAGGCCGTGGCCCTACGCGTACTTCGAGATTGCGCAGCGCACGCCGGACTTCGACGGGTTCCTGGGCCCGCAGGCGCGCGCGCTGTTCGACATGACGAAGCGCTGAGGCTTCAGCGCAGCGAGCGGATGACTCGACAGGGATTGCCCGCCGCCAGCACGTACGGCGGGAGGTCCTTCGTCACCACGCTGCCGGCGCCGATGGTGACGCCCTCGCCGATGGTGACGCCCGCGACGATGATGGCGCCGCCGCCCACCCACGTCTTCGCGCCGATGGTGACGGGCCGCGCCAGCTCCGGGCCCTTGATTCGCTCGTCCGCGTCCAGCGGGTGCGTGGCCGCGTAGATGTGCACGTTGGGACCAAACGACACGTCGTCACCAATGGTAATCTGGTTGCAATCCAGGATGACGCACTGGAAGTTCATGTAGACGCGCTCGCCCAGGGTGATGAAGGTGCCGTAGTCGCAGTGGAAGGGCGGCTCCAGGTAGCAGCCCGCACCGCGCTTGCCGATGAGCTGGTCCAGCAGCTTCCCGCGCGCCTCCTCGTCCTCCATCAGCGTGTCGTTGTAGAGGCGCAAGAGCCGGCGCGCCCGGGCGCGGGCCGCCGTCAGCTCCGCGTCCCAGCCGTTGTACAGCTCCCCCGCAAGCATCTTCTCGCGCTCGGTTCGTGCCATGGCCGCCAGTCTTCACCGGCCCTGGCGCACGGCTCTGTCGAAGTGGGGCGTCTTGTCATGCGATGGACGCGCCGAGGCACTGCTCGCACGCCAAAACTTCCGAGGTCCAACGAATGACGAGTCCTTTCAGGAAGGGGCTGGTAGGGCGCGCGACGCAAGTGTCCGGACGCGGGGCCGTCCCACTCATGTAGTCTGGTGCTCTGTTCCAGACCCGTGGGGGGATGTGTTGATTCGGATGGTGGCGAGAGTCGTTGGCCTGGGGATGGCGCTGTGCTGCGCGGCTCCCGCGTTCGCGCAGGGCCTGGGTGAGTCCGCGCCAGGGCCCTCCGCGTTGGACCGCGAGACGGCGGTGGTCGTTCGCGAGGCCGTGACGAAGACGGGCAAGCCGTCGGTGGAGTCCATCCTGGGCGTGGTGGCGCGCACCACGCGCTTTCGCCAGGTGGCCCTGTCTCCGGACGGCAAGTGGGTGGCGTGGGTGGAGGTGGCGTCCACGGGCGGCACGCTCATCCACGCGGTGGAGCTGGACGTGCGCGAGCCGAAGGCGGTGCGCTTCAGCGCCTGTCCCGAGGCGCGCTCGTGTGACGAGTCGTCCATCGCCTGGAGTCCGGAGGGCAAGCGGCTGGTGTTCCTCTCCGACGCGCTCCAGCGGGGACAGCCCCAGGTGTACGTCGCGGAGCTGGAGCAGCCGGTGGCGCGGAAGCTGACGTCCTTCACGGGGCCGGTGGCCTCGCCCCAGTGGTCTCCGGATGGCGCGTCCCTGGCGGTGCTGGTGATGGAGGGCGAGGGGGCCGAGCAGGCCAAGGGCCCCACGGGGCCCGCCGCGCGCGAGACGGGCGTGGTGCGCGAGTCCAGCCCGGTGAGGCGCGTGGCGCTGGTGTCCGTGGCGGACGGCGCCCACCGCGTGGTGTCCCCCGAGCAGCTCTTCGTCTACGAATACGCGTGGAGTCCGGACGGCACGCGGCTGGCGTTCATCGCGGCGCCGCCTCCCGGAGACGCGAGCTGGTGGCTGGCGAAGCTGCACGTGCTGGAGACGGCCAACGGCCGCTCGCGCGTGGTGTACGCGCCCCGGTGGCAGCTCGCCGAGCCGGTGTGGAGCCCGGATGGGAAGCACGTGGCCGTCATCGAGGGGTTGATGAGCGACCAGGGCACCAACGGAGGGGATGTGATGCTGGTGCCGCTGGAGGGCGGCAAGGTGAGCAACCTCACGGCGGGGATGAAGGCGACGGCGACGACGCTCGAGTGGGTGGCGCCTCGCAAGCTGCTGTTCGGCGCGCAGGTGCGAGGCGAGTCGGCGGTGGCCTCGGTGGACCCGACGGCGCAGGGCGGGGTGACGGTGCTGTGGAAGGGGCCGGAGCGGCTGAGCGCGGGCGGCCCCGTGGGCCTGTCCCTGTCGCGGGACGGCAAGCGCAGCGCGGTGATGCGCGAGTCCTTCACGCAGGCGCAGAACGTGTGGGTGGGGCCGGTGGGGGACTGGGAGCGCGTCACGCGTCGCGAGGAGGACCTGCGCGTGCTGGCGGGCGAGGCGAGGGACTTGTCGTGGAAGAGCGACGGCGTGGAGGTGCAGGGGTGGCTGGTGGCGCCCGCCGCGTCCATGGCTCCCACGGGCGGCGCGCGGGCGCCCATGGTGACGATGATTCACGGAGGGCCGGCGGCGGGCGTGGTGCCCTCGTTCCGCCCGGACGTGCTGCTCTTCACCGCCCGGGGCTACTACGTCTTCCTCCCCAACTTCCGGGGGAGCTTCGGCCAGGGCGCGGACTTCGCGCAGGCCAACCGGCGCGACTTCGGCTACGGCGATTTGCGCGACGTCGTGTCGGGCGTGGACGCGGTGCTGGCGCGCGCGCCGGTGGACCCTTCACGCATTGGCGTCACGGGGTGGAGCTACGGCGGCTTCATGACCATGTGGGCGGTGACGCAGACGCAGCGCTTCCGCGCGGCGGTGGCGGGCGCGGGCATCGCCAACTGGCAGAGCTACTACGGCACCAATCGCATCGACGCGTGGATGCGGCCGTACTTCGGCGTGTCCATCTACCAGGAGCCGGAGGTGTACACGCGCAGCTCGCCCATCAACTACGTGAAGCTGGCGCGCACGCCCACGCTGGTGCTGCACGGCGAGCGGGACGTGGAGGTGCCGGTGACGCAGGGCTACGAGTTCCACCACGCGCTGAAGGAGCTGGGGGTGAAGACCCAGTTCGTCGTCTACGCGGACGAGGGCCACACCCTGCGCAAGCCGGAGCACGTGGTGGACAGGATGCGGCGCACGGTGGAGTGGCTGGACACGCACCTGCCGGCGGGCTCCAACGGTGCTCCCCGGCTCGCCGCGCCCCAGCGCTGAGGTCGCCCCGCGCGGGCGGCTAGTGGGCGCCGCGCAGGTTGAGCAGCACGACGCCTCCGATGATGAGCCCCACGCCCAGGAGCTTCGTGGCGCTCATGGGCTCGTCCAGGAAGACGACGCCGATGGCGACGATGGCGGCCGTGCCCAGGCCGGACCACATCGCGTAGGCGACTCCCACCGGCACCTGCTTCACCGCCTGCGCCAGCAGCGCGAAGGCCACCGCGTAGCCCGACAGGCAGCCCACGGTGGGCCACAGGCGGGTGAAGCCCTGGGTGGACTTCAGCAGGCTCGTCGCCACCACTTCGCAGGCGATGGCCCCCAGCAGGAACAGATACGCCACGGTGTGACCTCCAGACTATTCGGCGGTGGTGGGGCTGCCCTCGGGGGCGGTGAGGGCGGTGAGGACGTGGTCCCTCCACTGGCCGTTGATGCGCAGGAAGTCGCGCGCGTAGCCCTCCACCGCGAAGCCCAGCCGGCGCAGCACCGCGGCGCTCCGGAGGTTCTCCGGGAGGTGGTTGGCCTGGATGCGGTGCAGGCCCATGGTGGTGAAGGCGTGGGTGCAGACGGCGCGCAAGGCCTCCGTCATCAAGCCCCGGCCCTCGTGGCGGTGGTCCATGCCGTAGCCCAGCGTCGCCGCCTGGAGCGGGCCCCGGATGATGTGCGCGAGGGAGATGTTGCCGATGACGGGCGCGGAGGACAGCGGCTCCTCGCGCGGGAGGACCACCAGGCGCAGGGACAGGTCGAAGCGCGCGTCCTCCAGGTCCTGCGCCAGCCGCGTGCGCCAGTACGTCAGCGTGTAGAAGTGGGCGGGACGCGTGGGGGACACCAGGCCCAGGTGGTCGCGGTTGGCTTCGTAGTAGGCGACGACGCGCGCCGCCCCGTCGGGAGGCAGCTGAGTCACCCTCAGGCGCTCGGTGGTGAGCAGGACGGTGTGCTTGTCGGAGGCCATGGCGAGAGCGGCCCGGCAGGCTATCGCGTCTCTACGTCGCGCGCGCTGGAACTGGAGGGCAGGAGGGTGCTCGACGGGGCCGCCGGAGCACCCCGCTCCGGGCCTTCAAGGGCCCAGGGGCCACGAGCAGGTCCGGAGCGAGGAGTCTTCACGCACATCACCCAGGTGCTTCGCGCCGAGCCCACCCGACGCGAGGCCGGGCGGGCGTCAGCATGACTACTGCTTCATGTCCGGGCTGGCGCCCTCGTTCGAGCCGCCCGTGCCATGGAAGTCCTCATGGTCGGCCGACGTGCCCTGCTGTCCCTGGCTCTCCGAGGGGAGGCCGCTGCCCCCCGTGCCCGGGAAGTCCTCATGGTCCGCGGCCGGGCCTTGCTGTCCCGAGGGGACCGCGCCGCTCGTGTTCTCCTGGGGCGGCAGGGTGTCACTCGAGGAGCCTGACTCCGGAGCCTGCTTCCGCTGCTCGGTGCCGGCGCCGCCGGTGCCCTCGTCCTGGCCGCTGCCGCCGACGGCGCGCTGGCCGCCACGCTCGATGACGATTTCCACGCGGCGGTTGTTCGCGCGGCCCTCGGCCGTGCCGTTGGTGGCCACGGGCTTGAACTCACCCATGCCGCGCGCCTCGATGCGATTGGCGGGCACGCCCTGGTCCACGAGGAACTCCTTCACCCGCTCGGCGCGCGCGTAGGACAGCCGCTCGTTGAGCGAGTCCGAGCCCTGCGAGTCCGTGTGGCCCTCGATGAGCAGCGGCTTGTCGCCCTCCTTCAGCACGTCCGCCACGTCGGCCAGCCTGTCTCGGGCCACCGGCAGCAGGTCCGACGCACCGGAGGCGAAGAGGACGCTGCCCGACAGCGTCAGCACCGTGCCGCGCGCCTCCTCCTTGACCTTGAGGTCCTTGTTCGCCCGGTCCAGCTGCGTCAGCGCCTGGGAGGCCTTGCGCTCGGCCTCCACGCGCGCCTGTCGCTCGGCCTCCAATTGCTGGGCGGTCTGCTGGTCCGTCTGGCTTCGCGCCTGCTGCTGCGCCTGCAGCTCCGCCGTCTGGCGTTGCAGCTCCTGGTTCTCCCGGGCCAGTCGCTGCGCCTCGGTCTCCAATTGCTGACGCCGGGAAGACTCCTCCGACAGCCGCTGGTCGTTGACCTGCTGCTGCTGGGCCGCCTGGGCTTGCGCCAGTTGCTGCTGCTCCTGACGGGCCTGGGCCTGGCTCAGGGCCCGCTCGGCCTGGGCCTGCTGCCGCGCGGCGATTTCCGCGCTGCCCCAGGCGCCGGCGGTCTCCGACTTGCGCAGGGCCACGTAGGCCAGCACCCGGGTGCGGGTGTCGTCCTCGTCGCTCTGGTAGGCCTGCTCCGCCTCGCGCAGGGCATCGCGCGCCTCGGTCACCTCCCGGGGACGCTCACGCCCCTGGGGACTGTCTATCAACTGCTGATAGGCCGACCGCGCCTCCACGAGCTCCTTGGGCGGAGCGGCACTCGCGCTCCCCGCCGCGAGGAGCGTCGTGGCTCCGACGAGGGCCTTCCATCCACGCTTGCTTCGCACCATGACGGTTTCCTCCGGGCTTGGGGCTCACTGCAGGCCGCGTTGCAGCGCCTGGGCCTGCTGGGTGGTTTGCTGCGCCTGCCGCTCCAGTGGCAACGCATGGGCGAGCGCCAGCGCGAGGTCCGCGTCCGCGTCCGCCTGCATGAAGCTCAGCTCCGCGCCTGGGGTGTCGTCGTCCCTCATCAGCTGCTCGCCGTTGTTGACCTGCTGGCGAGCGAACTCGAGATGACGCGCGGCTTCGGGGATGCGCGCGGCGCCGGCTCCTTCCGCTGCGCGCATGGAGGCGATGGCCTCCGTTCGTTTGGTGTTCGAGACGGGTATCACGCTCTGGCTGGCGCACCCGAACAGGGTGGCGCACAGCATCGCGGCAAGCAGCTTCGGGCGCACGGTCTACCTCCAGCCGTCAGTCACGGAGCGCGGGTGTCGCGCCCCAGGTCCAGAAGTGTGCTCGGGCCGACAGCCCGGCAATCCGCACGAAGACAAGCCGCCCGGGGAGGGAGCGGGCGTCCCCGCGAAGTGACGGGTCATCCTTGCGCGCGCGAGGTTGCGTGACGGGCCAGACGAGAGCCGCTGGCTGGAAGGCGCCAGGAGCGGTAGGAGGAGGCATGCGCCTGCATCTGGTGGATGGCACCTACGAGCTGTACCGCGCCCACTTCTCGCCCCGGCCGGGCCACGCCGCGCCGGATGGGCAGGACGTGAAGGCGACGGTGGGACTGATGTCGTCGCTGCTGATGCTGCTGCACGACGCGGACGAAGCCGTGACGCACATCGCGGTGGCGTTCGACAACCCCATCCGCTCTTTCCGCAACGCGCTGTTCAACGGGTACAAGAGCGACGAGGGCGTCCCGCCGGAGCTGCGCGCGCAGTTCGATTTGGTGGAGGAGGCCGTCGCGGCGCTGGGCGTACGCGTGTGGTCCATGAAGGAGCACGAGGCGGACGACGCGCTGGCCACGGCGGCTGCGAAGTGGGCGGACGCGGTGGAGCAGGTGCGCATCTGCACGCCGGACAAGGACCTGGGCCAGTGCGTGCGCGGCCAGCGCGTGGTGCAGGTGGACCGGCGGCAGGAGAAGGTGCTGGACGAGGACGCGGTGCGCGCGAAGCTGGGCGTGCCCCCCGCGAGCGTGCCAGACCTGCTCGGGCTGATGGGCGATGTCGCGGACGGCATCCCCGGGTTGAAGGGCTTCGGGGAGAAGGGCGCCTCGGCGCTGCTGTCGGCCTACGGGAAGCTGGAGGCGATTCCGGACGACGCGGCGAGCTGGACGGTGCGCCCGCGCGGCGCGGACAAGCTCGCCGCGACGCTGCGCGAGCACCGCGAGGACGTGCTGCTCTACCGGCGGCTCGCCACGCTGGTGACGGACGCGCCGCTGCCGGGCACGAAGACGCTGGAGGACGTGGCGTGGCGGGGCGTGCCCCGAGCGACGTTCGAGTCCTTCTGCGACAGGCTGGAAGTCACGACGATGAAGCGCAGGCCGAAGCGCTGGGCGGAATGACGGACGCGGCTACCCCGCCGCCTGGTCGTCATCCGCCTCGGCCTTGGCGGTGAGCGCGACGGGGGGCTGGCGGGGAAGGCGCACGGTGAAGGTGGTGCCCTGCTCCTGGGTGGAGTGCGCCTCCACGGTGCCTCCGTGCGCCAGGACGATGCTGCGCACGATGTAGAGGCCCAGGCCGATGCTGCGCATGCCCCGGTCCTCGGGACGCTCCACGCCGCGCTCCAGCGGCTCGAAGATGCGCGACTGGAGGTCTCCGGGAATCGGCAGGCCCTTGTTGTGGACCTCCAGCACGACGCCCGAGTCCTCGCCCCGCGCGATGACCCGCACCACCGTGTCCGGCGGGCTGTACTGCATCGCGTTGCCCACCAGGTTGCCGAGCACCTGCACCACGCGGTCCGGGTCCCACGCGCCGGCGCCGGTGCCCTCGTACTCGGAGACGATGCGGCGCTCCGGCCAGGCCGCCTGGAGTTCGTCCAGCGCCGCGTGCACCACCTCGTGCAGGTCCATGGGGCGCGGGTAGATGGGCAGCCCGCGGCCCTGCCTGGCGCGCGTGAAGTCGAGCAGGTCGCGAATCATCCGCGTCGCCCGCTCCGCCGCGCGCAAGATTCGCTGCACGTTGCGCTGCTGTCGGTCGTCGGCGTCCGGGCGCTGCGCCAGGAGGGAGGCGGCGAGCGTTATCGCGCCCAGGGGGTTGCGCAGGTCGTGGCTGACGATGCCGATGAGCTGCCGCTCGAAGTCCGCCTGCGCGTGCACCTCCGACAAGAGGCGCAGGCGCTCGGCCTCCGTCTGCTGCCACTCGGTGACATCCTGCATCGCCCCCACCACCTGCACCGCCTGGTTCTCCGAGTCCCGGACGATGTGGCACCGGTCCACCACGTGGGCCCAGGTGCCGTCGCCGCGCTGGAAGCGGTAGGTGTCCTGCCACTCGTGGCTCTCGCTGGAGACGGCCTGCCGCAAGCCGCGCACCGTGCGCTCGCGGTCCTCCGGATGCAGGCGCTCCGCCCACCAGGAGCGCGTGTCGCGGATGTTGGAGGAGACGTGGCCGAACAGCTCGTGCAGGCCGCTGGTCCAATCCACCGTGTCCGTGCGCGGGTCCCACTCCCACACCGCGTCGCGCGTGGCCCGGGCGGCCAGCCGGAAGCGCAGCTCGCTGCGCCACGCGCGCTCCTCCGCGGCCTGCACCTCCGTCAGCGTGCCTTCGGCCAGCATTCGCCGCGCGCGCTCGTCCTCCAGCAGCTGGCGGCGCTGGCGCTCCAGGCGTGCCAGGGCGAGCACTCGCGCCTCCAGCTCCACCGGACGGAAGGGCTTGAAGACGTAGTCGTTGGCGCCCGCGTCGAGCGCCTCCACCACGTCGTCCGCGCGCGTGTTGACGGTGAGCAGCAGCACGGGAATCAGCGAGGTGGTGGGCCCGGAGCGCACGAAGCGACACACCTCCAGGCCCGACATGCCCGGCAGGTACCAGTCCAGCACCAGCACGTCGGGCAAGAGCCCGTGCTCCTGGCCCAGCTTCTCCAGCAGGGCGGCGCCGTCGGTGAACGTCTCCACCTGACAGGTGGGAGTGAGCGCACGGCGGATGGCCTCGGTCTCGACGGAGCTGTCGTCGAGCACCCAGACACGAGGCGGAGGCATCGCCCGGGTCCGCGGAGGATGGGTGGAAGGGGGCACGGGTGTGCAGGCTCTAGCAACCGTTTCTCTCCCGGGTCAAATCTTCGATGGGCATCCCGCGAGCCCCCTGCCAACCTGTCGCTCTCCCGACAGCCCTCACGGCGGCGCACCGAGCGCTCGTTCCCCGAGGGAAAACCCGTGCCCGCACCGATGTTGAAGGATGTCATGCCCGTTGAGCTCAAAGTTCCCCCCTCGGATGATTGGGTGCCCACGCTGGACGACACGCCGTTTATGCGCATTGGCGGCGCGGACGCGGTGATGGCGCTGGCGGGGGCCTTCTATGACGCGATGGATGCACACGAGCCGGTGCTGGCGAAGCTGCACGAGCTGGATGAGCAGGGCCGGGTGAACGGGGGCACGCGCGAGCGCTTCGGTCTCTTCCTCATCGGGTGGCTGGGCGGGCCGCAGCATTACGCGCAGCAGCACGGCCACCCTCGCTTGCGGATGCGTCACGGCCATGTGCCGGTGGATCTCTCCATGCGGGACGCGTGGCTGCGCGCCATGGGCAAGGCCCTGGACGCGCGGGGCGTCACGGGCGGGCTGCGCCGCTTCCTGGATGACCGCTTCGCCCAGGTGGCGGACTTCCTGCGCAACACCGAGGGCTGAGCAGCGGCCCGTCGGTTCATCGACTTGCGGAAAAAAGCACGAGCGTTTAGAAAGAGCCCATGCGCAAGGGAGAGCTCACCCATCAGGCGATTCTCGAGCGGGCCATCCAGCTCGCCAGCCGGGTGGGCTTGCAGGGGCTGAGCATCGGGGGGCTGGCGGAGGAGCTCCAGCTCTCCAAGAGCGGCCTGTTCGCGCACTTCCGTTCCAAGACGTCGCTCCAGGTGGAGATTTTGGAGGCGGCCACGGCGCTGTTCACCGAGCGCGTCATCCGCCCGGCGCTGACGCAGCCCCGAGGCGAGCCCCGGGTGAGGGCCCTCTTCGAGAAGTGGCTGACGTGGGAGAAGGAGCTGGTGCCGGAGGGCGGGTGCATCTTCGTGGCGGCGGCCACGGAGCTGGACGACGCGCCCGGGCCCGCGCGGGACAGGCTGGTGCAGACGCAGCGGGACTGGCTGGACTGCCTGGCCCAGGCCGCGCGCATCGCCGTCGCCGAGGGGCACTTCCACAAGGACGTGGACGTGGAGCAGTTCGCCCACGATGAGAACGCCCTCTTGCTGGGCTTCCACCACTCCGCGCGCCTCTTGAAGGAGCCGCGCGCGGAGACGTGGGCCAGGCGTGCCTTCGACGCGCTGCTGCGCGCCGCCAGGCCCCAGGGCTCCTGAGCTTTCTTTGGCTTTGTGTCGTTCCGAGGAGGACCTCGTCATGGCGAAAAATAGCACGAACGTTCGGGCGAAATTGGCGATGTGGGGCATGCGGGCGGTGGCGTTGAGTGCGGGGGCGGTGGCGCCGGGGCTGACGGCGGCGTGGGCGGATCGGATGTTCCGGACGCCTGTGCGGCCGCGCCGCTCGAAGACGGCGGAGGCGGTGCTGGCGCGGGGGCAGCCTCGGATGCTGACGCTGGGGGGCGAGGAGGTGGCGGTGTGGAGCTGGGGTGTGGGGCCGCGCGTGCTGCTGGTGCACGGGTGGAGCGGGTATGGCGGGCAGCTCACGGCCTTCGTGGAGCCGCTGGTGGCGGCGGGCTTCTCCGTCGTGACGTACGACGCGCCGGGGCACGGGCAGTCGTCGGGGAGGACGAGCTCGTTGCCGGAGATGGCGGAGCTGGTGGCGGACGTGGCGCGGGCGACGGGCGGGCCGTACGCGGTGATTGCGCACTCGCTGGGTGCGGCGGCGACGGCGGTGGCGATGAGAGACGGGTTGAAGGTGGGGCGCGCGGTGTTCGTGTCGCCGCCGGCGGACCCCCGTGGCGGCATCCAGGCCTTCGCCCGGGCGATGGGGCTCACAGATGCGGTGTGGATGCGGATGGAGCAGCGAATCGAAGCGCACTTCAGCATGCGGCTGCGTGATTTGGCCCTGCCCAACTTCGTGCCGCTCCTGGGGCGCGTGCCGCTGCAGGTGTTCCACGACGTGGGAGACCGGGAGGTGCCGCTCGCCGCGGGCGAGTCGGTGGCGAGCGCGTGGCCGGGCGCGCGGCTGACGCGGACGCAGGGGCTGGGACACCACCGCATCCTGTACGCGCCGGAGGTCGTGTCGCAGGCGGTGGCGTTCGTCGAGGAGGGCAAGCCGGAGACCGCGTGGGCGGACGTGGGGCTGCTGGCCTCGGCCTCTGCTTCGGCTCACACGGCGTCGCGTGCTCCGCTGCGGCTGGTGCGGCACTCGTGAGGTGACGCGGCCCGCACCGTGTCGCGCTGGCGGTGCGAGGGTGATGCTGTCTGAACAGGCCCCGCGTGCATGGCGTCGTGAGAGTGATTGGCTACAGTGCGCGCATGTCCCGTGAAGAGAATGCCCGCTACCTTGAATCGATTCGCCAGCGCAATGCCATCGCGCCCTTCAAGCGTTGGATGAAGTGGTGGCCGTTCCTGATTGTCGCGTACGCCGCCATGTACTTCATGTTCAGTGGCGGCAAGCTGCCAGGGCTGCCGTCCTCCGAGGACCTGAGTCGGACCGGCTACACGTTGCTGGTGGGAGTCGGGGTCTTCGCGGGCGCCCTGGGCTTTGTCTTCTGGCGGGGACAATCGGCGCGGCGCAAGTCCAGGGAGGCTTTCCTGCATCCCGACCCGAGCGCGCTGCTCGCCATCTACGAGCAGGTGTTCGCGGCGAGCAGCCAGTTTCCGGATGTCGCCTGCTACCGCGCCAACTCCCGTGCCCTTGCCCTTGGCTTCTACGGGGACGCGGCCTCCGCGCGCCGGGAGCTGGCGAGCATCGACTGGGCGGGGCGTCCTCCTGTCATCCGCGCGATGGAGCGAGCGGGTGAGGCGACCCTCCTCATGCTGTGCGAGGACGAGCCCGAGCGGGGACTCGTGCTCGCGAAGGAGGCCCTCGCCATGGTGGAGTTTCCCAGCCCGGTCGCGGGCTCCGCCCAGGGGCGCGCCTACTTCGAGGTCGGCGTGGCTATCGGCGAGGTGCTCACCGGCACGGCCACCGCTGCCTCGCTCCAGGTGCTGGAGCAGCATCACCAGAAGACCCAACTGGCCATGGTCCGACTGCTGAGTGTGTGGGGCCTCCGGGTGGCGCACACCCGGGCAGGTAACACGGCGCGTGCCGAGGCGATGCGCGAGCTGCTCCAGCGTGAGGCTCCGCACTGCGCTCCCCTCCATCGAATCCCCGGCTGAGTCCCCGGGTGGGAGGGCACCGTGGCGTCACGGTGCTCCAAGCGCGCATGTGTGCCCCGGACATCGTGAGCGCGCGTGGTGCTGGGCGCGGGTGAGAAGGCCGACGTCACGGTGCGCGCGGACTTCCCGCCCGAGCGCTGGGTGGTGGACCCCGACGTGCGCGTGCTCCAGCTTCGTCGCGAGCAGGCCGTCGTGCCGCTGTGAGACGACGGGCCGCGCTCCGGTGCTGGCTTGGAGCGCGGTCGCCGGAATGGCTCAGGGCTGCGTGACGTGGAGTTGCCGCGTCTCGACGCCGGGCAGGGACTCGGCGCCCGTGCGCGTACCGGTGAGCAGCAGGGTGAAGTCCCCGACGACGGGCAGGGGGATGCAGGTCACCGTGAACTTTCCCTCGAGGGAGAGCTGGAGGGGGCCATTCGTCGCCCGGCTTCCCCTGCCGGAGGTGACGCTCAGGTTCGCCGTGCAGTTGAGCTGCTCGACGAAGACCTCGCACGAGCCCTCGCTGATGGAGAAGGTGTTCTCTCCGGTCATCGTCGCCCGCAGGTCCTGGGCGCAGGTGATGGACTCGGAGCGGATGCTCAAGGCCTTCTTGGAGCCGGAGGCCGCCGAGATTCGCACCGTGTCCTCCAGCTCCCCGTTCTCGGTCTGTCCGTTGAGGGTGGCACTCAAGGTGCCCGTGCTCTCGTAGGCCCCCGTGACGTTGGACCGATGGTCCGTCGTGGTGTCCTGGTCCCCGTCCCCCTCCGCGTCGTCGTCCCCACAGCCGCCGAGCACCAGCAGCGCGGACGCCAGCAGCATTCGCATGCGCATCACTTGGACTCCCTCCATCCCCAGATGAGTGCCTTCGCCTGAGAAGGCTCGGGCGGAAGTATCTTGATGCTCGGCGCACCGCGCAACGTGACGTGTCCGGAGGTCCCCGGTCCTGACGCCATTCGCGTGCTAGCGGACAGTGCCCGGTGTCACTGCGCGTGGAGCGGGGTGGTGCTCGCGCCGAACTGGGAGCCGACGTAGCGGCCCTTGCCGTCGTAGCGCACGTCGACGTCGCCCGGCTTCAGCGGGGTGGAGTGCTCGTCCAATGTGCGCACCACCTTGGGGCGGGCGTCGCGCACCTGCTCCCGCGTCACTTGTCCCCGCAGCAGGGTGTCGAGCCAGTCGCGGTGGGCCTCGCAGTCCGCGTAGCCCTCGCCCATATAGGTCTGGGAGGTGCCGACGTTCAGCACCCCGTAGGCCCCCACGAGCAGGGTCAGCCCCCACGCCATCAGCATGACGAAGAACGCCACCTTCCATCCATTCATGGCCGGGACGTTATCCGCATCGGGTGCGCGTGGCGTTTTGTCGGTGCGCTGTCAGCGTGTCATTCGTCGCGCGGGCCTTCGTTGACACGATGTCGTGGGGTGGGGCGCTGGTGAGGCGGGGTTCCCTCTGGAGTGAGGTTGTGCACGCTCATTGCACAAGGGGAGCGGGTCGCTGGACGAGCGTTCCAGGGACGTCATCGGGGGATGTCCAAACATGAAGCCCATTCACATGCTGTGTCTGACGTTGCTGTCGTCGGCTGTCGCTCACGCCCAGGAACTGAGCGCCTCGCCGTCCGTCTCAACCGCGCGCAACACGGTGCTGGGGGTCGCTATCACTCCCAACGAGCTGGGTGTGGTGACGCTGGAGGGAGAGCGGGTGGTGAGTCCCCGCGTGTCGGTGGGCCTGGGGCTGCGCACCGGGTTCACCCAGGCGAAAAACTGGTCTACCGCCATGGCTCCAGGCGAGCCGGAGTCCGAGGGGGGAAGCTCCGGCTTCATCCTGGGCGTGGGCCCCCGGGCCCGCTTCTTCCTCGTGGGAGATGCGCCCGAAGGACTGTGGGTGTCGCCGGGCCTGGAAGTCACTCGCTCGTGGCGCCGCTACGAGGGAGATGGACAGATGAGCGTCACTGAGTCGGAGCACCGGACCTGGAGCTTCGGCGCGACGGCGATGCTGGGCTACACCGCCATCCTTGGGCGAGGCCTCGCGGTGCAGGCGGGCGTGGGCGCGGAGGTCCGGCATGATTCGAGTCGAGCCTCGATCAACATCACGCCCAAGCCCGGGTACGAGGATTCGTACTTCGGCGGCGAGCAGTCGATCAAGGGACGCTCGTGGTTGGTCAACGAGCGACTGGCGTTGTCGCTGGGCTGGGCCTTCTGAGTCGTGGCGCGGCGCTACACCGGCAGGCGACGGCGGAGGCATCCGCGCGGGAACCGCGGGTGCTTGCGAGGGCCGGGCCGTCGGTGCGCTCCGGGACGCAGCGGCAGGTGGGTCATCGTCTTCACGTCGTGCACGAGGCCCAGCGTGGCCAGTGCCTTCACCGCCCACCAGCCCGGGTCCGGCTGTCGCCAGCCGAAGCCCATCCGCGCCGAGCTGGGGTACGCGTGGTGGTTGTTGTGCCACGACTCGCCCATGCTCACGAGGGCGAGCCAGCCCGCGTTGCGCCCCTGCTCCGCGCACTCGGGCAGCTCGTAGGGCTGCTCTCCTTCGACATGGCTCACGTAGTGGATGAACCAGAAGCCATCCTGCGTGAGCGCCAGTCGCACGAAGACACCCCAGACCACCCACGCGGGGCCGCCCACCGCGTACAGCGCGAGTGCGAGCGGCACTTGGAGCCAGAGGTTGGCGCGCTCCAGGGCGATGAAGAAGACGTCATTCTCGACGTCGGGCTCCACGGGGGGATAGACGCTCGCGTCGCGCGCATGCCACGTGCGGAAGAGGGCGTGAGTCATGGCGCTGAGGAAGCCGTCGCGGTAGCCGAAGTACTCGGGGCAGTCGGCCTCCGGCTGGTTCTGGTGGAAGTCGCGCAGGTGGTGCATGCGGCTCATGCCGAGGACGCTGCCCAGTCCCGCCAGCGTGCCGAGGAAGCCGAGCGCCCGCTCCACCGTGCGCGTCGCGCGGAAGGCACGGTGGATGAGGCCGCGGTGGATGCCCACCGAGAGCCCGAGACACATCGTCACCACGGTCAACACGGCGAAGACCGCCACCGCGCTCCACGAGAAGTACAGCGCGCCACCCACGAGTGCGCCCACGTGGAGCAGGCTCCACCGGAGCACCTTGCCCGCATCCCACCGCGCCTCGCCCCACCTCGTGATGTCCGCGTTCATGCACCGCCCCTTTCGGAGCGGGTCCATCGCAAGCGCCCTGCCAGGGAGACACGGGCCTGATTCCAGGGACTTGAGCGGGCGCACGGGCGCCACTGTCAACGCCGTTCACAGCGCGCCGCGCACGGCGTGGACGGTGAGTCGCTCAGCGCTCCAGTCCGAACTCCACGCCGGGACTCCAGCGTCCACGTCGGTGCCCGTCCACGCGGACTCCATCGAAGTCGAGTCCCAGGGCGCCGCGCACCGCGAAGTCACCCGCCCTCCAGCGCAGGCCCGCGGCGCCGCGCGCGGTCAGGCCACGCGAGTCGCCCTCCCTTCGGCCGGGTCTGTCCACCACGGTCATCAACCAGCCCGCACCCAGCTCCGCGAAGGGCGCCAGCGTGCCTCTGCCGCTCAGTCCGCCCATGGCCAGCACCGACACGCGCTGAAGCGTGGCGTTGTCCGCCCATGCATCCGGCGCGAGTGAGTAGCTGGCCCGCGCGCCCCACCGGATGAGGCCAGGGCCCGGCACGCGCCAGGCGAGTGACAGCCCGCGTGCGATGCCGCGACCACCCAGCGGCGGCGCGCCGAGCGTGAGGCCCACCTCCAGGCCCAGCGAGCGCGGGAGGCTCGACGGGTCCCCGGGTGTCACCGGTTGGGAGAAGTCCACGGCGGGCCCACCCGCCGACGTGACATAGCCCTCGTAGAAGTCGCGTCCGAAGGGCAGGGCGAAGAGGCCCTGGAGCAGGCTCTCCTCGGCCGCGCCACGTCGGGCCACTTCGGGGGGAGAGGGTTGGGGGAGTCGTCCCGCGTTCAGGTCCTCGAGCCGCACGCGTGCTTCGCCCCCGGGCGTGCGCAGCCAGTACGCGTCGCGCTTCGGCAACGCGAGCGCCAGGGACTCTCCCGCGGCCTGATGCGTATCCGCGAGTCGCACGCCCGAGGTGTCCTCCACGGAGATGCGCGCGCCCCGAGGCGTCGCTGGCAGGTCGAGGCGCGGACCGTCGGGCACGGGGCCGATGAGCGCGCGTGAAGGGCTCAGTGTCGGCGGGAAGGTGCGCAGCGCGAGCCGGGCCTGTGGAGACTTCACGCCTCGGATGGCGGCGGCGACGAAGGCGTCCAGTTCGCTGTACTCCACGCGGCCGTCGCCGTTGACGTCCGCGCCACCCATCAGCGCGGAGCGGGCCGCGTGGCTGAAGACGCCCGCGCGGATGCGGGACCACTCGTGTGTCTCGCCCTCGTTGCTCTCCGCGAAGATGGCGCCGACGCTGGGGTGACCGGTGAGTTGCTCCTGCTCCAGCGCGCGCCGCAACCTCCGGAGCACCAGCGGGTCGGCGCCTCGGCTGCCCACGACGCCGGCCGCGTGACAGGCATCCACGAGCAGGTGCACGTAGTCCGCCTCGGCCCGCTCCACGATGCGTGAGTAGAGGCCCTCCTGGTCCAGTCGTCCGTCAGCGAGCGTGAGGTAGGCGCGCGCGGACTCGCCCGTGCGGCCATGGCCCACGTAGACGAAGAGGAAGTCCACGGTGCGACCGGCCGCGCGGTCCGCCGCGTTGCGCTGGGCCAGCGAGGCCACGGCCTCATCGAGCGCGGCGAGCGTGGGCACGCGCACGCCCGTCAAGCGCTCGCGCTCCGCTTCGGCGGTGTCGGTGTCCGCGACGGTGAGGAGCACCACGTCCACGCCCAGGCGCTGAAAGGTCTCCATCCAGCGCACGCCGTCGTCATCCGCGTAGCGCAGGGGCGGCATGCCTGGAGAGTCGCTCCCGTTGTACGCGACGACCAGGGCCCGTCGAACCGGGGGAGACTCCGGGGAGGTGGCGCCCGTCTCCGCGAGGGACACCGTCGCACAGCACGTGAGCCAGAGGACGAGGACACCGCTGTTCATCGGAACCACGAGGGGGCTCATGCTGGTCCTTCCGCGGACACGGCCGCGTCCCGCGCGGCGAACGGTGGGCTCACGAACAACAGGAGGGCGCGGACACCACGGGGCGCCGGAGCCGCGATGAATCGCTCTGCCCCTCTCGAACGAGAAAGCCAGCTCATGGCTTCCCCGCGATGCGGACGCGGTGCTGCACGCGCACGACATCCTTGACGGGCTCACCTCGCGCGGCGGCGAGCGCGGCGGACGCGCTGCTCGCGAACACGGCGGTCAGCTCCACTTCGCCCGTGTCAGGCAGCTTCGGCGTGAGGTCCAGCGCGGCCTCCGAGCCCGGAGACGCCTTCACCTCGAACGGCCCTTCCATGCGCAGGCCCTTGTCGGTGCGCACCGTCACCACGACATGCGTGTAGGGCGCTCGAGCTCCCGCCGCGAAGGCGAGCGCCGCACCGGCCGGACATTCACCCTGTCCTCGGACCTCCCGAAGCTCCGCCTCCTCGGGGACGCAGAACAGCCGCATCACCGTCGCGCCCTGTCCCTCGCCGCGCGTGCCCCACTCCGTCGTGTCGCTCGGCAGGCTCAGCCACACGAGGCCCGCCGCCGCCATCAAGCTGACCACCCACGCGCTGCCCACATGGCCCAGGGACGGCGCGTTCCAGGCTCGAAGCACCCACGCCCACGGACGTCGCGCCAGGCCCCAAGCCCCGCCCACCTCCTTCTTGTGCAGCCGGTCCGCGCGCGTCGCCTGTCCCGAGGACTCGCGCGACAGCTCCCCCGCGACGGCGGCGAGGACCGCGGGCAGTCCGCGCGACTCGAGCGACTCCAGCTCCCCCGGCGTGGGCTCGGTGATGGTGTCCCTGGAGAACACGCGGCGCAGGTTCATCACCCGCTCGTAGCGCGCGCCGCACCGGGCACAGCCCCGGGCATGACTCAGCACGCGGCTCCACTGGCGCGGAGGCAGGACGCCCTCGTTGGCGAGGTGGACGAGCTGTCGGTCCACGTGTGGGGTGAACAGGGCCATGGGGAAACTCACTCGGGTCAGGGCACGAAGTAGGGGAAGAGCAGGGCCATCACCGCGGCCGTGGCGGCGGCGGAGGGCAGGGCATCGGGTGCGTCAGCGGTGAGCCAGCCCTCCTCGACGAGGAAGTCCGTCATCGCGCGGCGCAGCTTCGTCTCGCGCGTCCGCAGCTCCTGTCGGGACAATCCCAGCACCAGGCCCGCGCGCTCCTGCGACAGGCCCTGTACGAAGCGCAGGTCCGCGAGCCGGCGCGTCGCCTCGTCGAGAGCGGAGAGAAAGCGTTGCACCAGCTCGCGCGTCTCCACCTCCAGCGCGCGGTCCTCGGGCGAGGGCGCGTTGCTCGCGAGCCGCTCCGCTGTCGGCGTGTCGTCCAGCGCGACCGCCTCGCGCGCGATGCGCCCCGCCGCCCTCAGCACATCCACCGCCGCCTGCCGCGCCAGCGCATTGAGCCAGACGGAGTACGGCCGCACGCCGTCATACGTGTGCCGGGCCTGCTCGCGGAACGCGCGCACGAAGGTCTCCTGGTGCACGGCCTCCAAATCCAACGGCCCCACGCGCGCCAGTCCGCCGGGGCCGCGCGACACGTACGTGCGCGACAGGAACCGCGCCACATGTCCGGAGTAGGCCCGGTACACGCGGGTCAGCGCTCCCGACTCTCCCCGGCGAAAGGCCTCCAGTAACAGCGGGTCTTCCTTCAGCAGCGACATGCCGTCCTCCCTCTCAGGGGGCCCCAAGCCCCTGGACCACGGCCGGCGCCACGCGGTCCGATTGCGTCCCATCACCCAACTGGCCGGTGGCGTTGCCGCCCCAGCACCGCACCTGTCCGTCACGCATCACCGCGCAGGTGCTCGTCACTCCGGCGGACAGGTCCACGACTTCGTCGTCCAGGGCCGTGACGTCCACGGGCGCCGCGCGGTGGATGCGCGTTCCATCCCCCAGCTGTCCGGCGCCATTGAGGCCCCAGCACCGCACGCGCCCCTCCGCGTCCAGCGCGCAGGTGAAGGAATTGCCCGCGCGCACCTGCCGCATGGCCGACGGCAGTCCCACCGGATGCACCGGCGTGGCGCTGCCCAGCGCGGTGTCATCCCCCAGCTGTCCGTCGTCATTGAATCCCCAGCACTCCAGGTCGCCCATGCCCACGCGCGCGCAGGTGTGTCCCAGGCCCGCCGTCAGCGAGCGCACCGGCCCGGACAAGCCCCTCACTCGCACCGCCCCGGGCTCGGGCGTCGGACTGGCGAGGCCATTGCCCAGCGCGCCGTACGTGTTGTCACCCCAGCACCACGCTTCTCCATCGGCGGTGGCGGCGCAGGTGTGGTTGGCACCCGCCGCGAGCACCGTGAGGTTGGCGGGAAGTCCTGGCACCGGCACGGGCCGAGGCGTCTTGCCCACCAGCTCTCCGCCGAGCTGGAAGAAGTCATTCGCCCCCCAGCACATCACCTGTCCCCCCGCGTGCAGCGAGCAGGAGTGCGCGAGGCCCGACGCCACCGTCACCACGTTGGTGCCCGCGCCCGGCACGTCCACCGGCTCCAGAGAGGCCATCGTGTTGCCGTTGCCGAGCTGGCCCTGGGAGTTGTCTCCCCAGCACCGCACGGTGCCGCCCTCCACCACCACGCAGGTGTGCTGTCCCCCGGCGGCGAGCGCGAGCACGCCCGAGCCCAGTCCCCGCACGTCCACCGCCGAGGCCCTCAGCGCGCGCGTCCCGTCCCCCACCAGCCCGACTCCGCCCCAGCACCGCACGCCGCCCGTCTCCAGCAGCGCGCACGCGTGCTGGCTGCCCACCGACACCTGCCGGGCCAGGCCCCGCTGTTCGGTGTCTGTGTCTGGGTTCGGGCACGAAGCGCCGTCCTCGTCGCAGGCCTGGGGCGTGGTGCTCTGGATGGGGTCCAGACACGCGCTGGTCGACGCGAGGAGCAGCACGAGGAGGCCAACGCGACGCTTCATGGGACTCGGTTCTCGGAGAAAGAGACAAGCGGGCACCGCGAAGACAGTGGCTCCGCGATGCCCGCCCTGGTGACCAGGTATTGCTGGGACGAATGTGCTGGGAAAACGTTACGGGAGGGGATGCACGTTGATTGCGCTCCACGGTGAAGTGCTCGTGTCCACCAGCACCAGCCGGAAGCCCGCCTCGTTTTCTCCAGGCGTGGGAGAGAGCGCGCCCGCGGCCACGGCGAAGACGCCCCGGCCCACGAAGGCAGACGTGCCCAACTGGAAGCGAGCCACGGGTGAGCGCTCGGAGGCCGTCGAGGCCGACACTCCCACCACCACCGAGTTGAGCGGGGGCAGCGCCAGGCCCTCCTCCGCCGAGGCGCGGCGATAGGGCACGTCGTTGAAGGCCGCGCTCGTCGGGACGACGCCACCCTCCAGCGGGCCCACGTCCACCGTCGGCGCGTCGGGCGAGGCGTGGACCACGCGCAGCCGCAGGTTGCTCGCATCGGTAGCGAAGCCGTCGGAGAACGCGAGCAGCTCGAAGGTGGAGTCCGCCGGGTCGTCCTTGGACGGGCTGAGGAAGCCCCCGGCCAGCGCGAGGTAGCGCTCTCCGGCGACCAGCGCGGGCGTGGCGCGCGAGGCGGCGGGTGCACCGGCGGGACGCGTGCCGCCGGAGACGTTGGCGAAGAAGTCGAGCGTGTAGCTGCCCGGAGGCACCTGGATGGGAGTGGACAGCTCGCCGAAGGTGAGGTCATCCACCAGCTCCGCGGTGCCCACGAAGAGGTCCACCGAGGGCGCATCTGGCGAGGCGTGCAGCGCATAGACGACGGGATTCTGTCGGACCCGTCCGACACCCGCGGCCAGCAGACTGAAGCCGGCCGGGGCGCTCGGCTTCTGGGAGAGCTGTCCGGTGGCGATGACGAACACCTCTCCGCGCGAGGGCAGGGCGGGCACGGTGAAGGACGTCACCTTCGCGTTGGTGGCCGTGCGGATGCCCACCTGGAGCGACTGGCCGGAGGGCAGCTCCACGCCCGTGGCCCCCGTGTCCTGGAAGCGCTGCAGGCCGGTGATTTCCGAGGTGCCGTCATCCCCCACGTCGATGGAGACGGTGGGCGCGTCCGCGCCCGCGTGGACGATGCGCACGCGCGTCTTGCCGTCGGCGGGAGGGTTGAAGCCCTCGGTGAGGGGCAGCACACGGAAGGCACGCGCCGCATCAGTGGAGACGAGCAGCCCCGCGGCCACCGCGCTCACCGTGTGGCCCGCGCCCAGCACGAGCGGACCGGTGGAGTAGACGGGCGCGGAGGAGGCCAGCGCTCCCGCCGCGCGCACCTGGACGTTGTACGTCCCCGTGGGCACGGTGGCGTAGGCGGTGGCGTCGCCGTACTTCACGTTGGTGAAGAGCGGCGTCGACTGCCCCTCCGCGTAGATGTCCACGGCGGGGGCGTCCGAGGACGCGTGGATGATGCGCAGCTTCGCCTGGGTGGAAGGCGTGTCGTCGGGAGGTGTCTCGTCCTCGCCGCAGCCCACGAGGGTGGACAGCGTGGCGGTGAGCGCCACCGTGAGGCAGCGATGACTCCAAGGGTTCTTCGTCATGTCGCGCTCCAGGGGTATGCGGTCGTCGCCCGAGCGAGCGCGACCGTGACTTCGGGAGCCCCTTACGAAACGAGCCGTGAAACCTGGTTGGTCCCGCGTGTCCGCCACGGCGCGTCGACTGACTGTCCACCCACGAGCACTCCCCGCGCCGGGGATGGAATGACGCGGTGCGGGCGCGACAGCCAGGACGCTGCTGGTAGCGTGCGCGCACCATGAACCCTGGACTGCTTCCACTCGTCGTGTCCCTGCTCGCCGCGCAGGCCCCCGCGTCCGCTCCAGCGGCGCAGGCCCCCAAGCCCCAGGCCGCCGCCAGCAAACCCTCGCAGGTGCCGGGAATCGCGCCGCTGCCCGGCCAGCCGAACCTGTGGGTGAGCAACGTGCCGCCGGTGCCGGACGCGCTCCGTCAGCGGATGGAGCAGTACCTGGAGGCCCGCTCCGCGTCGCTCGTGGACACCAGTGATGATGGCAAGCAGCTGCTCATCACCACGCGCTTCGCGGACACCAACCAGCTCCACCTGGTGGAGATGCCGATGGGCGCGCGCACGCAGCTCACCTTCGCCAAGGAGCCCATCAACAGGGCGCTCTTCCAGCCCGGCGACTCGAACGTCATCTACTTCCTGCAGGACAAGGGTGGCGGGGAGTTCTTCCAGGTGTTCCGGATGGACCGGCGCACGGGGCGCTCGGAGCTGCTGACGGATGGGAAGAGCCGACACTCGGGTGTGAGCGTCTCTCCGGATGGCCGGTGGCTGGCGTATGGCGGCACGGGTCGCAACGGCAAGGACACGGACGTGTACGTGGCGCCCACCGCGCAGCCTCGGCAGGCCCGTCGCCTCACGGAGCAGGAGGGCTCGTGGGCGCCAATCTCCTTCTCGAACGACGGCGCGAAGCTGCTGGTGGTGCAGAGCCGGGCCATCGACGACGCGGACCTGTACGTGGTGGACGTGGCCTCCGGCGAGCGTCAGCGAATCACTCCGCAGGAGGGCAAGGGCGGAGTCTCCGCCGTCGTCTTCGCGCACGATGGCAAGAGCGTGTACCTGGCGACGGACCGCTACAGCGACTTCGCGGAGCTGTACCAGGTGAACCTGGACAAGACGCCGCTCACCGCCGCGCCGGAGTCGCTGACCAAGGCCGTGAAGTGGAACGTGACGGACCTGGCCCTGTCGCCGGATGGCCGCAAGCTGGCGGTCGCCTTCAACGAGGATGGCTTCACCAAGGTGTCGCTGCTGGACACGCGCACCAAGGCCCTGTCGACCCTGGACTCGCTGCCCAAGGGCGTGGCGTTCGGCATCCACTTCCCGCTGAAGCGCTCGGACCTGCTGGCGCTGACGGTGGGGGATGCGAAGAGCCCCATGGACGTGTGGACGGTGGACTTGAAGTCGCGCAAGCCGACGCGGTGGACGCGCTCGGAGGTGGGCGGGCTGGACACGAGCACCTTCGTGGAGCCGACGCTGGTGCGCTACCCGTCCACGGATGGCGTGCAGGTGCCGGCGTTCCTCTACCTGCCCAAGGGCGCGACGGGGAAGGTGCCCGTCATCGTCAGCTTCCACGGCGGCCCGGAGGCGCAGAGCCTGCCCACGTTCAGCACCTTCGCGCAGTTCGCCACGGCGGAGCTGGGCATGGCGGTGCTGGTGCCCAACGTGCGCGGCTCGGATGGCTACGGCAAGGCGTACCGGGCCATGGATGACGGCGTGAAGCGCGAGCAGAGCCTCGCGGACATCGGCGCGACGCTGGACTTCATCGCCTCGCGCAAGGAGCTGGATGCCTCGCGCGTGGGCGTCTCTGGCGGCTCGTACGGCGGCTACATGACGCTGGCGTCGGTGGCCTTCTATCCGGAGCGCTTCAAGGCGGCGGTGGACGTGGTGGGCATCTCCTCGCTGCCCAGCTTCCTGGAGAACACGCAGGCGTACCGCCGGGACTTGCGGCGCGCGGAGTACGGCGACGAGCGAGTCCCCGAGGTGCGCAAGGTGCAGGAGCGCATCTCTCCCTTGGGCTCGGTGGCCAGGATTCGCGCGGCGCTCTACGTGCAGCAGGGCGCCAATGACCCGCGCGTGCCGCAGTCGGAGGCGGAGCAGGTTGTCCAGGCGGTGCGTCAGCGCGCGCCGGACGTCTGGTACATGCTGGCCACCGACGAGGGCCACGGCTTCCAGAAGAAGGACAACCGCGACTACGCGCAGATGACGACGATGATGTTCTTCGAGAAGCACCTGGGCGCGCCCCGGAGTCCCGAGGCCACGAAGTAGTCGCGAGCCGACAAGGCGGTGCCCCTGGAGGAGGAGCGAGCAGGCCTCCTCCGGGGAGCGCGCGCGAAGGGCCCGGCCCCCTGTGTCCGACGCAAATCCGAGGGGTTGCGGCGCGACGCATGTCGTCGCGGTATGAGATGCGCAGACTGACGTTCATGGGAATGTCAATCCAGGACGAGGAGCTTTCCCGATGAAGCGCTTTCTGAGCCCGCTGCGGCGGGGTGTGCTGGCGGTGGCAATCGTATTGGGGGCGGGAGTCGCGGTCTCGGCGCCGAAGGAGGACGCCATCAACCTGCGAATCGCCCGGCAGCAGTACAACCTGGTGATGACCGCAGAGAACGTAACGGGCCAGGACTTCCAGGTGGCGCGGACGCCCGGCGGGCTGCGGGGACAGACGTACCTGGGCGTCGTCGACTTGAAGTTCAAGGAGGGCGAGGTGAAGGGCTCGCTGGGCAGCGCCGTGGTGAACCTCAAGGTGAAGCGGGACGGCGACACGGTGGAGGCGGAGGGCGGCTTCGGCGGGCGTCCGGCGACCGTGAAGCTCTCCAAGGATGAGCTGAAAATCTACATCCGCGACTGCACGTACCGGCTGAAGGCGCGGGAGCCGGGTCGCTTCTATGCGGGCAAGCGCAGCTGCGACACGTCGCTGGTGCCCGAGTCGGAGGTCTGGCTGCCGGACGAGTTCCTGGCGGCGAGCCCCGAGGAGAAGGTGTCCCTGTTGCTGCTGGCGCTGTGAGTCCAGGGCGCGGCGGCTTCAAGCGCGCGTGCGTGGCAGCTCCACGGTGAAGGTGGAGCCCACGCTCAGCACGCTGCGCACGGTGATGTGGCCGCCCATGGCCTCCACAATCTGGCGAGAAATCCACAGGCCCAGGCCGAAGCCGCCGTAGTTGCGCTCGGACACGGCGCGCTCGAAGCGGTGGAACAGCCGCGACAGGTGCTCCTCGCCAATGCCGATGCCGCCGTCGCGGACCTCCACGCGCACGGTGGCCTCGTCCTCCGTCAGCGCCACGTGCACCGGATTGCCGCGCCCGTACTTCACGGCGTTGGACACCAGATTCGTCAGCACCTGGTCGATTCGCAGCTTGTCCCAGAGCCCCGGGGCCTCCGGCGCCAGTCGCAGCTCCAGCGGGGTGCCCGTGCGCTCCAGCTCCGGCTCGAAGCGCTCCACCACCTCGCGCACCAGCGCCACCAAATCCAGCGGCTCCGGGCTCAGCTCCAGGCGTCCGGCGCTGATGCGGGACACGTCCAAGAGGTCGTGGATGAGCTGCGTCTGCCGCTTCACCTGGCGGTCGACGACCTTCAGCGCGCGGCCCAGTCGCTCCGGCGTCAGCCCGGCGGGAGCGCGCGCCAGGCCCGCGAGCAGGCTCTGCACCTGGAGCTGCAGCGCGCTGATGGGCGTCTTCAGCTCGTGGCTGGCGATGGAGAGGAACTCCTCGCGCAGCCGGATGGCCTGCCGCGCCTCGCGATAGAGGCGCGCGTTGTCGATGGCCAGCGCCGCCCGCCGCGCCAGCTCCTGCGCCAGGGCCAAATCTTGCGCGTCGTAGTCCCTCTTCGAGGTGACGAAGCTCAGCGCGCCCAGCGTCTGCCCTCGCACCTGGAGCGGCACGCACAGCCACGCGAAGCAGCTGCCCGCGCCGGCGGGGCGTACACACTCCGGGGCGTCCTCGCTCAGTCCCGTGCGCAGCTCCGCCTCTCCGGAGGCCACCACGCGCGCGACGACGAGCAGGCCTGGCGAGGGGTGTCCGTCCAGCGCGCGGTACTCCTCGCTCGCGTGGGCCGCGGCCACGCACTTCACCTCGCCGGCCTCGTCCGCCAGGAACACGCCGCAGCACTCCGCGTAGGACGGCACCGCCAGCTGCGCCACGCGCTCCAGCGTCTCCTCCTGCTCCAGGCTGGTGGCCAGCACGCCGCCCGCCTCGGCCAGGAAGCGCTGCGCCGCCTCGCTGCGATGCCGCTCGGTGACGTCCACCGCCATGCTCAGCACCTGCTCCGTGCCGCCCGCGGAGGGCTGCACCAGCGCGGTCCACAGCGCCACCTGCAGCGGCGTGCCGTCCTTGCGCCGCCGCTGCATCACCGCGCCGCCCAGCGACTCGCCCCGGCCGGCCTTCTCGAGGTTGCGGCGGAACTCGTCGTGCTTGCCCTCGGGCACCACCGGCAGCACGGTGCCAATCACCTCCTCCGCCGTCCACCCGAAGATGCGCTCCGCGGCCGGGTTCCACATCCGCACCGTGCCGTGGATGTCCACCAGGATGATGGAGGCGGGGGAGGCCTGGATGATGGCCGCCAGTCGCTCGTTGGCCTCGGCCAGCTCCGCGCGGGCGCGCTGCTGCTGCTCCAGCAGTCGGGCCCGCGCCACCGCTTGTCCGCCGTGGTGGGCCAGCAGCTCCAGGAAGGCGCGCTCGTCCGAATCGAAGACGCGCGCCTCGGAGAACGCGAACAGCAGCACCCCCAGCGCGCGGCCCTCCACCAGCAGCGGCAGGCACACCGAGGCGGGCGCGGGCTTGCGCACCACCCGGTGGCGCGTCTCATCCACCTCCGGGTAGCGCTCCGCCAGCGCCTCCGGGGACTCCAGCCACACCGGCCGCGCCTCCAGCAGCGCCTCCACCATGGGGGTCCGTCCCTCCAGCGGCAGCACGCCGAAGGCCTCCATGAAGGAGCGCGGGTCCTCGTAGCCGGTGCACCTCAGGAGTCGCGCGTGCCCCGCCTCCACCCGCCACAGCGCGCCGCGCGCCGCGCCCACCGCCTCCACGCCCTGCTCGACGATGACCTCCGCCACGCGCTCCGCGGACAGCACCTGGGACAGCTCCGCCGTCACCCGCTGGAGCCGGGACAGCCGGCCCGCGGCGACCTCCGCCGCCTGCCGCGCCTCCTTCTCCGCCGCGTAGGCGCGCGCCACGTCCAGCGCCAGCGCGGCGCGGTCCGCCAGTTCCTGGAGGAGCAGCTGCTCTCCCGCCTCGCCAGCGCGCTCCGCCGTCGGGTCCTTCCACACGGTGAGGGTGCCCAGGCTCCGGCCGCGCGCGCGCAGCGGCAGCACCATCAACCGGGTGAAGGGGAAGTCCTCCAGGAGCCCATGCTGCTGCGGAGGCACCAGGCGGCGCAGCGCCTCCGGGTCCGAGTCCGCCAGCCACAGCGCCTCGCCCGTGCGCAGCACCTCCTGGGACGGGCCTTCGTCCGCGCGCACCGCGGGAGGGCTGAGCGTCTGGAACAGCAGCCGGGCCTCGGGCGTGGAGGCCGCCGAGGCCACGGTGCGCAGCCAGAGCCCGTCCTCGGACAACAGCCGCAGCGTGCAGGCGGCGCCGAGCAGCGGCACCACCAGGGCGCACAAGCGCTCCATGACGGCGGGGGGCTCCAGGCTGGCGTCGGCGAGCACCCGCGACGCCTCCACCAGCAGCGCCAGCCGCTCCTCCACCTCCGGGGCGTGGGCCCCGACATGCCGCGCGTCTCCGTACCGGGCTGCTGCCATGGTTGATTGCGCCCCCGCGGCGGCATGGGAGCACGGGAAGGCAGGCGGGAGATTCCCCTGAAGGCGCCCCCCGGGCCTCCGTCATGGCTAACCAACATACGTCCAGTCCGGACTGTTCGTAGGGGACGCACGCTCCGTCGTACACCAACGGGTGGAGGCAGCGAGGGCCACTCAGGCATACATGGGCTTACCCAAGCGTTGGAATCCACGGAGCGGCGCTCCGCGTCCATTGCTACCCCCAGGCGTTCGGTTAAAGGGGGGACCGTGAAAGCCACCACCACCGGAGTATCGGGCGGCGAGGCGGTTCGGGAAGGCCCCGACTCCCTCAAGCGCACGGCACTCCTGGCCCTCGGGGCCCTGGGCATCGTCTACGGCGACATCGGGACGAGCCCCCTCTACGCGCTGCGCGAGTGCTTCACCGGCCCGCACGGCATCCACCCCACGCCTGAGAATGTGCTGGGGGTGCTGTCGCTCATCTTCTGGTCCCTGCTCATCATCGTCTCGGTGAAGTACCTCATCTTCGTGATGAGGGCGGACAACCGGGGCGAGGGCGGCATCCTCGCGCTGATGGCGCTGGTGATGCAGCGGCAGAAGGGACAGCAGGCGCACACGGCGCGGCCCGTGCTCATCACCCTGGGCATCTTCGGCGCGGCGCTCCTCTATGGCGACGGCCTCATCACCCCGGCGATTACGGTGCTCAGCGCGGTGGAGGGCCTCAGCGTGGCCACGCCCGTGTTCGAGCCGTTCATCGTCCCCATCACCCTGGCCATCCTCACGGTGCTCTTCCTGGTGCAGCGGCACGGCACGGCGGGAATCGGCGCGGTGTTCGGCCCGGTGATGTGCGTGTGGTTCTTCACGCTGGCGGCGCTGGGCGTGAAGGAGCTGGTGCACAACCCCGCGGTGCTGGGCGCGCTGTCGCCCACGCACGGGGTGATGCTCTTCGTGCACAACGGCTGGCACGGCTTCCTCGTGCTGGGCGGCGTGTTCCTTGTCGTGACGGGCTGCGAGGCGCTCTACGCGGACATGGGCCACTTCGGGTGGAAGCCCATCAAGCGCGCCTGGTTCTTCGTGGTGCTGCCGGCGCTGATGCTCAACTACCTGGGCCAGGGGGCCCTCCTGCTGCGTGACGCGAGCGCCGCGCGCAACCCCTTCTTCCTCCTGGCTCCGTCGTGGCTCTTGTACCCGCTGGTGGCGCTGTCCGCGGTGGCGGGTGTCATCGCCTCGCAGGCGCTCATCTCCGGGGCCTTCTCGCTGACGCGCCAGGCGATGCAGCTGGGCTACAGCCCGCGCATGGAGGTGGTGCACACCTCGGCGGAGGAGATGGGGCAAATCTATCTGCCGGGCATCAACTGGGCGCTGATGGTGGGCGTCTTCACGCTGGTGCTGACGTTCCGCTCCTCCAGCGCGCTGGCGTCCGCGTACGGCATCGCGGTGTCCACGACGATGGTCATCACCTCGTTCATGGCCTACGTCGTCGCGCGCGAGCGCTGGGGCATCAGCCGCAAGCTGGCGATGCCGGTGGCGGGCCTCTTCCTCGTGGTGGAGCTGGCCTTCTTCAGCGCCAACGCGATGAAGCTGGCGGACGGCGGCTGGTTCCCGCTGCTGCTCGCCGTCATGGTCTTCACGCTGATGACCACGTGGAAGCGCGGGCGCGACATCCTCGCGGCCAAGCTGCGCTCCTCGAGCATCCCCTTGAAGGAGCTGCTGGGCAGCTTCGGCGACCACCCGCCCTTGCGGGTGCCGGGCACCGCCATCTTCATGACGGGCAACGCGGAGGGCACGCCCCCGGCGCTCTTGCACAACCTGAAGCACAACAAGGTGCTGCACGAGCAGGTGGTGCTGCTGACGATTCTGTCCGAGGACGTGCCCCACATCCCCGCCGCCGAGCGCGTGGAGGTGGAGCCCCTGGAGCAGGGCTTCGTCCGCGTCGTCGCCACCTACGGCTTCATGGAGAACCCCAGCATCCCGGACGTGCTCAAGCGCTGCCGGGAGAAGGGGCTCCAGTTCCAGCTCATGGGCACCAGCTTCTTCCTGGGCCGGGAGACGCTGATTCCCACCAAGCGGCCCGGTATGGCCGTCTGGCGCGAGGCCCTCTTCGCCTGGATGAGCCGCAACGCCCGCAGCGCCACCGCCTACTTCCGGATTCCCCCCAACCGGGTGGTGGAGCTGGGCAGCCAGGTGGAGCTGTAGCGAGCCGTAGCTCCCGGCCCCCGTCTTCCTGGGGGGCCGGGCTTTCGCACAGAGCACGCCGAGCACGCTGGAGCGCTCTTCCACCCAGGCCACCTCCCGACAGGTGAGGGCCGGCTGGAAATGCCCCGGAAATTCCCCCCCCGGAAAACCCAGCCCCGCTGGAAAAGGCGTCCACCGGCCTGGAATGGGTGGTTGGACTGGAATCCTGCCGGTCCACCATCACTTTCCCTACGGTGTCCGGAAAGACGCGTTGCGTCCGAGCACTCAGTGACGATGTAACTCTGCGGAAACACTGCCCTGGCTCGGGCGATAATGGGGTGTGTTCAACCCCACTTGTCGCCCTGACGCCATGCGTTGGGTGTGGGTTCTGGGTGTCCTTTGACACACTCCAGGTGACACGAAACGGTGATTTTGTCCTGCCAGGACATAAAATTACCGCACCCCTGGCAACCCTGGGCCTGTTTGTGCGATGATATTTCCACCGGACAGAAATAATCCTGTACGGATGAAAGCCTGCTCGTTTACAGTGCTTTCAGGTGTCGCGCACAACCCCGTGTCCGAACTGAGGTCATCCCCCATGCTCGACGTCGCCTCCTCCTCGATCCTCTCCTCCGGTCTCTCCTCCACCGCGCCGTCGGCGACGCCCTGGACCGAGCAGCCCCTGCGCGACTGGTCGAACCTGGCCCCGCACACGGTGCTGAGCGCGCAGGAGCTGTACCCGCGGATCTGCGTGCGAGACCCGTACTTCGCGCTGAAGGACGTGACGGTGATGGGGAAGGGCGAAGTGGTGGCGCGCATCCCGGTGCAGCAGGACCCGGACGCGGAAGCGGGCCTCATCGGAATCGCCGAGGCGGGGCGGCACCTGGCGATCCTGGGCTCCTGCGCCTCGGCGCTGGTGACGCCCAAGGACGGGCAGCACTTCTACCTGGCGTGCGGCGCGCGCGGTGAGTGGCTGCGCCGCGAGCCGATGGCGCGCTCCACGGACCTGCTCTGGGGCCTGGCGCAGGCGAGCTTCACGGGCAAGCGGACCGCCACGGCGCGCACGCTCTTGTCCGCGCCGGACGGCACCCCGGTGTTCCGCCTGGAGGTGGACTACAACGTGCTGTCCGCCGCCGCCTTCACCCGCCTGTTCGGCGAGGCCCGCGTGGAGCTGCGCAGCGAGCCCCGTCGCGACGACGGCGTGCAGCGCACCCCGGAGGAGTGGGCGCGCATGCGGCAGAACCCGTATGGCAAGTCGCTGGCCCTGCGCGACTGGCGCCCGGATGGTGAGAGCCTCACCGCGTCCCTGGGTCCCGTGACGGCGGAGATGTGCAAGGGCCACTTCGCCCTGCACCCGGTGATGCCCGTGGCCATTGTCGCCAGCGGCATGACGCGCGTCGCGACCACGCTCCTGCGCAAGCTGGAAGGCGCGCCGTGGGCCCGCGTGCTCGCCAAGAACGTGAACCTCAAGGCGGACAGCCTCGCGTACGCCGGCCAGACGGTGGTGTTCGGCGCCGCGCGCCGCTCGCACGATGGCGCCGACCACGTCTTCACCTGCCAGGCGTCCGTGGGTGAGCGCGTCGTCGCCGAGCTCGACGTCACCTTCGAGCGCGTGGAGTAATCACTCCCACGTGATGTCGTAGTCCACGCGGTCGATGCCCTGTGGATGGGCCTTCGCCGTGCCAGTCAATCCCAACACCTTCAGCGCGCCAGTGAGAATGCCCTCGTGATACGCGGGAGGCAGCATGTCTCGACGCACCCTCAACGTGCCGGACTTGGGTCCCGTCGTCACATACTCGCGGGTGCCGTACGTGACGGCCGCGCTGTAGCCCATCTGCGCTCCAGAGAAGAGCTTCTGGGGGTCTCCCCGGGAGATGATGCCGAAGATGAGCATCCCCGGGCCGGTGGAGTAGCGCGTGACATTGGACTCGCCGCACGCGTGATACACGGTGTTCTCAGGACCCATCTCCTGCTCGAGCGCGTCCGCCGCGACATAGAGCAGGTTGAGGAACTCCTGCACCGGATAGGTGCGCAGGTCCGAGTAGTCCTTCGACAAATCACCGACGCGCAGTTGCTCCAGTGCGGCGAGGCCCGCCCGCTGCTGGACCATGCTGAACACCGCCTTGAAGAACAGACCGCGCACCGCGTCGCCGGGCTGGGTGGCCGCGAGGCGCGCGGCGAGCTCGGCTTTGTTGGACGGCATGTCTTCAGCTCCTGCTCCGGCCCGTGCTCAGATGATGGACGCCCGCTCAGCTTAACCACACTTCACACCTCGTCGAGCAGCATCGGCTTGAAGCCCGCCGCGTCGCACGAGGCCAGCACGTAGCGCACGCCCGCGCGCTCTCCGGTGAAGCCCGCCGGGATTCCCGTCGAGTGCAGGTGGCCGTACACGCAGACCTTCGGCTTGAAGGCTTCAATCGGCTCGCTGAACGCCGTGGGCTTCTCGTTCGCGTACAGCGGAGGGAAGTGCACCGCGGCCACGCGCACCAGCGGCGTGCGACTGGCCGCCTCCTTCTTCTTCGCGTCCTCGATGGACGTCGCGAGCCGCCGCGTCTCCCGCTCCACGTAGCCGTCGTTGACGGGCTCGTCCCCCATCTCTCCACCAGGCATGGGGGGAGCCTCGGGCGCCGTCCACAGCCGTGTGCCGGCAATCACCCACGGCCCCATCACCGCCGCGCTGTTGTGCAGGAACGCCTCCAGCGTGCGGAACGGCTCCAGGAGCTTGCGCAGCTTCGACGCCGAGTCGCCCCACCAGTAGTCATGGTTGCCGCGCACCAGCAGCTTGCGCCCCGGCCGCGCGTCCAGCCACGCCAGGTCGTCCATCACCTCGTGCGCGCGCGTCGCCCAGGAGATGTCTCCCGCGACGATGACCACGTCGTCAGGCCGCACCATCTCGTCCCACGCGCGCTGGAGCGGAAGCGGGTGGTCCGTCCACCCGAAGCGATGCATGTCCTTCTGTCGCGTGGAGGGCAGATGCGTGTCGCCAATACCGAAGAGCCGCATGCGCCCCCTCATACCGGATGATTCAGCCTTCGGGCCCCAGAACTCCACGCGCCCCGAGCCCCTCGCCTGTCTCCCTCGCAAACCCCCACCCGCGCCCTCAATCCGGTCGGAGGATAAAAGACGAGGAATACAAGAAATGTCGTAAAATCAGTTTACGCCGGGGCTGTCTCGAAATGCGCCACTGCGACAATGACGGCCATTTCGAGGGTGCGTTGAAGTAGGTCTGATGTGGGCATGTTCGTCATTTCAGTGGGTTGAAGTGTTCAGTCGAATTTCGCGGACCGGGGCGGGGTGGGGAGAGGTGGAGCATGGATGCTCCACCTTGGAGGTCGGTCAGGGGTGAAAAGCGGGGAAGAAGGGGCTGGCATGCATGCTGCTCAAGGGGCCGCGCTGCGCCGCTCCCGTGGACGGGGGCGGACCGAAGAGCTGCTGACCCCCTCGAAGGAGCTCCCATGCACGTGTTGTGTAAGACGTTCGCGGCCACCGCCGCGGCCCTGGCCCTGTCCGCCTGCGGACCGCAGCCAGAGGCGCCGCCGCCAGAGGCCCCTCCGGCTTCGACGGAAGTTCCCTCGGGCGCGGCGGATGACGCGGCCCGCGCGGTCGCCGATTCGGCCCGTCGTACGCCGACGGAGCTGGACGCGCTGTTCGCGCAGGCGGCGAAGGAGTTCGACGTTCCGGTGAGCCTGCTCAAGGCCATCTCCTATACGGAGACGCGCTGGGAGCACGTGAAGGGTGAAGAGGAGTTCGAGGGCCGCCCCGCGGCGTTCGGTCTGCTGGCCCTGCGCGGCGCCAAGGTGACGGACGGCGCGGCGCTGGCGGGTGTCTCCGCCGAGGCCGTGCGTGACGACCGGCTGGCCAACCTGCGCGCTGGCGCGGCGCTGTTGTCGAAGTACGCCGCCGAGGCGGGCATCGACCGGAAGGACCTGGGCGCGTGGGCGCCTGTCGCCGTGCAGCTGACGGACATCACCGACCCGGACGTGCAGGCGCACTACGTCCACAACGAGGTGTTCGCGGCGCTGCGCGAGGGCGCGGGCGCGTTCACCCCCGAGGGCAAGGTGGCGGTGTCGCTGGACGCCGCGGCGGTGGAGGCGAAGTTCGCCCTGCCGAAGATGCAGGCGCTGGCGGCGGGCCCGGACTACGGGGCCTCCATCTGGCGGCCGTCGCCCAACTACAACGCCCGTCCTTCGGGCACCAACGTGTCGATGGTCGTCATCCACACGTGTGAAGGCGGCTACGCCGGCTGCTGGGGCTGGCTGGTCAACTCCGCGTCGGGCGTGAGCGCGCACTACGTGGTCAACGAGAGCGGCAGCGAGATTTCGCAGCTCGTGCGCGAGTCGGACCGCGGCTGGCACGTGGGCGCAAGCTACGCCTGCAGCCTGAACGGCAGCGTGGACTGCGGCCTCAACGGCGTGTCGGTGAACCACTTCTCGGTGGGCATCGAGCACGGCGGTTTCGCCAGCCAGACGTCCTTCCCCGCGGGCCAGATTGACGCGTCGGCGAAGCTGTCCTGCGACATCACCAAGGGACAGACCATCACCCGCGACAGCTACCACATCGTCGCGCACGGCAGGCTCCAGCCGTCCTCGCGCACCGACCCGGGTCCGAACTGGCCGTGGAGCAGCTACATCGCGAAGATCAAGAGCTACTGCGGCGACGGCGGCACGCCCACGGGCACCATCATCGTGGACAGCCACAACGCGAACAACGATGCGACCAAGGCGCGCACGGACGTGCCGGCGTCGTGGGCGTCGGGCACCAGCGCGGGCTACTACGGCAGCGGCTACTACTACGCCGCCACGCAGCCCATCTCCGAGCCGGTGGTGTTCAACTTCTACATGGCGTCCGCGGGCTCGAAGACCATCGACGGGTGGTGGGTGGCCGGCACCAACCGCTCTCCGTCTGCGCCGTTCATCATCAGCCACACGGGTGGCGACAGCACGGTGACGGTGAACCAGCAGGCCAACGGCGGCGCGTGGGTCGCCCTGGGCACGTACAACTTCGCCGCGGGCTGGAACCAGGTGAAGCTCAGCCGCTGGGCCACTGAAGGCTACGTCGTCATGGCGGACGCCATCCGGGTGCGATGACGTGAGGAAGCAAGGCCGAGAACGGATGCCGCGTTCCTGGCCGTGGCGAGCGCGGTGGAGTCTCGCCGCGCTCGCCGTGCTCGGCGTCGGATGCTCCGGCCGGTGTGGCGGAGCGTCGGGCGCCGGGCCGCTGTCGAAGGAGGAGGCACGCGCCATTCCGGGCGTCGTGGTCTTCCTGTCGGAGCGGGCGGGACAGAAGGACGTGTGGCAGGTGAGTCCCGACGGGACGGAGACGCAAATCACCCGAGGTCCCGAGGACGACTACCCCGGCCCGGTGTCCCCGGATGGGAAGTCGCTGCTCGTGGTGGCCGTGCGCGAGCAGGGTGGGATTCAGTTCCAGCAGCTCCGGGTGCAGCCCCTCGCGGGGGGAGACGCGGTGCCGCTGCATGCGCCCAGGGCCCGGGCACGCAACGCGAGCTGGGCGCCGGATGGCGCGTGGCTGGTGGCGGAGTCGGATGCCCAGGGCTTCAGCGACCTGGTGCGCCTGGAGCCGCGCGCGGGCGCGCCGGAGGTGCGGCTGACGCAGGTGAAGGAGGGCTGCTTCGAGCCCGCCGTCTCACCGGACGGCAAGGAAGTGGCCTTCGTGTGCAGCCGCGAGGGCGACCCCGAAATCTACGTGACGAAGGCGGACGGCACCGAGGAGCGGCGGCTCACCGCCTTTCACCGTGAGGACCGCTCTCCCTTGTGGAGTCCGGACGGCCAGTGGCTCGTCTTCGTCAGTGACCGGGAGGACAAGGAGCGACTGTACCTGGTGCGTCCGGATGGCTCGGATTTGCGCGCGGTCTCTGGGAGCGGCTACTCCGGCGACGAGCGCGAGCCGGCCTTCAGCCCGGATGGCCAGCGCCTGGTGTACGTGAGCCGCGCGCCGGAGGGCCTCAGTCGTCTCTGGGCGGTTCCCGTGTCGGGCGGGGCGCCAGTGGCATTGACGGACGGCAAGCACCGCGACGACATGCCGGCGTGGAGCCCTGACGGGAAGTACCTGGCCTTCACCTCGGAGCGCGAGGACAACACGGACGTGTACCTCATGCGCGCCGATGGCAGCGGCCAGACGCGGCTCACCTCCGCGAAGCAGCCGGACTGGCTTCCTCGCTGGGTGGCGCGCCGCTGAACCGACGAGCGTGATTCCCGCATGACGCAGGACCTCGGACGGTGCGCCTGGTCGACCCCAGGCACACCGTCCGCCCCGGATGGGCTCGCCCATGTCGGGCTGCCTTGACGTGCTGGTTTTCCCGTATTGACGGACTGTCAATAGCGACTCATCGTGTCGATGACGATGCGCCGCGAAGCAGGAGGAGCTCATGCCCGTCGAGAGGATGCCGTTCGTCAGCAGCAGTGCCACCGCGCCGTTCGTTCGCGTACTGGCTGTCGTGGCGACGCTGGCGGTGCCTGGAGTGGGTGCCGCGAGTGACTTGCTGGGGAGCAGCCGCGGTGGCTCGGTGCAGTGGGAGTTCTGTTACGGCAAGCCAGACAGCGCGCTCTTGCCAGCGGACCCTCGAACGCTGGTGCAGCCCGGAATCAGTGACGGTCGGGCGGTGCACTTCAATGCCTGGTGGAAGAACTGTCATGTCGACCCGGGGGCGGTGCAGGAGCAGGGGCCGGCACAGACGTGTGGCCAGCTGCGTGCGCGCTTCACCCATGGCGAGGGGTTGCTGACCAACGGACACCCTGGCGTGGGCGTGCTCTTCACCGGCACCGACTACACGGTGCCCGAGGCGGCGTTCGGCATCGCCACCTTCAGCGCGGCGCAGTACAACGAGCTGTGGCGCGTCTGGGGCTTTCCCTTCCGTCCCGACAACTTCGACGCCCTGGTCGCCCAGCGCTACGGGTCGGGGCTGAGCACCGAGCGCAATCCCTATCCCTTGCCCGGGCAGTTCCCGAAGCTCTCCAACGGCGGGAGCGGGCAGCTTCCGCAGATGCTCACGCAGCTGCGCAATCCGGACGGAAGCTGGAGCGGCCGCATGGGCGTCACCTGTCACGCCTGCCACAGCGGCGTGGTGGGCAAGCCCGGGGATGGACCGGGCCTCGGGGTGCAGGTGGGCGGCGGCAGCAGCCTGGCGGACCTGGATTTGTTCCTGAGTGACTTGTTGCCCTTGGGCTACCCGGCGTCGCTGGCCACGTTCCTGAACCTCAACCGCACCCGGGGCACCAACAACGCCAGCGACATCAACCTCGCCTTCCTGTTCCCGGACGAGAAGCTGCTGACGCCGTCCGAGGTGCTTGGCCTCATCAACTCCGGGTCGACCGCCGGAATGGATACGCCCGCCTGGTGGAACATGGGGCACCGGCCGGTGAAGTTCGTCGACGGCGTCTTCCCGATGGATGCGCCGCGCGTGGACATGGTGTTCTACACGCCGTTCATCGGCCTGTTCGGAAGCGCCGGCGGGCCGTTGAGCGAAGCGGGACAGGACTGGATGCGGGACAACGGCCCGGCGCTCAACACCTGGGTCGAGTCCCTCAAGTCACCGCCCTATCCGCTGCCCATCAACCAGACGCTGGCCGAGCAGGGCGCGGTGTTGTTCCACACGCTCGACATGTGGGCACCGCAGCGCAACAACGCCGTGTCGCGGCCACAGGGCAACGGCTCGTGCGCGAGCTGCCATGGGGCCTACGCGCCTCGCTACGTCAAGGACCCGGCCTTCCTCGCGACCCCGGCGCTGGAGGGCATGGCGAGCTACATCACTCCGCTGCGCATCATCGGCACCGACCCGGTCCGGGTGAACACCAACAACGCGGCGGTGCAGTCCGCGGGCGCCAAGAACTTCTTCGGCTATCCCTCGACGGCTGGCACCGCCAACGACTGTGGTCCGCAGAACCAGCCGCACATCCGTGGCAATCGCGAACTCGGCTACCTGGCGCCGCCGCTGTACGGGGTCTGGGCCACCGCGCCGTACCTCCACAACGGCTCGGTTCCCAACGTGTGGGAGGTGCTCAAGCCCGCGGACCGCAAGCCCATCTGGCGCCGGGTCTCCGCACCACCGCGCTGGGACCAGCCGCTGGTCGTCATGGGCTTCGACACGGACCTGCAGCGCGCCTACGACGCCACCCGGCTCGGCTGGAAGTACGACACCATCCCCTGCAAGTGGCGCGGGCCGTTGAACCCGGCGGTGTCTCCGTACATCAACTGTCAGCCGGGGGATGAGTTCACCACGCCCCTGGCGCAGGAGCTGATGAACGTGCTCTTCAGCAACCTGGTGGTCTCCTGGAACATCCTCTTCCCGCCCACCCGCACGCGGCAGCAGATGGAGGACCGGAAGATCTTCAACAGCAACGCCTTCGGCCAGGACAACGGCGGACACGCGTTCAACTCCGTGCTCACCGACCCGGAGCGGCTGGCCCTCATCGAGTACCTCAAGACGCTGTGAGTCTGGCCCAGGCCGGCCTCACGCGAGTCCCTTCGAACCGGGCCCCTCTGGACGACGGAGGGGCTCCGGGCTCGGAGGGGCCGTGGGCACGCTGAAGCAGAAGGTGGCGCCCCGGCCCGGCTCGCTCTCCACCCAGATGTGGCCGCCGTGCGCCTCGATGATGAGCCGGCAGATGTAGAGCCCCAGCCCCAGTCCTTGTGTGTCGGACGCGCTGCCCTGTCGCGTCCGGTAGTACTTGTCGAAGACGTGCTCGGTGTCCTCGCGCGCCAGGCCCGGGCCCTCGTCCCGCACCGACACCACGACGCGGCCCTCGCGGAGTGACGCGCGCACCAGCACGGGCTTGTCGGGCGGGCTGTACTTGGCCGCGTTGCCCAGCAGGTTGGACAGCACCCGCTCCAGGCGGCGCGCGTCCACCCACGTCAGGGGCAGCGGCGTCGCCACCTCCAGGCGGAAGCGCTCGCGCAGGTCCGGAGGGACGTCCCGCTCCAGCACGTCCTCGAGGAAGCGCGCCACGTCCGTCGGCTCGCGGCGCAGCTCGATGCCGCGGGACTCCAGGCGCGAGCCCTCCAGCAGTTCCTCAATCATGGAGCTCATCCACGCCACGTTGCGGAGGATGGCGTCCGTGAGCGCCTCCTCGCGAGAGAGCTGTCGCTCCTTCAGCTCGCGCAGCAGCATGCTCGCGCGCAGGGTGATGCCCTGGAGCGGGTTGCGCAGGTCATGCGAGATGAGGCTCACGTACTCTTCGCGCAGCCGCTCCAGCTCGCGATACGGCGTCTGGTCATGGCCGGTGATGACCACGCCGCGCTGCTCGCCTTGCGGCCCGAACACGGGCGCGGCGGTGATGAGCACGGGCGTCGTCACGCCATCCGGGCGCACGACGAGGACTTCGACGGGGCCCACCACCTTGCCCGTCTGGGTCGCCAGGGTCGAAGGCAGCTCCGCCAGCGTCAGCGGCCGTCCATCCGGATGACGCAGCCGGCTCAGGTAGGCGCCGCGCTTCGCGCTTTCGGGGAGCGGCCCGAGCATCGTCTCCGCGAAGGGGTTGGTCACCAGCGTGCCCCGCTCCGGGTCGCTGAAGAGCACCCCCACCGGCGCGTGATTCAGCACGGCCTGGAGCAGGCCTCGCTGCACCTCCGCTTCCTCGCGGGCGGCCCGCCGTCCCTCCTCCAGCGTGTCGAGGGCCCGCGCGGACAGCAGCACCAGCACGACGCCTCCCGCGCTCAGCAGGATGGCGAAGAGGGGGAGCTTCGCCTCGCGCCCGAGCAGCCCCTCCATGGCGAGCAGGGCCAGCGCCGCGCCCAGGAGCGAGGGCCCCAGCAGCGCCACGGGGACCAGCCGCCGCGCGAGGAAGCCGCCCAGGGTGTCCCGCGTGATGCGCCCCGCGAGGCCCCGCTCCGGGCGGATGCAGAGCAGGCCCGCGCCCAGCAGCAGCACCGCCAGCGCCGTGTACAGGCCCATGCCGCGTCGGGGAGGAAAGGCCTCGCCATCCAGCGCGAGGAGGGGGCCGAACAGCAGCCCATTGAAGCCCAGGAGCGCGAGCAGCATCGCCGCCATGACGAGCCCGTCCCGCCACGCCTGCCGCTTCCCGGAGCTCCCCGGTATCAACAGGACAATGCCCAGGAAGAGCAGGCAGAGGGGCGTGAGGGGTGAGGGGCGAATCGTCGCGCTGAGGACGCCAAACGTCCGCGCGAGGAACGCCTCCAGCGCCAGCGGCAGGCCCGCCACTTCCTGCAGCAGGCTGACGAGGGCGATGAGGCACATGCCCACCGCGCAGAGGGAGGAGAGCAGGCGGCGCGTGGGGGAGGGGCGAGTGGGCAGCCGCAGTCCGAGCGCCATGCCTCCGAGCACCAGGGCGACGCCCGTGCGAGGCGCCGTCATCGGCAGGCCGGAGCTCTCCGGCCACGGTGAGTGCGCCGCGAAGACCCAGCTCGCGAGGGAGGCAAGCCCCAACAGCGACGTACCCGCCGCCGCGACCCAGGCGAGCGCGCGGGCCATGGCCTGGCTATGGGGCTGGGCCCTCCAGGTCCGGTTCATCGGCGTCCCCCCGGAACGCACGGGTGCTTCCGTCAAGGGCGGGCGGCCGTGTCACTCGCGACGGCCCGTTGCCTCGCTCCTCGCGCACCTGTCAGGACATGGATGCGCATGCGCGGCGCGTCCCGCGTCGCACGGCGGGGCAGGGTGCCCGCTCGATTACCGCTCACGGGGGCGGATGGAGTCCAGGGTAGAGGGTGAGCACCAGCCCCCAGCCGGGAGCGACGGCCACGTTGCGCGCGACGTACGCATCCTCGCCCTCCACGCCCAGCCGGAACGTCTCCGCGTCCCCGGCGGTGTGCACGTAGAGGAACAGGCCGTCCGCGGACGTGCCCACCTGGTTGACGCCGTTCAGGTCCGACGTCGGATAGTAGATGCGCTCCGTCAGCTCGCTCCGGTCCGGCACCACGCGCACGCCCGCGCGAGGCTGGCCGTTCTCGTCGACGACGCGGCCCAGCGCGAAGCCCGCGTCTCGCAGCGTGTGGGCCCGGTCTCCGGTGTGACCGCGCAGCAGCGGCTCACCCATGGCAGTGCCCAGCGCGTCGTGGAACGACTCCGGCACCGCCCAGGCGCTCGACTCGATGACGTCGGTGCGAGGCCGCGCTCCGGTGAAGACGCTGTCGTAGACGACGGTGACGGTGCGCACGAAGCCGGGCCCGCTCAGTCCCACGCCAAGCCCCTGGTGCACCTCGCGCACGGGGACCTCCGTCACGGCGAAGGCGCCGTCCTCCTGGAGCGCGCCCGCGCCGAAGGTCGCGTTGACGTCATTGACCGCCACCCGCAGCGGCTCCTCGATGACGACGGGCATGCCGCCGAGCGAGGGCACCGGCTGGCCCAGCGACGTGAGCAGTCGCTCGGCCTCGGGCAGCACCCGTGCCTGCCCGCTGACGCGGATGCGCAGGTTGTCCAGGTCCACCGACTCGGCGTCCTCGGTCTGGAAGCCGGGGTCCGGGGCAGGGCCGCCGGAGCCGCAGCCGGACGACGCGAGCCCGAGAAGTACACAGGATGCCAGCAGGAATGGACGCTTCATCGGTTGGCAACATTTCCATGCCCCCGTCGCGCGGCAATCCACCCGCGAACGCTCCGTCCCCTGTCCGACGACTCAAAGACAGACACCGGGCCGGTCACTCGCCTGTGAGGGACGAGGGACGCGGCCCGGTGTCGGAAATCCATCAACCGTGGTGGGCGGAACCGCCCGGAGGCTCAGCGCCAGCCGCCCTTGTTGTCCCGGGAGCCGCCCGAGCTGCCACGACCACTCGGCGCCGAGGAGCCGCCACCCGAGCTCTTCGGGGCGCTGCTGCCGCCACCGCTGCCCCAGCTTCCACCGGAGCTCCGGCTTCCGCCGCTGCTCCCACCGCTGCTGCTCCCACCGCTGCTGCGTCCGCCACCGCTGCTTCCGCCGCTGCTGCTCCCACCGCTGCTGCCGCGTCCGCCACCAGTGCCCCAGCCGCCGGTGCTCCCGCCGCTGCTGCCCCCGCCGCTGCTGCCCCCGCCGCTGCTGTTTCCACGGTCGTTGTCGTTGTCGCGGTTGCCTCGGCCATAGCCACCACCGGAGTTGCCACCACCGGAGCTGCCGCCACCCGAGCCGCTGCCGCCCGGAGGCGTACCGCCGTTGTACCCGCCACCACCGGAGTTGCCGCCACCGGAGCTGCCGCCACCGGAGTTGCCACCACCATTGTTGCCGTAGCCGCCGCCGGAGTTGCCACCGCCAGAGCTGCCGCCACCCGGGGTGCCGCCACCGTTGTTGCCGTAGCCGCCACCGTTGTTGCCGCCACCCGAGCTGCCCCAGCCGCCGCCGTTGTTGTCGTCATCGCGGTCTCGCCCCTGGCCGCGCCCGGGACGCGAGCCGCCGCGGTCATCGTCATTGTCCCGCCCGCTGTTGCCCCGGCCGTAGCCACCGCCGTTGTTGTTGTCCCGGTCATACCGGGAGCCGCCGCGCGGAGGCTGCGTGCCCCAGCCGGTGCCGGAAGGAGGAGGCCGGTTCGAGGGACGGTCGTCGTTACGAGACACCGAGCCGCGAGAAGCGGGGCGCGACGTGGACCGGCTGTAGCCGTAGCCCGCGGAGGCGCCATGGGTCCGGTCATACACGTAGCCGCGGCTGCGCTCCCAGCGGTACGCCCGGCCCGCGTTCGGGTAGTAATCGTGCGAGTGGCGCCCGTGCAGACCGCACGAGGCCCCGAGCGGATCCAGATGGAAGTCCCAGTACCAGACCATCGTTGGCCCTCGGTAGTAGTAGACGTCATCCGTGTAGGTGTATTGCGTCTCGGCCGGGCGGTAGCCGTGCGTGTGGACGTGGTCGTACGGGCACCAGCCGCCGCCGTCGTTGTCCGGAATGGGGTGGTCGCCCGAGAAGCGGTAGTCCACCACCGCCACCACGGAGCGGCGGGCGGTGGGGCCGTGATAGTGGGCGTAGCAGCCCGTCCCCATCATCAGGGCGAGAGGGATGGCGAGTGCGAGCAGTCGGCGCATGTGACGAGTCTCCCGTGCGAAGGGCACTTCCAGCCAGTCCCTCTTCGCGACCACGGGCTGATGACGGGCCGTCCGGAAGGAAATTCACGCCCGGCCTCTTCTTGCCCGCCTGCTTCCTCCTTAACCGTGCCTGTGCCCTGGTGAACACCGTGCCGGCTGGTGTAGGTGCGGTGGGCGCGCGACCTGAGTGCCGGGGCCTTCCGGACCCGTCGCGCGAGGAGAAAGCCACCCATGTCGGATTCGGATTTTGGTCGGGGGAGGGGGGCGTCGTGCCCGTTGCACCCGGATCACCTCGCGCAGCGGACCTGTACGCGCTGCGGCAACTTCATGTGCGAGACGTGCAGCGAGAACGGCACGCAGCCGCACTGTCCCACCTGTCGTGAGCGCGAGGGCCTGGGCCGCGCCTTCCCGTTGGACCGCGGGAACTGGTCCATCGGCGGGTTGGTGGACGTGTGCTGGGACCGGTTCAAGCGCGAGTGGGTGATGCTCAGCGTGGCCGCCATCATCTTCTTCGCGGCCTCGATGCTGGGCAGCTTCATCTCCCAGATGATGTCGTTGGTCGGCGGCATGTCGGGCAGCACCGCCGTCATCGTGGTGACGACGCTCGTGGGCGCCGTGGCCTCCTGGGTGATTCAGGGCATGGTGTCCCTGGGCATCACCCGCATGTGCCTGGACGTGCTCCAGGGCCAGCGCGCGGACCTGGGGCGGATGTTCTCCCAGCTCTCCAAGCTGGTGCCCTACCTGCTCACCCTCCTGCTGTCGTTCGTGGTGATGCTCCCTGTCATCATCCTCAGCCTCGGCGCCGCGCTCGCGGTGTTCGTCGGGATGTCGGGCGTGTCGCCCGCTGAGCTGTTCTCGGGAGAGGAGCTCAATGTGCTGCTGTCGGGCACTCCGCTGCATGTGTTCTGGGCGACGATCGCCACGGGCGGCGTGCTCTACTTCTTCCCGGGAATGTGGCTCCTCATGCCGCTGGTGCTCATGCAGCCGGCGCTCGTGGATGTGGAGAACCCAGGTCCCGTGGAGACGCTGAAGCGCTGCTTCGCCGCCGCGAAGGGGCAGCGCTGGGGCATGTTCGGCACCATGGCCCTGGGCGCCGTCGCCTTCATGGTGGGCGTCATCCTCTGCTGTCTGCCAGTCCTCCCCGCGCTGGGCTTCTTCCAGCTGCTGCTCGCGGGCCTCTACCTGTCGCTGAGCAAGGGCGCGGAAGAAGTCTGACGTCGGTCGCTCATCGGGGCCCGCGAAGGGATGCGGGCCCCGGTGCGGTCCGTGCGTCAGTGCACCAGTCGCTCGGCGGAACCCGAGCGGGGCGCGGCCACCCGGCCCATACAGGCCAGGATGTGCTCGCGGTACTCGGTCAGCTCGCGCAGACCGCACAGCATCCACCGCCCGCCGATGACGAGCGTGGGCACGCCGCGCACGCCGCGAATCGCCGCGTCGCGGTGCTCATCCAGGATGAGCCGGCGCGTCTCCTCGGAGCGGAAGGCGGCGGAGAACTCGTTCATCGCCAGGCCCACGCGCGACGCCAGCTCGAACACCACGTCCGACCGCGACACGTTGACGCCTTGCTCCAGCGCGGCGCGCTGCATGGCCCGCGCGAGGAAGGCTCGCGCTTGCGGCCCTTGTAGTCGCGCGGCCTCCAGCGCGGCCAACGCCGGCACGCTGCTGCGGGGTGGGTCTCCGCCCAGCCACAGGTCCGTGGACAACAGCGGAGCGGTCTGGTCCGACTCGCGTTGCGCACGCTGCACTTCTTCCACGAGGCCGCGCTTCTCGCGCTCCGTGGGAAGCACATCGTGCACGCGAAGCGGATAAGGCCTCACGCTCCAGCGGACGGCGTCGCCCAACTCCTGGCGCAGAACGTCCAGGCGCAGGTCGGCGAGATAGCACCAGGAGCACAGCACATCCTGGTACACGGTGATCTGCAGCGGCTTGTGCAGCGTTTTCATGGGGGGCCGCCAGATTAGAGGCCGCGCCGCGCTGCTGCCAACTCCCCATGACACTCGGGCCTCAAATGCATTCCTGTGTTCTTGAGGAGCATGCGAGGTGGCTTTGGCCCAGGCTGCTCGCTTGCTTGAGGGCGTGCGAGCAACCTCGAAGGCCCTGGCGCGCTACTCGCCGTAGGCCTGTGAACCACTGGACTTCGAACCCGCGTAAGCCAGCGCGTGGTCGATGATTTCTCCCGCGATGTCGTGCCCCGTCGCGCCCTCCAGTCCCTCGAAGCCGGGGCTGGAATTGATCTCCATCAACCGGGGTCCGGCGTGCCCCTCCAGCATGTCCACGCCAGCGACCTCCAGGCCGATGATGCTCGCGGCCCGCACAGCGGCTTCCATGTACGCGGGGGGAAGCTCGATTGCCTGCCCCTCACCGCCGCGGTGGATGTTGGAGCGGAACTCGCCCTTCTTCGCCTTGCGGCGCATCGCGCCCACCACGCGCCTGCCCACCACGAGCGCTCGCACGTCCCGGCCCTCGCTCTCCGCGACGAACTCCTGGAGCACGATTTCCTGACCCAGGTCCCAGAAGGTGTCGAGGATGGTCTGCACCTCCGGCAGCGTGTGAGCAATCATCACTCCCACGCCCTGCGTGCCCTTGATGAGCTTGATGATGACGGGCAGCCCACCCACTTCCTCCACCAGCCGGCGCACGTTGCTGCGGTCATGCGCCATCAACGTGCGCGGGATGTCCAGTCCGGAACGCGACAGGAACTGGAGCGCGCGCAGCTTGTCCCGGCTGCGTGCGATGGACGACGGAGGGTTGAGTACTGGAACACCCATCATCTCGAAGTGGTTCACCACCGCCAGCCCATAGGCGGTGATGGACGCGCCGATGCGCGGCACGACGACGTCCACGCCCCGTATCTCCACACCGCGGTACGTCATACGCGGTGCGCCTTGCGCGAGCAGCAGGCAGCAACGCAATGTGTCCAGCACCAGCGGCCGGTGGCCCCGCTCCCGAATGGCGGACACCAGCCGGCGTGTCGAATAGAGCGAACGCTTCCGGGACAAGATGGCCACCGTCTTCTTCACGCGTGAACGACGCGGCGCGGGGCGCTCGGGTGCCGGGGACCCAGGCGTGGCCGGGGCCTTCTTCTGCTGGATTTTTCGGGGAGACATGGGCGGAGCACCCGAGCGTAGCATGTACCGCCGGACGGGGCGGGTGACGTGGTTCGCGTTTGCTATCCTCGGATGCAGATGAGCGCGACAGATCCGCACCCCGACGACATCCACACCAGCCCCGGAGATGCCGCCGGGTTAGACCTTGCCCACTCCCCGTTGCTGGGGGAGACGCTCGTGGTGGACCCGCGTACCACGGTGAAGCTCCACAAGTGTCGGCTGGCCGTGGCCTCCGGGCCGGACACCGGACGCTCCGTCGTCAGCGACAAGGAGCGCCTTCGCTGCGGCGCGCACCCGGGCAATGACCTGGTGCTCGTGGAGGACCGCACCGCCAGCCGTCACCACTTCGAAATCCAGTTCACCGAGCGCGGCTATCTGCTGGTGGACCTGGGCTCCACCAACGGCACGTTCCTGGACGGCCGCAGAATCGAGCGCGCCTACCTCTCACCGGGCTCGCAGATTCGCGCGGGCTCGTCCGTGCTCACCTTCGCGCCGCTCGATGAAGAGGTCACCATCGAGCCGGACCGCGACGGCGAGCTGTGCGGCATGGTCGGCCAGAGCATGAAGATGCGCCAGATATTCGGGCTCATCAAGAAGATCGCCCCGCTCGACGTGTCGGTCATCATCCAGGGCGAGACGGGCACCGGCAAGGAGCTGGTGGCGCGCGCCATCCATGAGCTGTCGGGGCGCAACAAGTCGCCCATGGAGGTGCTCGACTGCGGCGCCATTCCGCCCAACCTCATCGAGAGCGAGCTGTTCGGCCACGAGAAGGGCGCCTTCACCGGCGCGGTGAGCGGACGCCCCGGCGCCTTCGAGCGCGCGCACGGCGGCACCATCTTCCTGGACGAGCTGGGCGAGCTGCGCCTGGACCTGCAGCCCAAGCTGCTGCGCGTGCTGGAGAACCATGAAGTCCGCCGCGTGGGCGGCAACGACGTCATCGAGGTCAGCTGCCGCGTCATCGCGGCGACGAACCGCGACTTGATGAAGGAGATTCAAGCGGGCAACTTCCGCGAGGACCTCTACTTCCGCCTGTCGGTGATAACGATTCAGCTGCCGCCGCTGCGCCAGCGCCGCGACGACATCCCCCTCATCCTCAAGGAAGCCCTCGCGGACCCGGAGGTCGTCCTCAAGCACGGCAAGAAGCGCTTCTCCCCGGAGTCCATGAGCCTGCTGATGTCCTACGCATGGCCGGGCAACGTGCGCGAGCTGATGAACGTCCTGTCTCACGTGCTCACGTTCAGCGAGGGCGAAGAAATCCAGCCAGCCAGTCTTCCACCTCGGGTTCGGGGCCAGGCTCGGGAGGGGCCGCTGCCGTTCAACGAGCACCTCTCCTTCAAGGACGCCAAGGAGCAGCTCTTGGAGAACTTCGAGCGGGAGTACGTCACCAGCGTCCTCACCCGCTGCGAGGGGAACCTCTCCCGCGCCGCTCGGGAGAGCGGGCTGCACCGCAAGTCCATCGAGCGGCTGGTGAAGAAATATCAGCTCGATACCAAGGGCATGAAGTCCCGGTGATCCACACCCCTGGGGTCATCCCGCCCCGGGGACACCGTGTGACACATGTGACACATGGCCTGACCCTGTAGCACCGCTCGCACCGGGGGAGACCGACCGTTGACGACGGGCAAGTTGACGTATGTCTTCTGGGGGGTAAATCCCTGGAACATGCGCCCTGCCATGAATTCCTACCCTCGAAGGAATGTTGGCCAGTCAGGACAAGCCATGGTGGAGGCGGCAATCACCCTGCCGCTGGTGGTGTTCCTGTTGCTGGGCACTTTGCAGCTGTTCCTGATGTTGCAGGCGCGCGTGCTGGCGCAGTACGCGGCGTTCCAGGCGACGCGGGCGGGCAGCGTGGCGCATGGCGAGTGTGAGCGGATGACCCACGCGGCCATCCTCGCGCTGCTGCCCTCGTTCCACTCGTTCCTGGGCCTGTCGAGCTCCACGGACACGGTGCGCCACGGCGGCGGGAGCGGCGCGGCGGCGAAGCTGGCGGCGGCCTTCGGCGCGCGGCGGGACAATCGCTACCGGGGCGGCCTGGACGGCAGGCACACCGGCGGCATCGTGTGGATCAACCGGGCGCTGGTGGGCGGCGGCATCGACGGGCCGCAGGACCGCGCCTTCGACGAGCCGGGCCACCTGCGGCGCCTGGAGGTGCAGCTCATCTACTGGTACCCCATGCGCATCCCGTTCGCGAACTGGGTGATGTCGCGCATGTTCATGGCGCAGATGGGCATCCAGGACTACACGGCCGCCAATCCGCTGATGCCCGCGGAGCGCGACGCCAACTGGAACGCGGGGGAGTTCTCCACGCCGCTCCAACTGGCGGGCGACATCCGCACCGAGATGGCCGCGCGGGTGGGGCGCGAGGAGTACGTCTTCCCCATCGAGACCAGCTTCACCATGCGGATGATGACGCCCGCCAAGCGGCGCCACTTCGCCACCATGGACTGCCCCCGATGAAGCGCTCCCTGTCTCGTGGTCAGACGCTGGTGCTGTTCGTGCTGGGCACCTTGTTGATGGTGCTCATGGTCACCATGACGCTCTCCTTCTCCATGAAGGTGCGTGAGCGCATCGAGCTGCAGACGGTGGCGGACGCGGCGGCCTTCTCCAACTCGGTGGCCACCGCGCGCACCTTCAACAACATCGCGGTGATGAACCGCGCGCAGATTGGCCACGCGGTGGCGCAGGCGGGGGCCACCAGCCTGGTGAGCTGGGCCAGCCTCTACCGCGCGCAGCTCAACGCGGCCGACCGGGGCTTCAACATCGGCAAGCTGCCCTACAATATCGCCATCGCCACCGGCTGTCCGTGCGCCTGGAAGGGCGGCATGTGTCTGCGCCGGTGTCGCTGCGGCAATCAGGGCGTGTCGGACCTGTCGATGCTCCAGATGCAGCTGAAGATTGAGCAGATGCGCCTGGAGACCGTGTTCCAGTCCATGGACTTCATGGTGAACCTCCAGATTCTCGCGCATCAAATCGCGCAGGGGGCCATCTACGCCGCGCAGCAGGAGAACTATCAGGAGCTGCGCGACGCCGTGGGGAGCCAGCACTTCACGAACAGGGTGCTGCGCAACGTCGTGGGGGCGGGCAGCAACCCGAGCGACTCGGCCTGGCGGGTGCCGGACATCGGCGGCGTCAACGAGAGCGAGCTGAGCGGCGGCCTCGCCTGCACGGACGACGGCGCCGTCTGCGATTTGCCGCTCACCGTCGCGCACGCCGTCAACGCGGCCATGGGCAGCCGAGGCTTCCACTTCGTCACCCATCGCCAGTGGGCGCTGGGCGACTACACCGCGCACCAGGCCAACCTGGACTTCGTCATCTGGCCTCCGGACGAGGTGGTGGTGCTGCCCAACACCAACGGGACGACGTACTTCGGCAAGCCGGGGCGGTCGATGCCGCTGCTGCCGCCCTATGCCCCCGCGCTCACGGGCGATGAGCGGGGCAGCATCGGCTGGATGTACAACCACCTGCTGCACGGTGGAGACCCCGTGGCCTGTCCGGCGAGCGTGGCCGGCGTGCAGTCCACCGTGGCGACCCTGGTGTCGTCGGGCGGCTTCATCCCCCGGCCCCAGCACACGTGGACGGGCGGCGGAGACGTGGGCGGCCCCTTCAACCACATGCTGGTGCCCTGCCTGGGCGGGCCCTCGTCGTGCCCGGGCATCTGGCCGCCGTTCCTCGACTACAACCTCACGCGGCTGCTCAACGCCGAGGGCAACAACTACGCCCAGCCGAAGAACTTCGCCGTCGTCCAGCGCGACCTGATGGCGCGCCGGTTGGACCCCTGGGACCTGTCCTTCCGCTACCGCTTCGAGTCCACCGGCGCGGGCAACGTGTACGACGCCAGGAGCTTCACGCTGGCGGACGGCACGCCGAACAACACGCAGACGGCGATGTCCACGGGCATCGCCTACTACCACCGCGGTGAGAGCCTGGGCTTCAACCACTGGGCCGAGCCGCCCAACCTGCTCAACCCCTACTGGCGCGCCACGCTGGTGGGCGCGGACATCGACAGCGACGGCGTGGGGGACGCCGTCAACACGTTGGGACTCAGCTCGCCCGTCGCGGCGCAGGCCTTCCAGGAACTGCGCAACGCGGGCTTCAAGGGGCTTCAGTGATGACGACACCGCGCCGCATGCGTCTTCAGCGCCGTCACGCGCGGGGCCAGGCCCTGCTCGAGGCGGCCATCGGCACCACGCTGTTCGTCACCATCATCGCCTTCGGCATCCACTTCGCGGAGGTGGGCTTCCTGTCGCTGAAGGTGCAGGAGGCCGCCGTCTCCGCGCTGTGGGACGGCACCCACGGGCAGATGCACCGCATCCCCGTGACGTATGACAACGCCGAGGGCTCCATGCGCCGGGCCGCGCGGGACGCGCAGGCGCGCTACTCGGACTTCAAGGGCCTGTCCTCCACGCCGGGCGCGGGCCGCATCACCCAGGTGTTCACCCAGGGCACCGGGATGCAGGTCCAGTGTGACACGGGCGTGGGCGTGGGCTGGGCGGGCGCCATGCTCACGCGGCTCGTCTACCGTGACAACGGGGGCACCGCGTGCAGCGCCGAGGCCACGCTGAGCACCTGGCGCTTCCCCACCTCCTTCCTCGACGGGCCCTCCGAGGGCGCGCTCTACCAGAAGCAGAACCTGGACAACTCGCTGACCAACCTGCGCGTCTGCGCGGTGGGGCGCGCGGTGGGCGGCAACTGCAGCGGCCGGTTCTCCATGCTCGTGGATGACTGGGGCCTGGCGGGCGAGCTGGAGTCAGCCACCTGCAACATCCTGATGCAGGACCAGCTCATCCCCTGCACCAACGTGCCCCTGCACGCGGCGGTGTGGTCCACCTATACGCCGACGACGCTGCCCATCCCCACCGCCGGCAGCAACCTGGCGCAGGCCGCCCTGTTCTGGAACCCGCTGCCCATGACGGCGCTCGCCATGGTGGGCCTGGGCATGAAGGAGAAGACCTTCTGGATGAGCGCCGCGGGTGAGGAGGCCCTCAACTTCGTCCAGGTGCCGCCTCACATGGACCCCATCTCCCGCATCTGGCCCACGACGCCGGGCTCCGTCATCGGTGTCACCACGTTCCCCTATGGCGCCGCGTATCTGGAGCGCAAGGGCAACGGCAGCTGCTTCCTCGGAAAGGACTGTGATTGAGATGAGGCGCTCATCGCTCTCCGGGTGGCTTGGGCCGCTGGGCCTGGGCGCCGTGCTCGCCGCGCGTCTGGCGCTGGCGGACGGCAACCAGTGCGCAGTGGACTGCGCCACCAAGGCCGACGCCACCATGACCACGTGCATGGCCCGGTGTCCCACGCCTTCGTCGGACCCCACCCGGCCGGGGCCCTTCCAGTCCTGTGCCCTGCGTTGTCAGGAGAAGCAGGACAAGAAGTTCAACGAGTGCTCGGAGCGCTGTGTGCAGCCAGAGGGCCTGGAGACGCCCCGCAAGGGCAAGAGCGGGCGGGTGCGCTAGATGACGCGCGCGAGGACTGGGGCCTGGAGCCTGGCGCTGGTGCTGGTGCTGTGCTCGGGACAGGCGTTCGCCCAGCGCGCGGCCGCCTTCAAGTGGGAGGTGCCCGGCGTGGTGGGCGTGGTGGAGGTGACGCAGCCGGTGCTCTCCAGCGGCGTCCCCGTGAAGCTCTCCGCGGTGCGCAGCAAGGCGAGGCCGGCCGACATCCTCCGGGTGCTGGTGGACCGCTTCCTGCTCTGGGGGCTGCATGTCCCGGCGGAGTCCCTCCAGCCGCAGCTCTTGCGCGAGCCGATGATTACCGCCATCGACACGCGCGCCTTCATCACCTACACGGCCATCCTCCAGCCCAACCCGGACGGGACGACGACGGTGTTCCTGGGGCAGGCGGACCTGTCGCAGGGGCCGCGTCCGCAGTCCAACGTCGCGCCGGTGTATCCCGGCGGCGCGGGGCTGATGCAGACGGACATGGAGGGGGCGCGCACGCTCGTCTACTCGGTGAGCGCGAAGGCGGCGGACGTGGAGGTCTACTACCGCAACGAGCTGACCCAGGCGGGCTTCGCGGAAGTGGAGCCGCGGCTGTATCGCTCCAGCCAGGACGAGCTGCAGCTCAAGCTGACTCCGGCGAAGGACGGCAAGCTGGCCGTCATCGTCGTGCGGCGGATGGTGTCCCAGGAGGACGCGCGGCCCGCGGGTGATTGAAGCGCTGCACCGAGCGTGTTACGGGCGCTGTCGACATGAGCGACACGCCCTCCCAGGACAAGGACTTCAAGGACTCGGTCAACCTGCCGCGCACGGAGTTCCCGATGAAGGGGAACCTGGCGCAGCTCGAGCCGAGGATGCTCGGCTGGTGGGCGGAGCGCGGCATCTGGGGAAAGATTCTGGAGAAGAACGCGGCCGGTGAGCCCTTCGTTCTGCCGGACGGCCCGCCCTACGCCAACGGCCACCTCCACGCGGGCCACGCGCTCAACAAGGTCCTCAAGGACATCGTGGTGAAGTACCGCAACCTGGTGGGCCGCAGTTGCGACTTCATCCCGGGCTGGGACACGCACGGCCTGCCGATTGAGCAGGCTGTCGAGAAGCGACTGAAGGACAAGAAGGTGGACAAGCGCACCCTGTCGCGCGACGCCTTCCTGGAGCAGTGCCGCGCGTACGCGCTGGAGTTCATCGACATCCAGAAGGCGGAGTTCCAGCGGCTGGGTGTGTTCGGCTCGTGGGACGCGCCCTACAAGACGCTCGACTTCGCCTATGAGGCGCAGGAAATCCGTGAGCTGGCCGTCTTCGCGCGCCGGGGCATGCTCTACCGCCGCAAGAAGCCCGTGTACTGGTGTCTGTATGACCAGACGGCGCTGGCCGAGGCGGAGGTCGAGTACGAGGAGCACGAGTCCCCGTCCGTGTACGTGGCCTTCGCGGCGGGCCCTGAACTCGCCGAGCGGGTGCCCGCGCTGAAGGGCAAGGACGTCGCCTTCGCCATCTGGACGACGACGCCGTGGACGTTGCCGGCCAACCTGGCCATCGCCGTCAATCCGGAGCTGGAGTACGTCTTCTACCAGCTGGGCTCGCGCGTCATCTGCGTGGCCAAGGACCTGTTGCCCAAGGTGCTGGCGGAGGTGAAGGCGGACGAGCTGGCGGTGAAGCACGTGGAGCTGCCGGGCGGCGAAGTGTCCGCGGCGGCGCTGGTGGATCCGTCGCGCATCCTCGCGTACGCGCAGGGACAGGACTTGGAGCACCTGACGTACCAGCACCCGTTCTACGAGCGCCGGGGCCGCATCGTCCTGGGCGAGCACGTGACGTTGGAGGCCGGTACGGGCCTGGTGCACACGGCGCCGGGGCATGGGCAGGAGGACTACGAGGTAGGCCTGCGCTACGGGCTGGACATCTACAACCCGGTGCGTCCGGACGGCCGCTACGACGACACGGTGGGCGAGGCGCTCACGGGCAAGCGCGTGTTCGAGGCGAACCCGCTCGTCATCGCCGTCCTGGTGGAGAAGGGCGCGTTGCTGAACGACGCGAAGGACACGGTGGCGCACAGCTATCCGCACTGCTGGCGCTGCCACAACCCCATCATCCTGAGCGCGACGTATCAGTGGTTCATCCCCATGGACGTGCCGTTCCACGGGGAGAAGACGTTCCGTCAGGAGGTGCTGGCGGAGGTGGACAAGGTGGAGTGGGTGCCCTCGTGGGGGCACAGCCGCATCCGGGGCATGTTGGAGACGCGGCCGGACTGGACCATCAGCCGTCAGCGCACCTGGGGCGTGCCCATCTGCATCGCGTACTGCGAGGGCTGTGACGAGTCGCTCGTGTCGCCGGAGTTGATGGAGAAGGTCGCGGCCCAGGTCGAGAAGGAAGGCGTGGGCGTGTGGTACCGCACGCCGGTGAAGGACTTCCTGCCCGAGGGCTTCAAGTGCTCGCGCTGCGGGCACGGGGAGTTCCGCCGCGAGACGGACATCCTCGACGTGTGGTTCGACTCGGCGTGCATGTTCTCCGCGGTGCTGGAGCGCAGGCAGCGGATTCCGGCGGACCTCTTCCTGGAGGGGAGTGACCAGCACCGGGGCTGGTTCCACTCGTCCATGTTGGTGGCGGTGGGGACTCGCGACATGTCGCCCTACAAGGCGTGCCTCACGCACGGCTTCGTGGTGGACGGCAAGGGCGAGAAGATGTCGAAGAGCCTGGGCAACGTGGTGGCGCCGGAGAAGATCATCACGCAGTACGGCGCGGAGGTGCTGCGCCTGTGGGTGGCGGCGAGCGACTACCGCAACGACGTGCGCCTGTCGGACCAGATTCTCAAGGGCCTGTCGGAGGGCTACCGGAAGATTCGCAACACGGTGCGCTACGCGCTGAGCAACCTGTACGACTTCGACCCGGCGCTGCACGCGGTGCCGTACGCGGAGCTGCTGCCGTTGGACCAGTGGGCGCTGGGCCGGCTGTCGGAAGTCGTCACGCGCGTGAAGCAGGCGTACGAGGCCTACGAGTTCCACCTCGTCTACGCGACGGTGGTGGACTTCTGCGCGGGTGACTTGTCGGCGGTGTACTTCGACATCCTGAAGGACCGCCTCTACACGTGGCGCACGGATGGGAAGGCGCGGCGGGGCGCGCAGACGGTGCTGCACGAGGTGGCCTCCGTGCTGCTGCGGCTCCTGTCGCCGGTGATGAGCTTCACCGCCGAGGAGGCGTGGGGCTTCCTGCCGGGCAAGGCCACGGAGAGCGTGTTCCTGGCGGGCTTCCCGGAGGCGCGCGCGAAGCTGGAGCCGGCGCTGGCGGAGCGCTACGCGAAGCTGTTCGCGCTGCGCGAGGCGGTGCAGGGCGTGCTGGAGGCGGCGCGCCGCGAGAAGCGGATTGGCGCGTCGCTGGAGGCGCGGGTGCTGCTGATGGCGTCGGCCCCGGTGCGGGAGTTCCTGAAGGCGCACCTGGACGAGCTGCCGGGCCTCTTCATCACCAGCCAGGTGGAGCTGGTGGACGCCGAGGGCATCAACGCGACGTCGTTGGACGTGACGCGCGCGTTCGGCGAGGGCGCGAAGGTGCTGGCCGAGGTGAAGCCGGCGCTTGGCCACAAGTGCCCGCGCTGCTGGACGTACTCGGAAGCGGTGGGGCAGGGCGGCGACGTGTGCCTCAAGTGTCGCGAGGCGCTGGCGGCGTAGTCCTTGGGACATGAAACGGGCCCGAGCTCCGTGAGGAGACTCGAGCCCGTGGGACTTCCAGGTGTTCCAGCGGGTGGAGCCGTGGGCTTCACCCGCCGGGAGGACGGCTCGGCTCAGGGAGGCGGCGGAGTGACCGTGCACTCGGGCACGGGCCGGTCCTCGGCCCGCTTGGAGTCGCAGTCGAGCAGTGAAGCCAGCCCGGTGAGGGGCTCCACCATCAGCAGGCTGCGGGGGCGACCGGACTCCGCGTTGAAGTTGAGCCGCAGGTTGCCCGGGGCCGCGGCGGCGAGCGCCGCCGTGTTGTCGAGCTGGCCCTGGAGGCAGCCCAGGTTTCCGGGTCGCACCGCGCGGCCCATGCCCGGCAGGTAGCAGAGCCCATGCACCGAGGACGCATCCATCGTGTCGGGGATGACGATGTCGGGCCCCGTCTCCGAGCAGCAGGCCGCGTTGGTGCGGCAGGTGGCGTTGACGCAGGCGACCTGGGGGCAGGTGTTGTTGTCCCATTCGTTGCCGCACGTCAGTCGCTCCCAGCGGGCCACCGTCCGCACCAGTCCATCCGGCATCGTGATGTTGGGCTCCACCACGATGCGCACCGGCTGGTTGGTGGCGATGGCGCGCTGACGTGCCCGCAGCGCGGAGGACCACAGCTCCCGCGTCGCGGCCGACTCACGCTGCCCGTCGATGGGCGTCTGGATGCCCATCAGCGCCATGGACAGCATCAGCCCCACCACCGCCAGCGCGATCATCAACTCCAACAGCGTCATTCCACGTTCGCGCATCATGCTCACGTCCCTGCCGCGGGGGCCTGCAGCCCGGCCGTCACGAAGTTTCGGGGCGCTACCCGGAGGGTATAGGTCCGCCGTTTGAAGCCGTCCTGCGGGAAGTCATCCTTGTCCAACACGTTGATGGTCGCCGGGTCCACGACGGACCGGTCCGAGCGCGCCGTCCGGATGACCAGCGTGATTTCCACCTCGCGCACCCGCTGGCGCAGCCGCGCGCGCAGGTCCGCATCATTGGCGATAGGTGCCTCAGTCGGAGCCAGCACATCCACCGTGCAGGCCGTGGCGCCGTTGATGGTGCACTTATCGATAGGCGTGCCGGTGGTCAGGCTGGTCGGGAACCAGCGGTAGGCATTGTTGGGCTGCGTCAGGTCGATGACGGCATGGCGAATCTGCATCCGCTCCACGTCCCGACTCACCACCGCCCAGTTGGCCGCGCCCGGGGCCAGGTACTCCAGCGCGGGACTGCCGCCCGCCCAGTTCACCCGGTAGGCCGCGCCCACGGTGCGCATGAGTGTCCAACCCAGGTCCCTCCACTTCGGGTCCCCTTCAGTCGCGCACAGCCCCGTGTTCGTCGTGGCGGCGCCATGGCCCGGAGTCGCCGTCACCCTCGCCGCGGTCGGCGCCGGGTTGTTTTGAATCTGGGTCAGCCGGAAGTGACAGGCCACGTCACCCTCGGTCGGGTTGCTGACGATGACCGGCGTCGACGTCGGTCCGCCGGAGGGCACCAGCGCCATGGAAGGATTTGAAGGCGTGCACAGCTGGCCGCTATTGCGGACGGAGTCGCCGCCACCCGAGCAGCCCCCGAGCGTCAACATGGTGCGCGGGTCACCCCAGTAGAGCTGCAACACATCCGAGGCCATGTCGACGTACGGCGTGCCCGCGAGTGGGAGCGAAAAGCCCGGGTCCGCCGTGAACGGCGCCGGCGCCAACCGCATGTCCATCTTGGACCAGCTCATCAAGGCGAAGCGCTGGTCACCTTCCGAGAACTGGATGGGGGAGTTGCCCATGCCCATGCCGGCGCGCTGAACGTCCAGGGTGAGCAGGTCCTTCACCGCCCGCCCCGTCACCTGCGCCACCATCGTCTGTTCCTCGAAGAGGGCACGCCGCTGCATCTGCATGCCCACCACCAGGCCCACACCGAGCACGATGACGCCGATGGCGCTGGAGATCATCACCTCCAGCAGGGTGAAGCCGCCTTGGGAACGAATCGTCCTGCTCATGGCGCCATCCTCGTCTGAAGGACCACGACCTGGCGTCCCGTGCGGCCCGGCTCCACCCAGCTCACCGAGACGCGAACATTGGCGACGTTGCCCGGCGTGCCCGCCGAGCCACCCAGGTCCCTGTTCACGGGGGGGAACCCGGCGGCGCCAGCCTCGATGGAGCCCGCGAGCGCCGGGCTGTCGACGTCCACCGCCACCTCGTACTGGCGCGCCACGTCACCAGCGGGCGCGGAGGTCTTCACGTCTCCTCCGGCCGTCTGCCACAGGTTGGTGCGCTGACCATCCAGGGGTATCAGGTTGGCACACGGGGGTTCCGCCGAGCAGCCCATGGAGGTGATGTTCTCCAAGGTCCGCTCCGCGAGCAGCTGTGCCTGGGTGGCGGTGAGGGTGCGCCGGTTGGACGCGCTGATCTGCGTCACCAGCGTCATCACCGCCGCGATGCCCACGAGCATCACGGCCATGGTGGCGAGCACCTCCAGGAGCGTGACGCCCCTGGAGGCCTGGAACCGCGAGGGACTCATCGAGGCAGCCTTCCATCCGGAATCGGGTCGTACACGAGCACGCGCGAGCGGGTCTCTCCCGCGTTGCCCGCGCCGTTGTTCCACTTGTCGTCGCCCACCATCATCATCTGACCCGTGGCCGACAGGATGAACGCGTGCTGGTCATGCACCACCGGCGCGCTGACGCCATGGCCGCCAAGCTCCACGCTCGACTGCTCCGCGGAGCCGTTGCCGTCCGGCAGCTGCGACGTGGTGTAGAGCTTGCCGCTCGTGTCCTCGCTCAGGTTGCAGACGTCGGCGGCTGTGCCCACGGCGGTGGTCGTGAAGACCTTCTCATCGCTGAGCGACACGCCACCCCACACCGTCTGGCCAGGGTCCAGCGGGGACACCCAGAGCGGCTCCAGCAGGTCGCAGGCCGCCGAGCCCTCGGGGTTCGGGTCCTCGAACCCCATCAGGTGGTACTTGTAGTTCTCCTTGTTGGGAGGACCGTCGCCAAACTCGTCCGGGTTATCACTGGTGCCGAAGTAGAAGCGCACCACGGGCTTGGCGCCTTCGCGCACCACCTTCACGGCGATGTTGGAGTGGATCTGCTGGAAGTGGGCGGTGCCAGCGGGGTTGTTCGCCGCATCGCGGTGCGTGGAAGCGGCCATCGGAGCGCTGGCCACCCGGCACGTCTTGACCTGACGGCCCAGGTCCCTGCTCGTCTCCACCGAGTCCAGGTTGATGCGGTACACGCTGCCGGCCGTGGTGGGCACGTACATGACGTCGTAGTTGCCGTCGCGGTTGAGGTCCACCATCGCGGTGGCTCCAGCGACGCCGAAGCCCTCGTCCAGGGTGATGACACCCGCGTGGGCACCCGAGGGAGCGGAGCCCTTCTTCAGGGGCCTGCCCGTGCTCATGTCCAGCAGGTAGAGCGTGCCGGAGCGGCCGGAAGCGGGCTTGTAGTCCGTGCCGACGACGGCCGCCCACTTGCCGTCCGTTTCGGTGCCCCACTTGATGCGGACCACGGAGGGCGCATGGCGCGAGCCGGCGTTGTCCGGCAACAGCACGTCCGGGTCGTCGTCAGCCGCGTCCTCGAACGCGTCGAAGATGCTGGTGTCGTTCAGGTTGAACTCCCACAGCGGCGTCGGGTACGTGGCGGTGCCAGGGTGGGTGATGTCGAGCGCGTAGATGGCGGGGCTCGTCCTGCCGGACGCTGAGACGAGCACCGTTCGGGCGCCCTTCAACGGACGCTCCGTCACCACGGTGCCAGAGGCGGGCGTCCACTTGGAGGCCAGGCCACCGAAGTCCACGTTGGTGACGGTGGGCGAGGCATCCATCTGCGGCTTGGGCTTGTCACCCGTGCCCGGGTACTTCACGTACAGGTAGCGGTAGCGGTCGAGCAGGATGCGCGGCATGTACGCGAACTTCTCCTCGCCTTCGCCGTACTTGCGCGGGGCGATGGGGGTGACGCAGGCCGCGCCCGTGTGCTCGAAGTAGCCGCGGAGCTGGGTGACGCCGTTCGTGCACGCGTCCTTGCCCTCCACGCGGAACTCGCCGGAGTCGAACGCGTGCATGAAGCCGTTCATCGTCCCCACGTAGGCGACGGTGGGACGCGTCTTCAGCGGCGTCATGAAGTTGCGGCGGTACAGGTCGCGCTCCGCGGGCAGGGTGTTCATCGCCCATGTGTCCAGGTACGGCGGGACGGCCAGGGCCACCGTGGACAGGTTGATGCCGCCCATCGGCCAGGGGCGCTTCACGTTGGTGGCTCCCGGCAGTTGGTGGTCTTCCCACCCGTAGAGCCACTCCCGGAAGAGGTTCCGGTCGTTGTTGTCGGTGAGGTTCACCTTGGACGGAGGGCTGGTGATGGTGGGCGTGCCGCACTTGCCGTCGCCGTTGATGTCGTAGAGGGGCTTGCCGGCGATCTGCTCGTTGCAGAGCGAGTCCGGGAAGACGAGGCTGAACTTCGAGCCGGGGCCGTCCATGTCGTCTTCGAGGGTGGCCCGGGTGCCGTCCGCCTTCTGCGTGTACAGCTTGCGGTTGAGCGGATTCAGCGACCCGCCGAAGCTCATGGCCATCACCTTGCCGGCATCCCAACGCTCGACGACGTTGGTGACGTCCGTCTTCTCGGGGTCATAGAGCGAGCGCAAGTACAGCCGGCCGCGCACCGAGTAGTCCTTGCGGTTGTCGTAGGTGCGCACGGTGGCCTCGGGCTGGCCGCTACCGGGCCAGTTCTTGCCCCAGGCGCTGCCGGGCGTCTCGTTCACGCCCCAGACGATGGCGTTGCCCACCGTGGAAGGTGACGAGCGCGAGTAGCTGCCGGCGCGGACGGCCTGATAGCCCACGTTGACGTTGTCGACGACGGGGATGCACCGGTCATCCGGGCTGGTGATGTCCACCTTCCAGCACAGCTGCGAGCCGGTGAAGCCCAGCTCCAACAGGTCCAGCTCCTTCGTGTTGGCGTCTCCCGCGTCGAAGCGCACCGGAATCCAGGTGCGGTTCTCGTTCTTCTTGCGGACGTACTGGTTGAGCACGGTGTCGTACTCGACAGTGTGGCAGTCAACCGCCACCGAGTACTGGATGGAGGGTGCGGGCTTGCCCGGCAGCGAGCAGGCTCCCGGTGTCGCTTCAGTCCAGCACGGAGGGGTGGAGCAGGTGCCCGCGTAGGGCGCGGAGTCGTCGTAGCGCGAGAAGCGCACCTTGGTGATGACGAAGTCCTCGGCGTCGCTCAGGTCGATTTCGCCCGTGAGGCTGCCGGAGCGGAAGGTGCCTCCGTTCTGCTTGTTGATGACGAACACCACGTCGTTGAAGTCGCGGTCGCCGCCACCCGGAAGGTCCTCGAAGCCCAGAATCCAGCGGAACTCGTCCGTGGACGGCGCGCCCACGATGACGTGTGGCATGGGGTTGCGGTGGGTGCCGGTGGGGCGAGGAATCTTCACCGCCTCCTTGGGCATCACCAGGTTGCCGTAGGTGGCCTGCGTCCTCAGCCGGGTCAGCGTGCCGCTGTCCAGCCAGCCACACAGCTTCCGGCTGTTGTCCGCCAGCATGCACTGGGCGGCCGCGGTCCTCGTCGGGTTCTCGAAGGTGCAGCTGGACACATAGGGGCAGCCGATGTTGCGCTCGGCCACCACCGCATTGGACAGGGAGTTCTGGTCCATGTTCCACGCCGCCTTGGAGAAGAAGACGGAGATGGGCGAGCGCATGTGCAGCAGGCACTTCCCGTCGGCGTCCTGCTTCAGGCAGGGATAGACGGTGCCTTCGTTCGGGCCATGGTTGGAGTCGTAGTAGACGATGAGGAAGAAGACGATTTCCTTCTGGCCCTTGACCAGCCCCAGGTCGACGGTGCGGTCGTTGATGTCGACGACGTTGTCCGCGCCCGCGCGCAGGATGCCCCGGTTGTCATATGCGGTGACGTTGTAGTCGGGGATGCCATTGTCGTAGTCGCCGATGTCGCCGACGGGCGCCAGGTTGCCCCAGGTATCATCGCCGTCATCGTCATCCGCGAGCAGGAAGACCATCTGCCCGACGCCCATGTTGCCGTTCTCGTCGTCAGCGGGCTCCAGCAGGTTGGGGATGTGGGGGAACAAGCCCTTGTCGGAGAACTGGGTGTCGTCGACGTCGTCGACTCCCTTGGCGGTGCCCACGATGTCCGTGTCGATATGGTCAGAGCCCCCGCCCGGGCGGCCATCGGCCAGGCCATTGCGTCCGGTGACGCGCTCCCAGGAGGCGCCGCAATCCCTCCGGGCGATATCCGGCTCGGTGTAGGTCTCACCGTCGGACGTGAAGCTCCGCACCGTGCAGCGGCGGTCTCCCGCCTTGCCCACGTAGGTGCGCGCCTTGGTTCCTTCGGTGGGGCCCAGGTTGTAGAGGTCTTCGTGCAGGTCGAAGATGCCGTTCTCGTTCTTGTCGAGCAGCTCCCCCTGCGCGTTGACGTACTCGCGGCCCGGCTTGCGCAGGTCCTCCAGGTACATGTACCCGAGCGCGTGCGAAGCGCCGGCGGACTCGAACACGTAGCTGATGGTGACGCGCTGGTCGTAGGGGAACTTGATTTCCTCGGAGTTCAGCGGCTCCGGAGGCTGGAGCTGGATGTTCGACGTGTCGGGCGCGTGGCGCCCGCTGGTCGTCAGCTCGATGCTCGGGTTCTCCTCCTCTGCTGCGCTGTCGTATTCGGCGTTGCCGAAGCCGTCCTGCTTGTCCTTGGACAGGTTGTCTTCGCAGAGGTTGGCGACGTTCGAGACCTGAGCGGCCGCGAGCGGGGCCGCCAGCAGGCAGAGCACGGCGAGGGCGCGGTGAAGGGTTCTCATCACTTCTTCCCCTGGGAAGGACGGGCGGATTCAAGCGACTCGCGGCGCTGCTTCGCGCGGCGGGCGGCGAGGTCTTTCTCGAGCTGCTGACGGAGCTGCTCTTCGCGAGACAGCGGAGGCGGTCGCGAGCTGGTCTTCAGATAGGACACCAGCGCATCCATCTCGGTGGGGTGCATCCCGCGCGTGTCGCAGCGCGTGTCCTTCTTGCTCTGGCTGGGCGCGGCAATCCAGGTGCGGAGCCCCTCGCTGGAGCGCTCCTTCACCTTCGGGCCCAGCTCCACGCGGCGCTCTTCCGCGGACCGCACGGGCACCTTGATGCGGGGGCCGCCGTTCTTCTGGGCCCTCATCGCGCTCTTCGTGGGCTGCGGCGTCAGGGTGTGACAGCCGACGCAGGCCTTCTGGAACGCGCTCTGTCCTTCGGCGTTCGCCGCGGCGAACCCGGGCAGCAACAGGAGTGCGACTAATGAAAGACGTTTCATGGGGAGACTCGCGGGACAGCGAGGGAATCAGGGCGTGTTGTTGGGGAGGGCTCGGATGGGCCCATTCGCGGGTGCCCCTGGCTGCGGATTGTTGTAGGTGTTGTCGGGGCCGCAGCCGCCCATCGGGCAGCCGGGGCTGATGGCGATGGCGCCGACCTGGTTGATGATGAGCGCCTGGACGATGGCCCTCGTGGGGCGTCCGTCCCGGCTGAGCACCTCGCCCACGGACGCCACCCAGACCCGCCCGTTGCCGTCGGAGTTGGGGTCGTTGTCGTCGACGTCGTCGCGCACGAAGACGCGGTAGCGGACGTTGTTCTGCTCCGGGTAGTCGACGTAGGGGTCACCCGTCCCATTGGCCTTCTCGGCGGCGGGCATGGCGGCAGGCGCCAGTCGCAGGTAGTTCCAGGGGTCGCCAGGGCTTGCGGGAAGCAGCTCCATCCAGGGGGGATTGGCACCCGCCAACCCCAGCTCCGTGACAGTGGCGTTCGCGGCCAGGAGGGCCGTGAAGGCTTGGAGGTAGGTCGTCTCGCCAGGGGAGGAGCGCAGGCGCATGGCCTCGCGGCCCTCGGCCAACCCCGCCTCCGCCGCGAAGAACGCTTCCTTCTGCCGGCGCGCGTCCGACTGGGTGTCCGCCTCGCGGCCCACCACCCGGTAGCTCAGCATCACCGCCATCGTCACGACCACGACGACGCCGAGCGCGACGAGGAGCGTGAATCCCCGGGCGGCTCTGGGCCGGGGTAGGTTTCGGTGCGCCATCGAGGAACTCCAGTGCGCGCCGCTCGGGGGAAAGCGACGGAAGTGTCGTCAACCCAGCAACTCACATGCCCGCAAGGGCAAGTCGGCAACCCACTGAAATCCCTCCGGTGCGGGCTTCTACTTAGGTGTATTGGGTCTAAAAAGACCTCGCAAAAAGTGCGAGGCTACGTGCTTTTGCGTAGTGCGTGGGTTCACGGCGGGAGTGTCCGGGCCCTAGGCCCAGGCCACCGTGCTCAGCGCTCCTGCTCCAGCGCGCGCAGCCGGTCCACCAGGGCCTGCATTCGCTCCTGGTGCGAGCCCGCCCAGAAGACCCGGCGGCAGTCGGGACATTGTTGGAAGTGCGAGTGACGCTCCGCGACGCCTTCGGGGACGCGGCCTGTCACTTCGTGAGGTTCCGCGGGACTCAGGGAGGCGTTGCAGGCGATGCACCGGGAGAACGGCTTCATCCGGGCTCCGAGCCCGTAGCGGCGCACCACCTCCACCAGCTGCTCCGCGGGGTCCGTCTCGCGCGGGAAGTAACCCAGCACGACTTCTCCGCGCTTGAGCACGCCGATGTCCCGCGTCAGCACGACGCGCTGCTCGGTGCTCGAGATTCGCGCGAGCTCCTCATCCGCGAAGTCGTTGCGCCAGAGCGTGTCGAAGCCGAGCATCCGCAGGAAGCCCGACAGTCGCCCCAGCCCCACGTCGAGCACGAAGCGGGGCATGCCCTCCACGGGCTGGAGCGCGGGCCACGCCTCCACCCGCGAGCCGGGCGCCACGCGATGCGCGAAGCCCACTGGCTCCTCGTTGACGTGCACCTGGTCCACTTCGGGGTGCGGCGGTCCGAGCGACTCGATGAGGTCCTTGACCGAGGGCGACCCCTGGGGCGTCACCTGCAACGCCTCCTGGGCGCGCTTCTCCGGAGAGAGGAAGTCCTTCAGTCGGCCATGGAGTCGAACGGTCACCACTGGCGGCTCTGGATTCCGCCGCGACGCGCGGCCAGGGGGTTGGGAGAGGTCCACTCCACGATTTTCACCGCTGTAAATGTTCGATTTGGCGGTAAGTCGCAGGACTGAGGCCCGGGTCGTCTTCTATACTCCGGCCCCCGTCCGCATGCCGGTGCTGACGGCTGACACCTTTTGAATCGTCATCACGGAAGCAGGCCTCAGCGCATGAAGAAGACCTTTTCCTACCTCGCGTGTGCGGCGGTTTCGCTCACGATTCTCGCGCTGGCCTGTGGTGAGTCGGATCCGCCCAAGCCGCCGCTGCCGGTGGAGGACGGCGGGGTGCTGTGGGTGCAGTGTGATCCACGGCAGGACGCGGGGGTTTGTGGTGCGGACGAGGAGTGCCGCTTCGTCCCGTTCTATGATCGCTCCATCTGCGTGCGTCCGTGTGGACCGCAGGCCGTGTGTGGTCAGTCGGAGGCGGCGTGCTGCCCCACGGGTGAGGAGCGCGACGGCGGCGAGGCGACCTTCTGTCTGCCGAGCGAGGTCTGCGAAGCGACCCCGGATGCCGGCGCCGATGCGGGGGATGGTGGCGAGGAGACCGACGGCGGCGGGTCGACGCTGGATGGTGGCGACATCGAGACCGACGCGGGCCCTGTCACTGAGACCGATGCCGGTCCAGGCACGGAGGCCGATGCGGGTACCGGCCCCATCACGGATGCGGGCACCCCGATTGACGCGGGTCCTGGCACGGAGACCGATGCCGGTCCCGGCCCTGTCACCGACGCGGGCCCCGACCCCATCGACGCGGGCACCCCGGTTGACGCCGGCCCCGACCCCATCGACGCGGGCACCCCGCTCGACGCGGGCCCTGACCCCATTGACGCGGGTCCCGGCCCCATCGACGCGGGCACCCCGATCGACGCCGGCCCTGACCCCATCGACGCCGGCCCCGGCCCCATCGACGCGGGCACCCCGGTTGACGCCGGCCCCGACCCCATCGACGCGGGCACGAGCACCGACGCGGGCACGAGCACCGACGCGGGCACGAGCACCGACGCGGGCACGGAGACCGACGCCGGCACAGGGACGGGTGGCTACACGAACATCCGCATCATGGCGGCGAACATCTCCAGCGGGAACGGGCAGGACTACGACCCGGGCCACGGCATCCGGCTGATGCAGGGCGTGGACCCCGACGTCGTGCTCATCCAGGAGTTCAACTACCGGACCGACTCGGTGGCGGACATCAGCTCGCTGGTGAGCCAGGTGGGCCCCGGCTTCTATTACTACCGGGAGGAAGGCGCGCAGATCCCCAACGGCATCATCAGCCGCTGGCCCATCATCCAGTCGGGTGAGTGGAACGACACGCAGGTCTCCAACCGCGACTTCGCGTGGGCGCGCATCGACATCCCCGGTCCGAAGGACCTCTGGGCGGTGAGCGTGCACCTGCTGACGTCGGGCTCGGGCGCTCGCAACAACGAGGCGAACCTCATCGTCAACTACATCCGGGCGCAGGTGCCTGAGAGCGACTACCTGGTCATCGGCGGCGACCTCAACACCGACAGCCGCTCGGAGGCCGCCTTCACCACGTTCAAGAACGTGGTCGTCACCACCGCGCCGTATCCGGCCGACAAGAACGGCAACGTCAACACCAACGCCAACCGGAACAAGCCGTATGACCACGTGCTGGCGGACGCGGACCTGAACCAGTACCGCCAGTCCACCGTCATCGGCTCCAGCACCTTCGCGGGCGGACTGGTGCTCGACAGCCGCGTCTACACGCCGCTGTCGGAAATCTCGCCGGTGCTGTCCAACGACAGCGGTGCCCCCAGCATGCAGCACATGGGCATCATCAAGGACTTCCGCGTCCCCAACTTCTGAGTCGGTGACGCGCGCGCGCGGCGGCCCATGCCCGGGTCGCCGCGTGCGCTCAGAAGCTCCACTTGTGCTTGTTGCGCTCGATGAAGCGCGCCACCGGCGGGATGCGCGCGATGAGCGGCGTGAGCACGAACACCGCCGCCAGTCGCAACGGCTTCACCACCTGCGAGGCCGCGTAGGCCGCCGCCCACGAGCCCGCCTGCTCCCCGGGGCTCGACGGCTGGAAGCCCAGCTTGATGGCGAAGTAGAAGCCCACCAGCACCAGGCCGAAGATGACGTAGTTCGTCACCAGCGCCAGCGGGCCGTACTCCAGCATCAGCGTCTTGAAGCGCGCCATCAGCGACGGCTTCTCGGGCTTCGCCGCCTGGGTCGGGGCGGGTGGGGGCGTGTCGGAGACTGAAGGATTCACGTCGGGCTCAACAGGCGACATGGCTCCACCATGCCCCAAAGAAGCGCTGGCAGGGAGACAGAGCGGGCAGGCCACCTGGGGCCGGCCAGGCACACCGGGTTGTCAGGGCTCGGGGGAGCGGGTTAGAGGATGGGGACGCGTCATGAAAGCCTCCCTCCGCCTCCTGCTCCTCGTGGCCACCACGGTGCTCGTCGCCGACCAGGTGACCAAATATCTGGCTGTGTCCCGGCTGACAGATGCCCTGGATGGGCGGGAAGGGGTGGCCCGGGTGACGGGCTACTTCACCCAGCAGAACCTGGACAACAACCCGCCGCCCCAGGGTGAGCGGACGGTGACGCGGCCCCATCGCTTCATCGAGGACTACTGGCACTTCCGCTACGTGGAGAACCCGGGCGCGGCGTGGGGCCTGTTCGCCAACCTGCCGGACGGCGTGCGGCGCGGGTTCTTCCACGTGGTGAGCGTGGCGGCGCTGTCCTTCATCTTCCTGATGTACCGCCGCACCTCGCTGGACCAGAAGCTGGTGCGCGTGGCGCTGGCGCTCATCACCGGCGGCGCGCTGGGCAACTTCATGGACCGGCTGATTCGCGGCTACGTCATCGACTTCATCGACTGGCATTGGCGCAACCAGCCAGGCATGCGCTGGCCCACCTTCAACGTCGCCGACGCGGCCATCTGCGTGGGCGTGGCCTTCATGCTGCTGGACTCGCTCAAGGTGCGTCGCCCGGAGACCGTTCCGGCGCCCCTGACGCAGAGCCCCAATCCGTGACGGCTGGGGGGCTGGTGGTGTAAGCCCCGGGCCGTGCCTCGCAAATACGTCATCCTCATCGCCGTCGCCCTGGGCGTCATCGTCCTGGACCAGTGGACGAAGTACCTCGTCGTCCGTGAGTTGACCTCCCAGATGCAAGGGCAGGAGACGCTGGGCGGGCGCCTGGGCGCCATGTTCGGCGAGCCTCCCTCGCAGGGCTTCGACGGGCTGCACTACCGCTCGCGCCGCAGCATCGAGGTCGCCGACTCCTTCTTCCGCCTGCGCTACGCGGAGAACCCGGGCGCGGCCTGGGGCCTGTTCCGGAGCATGTCCCCGGAGAAGCGCGGTCCGCTCTTCCACGTGGTGAGCCTGGGCGCGGTGGTCCTCATCGTCTTCTACTTCCGCAAGCTGTCCGGCTCGGACCCGGAGGAGAAGTGGGCGCTGTGGGGCCTGCCGCTCGTGCTGGGCGGCGCGCTGGGCAACTACATCGACCGGCTGGCGCGGGGCTTCGTCATCGACTTCCTGGAGGCCCACTGGTTCGACAAGGCCGCGTGGCCTTCGTTCAACATCGCCGACGCGGCCATCTGCGTGGGTGTGGGGCTGCTGCTCGTGGACGCCTTCGTCCGCAAGGAGAAGCCCGCACCGGCCCCGTCCAAGGCCGCCTGAAGCAGCGCCTCCCGGGAGGGCAGCCGGGCGGACCGGCGAGCCCCCTCACCTTGCCTGGCAGCGCGACGAGGATAGCCTTCGCGCCGCGCCGCCCTCTTCGCCTTCCGGCAGGTCCTCATGCTCCCCGTCCTCTTCCGCTTCACCTTCACCAGCCTCTGGACGCAGCTGCTGCTGTACGCGGTCGCCGCGGGTACGGTGGGCTACATCGCCTTCAACGGGTGGCGGGGCGCGCAGGGCGAGCTGGACCCGAAGACGGGCCTTCGCGCGGCGACGACCTCCACGGACCGGCTGCTGCGCGCGCTGGGCTTCGGTGTCGCGGGGGTGGGGCTCGCGTGGTTCGGCCTGAAGTACGCGCTGCCCGCGGATGCGTTCCCGGGCGGCAAGGGCGAGGGAATCCCCCTGCACACCTATGGCGTGCTCCTGGCGACGGGCTTCTCCCTGGCGCTGGCGGTGGCGGGGCGGCTGGCCCAGGACGAGTGGCGCAAGGTGAAGCTCGTCGATGGCCTCTGGGTGGACGTGGAGGGCCCGAAGAAGCGCGAGCAGGTGCTGGACATGGCCTTCTGGGTGCTCATCGGCGGCATCGGCGGCAGCCGGCTGCTCTTCATCCTGGTCAACTGGAAGGACTACGCCCGGGACTGGTCGCAGGTGTTCTCGCTGGGCGGCGGGCTCGTCTTCTACGGAGGCCTCATCGGCGCGGGGGTGGCGGCGTGGCTCTACGCGCGCTCCACGGGCATGGACTTCCTGCGGCTGGCGGACGTGTGCATCCCCACCGTGTCGCTGGGCCAGTGCCTGGGCCGGCTGGGCTGCTTCAGTGCGGGGTGCTGCTGGGGGGACGTGGCGCCCTCGCACGCGGCGGCCGCCGTGCACTTCCCGGGGCCTGGAATCGCGCAGGACCTGTTCGGGCGGGTGGGCAGCTCGTCCAGCCTCGCGTACTCCTCGCAGTTGGAGGACTCGCGCTTCGTCGTGGAGACGACAGGGCAGATTCTGCACCAGGCGGCGCCGGACGCGGTGCGCATCTCCGACTGGGTGCTCCAGCACGGCCATACCCTGGGCGTCTACCCCACCCAGCTCTTCGAGTCCGTGGGACAGCTCGTCCTCTTCGTGGGGCTCCTGTACGCGCGCCGCTTCCGCCGCTTCCACGGGCAGATTTTCGCCCTGTGGCTGATGGCCTACGCGGTGCTGCGCAGCACGGTGGAGCTGTTCCGGGGGGACGTGGAGCGAGGCACCCTGCACGGGCTCCTGGCGTCAATGGGGGGCCAGGGGCTTGCGGGCGCGGTGCCGCTGGAGGCCTGGTACAACGTCTCCACCAGCCAGTTCATCTCGCTGTGCATGTTCGTTTTTGGCGCCGTGCTGCTCTACCAGAAGGGTCGTCGAGGGGCGGGCGAGGCGGCGGGCGGTCTGGGTCCCACCCCATCCGCGGCGTGAGGTTGATCCCCGGGCGCGGGTTGGGGACACTCTGAGGAGTCATGCCTCCCTCCGACGCCAGACAGTCGTCCGCTTCGAAGTCGTCCGCTTCGAAGTCCTCCGCTGGAAAGCCCCAAGCGGACAGCAGCTCCAGTGAGGCCGTCCTCCAGGAGTGCGAGGCGCTGGAGGCGGAGCTGGCCATCCTCCGCAACCTCTACGAACAATACTTCCTGGGCAACGAGCGTCACCCGCCCACGCGGGCCCATGACGACTTGAAGAAGCGGGTGATGCGGCTGAAGACGGGCTTCATCCGCAGCACCGCCGCCAAGTTCCGCGTCGGGAGCATCCACGGCAAGTACCTCACGTACGAGCGGCTCTGGGCGCGCACGCTGCAGGAAATCGAGGCGGGCACGTACAGGAGGGACTTGTTCAAGGCCCGCCGTCGCGCGGAGGTGCGCGGCACGTCCACCAACAAGGACCCGAAGAAGGGCGTGGTGGAGCTGCCGGAGGACATCTCCGACATGGACTTCGAGGAGGTGGAGGAGATTCTCCGCCCCCGCCCCGCCAACGAGCCGCAAGTCCCGCCCGCCGCCGCGGCTGCATCGGTTGGAACGCCCTTCCGGGGGACGCCCTCGGTGCCTTCGGTGACGCCCGCCGTGGCTCCGGTGTCGACGCCGCCCGCGGCGCGCGCGTCAGGCGTGCCCGGTGTGGCGCCGATGACCTCGGGTGGAATGCCTTCCGTGGCGCCAGTGACGGGAACTCCGCCGCGCGGCCTGCCCACGGTGGCGCCCGTGACGGGAACCCCCGCGCGCGGCCTGCCCACGGTGACGTCGCCGCTCGGGAGCGCGCCGGCGAAGGCCCCCGCGACAGTGCCTCCGGGCATGGCGGCCAGGCCGGTGAGCACTGTCCCTCCGGCGCGGCCCTCCGTGCCGCCGGGTGCGGCGCCCAGCCGGCCTCCGGCTCCGGTGGCCGCGAATGCGTCCAAGCCTCCCTCCTCAGCGGGGGGCGGCGGCATGTCGGACGACAAGCTGCGAGCGGTGTACGACGCGTATGTCACCGCGAAGCGGCGGTGCCAGGAAGACACCTCGAAAATCTCCTACGAGTCGGTGGCCGCGACGCTGCGCAAGCAGGTGCCGGAGCTGCTCAAGCAGCACAACGCCAAGGCGGTCGAGTTCAAGGTCGTCATCAAGGACGGCAAGGCCTCGCTCAAGGCCGTGCCGAAGTAGGCCGCTCCCGATGAACCAGAACCTGGAATCGCTCAAGGCGCGGGTGGCGCGTCTGTCGGTGATGATTTTCGACATCGACGGGACGCTCACCGACGGACGCATCTTCTGGGTGCCCAACTCCGGCTGGACGCAGATGTACAGCGTGCGGGACGGCATGGGCATCAAGCGGCTCCAGGAGGTGGGCATCGAGGTGGCCGCCATCTCCGGAGGCGACAGCCTGTCCGCGCAGATGCGGATGCAGTCGCTGGGCATCAAGCACGTGCACTTCGGCAGTCAGGACAAGGTGGCGCACTTCGAGAAGCTGCTGGAGCTGCTGAATGTCTCCGCCGAGCACTGTGGCTACATGGGTGACGAGGTGGTGGACCTGCCGCTGCTCAAGGCCGTGGGCTTCTCCTCCGCTCCGCCCGAGGCCCCCGACGAGGTGCGCTCGCAGGTGCACTACGTCGCCCAGAAGCCCGCGGGCTTCGGTGCCGCTCGCGAGGTGTGTGAGTTCATCCTCCGCCACCGGGCGTAGGCGCCGCTCTCGCATGGGCGTGAGCGCGAGGTTCCCTGTGATAGGTCCGCGCGGGTGAACAAGGTCACCTGGCCCTGGTTGTTCGTCGCGCCCCTCTTCGCGTCCTGCGTCGGCCTCTGGGCGGCGAGTGCGCACGGCGTTCGCCCCGCCGCGTTCCTTCCGAACCTCGTGGCCATCGTCGTCGGAGGCGCGGGCTTCCTGCTCCTGACGCGGAGCCCGTCGACGTCTCCTCGACGCGCCGAGCAGGTGCTTCCGGTGGTGGCCTGTCTCGCCATCGCCGCGACGTGGGCCGCGCCGGGGCTGGAGGGGGTGCATCGCTGGTGGTCGCTGGGGCCCATTCGCATCAACGCGTCAGCGGCCTTCCTGCCGTGGCTGTTCCTCGGTGTCGGCGCTCGCGGTGCGTCGTGGCGCCCGTGGCTTGCGTGGGGACTCATGGTCCTCGTGCAAGGGATTCACCTCATGCAACCGGACGCCGCACAGGCCACGGCGCTCGCGCTCGCGGCGGTGCCGTTGCTGGTGGGCGGCGACTTCGTGAGCCGGCGCGCGGGCCTCTTCATCGCCGCGGTGTTGCTGGGACTCGCGGCCGTCACCTGGACGCGGAGCGACCCGCTGGAACCGCTCGACCATGTGGAGCGCATCCTCGTGCTCATCGCGGAGCAAGGAGCGCTCGGTGTGTTCGCGGCGTCGTGCGCGGTCGTGGGGTTGCTGCTCCCGGGCGTCCTGGCGGTGCTGAGTCGGGACTCACGGAGCGCGCGTTGGGGCGTCGCCTTCGTCCTGTATTTCGTCGCGTTGCTGGGGGCGACGTTCTTCGGGAACTTTCCTGTTCCCGTCATCGGCGCGGGCGCGGGGCCTGTTCTCGGCTGGTGGGCGATGGTCACCGCGCTGCGCGTACATGTGCAGGTGTCCCGAGAGTGAACCGGGGCGTCAGTGACTCCGCCAACCCGAGCGTCGGTGTTGGGAATCGTTACTTCCTGAAAAGTCTGCCGGGTCGCTTGCCCGCACGGGTTGTCGCGTCAGGAGGGCCTCCCTAGCTTGGGTTTCGCGCATGAGGCCGGCTGACGGCGCGAGACTCGCGGGAGGCGATGTGGGGATGCAGAGGTGGCTCGGGCTGTCGGTGGTGGTGGTGGGCCTCTCGGTGACCACGGGGTGCTCCACGCCCTCCGAGGAGTCCCAGGAGCGGCTCGCGGTGTTGGAGGCGGAGGCCGAGCAGCTGGATGCGGTGCTGGACAGCGTCGAGGAGCGGCTTCTTGGCAACCAGGCCATGCTCCAGACGTGGCAGGAGATGGGGCGTCGTCACCAGGAAGTGACGCAGCTGCATTGTCAGACTTCGGAACCGCACATGCTGGCGCGCATGAAGCACTACGAGAAGATGGAGGAGCGGGTGAACCAGATGCGGCGCCGCAGCAGCGTGGCCGCGGTGGACCCGGTGCTCACCTCCGGCAAGTCTCCCAAGCACAAGCAGGGCGCGAACTGACGCGTGCCTCAGACTCGACTTTCGCCCTTTTGGGCCGGGAGGCCCAAGCAGGGGGGCGAGGGGAGAAGGGGCTGAGGGTAGGAGAAGAGCGGCCATCGAGGCCAGCTGAGAGAGGTGTCCGGCAAGACACGCCTCCACCAGCACCTTCGAGGTCTCCCGATGGCCGCCTCCCATTTGTATGCACTGTTGCGAGTCTTGCAGCTGGTTCGGCCCGCCTTCACCGAGCCCTCGTTCCTGCGCTTCCTGGTGCTGTTCGCCGGCTGGGTGTGCAGTGGCGGCACGCACGCGGTCACCGAGGCGCTGGTGGCCGCGGGTGTCTCGGGCGTGCAGCACCACGCGGCCTTCCATCGCTTCTTCTCCCGGGCTCGCTGGAGTGCGGACGAAGTGGGCCGACTCCTGCTGCTGAAGCTTTCGGCCCTGGGGCCCCTGCGACTGGTGCTCGACGACACCCTGTGCAGCCACAAAGGGCCGAAGGTGTTCGGGCTGGGCAGCCACCTGGATGCGGTGCACTCCACCCGAGGTGTGCACGTCTTCTGCTTCGGCCACGTCTGGGTGACGCTGGCGGTGCTGGTGCAGGTGCCCTTCGCTTCGCGCCCCTGGGCGCTGCCCATCCTCTTTCGGCTCTACCGCACCCAGGCCGAGTGCCAGAAGAAAGGCATTGCGCACCGCAAGAAGACGCAGCTGGGCCGAGAGCTGGTGGAGCGTGTCCTCAGCTGGCTGCCCACGGCTCCCGTGGAGCTTGCCGCAGACGAGGCCTACTCGTGCAGCACCGTGCTCAAGCAGTTGCCGCAACGGCTCGTCTTCGTCGGCGCCATGCGCCCAGACGCAGTGCTGACTCGCCCGCGCACTCACCGGTGCCGCTCGCCGAAGACGGGCCGGTGGCTGACACGCGACGTGACGGTACCCAAGCCCCAGGCCCTCGCCCGGGATGCCGCGCTCCCCTGGCAGCGGCTGACGGCCTTTCTCTACGGCCAGTCGCAGCAGGTGGACTGCAAGGAGGTGGTGGCCCGCTGGAAGAGTGCTGCCGGTGAGCGGATGCTCAAGGTCGTCGTCGTGCGGATGACGGGCGGCAGCCGCCCCCTGCGCGTCTTCTTCTGCACCGACGCCTCCCTCACGGCCCTCCAAGTAGTGGAACGGTATGCCTTCCGGTGGAGCATCGAAGTGCTTTTCCGAGACTTGAAACAGCTGCTTGGCTTCGCCGACTCGCGTGCCCGCCGCCGCCTGGCCGTGCTGCGCACCGCTCCCTTCGCGGGCTTGAGTTACACCCTGCTCGTCCTCTGGTACCTGGAGCTGGCCGCCAGCTGGCAGCAACTGAAGTTGCCTATGCGACCCTGGTACACCACCAAGGCCACTGTCAGCTTCGCGGATGTCCTGCGATTGGCTCAAGCTACCCTGGCCCGTGCCCGCTGGCACTCGCCGCGTCGACTTCGCGCCAACTTACGCGCCGCCTCCCGCGCCACGCTGCCCCAGGGGCGCGCCGCGTAGACCGCAGCGCTCGCCCCTTCGCCACAAAAGAGCGAAAGTCGAGTCAGAGGCTCATGCGCTCGCGGAAGCGCTGGGACTGACGGCGTGACATCTCCACCTCGGTGCCTCCGCGCAGGCGCGCCACCAGCGTGCCTCCGGGGCCTGGCTCCAGGGTCTCGACGAAGTCGAGGTTGATGAGGTGCTGACGGCTGGCGCGGAAGAAGCGCGCCGGGTCCAGCTTCTCCTCCAGGTAGCTCAGTGAGCGCTGCAACAGTGGCTGATGTCCCTCCAGGTGCAGCCGGGCGTAGTTGCCCTCGGAGGTGATGAGCGGCACCTGTGCGAGCTGCACCAGCCAGCAGCGCTCACCGTCTCGTACGAACACCCGCTCCAGTGAGGCATCCGGAGTGCGTGAAGGCGAGTGTGCCGCGGGGCCGCCGCGCTGGCGCACGCGCTCCAGGGCTTCGGCGAGCCGCTCCGACTCGATGGGCTTGAGCAGGTAGTCGAGCGCGTTGACGGAGAACGCGCGCACCGCATGGGCGTCATAAGCGGTGGTGAAGATGACGTCCGGAGGCTCGTCGAGTCGGGCCAGCACGTCGAAGCCCGTGCCACCTGGCATCTGGATGTCGAGCAGGAGCAGGTCTGGCTCCAGGGCCTCTACTTGTCGGCAGGCGTCGTCCACGTGCGTGGCTTCACCCACCACCTCCACGTCCGGGAAGGCGGCCAGCAGCCGGCGCAGCTCGGCGCGGGCCAGTCGTTCGTCATCGACGATGAGGACTCTCATGAGGGCAGGGGAATCCGGACGCGCGCCGTGGTGAGTGTCGCGTGTGTTTGATCGAGCTGAAGCGAGGCGTGGGCGCCGCACAGCAGGCGCAGTCGCTCGGTCGCGTTGTGGAGGCCGACGCCGTTGGAGTGGGGCGCGGCCGGAGTGCCGGGCGGCGCGGCGGTGTTGGCGACTTCCAGCAGCAGCGCGCCTTCGTGCACGTGGGCGAGCAGGCTGACCTCGCCACCTTCGGGAGTCTGGGCGATGCCGTGCTTGATGGCGTTCTCCACCAGCGTCTGGACGAGCATGGCCGGCACGGGGACGACGAGCGCCTCCGGGGCCACGTCCTCGCGTACGCGAAGACGCTCGTCGAGGCGGATGGCCTCCAGGCTCAGGTAGTCACGCACCACCTGGAGCTCCTGGGACAGAGGCACCGTCTCGGGACCGCGCGCGGCGAGGGCATGGCGGAGCAGGGAGGACAGGCGCGTCACGGCCTGCTGCGCGCGGACGGGGTCCTCGACGATGAGGGCGCGCACGCTGTTGAGACAGTTGAAGAGGAAGTGTGGCTGGAGCTGGGCCTTGAGGAAGCGCAGCTCCGCGGTCTGGGCGGCGGCCTGTTGCTGCCAGCGCTCGCGCTCCACGGTGCGGGTCCGCTCGACGAAGTGGACGGCGAAGTAGGTGAGCAGCCACATCAGCATCACCACGGCCCAGAACGAGGCGCCGGTGATGGCGAAGGCGAAGGAGAAGTCCTCGCGCTTGTAGATGCCGAGCACGGGGTAGGCCAGGAAGAGGCCCACGGCCTGCTGAAGGGCGCCCAGTCCCACGCTGGTGAGGAGCACGCGCGGCGCCAGGCGGAGCAGGGACAGTTGGACCCACGCGCGCAGGTTCAGCGGGGCTCGGGCGAAGTGCGTGATGACTCCGCCCGAGAGGCTCATCGCGAGAATCCACAACGTGCGACGACCCAGCTGCTCGGCGCCTTGTGAAAGGGCCACCACTGTGAGGACGGTCAGCAGGATGTTCACGAGACCGTAGAGGCCCCATCCGCCCACCTGGCAGGCCACGTACACCTTGGCGCGTCGGGATGACATGCGTGTTCCTGCCTTCGTGAGGGCCTGACTTCACCACGCTCAGCGCTGGGACTCCACGCTCGCCGAGGGAGCGGTGGTCTTCAGGAAGGACTCCAGCGTGGCGAGGAAGCCATGGGGGTCGTCCCACATGATGAAGTGGCGGGCGGTGTCGTGCATGACGACACGCGCGGTGGGGAGGTTCTGGTACTGGCTGCGATAGTTGGCCTCCACGGCCTCACGTGGGACACGACCCTGGAAGGCAATCCACGAGCCGAGCACCATCGTGGGCGCGGTGATGCGAGAGAGCTCCGGGCGCAGGTCGGTGATGTTCATCTCGTACATCGCCTGCGTCACCGTCTCCGGGTCCGAGTCAGCGCCCCAGCGCGCGGCGACCTCGCGGCGGGCTTCATCGGCGATGTAGAGCTGGAGCACCTGGCGCGAGGCCTCGTTGCGCTGCTCCACCGTCCGCATGCGCACCTGGGCGCGGAACTGGTCGGCGAACGGCTTCGCGCTCTCGGCTGTGGCGCCCGGGTACAGCAACGCGGCCAGGAAGGGCACGCTGTCGACGATGAAGACGCCGCCCACCAGGTCCGGTGCATCGGCGGCGAGGCCGAGCGCCAGCACACCGCCCAGGCTGTGTCCGACGACGATGGGCTTCTTCAGGCCCTTCTCGCGGATGTACTCGGCGAGCGCGCGGCGCATGGTGGGCATGAAGGGCGCGGGGACCGACGGCTGTCCCGCGAAGCCGGCGAGGGTGAAGACGTGGCAGTCGTACTGACTCTGGAGTTTGGCGACGGTTTCGTCCCAGACCTCGCCCGACGACGCGAGGCCGGGGATGAACAACACGGGCTGGCCCTGGCCGGAGCGCTTCACCGCGAAGGGAGCGGCGGGGGCAGGGGCGCCGCCTGCGTTGGAGGTGGTGGCGCAACCGAAGAGCAGGGGCACGGCGACGAACGCCGCGAGGAGCAGGGCACGGGACATGGAGGACCTCCGCGAGAAGGACACCGCCAGGAGGGCGGCGTCTGACGAGAAGGAAGGTACAGGTCGCTCGGCTGGGAGCCCCGGATACTCCATGAGCGGTCCGGGAGCGGGATGAGTGGCGGAGGGGTGGGGTGACTGGCGTGAGCGCGGGCTTCTCGTGCAGGCTCGTCGGTCTGGGTCGTGGAAGGGAGCCGCCATGTCGTCGCCAACCTCCGAGCAGTCCGCTGTCGCGGAAGCGTCGACGGGAGAGGTGCCGGCCGCGCCCTCGTTCGCGGAGTACCTGGCGCGGAGGTTGATGGCCGACAAGGGCTTCGAGCCCGGCACGCATCCCGAGGCAGCGGAGTTGGTCGACGCCGCGGACGCGGTGCTCACGTACTCGGATGGGTACTCGTGCGTCATCGTGTGCATCGTGGACCGGGAGCGTGAGCCGTCGCGGCGGTTCGCGCTGGAGACGTCGGTGCTGGAGCGCGTGGGCAAGGCGTGTCTGCACTACTCGGGCACGGTGAGCGGGACGAAGCTGCCGGTGGGCTTGCAGTTCATCGAGGTGGGACGCGGGCCCGTGACGCTGGAGGACCGGGAAAGACTGGAGCGTCTGCGGCTCGGCCTGTTCAACAAGGTCCACCTGCACGCGATGCACGTGGACACTGCGTCCGGCGAGGTGTGGGCGAATACATGGCGACGCGCGATGGTGTCGCGTGGCTATGTGCGAGGACTGGTCCAGCAACCTCGTCGGGTGGACGAGCAAGAGGATGAGGTCGCCGAGGCACCCGAGCGCAAGCCGGTGTTGACGGTGGCGTTGCTGACGGTGTTGGCGCTGGCCTTCGCGGCGGAGCACCTCTTCGCCGTGGGCCCGTCGGGAGCGGGGCTGCTCGCGCCGGGCATTCAGACGCTGGTGGAGTTGGGAGGTCTGAACTCGGGGTTGGTGCTGGAGCATGGCCAGTGGTGGCGAATGTTCCTCGCGCCGCTACTGCATGGAGACCTCATCCACCTGGTGCTCAACGGCTTTTGCCTCTGGTTTGGGTCGATGATGTTGGAGAGCATGGTGGGCCGGGCATGGCTGGGCCTGCTGCTCGTCGCGAGTGCGCTCGGAGGTGGAGCGCTGTCGATGGCGCTCCATGGGGACTCGGTGGTGTCGGTGGGAGCGTCGGGAGCGCTGATGGGGCTCCTCGCGGCGGTGCTGGCACTGAGCCGACGTCTGCCGGTGGGGTCGGGCCGGGTGGAGGTGCAGATGATGGCGATGCAACTGCTGGTGCCGTCGTTGCTTCCCATCGCCGTATCGCGCACGGGAGACCAGATCGACTTCGCGGCGCACGTGGGTGGTGCAGTCGCGGGAGGCCTGGTGGGGCTGGGGCTCGCGAAGGTATGGCGGCGCGAGGACGCGATGCCTCCGGGGACGCGGTGGGCGGGCGCGGTGTCCGTGTTGGCACTGTGCGCGGTGGTGGTGAGCGTCTTCTTTGCGGTGGGCTTTCGCTCTTGAGAGAAGTCACCCAGGAGGCAGCGGGGTTTGGACGCTGGAACGTACTTGTGCGCTGCACCGCGCCAGACCTGCGCCAAAGCCTACCGAGTGTGCGCCGGGTAGTTCATGACACGCTTGCTTTTCAGGCTTCACCCGCTGTGGAGCCGGGTCGCAAGGGTTTCCGCTGGGCAGGCGAGCAGGCGCACCGTTCCGTGACGGCGTGGGCGAATCCAGGTAGAACCGGCGCCGTGAGACGCACCGCGCGCGCAGTCCTCGCCGCCATCGGGGCGGGGTTGCTGGGATGCAACGACCTGGAAGTCTGCGGCTCCACGGCCCAGGACATCACCCGTGAGGACGGGAGCGTCTACCGCTGTGTCACGTCGGAGGACTGCCCCCGCACCTCCCGCGTCGACGTGTGCGTCACCGACGTGTCGCCCATCGCCGAGTGCGTGAGCTGCGAGGAGTCGCGCTGCGTCACCGTCACCCCGGAGAAGTGCTAGTGCGGGGGCTCCGGTTCGCGCTCCTGGCCCTGGCCCTGGCCAGCGCCGGGTGTCGTCGCGACAAGCCCGTGGACCACCTCCAGCGCGCCCGCGACGCCATCTTCGAGAAGCGTCCCGACGAGGCCCTCGTCGAATACCGCAAGGCGTTCGACATGCTGCGGCACGACAGCACGCCGGAGGCGCTCGTCCTGCGCGCCCGCTCGTTGAAGGGCGCCGCGGACGTCTACTGGCTGGAGCAGCGCAAGGTGAAGGAGGCCGTGGGCGTCTACCGCGAGCTCATCCAGCAGTGTCCGGAGTCCCCCGAGGCGCTCGAGGCACGCATCATCCTCGCGGAGCTGCTGCGCGTGCACTACCGCGACCTGCGCGGCTCCATCGACCAGCTCACCGCCGCGCTCCAGCGCAATCCGCCCCAGGGCGCCGAGCTGCACTACCAGGTGGCCAAGCTCTACTTCGAGCTGGGCGACTATCAGCAGTGCGAGTTGGAGACGCGCCGCCTCGTCGAGCGCTTCGCCACCAGCGCTTTCGTGGACGACACCCTGTTCCTCCAGGCCCAGGCCATCGCGATGATGGAGGGCCGTCGTCAGGAGGCCTCGCGCGGCTTCGCGGACCTGCGCACCCGCTTCCCGGATTCGGAGCTGTCGCCGCACGCCCTCTTCGAGATGGGCAAGCTGCGCTCGGACGCGGGTGAGCATGAGAAGGCCATCGAGACCTGGGTGGAGACGCTGAAGACGCACCCGGACCCGACGCTCGTGCAGGACTACATCGCCCGGGCCCGCAAGCGCATCGCCAACACCACGGCTGAGGGTGTGGGCGAGCGCGAGGTGGCCTTCGACCGGGCCCGTCCCGCGCGCTCCTCGCTCGAGGCCGTCGGCGGCAGGCCCGAAGAAGCCGCGCACGAGCACGACTGACAAAGGGGCCCGTCCAGGGCGCCTACGCCGGTACGTCCAGCACCGCTTCCATCAAGGGCGCCGCCACCGCCGGGTCATCCGCGTCCGCCACCAGCAGCAGGTGCACGCGTCCACCTTCTACCCGCGCGTCCACGCCCTCCAGCTTCACCTTCGCGTCCACCGAGTCCAGGAACAGCGGCGTCCCATCCGGCGCCAGCAGCCCCACCGCGGAGCCCGCCACCGGACCATCCGCGTAGGCATTCCGGGTGTCCTCGGCCGTCGCGGTGAACACGAGCCGCCCGTCCGGCAGCGGTGACGCATCGGTGAAGGACAGCCGCACTCCGCCCGCGCGCCCCAGCTCCCAGCGCCGAATCGTGCGCAGCACCTCCGGGCCCAGCGCGCCCAATTCGACTCCGCGCAGCGCGCGCTCACGGTCCAGGTCCACCAGCGCGTCCACGCCCGCGTCCCCATTGCCCCGCTGCAGCAGCCGCAGCCTGGTGCCCACCATCGCCGCGCCCTCGATGTTGAGCGAGCCCAACTCCCGTCCAATCTGCTGGTACAGCGCCGAGCAGTCCACCGTGCGCGGCTCGCCCGCGAGCGCACCGTCCGCATTCAAGGGCAGCACCGCGCCGAGCACGCGGACCGACGTGGAGCCCGAAGGCAGCGCCAGCAGGGCACCATGCGGCGCGCCCGCGATGGGCCCCAGCACGCAGAGCACCTCCAGGTCTGGCTTGGCCGCCTTGCGCGCCTGGGGCTCTTCGGGCAGCTCACCCACGAAGAGTCGCGACAGGCGCCCTGGTGCGTCGCCTCGCGCGGAGAACGTCGCCAGGTGCAGCGAGTCATCCGCGACGACGTGCAGCCAATCCCCCACGCGCACCAGTCCACTGGCGGCGGAGACGTGCGCGGCGCGGTCCGGTGACTCCGGGGCCTCCAGGGTGAGGGTGCGCCGAAGGGTGGTGCGAATCATGACCGGGCCTCCCGCGCGGGCTGGGGCTCGCGCCTCTAGAGCAGCGTGCCGCGCAGCAGGAGGCTGGCGACGGTGAAGTAGATGACCACGCCGCTGACGTCCACCAGCGTGGCGACGAAGGGCGCGGAGGCGCTCGCGGGGTCGAAGCCGAAGCGGCGCAGCACCAGGGGCAGCATGGAGCCCGCGAGCGTGCCGAACGTCACCACGCCCAGCACGGAGAGCGCCACCGCGCAGCCCAGCAGGAAGGCGTGCTCGCCATAGGCGCCGGACACCTCCTGCCACAACACGATGCGACCCAGGCCCACCGCGCCCAGCACGAAGCCCAGCACCAGGCCGGAGAGCACCTCGCGCCGTGCCACGCGCCACCAGTCCTTCAGCCGCATCTCACCCAGCGCCAGCGCGCGGATGATGAGCGTGGAGGCCTGGCTGCCGGAGTTGCCGCCGGAGGAGATGATGAGCGGCACGAAGAGGCTGAGCACCACGGCGCGCTGAATCGCGCCCTCGAAGCTGCTCATGGCCGTGGCGGTGAGCATCTGCCCGAGGAAGAGGACGAGCAGCCAGCCGATGCGCTTCTTCAACATGCCGAAGAAGCCCACGTCGAAGTAGGGGGCCTCCAGGGCCTCCATGCCACCGACCTTCTGGATGTCCTCGGTGGCCTCTTCCTGGACGACGTCGACGATGTCGTCCACCGTGACGATGCCCTTCATCCGATTCTGCTCGTCGAGCACGGGCAGGGCCATGAAGCCGTGCTCGGCGAAGAGCTGGCTCACCACTTCCTGGTCCGTGTTCTCCGACACGGTGATGACGTCATGGTGCATGACGTCCGCGACCTTCTTGTCGCTGGCGGCCTGGAAGAGCTGGCGCAGCGAGAGCACGCCCTGCAGGCGCTGCTCCGTGTCCAGCGCATAGGCGTAATAGACGGTCTCCACCTTCTCCCGCGCTTGCTTGCGCAGATAGCCGATGGCCTCGTCGATGGTCATGTCCGGCCGCACGCGCGCGAAGCGCGGGTTCATCAGACCGCCGGCGTCGTCCTCCGCGTAGGCCAACAGCACGTTGACCTCGCGCCGGCTGGCGTCGTCGAGCTGCGCGAGGATGGCCTCGGCCGCGTCCGGCTCCACCGCCTGCACCAGGTCCGCCAGGTCGTCGGGGGGCAGCAGCCGCACCCACGTGCGCCGCTCCGATGTCGGGAGGTGGAGGATGAGCTCCGCCTGCTCGCGCGCGGACAGGCCGAGGAAGAAGTCATCCGCCACCGCGGACGGCAACAGGCGGAAGCCCTCCAGGCGCTCGTCGATGGAGAGCACCGGCCACGCTTCATGGAGCTCCTCCATGGAGAGCGAGGCGCTGAGAGGGCTGTCCATCATGGGGCTCGCCTCCGACGGTGGGAGCGCGCGGCCAGTCGCGACGCGCCGGCCTCTCTACACCCGCACGGAGGGCACTGCGAGAGGCAGGCAACCATCTCCCCACGCTTTTTCCGAACCTGTCACCGGTTCGGGGCCATGGCCCGTTCGTGGGAGCCCCAGGGAGTCACTTTCGAGCCTTGGACAGGCGGTTCAGGGCGCGGCCTGCTCGTAGACCGTGGTGAAGCCGACAGTCGGACGCGAGTCCCCGCCCCAGTGGAAGCGAGGTGAGGTGGAGCGGGAACCCTCGGCGAGCGGCATGTCGGTGGGCATCAGCTCCAGCCCCAGCGCGGACCTGCCCGGGAGGACCCTTGGCCGTGTCAGCGGGGTGTCGTTCCGGGGGACGGAATACAGGGCGGGAATGGTGAAGCCACCGCGGAAGGACGCGTCGGCCACGGCGATGGAGGCATCCAGGATGAGCGCGTTCTGCTCGTCGAGGTGTCCCTCGGAGATGCCCCAGCGATGGAGCATGCGTCCGGAGTTCCCCGTGGGGACGTTGGCGCCGACCTGGGTCCACAGGGTGCCGGTCTCCAGTCCCACGGGCCTGCCGCGCACGGGCGCGCAGAGCGCGTCCTCGGGCTTGAAGGCTCCATCTGCTCCGGGCTTGAAGGCACAGGCCGTGCTCTCCGTCGCCCCGGACAGGCTCACCACCAGCACCCGGTTTTCGGCCGCGCGCACCAGCAGCCCCACCGTGTTGTCCTGGCCAAACGGGATGCGTGACTGCCCTGGCGCCCAGGCTATGGGAGCGGGAGCCTCGAGCACCCCCTTCTCGGTGAAGACGAAGCGGTGCAGGGACTCGGAGTCCAACACCACCAGCTCGTTCTCCGAGGCCAGACGTGACTGGACGGTCTTCACGCCTGTCGTCGTGCCCAGCAGCAGCGAGCCCGTCAGCTCCAGCTCGTCGCCTGTGTCCACATACCGGCGCACCCGCCCATCTCCCACCATCCAGACGACGTTGCCCGACACGGCCACGTCGGGAGGCGTGGAGCCGGTGCCCAGCCGAAGGGGCCGGTCCGAGGGACCGCGCAGGGCGACCCCGTCACACAGCCACAGTCCATTTATGGTCCGCTCGAGCTGGCCGCACCGGGGCAGGGGAAGGGTGACGGGAGAGGGAGCCCCCGCCCAGCGGCTCGCCGCGTAGACGCCGAGCTGCCGGATGCCACCCACCGGGGTGAAGGCGAGGATGACGTGGTGCCGACCCACGACGGTGGGCGTGAAGCTCAGCGTGGCCACGGTGCCTGACGCCTGGAGGGAGACCTTGGAGGGAGTGAGGTGGTTCTCCGGGTCGAAGACCTCCGCGGTGGCGGTGTCGGGGGCCTGGGCCATCCGGCCGCTCTCGCACTGGAGTGTCCGGGTGGCGATGTCTACGCGCATCGCCGCGGGTGTGCCTACCTGGACGAGCAGCGGGTCGATGCCCGGCACTTCCCCTGGAGACGAGAGGTTGCAGAGGGCCGGCGCGTCGTCCGCAGCGCAGCCAGGGAGGGCGAGCAGGGCGGCCAGGGCGAGCGGGAGGGAGGTCTTCATCCGAGGGGGTCTCACCCCGACGTCGGCATCCCCTCCGGCCCGGGGGAAGCGGCGCGGGCTTCGTCCTTCCTCATACCCCGAACCCGGGGGCCCGGTCAGCCCCGGCGCGGCGAGGATGTCGACGAGAACACTCGCATGTCAGGGATGAAATATCCGCGCGTCATTTCTCGATGAAAGGAGCGGTGACCATGACGACGGCGAACCTGACGAGCCCGATGAACCCCGAGATTCTGAACGACACTGTCAGCGGCATCGATGCGCTCGCGCCCGACGCCCTGGCCACCGCTCTTCTTCCAGCCCTGCTGGGTGATGCCGACGGCGGTCTTCCGCCCGGAACCTGATTCTTCCGCGCCCGTTCTCGAACGTGGCACGGCAGGCAGGGCCGGGCTCCCCAGAGGGAACCCGGCCCTTCTCATTTTCCGGGCAGGCACCAGCACCAGCAAACGCAGCCTTGGCCGAGAGGCGAGGCACCTGAGCGCCACTCAGGACGACGCGGGTTCAAATCCCGCAGGCTGCTTTCATCAAGACATTTGGGGTCGTAGCTCAGCGGGAGAGCACTCGGTTCGCATCCGAGCGGTCCCGGGTTCGAATCCCGGCGGCTCCATTCAAATGCAGTCGTTGTCGTTGTGTCTGTTTCAAACGCCGCGGTAGCCCAACCTGGTAGAGGCGCTGCTCTCAGAATGCAGAGGTTGCGGGTTCGACTCCCGCTCGCGGCATGGTGGTTTCGGGACGTAGCTCAGCTTGGAATAGAGCGCACGCTTGGGGTGCGTGAGGTCGCTGGTTCGAATCCAGTCGTCCCGACTCGTTGCACGCAGTGGAAGTGGGTTTCCTGGATGTAGCTCAGTCTGGCCAGAGCGCACGGTTCGGATCCGTGAGGCCGCAGGTTCAAATCCTGTCATCCAGATGTGTTGTATGTAATTGCTCCGGGATGCGATTGGATCGCAGCACGGCCGTCTACCGTGTGAACAGGGTTCGATTCCCTGTCGGAGCGCTGGCAGCACCCCTTCAGGGATCGTGGCTTAACGGGAGAGCACTCGGCTGGCGTCCGAGCGGTCCGGGTTCGATTCCCGGCGATTCCATTCACCTCAGGCGGAGATGGGGGAGCAGATCTCCACCAGCACGCCGTTGAGGTCCTTCACGTAGGCCACCGTCTGTCCCCAGGGCTTCTGCTTGGGTGGATGGACGGGGCTTGCGCCTGACTGCACCGAGCGCTGGAAGGCGGCCGCGACGTCCGGAGTGACGAGCGCCACCTCCACCGCGGCGGCGGTCTCCTTCGGCCGATGGAAGCGCACGGTGAGGCCATTCTGGGCCGCCATCTCCTCCGACGCGAAGGCCAGGGCGGTGGCGCCCGTCTCCAGCTCTCCGTACGCGTTGCTCTCGTGGAGGAAGCGCCGCTTCAGGCCGAACGCCGCCTCGTAGAAGGCGAGGGTGGCGGGCACATCCGGGACATAGAGGATGACATAGCCGAGCTGCATGGGAACGCTCCGAGGCGAAGGTGAGGTGCTGCCTATTGACGCGGGTCTCTCACGGCGCCGCCGGAGCGTCTTGAAGAATTCGGACAGGCCTCATTCCAGCAGCCCGGTGGGGGACACTCCGGCCAACTCCCGAACCTCGCGGGTGAAGTGGGCCTGGTCCGAGTAGCCGCAGTCGAGCGCCAGGGTGCTCAGGTCCTGCTGCCCGGTGCGCAGGTGTGCCAGGGCTCGCTGGAAGCGGAGCACCCGGGCGAGCAGCTTGGGGGCCACGCCCGCCTCGTCCAGGATATCCCGGTGCAGGGTGCGCTCGCTGATGCCCAGGGTCCGGGCGAGCGAGGAGATGCGCACCTGCCCGGCGGAGGACTGGAGGCATTGGAGCGCGTGGGTGGTGCGCGCCCTCGGCAGGTAGCGAGGGGTGGCGTTGCGCTTCACCAGCTCCTGCTGGAGCAGGGTCATGGCGTGCTCCATGGAGCGGCAGGACGCCAGTCGCTGGTGGAGGGCGCGAAACGCGGGTGCGCAGTCCTCCACGGGGACATTCAGGTTGCGCAGCTCGCGAGGACTCACCCCGAGCAACGCGAGCGCCCAGCCCGGCCGGAGTCGGATGCCGAGGTTCACCGAGCCTGGCTCCAGGTCGACGAGGGCGAAGCGCTCCATGGGGCCGACCACCGTCAGGCGGGGCTCGGCGCCACGGCCGATGGCGTTGGCGTCGGGGAAGTGGACGATGAGGTCCGTGCAGCCGTCGGGGAGCACCCGGTGGACGCGAGGAGGTGCGCCTCCTTGCCGGGCAGTGGGGGCGACGAAGCGCCAGAAGGCGTCCACCCGGTCCGACAGGATGCCGGAGGGAGACACCTCCGTGTAGCCGCCCACCGCCTCATCCTCGTGCATCCCACGCCCTCCACATGAAGGGAGGATAACCCTGGAGGGCGGGCCGCGCGTAGCGCTCACCTCCGTGCGCGGGGCGGAGTGCCGACGCAGCTGACGGTATTCCATGTGACAGCGCATGCCCGGAGGCGCGGCCGATATGCACTCGGGCGCGAGGACGTTAGGGCGGGTGAAACATGGGTGAAACACGGCCTGTCAGGAGGAAAATGCAGACGCGTCTGTCCACGGCGAAAGGAGCGGTGACCATGCCGACGGTGAATCCGATGAGCCCGATGAATCTCAAGCGCAAGAACGACACTGTCCGCGGCATCGCCGTGCTGTTCGCGAACACCGAGCAGGACACCGCTTCCGAAGAGGATGAGTTCCTGGAGGGTATTGCTTCCTTCCGTGGTGCTCCACCTGGACTCTGAGCTTCCACGCCACGTCGACCGACGCGGCATGGCACTCCGAGGCCGGGCTCCCAGAGGGGACCCGGCCTCTTCCTTTTTCCCCGGTCCCCTCAACCGCGGTACCCAGTTGCCTCGTTCGTCTATCGGCGAAGGACACCGCACTCTCACTGCGGAAAGACGGGTTCGACTCCCGTACGAGGTACTCACACGAAACTTCAGGTCTTGTAGCTCAGTGGATGAGAGCACTCGGTTGCGAACCGAGAGGTCGCGGGTTCGACTCCTGCCAAGACCATCAGCAGCATGCACGCCGAGCCAGCGGGTGACGGCATCGGTCTGACGTACCGACTTCGCCGGGTTCGACTCCCGGGGCGTGCACTCTCGATGCAGGCAGGGCGCGAGGAAATGCGTCCACGCGTTGAGTCATTCATCCGGTTGTGGCAAGCAGGGGCCCGCCCGCCATGGATGAGTCCCCTTCGAACCTCGTTGATGTCTGCCTTTGCCTCGCGGCCCTCCCTGGGCCGTGGTGGGCGAGGCCCATCCATGTTGCCTCGGGGCCGTGCGCCGAAGCGGGTGCTCCATGAGCGCCGTCACGCTGCAAATCAACCTGGCGCCCACGGACCACCCGCACGCGCGACTCATCCTGCCGCACCAGCTTCGTCAGCTCGGTCCCTCCGTGCAGGAAATCCTGCTGGTGCTGGACCTGCACCGCAGCCAGGGCAGTCGCTTCGCGGAGGCGTGGCTGGAGCGGAAGCCGAAGATGGAGGCGCTGCTCGCGGAGCTGCGCGCCGCGGACCCTCGGGTGCGCGTGGTGGAAGTGGACTACTCGCCCGCCACCACCCGGGCCCTCTCCGAACGGTTCTTCGGCGGTACGCGCCTGCCGATGAAGGACTCGCGCGGCGGCCCCTATCACTCCTATTTCTTCGGCGTGGCCCAGGCGGCGCACCGGCATGTCCTGCACCTGGACGCGGACATGCTCATTGGCGGCGGCTCACGGACGTGGGTGACGGAGGCAGCGGAGCAGCTCGCCGCGCGTGAGGAGCTGGTGAGCTGCAGCCCGCTCTCGGGTCCCCCCACGGCGGATGGCACCATCGGAGTGGATGCCCGTTGGTACGAGCCGGATGGCGCGCCCCAGGCGTTCCGCTTCCGCCGCTTCAGCAGCCGAGTCTTCCTGGTGGACCGAGACGCCATGACGCGGCGCCTCGGCCCGCTGCGCGCGAGGCTGGCACCGCCCATCCATGTCCTGCGGGCGCTGCGGGCCGGCAATCCGCCCTACCGGGAGCCGGAGAACCTCGTCACGCGGACCATGGTGAGCAAGGGACTGTGGCGGCTGGACTTCCTGGGGACCGGGCCCGGCCTGTGGACCCTGCATCCCCAGTACCGCTCACCCACGTTCTACGCGCGGCTGCCGGAGCTCATCGCCCGGGTGGAGTCCGGCGACATGCCCGATGCCCAGCGCGGACAAGAGAACGTGCACGACAGCCTGGTGGACTGGTCCGACGTCCGCGCGGCGCGCAAGCGCTGGTGGCATCGCAGGTAAAGGACGCTCACCCGCTCGCGACGGAGCGCTCCGTGACGCGAGCCAGCGCGGGCATCGCGTCCGGCCGGTCCCACACGACGAAGTGGCTGCACCCGTCCAGCTTCACCACGTTGAGCTCGGGCATGCCGCGCTGAGCGCTCTCCAGCATGGAGGAGGACTCCAGCACCCGGTCCTTGCCAGGGACGAGCACGGTGCCGCGCCGCACGTTCCGGAACAGCGACGCGTCGCGCTCCTGGCTCCAGGCGCCGATGTCCAGCAGGTTGGCCACCATGGTCGACACCCGCTTCGGGTTGAAGGGGAAGGCCATGATGAGCTCCCGCTTGCGCGAGTCCTCCAGCGGCCCCCAGGCGCCCCGGTTGTGGCGGGCGATGGGCGCGCGTCGCCACAGGGGGATGGCGAAGGGCAGCAGCCAGAGCTGTGCGCGCGTCATGTTCGTGTACGGCCGCGCCTGCGGGAGCACGGGGGCCTCCAGCACCACCTCCACGCGCTCGAACAAGTCCGGCCTCAGCTTCGCTGCCTCCAGGACGACCGCACCGCCGCGCGAGTGCCCATGGACCCGCACCTGGTCCGTCTTCGGCAGATGCTCCAGCGCCTGCACCAGCACCGCGGCGTCATGGGCGATGGTGCCCTCCGGCTGCGTCGGCACCTTCGCCCAGGGGGCGGGGTGCTCACGAGGCGCGGTGATGGGCAGGTGGTAGTCGCAGCTCGTCACCAGGATGAGCTGGATGTCGGCTTCACCGTAGTGGCGCATGAAGTAGCGCATGTCCGCCACGAAGCCGTGCATGCCGATGACCGTGGCGCGGGGCTGCTCGCAGCGTCGCTCGGCGATGACCGCCTTGCCGACCCGGTAGACGTGCCCGTCGAAGGGCTCGCTCGGGCTGGGCGTGCCCTCCCTGCGCAGCAACCACTGCCGCAGGGCGAGCACGGAGACGGTGATGCCAGCAAGGACTCCGAATGCCACGTACATGCATGCTCCCAAGGAGGGGATGGCGCCGGAGCCTCGGGGGAGGGCTCAGCTCGCCTCGCGCATCATATTGCGCGCGATGACCAGTTGCTGAATCTGACTGGTGCCCTCGTAGAGTCTGAAAAGTCGCACATCGCGATAGAAGCGTTCGATGCCGTAATCCGCGATGTAGCCCGCCCCACCGAAAATCTGCACCGCGCGGTCCGCGACGCGTCCCACCATCTCGCTCGCGAACAGCTTGCAGCAGGACGCCTCGGTGCTGATGTTCTGTCCCTGGTCCCTGCGCAGGGCCGCGTCCAGCACCATGCACCGGGCCGCGTAGGCCTCCATGCGGCTGTCGGCCAGCATCGCCTGGATGAGCTGGAACTCCGCGATGGGCTTGCCGAACTGCTCACGCTCCATCGCGTAGCGGAGGCTCTCGCGGATGAGGCGCTCGGAGACGCCGACGCAGACGGCCGCGATGTGGAGCCGGCCCCGGTCCAACACCTTCATCGCCGTCTTGAAGCCCTGGCCCTCCACGCCCCCGAGCAGCTGCGCCACCGGGACGCGGCAGTCCTCGAACAGCACGTCGGCGGTGTGCGTGCCCTTCTGCCCCATCTTCCGGTCGGCGGGGCCGATGTGCAGCCCCGGCGTGCCTGCCTCGACGAGGAACGCGGAGATGCCACCGGAGCCCTTCTCGTCGGGGTTGGTGCGCGCCATCACCGTGAACAGCCCCGCCTCCGGCGCGTTGGTGATGAAGCGCTTGGTGCCATTGAGCACGTAGACGTCACCGTCGCGCCGGGCGGTGGTCCTCAGCGACGAGGCGTCCGAGCCGGCGTTCGGCTCCGTCAACGCGAAGGCGCCGACAATCTCCCCCGAGGCCAGTCGGGGTAGGTACTTGTTCTTCTGCTCCTCCGTGCCGTCCAGGACGATTCCCTGCGAGCCGATGCCGTTGTTGGTGCCGATGAGCGAGCGGAACGCGGGCGACGTCTGCCCGAGCACGAAGGCCACCTGCACCTCCTGGCTCATGTTCAGCCCGATGCCGCCGTACTCCACGGGGGTGGACAGGCCGAACAGGCCCAGCCCACGCATCTCCATGATGATGTCGGCGGGAATGGCGTCCTCGTCCGCGACGCGATGCTCGTTGGGAATCAAGCGCTCCTTCACGAAGCGCTCGAGCATGGTGAGCAGCGGCTCCAGGGTGTCGTCCTCGCGCTTCATGGGCAGTGATTCCTTGTCAGCGATGCTGGAGGGCCGCTTCGACGCTGCGAACGAGATTCACCAGCCGGGGCCCGATATCCAGGAGCAGTCGCTGGCGCGGGAGGAGGAAGGACGGGCCGCCACAGTTGAAGGCCAGCAGTCCGCTGCCGTCCGGCGCGACGAAGGGCACGCCCACGGCGTTGACGTCCTTGTCCCAGTCGCCGACGGAGAGCGTGAAGCCGTGGGTGCGGTACTCCTCGAGCGCCTTCTCGATGCTGGCCTCGATGCGCGGCCACTTCTCCGGCTCCCGCTTCGCCATGTGGTCCATGAAGTAGCGGCGCTCACCCTCCGGCAGCGCGACGAGCAGCGCGCGCCCCATGGCCGTCGTGGCCAGCGGAAGCCGTGAGCCGATGTCGAGCCGCAGCGTCACCGCCGCCGTGGAGCGACAGTGCTCCACGTACACGACATTCAGTCGGTCTCGACTGCCCAGGGACACGGGGACGTTGGCGTAGTCCGCCAGGTCCTGCATCAGGGGCCGCGCCACGTCGCGCACGCCCATGTTGGACAGCGCCGCGAAGCCCAATGCCAGCACACGGGTGCCGAGCTGGTACTTGCCCAGTCGCTGGGAATACGTGAGGTAGCCCAGCCGCGTCAGCGTGTGCGTGAGCCGGGAGATGGTGGGCTTGGGCAGCCCCGTGCTCGCCGCCAGTTCCTGGTTGCCGAGCATGGGGCGCTGAGGCGTGAAGGCACGCAGGATTTCCAGCCCCCGCGCGAGCGCCGTCACGAACTGACGGTCCTTCACTTCTTCTTCGCCCACCTGCTCCAGCGACTCCACGTAGGGGGCACCAACGTCATTGGGAGGAGATGAGAGGGCTGAGAAGCGTCGCATGGCGGTCCTGAAAGTGCGGGATTGCCTTCACGATAAACAGACAGTACTAATGGGTCAAGGTTTGCGAAATTCAATTTCGCACAGCGAAATCAGGGAGACCAGCCCATGGCTCAGGTGCTCGTTGAGAAGCCCGAGGAAGGCGTCGCATTGGTGCGACTCCATCGCCCCGAGGTTCGCAATGCATTGGGGTTGGAGCTGCGTCAGGAGCTGGCCGCCTGCTTCCTGGAGCTGGGAGCAGACACGGCCGTTCGCTGCATCGTCCTGACAGGGGGGCCGGAGTTCTTCGCGGCGGGCGCGGACCTGCGCGCGCTGGCGGAGGCGACGCCGGTGGAGTTGCTACTCCGAGACACCCATCGGCTCTGGCAGTCCTTGGTGGAGTGCCCCAGTCCGGTCATCGCCGCGGTGAATGGCTTTGCGCTCGGTGGCGGGTGTGAGCTGGCGATGCACGCGGACATGATTGTCGCGGGCGAGGGTGCCAGCTTTGGCCAGCCGGAGATTCGCGTCGGCATCATGCCGGGTGCGGGCGGCACGCAACGCCTGACGCGGGCGGTGGGGAAGTTCAAGGCGATGAAGCTGCTGCTCACCGGTGAGCCGATGACGGCCCGGGAAGCGGAGGCGATGGGGCTGGTCACGGAGGTTGTTCCGGACGGCGAGGTGCTGGAGCGGGCGCTGGCGCTCGCGCGCAAGGTGGCGCGCATGCCGCCCCTGGCCGTGCGGCAAATCAAGGAGGTCGTCCTCGCGGGGCAGGATGCGTCGCTGTCAGAGGCGCTCTTGTTGGAGCGCAAGGCGTTCCAGCTCCTCTTCGCGACCAAGGACCAGAAGGAAGGCATGCGGGCCTTCCTGGACAAGCGCAAGCCCGCCTTCGAGGGCCGCTGACATGGTCGACGTCCAATCCCCCTCACTCACGCTGGGACTGGTCGGCACGGGTGTCATGGGGCGCGGCATCGCCCAGCTCGCCGCGCAGGCCGGAATCACGGTGCGCTTGTTCGACGCCCGTCCCCAGGCCGCGGACGAAGCCCGCGCGAGCGTCGCGTCGATGCTGGACTCGCTGGCTGCGAAGGGCCGCTTGTCTCCCGAGGCAGCGCGCGCGGCGACGGCCCGGCTGGAGCCCGTTCCCGACGAGGCGTCGCTCGCTGGCTGTGACGTGGTGGTGGAGGCCATCGTCGAGGACCTCCGGGTGAAGCAGGAGCTGTTCACCCGACTGGAGGGAATCGTCGACCCTGGCTGCTTGCTGGCCACGAACACCTCGTCGCTGTCGGTGACGGCCATCGCCTCTGTCTGCGAGCGCCCGGGTCGTGTCGGAGGCTTCCACTTCTTCAACCCCGTGCCGCTGATGAAGGTGGTGGAGGTCATCGAGGGCGCACGCACGGAGCCGTGGGTGGGAGAGGCCCTCGTGTCGCTGGCCCATCGCCTGGGCCACCGGCCGGTTCGCGCGTCGGACACTCCGGGCTTCATCGTCAATCACGCCGGACGCGGCTTCGGCACGGAGGCGCTGCGCATCCTCCAGGAAGGTGTCGCGCCCTTCGCGGACATCGACCGGGTGCTGCGCGAGGCCGCGGGGTTCCGGATGGGGCCCTTCGAGCTGCTGGATTTGACGGGGCTCGACGTCTCCCACCCGGTGATGGAGTCCGTCTACGAGCAGTTCTACCAGGAGCCGCGTTTCCGTCCGTCGTACGTGCTGAGGCAGCGGCTCACGGCGGGACTGCTCGGACGCAAGAGCGGGCAGGGCTTCTATTCCCACGAGGGCGGCAAGCCTCACGTCGAGCCCGAGCCCGCGATTCCCTCGGGCGAGCGTCGGCCGGTGTGGGTCGCCGCCGATGAACCCGCGTGGCGCGACGCGCTCTTGTCCCTGGTGCGTGCAGCGGGCTGGTTCCCGGATGACGGCGAGCGACCCGAACCAGAGTCACTGTGTCTGGTGGCCCCGCTCGGGAGGGATGCGACGACCACGGCGCTGGCGCTGGAGGTCGACCCCGAGCGCACCGTGGCCGTGGACCTGTTGTTCGGCCCGGAGCGCCGCCGCACGGCGATGACGACGCCGGTGACACGGCGGCCGTTCCTGGACTCGGCGCTGTCGCTGCTCGCGGCGGATGGCACTCCGGTGTCTCGCATCCACGACAGCACGGGCTTCGTCGCGCAGCGGGTGCTCGCCACGGTCGTCAACATCGCTTGCGACATCGCGCAGCAGCGCATCGCCAGTCCCGACGACATCGATGCCGCGGTGACGCTGGGGCTCGGCTATCCCCGAGGGCCGCTGGCCTGGGGTGACGCGCTCGGGCCTCGCAGGCTGCTGAAGGTGCTGGAGGCCATCCACTCCGCCTCGGGTGACCCTCGCTACCGCGCCAGTCCTTGGTTGTCCCGCCGAGCCCGACTCGGTGTCTCCCTCCTCACTCCGGAGAACTGACCCTCATGAGTGCCTATATCTACGACGGGCTGCGCACGCCGTTCGGTCGTCACGCGGGAGCCCTGGCTCCCATACGTCCCGATGACCTCCTCTCCGGTGTCATCCGGACGCTGCTCACACGCGGCCCCTTCGAGCCCGGTGCCGTCGAGGACGTCGTCATCGGCTGCGCCAATCAAGCAGGTGAGGACAGTCGCAACGTGGCGCGGCACGCGGCGCTGCTCTCGGGACTGCCCATCGAAACCGGCGGCGTCACGGTGAACCGGCTGTGTGGCAGCGGTCTCGCGGCGGTGCTGGACGCGGCGCGTTCCGTGATGACGGGGCAGGGGGAGCTGTTCGTCGCGGGAGGCGTGGAGAGCATGAGCCGCGCGCCCTTCGCGATGGGCAAGGCGGAGTCGCCCTACAGCCGCGAGGCCCAGGTCTTCGACACGACGTTGGGGGCGCGGTTCCCCAACGCACGCCTCGTGGCGCGCTTCGGCGGGGACACGATGCCGGAGACGGCGGACAACATCGCGAGGGACCTGGGCATCGGTCGCGAGCCGACGGACCGCTTCGCCCTCGCGTCCCAGCAGAAGTTCGCCACCGCCCAGGCGCGCGGTTTCTTCTCCGGCGAGCTGGTCCCCGTGGAGCTTCCTGGACGACGGGGCACGGTGACCACCGTGGCGACAGATGAGCACCCACGCGCGGACACCACACTCGACAAGTTATCCACACTGAGGCCGCTCGCGGCGGACGGGGTCGTCACCGCGGGCAACGCCTCTGGCATCAACGACGGTGCGGCGGCCCTGCTCATCGGCTCCCTCAACGCGGGTGAGCAGGCGGGATGCAAGCCGCTGGCGCGCATCGTCTCGGCCGCCATCGCCGGGGTTCCGCCGCGCACCATGGGGCTGGGTCCCGTCCCGGCCGCGCGCAAGGCGCTGGAGCGAGCACGACTGACGCTGGCCGACCTGGACGTCATCGAAATCAACGAGGCCTTCGCCGTGCAGGTGCTCGGCTGCCTCAAGTTGTTGGAGCTGAGCGAGGACGACAGCCGGGTGAATCCGAACGGCGGCGCCATCGCTGTCGGTCATCCGCTGGGGGCGTCTGGTGCGCGCCTGGCGCTGACGGCCGCGCGTCAGCTCCAGGTCTCTGGTGGTCGCTACGCGCTCGTCAGCATGTGCATCGGGGTGGGGCAGGGCATCGCCGCCGTCCTGGAGCGCGTCTGACGGCTCCGCTCATTCCTCTGACGTTGGGAGAACCGCATGCAGGTCTACGACAAGCTCTACATCCACGGTGAGTGGGTGGCGTCCCGAGGGACGGGACACATCGACGTGCTCAGCGCCTCCACCGAGGAGGTCATGGGTCGAATCCCCGAAGGCACCGTGGAGGACGTGGACCGCGCCGTGCGCGCGGCGCGTACCGCCTTCGACACCTGGTCCACCCGTCCCGTCGAGGAGCGCGCGGCCCTGCTGCGTCGGCTCCAGGCGGGGCTGACGGCGCGACAGGATGAGCTGGCCCGGACGATTACGGGCGAGCTGGGCATGCCCATCGCATTGTCGAAGCCCATCCAGGTGGGCACGCCCATCGCCGTGACGGGCACCTATGTGCAGCTCCTCCAGGACCTCTCCTTCGAGGAGCAGGTGGGCAACTCGCTGGTGGTGCGCGAGCCGGTGGGAGTCGTCGCCTGCATCACCCCGTGGAACTACCCGCTCCATCAGACCATCGCGAAGGTGGCTCCGGCGCTGGCGGCGGGCTGCACCGTCGTCCTCAAGCCGAGTGAAGTGGCTCCACTCAACGCCTTCATGCTCGCGGAGATTCTCCACGAGGCCGGTGTGCCGCCCGGCGTCTTCAACCTCGTCTCCGGGACGGGCCCCATCGTCGGCGAGGCGCTCGTGCGTCACCCCGAGGTGGACATGGTGTCCTTCACGGGCTCGACGCGCGCGGGACGCCGGGTGTCGGAGCTGGCGTCGGCCACCGTCAAGCGCGTGTCCCTGGAGCTGGGCGGCAAGTCCGCGTCCATCATCCTCGACGATGCGAACCTCAAGACCGCCGTGAAGCGGAGCGTCGGCAACTGCTTCCTCAACAGCGGGCAGACGTGCACGGCGCACACGCGCCTGCTCGTTCCTCGTGCGCAGCACGAAGAGGCCGTGAAGCTGGCCGCCGAAGTCGCCGCGGGCTTCACCTTGGGCGACCCGTTCAAGGGCGAGGCGAAGCTCGGTCCGGTCATCTCCGATGCGCAGCGCGCGCGGGTTCGCGAGTACATCCAGCAGGGCCTCCGCGAGGGCGCGAAGCTCGTCGCCGGTGGTCCCGAGCAGCCCGAGGGCCTCTCGAAGGGCTACTACGTGAAGCCCACCGTCTTCGCGAACGTCACGCCGGAGATGAGCATCGCGCAGGAGGAGATTTTCGGCCCTGTGCTCGCCATCATGCCGTACGACGACGAGGACGACGCGGTCCGCATCGCGAACAGCACCATCTACGGCCTCGCTGGTGGCGTCTGGTCAGAGGATGTGGAGCGCGCGAAGCGGGTGGCTCGGCGGATGCGCACCGGTCAGGTGGACATCAACGGAGGTCGCTTCAATCCGCTGGCGCCGTTCGGTGGCTACCGACAGTCCGGACATGGCCGTGAGCTGGGCCGGTACGGGCTGGAGGAGTTCCAGGAGCTCAAGGCGATGCAGCTCTGAAGTCGTTCGTCGTCCCCCCTCTCGCTGTTCCCCTCCGAATCAGGAGCCCCCATGAAGGCCGCCGTGTGTTTCGAGAAGGACGTGCTGACCATCACCGACGTGAGCTTCGAGCCGCCCAAGGCGCGCGAGCTGCTCGTCCGCATGGTCGCCTGTGGTGTCTGTCACACGGACCTGTCCGTGGTGAACGGCACCGTGAAGATGAAGCTCCCCTGTGTGCTGGGGCACGAGGGCGCGGGCATCGTCGAGGAAGTTGGCGAGGACGTCACGCACGTGAAGAAGGGCGACAAGGTCGTCCTCTCGTGGGTCGCCCAATGTGGAGAGTGTTACTTCTGTCGCATCCAACGTCCGAACCTGTGTGAGCTGGGCGAGCGCATCAACGCGAGCAACCGGATGCCGGACGGCAGCTCGCGGCTGCACAAGGACTCGCGGGAGCTGAATGTCTTCTCCGCGCTCGGCGCGCTGGCCGAGTACGCGGTGGTCCCCGCGCGAGCGGCGGTGAAGCTCCCGGAGGACGCGCCGCTGGACAAGGCCGCGCTGATTGGCTGCGCTGTGACGACGGGCGTGGGCGCGGTGCTCAACACGGCGCAGATGCCGCCCGGTGGTTCGGTGGTGGTGTTCGGCACGGGCGGCGTGGGGTTGAACATCATCCAGGGCGCGGTGATTGCCGGGGCGGAGCGCATCATCGCGGTGGATGTCCACCCGAGGAAGCTGGAGTTCGCCAAGGTCTTCGGCGCGACGGACGTCATCGACGCGCGTGAAACGGACCCGGTGGCGGCCATCCGCGAGCTGACGAAGGGACGGGGCGCCGACTACGCGTACGAGGCGGTGGGTCGCAAGGAGACCATCGAGCAGGCGTACCAGTGCACGCGCAAGGCTGGGACGTGTGTCGTCGTCGGCGTGGGCAGCGTGAAGGAGCAGATCAGCCTGAACGTCTTCGTGTTGCCCCTGTTCGAGAAGCGACTGCTCGGCTCCTGGTTCGGGACGGCGGACATCCACCGCGACATGCCCCGGCTGATGGAGCTCTACTCGCAGAAGAAGCTCAAGCTGGATGAGCTGGTGACGACGACGTACACGCTGGACCAGCTCGACCGGGCCTTCACTGACATGAACAGCGGAGTGAATGCCCGAGGCGTCGTCCTCTTCTGACGCGCGAGCCTCTACTTCGCGTCGTCACCGAGAACGCGCCAGTCTGGCCCTGGGGGAATTTCCGAAGTCCCCAGGGCCTGGAGCGCGAGGGCTTCCAGCCCGTCGAGCGTGTCCGCACCGCATATCCAGTCTGGACCTCCTGGACTGTCATGCCGACCGACGCGAGCCTCCCAGCCTGTGGCGACCGGATAGAGCGCGACCCGTCGGTCGATGACGGAGAATTCGAGGTCCGCTGTGTCGCGCGAAGTGTCGAAGGCGACGCGCCTGGACGGCGTGCTCACGATGATGCCCGAGGCGGCGAAGTAGGGCGCGTACCGGCAGACGAAGCCCCGTCCCTTCATCCTTTGCCCCAACTCGTCGAGACTTCGCTGATGCTCGTCACTCATGCGCACCTCGTCGCCTTGTAATTCGCACTACGCCTGCTCCCAGGGTGGCGTGCCTCGGAACTGCTCGGCGAGGAAGTCGATCATCAGCCGGACCTTGGCGGAGAGGTGTCTCCGGCTGGGATAGATGGCGAGGATGTCGATGTCTGGCAGCAAGTACTCCGGCAGGACTCGCACCAGTCGTCCCGCGCGGAGGTCCTCGCCAATCAGGAAGCTGGGCTGCCATATCAGTCCGCGGCCCGCGAGCGCGGCGGCCCGAACGGTGTCTCCGTTGTTGCTCTGCATCACGCTGCGCATGCGCACGACCTGGGTCCGCCCCTCGGAGTCCGTGAGCGGCCACTCCTCAGCCATCGACGAGTTGCTGTACGCGACACAGACATGCTTGGAGAGGTCGTCCAACTCCCTGGGCACACCGTGCTGGGCCAGGTACTCCGGCGAGGCGCAGACCAGGTTGTGCGAAGTCGCGAGCCGTCGGCCGATGTTGCTCCCCGCTCCACCGCGCGAGATTCGGATGGCCAGGTCATAGCCCTCCTCGACCAGGTCCACGACGCGGTCGGAGAGCGACACGTCCAGCTCGACCTCGGGATGACGCGCGAGGAAGCGCGGCCAGAGCGGTGCCAGGTGCAGGATGCCGAAGCTCAGCGGCGCGTTGAGGCGCAGGCGGCCCCGTGCCTGGACGGTGCTCGCGGAGGCCATGGCCTCGGCCTCCGCCACTTCTTCCAAGATGGTGCGCGCTCGCTCGTACAGCGCCTTGCCGCTCTCCGTCAGCGACAGTCGACGTGACGTGCGGTTGAGCAGGCGTGTGCCGAGATGTCGCTCCAGCTCGTGGACATAGCGCGTGACGTTGGCCGCCGACGTGTCGAGCGCGTCCGCCGCCTGGGTGAAGCTACCCCGCTGGACGACAGAGGCGAAGACCTCGAAGGCACGGAGACGGTCCATGGGTACGCCCTTCCATCATTCATAAAAGCTGAATGAGTAGACCAGCTTCCAGGGCTTACTCCCAGAAAAGCTGAGGAGTATCTCTCTTTCATCAACGCCGGCACCTCGCCGGCCGAATCGCGGGAGAGCCAGTCATGGAACGGTTGAACGGGAAGGTCGCCATCATCACCGGAGCGAGCGCGGGCATCGGACGGGCGGCGGCGAAGCTGTTCGCGGCGGAGGGCGCGAAGGTGGTGGTGGGCGCGCGCCGCAAGGAGGAGCTGGACACGCTGGTCGCCGAAATCGTCGCGGCCGGTGGACAGGCCGTCGCGCTGGCGGGCGATGTCCGCTCCGAGGAGTACGCCCGCGCGCTGGTGGCGCTCGCGGTGCAGCGCTACGACCGGTTGGACATCGCCTTCAACAACGCGGGCGTCATGGGCGAGAGCGGCCCGAGCACCGAGGTCTCCGAGAAGGGCTTCAGCGACGCGCTGGCGGTGAACCTCACGGCGGCCTTCCTCGGCGCGAAGCACCAACTGGGGCCCATGGTGAAGCAGGGCGCGGGCTCCATCATCTTCACGTCGACGTTCGTCGGCTACAGCTTCGCCTTCCCGGGCACCGCGGCCTACTCCGCGAGCAAGTCCGGACTGGTGGGGCTGACCCAGGCGCTCGCCGCCGAGTACGGCCCGAAGGGCGTCCGGGTGAACGCGCTGCTGCCGGGCGGCGTCGACACGCCGATGTATCAGACGGTGAACGCGTCGCCGGAGTCGAAGACGTTCATCACCGGGCTGCACGCCCTGAAGCGGGTGGCCACGCCCGAGGAGCTGGCGAAGGCGGCGCTGTTCCTCGCCTCCGATGACGCGTCCTTCGTGACGGGCACCGCGACGCTGGTGGACGGTGGAGTGTCCATCACCCGCACGTGAGCATGCGCGTCGACCCGCGAGGAGACGGCCCGAATCGCAGGGCCGCCTCCCGAGGACTCAGTGCCTAGAAGAACACGTGCGTGAAGCGCGCGCCGATGAACTGGCTCTTCGTCAGGCCCTCCGAGACAGCGACATCGGGCTGGAACTGGAGCATCAGCGTGGACGCCTTCTCCAGCCGGATGCCCATCGTCAGTCGCAGCGACTGCACCGTGGTGCGCTTCGCGATCTCCAGCTCGCCCGCGGGCGTATCCAGCGTGCGCTTGCCGGACGCCTCGACGATGTACCCCGCGCCGGTGAAGAACGTGGAGGACAGGTCCATGCCGAAGTGGAAGATGCCGCCGAAGGACGGCGCCTGGCTCATCACCAGCTTCGAGCCACCCTCCGCGCTCGGCACCAGGAACTCGTCGTTGTCGCCCTGGAAGGCCATGCTCGCCATCGCCTCCACCGTGAAGATTTTCTTGAAGCGCTGACCGGCGACGAGCTGCGGGCGCACCACCCAGCGGTTGGCTCCGATGTTCACCAGCCGGTTGCTGTCGTACTGGCCCACCGGAACGGTGACGTAGGGCGTGAAGGCGAACCACGTATGGGTGTTGTCCTCGGCGTTCTGCACGAGCCCATATCCAATCGTGGGGATGTACGTGACGTCACCCACGCCTGACGCGCGCAGCGCCGTCTTCGGAGCGGACGGAGACGCGGGGTTGGCCGTGAACACCGTCACGTCGACCACCGGCAGGCTCACGTCGAACGGGACGACGACGAGGTCGCCGAACTTGAGCACGTAGGTGGCGCGGAAGGCCGCTTGAAGTTGTGAGAAGTCACGCTCGCCGGAGGCAGATACGTGACGCAGGTACATGTTGGAGATGATGCCCCGGTGCGGCACGAAGAAACCGGCCTCGTAGTCACGCAGGTCCGCCTGCTGGGCCTGGGCACCGGTGGCCGACAGCAACGATACGAACAGGACAGTGAGCAGCACGCGCTTCATGGTGATTCCCTCCCTCATTTGAACGTCGACGACTTGGATTGACTCAGTAACGGAACGGCCACGCCTGGAAGTACCGGCGGACCCGCAGCCACACGCCGAACAGCCCCAGCGGCTCCAGCACCAGCACGAGCACCACCACCAGCGACAGCAGCACCGTCGACTGCTGCGCGGACGTGAGCTGGTTCACCAGGGGAATCGCCCCGCCCACCGTCTCCGCCAGGGGACTCAGGAAGGTGAAAGCGAGCGCGCCACTCACGGCGCCGAACACCGTGCCCACTCCGCCCAACACAATCATCGCGATGTATTGGATGGAGAGGTTCAAATCGAACGGCGGCTCGACGGTGATGTATTGCTGCTGGAACGCGAACATCGCCCCGGCGATGCCCGCCAGGAAGGACGACACGCCGAACGCCTGGAGCTTCGCCTGTGTCGTGGCGACCCCGAGCACCTCCGCCGCGAGGTCCTGGTCCCGCACCGCCATCATCGCCCTGCCGCTGTCGGAGCGCTGCAGGTTCTTCGTCAGCCACACCGTGCCCGCGGCCAGCAGCGCGAAGACGAAGTACAGCTTCCGCTCGAAGGTGAAGCCCACCCCGCCCACCTGCCACGTCTCGCTCAGCGAGGCCGCCACGCCCGCGTCGTCGCGGAACCACCAGTACATGGGCACCGCTGTCCCGCTCAGCCCGTTCGTCACGTCCGGGTACGCGAGCAGCACGTGCTGCGTGAGGAACACCAGGCCCAGCGTGACGATGGCCAGATACAGGCCCTTGAGCCGCAGCGCGAAGGCGCCGATGACCACGCCCACCAATGCGGACACGCCGCCCGCCAGGGGCAGCGCCAGCCAGAACGGCCAGCCAAGCTTCGCGCCGAGCACCGCCACCGTGTACGCGCCCAGCGCGAGGAAGGCCGCGTGCCCCAGGCTCACCTGTCCCGCGAAGCCGGTGAGCACCATCAGCGACGCGGCGCCGACGATGGCCACCAGTCCCAGGTTGCCCACCGTGAGCCACCGCGTGCTCACCAGCCACGGGTACGCCAGGGTGATGCTCAACGTCAGCAATACGCCGGCCCTCTGCCACAGGCCGGGAAAGAGCTTCAGGTCGTCCTCGTACCGAATCACCAAGGGGCGGGTTGGCATGATGTCGTCTCGCGGCGCGCCTAGACGCGGCGCACCTCGTGCTCGCCCCAGAGTCCGCGCGGACGCAGGACCAGGAAGAGAATCATCGCGGCGTAGGGGAAGACGGCGTGGAAGTTGTGACCGAAGGCGCCCAGGTGCGGATTCACGTAGGCCTGGGACAGCACCTCCAGCAGCCCCAGCATGAACGCGGCGACCACCGCGCCCACCACCGACTCCAGTCCTCCGACGATGATGGCCGGGAAGGCGCGCAGCGCCACGTAGCCCAGGTTGGAGTCCACCGAGCGCGGGAACATCCCCAGGAAGATGCCGGCCACCGCTGCCGTTGCTCCCGCCAGGAACCAGGTGAAGGCGAGCACCCGGCCCACGGGGATGCCCAGCACCAGCGCCACTTCCTGATTCTCGCTGGCCGCGCGCATCGCCACGCCCATCGGCGTGCGCTGCACCAGCGCATGCATTCCGAAGAGCACCAGGCTCGTCGCGCCCAGCGAGATGAGCGAGGACAAGAGCACGGTGGCGTTGCCCACCTGGACTTCGGCCATGGCGTCCCACGGCGTCGGCATGCCGCGCGTGTCGGTGCCGAAGGCGATGACGATGCCCGCGCGCAGGAGCAGGCCCAGGAACAGCGTCAGGATGATGGTGGTGAAGACGGGCCGTCCCACCATGCGCCGCAGGACGGTGCGCTCCAGGAGCGCGGCCAGTCCACCGGTGAGGCACGCGGAGGCGGCGAGCGCCAGCCACCACGGCATCACCTCGACGAGCGCCGTCATCAGGAACGCGCCCAGGCTGAGCAGCTCGCCGTGCGCGAAGTTGAAGAGGCGGGAGGCTCGGTAGACGACCGAGAAGCCCAGGGCGATGAGCGCGTAGCTCGCCCCGAGCGCCAGTCCCGAGATGCTGAGCTGGAGCAACTGCGTCATTCGCGTGTCCTTGCGTACATCTCTTCCACCAGCGCTGAATGCAGCTCGAGCACCGCCTTGCGGCGCACCTTGAGGGAGGCCGTCACCTCGCCCGCGTCCTGGGTCATCTCGCGGGCGAGCAGCCGGAAGGCGCGCACCTGCTCGACTCGCGCGAGCCCTTCATTGGCGCGCGCGACTTCGTCCTCGATGAGCTTGCGCACCTCGGGCCGCAGCGTGAGGTCCGTGTATGAGGTGAAGGCAATCTTGCGGCGCAGGGCCCAGTCCGCGACCGTCTCCGGGTCCACCTGCACCAGCGCGGTGACGAAGGCGCGACGGTCGCCAATGGCCACCGCCTCCTTGATGTACGGACTGTTCTTCAGCGCGTTCTGGATGCGCTCGGGCGACAGGTTCTTTCCGCCGGAGGTGATGAGGATTTCGCGCTTGCGACCGGTGATGCGCAGATATCCGTCCGCGTCGACCTCACCCAAATCCCCCGTGTGCAGCCAGCCCTCCGAGTCACATACCTCGGCGGTGGCCTCCGGCTTGTTGAGGTAGCCGAGGAACACGTTGGCCCCGCGGACGAGCACCTCGCCGTCCTCCGCGAGCCGACACTCCACGCCCGGCACGGTGCGCCCGACGGTGCCCAGCCGCGTGGCGCCCGGGATGTTGAGGTGACTGGTGCCCGCGCTCTCCGTCTGTCCGTAGCCCTCGTAGATGCGGACGCCGATGCTGTCGTACCAGGCGAGCAGCTCCGGAGAGATGGGCGCCGCGCCGGAGATGGGGAAGCGACAGCGCCGCAAGCCCAGGCGCTCCTGGAGCGGCCGGTAGACGAGCAGGTCCCCGACACGCCACACGAGCGAGTCTGACCAGCGGCGCTGACCGGTGCGCTCCCGCTCTCGAATCTTCGAGCCCAGCCGGGTGAAGGTGTCGAAGAGAGTGCGCTTGAGCCACGAGGCGTCGCGCATCTTCACCATCACCACCGCGTGCATCTTCTCCCAGATGCGCGGCACGCCCAGGAACACGGTGGGGGAGACCTCGGCCACATCGCTCTGCACCGTCTCCAGGGCTTCACCGAAGTGGACCTTCCCTCCGACGACCAGCGGCAGCAGCAGGCTGAACAGCTTCTCCGCGACGTGGCACAGCGGCAGGTACGAGACGACGCTGTCGTCCTGGCCCAGCCCGAGCTGCGAGGTGAAGGTCGCCGAGCCCTCCAGCATGTTGCGGCTGGAGACGAGCGCGCCCTTCGGCGCCCCCGTGGTCCCCGACGTGTAGATGACCATGGCAGCCTCGTCGGGCGTGCGTCGCGCGAGCTGCTCACGAAGCCAGCCCGGCTCGCGCTCCAGCAGCGCGCGGCCTTCGTCGAGGAAGCGCTCCCACGTGCGCAACCGGGAGTCCTCCACGCCGCGCAGCCCACGCGGCTCGACGACGAGCACGTGCTGGACAGAGGGCGTCTCGGCGGCGACGGTGGCGACCTTGTCGTATTGCTCCTGGTCCTCGCAGAGGACGACGAGGCACCGAGCGTCGTTGAGGATGTAGGCCACGTCCGCGGGCGGATTCGTCTGGTAGATGCCGACGGTGCGCGCGCCGAGCGCCTGCGTGCCCAGGTCCGCGAACAACCACTCCGGCCGGTTGTCGCTGAGGATGGCCACCGAGTCACCGGCGCGCACGCCCAGCTCCCACAACATCCGCGCCGCCCAGCCGACGCGCTCCAGGTAGCCCTGGAAGGACAGCTCGTTCCAGATGCCCAGGCGCTTCTCGCGGATGGCCACCGCGTGCGGGTGCTGCTCCGCGCGCAGGAAGAGCTGGCCCGGCAGGCTCAGGGGAAGCGCCGCGTTCATGCCGCCACCGTCCCGCCCACGTACGCGCTCAGCACTCGCGTGTCCTCGCGCAGCGCCGAAGGAGGCCCGTTCGCGATGACCCGGCCCCGGTCCAGCACCGTCACCTGCGTGGCCAGGTCCATCACGAAGCGCAGCTCGTGACCGATGAGCACCTGCGTCACCCCCAGCTCGTGACGGATGTCGAGCAGGTGGTTCGCCATGTCCTCTGTCTCCTCTTGATTGAGCCCCGCCGTGGGCTCATCCAGCAGCAGCAGCTTCGGCTCCATGCACAGCGCGCGGCCCAGCTCCACGCGCTTGCGGATGCCGTAGGGCAACACCGAGATGGGCATCCACCGGTAGTGCTCCAGGTTGAGGAAGTCGATGACCTCCTCGGCCTTCTCGCGGTGGCGGACCTCCTCCGCGCGCGCGCCTCGCGTCCAGAACAGGTTGCGCAACAGTCCCGTGCGGTACTTCGGGTGACGGCCGAGGAGCAGGTTCTCCAGCACCGTGAGGTGCTCGAAGAGGGCCAGGTTCTGGAACATCCGCGCAACGCCACGCCGAGCAATCTCCGGCGGCTCCAGGCCGGTGAGCGCCTGTCCTTCCAGCCGCACGCGGCCCTCCATGTGGCGATGGATGCCGCTGACGCAGTTGAAGAGGCTGCTCTTGCCCGCGCCATTGGGGCCAATCACGGCGTGCAGCGCGCCGGCCTCGATGGCGAAGGAGACGCCATCCAGTGCCCGCAGCCCGGAGAAGGAGAGGCCCACGTTGTCGAGCTCCAGCAGTGCCATTCCTCACCCTTCACGAAAGCCAGCGCCGCTTGCGGCGATACCGCTTCAGCTCGTGGTAGCCGCGCTGCCCCTCGCGTCCGAAGCCCAGGTAGAACTCCTGCACGTCGGGGTCCTCGCGCAGCTTGTTGGCGGGGCCGTCCAGCACCACCTTGCCCGTCTCCAGCACGTAGCCGTGGCTGGCCAGCGTCAGCGCGACGTGCGCGTTCTGTTCGACGAGCAGCACCGCGACTCCCTCGGCGCTGATGCGCTGAATCAGCTCCGACACCTCGCCCACGGCCTTGGGGGACAGGCCCAGGAAGGGCTCGTCCAGGAGCAGCACCTTGGGCCGTCGCATCAGTCCCCGACAGATGGCCAGGAGCTGCTGCTCTCCACCGGAGAGATAGCCGGCCTTCTGTCGCCGCCTTTCGCGCAGCACGGGGAAGCGCGTGAAGGCGGACTCGACCAACTCCTTGCGTGCCTGGGCGCCCATGCCGAAGCCGCCCGCGAGGAGATTCTCCTCCACCGACATCTCGCCGAGGATGCGGCGACCCTCGAGCACCTGCACCACGCCCGCGTGCACGCGCCCGTCGGCGGGCAGGGACAGCAGGCTCTGTCCGGACAGCTCCACCTTGCCCTGGGTGATGGCGCCGTCGTGCATGTCGAGCAGACCGCTGATGGCGCGCAGCGCGGTGGACTTCCCCGCGCCGTTGGGCCCGAGGAGGGCCACCACACCCTGGTGGGGAACCTCCAGGGTGATGCCCCGGAGGGCTCGCACCGCCGAGTGGTAGACGACCTGGAGGTTCTGCACGCGCAGCAGGGGCGGACTACTTGCTGTCATCGGCGGCCTTGGCGGCAGGAGCCCCCAGCGCCTTCGGCGGCGCGAAGCCCGCGACGACGCTCCAGCTCCCCTGGTCGAGCACGGGCTTGAGGACCCGCGCGCCGACGGACGTCTCGTAGGGGAACCGGGACAGGTCCACCGGCTCCACCGTCATGCCGCCCGCCGTGGTGCGGGTGATGCCCTTGAGCGCCTTGAGGTAGCCGGCGCGCGTGACGTCCTTGGACTCGATGGCGGCCTTGAGCGCCTCGATTTGCACGCGGCCCTGGACATAGGAGGACAGCGTGTAGAAGTCCTTCGGCGTGTTGGGGTACCTGGCGACCAGGGCGAGGAAGTCCTTCATGCCGGGCACGTCGTCGCCCCAGAAGGTGAGCCCCGTGGCCCAGTAGAAGTTGGCGAAGACGGCGGCGGGGATGACCTTCGGGTCGAAGAAGCGGTCCACCCACGCGGGCGTCTGGCCCACCCAGGTGGGCTGGTACTTGAGCTGCGCCGCCGTGCCCAGGATGGGCCCCGAGGCGCTGGGCAGCACCGTGAGCAGCACGTAGTTGGCGCCGGACTGCTTGAGCGCGGTGATGATGGCGGCGAAGTCCTTCTGTCCCGGCGCGACGCTCTGCTGCGAGACGATGGTGACGCCGTGGTGCTTCGCGGCCTCGCTCCAGCCGTCCAGGCCGTCCTTCCCGTAGTCGTCACCCTGCGCGACGATGGCGGCCTTCACCTTGTCCGCGCCGCCCGCGTGCTCCACGGCCCAGTCCATGGCGCGCATCGCCTCCATCTTGTAGGAGGCGCCAATGGGCGGCGTGTACTGGTGCCGCGCCATCTCCGAGGACTGTGACGCGGGGAAGGCGACCAGGTTGTCCGCCGTCATCTTGTCGCGCAAGGGCAGCGTGTTGGGCGTGCCGAAGCTGGTGCCCAGGAACAGCACGCGGTCGTGGATGTCGCTGTACGCCTGCACGGCGTTCTGCGGGTTGTAGGCGTGGTCTCGCTCAACCAGTTCGACGCGCCAGCCGGGCGGCAGGAGCCCCGAGTCACCCGCGTTCACCTGCTGGGCGAGCAGCCGCTTCCCCGCGGCGAAGGGCTTGCCGATGGCGGCGCCAGGGCCGCTCTCGTCATTGAGCGCGCCGATGTAGACGACCTTCTTCTCCAGGTCGACGCCCTTGTCTGTCTTGATATCGGGTGCCGCCACGGGATGCGCCTGTGCGCCTTCCGACGTGGGTGTCGAAGCCTCTTCCTTCTTGCATGCCATCAAACAGAAAGCTGTCGCCAGGAGTCCGACCACGAGTCGTTGCATCGCACTCTCCCCGTCAGAATCGTGGCGGCACAGTAGCCACACTCCCTTCGAAGAGGAAAGACAGTCACCCGTAATTCGATGGCTGGATTTCGCAGGGCGGAACGTCCTGGAAGGTTGTCTTGATTGTGTTTCGCACGGCGAAAATGTTTCGGGTGATGACACATTGCGCCAGGGAAATGCGGCGCCATGGGAAGGTTGTCAGGTGCCTGAAGGTCGCGCGTCGCTGGGGGCGCCCCGCATGCCGCTACCCGAACGGAATTTTCCCCGACTCGACGCTTTCGGTGACCCTCTCCCGGAGCAGGCACACAGTCGCTGTGGCACCGTGCGCTTCTGGCACGCACCGGGCCCTGAGGGTTTTCCACGAGGCGTGGTGGCGCAGGCCTTCTCCGCGGACTCACGCAGACTGGTGACGGTGGGAGATTCGACGGCCCGGGTGTGGAACCTGGAGGACGGCCGTGAGTTGCTCGCGCTCCGGGGGGACTCGCAGGCGGTGAACGCCGTGCTCTACCTTCCGGACGAGCGCATCGTCACCGCGAGCGATGGGGGCACGGTGAGGTTGTGGGACGCGCGCAGCGGCGCCGAGCTGCGGTGCTGGGGAGGGCTGGGCCAGGCGGTTCGCAGCCTCGCGCTCTCGCTGGACGGGCGGACCCTGCTCGCCGGCACCCAGCAGCCGGCGAGCTTCGTCGTGTTCGACCTGGAGCGGGGTGAAGAAGTCCATCGCGTCCAGCTCGAAGCCGGTTTTGGTGCGGCGGAGTCGCTGGTGTTCTCGCCAGATGGCGGCAGCCTGTTGGTGTTGGAGAACAGCAACGAGCCCCTGCGGTTGTCTGTCTTCGATACGGCGGACTGGAGCCCGCGCTGGTCCGTCGAGGGGGACGCCGAGTGTTCGCCGCCCTGGGTGTGCTTCACGCCAGATGGCGCGTTCATCCGGTGCAAGCAGACGAGGTACGGGTTGAAGCGCATCCTGCGCACGTATGATGCCCGGACGGGTGTGTGTGTGGACGAGGTCGGGCAGAGCTCGTTCAGCAGCGCGAGTCAGTTGCTTCCCGATGGTCGTCAGGTGCGCATCCTGAATCAACGGTTGCTCTTCACTCGCGGCGAGGCGCTGGATGAGTGGGTGTGGCTGCAGAGCTTGTATGGTTGCGCTGGGTGGCGTTTCGCCATCTCCCCCGATGGTCGGTGGGCTTCGTTCGCGCGGCGGGAGACCTGGGCCCTCCTGCTGGTGGACCTCCAGACCCGGCGCGACGTGTTGGGGCCCGCGCATCGCCACGATGTGGACCAGCTCACCTTCTCCTCCGACGGGAGGCACCTGCTCACGTCGTCATTGGATGGCACGGTCCGGGTGTGGGACCGCGACTCGGGTCGGGAGGTCGGTCGTGAGTCGTTGTCGCCGGGTTGGCCCTCCGTCCGTGTGAAGGGCGGACGCGCGTTCGCGTTGTTGCCCCAGCATGACGGCAAGCGACTGAGCGTCCTGCTCGGAGGGGCTGACGTGGAGCTGCAGGAGAGCTGCTCCGAGCACTCGTCGACGGTCTGGTCCGACGACATGGGGATGGTGGCGGAGCGAGAGAGCTTGTTCGAGCATCGCTGGTTGCGCGTCATCGACACGCGGACCGGACGGGCGCTGTGGTGGATGGACCTCGCGCCGGAGGACCTGGAGCTGTGTGCGCTGTCCCGGTCGGGGCGGCTCGGCGTCATCTCGCGCGGCTGTCCGCCGTTCGCGAAGAACACCGTCGAGCTGCGACTGGTGGACCTGAAGAAGGATGAGTGCCTGTCCTCGGTTCATGTGTCGAAGGGGAATCGCTTTCGTGCGCTCACGCCGGATGACAAGTGGCTCGTGCTCCAGAAGGAATACGGGACCGTGCTCCTGGTGGAGCTGGAGTCTCCGCATCGTCAGGTCCGGCTGGAGGTCCCCGACCCCACGTTCGCCGTGACGTGTTCGCCTGACGGACTGTTCATTGCCACGGGTGACATCGCGGGCCGCGTGAGGGTGTGGCACCGCGAGGGGAAGCTCCTCGCCACGCTCGAAGGGCATGCCCGCGCGGTCGGCGCGCTGGCGTTCTCGGAGGACGGAGCCTTTCTGGCCTCGGGTGGCCAGGACGCCGTGGCCCTCATCTGGCCTCGGAGCGCGTGGACTCAGTCCAGCGCGGACTCCGAGGTGACGATGCCGTCCGCGTCCGCGTAGATGCGATGACCGGGCTTGAAGATGACGCCCGCGAAGCGCACCTCCGCGTCGCGCTGACCTTCGTTGCGCTTGGAGCTCTTGAGCGGGTGCGTGCCCAGGGCCTTCACGCCGATGGCCGTGCGGCCCACTTCCTCTGAATCACGGATGCAGCCATTCACGATGATGCCCGCCCAGCCGTTCTGCTGCGCGAGCAGCGCGAGCTGGTCGCCCACCAGCGCGCAGCGACGGCTGCCGCCGCCATCCACCACGAGGACGCGCCCCGAGCCCGGCTCCTCCAGGGCCTTGCGGACGAGCGAGTTGTCCTCCGGCGCGCGCACGGTGCTGATGAGCCCGGAGAACGTGGTCCGCCCGCCGTAGTCGATGAAGCCGGGCTCGGCGACCTGGAAGTGGGCCGTGCCCGAGTGGGTGTCACACAGGTCCGCCGTCTTGAAGTCCATGGGAGTCTCCTGGGTCCAGGGCCATGATGCCCCGGCCGCGTCCGGATGTGCGTCCTGGTGTGATTTTCCAGGGATACGTGGCCGACGTCTCAACGCGACGTGTCCATAACCGGCACTCGACAGGACGGAGAAGCGGCGAGCATGGGGGCAGGCGAGAGGAGAGGCGGGAGACACCGCTGCGCGTGCTATGGAACGCGACATGAATCACGCTCACAGTCAGGCCCTTTTCGCCCGCGCGCAGGCGCGCATCCCGGGTGGAGTGAACTCTCCGGTGCGCGCCTTCCGTGGCGTCGGAGGGGACCCTGTCTTCTTCCGTGAGGGCTCTGGAGCCTGGCTCACCGACGTGGACGGCAACCGCTACGTCGACCTGGTGGGGAGCTGGGGGCCGCTCATCCTCGGCCACGCCTACCCGCCCATCGTGGAGGCCATCATCGACGCGGCCCGACGCGGCTCGTCCTTCGGTGCGCCGCACGCGGGCGAGGTGGAGTTCGCGGAGCTCATCTGCGGGACGATGCCCGCGGTGGAGATGGTGCGGCTGGTGTCCAGCGGCACGGAGGCCACGGTGGCCGCCATCCGCGTGGCACGCGGCTTCACCGGTCGCGAGCACATCCTGAAGTTCGAGGGCTGCTTCCACGGCGCGGGAGACCCGTTCCTGGTGAAGGCGGGCAGCGGCGTGGAGACGCTGGGCCTGCCGGACTCGCCGGGCGTGCCGGCCGCGCTGGCGAAGCTCACGCTCACCGCGCCGTACAACGACCTGGCGGCGGTGGAGCGCATCTTCGTGGAGAAGGGGCAGGACATCGCCTGCGCCATCATCGAGCCGGTGGTGGGCAACATGGGCGTGCTGGTGCCCAAGCCCGGCTACCTCGAGGGCCTCCAGGCGCTCTGCCAGAAGCACGGCGTGCTGCTGGTGCTGGACGAAGTGATGACGGGCTTCCGGCTGGCGCGCGGTGGAGCGCAGGAGGTGTACGGGCTGAAGCCGGACCTGACGACGATGGCCAAGGTGATTGGCGGCGGCATGCCGCTGGGTGCCTATGGCGGTCGCGCGGACATCATGCGGAAGGTGGCGCCCGCGGGGCCGGTGTATCAGTCCGGCACGCTGTCCGGGAACCCGGTGGCGGTGGCGGCGGGGCTGGCGTGTCTCAAGGCGCTGGCGGCGCCGGGCACGTACGCGCGGCTGGAGCAGGTGAGCCGCATGCTGGAGGAGGGCTTCATCGCGGAGGCGAAGGCCGCCCATGTGCCCGTCACCGTCAACCGCGTGGGCAGCATGCTGACGGTGTTCTTCACGGCCGAGCCGGTGTTCGACTACACGAGCGCGAAGACGTCGGACACGGTGCGCTTCGGACGCTTCTTCCACGCCATGTTGGACGCGGGCGTGTACCTGCCGCCGAGCCAGTACGAAGCGGCCTTCGTCTCGCTGGCCATCGGCGAGGCGGAGGTGGCGCACGTGCTCGGAGCGGCGAGAAAGGCCTTCCGCTCGCTTGGCCAGACCGGTTGAGCCGGCGCCCCTCGAGGGGCCCGTCCGCTTCGGTCCCTATACCCTGGTGCGCCGCATTGGCGCCGGGGGGATGGGGGAGGTCTTCCTCGCGCGCGAAGAGGCTCCTCGTCGCGCGTGTGTGGTGAAGAAGGTCCTCCCCCAGTTGATGGAGAGCCCGCAGTTCGTCGGACGCTTCCGGGACGAGGCCCGGGTGGTGGTGCGGCTGACGCATCCGAACATCGCCCGCGTGTATGCGATGGGCGAGGTGGAGGGGCAGCTCTATCTCTCCATGGAGTATGTGCGCGGCAAGACGCTGAGCCGGCTCTCGTATCGGCTGCGACAGCTGGGGCGGATGATGCCCTTGGGCATCATCCTGCATCTGGGCGAGCGGCTGTGTGAGGGATTGGCCTATGCGCACGATGCCACGGATGCAGAAGGGCACGCGTTGCATCTGGTGCACCGGGATTTGTCACCGGCCAATGTGTGTATCAGCTACGCGGGTGAGGTGAAGATCATCGACTTCGGCGCGGCGCAGTCCACGCTGAAGGAGCAGCAGACGGCGCCCCGGGTGGTGATTGGGAATCTGACGTACATGTCGCCGGAGCAGGCGCGGAAGCGCTTCGTGGACCGTCGCGCGGATGTGTACGCGGTGGGCGTGTTGCTGTGGGAGCTGTTCGCGTGGAAGCCGCTGTCGCAGCGGGGAGACCCGGTTGAGCGCTGGCGGCGCGCGGCGTATCCGCAGTGGGAGAACGCGGGGAAGCATCGGCCGGGGCTGCCGTCGAGCGTGGATGCGTTCCTGATGAAGGCGCTGACGGCGGAGCCGGCGAATCGCTTCCCTGACGCGGCGGCCATGGGCGCGGAGCTGGCGCGGCTGAAGGCGAAGCTCACGCCGGGCGTGGGGGATGCGGAGCTCGCGAGGCTGCTCGCGATGGTCTTCCCGCGCGAGAAGAAGGCGGAGGAGACGCTGCTCGAGGAGCTGCTGCGCGAGGAGGCGAAGCGCACGCACACCGAGCCGGAGCTCGTCGCCACGCTCACGCCGCCGACGGCGCTCGCGTTCGAGCACAATGCCATCTACACGCCGGATGACTTCGTCCCGTTCGAGCGGGCCCAGGTCGCCCCGCGACCCGCGACGGATGACGAGCCGACGCGCGTGGGTGGTGGAAGCGGCCCGGGTGAGGACGAGCAGACGCAGGTGGCTGGTGGACGCGGCCCGGGCGACGATGAGCCGACGCGCACGGCGGGTGGACGCGGCCCCGGTGAGGATGAGCCGACGCGCACGGCTGGTGGACGCGGCCCTGGTGAGGATGAGCCGACGCAGGTGGCTGGTGGGCGAGGTCCGGGCGAAGATGAACCGACGCATGTAGCGGGCGGAGCACAGGGCCCTGGCGACGATGAGCCGACGCGCGCGGGTGGTTGGGCAAGCTCCGACGAGGACGAGCCCACCGCGGTAGGTGTGCCCCCACGCGTGGACCTCCCATTCCCCGGCGTCGAGGACCCGTCGGCGACGGTGCCCCTCAACGCGGAAGACATCGCCTCGAAGACGGCGCAATACGGAGCCTTCCTCGCGGAGTCGACTCGCGCGTCGAGAGTCGCGACCCCTGTCGAATCGACCGAGGCCCTGGATGCGGCGAAGGTCCTCGTGGCCATCGAGCAGGCGGCCTCCACGCGAGCCACCGGTGGCACCCGCGAGTCCCTCTTCCCGATGGGCGCCGAGGACACGGTGACGCCCGCCATGGCGAGACACGCACCCCGGCGCGCCCCACGTGAGACGCAGGTGGGCTTCGGCATCGACATCTCGGGGACCGTGGCGACGGAGGCCATCGAGGCCCGTCGGCGAGAGCTGGTGCGAGCCATCACCGGTGAAGGCGAAGCCCAAATCGTGGAGCCCGAAATCTCTTCGGGCGGATGGCTCCAGGGCCCTCGCGTCTGGCTCGCCGTCGCGCTGTTCACGGGAGCGTCCCTGCTGGGGCTCCTCGTGGCCTGGTTCACGATGTGGCGCTGACTCAGTCGTCCACGACCAGTTGGTAGCTGAAGCCCAGGCTCACCGTGGCGGTGCTGATCCAATTGCTGGTGAAGCCGTCTCCGAACTCATCCTCGTTGTCATCCGACACGCCGCGGGCGCCGCCGCCCAGGTAGCGCAGGTTGAGGAACGCCTCCACCTGCTTGGTGATTTTCAACCCACCGCGCACTGACGCATCCAGCAGTGCGCCCGTGGTGTCGGAGTCGTCATCCCCGTTGATGATGGCCGCGGGCGCATAGCTCCCGTCCGCCTCCAATCCCAACCACCAGCGCTCACCCAGCCCCCACCTCCCGCGCACCTTGAGCAGCGGCACGGGCCCCACGTCGCGCGTGGCCCGCCGCAGGGTTCCATCCGCCGAGGTGAAGACGAAGTTCGCGTTACGAAGCTGCAATGACACACCCACGGACAGCTCGTGCCTCTCGCCGCCGAGCAGGTCATACAGGTAGCTGGCCCGGTAGAACGGGAAGCCGTAGCTCACGTTCAGCGGTGTGCCGGACGGGAAGGTGAGCGCGTCGATGCGCACGTCGCGCCGCAGCACCACCTGCGTGTCGATTTGCAGCGGCTGGAAGAGGAAGCCCACCGTGTGGCGTCCGCCTAGCGTCAGCTCCGCCGACACCCGGTAGAAGGTGTAGAGGTTGTCCTGTCCGCCGTCCTCCGTGTACCGGAAGATGGTGCCGTCCTGGCCTTGCCGCAGGGTGTGTGACAGCACGTCGAGGAACCCCAGCTCGCCCACCAGTCGCAGGTACGTGCGCGGCTCGCGCTCCCACCACGCGTGGGCGGGGAGACTCCCCAGACAGAGCAGCACGGCGAGGATGCGGATGCGGCGTGGCATCAAGGGGCTCCTGCTGAACGAGGTGGAGGCGTCACGGAACGGCGATCAGCGGGCGCGTGGAGGCGGGCGGAGCCAGGGGCAGGTAGAGGCGGAAGCACGTGCCGGTGCCAGGCTGGGAGTCGAGGGTGAGGTGTCCCTGATGAGACTCGATGATGCGCTTCACCACGGCGAGCCCCAGGCCGGTGCCCTTGGCCTTGGTGGTGAAGAAGGGCTCGAAGATGCGCGCACGCACCTCGGCGGTGATACCCGGGCCTGTGTCGCTGAACTCCACCATCACCTCGGGCGAGCCCGCGGCACGTCGCACCGCGGCCCTCAGCCGGCCTCCCTGCGGCATGGCCTGCATCGCGTTGATGGCCAGGTTGAGGAACGCCTGCCGCATCATCCGCTCGTCCACCGTCACGGGCGGGACGTCCTCCTCCAAGTCCAGCTCCACGCGGACCGCGCCGGGTGACTCCGCGAGCGCCCCGCGCACCGCGTCCTCCACCAGCGGCGCCAGGGGCACCGGATGGGGATGGGGCGCGGGAGGCCGCGCGAAGGTGAGCAGGTCCGCGACGATGCGGTTGAGGCGGTCCGCTTCCTCCGCGACGATGTCCACCAGCGGCTCGGCGGGACTGCCCGGACCGATGATTCTGCGGATGGAGGCCACCGAGTTGAAGATGGCGCCCAGGGGGTTTCGCACCTCGTGGGCCACCACGGCGGACAGCTCACCCAGCGCGGCCAGTCGCTCGCGACGCACGAGCTGCTCCTGCGTCCGTGCCAGCTCCACGTAGCTGTCCTTCAGGTCCTCCACCAGCCGCGCGCCCTCCAACGCCAGCGCGAGCTGGTTGGCGATGGCGCTCGCCCGCTCGACTTCCGCCGGCGAGAAGCGTCGGGTGCGCCGCGTCTCCGTGGCCACCATGACGCCGACGGGCCGGTCCCTCACGACGAGGGGCAGCACCAGGAACGCCAGCGCGGAGGAGCTGTCTCGCAGCTCCTGGTCCACCCGGACGTCGGTGATGGCGTCCTCCACCATCACCAGCTCGCGCGTGAGGAAGGCCAGCCCGGTGGCGGTCGCGTCCGGGGCGCCCGCGGGCAGGCAGCGCCCGAGCAACTCCGGATGACTGCCGCTCACCGCGCGGACCTCCAGCCACTCGCCCGTGGAGTTGGGCATGAGCACATACGCATCCGGTGTGTCGATGATGCGGGCGAGGCTGGTGACACCCGTGGCCAGCAGCTTGTCCAGCTCCAGCGTGGTGGCCAGGGCCCGAGCCACCTCGTGCAGCAGCGCCATGTCCTCCGCGCGTCCGCGCAGCTCCTGCAACAGTCGATGGGTCTCGATGGCCGCCGCGAAGTGGGTGCCCATCGCCTGCAACGTCTCCAGCTCCAGCGGGGTGAGGTGCCGGGGCTCACGAAAGAGGATGCTGAGCGTGCCCACGCCTCGGGAGCGCACGCGCAGGGGGATGATGACCAGCGTCTGGAAGCCGCGCTGTCTCAAGTCCTCGCGCAGCCCCTCCGGGCAGTCGTCCACGTCCACCACCAGCGGCGCGCCTTCCTGCTGGGCCTGGTTGCACAATCCACCCGACAACCACAGCCGGGCGAAGTGGTCCGTGTCCGCATCCTCCAGGTCCATGCCGCGCGCGTAGGCCAGCTCCATCTGGCTCTCTTGAGGGAGCAGGATGGTCACCGCGTCGCAGGCCACCAGTCCGACGATTTCCTCCGTGCCCGGCCCGAAGAAGGCGCGCGGGTGGGGCGCGGACGCCGCCTCCGAGGCCAGCCGGTTGAGCGCCGCCAGCGCAGTGTTCTGCGCGGACAATCGGGAGATGGTGAGCGCCGCATCGAGCGCTGCGGACACCTGTGCGCCGAACAGCCGCACTGGCGCCATCTCCTCTTCACGCAGCCACTCCCCCGCCAACGCCAGCATCGCGCGGGGGCGGCCCTCCACGTCGATGCGCACGGCGATGGTGTGCGCCGTCCCGGCCCGGATCAGCGTGCTCCGGGCCTCGTCCGCCTGGGCGCCGTCGAGGAACTGGGCCACCTCCATCGACAAGTCACTCGAGTAGGCCGAGCCCTCCTTCCACGCCCGGAACAGCAGGGACGGCCAGCGGCCCACCACGTCCCGCACCCACCGTCCGCTCATCACCCGCGCGTCCGCGGGCACCATCGCCACGGGGACGAACGTCTGCCCCAGTCGCACGCCCTCACTCTCCGGAGACAGCCACGCGAAGGCCAGCCCCAGCTCCTCGAGCCCGGAGAACACCCGCCGCAGCACCTCGCCCTCGGTGCGAAGGGCGGGCAACCCCGCGCCCAGCTCCGCCAGCCGCTGGAGCACGCTGCGTCGCAGGCCTCGGGACGTGACGTCGCGCACCAGCGCGACCCAGTCGGGCCCGCTGGGAATGATGGTCATCTCCACCTGTCGTTCTCCCGTCGCCGTGCGAAGCGCCGCCTCATAGGTGCTGGACACCGACTCGCCGCGCAGGCGGCGCGACTGCTGCTCCATCACTTCCGTCACGCTCGACTCCGTCAGGAGGAGCGTCGCCGGTCGACCCACGATGAACTCGCGCGGGTGCCCCACCAGGATGCCCAGCGCATCATTCACATACACGAAGCGGCGTTCGCGGATGACGCACACGCCCACGGACATTTCGTCGAAGGAGCCATAGGGGGCCCCGCCTCGGATGGATGGAGTCACGGCACTCGCGACTCTTCCACCGCATGCAAGGGGCGAGAAGTGGGCACCCTGGCGCTTCGATGACCAGACCACAGACGAGGCCAACGACTCGCGGTTTCCCCTTACCTCGCGACACGTACATGTCAGGGTTTGCGACGCGTGACACGGGATGCGGGTGATGACAGGAAATGATGCGGGCGGGCCCGGAACGAGGGCACAGCCCACATGTCAGGCCATGCGCTCGTCAGGGGACCTGGCGAGTAGGCGGTGACGCCCGCGGCCTCAGGCCGACGCGCCAGGCTTCTGCTCGGAGGCCCGGTGGTGGATCCGCTCGTACAGGCCGATGAGGTCCGCCTGGCCGAGGATGTGGCCGTCCATGGCCTTCAGCAAATCCGTCCGGGTGGGCCGGCCCAGGTTCGGCAGCACGACGTCCAGCGCGTACAGCCGGAAGAAGTAGCGGTGCCGGCCGACGGGAGGGTTGGGGCCTCCGTAGGCCTGGTGGCCGAAGTCATTGAGCCCCACCCGCGTCCCGGGGGGCAGCACGTCCACCTGGGCCCCCTCCGGCAGCGCCTGGGCGCCCGGGGGGATGTTGTAGAGGACCTGGTGGCAGAAGATGCGCTGGGGGCGCTTGGGGTCCGGGGCGTCCGGGTCCTCGACGATGAGCGCCAGGCTCTTCGTCCCGGCGGGTGGGTTCTCCCAGTGCAAGGGTGGGGCGGTGTCCTCGCCCTCGCCGGTGAAGGCAATGGGGATGAGGTCCCCGTCCTTGAAACGGGGGGACGTCAGCACGAGGGGCTTGGGCATGGGGTCCTCCGAGAATCGGGATAGGAGCAAGCTGGCGACGCGCACCCCCGGCGCGGATGAGCGACACCCCAGCCGCTGGAGCGCCGGGCACCAGGGGGGCGGGGCGGGCGGGCCCTCGGTGAACCTCGTGAAAAGGGCCGGCTCCCGCTCTGGAGGTGATAGCTGCGCTACCCGGTGCCGCAACCCCCGCTGGCGGCGGCCCGTGCCGGGACACTGTAGCGGTTGCACGTCTCGCTCATTCGGTGTTAAGCGGCGCCCGCGTGTGACGGGGTTGGATCTGGGTGGCGTGGGAAATCCGAGGGTTTCCCAGGGTTTGGGGAGGCGTCCGAATGGCGGAGCAAGAGCCGCGAGAGAAGGTCGGTTCGGACGGCAGCGAGCTGGGGTCGATGGCTCGCCACATGAGGGCGGCCGAGCCCTACGTCTCGGCGGTCTGGAAGCTGGTGGGCGGGGCGGTGGTGGGCGTGCTGGGCGGCTACTGGCTGGACAAGAAGCTGGGAACGGCGCCGTGGCTGCTCCTGGGGTTGAGCCTGCTGGGTATCTGCGTGGGCTTCTACGGATTCCTCCGGGAGATGGCCCGACTGGGGAAGCGGAAGTGACGGGGCAGGGCGAGGAGAAGGACCCCTTCGGCTCCCACGCGGGGCTGGCGGCCGGGGTGGCGGTGGTGGGCGTGGCCGTGGCCGGGTTGTTGCCGACGGTGGTGGAAGACCGGGTGTCGGCGCTGTGGGGTGTGGGGCTGGCGGTGGTGACGGGCGTGGTGGCGCTGTTGTTGAAGCGGCGGGCGGTGAAGCAAGACCTGAAGGCGGCCATGAAGGTGGTGGCGGTGGTCTTCGGCCTGCGGGCGGTGGCGGTGTTGGTGGGGCTCTTGGGGATGATTTCGCGAGGGATGCAGCCGGTGCCGTTCATCGCCGGCTTCTTTGGCGTCTACTTCGCGCTGCAATGGATTGAAGTCAGCTACGTGATGGCCGCGTCCAAAAGCGCGGCGGGCGGAGACGAGTGATGCGCAAGGCAATGGTGCTGTTCACCTGTCTGTTCGTGGCCACGGCGTGGGCTTCGGCGTCCGGAGGCCACGGCGAGGGTAACGAGCCGAGCGTGCCGGACTACATCCTCCACCACGTCGCGGACACCAACGACTTCGAGCTCGAGGTTCCGCTCAGCCAGCCCATCCACCTGGGCGCGATTCCGCCGCTGCGCATCGGCAGCTGCGAGCCGGTGATGACGGACCACGGGCTGGTGGCTCCCTCCGGCTGGTCGGGCCTGATGGGCGGCTGCCTGGACCTCTCCATCACCAAGCACACGGTGATGATGTGGCTGGCGGCGCTGCTGCTGCTCGCGACCATCTTCATCTGGAGCAGCCGCGACAAGACGAAGCTGGTGCCGCGCGGTACGGGCGCCAACCTCATCGAGATGCTGGTGCTCTTCGTTCGTGACGAGATGGCCATCAAGAACATCGGCAAGGAGGACGGCCCGCGCTACGTGCCGTATCTGCTGACCGCGTTCTTCTTCATCCTCTTCATGAACCTGCTGGGCCTGGTGCCCTGGATGGCCACTGCCACCGGCAACCTGGCCGTCACGTGCGGCCTGGCGCTGTGCACCTTCGTCGTGACGCAGGCGGCGGGCATCCGCGCGGCGGGCCTGGGCGGCTACCTGAAGCACCTGACGGGCGGCGTGCACTGGTCGCTGTGGATCATCATGGTCCCTGTCGAAATCCTGGGCCTCATCTCCAAGCCCTTCGCCCTCACGATGCGTCTGTTCGCCAACATGCTGGCGGGCCACATCGTCCTCTTCTTCCTCATCGGCCTCATCTTCATCCTCGGCCATCCGGCGGTCGCGGTGGTGAGCGTGCCCTTCGCGTTCGCCATCTACCTGCTGGAGCTGTTCGTGGCCTTCGTGCAGGCGTACGTCTTCACGCTGCTGTCGGCGCTGTTCATCGGCATGGCGGTGGCCACGGGCCATCACCACGACGACCACGGCCACGCGGATGACCACGGCCACGGCCACTCGGAGCTGGGTCCCAGCCACGACCACGGCAAGGCGCACGCCTGAGACAAGTTAGCGGGGCGCCAGCGGTAGGGCGCTCCCCGCGTAGAAGACCTGGCGGTTCGAAAGGCCGTCAGAGGTAGTCCTGAAGGGAATCACGACCCCCCCACAAGTGGGTCCTTCGCTAGAAAAGAGAAGCACCGCCATGACCAACCTCGCTCTCGCCTTCCTCGCCGCCGGCCTCGGCGCCGGCCTCTCCATCATCGGCGCCGCCCTCGGCATCGGTAAGCTCGCCGCCGCCGCCATGGACGCCACGGGCCGTCAGCCCGCCGCCGGTGGCGACATCCGCACCACGATGATCATCGCCGCGGCCCTCATCGAAGGCGCCACGCTGTTCGCGCTGGTTGTCTGCATCCTGCTGGCGACCAAGACCGCCTAGTTTCAACGCAGGTGCCTGGAAGCGCCGGTGCTCGCGGGTCACATCGCGGGCGCCGGTGCCTCTTCCGGGCTGTTTCACCCTGAAGCCCTCGCCGTCTCCTCCCTCACGCCGGACGCGCCACCATGTTCCTGCCCTCCGTTTTCGCCGCCAGCAGCCTCGTGAGCGTCCAGCCGGGCCTCATCTTCTGGACCCTCGTCACCTTCGTCATCGTGTTCTTCGTCCTGAAGGCGAAGGCGTGGGGACCCATCCTCCAGCTGGTCGAGGAGCGCGAGAAGCAGATTTCGGCCGCCATCGAGAGCGCCAAGCGTGAGCGCGCCGAGGCGGAGAAGCTGCTGGCCGACCAGAAGACGGCCATCTCCGAGGCCCGCCGTCAGGCCGCCGAGGAGACCCGCCGCAACCAGCAGGAGATGGAGAAGTTCCGCGAGGAGCTGATGGCGAAGAGCCGCAAGGAGGCGGAGGAGCTGAAGCTGAGCGCGCGTCGTGAAATCGACGAGCAGAAGACGAAGGCCATCGCCGAGGTCCGCGCCATGGCGGTGGACCTGGCCATGGAAGTGGCTGGCAAGCTCATCGGCGAGCGCATGGACGACAGCAAGCAGCGCGCGCTGGCCGAGCAGTTCGTGAAGGGCCTTCCGCTGAGCGGCTCCGGCAACGCCGGCGTCCGCCGGTCGGCCTAGTTCGGGGAAGCGCGCCCCCCGGCGCGCGTGTTCCAGGGAATCACCATGGCGCTATCCATCGGAATCGTCGGGCTGCCCAACGTGGGCAAGTCCACCCTGTTCAACGCGCTGTCGGCCGCGGGCGCGCAGGCGGCCAACTACCCTTTCTGCACCATCGAGCCCAACGTGGGCGTGGTGCCCGTGCCGGACGAGCGGCTGGACAAGCTCTCCGAGCTCATCAAGCCGCTGAAGAAAATCCCCACGTCGCTGGAGTTCGTGGACATCGCCGGCCTGGTGCGCGGTGCCTCCAAGGGCGAAGGCCTGGGCAACCAGTTCCTGGGCAACATCCGCCAGGTGGACGCGGTGCTGCACGTGCTGCGCTGCTTCGAGGACGACAACGTCACCCACGTCGAGGGCGGGGTGAATCCGGTGAGGGACCGGGACGTGGTCGACACGGAGCTGTGCCTCAAGGACCTGGAGACGGTGGAGAAGCGCCGCGAGCGCTCCTTGAAGAACACGAAGATGGGCGGCAAGGCCGGTGACGAGGCCAAGGCCGAAGTCGCCCTGCTGGACCGCGTGAAGGCCGGGCTGGATTCCGCCATCACCGTGCGGGCTCAGAAGCTGACCGAGGACGAGAAGGCCGTCATCCACGACCTGTTCCTCCTGACGGACAAGCCGGTGTTGTATGTGGCGAACATCGGCGAGGGCGAGATTGGGAAGGAAGACGCCAACAAGCACGTCGCGGCGGTGAAGGAGATGGCCGCGAAGGAGGGCTTCGACGTGGTGGTGCTCGCGGCGGCGCTGGAGTCGGAAATCCAGCAGCTCCCCGAGGCCGAGCGTCCGGGCTTCCTGGAGAGCGCGGGACTGACGGAGCCGGGTCTGCACAAGGTGGTGCGGGCGGGCTACACGCTGTTGGGCCTGTGGACGTACTTCACGGTGGGCGAGCAGGAGTGCCGCGCCTGGACGATTCACAAGGGTTACACGGCGCCGCAGGCGGCGGGCGTCATCCACTCGGACTTCGAGCGCGGCTTCATCAAGGCCGAGGTGATGCGCTGGGAGGACCTGGTGAAGCTGGGCAGTGAGTCCGCGGTGAAGGAGAAGGGCATGCTGCGGATGGAGGGCAAGGAGTACGTCGTGAAGGACGGCGACTGCATGCACTTCCGCTTCAACGTGTGACGGGCTGACGCGGCCCCTTGAGGCCGCGAGCTGGGATGTACCGCGCGGGCGCGTTCTGGAGGGCCTTGGGGCCTTCTGGGAGCGCCCGCGAGGCGTTTCTGGGAGCGGTGGCTCTAGAAGCTGATGCGGGGGCCACGAATGGCGGTGACGACCCAGAGGCCGACGCCGACGAGGGCGAGCACGGTGGTGAAGATGGCGGCGCGGCGGATGCGCTCGCTGCCTTCAGGCTGCTGGCGGGCGTAGAGCCACATGCCGCCCACTCGGAAGATGAGGAAGAGGGCCAGGAGGATGGGGCCGACCACGAGCCAGCCGGAGGGGCGTGAGAGCACGACACCCCAGGAGGCGAGGAAGGCGACGTTGCCCAAGAGGGAGGCGATGGCGAATCGAGGATAGGCGCGTCGTGGGTCCACGGGGACAGTGTCTACCGTGCGGCGCGCGCGGCCAACCTGGGAGTTCGCGGGGTGGCGGGAAGGTGACATCCCTGGCTTTGTTCATCAATCCCATAGAACTCATGGGTTGATGACCTCCCTGGTGTATTCTGTATTGAAATTCGCATTCAAATACCAGATGCGTTCAGTCCGACCGCTCGGCGAGCGCTCATCGCGCAGGATGATTCCGTCCACACCGATGATGCAATGCCGAACACGCAGTGTGCCCTCTGCTTCAAATGGGCCGCAGGCATAGAAGCCACGGGGGACGCCTGTGTCGGTTCGGGAAACGAATATCCAGTAGGGCCACGACAGGACCAAGCAGGCCGCGAAGGTGATGAAGGCCACCACGATGTGCAGAGGCCTCATCTCAGGCTCTCCGCTTCAAACATCTGGGTTCGCTCATCATCACGAGTAGGGCGGGAGGTCATCCCCGAGGTGACTGCACATAGCGGGCCCTGGGGCGGAGCAGGTGGCCTTGTTCCCTTTGCTCCAAGATGTGTGCGACCCAGCCCGCCGCGCGTCCCACTGCGAAGATCGTCGCCGCCGCTCCTGGAGGCAGTCCCAGCGCCTCCGCCAGCATCACCAGTCCCAGGTCCACCGACGGCGCTGGGTGTCCCGCTTCTGTCATCGCCTCCTGGACCGCTCTTGCCACTTTGACCCTTGGCGCCTCAGGCCGGACCTCTCTTGCCGCCTCCAGGATGGGCGGCGACCTCGGGTCTCCGTCGGGATACAGCTGGTGGCCGAAGCCGGGCACCGACTCGCCACGGCGCAACCTCTCTCGCACCACGGCCGCCGCTCGCTCCGGCTTCCCCACCTCTGTCAGCAATGCCTCCACCCTGTCACAGGCCCCGCCATGCTTCGGCCCCGACAGTGCTCCCAGCGCCGCGCACAGGCATGCGTACAGGTCCGCTCCCGATGACGCCGTCACCCGCGCCGTGAAGGTCGACACGTTCAGCTCATGGTCCGCGCACAGCACCAGCGCGCGATTGAGCAGCTCCGGTGCTCGCTTCACCTTGCAGTCCCACGCCAGCGCCAGTGACTCGGCCACCGTCTCCGCTCGCAGCGCGCGCGCCACGCGTCCTGGCGCACGCGCCACGCTCACCCACGCCGCCAACTGACGTAGCAGCCGTCTCGCTCGGGCTTTCTCTTGCTCGGGCGGCGCGGCGAAGCGCACCGCGTCTCTGGCCGCCAGCAATGGCACCAACGCGGCCAGCGCCGCCACCGGAGGAGTGTCTCGCGGCAGCATCCTCGCCAGCTCCGACGGCGGAAAGGGTGGCTCCTCGCTCTCCCATCGCGGGTCCTGCTCCGGGAGCCTCCCCGTCCACAGCAGCTCCGCCACCGCTTCGAGACTCCGCCCCTCCATCGCCAGCGCCACCGCCGAGTGTCCCCGGTACGCCAGCCCCTCCGCGCCCACCTGGGACACGGACGAGTCGATGACCGGCTCTCCCCAACGCAGCGCACCCGAGGCCACCGCCGCGTGCCCCGCACGTGCGTCATGCCGCGTCTTCAAGCGCTCCAAATCCGAGCGCACATAGCGGTTCTCCTTCGTCCCCGGTTCGGGAACGCAGCGCACGAGCCCCCGGCTCACGTACGTGTACAGCGTCGCCCGCTTCACCCCCAGGAGCGTCGCCGCCTCCACCGCGGTGACGAGCTGCTCCTCGGGTCGATGGTCGAATCGAGATTGAGAGCGTCCACCCTTGCGTCTACTCATATCTCCGCAACCTCCTGAACACGCATTGTCGACTCGACTCGATTCCCTTGTCGATGTGAGCCCTTCGGCTCGCACGACACTCGGAACGACGCGAGAGGAGCACTGTCATGCCTGTCGTCGACTTTGGTCGCACGTCCGAGGACTACTCGAAACATCGCCGGGGATTCCCGGACGCCTTCTTCACCCGTCTGGTCCGAGAGAATGTCCTCCGCCATGGACTCCGTGCCGTGGACGTCGGCTCCGGTACTGGCACTGTCGCACGAGGACTCGCGCGGCACGGTTGCTCGGTCACCGCGCTCGATGTGTCCGCGTCCATGCTCGCGGCCGGACGTCAGCTCGCCTCCGAGGCAGGGCTGTCCATCGACTCACGTGAGGCCCCCGCCGAGTCCACGGGACTGCCTTCCGATTCGTTCGACCTGGTGACAGCAGGTCAGTGCTGGCACTGGTTCGACCGTCCCGCCGCGGCTCGCGAGGCCGCTCGCCTTCTCGTCCCTGGCGGCAAGCTCGTCATCGCGCACCTGGACTGGACATCCATGCCCGGCAACGTCGTCGAGGCTACCGAGGCCCTCATGGATGCCTTCAATCCCAACCCTCCTGACCACGCTCGCTTCGGCTGCGGCGTCGGCCTCTATCCACAGTGGCTTCGTGATGTCACCGACGCGGGCTTCACGCCCCTGGAGACGTTCTCCTTCGACGTACTCCTGCCCTACACCCACGAGTCCTGGCGAGGACGCTCCCGCGCCAGCGCCATGGTCGGCGCCACCCTGCCTCCCGAGGACGTGGAGCGCTTCGACGTCGCCCATGCTCGACTCCTCGCCGAGCGCTTCCCTCACGACGCGCTCGACATCCCTCACCGCGTCTTCGTCCTCATCGCCACGCGTCCCTGAACCTGGAGCACACCCCATGTCCTCACATCCCCACCTCGTCCACGAGCCCACGCTCCCGTGGACCGAAGTCACGCAGGGCCCTCGCGTGTCGTACCGGCGCAAGCAGCTCGGTGCCGCCGCGAAGGGACAGAAGCTCGGGTGCAGCCTGATGGAGCTGGCTCCCGGCAAGCACGCCTTCCCGCTCCACTTCCACCTGGCCAACGAAGAGGCGTACTTCATCCTCTCCGGCACAGGCCGTCTGCGCCTGGGTGACACCACGCTGCCCGTGGAGGCTGGTGACTACGTGGCCCTCCCCGTGGGCCCCACCGGCGCGCACCAGCTCGTCAACGACGGCACCGAGACGCTCCGCTACCTCGCCTTCTCCACCATGGTGGAGCCGGACGTCATGGTGTACCCGGACTCGAAGAAGGTCTGTGTCACCGCGGGCTCCGCGCCAGGTGGCGACAAGGCCGCGCGAACCCTGTACACCGTCCTGCCCCTCTCCGCCGAGGTGGACTACTGGAGCGGCGAGGAGCGATAGGCTTGTCGCCCTCATGTCCTCCCTGCTCGACGTGCTCACCCGAGAGCGGCTCCTCAAGGACCGCGACGCCGCCACGGAGCTGCTCCCCCGTGGCGAGCCACCCCACGTCTCCCTGCTGCGCCTGTGTGACGCGGGACTGCTCGTCAGCGGCCTCTCCGTCGCCTACGGCGTCCGCCCCGATGAGCTCATGGGGCCGCTCACCCTGGCCATGGGCGGCGCGGCTCGCAACCTCAAGGTCGTGGACGTCCGCGAGCGCCCCGTCCTCGAACTGCACGTCCAGGCCGGCGACGTCACCGAGCGCTGGGAGGTGGAGGACCTCTCCGTCCTCGTCCACAACCTCAATGACCTCTACCGCGACGCCGCCGACGTGCGCGCCATCGCCGAGCTGGGCGATTGGGAGGACGCGCTCCAGCTCTGGTGCGTCGACAAGCGCACCCTGCCGCGCCTCGTGCGCCAGCCCTTCTTCGCCCCCCGCAACGCGCGGGCCCTGACGCGTCCGGTCGACTGACGGCGGATAGGACCCCGCCCGCTCTCGCGGGAGCCCCAGGTTCTGGGGCAGCATGGGGGCACATGCGTTTCGCGCCCTGCCTGCCGCTCCTGCTGCTGTGGTCCTCCGCCGTCCTGGCCGAGCCGGACTCCTTCGGTCTCGGCAACGGTCGCAACGGCGCCCTCACCGTCAACACCGCGCGCACCATCATCAACAGCGCGATGAGGCTGCCGTCCGGCGCGCGGCGCGGTGAGACCTCGGTCTCGGTGGATACCTCCACGGCGCCTCCGACGGGGGGCCTGGTGCTGGTGCACCAGACGATGGGCTTCCCGGCCAGCACTCCCTCTGGCAGCACGGGCCAGACGAGCCCCGGGAACGTGGGGCGCTGGGAGCTGGCGCGCGTGTCCTCGGTGGTGGTCGGCAGCCCGACGGTGCTCCAGCTCAGCGCGCCGCTCATGTACTCCTACACCTCCCCGGGCGCGCAGGTCGTGACGGTGCCCGAGTACGGCAGCGTCAACGTGACGGCGGCCGGCTCGCTCGTGCCGCCTGCTTGGGATGGGAACAGCGGGGGCATCCTGGCCTTCCTCGCCTCGGGCGCGTTGATCAACAACGGCGCCATCCGAGCCGACGGCGCGGGCTTCCGAGGTGGGACCTTCACCAACAACACCTCCCGCACGCTCTGCGAGGGTGGCGACCTCTCCACCACCCTGGGCGGCTCCCACAAGGGCGAGGGCGTGGTGGTGTCGCGCTTCGGCTCGGCCTCCGGGCGCGGCAATCTGGTCAACGCTGGCGGCGGCGGCAACTGCAACAACGCGGGCGGCGGAGGCGGCGGGCACCGGGGCTTCGGTGGAACGGGCGGACGCTCCTCCTTCCTGGATGGCTCGCGCGACGTGGGCGGTCTGGGTGGCACGTTGATGGATTACTCCACCGTGGAGGCCCTCCTCTTTGGCGGCGGTGGCGGCGCGGGTGAAGGCGACAACGCCGTGGGGACCTCGGGAGGAACGGGCGGTGGCGTGGTGTTCGTCCGGGCGGCCAACATCTCGGGCACGGGCCGCATCTCCGCCAATGGTGATGCCGCGTTGGCGGCGAATGGCGAGGACGGCGCCGGAGGTGGAGGCGCTGGCGGCTCCGTCATCGTGAGGACCTCCGCCGCGTTGAACTGCGGCCAGGTCGAGGTGCGAGGCGGCAGTGGGGGCAACGTGCTCGCCGCGTCCTTCCAGCTCGGGCCGGGAGGCGGCGGCGCGGGTGGCTCTGTGTTGTTGAATGGCACGCCCGTGTCGTGTTCCGTGGGGTCCTCGGGAGGCTCCGCAGGGACGACGACCGCCAGCGCTGGTGCCCATGGGCCCACGCATGGCGCGGGCGTTGGAGGGGGCGGCGACGTGAGGGTGTTCAACTATGGGTACGCCACACCCGCCACACCGACCATCACCCTGCCGCTCGCGAATGCGGTGGATGTGTCAGCGAGGCCGCGCATCGAAGGCGTGGCGGACCCGGGCCTGCGCGTCGTCATCTCCGTGGACGGCGTGGAGATTGCCCAGGTGACGACGAGCACCGACGGCAGCTTCGACGCCGAGGTTGACGATCCGCTTCCTCCCCTGTCCGCGGGCGCTCACACCGTCACAGCCGTGTCCGATGGCCTGGGTGCCTACAGCCGGCCCGCGGCCGTGAGCTTCACCGTCGCCGCAGCCCCCGTGATTCCCCAGCCCATCATCGTCGTGCCCGAGGCTGGCGAGGTGATGGGACCCACGCCGTACATCGCGGGCGTGGCACCCAATGCGCTGACGGTGGGCATCTACGTGGACAATCGCGACGAGGTCATCGTCCCAGCGGATGGCTTTGGCCGCTTCCGCTACCAGATTCCCGCGGACGCGCCGCTGGCCCCAGGTCCCCACCGCGTCAACGCGCATGGACACGGCGCTGACGACTTCGGTCCCGACTCTCCCAACACCGTCTTCGAGGTCGTCCAGGAGGATGATGACGCGGGCACGACGGTGCCGGACGCGGGGGACGCCGGGGACTCGGGAACGCCCGGTCCGGACGCGGGCTCCGGAGGTGACGGCGGCACGGTGGTCACTCGCGAGATGCCCGTGCTGGTGGTGCCCGCCGAGGGCGAGCTGGTGGACCCGACGCCGTTGTTCGCGGGTGTCTCGCAGGCCGGTGCCTCCGTGGCGCTCGAGGTCGATGGCACCCGCGTGGCCACCGTGGTCGCTGACTCGACGGGCGCGTTCCGTCACGTCGTGCCCGCTGACAGCGCGCTCGCTTCGGGGGCGCATGCCGTGGCGGCGTACTCGCTCAACGGGGAGGCGGGAACGCCGGGCCCCCGGTCTCCGGACACCTCCTTCGAGGTGCGTGGCCCCACCGCGTTGGACGTGGGCTGCGGCGGCTGCGGCGCGTCTCCCGTGGGCGCGGCGGGCGCGTGGGCCCTGCTCGTGGGCATGGCCGCGCTGCTGCGCAGACGCCAGCGTTAGTCGGGACGAGGGGCCCGCTTCCCGCAGTGGGAAGCGAGGCCCTCCATGGAGCGGAGCGGGAAGCCTAGTCGTCGCCGCCGAGCAGCGAGCCCAGGCCGACACCGCCCAGCACGCTGCCCTCGTCGCGCGCGCCACCCGGACGCGCGGCGGAGAGGATGCGTCCCGCGAGGCGGCTGAAGGGCAGCGACTGGAGCCACACCCTTCCGGGCCCGCGTAGCGTGGCGAAGAAGAGCCCCTCGCCGCCGAAGAAGGCCGTCTTGATGCCGCTCACCATCTGGATGTCGTAGTCCACGGTGGGCTGGAACGCGACGATGCAGCCGGTGTCCACGCGCAGCAGCTCACCGGGGCCCAGCGTGCGCTCGCGCAGCGTGCCGCCCGCGTGGATGAAGGCGAGGCCGTCACCCTGGAGCCGCTGCATGATGAAGCCCTCGCCACCAAAGAGGCCGGTGCCCAGCTTCTTCTGGAAGGCGATGCCCAGCGACACGCCCTTGGCCGCCGCGAGGAAGCTGTCCTTCTGCGCAATCAGCTCGCCGCCCAGCTCGCCCAGGTTCACCGGGATGATTTTACCGGGGTAGGGCGCCGCGAAGGCCACCTTGCGCTTGCCGCCACCCCGGTTGAGGAAGACGGTGGTGAAGAGGGACTCGCCCGTCAGCAGGCGCTTGCCGGCGCCGAGCAGCGAGCCCAGAAAGCCGCTCTTCTTCTCCGAGCCGTCACCGAAGATGGTCTCCATCTCGATGCCGTCCTCCATGTACATGAGGGTGCCGGCCTCGGCCACCGCCGCTTCCTGCGGATCCAACTCCACCTCCACGAACTGCAGGTCATCGCCGTAGATGTGGAAGTCGACCTCGTGCATCTGCGCCATGGAATCGCTCCGTCGTCGTCAGTCGGAAAGGGACGGTGCACCATAGCCGCCCCGTTGCATGGCTCAACCCGCGAGCACACCGGAACACGTCCCGGCGTCGCGGGTTTCGTGAAGCGCGGGAGACGGAGCCGCGGCGCCGCTATTGCGCCAGCAGGATGGACAGCGCCGTGACGAGCTCTTCGTCCTCGTCCGCGAGCGACGAGGGAATGGTCAGGGAGACGCTCTTGTCCAGCTGGCCCGCGCAGGTGCGATAGCCCTCGTAGCGGTCATGGCGGGTGATGAGCAGTTGGTAGCTGCACGCGCCCACGGTGCCGGTGATTTGCTGGGGGCTCACCTGGAAGTTGGTGAGCTTGCCGCCGAAGGTTCCCACCGCATCGATGGTGTCCTCCTTGTCCGTCAGCTCGACGTTCACGGGGCCCTGGCCGTAGGTGCCGCGGAGGGTGTCGTCCTTCATGGTGATGTTGACGGGGCGGCCGAAGGCCTGACCGCGCACGGTGTCGTCCTCTCCGAAGGAGAGCTGAATGTCCGAGCCGGAGAGCTGGTCGTCCGCGACGCCGACGGTGACGGAGCGGTCCTTTGTCTGGAGTTTAAGGGAGGAGTCCGCTGCTGGCGCGGCCAGGGCGGGGCCACAAGCGAGCAGGCCGAGGGCAAGGAGGCGCGAGGTCTTCATGCCCCTCAAGGTAGGCAGCGAGGACACCCCGTGTGCTCAGTCCGCAGGCAGGGCGGGCGTGCTGCCTCCGGCGGGGAGCTCCACGGAATCGCCGCCCTCTGGGCGCAGCACCAGTCTGCGCAGCGTCCATTGGTCCTTCGTGTAGGCCACCTGCGTCTCGAGGACGCCTCGTCCGAGCGGGCCCTGGACGGTCAGGTCGAAGTCCATCAGCCCCTCGTTGGAGGTGGAGCCGTGGGCGCGCGGCGTGAGGAAGCTGCTCGTCAGCGGGGTGCCCAGTCGCTCGGTGGCGAGCGGGGAGGCTTCCGCGGTGCGCAGCACGAGCCGGTGGACGTCGTTGCGGCGCAGCTCCTGCTCCATATCCTGGAAGAGCGAGCGGGAGACCCAGGCCACACCACTGGCGAAGCACCCGAGCCCACCGAGCACGAGCGCGGCCGCCACCATCCAGCTCTGCCAGGGACTGTCGAGGCGGTGCGGGCGCATGTGGGTCTCCGGGGCCCACACTAACGAGCAGCCGCGCGGGTTGCCGGGCAGGCGACGGAGGCGGCCATTATGCTCCGCCTCCCCACCGGGTGAGATTCACCCTGTTCGGAGGTCCTGGCCGTGGCGGAGCTGTCGTCGGAAGGCGTGGAGCGAGAGTCACGGCGGGCGCCGCGCGCGGCTCCCAGGCAGGTGTTGCGGTGGCTGATGTCCCTGGGCGGCATCCTCACGTTGATGGGCGCCCTGCACGCGTACCTCGCCGTGAGGCTGTTCGTGAGCCCCGCGTGGCCTTCACCCTGGGGTGTCCTGGGTGTGGCGCTGGTGGTGCTGCTGTTCGTGTCGATACCGGCCGGGCTCCTGGGCAGTCGGGGCGAGCCGACGCCGGCCCGGCGCGTGTTGCTGTGGACCTCGTACGTGTGGCTGGGGAGCTTCGGCATCCTGCTCAGCGCCGTGGTGATGGCGGACATCGTGGGCGCGGTGCTGGGGTGGACGGGCGTGGTGACGGATGCGCTGGCGCTGGCGCGGTGGAAGGCCGGCGTCGTGGGCGCGGTGACGGTGCCGGCGGTGGTGTTCGCGTTCATCACGGCGCGCGGCAAGGCGACGGTGGAGCGGTTGACGGTGCCGGTGAAGGGACTTCAGCCGGGGCTGGAGGGCCTGCGGGTGGTGCAGATCTCCGACGTCCACGTGGGGCCTACGTTGGATGGGCGGTGGCTGCGGCGCGTGGTGGAGCAGGTGAACGCGTTGAAGCCAGACATCATCGCCGTGACGGGAGACCTGGTTGACGGCGGGGTGGAGGAGCTGCGCGAGGAGGTGCGTCCACTGGCGGAGCTGCGCGCGTCGCTCGGCGTGTTCTATGTGACGGGCAATCACGAGTACTACCACGGTGGTCCCGCGTGGGAGGCGGAGGTCGCGCGGCTGGGGCTCACGGTGCTGCGCAACACTCACCGCGTGGTGGAGCGCGAGGGCGCGCGGCTCATCGTCGCGGGTGTGACGGATTACAACGCCGGGCAAATCGTGCCTTCGCACGCGAGCCGTCCCGACGCGGCGCTCGCGGGGGCTCCCGAGGGCGTGCCGGTGGTGTTGCTGGCGCATCAGCCTCGGTCGGCGCTGCAGGTGGCCCAATCGGGGGTGCGCGTGGACCTGCAGCTCTCCGGACACACGCATGGCGGGCAGGTGTTCCCGTTCATGTTCTTCATCAAGTTGCAGCAGCCCGTGGTGCAGGGGCTGGCCACCGTCTCCGGCGTGCGCGTGTACACGCACCGGGGCACCGGCTACTGGGGGCCGCCGCTGCGGCTGGGACCCTCTCCCGAAATCGCGGAGCTGACGCTGGTTCCAGCAGCACCGTGACTCGTGTCACCTGGCGTCGGCGGGGCTGGTCGTCTTTATCGGGACCTCGTCCGCTGTAGCTCAATCCGTGGCGTGCCGAGCGTCCCGTCAGGTGGGCGTGAAAGCCGGCGTCGGATGGCGGCTTCATTCCACACACCGTGACGAGGGGACGTACCGATGACGACCTTCGCAGTGGATTCCGTCGAAGAGGCTGTGACTCCCCTGGAGACCGTGCCGCTGGGGACGCTGGTCGGTGAGACGCTGTGGCTGGCTCCGGCCGCGGACACCCGGGTGGTGGACCCCGAGGGCGTGCATCCGCTGCTCGCCGCTGTCCACCTCGCCTTCGCCGAGCATCGCCCCCTGGTGTTGTCCCCGGATGTGGTGTGGCTCACCCTGGCCCAGGGGTTCGCCCACCACCTCCGCCTCCACTCCGAGGCGCTGCGAAGTCGGCTCGTCCGACACTCGGGCCGACGGACGCTGACGGTGGGAGTCCCCGCCGCACCCCAGACCGAGGAGGAGTTCGGCGCCACCCTCACGGCCTTCCGTGAGCTGCTCCGAGAGGAGCTGGGCCCCGGGCTCCCCCGGCTCCTCTCGTGTGACTTCTCCACCAGCACCGACGTGGAGCGCATGGCGGGGGACGTGGTGTTGATGGATGCGATGTCTCCGTACTTCGACTTCGCCCTCACCGTGCTGTGTGGAATCCCTCGCATCACCCTGCTCGGCACGCCCGAGGACTGGCGGGCCATCCGCCTCCGCATCGACGTCCTCGCCGAGTTCGACCTGGGCTGGTGGACCTCGTCGCTCATCCCGATTGTCGATGAGTTCGTGCGCGCCTCGGAAGGCCAGCCGGACCGCGAGCTCTGGTCCGAGCTGTACAAACCGCGTCGGGCGTATGGCTGGGACCGCGCGTCGGGTTGGGTGACGCGGCTGTTCCCATATGTGCAGAACAGCGGGCGCTTCGACAAACGCAACCCCATGCTGGAGCAGTCCCACGCGGACATGATGAAGGTGGTCGACCGGGATGAGGATGATTGGTTCATGGGACCCGGCCTCGCGCTGCATGAGGCGCCCTCCGGACTGTCCTGTGTTCCGCTCCAGCTCTCGGCTGTGACGTCGGACTGGCGCGAGACGTGGTCCCTGGAGGCGGGTGTGCTCGCGGTGGCGGTGGACTCGGAGGGCGCGCTGGTGCCTCGCGCGGGAGTGCTGGTGCGGAGGTCCCACGCCTCCATGTCCCAGGTCATCGAGCGCATCGTCGCCGAGCACTCCGTGACTCGCGCCACCGAGGCCTCCACCTTCCACGGCGTCGCCGAGCTGAACGCGCTCTATGACCACATCGCCCGCGCCACGCTCTTCCCGGACACGATGCCCTGGCGCCTGCGCTCCACGGCCGAGCACACCGAGGTCCACATCCCGGTTGACGGAAACGGAGACTTCGTCGTGCCGGTGCGGTGCCTCGTCGACCTGCCGGATGGGACGGTGCTCGCGCTGCGTTTCTGCAGCGGCCGTCGTCCGCACTGCTACGTGCGCCTGCGCTCGGACGCGCTGGAGCCCCTGACGGTGCCTCCCGGAAAGCGGCCCGAGGACGAGGTGATGCTGGAGCTGGAGCGGGTGACGCCGCCGCTTCGCTCCCGCCAGACGGCGACGGACATCCCCGTCGTGGGTCCCTCTCTCACGGAGCTGCTCACCCACGCGCTGGAGCACGGAGGCTCCACGGACCTGCCCACGCTGCGGACGCTCATCGACGAGCTGGAGCCCTGGGAGAACCCGCCCCCACGCGCGCCCACGCCGCCGCGCAGGCGGTGATTCTGGGTTGTTCGTGACTCACTGAACGGAAGTCCATGGCCCTCGGGTCCGTGCCGTGTGGCCATGGGTGTGTCATGGAGTCCACCGAGAGCGGACTACTCGGATATTTGAAGTGTAGTTTGATATTTCCGCTATTCCTGGTTATTGTTCGATGCGTGCCCCCCGCCACCACCATCCAGCCGCGTTTGCTTCAGTCCGTTCCCGCGCCTCGCTTGAGGGAAGTGGGTGGCGTCGAGGTGTACGAGACGCGCCGCGCCATGGCGTCCGAGGGTGCTCCGGCGGTGATGGTGGTGTCCGAGTCCCCGTTGCTGCGGCTGGCGATGGGGCGGGAGCTGGCGCCGGTGGTGGGGTTGATCCACGCGACGGGCATGGCGTCGGCGACGCGGCGGTTGGAGATGGGCGTGGTGCCGGCGGCGGTGGTGGTGGTGCTGGACTCGGCGGAGCGCGAAGCGGCGCACGCGTTCCTCGCGCGGCTGGTGGAGCTGGACTTCGCGGGCCCGCGCATCCTGGTGTCCTCGCGCTTCTGCCCGGAGCTGGCGGAGGCGTTCAGTGGCTCCTGCCTGACGCACTTCGCGCTCGCGAGTCCGTGGCGCCCGGGGTCGATGCGTTCGCTGGTGGAGTCCGCGCTGGGGCTGAGCGCTCCGCTTCGAGCCGCCGCGGGACGCTGAGGTTCTCCTCATGAGTGAGGTGGTCTCCTCGCTGGCCTCGCGGCTGGTGGACGCGGGCCGTGGTCTGCTCACGGGCATGGTGAGCGCCACGGTGGGTGTCGCCCGGGGCCTGCGCGTGGTGCTCACGGGCGTCGTCGGAGGCGTGGCCCTGTATGCCCGAGGACGCCCGCGTGAAGGGCGCTTCCTGCTGCGACGTGGGCTGGTACGAGTGGCGCAGCTTCCCGTGGACGCGTTCCTGATGCTGGCGGGCCGTGTGGTGAGCGCGGTGCAGGTGTTGTTCTGGATGGAGCCGGTGGGACGTCGGCTGTCGGGGTTCGAGGTGGAGTTGCTGCGCCCCATCTTCGGCGCGAGCCTGGACTTCGCGGCGGTGCGGCTGAAGGAAGGGCCCCTGGGAGTACTGGGTGTGTCGGGGCGCGCGTTCGTGCACGGCAATACCGTCTTTGTCCCTCCGAGGAGTGGCCCTACGGACCTGGGGCTGCTGGTGCACGAGCTGGTGCACGTGTGGCAGCACCAGCACGGTGGCACCGCGTACCTCAGCTCGGCCATCGCCGCGCAGCTCGGGGGCGACGGCTATGACTGGCGCAAGGGCGTGGACAAGGGCTTGCGCTGGGAGGAGCTCAATCCCGAGCAGCAGGCGCAGTTCATCGAGGAGGCGACGATGGCGGGGCTGATTCATCCTGACCACCGCTCGCTGTCCCCCCGCGCGCGGCTGAAGGGCTGGACGGAGAAGGCGCTGCCGTTGCTGGAGGAAGCGCTCGTCAGCGTGCGCACGGGACGTGGCGCGCCCTGAGTCGCGGCTCAGGCGCGCGGCACTACATCCTCGGAGGCGCAATCGGGTCGTGCTCGGAGAGCATCTTCGCCACGCGGGCCTCATCCAGCCGCGTGCCGAGTTGATCCATCTCGTGCTGGTCTCTCACCGTCTTCGACAGGCTGAAGGTGGAGCCCACGCTGAACAGCAGACCCATGCCCAGGAAGGACTTCACCCACGGGTCCACCGGCAGGTTCCAGATGCCGACGGCCGTGACTCCTACCGACAGGGCGAAGGACAGCCAGGTCTGGATGACCCAGGCGGAGCTGTGCGCGACGACGACCTTCGGGGTGGAGCGGGACATTCTGTTCTCCTCGGAAACGAGCCGTACTCGCTGACGTGGAGAAAACATGCCGCTTCCCATCGAAAAGCGCATGGAACTAATCGAAGCGGCATTGATAACCTGGAGTGCATGATTCAACTCCAGCGTCTGGAGGGCTTCTACCGCGTGGCCCGCGCCGAAGGCTACGCGCGAGCCGTCAGCTCATTCCCGTACCCCATCACCCAGCCCGGCATCCATCAGCAGGTCAAGCGCCTGGAGGCCGAGGTCGGCGTCCCCCTCTTCGAGCGCGTGGGCAAGGACCGCGTCGTCCTCACCCCCGAGGGCCGCGCGCTGTACTCGCACGTCGCGCCGTTCCTGGAGGGACTGGACTCGGTGGTGCAGTCGCTGCGCAAGGGTGAGGTGGGCGGCACGCTGCGCATCCACGCCTCCGGACACGTCCTGCGTCACCTGCTGCCCGCCTGGCTGCGGCGGCTCCAGGCGAAGCGCCCCGACATCGAGGTCGTCCTCTTCGAGTCCAAGGTCCCCGCCGTCGACATCCTGCGCTCCGGCGACACGGACCTGGTGGTGGACCACCTGCCCGAAGTCCCCGACGAGGCGGACTCGCGCGAGGTGGGCAAGACGTACCCATTCCTCGTGCTGCCTTCCCATCACCCCCAGGCGAAGAGCCGCCGCGTGCGACTGGAGGCGCTCCGCGATGACGCCTTCATCGCGTACAGCACGGACCGTCACCTGCGAGAGCTTCAGCTCGGGGAGCTGGCGCGAGCGGGTGTGAAGCCGAAGCGGCTGCACGCGGCGGACTCGTCGGAGACCATCCTCGGCTTCGTCGCGGCGGGGCTGGGCTACTCGCTGCTCGCCTCGCTGCTGCCGAGCGGGCCTCGTGAGGCGGGCGTGGTCTCCCGGCCCCTGCCCGGTGTGCCCTCGGGGAGCATTCACGCCGCGTGGCGCAAGTCGGCGGCGATGAGTCCGCTCATCCAGGCCGCGCTGGCCCTCGCGCCAAAGCCGTGAGCCGGACGTGAAACGGGGCCTCGCTTCCGCGCGTGGCGGAGGCGAAGCCCCGGGAGGACTTCGGCGGAGCGCCGGCTCAGCCCTGGTACTGGTGAACCGACATGATGGGGTAGTTCATGCTGCTGATGGTGATGCGCTGCGAGCCATCCGAGTTCACGTTGTTGGAGCCGATGAACTGGGGCTTGCCGTCCTTCCAGCCCGCGAACATCACCACGTGCTGGCCGTCGCCCACCTTCATGGACACCACGTCGCCGGGCTTCGCGTCCTGCAAGGACACGCGCTTGAAGTCCGGGTCCGAGTCCAGCTTGCGCTGCAGGCCCATCACGCTGTTGTCGTGCTGGCCGTTGGTAATCTGGCCGGCCTGCTCCAGGCACGCGGAGACGAAGTTGGCGCAGTTGACGTTGTTGGGGACCCAGTCCTCCATGTCCGCGCCCACGCCGCTGCCCTCGAGCTTCAGCGAGCCCGCGTTCTTGTTCAGGTGCGAGCTCGCGATGTCGAACGGGCTGCCGTTGGGGCCCTTCACGCCCTCACCCGAGTTCGTGCCGGAGGGGCCGGAGGGCCCCGTCACGCCGCCCGTGAGGTTCGGACCCGTGCGACCCGAGGGAGAATCGAAGCCGTCCGTGGCGCCGGGGAGCTTGAGCGTGTCACCCGCATAGATGAGGTCCACGTTCTTGATTTGCGGATTCGCCTTCTGCAGGGCGTCGACGCTGGTGCTGTAGCGCTTGGCGAGCGCGGACAGGGTGTCGCCAGACTGGATGCGGTGGCTCATGGACGCGGGCTCCGAAGTGGTTCAGGTACGACTTGCACCTATTCTCGGGCGTTGAGACCCCGAGTTGCCTTGTGCCGCGTATTTCTCCGGGGCTTTCGGTGAGATCCACGATTCTCGCGCACTTGCGAGGAGGGCCTCCGTACCAGGAGTCAGAGTCCCTCTCTCCCGGAGTAGGAATCTTCGTGCTGCCACCTACCGGACGGACCGCCCGTGGCCGCGCCAAGGTTCTTGAACCGGGTGGGTGGGACCGCACATGGTGCCGGCGTGAGCACCTCCATTCCCCATCCTGACTTCGCGGTCGAGCGGTTCTCCCGGTGTCCGGACGCGCGCTTCCAGCCGGCGCCCGCGGACGGTGTGTTGCCGGAAGGCTTCTTCACCACCACGAACCTGCCCACCTACGTGCGCATCGGCGGTGAGTGGCGCATGCCGCGCGAGCCGCGCATGGACGGCGCGCTCGTGCTGGACGAGCAGGGCGCGCTGTGGATTCGCGAGGGCCGCCGTGTCCGCGCCGGAGAGCGCGTGGTGGTGGGGCACGCGGAGGACGGCTCCGAGGGCGTCTATGTGAACCTGGCGTACCTGGGCGGCGGGGGGGAGGGCGAGTTCAAGTTCATGACGAGCGAGGTGTCTCGCGAGAAGCCCATCGACTACGCGCAGATGGCGCGGTTGCTGGTGGAGGAGCGCGAGCGCGGCGGCTATCCGGTGTGGGTGACGGGGCCGGCGCTGGTGCACTCGCGGGCGCGCGCGGACATGACGTGGTTCATCGACAATGGCTTCGTGGGCGCGCTGCTGGCGGGCAACGCGGTGGCGGTGCACGACATCGAGGCGTCCATCTTCGGCACCACCCTGGGCATGAGCGGCACCGGCGAGGCCACGTCCGGAGGCCACGGCCTGCACATGCGCGCCATCAACAAGGTGCGCGCCGCGGGCTCCATCGCGAAGGCGGTGGAGGCGGGGGTGATTACCAACGGCATCATGCACGCGTGTGTCACGCACCAGGTGCCCTTCGTCCTGACGGGCTCCATCCGCGATGACGGGCCGCTGCCGGACGTGGTGACGGACAACGTGGCCGGACAGGACGCCATGCGCCGTCACGCGGTGAAGGCCACCATGGCGGTGCTGGTCGCCACCGCGCTGCATGCCATCGCCACCGGCAACATGCTGCCCGCGTTCGTCACGCAGAAGGACGGCTCGCTGCGGGAGCTGGCCACCATCTGCGTGGACTCGTCCGAGTTCGTGGTCAGCAAGCTGAAGGACCGGGGCACGCACCAGGCCTTCGGCGTGGTGACCAACGCCCAGGACTTCATGCACATCCTGCGGCTGTACGTGGAGCGCGAGCTGTCCGCTCGGGCCCAGGCACCGAAGGGCGCCTGAGCCGCGAGCCCGTCACCCGCTCATCGGCAGAACGCGGCCTCGATGGAAATACAGCGCAGGCCCACGCAGCTGCTTCCGGTGTCACATGCGGACCGCCGTCCGCAGGGCTCTCCCTCACGAACGATGGGCAGGCAGCGCAGGCCCAACTCAGCCACGGCGCAGGCGTGGCCTTGGGGGCAGCCCAGGTTCTCGAGGTCACAGGCCTCTCCTGGTGCCAGGGCCTTCACGCAGACGCCCCGGCGGCCCGCCTCGAGGCGCGCGTCCTTGCACAACAGTCCCTCCGCGCACTCGCTGTCCAGGCGGCACTCCTGCAGCTCCGCGCGGCGTGGACGGCACAACCCCAGGTCGTCTGGGTTCGCGTCGCAGAAGAGCTCTCGCTGGCACGCGTCGACGTGGAGCCAGCTGGCCGAGCTATAGGTCGGCGCGGTGCAGGCCGAGCCTTCCTTCGCGCGGCGGACGCATTTGTTGTCGCTGCACACCAGGGAGGGGCCGCACGGGTAGTAGCCCTGGTTCTCGCAGATGTCTCCCTCCGAGCCCACCCGCTTGCACGTCTTGTAGCCATTCCCGTCGCACCAGAGGCCCTCCGCGCATGGCAGCAGGGAAGAGGTGCCTCCCTCGTTTTGGACGACACACGAGGCGCCTTCCTCCTGGGGGCGAATACAGGTCCAGGGCAGGCCTACGAGCACGAGCCCAGGTGCGCACGGGGTGCGCTGGGGAATCACGGAACCCTCCGTGCCTCGTGCCTGGCACACACCCGCGCAGGCGTTCTCCGACACGTAGCCGCAGTAGCCCTGGTCGCCACATTCGAGATTGCTCTGACAGCTTTCGGATGAAGCCGAATCCACGAGCACCCGGCAGGTCGCGTCGTACTCGATGCCGAACCGCCACGCGTCATCGGACAGCGCGGGCGTGTCACAGCTTCCTCCTCTGATGGATTCCAGACAGCGCCGGGCAGCCCCCTCGTCGAAGCGGAGCTGGCCGGTGCGCAGCGAATCGTCGTAGCGCGTCCCCAGCCCCAGGTAGACGTCGCGTCCCCAGCGGCGCATGTCCTCTTCACACGCGCTCGCGTGGGCGTACTCGCCACAGCGCTGGGCCCGTGCGCAGAGCGCCTGGACGACCTCGCCGCCGAAGTCCTCCCGCTTCACCGCGTCCTCGCCACCACCACACGCCCAGAGCCCCGCCAGCATCACCACCAGTGCCGCTTGCCGTCCATGCATCGCGCGTCTGCCCATCCGTGGCTCCCAAGGGGCCCTGGCCCGACATGCCCTCCATGGGCATACGGACCCGCCCTGCGCCACGGGCTGATGATGTCTCGCTTTCGAGGCGAGGCGCGAGGGCTACCGTGTCGCCAGCCGTCCCTCTGTGTCGATGAGGAACACCCCGTCCTCCGTCGCGACACGCACCCCCCGGCGCTCCACTTCCACGGCGAGCACCGGACCGTCGACGTTCCACACCCGGTGGGTCCCCAGCTCCAGCACGCGCCCGTCCGCCGTGCCCGCATGGAGTGAGGTCAGCACCGTGTAGGTCGCATCCGAGGGCAGCGTCCGCGCCAGGGCGTCCAGCCGCTCCACGTACTCGGCCTCGCTCGCGTCCTCGGCGTCGGGCAGCGCGTGCCAGCGCACGTCGAGCACCGGCTCCACCCGGAAGGCGTCATCCAGCGAGACGAGGCCCGCGTCGGTGGCCGCGAAGAGCCGCTCCCCCGCGACCTCCAGCGCGAGGCAGGAGTCGCTCGGCAGCCCTTCCTCGGTGGAGATGACGCGCACGGGCTTGCCAGAGGAGGTGAGCACCTCCAGGCCGTCCTGCGTGCAGGCGACGACGTGGCCGGCGAAGCGCGCCAGCTCCAGCGGGCCTCCCGTCTCGGGAGCGGGAGAACCCAGGGCGACGATGGCGGCGACGGTGAGGGCGGAGAGCATCACTCCCACCCTCATTGCGAACGCCGGGCCACCGCTGTCTCCCCCGTCAGGACGGGGGGATGGCCCCTGAGGTGTCCTCCCCCGGCCACGGGTGCGGCCGGGGGACAGCACGCCTCAGTACGACTCCTCGGGGACGTCCATCAGGTCCAGCGTGCCGGCCTCCACCATGCGCGCGGCGTGCGCGAGGCCCGGGAGCACCTCCGCGCAATACCAGCGCGCGCTGGCGAGCTTGCCCACATAGAAGGCCTTGTCGCCGGGGTTGCTCTTCATCCGCTCCACCGCCACGCCCGCGTGACGCACCAGCAGCCAGCCGATGACCAGCTCCGCCACGCCGGCCAGCACGCGGTTGCCCTGCAGGCCCACGTGGTAGACGGACTCGCCCAGCTTGCCCATCAGCGTGCCGAGCATCGTCTCCAAGTCACCCAGCGCCTTGCCCAGCGTGGCGCGCTCCGTCTGCAGCTCGCCTCCACCCAGGTCGCCCTCGGCCGTCTCGCGCACCTGCGACAACAGGCCCTGCAGCGTCGCGCCGCCGTCCTTCGCCACCTTGCGCATGAGCAAATCGAGCGCCTGGATGTGCGTGGTGCCCTCGTAGAGCGTGTCGATCTTCTGATCTCTCAGGTACTGCTCCACCGGGTAGTCCTGCAGGTAGCCGGAGCCACCGTGCACCTGGAGCGCCAGCGCGAGCAGCTCGAACGCCTTCTCCGAGCAGTAGCCCTTCACCAAGGGCAGCAGCATGTCGTTGAGCGTGTCCAGCTCGCCGGCCTCGGTGGCGCGGTGGCCGCCCTTCATCTCCACGCCGTCCTGGACGGCCGCGGTGTAGAGACACAGCGCGCGCATGCCCTCGGCGTGGGCCTTCTGCGCCATCAGCATGCGGCGCACGTCCGGGTGCTGGAAGATGGGCACGCGCGGCGCCAGCTTGTTGCGCGCCTGGAGCAGGTCGGCGCCCTGGAGCCGGTCCTTCGAGAAGGCCAGCGCGCGCTGGTAGCCCGCGGACAGCGTGGCCATGGACTTCACGCCCACCGCCATGCGCGCCTGCTCGATGATGTAGAACATCTGCCGGATGCCGTCGTGGACCTCGCCGAGGAGCACGCCACGCGAGGGCTTGCCGTCGCCGAACGTCAGCTCACACGTGACGGAGCCCTTCAGCCCCATCTTCTTCTCCAGCTTGGTGCACACGACACCGTTGCGCTCACCCAGGCTGCCGTCCTCGTTCACCCAGAACTTGGGCACGACGAACAGCGACAGGCCCTTGGTGCCCGGAGGCGCGCCTTCCGGACGCGCCAGCACCATGTGGATGATGTTCTCGGACATGTCCGAGTCACCGTTGGTGATGAAGCGCTTCACTCCCTCGATTTCCCACACGTCGCCGCCCACGGGACGCGCCTTGGTGCGCGCGGCGCCCACGTCGCTGCCTGCGTCCGGCTCGGTGAGCACCATGGTGCCGCCCCAGCGCTTCTCCAGCATGTGCGGCAGGAAGCGCTGCTTCTGCGAGTCCGTCCCCAGCCGGTCGATGATGCGCGCGAGCAGGTTGCCCAGCGTGTAGAAGGCCAGCGAGGAGTTGGCGCCCACCAGCAGCTCGAACGCGGCCCAGCCCAGCGACGGCGGCGCGCCCATGCCGCCCAGGTGCGGGGGCTGCTCCAGCAGGTGCATCCCCGCATCGAAGAACGCGTTCATGGACTTCTTCAGTCCGGGAGGCAGCGTCACCTCGCCGTTCTCCAGCTTGGGCGGCGTGTGCTCGGCCTCGTCGAAGGAGGGCGCCAGCTCGTTCGCGCACAGCACGGCGAACGCCTGCAACATCTGCCGGGCGGCCGTCTCGTCCAGGTCGCCAAAGGGCGCGCGCCCCAGGGAGGTACGGCCGATGTCGAGGAACTCGAAGAGATTGAACTCGATATCGCGCAGGTTGGGGACGTAGTGGTTCGCGGACGACGACATCTCGGACTCCTCACGGGAACGAAAGGCCCGAGGGTAGCCGAGATTGATTTTCGAGTCAGCCACGGCGCCCCGCAGCGCGGAGCGTGTTTGACGCACGGTGCCGTGAACGCACGAAGGGCCCCCGGGGAACCGGCCCCAGAGGCCCTTCGCTCAGCGATGTGTCACGTGTGGCGGAGCTTCAGCCCTTGAGCTGGAGCGAGGGCACCGCGCCCTCGCCGAGCACCAGGTGGACCTGGCCGACCTTGGCCGCGAGGTCCTTGTAGGCCTCCAGCTCCTTGAGGCGCACGAGCAGCGGGTTCTCCGCGAGCACCTTCGCCGTCTGGGCCATGGAGCGCGTGGCGGCCGTCTCCTCGCGGCGGGTGATGACGTTCGCCTCGGCCTCCTTCTGGGCCTGGATGACGCGGTTGAGCAGCTCCTTCATCTCACCCGGCAGCACGACGTCCTTGATGCCGAAGCGCAGCAGCTCCAGGCCCACGGACTCCGCGCGCTCCTTCACCTGCGCGAAGAGGTCCTCGGCCACGGCCTCACGGGAGGCGAGCAGCTCGTCCAGCGTGCGCGTGGCCACGGACTCGCGGGCCGCGAGCTGCATGGCGAGGTAGAGGATGTCATCCGGCGCGCGGGCGACGACGGCGAGCCGGCGGGCGTCCGCGACGCGGAAGGCGGTGGAGAGGTTGAGGCGCAGCGTGACGCGGTCCTTGGTCATGACCTCCTGGCCGGTGACGTGGAGCAGGCGCTCGCGCAGGTCGATGACGGCGAGCTGGACCTTGCGGGCGACGGTCCACGCGGCGTGGCGGCCGGCGGGCAGCACCGCGTCCAGGGTGCCGTCCACGTAGCGCAGCACGACGCTGCCCTCGGTGGCCGTGGCCTCCACGTAGTCACTGGCGGGGACCTTGGCGCGCACGTCGTCCTGCAGTGGCGCGGTGGCGACGCCGGACGTGTCCAGGCGCTCGATGCTCACGGCGGAAGAGGCAGGCACGGAGTCGCGGCTGGGGAGGCGCTCCACCGTCCACACCTGGTGCTGGCCACGGCCGAGCCACATCGAGGGGCGACCCCGGTGGTAGAGCATGGCGCGCTCGGTGGGACCCAGCTCGATGACCTGGAGGTCCGAGGAGGGCACGAGCGCGAGCATCTCCGTGTCGAGGTTCGTCAAGGGCATGCCCGTGGCGACGCGGACGATGCGCACGTTGCGGAAGGGGTAGGTGAGACTGTAGCGGCCCGGCACGAGGTAGCGCGTCGGCACCTCGTCGACGAGGACGAAAGCCCGCTCGTGCTGCACGACATCCACACGCTTGAAGAAACACATCGCGCACCTCCTTTCCCCCGTGGGGGACTTGATGAAACCCGGGAGGCGAGGTGGCGCGAGGAAGCGCGCGTCCCGGGGGACTGCTGAAAAGTGGAGGCCCCACCCTTCGCGGGTGGAGCGCGCTGACTGCGTGCCCTGCCTCGTCACCGCATCCCGCGCTCGCGGGCCGAGCCGGGCGCGGACGACGACAGGACTTCCGCTGACGGCTCGGAAGGAGACTGTCGCCCTGGCGGACGGCGAGGCTTCGCGGTGGGGGAGGGTGGACGGGGTGGGCCAGCGCGCTCACCGGCTAGGGGTGGAGCTTCCTGGCGGAGCCGATGTTAGAGATCGGTTCAGAACGAAGGAGTCGAACCTTCAACCTCAAGATTATCAGTCTTGTGCTCTCCCATTGAGCTAGTTCTGAGAAGTCCCTGGAGAGGGGCTACTCAAATGGCTTTTGAGGCGGCCGGCCTGACGCAACCGATGTGAGGGAGACACTGAGGACGATGGACCCGGGAACACCCTGTCCGGCACGGGAGCGCAGAGCGCCCACGTCCAGACTCGGGAGCCCAGGGACAGACCCGTGACACCTCTAGAGATGCGTCGGGGGCGAGGGACGCCAGCGTGACGCGGAGGCTGACAATCATGTCGAAGGCCGTGTCGGGCTGGGTGCTTCTTGTCCTGTTGCTGGGGTGTGCGAGTGGTTCGGAGGTAGCGCGAGGGAAGTCATCTCCGGATGCGCTGGACGCGGACGTCTCCTACGTCGAGCCCCCGCCAGCGGAGCCGACGGAAGAGCGGGCAGGTGCCTTCCTCCCCGTGGATTGGGAGCAGCAGGTTCGGGGTGTCGCGGTGGATCCGCTCGAAGGAGCCATTGCCACCCGGCCGGTGCGGCGTGCTCCTGGCGCCGGACCGCTGCGACGTCCGCCGTTGCTGAGTCCTCGCCCCACGCCCCTTCAGGTCCAGGTCCGGGCGAGAAGAACCGTGGATGCCTCAGTGGTGCTTCAGGCGCGGCAGCTCTATCTCCAGCGCCTCAAGGAGGCGCAGGCCACGTATCCGAACAGCGCGGGATACGAGAACCACCACCTCATCCCCATGTATCTGGGAGGAGCGAAGGACGGTCAGACGTACCGAGTGCCGACCGCGTACCACAAGGCCATCACCCGGGCGTTTCGGGAGGAGTGGCAGTATGGTCAGGGCCGTAGGCCGGACCCACAGGCGCTGACGGACATCCTGGTGCGCGTCTACGCCAGGTATCCGGTTCCTCAACTCATCGGAATCTCCCCCTGAAGATGCGCGAGACCATCGAGTTCAGGATTGCGGAAGAGCGAGCCCAGCGGTTCCTGGAGCCAGGGCTCGGGACGCTCGTGAATGAGACGTTGAGGAAGGTGGTGCTGCCACGCGAGGACCCTCGTGTGCAGGAGATTGGTGACATCGAGCGGAAACTCCGCGAGCAGGGCAGCCTCTTCTTCACCTACTGGAACATCGAGCGCCGCTATTCAGCCATGGAGCTCAAGTCGGCGGAGCTGCTGAATCTCGTCATTCGCACGTCGTTCGAGCCTACAGGCTCCATGTGCGGCACCGGGTACGACGAGTCTGCCGCCTGCGAGTGTTGCGGTGCCGGTGCGCGGCAGACAACCGCGCTCATCCTCGACACGCGGCGCATCGCCAAGAGCAAGGACATCGCCCAGACGCTCGCGGGAGAGGTGGTGGTCTCCTCGAGATTCGTGGAGGCCTTCCATGCGGCGGGACTTCGAGGCGCGGAGTTCCGTCCGGTGATGCACGGTGGAGGCAGGGTGCCTCAAGCCTCGGATTGGTATCAACCTGTCGTGACCTCGATGCCGCTGCGGCTGGCCGCGAGGACGTTGGCGGGAAACAATCCCTTCGACCTCGACGAGCGCGGCGAGCACCGATGTCCGAAGGGCCATGTCGCCGGACTCAATCAGCTCTCCGAGCTGTACGTGGAGCGAGCCAGTCATGATGGCTCCGACCTCTTCATCACGGACAAGCTCTTTGGTGACAGGCGAGGCGAGCTTCGCCCCGAGCCCCGTTGGCTCATCTCTCCACGACTACGAGATGTGCTGACAGCGATGAACGCGAAGGGCCACGCCCTGGAGATGGCTCACTTCGTTTGAGGCGGGGACCTCGCGGTGCGCCCTCGCCCTGAACGTCGACGGAGCTACTCCGCCGCGCCCGGTGGCACGGATAGCAGCGGCAGGGGCACGGAGGCCGTCTGGGATTGAGCCTGGGGCTCGAGGGCCGGCTCGGGCTCCGTGGGTTCTGCGGGCTGCATCGGCTGGCAGCTCGGAGGCTCGCTCTTCGTGTCCGTTTCGCCCGCCGTGTTGGTGGAGGTGGCCTGCTTCAATGCGCTCTTGGAGGGCAACGAGCACATGGTGCTCGTCGGCGTCGCCACGATGGGCTTCGCCACTCGAGGATTGCTCGACCTCGCGGCGTCTCCCCGGGCACGCGAATCGCCTCGCGAGTTGGAGTCGCTGCGCGTGTCCGCCTTGCCCTCGCTCGTGGAGGTGGACGTGGCCGTCGCCACAGCGGAAGGCGTGGGCCGCTTCGCCGCCTCACCGAGCGCGTTCGCCAGCCGGCCGTTGCTCTCGTGCATCTGGTCCCGTGCCTTGTCCAGACTCGACTGGGAGTGCTCTCGCTGCGCGTCCATGCTGCTCTGGAGCCGCTCGCGCTCCGTCACCAGCGCCTCCTGAGCCGCGTCACGCTGCGCATCCAGCTTCGCCCGGTACGACTCGCGCTCCTGCTCCTGGTTGGCGCGCAGGCTGTCGCGCTCCTTCGAGACCTCACTCAGGCGCTGCTGCAACTCCCGCTTCTCCGTCGAGAGCATCTTCTCCGCGGTGACCATGCACGACTCGAGCACCTTCTCGTCCGACTCGCGCGTCGGCAGGGGCTCACCGCGATTCCAGGCCACCATCGCGCTGCTCTGCCAGCGGTAGTCCGCGTGCATCACGCACTCCTGCACCAGCCGCGTGAGCCGATCCTCCGACCACTCCGGCTTCGGCCGCGAGCAGGGGCCCACTTCTTCCTTGAAGGTGGAGGGAAAGGTGCGGACTTGCTTCACCCAGCAACCGTTCCGCTGCTCCACCTTCACAGACGCGCACCCGCTGACCACCATCGCGAGCACCACCGCAGCCATACGCTTCATGACGCCCCCTGCCTTCCATCCCGCCCGCCGGCCCGTGCTTCACCACCGCGACTCGGAGGCACGGTAGGAACGATGGAAGACCTCGCCATTCGACAGCGCCCCTCTGCCCAAGGCGCTTGTTCTCGGCTCAACGGACCCGGGCAGACGAGCGAGCGTGTTACGACCCACCCCGTGTGCTTCGCACAACGCTCGCTGCATCCGAAGGGAGCGGGCGGTCGAGCATGCGCTCCACCCTCACCCAGGCCCTCGTGCTGCTCAGTGAATCAGGTTCCGCGTGTGGACCAACAGCTCCGGTCCACCGGGAGCCCCATGGCCCGGGATGACGATGCGGGCCTCTGGGAAGCGCTCCTTCGTGCGCTCCAGGCTCGCGGGCCAGGCAGCGAGGTCCGCGTCCTCCACGTTGCCCAGGTCCTTCGCCCCGCCATCCTTCACGAAGCAGCCACCGAACAGCACGCCGCTGCCCCGATGCCACACGACGATGTTGTCAGGCGCATGGCCCGCACCGGGGAAGAACAGCTCCACGGGCCCCAGCGTCCGCGCCCCCGAGAAGGTCTCCGTGGGCGCGGGCCGTCCACGCGCCATCGAGAGCTTCACGGTGTCTTCTAATCCGTACACCGGGATGTTCCGAGCCGCGAGGACCGGGATGCCCGCCGTCCGGTCGCTGTGGAAGTGCGTCGCCACGGCCGCGCGCACCGGCTTGCCCAGCGTGTCTTTCGCCCAGGCCAACAGATTTTCCGCTTGAGAGGGATTCCAGCCCGTGTCGACGAGCAGCGACTCCGCGCCGTCCTCGATGACCAGCCCGTTCGCGGGATAGTGGCCGAAGTCCGGGCCCGACAGCGTCGTGTGGACCCAGACACCCGGGGCGATGCGGCGCACGGAGATGTCCTCCGTGAGCGTGTACTCGCTCGGGCTGGTGTCCGGGGCGGCCACCGTGGAGGCAGGGCGCCCGGGTGTCGAGGTACAGGCCGGAGCGAGCATCAGCACGGGTGCGAGGACGAGGGCACGAAGGCGCTGTGAGGTCATGACGTGGGCTCCTGCGCTCGTGCGGAAGAGGGGGCGATTCATGAGGGCTCGCCACCGAGGATGACCGTGCACTGGCCCGTGACGACCTGGGGGCGCTCATCCACCCACTGCCAGACGCGGCTGTAGCGAAGCCGCGCTTCAAACGCGGTGCCGTCGTGGGTTCCCTTCACGGAGGCGCTGACGATGACCACCGCGCCCGCCGAGAGGTAGCGGATGATGGGCGCCGACACGTCCAGCCGCGTCAAGCGCAGCGCGCGCGAGCGGTGCGCTGCCAGGTCCGCTTCCTTGTCGAACACCTGTCCGGTGTGATTGACGAAGACGAGGTCGTCGGAGATGAGCGCGTCGAGCGCGGCCACGTCACCCCGGAGCATCGCCTGCCGCAGCGACTCCTCGGCGGCAAGGAGGTCTTCTTCCGTCATCATCCGTGGTGCTCCCTTGTCTCGATTCCAGACCCGACGGGGTCTGTCGCGGCGCGAGTTTGCCTCGGCAACCCGCGCGGGGTGTGTCAATTCCATCGCGGTGAAGCTACCCCCGCTCCACGTCCCACCAGCCGAACCACATCGTCCGCTCCTCGGTGAGCTGCACCCAGCCCGGAGCATGCACGTAGTCACGCGGTTGCAGCCCCGCCTCCACGACGGCACGAGCCGTGTCCTCGAACGAGTACAGATGCAGCGTCACCGCGGGGCCCGCCGTCTGGACCTCGCGCGTGGAGACCTCGTGTCCCTCGAACCCGGGCCGTTGCTCCAGCACCGTGAACAGCATCCGCCCACCAGGCGCCAACGTCGCCGCGAGATGGCCCAGCACGCGCGGCAGGTCCTCGCAGAAGTCGAGGCAGCCGATGGCCAGCACCACCTGGAAGCGACCCCACTCCTCGGGAAAGGGGCGGTGGTAGCTGTGCACGTGCCACGCGCCCTCGGGCCGGGCCTGTCGCGCCAGCTCCAGCATCTCCGGGGACAGGTCGACGCCCACCACGTCGACGGACGCATCCATGCCCCGCGTGTGGAGCCCGGGCCCGCACCCCACGTCGAGCACTCGACACCCCGGCGTCACCGCTTCCGCGAGGAAGCGCTCCACGCGGTCCTCATACCGATGAAGCACGGGGAAGAGCGCCTCGTACGCCGAGGCAATCTCTCCGTACACCTGCTTCACGTCCTCTTCCTGGGCATCCCGCGACATGGCGCCGCAGCCTATGCACGAGGAGGGCCTGAATGGCGTGGAACACACGCGGACATTCCGTGCGGTGAGCGTCCTGGGATGAACGCTGGAGCCTCGGCCATGGCGTCACTTGTTCCGAGGGGAACCACAGTCCGGGCAGAACTTCGCGCTCTCGGGTACCTCCAGGCCACACTTCCAGCAGCTCACCTTCCGAGCCGCGAGCGGCTTGCCGCACTCCATGCAGAACTTCCCGCCGTCCACCTTGGCGGTGCAGTGTGGACACGTCGCCAGTCGCGTCTCCTTCATGTCCAGCGTCGCGACGTGGTCCACCGTGCGCGCCTTCTCTCGCGCCTGCTCCACCGCCACGTGCGCCTGGATGGACGCGGCCTCTTCCGCCAGGTCGGGCGCGCACGCCTCGCACAGCCCGCGCCCCTCGTTCCAGCACGAGCGCGGACACACCCACTTGCCGCACCGGGTGCAGTTCTTGAAGTGCTGCTTCCCCGCCGCCACGGCCTCCGCGTAGGCGTCGTCCCAGCCCTGGCCGCGCAGCGCGTCCTTCAGGTGCGTGCCCGCGTGCGCCGCGCGTCCAATCGTCCCGCCGAAGAACGAGCCCGCGGCGCGCAAGATGCCCGTGGCCACGCCCACCTTGCTCGCGATGAACGGCGACATGTGCCCGTTGCCGCACTTGTCGCAGAAGAACTCGAACTGGAACCCGTAGTCGTTCGAGCGGTCCGTGTAGTTCCGCGTGAACTGAATCATCGACATGTCGTGCGTGCTCCCTGCCGCAACACGCCATCACGCTACCACGGATGCAACAGGGCCTCGCCCGGACGACGAGGCCCCCTGCCTTCCCACGTGGCTCAGTCCTCGACCTGCCGGAACACCGCCATCGCGCGGCCCACCAGCTCGAACTTCCCCTGGGGCGCCACCTTGTCCCCGTCCCGGGCGTCGTCCGCCGTGTACAGCGCCAGCTCCCACCGATGGCCCGCCGCGACGGGGGGCACGGTGAAGGACACCGGCTCATGGTGCGCGTTGAGCAACACCAGCACCGCGTCGCCGATGATGCGCTGGCCACGCTCGTCCGGCGTGGGGATGGCGTCGCCTCCCAGCAGGAACGCCAGCGAACGCACGAAGGGCTTCTTCCAGTCCTCCGCGCTCATCTCCGAGCCGTCCGGCCGGAACCACGCCAGGTCCTTGTGCTCGGAGTCCCAGAGGTGCGTGCCCTTGAAGTAGCGCCGCCGCTGCAACACCGGCTGCCGGTGCCGGAAGTGGATGAGCTTCCGGGTGAACTCCAGGAGCTTCTCGCGCCGCGCGTCCAGCTCCCAGTCCACCCACGACAGCTCGTTGTCCTGGCAGTAGGCGTTGTTGTTGCCCTGCTGCGTGCGCCCCATCTCGTCGCCCGCGACAATCATCGGGACACCCGTGGACAGGAACAGCGAGGCCAGGAGGTTGCGCTTCTGTCGCTCGCGCAGGGCGACGACGGTTACGTCCTCCGTCTCACCCTCCACGCCGCAGTTCCACGACTGGTTGTCGTCCGCGCCGTCGCGGTTGTGCTCGCCGTTCGCCTCGTTGTGCTTCTGGCTGTACGTCACCAGGTCGTGCAGCGTGAAGCCGTCGTGCGCCGTCACGAAGTTGATGCTCGCCTGCGGCTTGCGCCGCGCCTCCGCGTACAGGTCCGAGTTCCCCGTCAGCCGGTAGCCCACCTCACTGGCCTGGTTCTCGTCCCCCTTCCAGTAGCGGCGCAGCGCGTCCCGGTACTTGCCGTTCCACTCGCGCCACGGCGCGGGGAAGCCGCCCACCTGATAGCCGCCGAGCCCCACGTCCCATGGCTCCGCGATGAGCTTCACCCGGCTCAGCACCGGGTCCTGCTGGAGAATCTGGAACAGCGCCGCCCTCGGGTCGAACCCGCCTTCACCCGTGCGCCCGAGCACCGTGGCCAGGTCGAAGCGGAACCCGTCCACGTGCATCTCGTTCACCCAGTAGCGCAGGCTGTCGATGATGAGCCGCGCAGTGTTGGGGTTCGACGCGTTGACGCTGCTGCCGCACCCGGTGAAGTCCAGGTAGTAGCGCGGGTCCGGCATCAGCCAGTAGTAGCTCGCGTTGTCGATGCCCTTCAGCGACAGCGTGGGCCCCAGGTGGTTGCCCTCGCACGTGTGGTTGTAGACGACGTCGAGGATGACCTCGAGCCCCGCGGCGTGCAGCGCCCGCACCATGGCCTTGAACTCGGCCACCGCCGCGCCGGGCGTCTTGCGGCTGGCGTAGTACTGCTCGGGCGCGAAGAAGCCGAGCGTGTTGTAGCCCCAGAAGTTGGACAGCTTCTTGTCGTTGAGGAACGAGTCGTCCGCGAACGCGTGCACGGGCAACAGCTCCACCGACGTGACGCCCAGCTTCTGGAGGTGCTCGATGATGGGCGGCGAGGCGAGCCCCGCGTAGGTGCCGCGCAGGTGCTCGGGCACGTCGGGGTGCTTCATGGTGAGGCCGCGCACGTGGGCCTCGTAGATGACCGTCTTGCGCCAGGGGATCTCCGGCCGGCGGTCATTGCCCCAGTCGAAGTAGTCGCTCACCACCACGCTCTTGGGCACCCCCGCCGCGCTGTCACGCTCGTCGCGCGCCAGGTCCTGCTGGGGGTTGCCGAGCGGGTAGCCGAACACCGGCTGCTTCCAGTCCACGTCGCCATGCAGGGCCTTGGCGTAAGGGTCCACCAGCAGCTTGTGCGGATTGCAGCGGTGCCCCTTCGACGGCTCGTACGGGCCGTGGACCCGCAGGCCGTAGAGCGTCCCGGGCTCCAATCCGGGCACGTAGCCGTGGTGGACGAAGTCCGTGGCCTCCGTCAGCGGGAAACGTTCGATTTCCTTCGTTGGATTCGCGGCGTCGAAGAGACAGACCTCGATGCGCGTGGCCACCTGGGAGAAGACGGCGAAGTTCACTCCCGTGCCGTCGAAGGTGGCACCACGCGGCCAGGGCTTGCCCGGCCAGACTTCCCTGCTCATACGGGCTCTCGATTCCTCTTCAAGGAAATTGCCCGCTGAATGTGGGATGGCCCCCGCGTACCGGCAACCGTCAGGCAGCGACAGCGTGGTCCAGTGAGCGCCAGGTCCCCAGCGCCCAGTCCTCCTCCTCCGGGTCGTCGAAGCTCACCACGCACAGCGCCCGGTGCCTGCCCGAGCTGCACACCGCCGTCAGCCGGCACTCGCCCGGCTCCATGTGCAACGAGGCGCGGCCGCTCACCCGCTCGCCCCGGTGCTCCAGCTCCATCGCCCGGCGCTCGGCCGTGGTGGGGACCGGGCTGTCCCCCGTCGCATCCTCCAGCGGGACGAAGCGCACGCTGCGTCGATGGTCCCTGGCCACCCAGGTGCCGTCCTCCAGGTGCGCCTCCGCCAGCGAGCCCGGGATTCGAATCTCCCAACCCGAGGGCAGCGCCACTTGCACGGAGCCTCGCCGGTAGCCGATGGGCGGCCCCTTCGCCGCGTGGAACGCCGCGTGCCGGTGGACCAGCTCCGCGAGCGTCCCGCCCACGCCCAGGTAGCCGAGCACCTCGCGCCACTCGCGCCACGGGTACGCCAGCTCCGGGTCCTCCCGCCACGCCAGCTCCAGCGCGCGCGCCACCTCGCGCAAGAGCCGGCGCTCCTCGTCCAGCAGGGGCGGGCGCCACACGACCTCCGTCCACAGCCGGCACAGGGCCTTGCCCAGTCGCGCGTGCGCGCCCACGCCCTGCTTCCACCAGGGAAACACATCCATGCCCACGCGAGGGTCCTCGTACACGAGGCGCATCCAGCGCTCGTCCCGGGGGCCCAGCGGCGTCAGGAGCGCGCCGGGATACTCGAAGGTGTGGCCGAAGCGCATCGACATCGCGAAGCCCGACTCGCCCCGGCTGCGCAGGCGCAACACCTGTCCCACGGACTCCTGGAGCCACGCGAGCATGTGCACCTCCACCGGCCCCGCGTCGTCCGTGTGGAAGTAGCCCGTGGGGTCTCCCACGCCCATCGCCTCGTCGGCTTCCGCCCAGTGCAGGTGCAGCGATTGCCCCATCGCCTTGAGCAAGTCACAGAGGAAGACGTGGTAGCCCGGGCCCACCGCCGTCGTCTCCGCGGAGATGACGACGCGCGCGCCGCTGGCCGCGAGGATGGAGACCTCGCCCGCCGCGGGATGCAATCGCAGGCGCAAGAGCGGCGCGCCCTGCGGGCCGGTGCTCAGGTGACTGTTCTCCAGCCACTCCTTCGCGTTCGCCTGGAACCACTGCTCCACCTGCCGCAGCCAGGCGCGCGAATTGTCGGAGGTCGACGTGAAGGGCACATCCCCGCCACGCCGGCCGGCCAGCAGCAACTTCACACTCATCACGCCTCGCTTGGTTGGATTCAGGGTGCGGCGGGGACTTGGGGATGGGGCATGTCTCCGGGCCTTGTCAGGAAAGCGCGTTTCACCCTGAAGGTGCCACCGACCCCGGGTGCCTGCCGGCCCGTGCTCCACGTCGCGCGGAGGTACGAGCGAGCAGGGTTTGGCCCGCTCGCCTGTCTACCGCCTCCGCAATGACTTTCAGTGAAGCGAGGCTTCCGTGACCCGGAGGGTGCGGGCCACGGAAGTTGAAGAGAGGTTCAGTTCTGCGTGCTGGTGGCGGCGGGGGCGTCCTTGCGTGCGTTGGCGGCGACCTTCTCCGCGATGCGGGCCCAGTCGGTGTGCTGGCGCACGGGCTCCAGGGACGGCTCGGAGGTCAGCGACTCGGTGGCGGCGAAGCCCGCGTCGGCGGCGCGGCCCAGCCAGATGATGGCCTCCTCCTGGCTGCCGGAGCGCGCGGCGATGACGCCCGCGTAGTAGAGGCCGTCCGGGTGGCGGAAGCCGTCGTTCCAAGCCTTGCGGTAGAGGAAGAGCGCGTCCTCGTAGCGGCCATCTTCCAGCAGCTTGTCGGCCTCGGTGCCCAGCCGGCGCGACTCGCTGGCGTCGGGTGGCACGGGGCGGGGGACGGGCCCGGAGGGATTGCTCGGGTCGTTGGTGTGGGTGGTGGCGCAGGCGGTGAGGTGGAGGACGGCGAGGACCGTGAGGAGACGGCGCATGGCGGGAGTGCTCCGGGTTGAGAAGGTTTCTGGCGGGGACGCTGCCAACACCTGGGCAACCATTCAAGCAGCCCCTTGCTGCCCGGAGGCTGGAGGACCCCCACGTTGCGGGGAAAGGAGGCCGTCATGAGCAAGAAGGACGTGTTGCACATTCCGCCCGATGCCCTTCCCACCATCCCCAAGCGCGAGGCGGGAATCGAGGACGAGTCCTCGCCGCGCCGGGCTCCCCCGACGTTGGACCCAGGCACGGGGCCTGGTGGCACCCCGGGCGCGGATACAGACCCGCTCATCATCGAGCCGCAGCGGGACCCTGGCCGCTACCCCGGGACGAGCGTGTCCTGAGCGTCACGCCGTGAAGCGCGTGAGGCCCGCGTCCGAGAGGGCGCGGGCCTTGTGCTGTCCGGGCGTCACGCGCTCGAAGTGGCGAGGCTCGCACCAGGTCCGGCGCGGGCCTTGTGCTGTCTGGCGAGGTCCGGGCGTCGCGCGCTCGAAGTGGCGAGGCTCGCACCGGGTCTTGACGCGGGCCTTGTCCCGTCAGGGGCGTGCCGGCCCTGTGTCACGCGCCGGAAACGACGATGCCCGCGCCGGTCGGGGCGCGGGCATCTTGGGCTCTCGCGTTCAGCGCGGAGCTACTGCTTGCGGCCGGACTCCGGCTCGCGGGGCGCGCTGGTGTCGGGCGCGTACGGGTCCTCGCGGTCGCTGGAGTCAGGCGTCAGGTCGCCATCGCCGCGCGTACCGGGGTCGACGGCGGTGTCATCCGCGGGGTCCAGCGTGCCCGAGCCACCCGTGCCCGGGTCCAGCGTCGGATCCTGGCCCGTCGGCGGGCTCAGCGTCGGGTCCTGGCCGGAGGGCGGGCTCATGGACGGGTCATCCACGTCCGTGGCGGGCGGAGGGCTCATCATCGGGTCATCCATGCCCGTGCCGCCCGTGCCCGGGTCCGGCGACGTGCCCGCGGGGGGCGTCGTCGTCTCGCTGCCCGTCGTCGTGCCCGTGTCCGTCGTCGTCGGCGCCGTGGTGTCGTCGCGCTTCGCGCTCGAGTCGGACTTGCACGCGGTGCCAAACACGAGAGCGCCGGCGGCGAGCGAACCCAGGACGAGCTTCGTCTTCAGGAACTTCTTCATGGTGGTTCTCCCACTGAAAAGTTTTGGGTTGGTGTGGCTGGCTGCTGCTGGACGAGAACCTGAGCAGCCAAATCACGACATGCAGCGGACGCTCCTCTGGCTGCCTGCCCCCCGGCCAGAGGCAGGAGGCTGGACGTGCGGCCCCTTGTCGGTGCGCGACCGTGCTTCAGCCGGGCCCCTGGTCCAGGTCCGCCAGCGAGGCCATGTCGGCTTCAGCACGGGCTCGAGCCCGCATGAACCCGGCGCCCGCAGGCGTGAAACACTGCGGGTCGTGAGGTGAAATTCATTGAGATTATGTGTGGCATTGCGAGCGAAGTGGATGCATATGGTTTTCATCTCGGCGAGACGCGTGTCTTGTCGAAGCCACGACCAGCGCGGAGGACTTGGATGGAGACGACGGCGGATGCCTATGGTTTGTCACGTGTCGTTGGCACGACGGGCTTTTTCCCCCAGCGCGCCAGTCGCCTCGACCCTTCGTTGCCGTGTCGCGAGTCCGAGCTCGTCGTCGAGGTGGAGAGCCTCAACATCGACGCCGCCTCGTTCGAGCAAATCGCGAGGGAGGCCGGGGGCGATGATGCGCGCATCGCGGAGTGTGTGTCGAGCATCGTCAGCGAGCGCGGAAAGATGCACAACCCGAAGACAGGCTCGGGCGGCATCTTCATCGGCAGGGTGAAGGAGCTGGGGCCTCGGCATCCCGCGCGGGGACATCTGCGCGTCGGGGACAGGATTGCCTCGCTCGTCAGCCTCTCACTCACCCCGCTGGTCATCGAGGAGATTCGCGCCGTTCATCGCGACACCCACCGCGTGGACGTACGGGGCCACGCCATCCTCTTCGCCTCGGGCAGCTACGCGAGGCTCCCCGAGGACCTGTCGGATGCCGTCGCCCTGGCCGCGCTGGACGTGTGCGGCGCTCCCGCGCTGGTCGAGCGCCACGTCAGGCCCGGGATGACGGTCGCCGTCCTGGGTGCGGGCAAGGGCGGTGCGCTGAGTCTCGCCCAGGCGCGGCGCAGTCTGGGAGACACCGGCAGGCTCCTCGCCATCGACCTCCATGAGGGCTCGCTCGCGGAGCTGCGGGAGCACCGGCTCTGTGACCTGACGCTGAAGCTGGACGCCACCCGGGCGGTGGAGGTGCAGGAGCAGGTCTCCCGGGCCACGCAGGGGACCTTCTGTGACCTCGTGGTCAACTGCGTGTCAGTCCAGGACACGGAGATGGCCACCATCCTGTGCGCCCGTGATGGCGGCATGGCCATCTTCTTCTCCATGGCCACGAGCTTCACCTCGGCGGCCCTCGGCGCCGATGGCGTGAGTCGGGACGTCACCCTGCTGATGGGCAACGGCTATGTGCCGGGACATGCCGAGCTCACGCTCGGGTTGCTGCGCTCCGACCCAGGGCTGCGCCGGCTCTTCGAGCGCCGGTACACCTGAGTCAGCTGTCGTGGTTCGGGCCCACCAGCCGGGGCTGGTCATCCCCGCGCGTGCCCTGGGAGCGGCGGCGCAGGGACTCGCGCCACCCGGGTGCGAGAAACGGGCACTCCGCCAGCGCCGCGGCGTCCTCCCGCCGGTGTTCGTGCATGGCGTGGTTGGCGAACGCGACGGTGAACGCGGGGAAGGGGCGCTCCACCAGTTCCAGCGTGTCGCCCGCACGGACCTCACCTTCTTCCAGCACGCGGTAGTACCAGCCCGTGCGTCCCGTGCGTTGGAGCAGCAGCGCCAGCTCCTTGTGCCGCCAGCGCCGCGCGGGCTTCCAGCACGGCTGACGCGGCTGCGACACTTGCACGCGCGCGCCGCCCACCCGCAGCACGTCGCCAATGCAGACGCTGTCCTCCGCGCCGCCGGAGACGACCCAGTTCTCACCGAAGGCGCCCGGGCCCACGTCCTCGCGCGCCAGCTCCGCGCGCCAGAAGGCGTGGTGCGAGGCGGGGTACGCGAGCACGGCCTTCTCCAGGCCCCCATGCACCCGCAGGTCCGCCTGGCCATCTCCGGCCAGTCCCGTGCGTGACAGCCACACCGGGCCTAGCACGGGCTCCTTGTGGATGGCGCTGGTCCATGGGCGCTCCAGCGGGTCCACGGCCCCGGGGGTGCCGAGCTCGCGGGGCAGGCCCACGTGGAGCGAGAGGATGCGGGGTGTCTCGGTGTCCATCACTCGCGCGACAAAGCAGGCGCGCGAGGCGCTGTCCAGGGGGGCCGCTTTGGAGACGCCGCTCATGCGACGCGAGGCGGGAGCCGCCGTGGAAGGCCGCTCCCGCCTCGTCAACCTGGTGACGCGAGTGGCGTCAGAAGGTTCCGCCGTCCATCACCGCGCCGCCCGCGGGCGGCTGGAACGTGCCGGACGAGTTGTCGTCCGTGGTGCCCGGCACCACGCCCGAGCCGCCCATGCCCGCGTCACCGTCGAACGTGGGCGTGGTCGTGGTCCCCGGGGCCGTCGTCGTGGTGTCCGGCGTCGTGGTGGTGCTGTCGCCCGGCATCGTCGTGGTGCTGCCAGGGTTCTGCTCCGGCGTGCTCGGCACCGTGCCCGGGGCCGCCTGCGTCGGGTCCTGCGTCATCGGGTCCTGCGTCGTCGTGTCAGGCGTCGTCGTGCTCCCCGAGCCACCCGTCGCGGGCTGTCCCGTGGTGCTCGTGTCCGCCTGGGCCACCACGATGGGTGCCTCCGTGGAGCTGCACGCCGAGCCCAATGCCAGGGTGCCCGCCATGGCACCTGCCCACATCCACCGCCTCATGTGCTTCGCCATTACCTGCCTCCTTCCGTGGGTGTGCGTTACGTCAGCTTCAAGGGGTGGCGTGCTCGGGACCTGGAGTCCCCGCCGCCGCCCGTTGCTTCATCTGCGAATCCATGCGCGCCCGGTGTCGACGCTGTCGTCGCGCCGTCAGCACCAGCAGCAGCGCGGGAAAGGCCACCAGCATGACGAGTAGATTGGTGGCGAAGCCCAGACTGGCCAGTGCCCCCACGGAGTTCAGGCCTGGATGCCTGGCCAAGAAGAGCGCGCCGAAGCCCATGGCGCTCGTCAGCAGGCCCCCTGAGATGGCCCGACCTGTCTCCGAATAGACTTCCACGAAGTCGCTGCCCGGTGACGCCAGGCGTGTCAGCAGATGCACGCCCGCGTCCACTGTCGTCCCGATGAGCACCGGGATGATGAGGATGTTCAGATAGTTGAACTCCATCCCTATCAGCGGCATCAGGCCAATCAGCGCGAGCAGCGACACCACCGTGGGCAGCAGGCACAGCACCGCCATGCGCAGCCCGCCCAGCGTCATCCACATGGCCAGGAGCACCGCCAGCGTCGTGCCTCCGAGGATGAGCGGCGCCTCGTGCGTCACCATGTCCAGCAGGTCCGCCATCACCATGGCCTCACCCGCCGCGGACACGCGCTCGCCATCAGGAGTGGCCACGCCGCGCACCTCGCGCGCCAGCGCTCGCACCGCCTGCCCGTCCGACTGATTCACCGCCGGGTACACCAGCACGAAGCTCCCCGGCGTGCCCTCGCGGCCCATGAACTGCTGGCGCACGCTCGCGGGAAGGTCCTCGAGCGTGAAGGGCCGGGCCTCGCTCTGCCGACGCAGCTCCACCAGGTGCGTGCGCTGCTCCGGAGACAGGCGCTCCTCAGGGACGCGCTCGAGCAAGCGGTGGATGTCCTGGAGCACGGCCTGCTTGCGCGGCTGGTCTCGAGGCACGAGCGACGACAGCGAGGCCACGAAGTCGATGGTGGAGTCCGGGCCCCGCTCGCGCTGACGCTGGGCGAGGGCGGACGCCATCGCGTGCTCTTCCTGGGGGCCCTTGGTGAGGACGACCATCGGCGTCTGCGAGTAGCCGATGATTTCGTTCACCTGCTGGTCGAGCACGAACGAGGGCAGGTCCTGGTCCTCGAGTGTCCCGAAGTTGTAGTCGAAGCGCACCCGAGGCACCTGCGTCAGGAGGCCCGCCAGCAGCACCGCGGAGACGGCGGTGATGATGTAGCGGTGGCGCACCAGCACCCGACCGAAGGGAGACTCGCGCGGCGTGACGGTCCCCCGCTTGGGACGCCAGCCCCAGCGCGCCGTCAGGCCCAGGAGCGCCGGCAGCACCAGCACGTAGGCCGCGATGAGCACCAGCATGCCGATGCCGGCGATGACGCCGAACTCGCGGAACGCGCGCAGTTGGGAGGTGCCCAGCACGAAGAAGGTGAGCGCCGCCACCAGCGCGGAGACGAGGGCCGCGCCGCCGGTGTGGGTGAAGGCCTCGCGCGTGGCCTGCTCGGAGGACTCGCCCTCCGTGCGCAGGTGCAGGTAGCGGCCCAGCAGGTGGATGCCATGCTCCACGCCGAGGCCGCCGAGGATGGCTCCCAGGAAGCCCGTCAGCAGATTCACCTGCCCGTACACCAGGGCGACGAGGCCGTACGTCCACGCCAGGCCCGCGCCCACCGGCGCCAACACCAGCCCCACCGCCAACGGGCTGCGGAAGTGGAAGAGCAGGTACAGCAGCATCAGCGCCATGGCCACGGCCGACGACACCGTGATGTCGCGGATGATCTGCTGCTGCTGGTCCAGCTTCTTCTGGAAGGTGCCGGTGATTTCCACCCGGAAGTCGGCGCCGTACTGGGACAGGTCCTGCCGGTCGAGCAGCCCGCGCACCTCGTCCACGACCTGCCGCGAGTAGGCCAGGTCCGCCGACGTCATCTCCGGCTTGACGAGCACGACGACGCGCCGGGCCTTCGCATCCAGGTAGTAGTCGTCCGTCGCGGAGGACAGCTTCTGCCCCGCGGCGCCGCCGTACTTCGCCTCCAGGTCAGAGAAGTCGATGGACGGCGCGGGGTCGTCCACCAGCGGGACATAGAGCGGATTGGCCTGCTGCTGCTCCCACGCGAGCCGCGCGGCGAGCCGTCGGTGCACCTCTCGCAGGTCCTCTTCCGACAGGAAGTACAGCGCCCTGTCCCTGAAGAAGGCGCCCGTGCGCTCCTTCTCCACGAAGCGGATGCCCGGCAAGGCCTGGAGCTTGGGCGCCATGTCATTGGCGAAGCGGCGCAGCGACTCGGCGTCGCCTCCTTCGCCCACCACCGCCACCCAGCCGAGCGCGCCGAAGCGCGTCTCCAATTCATGGAGGTCCTGCACGCTCTCGAACGAGTGAGGCAGCAGGTCCACCAGGTTGGCGTTGAGCTTGAGGTTGCGAGCGAAGAAGCCGCCGACCGCCGCCAGGAGCAGGGCGATGCCGAGGGCGAGAATGGGCCGACGGTGACTGCGTGTTGCCAGGGCCCCGAGGCTCCGCTCCACGTGCCGCATCCAGCGGCGCTCACCGGATTTCGATGTCGTCGGCTCCGAATCCATTCCGTCGCGGTAGGCAGTCCGTCTTCTCCAGGCCCCGGCCTCTCCGGTGGCGTGGAAAGCGGCACGGCTTCCCCTCCCTCGGGTGTCCGCGTCAGCGGCCCCATGTGGTCGGGAACGTGGGGACTCGGCGTGGGTGATGCAGTGCCCGCCGCCCGGTCGTCTGCCCCCCAGGAGGACGGCGGACCCGCCGCTACTGCCCCTGATTCGCGGGCGCGCCGGGTTGCGCGATTCACCCCCGGAAGCAGCCGGGCAGACAGACGGGCGAGGGCCCTCGGGAATTGTTAGAGAAGGTCAAGTGATTCGGTGCCTTACATTCCGCCTTACGGCATAAACGCGTTGACTCCCTGGTTGGCGCATGCCCAAGGTGGGCCGGCCGTCGTTCAGCCCGCAAACAACACAGCAGGTGTCGCAACATGGGTGAGAAGCGTTGGTCGGAGCGGTTCGAGGGGGCGATGGGCCAACTCGCCGCGCGGAGCCACCGGCGGCCGTATCAGGCACTGGTGGTGGCGTTGGTGCTCACGCTGCTGGGCGCTTACTTCGCGAGGACCCTGACGCTCAGCGCGGACTTCGTGGGCCTGCTGCCCAAGGCGTTCCCCAGCGTCCAGGACATCGAGAAGCTGCGCAAGCGCTTCGGTGGCCAGGGCAACGTGGTGTTGGTGGGCATGGGCGCGGAGCCGGAGGTGCTCAAGCGCTTCGCGGACGACATGGCGCCGAAGCTCGCGGAGCTGTCGGAGATCCGCTACGTCAACTACCAGCGGCCCAGCGAGTTCTTCGACAAGCATGCGCTGTACTACGTGGACCTGGAGGACCTGAAGACCATCCAGGGTCGCATCGACGCGCGCATCGCCTGGGAGAAGGAGCAGGCCAACCCGCTGTTCGTCCGGTTGGATGACGCGCCGCCGCCGTCGGTGGACTTCGCCGACATCGAGCAGAAGTACACCGGCCGCGCCAACCAGCGGCTCTCCGGCCAGGGGGATTTGTACTACCTGGACCCGACGGAGCGCATGGTGGTGTTGATGGCGAAGCCCAAGGGCAGCGCCGCGGACCTGAACTACTCGAAGAAGGTCGTCACCCAGATGGAGGACTTCCTGGCCAAGCAGGACCTCTCCAAGTACGGGCCGGGCTTCAAGACGGCGGTGACGGGGACGTTCAAGAAGAAGATCGACCAGCAGCGCGTCATCGTCAGTGATTTGGCGACCGCCTCCTCGCTGGCCATGGTGCTGCTGCTGGCGTACCTGGCGTTCCACTTCCGCAGCGCGCTGTCGGTGGGCTTCACCATGCTGCCGGTGCTCGCGGGCCTGGGGTGGACGTACGGCTTCGTGGGGTTGGCGTACGGGCAGGTGAATCTGCTCACGGGCTTCCTGGCGGCGGTGCTCGGCGGTCTGGGTGTGGAGCACGGCATCCATCTGTTGGGGCGGTACGGGACGCTGCGCTCGGAGGGGATGAATTCCGAGGCGGCGGTGCACGAGTCCTTCCGGCACACGGGCTTCTCCGCGCTCATCGCGGCGCTGGTGGCGGCGCTGACGTTCTTGAGCCTCGCGCTGTCGGAGTTCAGGGCGTTTCGCGAGTTCGGCATCATCGCGGCGGTGGGCATGCTGGTGAGCATCTTCGCGTACGTGCTCATCCTGCCGGCGCTGCTCGGGGTGGCCTCGCGGTTCGGCTGGTCGCCGCGCGTGCACCAGGGGGGCACGGGGCCCATGGCGCTGCTGGGGCGGTGGCTGCCGCGGTCCTACCGGGGCGTGGCGGTGGTGATTGGCGTTGCCGTGCTGGCGCTCATCTCGCAGGCGTATCGCATCTCGTTCAACTACGACTCGCGCACGCTGGAGGACTACAAGCAGGCGTCGGCGGTGCTGGACCAGAAGGTGAACAACATCCTGGGCTACTCGCAGACGCCCGTCGTCGTGCTGACGGACTCGCAGGACATGGAGCGCGAAGTCGTCCGGCAGTTGGAGGCGCGCAAGGCGGCGCGGGGCAAGGACTCCACCATCGACTTCGTGGGAGCGCTGGAGGACCTGGTGCCCCGGCAGCAGTCGGAGAAGCGGGCGGTGCTGGAGGCCATCCACGCGCGGCTGAACAAGCTGGACCCGGAGCGGTTGCCGGAGGACACGCGGGTGTCGCTGACGCGCGCGATGAACATGTCGCAGGCGAAGCCCTTCACGCAGGCGGAGCTGCCGGCGAGCGTGCGTCACCAGTTCGAGAGCCTGGATGGGAGCACGGGTGGCGTGGTGCTGGTGTACGCGGGCGGCGGGGTGAGCTTGTCGGATGGCGAGGGCACGCGGCGCTTCTCCAAGGAGGTGCGCGGGCTGCACATGCCGGACGGCAGTCAGGTGTCGGCGGCGGGCGAGGCGCTCATCCTGGCGGACATCCTGGACATGGTGTCGCGCGAGGGTCCGCGGATTCTCGCGGCGGCGGTGCTCAGCGTGCTGGCGGCGATGTGGCTGACGTTGGGGCGGCTGCGCACGGCGCTCATCTGCATGGTGCCCACGCTCTTGTCGGTGGCGGGGCTGGTGGGGTTGATGGCGCTCCTGGATTTGCAGTTCAACTACCTGAACATCATGGTGTTGCCGGTGTTGGTGGGCACCACGGTGGATGCGGGAGTGCATCTGGTGCAACGGCTGGGTGAGCCGGGTGCGGACTTCATCTCCGTGTATGGGGAGACGGGTCGGGCGATTACGGGAGGCTTGTTGACGAGCGCCATCGGCTTCGTGGCGCTGGTGTTGGCGAAGCACCCGGGGTTGAACTCGATTGGTGACCTGGCGAACCTGGGGTTCGGGTTGAACATGGTCATCGTGCTGCTGGGCTTCCCGTCGCTGCTGCTCTTGGTGGAGCGGTGGCGGCGCAAGCACGGGGCCTCGGCGGAGCAGCCGGAGCAGCCCGCGCCGGAGGCGTGAGACTTCTCTTCACCCGGCAACTGTTTTTCGTGCCGGGTGGGTGGCAGAGGGAGGGCAGGACATGAAGCGGAGCGGGTGGCTCGCGGTGGTGACGGTGGCGGTGGCCCTGGCGGGCTGTGGCCATGGTGGGAAGAAGGAAGAGAAGAAGGGCGACACGCGCTGCGAGGAGTCGCGGAACCTCTCGTGCATCACTGGCACGGAGTGTTCCATGGACCGCGAGCGTGGCTGTGAGGTCTGTCGCTGTTCGCCCGCGGATGCACTGACGCCCACGGACAAGCGCCGGCCCACGGCGATGGAGCCGCAGCAGCGCTGGTAGGGTGGTGGGGCTACGCGAGGTGCGCGACTTCGACGTCCAGGCGCTTCACCTTCAGCTCCGCCAGAAGTCCATGCAGCTTGGGCGACATGAGCAGGAGTGGGTGAGGGCGAAGGACTCCGCTCCTCATCCCCACCAGCTGTCGTGTCCAGGTCAGGTCGCTTCCGTCGTAGTCGCCGCGTCGTAGGGAAAGCTCGGAGAGTACATTCAGGCCGACGACGTGGCCCTTGGGGCAGCGTTGCGCGTTGTCCTCGTCGAGGTCGAAGGGGTCATTGCCCGTGAGTGTGGCGGGCAGGATGTCCAACGGGGGCGCTGTCAGGACGAGCTGACTCCACTCCTTCACGGGCTCTGCGCTCGTGCCAGCTCGCAGGATGGGGCGGAAGTCCACGCCCGTGATTCCACGCTCCCGCCAGAGGTCCGCGAGCCGAGCCGAGATGATCAGCTCGTGCGCGAGGGTTCGAGCGAGGGCCGCGTGCTTGGGAATCCGGCGCACGTCCAGGCTCAAGTCCGTCACCTGCCTGGCGCCCGCTCCACACAGCGTGCACGCGGTGGCTTCGTCGTATCCGGTCCCGCACTCTTCTCCAGAGGGCTCGAAGACGGCTTCCAGGCCCAGCTTGAGCAACTCGGCGGACTTCAGCTCTCGCGCGGAGTAGTGGCGAAGGATGCGCCAGCCCGCGAAGAACAGCTGGCCTTGTTGACGCAGGGCGCGGTCGATTTCCCTGACGCGCGACATGCGCTCATCGTCGGTGGGTAGTGTGACTTTACGCACCGTTCCGCTTGGAAGCACGACGCCCTCGTCGTCGCGGAAGAGTCGCCATGTTTCCGATTCCTCGACACGGAGTTCGATGGTTTCGCGCATAGGCTAGGGCTTGGAGTCCGAAAGGCCTGGGTGATGCCCGTGTGGTACGCCGTTGGCGACCGATAGGTCACGCCGGATTCAGCACCTCTTCGGCATGACGAGTTCAGGCCAGTCTTCGCACCTTCTCCCAAACCCGATGCTACAGCTCCGCGAGAATGCGGCCGCGAGCATCGATGGCGTAGACGGCCCCCGCGTCCATCAGGGGCGTTTCCAGCTCGATGCCGCAGCGAGAGAGCCTGGGAAGGAAGCTGACGAAGTAGAGGTCGTCGTTCTCTTTCAGGACCGAGGCGTCGTAGGTGTCTCGACGCGCGAGGCATCGCGCTAGGGCCTCATCGCGTGCATCCGGTTTGCGGTCAGGTGGAAGGAACGCGTTCATGGCGATCTCGAGTGCCGCCATCGCCGGGCCATCCAGGTGGACTCCCTGCTCCATCGAATCTGGAAACGTCACCTTGGAGGCTTCCTCGGGAGGCGCGCGCTCGGCCTTCCGGGGCTTGTGGTAGCCGAGCAGGGAGCAGCCGCTCAGGAGGGATGCGCCACAGAGGAGTGCGATGAGCGGGGAGGTCTTCATGGATGGCTTCCGCATGATTTCACGGTCCGGGAGCGGTGTGGCGCCATCATGGTTGCCAACCCATGCCTTCGAACATCCGGATGTTCCCGTTGTCGTCGTAGACTTGGCCGATTTGAATCCACTGGCCACCGCGCAGCGCTGAGACCACGCGGGTCGCATAGTTGAAGCCGTACACGGAGCACGCTCCATCTCCGCGTCGGTGGAATACGAAGAGTTCTCGCTGGAAGACACGTCCTGTCTTCTCGGTGACGATGCGAGCAGGGTTCCATCTTCCACTCAGGTCGCCTGGCGAGAATCGAGCATTGTGGGGATGGGTATGGTCGCCGCCTGTGATGAGGGCGTTTACGCGCGCGGGGTCATTGAGGACTTGTGGCATTGAGCAGGTCTTCATCTCCCGGGTGTCCTGCCTGTCTTTGAAGTCTGACAGGTAGCTCAAATAGAACGCGTCCTCATCGGGTGCATAGTAGTTGAGGGCGCAGTACTCGGAGCCCATGGGGCCTGCTGATGCACCGCCTTGCGCGGTCATGAGTTCGCACCCTGCTTCCGCCAGGGCCTCCGTCGTCTTGAACGGACCGGCCAGGGGGCCATCAACCTGGAGGCGCCCGTTCTCCAAGCGACGCACGCGAACGTTGGGGTTCGACCCACAGGCCCCGGCTCCGAGCATCAGGGCCAACAGCAGGGCACGAGTGTGGATCGAGGACATGGAGAAGAGCGGGAACCTAGCATCTTCACCAGGAAGGAAGTACGCGGTGAAACCTCAGCTCCGCGCACCCGGCTCGAAGCGCAGCGGCAGGTGCATGGGGCCGTGGACATGGAGCGCCTGTCGCGGCTGCCAGGGCTCGTCGCTGGCGAGCCGGAAGTTTCGCAGCCGCTCCAGCAGGTCCGTGAGCGCCACCTTCGCCTCCATGCGTGAGAGCGCCGCACCCAGGCAGAAGTGGATGCCGTGCCCGAAGGCGATGTGCGGATTGGGGTCCCTGCCGATATCGAAGCGCTCCGGCTCGTGGAACTGCCGCGGGTCCCGATTCGCCGAGCCCATCATCGGCAGCACGAACTTCCCCTCCGGAATCACCCGCCCGTGCAGCTCCACCTCGTGCTTCGTCGAGCGAAACATCGACTGCACCGGAGAACGGAAGCGCAGCACCTCCTCGATGGCCGAGGGCAACAACCCCGGCTCACGCTGGAGCCGCGCGAGCTGGTCCGGGTACTCCATGAAGCACAGCAGTGCGTTGTTGATGAGGTTGGTCGTCGTCTCCGTCCCCGCCGCCAGCAGCAGTTGGAAGAACCCCAGAAGCTCCTTCGCGTCCAGCCGCTCCCCATCCACCTCCGCCTCGACGAGCCTCGTCAGCAGGTCATCCCGCGGTGCCCTCCGACGCTCATCGAGGATGCCCGCCAGATACGTCCGCATCTCGTTCCGAGCCGCGAAGTTCTCCTCCATCGCCCGCTTCGACTCCGCCCCGTCCGCGATGGTGTAGCTGAGCTTCATGATGATGTCCCCCCACCGCAGGAACCGCACCCGGTCCTCGGCGGGAATCCCAATCATCTTCGCGATGACCATCGCCGGCAGCAGGCTGGAGTAGTCCGTCACCAGGTCCATCTCCCCACGCTCCACCGTCACGTCCAGCAGTTCCCGCGACAGCGCCTGAACGTGTGGCTCCAGGTTGGCGATGGAGTGCGGCGTGAAGGCCCGCATGATGATGCCGCGCAGCTTCGTGTGCCGGGGCGGGTCCGAGAACAACAGCCAGTCCGGCGTCGTCCCCGTCTCCGTGGTGACGATGGAGCTGAACGCGTCGTGGTCATGCAGCGCCCGCTTCACGCTGTCGTAGTCGAAGAGAATCCACAGGTCCGCCTCGGGCTCGTGGAGCAGCGGAGAGGCCGCGCGCAGCTTCGCGTAGAGGGGAAAAGGATTGCGGCGCACTTCATCGGTGAAGAGCTCCAACATGACTTGGCGTCTCCACGAGTCAGGGTAGGAACCCCGAGTTCCGGAGCGCAACCGTGTCGAAAGGGCCGTTCAGCCGCTGACGCTAGGCCGCGCGTCCCGAACGCCGTGCCGCCCACGCGGTGACGAAGTCCGCCAAGCCGCCCAACTGCCGGTCATTGAGCGTGCACTGCCACCGCGCCTTTCGCAGCGCGCGGTACGCCGCTGGAGCCTCCCAGCCGCGCGCCACCATCACCGCCAACCCCATCAGCGGACCCCGGCCCACGCCGTGCTCACAGTGCGCATAGAGGTGCCCACCCCGCTCCAGCCGGGGCATGGCCCACTCGACACCCTGCAGGAGTTGCTCCACCGACGGCGGATAGCGGTCCGTCACCGGCAGGTTCAACAGCTCGATGCCCAGCGCTTCCAGCGCCTTCGCGTCGTCGACACTCTCGGCGCGCAAATCAATCACCGCGGTGATGCCCCGCGCCTTCAGCTCCGCGTAGCGCGACGGCGGCACCGAGCCACCCACGTGCAGCCACTCGCTCACCTGGGACACGTTGAGTCCACGCCCTGGGAGCTTCGTGGTCCACTCCACGCAGCGCGCCACCGAGCGCAGCACCTGCTTGCGCACCCAGCCTCGCACCCCGGGCACATGGTGCACGTCCCGCAACAACGACACGCTCACAAATCGCCCTCGAGCGACACTTCCATCAACCCCGCCACCGGTGCCTTCCCCACGCGCTCCAGCACCGCGCGGTGCAGGTACGTCACGGGAGAGCCCACCACGGGCTTGATGAGCCCACCCAGCACGCCCAGCTCCTCCACGGGCGCGCTGCGCTGCAACAGCGACGTGGAGCGCAGCACCATGGCCTTCGCCCCATCACCGCCGAAGACATCCACCGTCCAGACGCTCCGCTCCTTCGCGCCCTCGCGGCTGAGCGTGAAGGACTCCAGCTGGCTCGGCGTGCCACCCTCCGCCCACGAGTACACCGGACCGAACTCACCGTCCTGCCCCTCGCGCGCCAGCAACACCAGCCGCTCCCCGCCTTCACGCAGGGCCCGGAAGCGCACCCAGCGCCTGGCCAGCTTCGCCGGTGCAATGGTGGAGCGCGTGTGGTCCGCGTAGCCGCCACCAGCCTGCTCCAGCTCCGCGCTCTTGGGCGGCTGCACCTTCGCCTTCAGCGGGCTGAAGGCCAGCGTCACCTCGTGCCGGTAGCGCGCGTTGCCCACTTCCACTTCCGAGCCGTCCGGCGAGCGCGGCGCCACCTGCGCCGCGTACTCCAGCACCACCCGCCCACCGTCCAGCGGCGCCTCCACCCGCGTCACGCCCTCCGCCGAGCGCGCCGAGCACGTGCCGACGCGCAGCGTGCTGGTGGCCGCGTCATAGCCCCAGTCGCGCGAGCCCACCTTCTTCTGCGCGGTCCACGCGCGCTCGCCCGGCCGCAGCACCGTCGCGCGGCAGATGCCCGTGCGCGAGCCCGGACCGATGTTCGTCACCTGCAACTGCACCAGCACGAAGGTGCTGTCCTCCAGGTCCCCGATGAAGGTGAAGCTCTCCCCGTAGTTGTCACTCGGGGAGGCCGTGGGCTCCAGCGTCGCTCCCGCCGCCACGGTGGGCAGCGCGAGTGACAAGAGGAGGCCCAGGACCTGGAGCCTCGACTCACGCCGCATGGGGGCGCTGCTCCAGGAGCGCTTCCTGCGAGTTCGAGTCGTTGAACACGTAGTCGCGCTGCAGGGGCAGGTTCCACGCGAAGTAGACGACGCCGCGCACCAGCCACCAGCCCAGGGTGTAGGCCAGCTGTGGATGCAAGGTCAGCAACGCCACGCCGCCCGCGTTGAGCAGCGCGCTCGTCCCGCTCACCACCGCGTAGCGCATCAGCTGCCGGCCCACCGCCGCCGTGCTGCGGAAGGTGAACACCCGGTTGATGGAGTAGTTCACCACCGCGCCCAGCAGCGCGCCCAGCACCGTGGCCCACGCGGGCAACAGGCCCGCCAGCTCCACCAGCGCCAGCACCACCGCGAAGTCCGCCAACGTGGCCACCGCGCCCGCCGCCGCGTTGAGGCCGACAATCGCCTTCTCCGAACGCGCCTCCACCCGCTTGGGCGCCAGCGCCTTCACCAGATTCCGGAACCGCGAGATGGCCGTCAGGTTGCTCATGATGGCGACGAAGACCAGTCCCACCACCGCCAACCAGTGCATGGGGTGCTTCTCCGTGGGCCAGAACACCGCCTCCAGAATCGGCGACAGCGCCGTGCCCGCGCCCAGGAAGAGCACCCGCTCCAGCCGCTGCATCGCGCCGTCACGCACGTTGACGCCCAGGCCCTCGCCCTTGGCGCGGACATACGGCACCAGCGAGGAACCCAACAGCGCCCCCAGCGCCGGCAACAGCACCCAGGTGTCCCGGTAGTACCAGGCCAGGCCCATCAACATCGCCGAGTCCACGTACCTGTCCAGCACCGAGTCCAGCGCCGCGCCCGCGGGGTTGGCCTCCTTGCGCGTGCGGGCGATGCGCCCGTCCATCACATCCAGGATGCCCGCGCCCAGGAACAGCCAGCCGCCCAGCGCGAACCGGCCCGCCGCCACCGCCACGCCGGAGGAGATGCCCAACAGCCCCGACAGCATGGACAGCGCGTTGGCCGGAAGGCCCGAGCGCAGAATCACCGCCCACAACGGCTGGATGATCCAGAAGAAGTAGTGCCGGAGGAAGTAGCCCACGAACCCCGCGTTGCCCCGCTTGAGCGTCTCCTCGTCGCGAGGCACGCCCTTGAAGGCGCAGCGGATACAGAAGACGAGCAACCCTCCCAGGAAGTACACACAGGCGAGGATGGCTGGACCCAACGCGGTCCAGATGCGAGCCGAGGGAGACAGGTTTCCGGTCAACCAGGCGACCACGTTCTCAAGCACGGGTGTCCCCTCCAGGAGTCAGCGGCAGCGTGACGGTCATGGGTGCGCTCTTGCGCGAAAAGGCCAGCTCCACCGCCAGGAAGGCGGCGAGCGCGAACACGAGGCCCGCGAGCACATCCAGGATGTAGTGGTGCGTCAGATAGACAGCGGAGAAACCAACCAGCAAGGCGAACGCCCCCGTGGCCAGACGCCACTTCGGGCCGTCCTTCCACACGAAGAGCATCACCATGAAGGGATAGGCGGCGTGCAACGAGGGCATGGCCCCGAAGACGTTGGGATTGCGGGCGTAGAAGCCCGCGAAGTAATTGATACCCAACAGTGCGTCGAAGCGCGCGGTGCCCGCGGGACTGGGCAACGCGGCGAGGTCCGCCGGGCCCGGGCCGTACTGTAGGATGTACCAGGGCGGCGCGGCCGGATAGAGCAGGTAGGTGACCATGCCCAGGGCGTTCACCACCAGGAAGGCCCAGCACAGCTTCTCGAAGCGCGAGTCCTTCTTCACGAAGAAGAAGATGGCCATCAAGAAGACTTCGTAAAGGTAGGCCGCGTAGGCGAAGCCGCAAAGCAGGTCCAACACGGCGAGCGAGCGAGTGCTCCACCACAAGGGCCAGTTGACACCGCCGGGGGCGGGGAACCACTGGCGCTCCCACTCCCACAAGTCACCTGTGTGGATGTCGCTCCGCAGGAACAGCCAGAGTCCCTGGCTGTCCATCAGCATGCCGGTCAGCCATAGCGGGAAGCCACCGAAGAGGAAGCGCCGCGTGCGGGGGCCCGCCCAGGCCACCCCCACCAGCAGCGCGTCCGCGACGACGTGGTCCCACCGGAGCCTTCCGGTGGCCGTCACGAGCATCAAGTGGCCCACACCCATCAGGGTGACGAGCCACGTGAAGGCCGTGGTCTTAGCGAGCGAGCGGGAGGTCATCCCCGTAGTAGTCGAGTCCGAGGTGGGTGATGGGGTCTTCCCCGGCCACGACGCGCAGGGTGTTCTTCAGCTTGGTGAGCTGGATGAACAGGTCATGCTCGACGGGCAGACCGGGCTGCGCCATGGGGCTCTTGAAGTAGAAGGACATCCACTCCTGGATGCCGCGCCACTCCAGCCGCTTGGCCAGGTCCAGGAACAGCGCGATGTCCAACACCAGCGGCGCCGCCAGGATGGAGTCGCGGCAGAGGAAGTTGACCTTGATCTGCATCGGATAGCCGAGCCACCCGGTGATGTCGATGTTGTCCCAACCCTCCTTCGCGTCGCCGCGGGGCGGGTAGTAGTGGATGGACACCTTGTGCGAGTACTTGCTGTACAGCTCGGGGTAGAGGTCCGGCTGCAGGATGGTGTCCAGCACGCTCGACTTGGTGACCTCCTTGGCCTTGAAGGCCGCGGGGTCGTCGAGCACCTCGCCATCGCGGTTGCCGAGGATGTTGGTGGAGAACCACCCCTCGAGGCCGAGCATGCGGGCCTTGAGCGCGGGGGCGATGACCGTCTTCATCATCGTCTGGCCGCTCTTGAGGTCACGGCCCGCGACGGGGATGCCCTCCAGCTTCGCCAGCTCCTGCAGCGCGGGCGTGTCCACGCTCGCGTTGGGCGTCGCGTTGGCGAACGGCACGCCTTCCTTGATGGCGGCGTACGTGTAGAGCGCGGTGGGGTTGATGTCCGTGCTGTTCTCGTCCAGCGCCTTCTCGAAGGCGGCCAGCGTCTTGAAGGACTCCGGCAGGGGACGGAAGGTCTCCACGCTGCTGCACACCACCATCACCGCGCGCTTGGCGTTGAGCTCCTTCTTGAAGTCGCGGATGTCCTGGCGCAGCGCTTCAATGCTCTCGCGGTGCGTCTTGGTGGCCTTGGCGTGGTTGGCCTCGATGCGGCGGACGAACTCGGCGTCGTGCACGCCCTTCTTGGGCTTGATGCCCTGGAGGAAGGGCTTCACCTGCTCCAGGTGCTTGTCGTGCAGCACGCCGGAGCGCACCGCGACCTGGTACGCGTCCTCGCTGATGATGTCCCAGGCGCCGAAGACCACGTCGTTCAGTCCCGCCAGGGGCACCAGCTCACCCAGCTTCACGGTGCGCCCGTCCGTGCGCTTGCCCAGGCGCGCCGTGCCCATCTGCGTCAGGGAGCCGATGGGCGCGCCCTTGCCCTGCCGCGCCAGCTCCACACCCGCCATCAGCGTCGTGGACACCGCGCCCAGGCCGGGGATGAGCACCGCCAGCTTGCCCTCGGGCTTCGAGACCGACTTCTTGTTCTCCATCGTGGATTCCTTCGAAAGGCGGTAATGCCGCCCTGTGGTGAGTCTTCTGCGAACCTTCCGCTGCGCACCGACTAATGCCGTGGGGTATGCGGAAAATCCCGAATGCGGATGGTTGATACTCTAAAGCGTTCGTGACTTCAACGTCATGTGGGGCGGCTGGTTAGCACGCCATGGGGCGGACTGATGGATCACCCAGGCCCCAGGTACAAGGCGACGCGAACGCGCCTGTCAGAGAAACACCAGGCCGTGAGAAAAGTGACACCTACCTGACCGTGCATAGGCATGACGGGTAGGTCGGGGTCGGTATGGACCCGCGAGGTGTGTGTAGGGAAAGTGGCACGGCGTGGGTGCCTTCGAGGGGTGTGGGACGGCTGCGGCGCGCCTGTCATGGCGCCCGCGCGCTTCTGGCGCAACCCCAAGTCGAGGCAGAAAACCCCACCCCGCCACTTCACCGAGCGGCGAGGGTGGGCCCGGTGGTGGAGCCGCTGTCAGTGGGGGCCGGAGGGGCCGCTGCCGCCGTTCAGCTCCAGGGACTGGTGGTCGCCGGGGGCGTAGGTCTTCCCGGAGAGGACGGCCTTGAGCATGCCGGCCAGCTGCACCATGCGGCTGGAGGGGGCGTCCCAGTACTCGGCGCGCTCCACGTGCACGCGCAGCAGGGCCAGCTCTGGATCATCGATGCCCTGGGGGAACCAGGCCTTGAGGGCGGGGCTCCACAGCTCCCGGACTTTGCGCGCGTCCTTCACCAGCTGGCAGCGCCCGCTCACGGAGACGTAGCGCTCACGGGAGGGGTCGGCGAAGGACACGTTGACGTGGTGGTCCTTCTCCACGTCGTCGACCTTGTGGGAGTGGGCTCGGGTGAAGAACCAGAGCTCTCCGTCGAAGTCGTGGTCCTGAGTCCACATCGGTCTGCTGTGCAGGCTTCCGTCAGCCTCCACGGTGGTCATCATCGCGACCTTGATGCCGTGGATGAGGTCTCCCAGATGTTCGACGGCGTCGCGGGTGCCTTGCTCCTTCTTCTTCGTGCTCATGCGCGCTCCTCCTGGTCTTGGAAGGTAGGCAGGGTGGAGGGGAGCGAGCATGGGCCGTCCGGTCGGATGGCGCCTGGGCAGGCGGGCGGTGTGGTAGGTGGGGGACGGAAAGCGAGTGCGACGATGCTGAAGACCGCGTGGAACGAGTGGTGCTTGAAGGCGCTGCAGATTGAGACGGCCCTGCTGGCACTGGAGGAAATCGAGCTGCCCGAGGAGATGCACGGGCTGCAGGACGCGGCGGAGGAGAAGTTGCTGGAGCTGGGGCGCGCGTGGAAGGGGCGCCAGCCGCAGAAGGACGGGCGTCGGTGGGAGCGGCAGACGCACGAGGGTGGCGCGCCGAGCGACGCGGAGCTTCAGGAGGTCGTCGACGAGTTCCGTCAGGACGGCAAGAAGTGGACGCTGCTCAGGGCCACCAGCGACAAGCAGGAGGTGGTGGAGGTGGTGGTGTCCGAGGACCGCGCGTGCATGGTGGCCGGCGGCTCGTACTACCTGGGGCAGTGGGACGCGAAGGACGAGGTGCTGGAGGTGGGCCGCGATGACGACGCGGGCGAGCCCGGCACCGGCGTGGTGCTGTCCGCCATCGCCGAGGTCCAGTTCACGCCGGACCCGGAGCTGTAACAGGGCCTCGAGCTCCGAGCCTGGAGCCCGGAGCCCCGCGCCACGTCACGGATTGAGCACGCGGGCCATGCGCTCGCGTGTCTTCGCGTCGGGCAGTCGTCCGAAGCCGGCGCGGAGGTTGTCGGCGACGTGCTCGGGGTTGCTCGTGGCGGGCAGCGGGCAGTGCACGGCGGGGTGGCCGAGGATGAACTTCAGGAAGAACTGCGCCCAGCTCGCGCAGTCGAAGTCCGCGGCCCACTCCGGCAGCGCGCGGCCCTTCACCTGGCGGAAGAGCTGTCCGGTGGCGAAGGGCTGCATGACGAGCACCGCCACGCCATGCTCGGCGGCGGCGGGGAGCAGGCGCTTCTCGGCGTCGCGCTCGGCGAGTGAGTAGGGCAGCTGGATGAAGTCGAGCGTCTGCTCGCGCAGGAGCTTCTCCAGGTCATCAAACGCGCCGCGCGCGTAGTGGGTGATGCCGACGTAGCGCACGCGGCCTTGGGCCTTCCACTCGCGCAGCACGGGCAGGTGGGTGCGCCAGTCGACGAGGTTGTGGACCTGGAGCAGGTCCATGCGTCCGCGCCCCATGTCCTTCACGGAGGTCTCCAGCTGGGTGAGGCCCGCTTCGCGGCCCGTCGTCCAGACCTTCGTGGCGAGGAAGGGCTTGGGCACGTCGCCGAGCGAGGCGAGCACGTCCCCCACGACGCGCTCCGCCCGGCCATACATGGGTGACGAGTCGATGAGGCGCGCCCCGGAGTCGAGGAAGCGCTGGAGCACCTGCTTCAAGGGCGCTCGCTCATCGGCGGACGTCCCCACGTCGAAGGTCTGCCAGGTGCCGAGTCCGATGACGGGCAGGGCCTCGCCCGACTTGGGGATGGGACGGGTGAGCATGGAGGCCTTGGCGGAGGGTGAGGGTTTCGGGGCCGCGTGCGCCAGGCTCGGGAGCAGCGCGGCGCCGAGCCCCGCGGCGAGCACGTCCCGACGCGAGGGCGAGGAGGGGGGCCTGGGGCGCCGGGGTGTCTGGGACATGGTGGGGAAATCCTAGCGTGGAGGGCGGGTGACAGTATTTCGCGGGCCCGGTGTTCTGTTGCGCGAAGGGGGCGGCGACGTCTCCCGCGAAACAACCCCGGCTCTGGTGCCCGCGCCGCGCGTGGGAGGAGCCCTCTCGGAAATCAGCTCAGGAAGGTCCCAGCGATGAAGCGCAAGGTCTCGGTGTGTGCGGGCGTCATGGCGGCGATGGTGGCGATGTCCGCCGGCGCCGAGGAGTCGAAGGGCGTCGACCCGGCAGCTGGCGCCTCGGCGGGCGGTGACGCGGGGCCCGCGTCCGTGTCGTTGGTGGAAGGTCCGGGCGTGGAGCGGGTGATGGTGCCGCCGCCCCTCGTCGAAGCGACGACGGTGGGCGCGGTGTCGACGACGACGGATGCTCCGGTGGCGGTGGCGAAGGCGGAGGCCGCGGAGCAGGAGGTCCACGTGCCCTTCAACCTGTCGATTCTGCCGGGGCTGAGCACCTCGGGTTTTGCTCGACAGAACCTGGTGCATGACGTGTCCATCGGCTTGATTGCCACGCATGCGCGGCGTGTGACGGCGCTGGGCCTGTCGCTGGGTGGCAACTGGGTGACGCACGGCGCGACGGGCGTGCTCGCCTCGGTGGGCGCCAACGTGTCGGGCGGTCCGGTGGACGGCACGCTGCTCGCGGTGGGCGGCAACGTGGTGGCGGGCGACGCGGAGGGCGTGCTGGCCTCGGTGGGCACCAACGTGGTGCGCGGAACCATGGGCGGCGGGCAGCTCACGGTGGGCGGCAACGTGGCGACGGGTGCGATGGAAGGCGCGCAGCTCTCGGTGGGCGCGAACTTCGCGGGCGCCAACATGAGAGGCGCGCAGCTCTCGGTGGGCGCGAACTTCGGGGGCGCCGAGGTGAGGGGCGCGCAGCTCTCCGTGGGCGGCAACCTGGCGGCGGGGACGCTGAACGGGGTGCAGATGGCGGTGGGTGGCAACGTGGCGCGCGGTGTCTCGCGCGGGCTCCAGATGGCGGCGGGCGTCAACGTCGCGTCGGAGCTGACGGGCATGCAGATATCCTCGGGCGTCAGCTACGCGAGCAAGCTGTCCGGCGCGCAGCTCTCCATCATCAACGTGGGCGGCGACGTGGACGGCGCGCAGGTGGGCCTGGTGAACGTGGCCGGCCACGTGGACGGCGCGCAGGTGGGCCTGGTGAACGTGGCGGGCAAGACCGAGGGCGAGTCGGTGGGCCTGCTGAGCTTCGTGGGCAACGGTCAGGCCCATGTGCAGGCCTGGGCCAGTGACGTCGCGCTGACCAACATCGGCCTGAAGCTGGGCGGGCGTCACCTCTACACGCTGCTCACCGTGGGCCTCTCTCCGCCGATGGACGGAGACCGTCGTCGCTACACCGTGGGCGCGGGCCTGGGCGGCCACATCCCCATGGGCCGGTTCTATGTCGACGTGGACGTGCTGGGCTCCAGCCTGCACGCCAACCGCCTCTTCGACTTCGATGACGACACGAACCACGTGCTAGGGCAGCTCCGGGTGATGGCGGGCTGGCGGTTGTCGAGCCGGTTCGCCGTGTTCGGCGGGGTCAGCTCCAACACGCTCGTCACCTGGAACGGGAGCGACCCGTGGAAGGAGCTGGGCATCGGCCCGGAGTGGAAGGAGGTCTCCGACAGCGGACGCACCACCGTGCGCACCTGGCCGGGCCTCCTCGCGGGCATCCAGATTTGAGGCGGGGAGGCAGCGCTTCCCGCCGGGCCCTCCGCCCCCCATATTTCCCTCGGACGCCGGCGCCCGCTCGCGGGTGGGCGACAGAGGGAGCGACCCCATGGAAGGCACCATGCGCGCGATGGTTCTCCACGCGCCGGGGCAGCCACTGAGAGCGGAGACGTGGCCCATCCCCCGTCCGGGCCCGCAGGAGGTGCTGCTCCGCGTGCACGCCTGCGCGGTGTGTCGCACGGACCTGCACCTGGTGGACGGGGAGCTGCCGAGGCCGAAGCTGCCGCTCATCCCAGGCCACGAAATCGTGGCCACCGTCGTGGAGGTCGGCGCGGACGTGCTGGGGTTGGAGGAAGGCACGCGGGTCGGCGTGCCCTGGCTCGGGTGGACGTGCGGACAGTGCCGCTTCTGCGTCTCCGGCCGGGAGAACCTCTGCGACTTCGCGCGCTTCACCGGCTACCAGGTGGATGGCGGCTACGCGGAGTATGCCGTGGCGCACCACCGCTTCTGCTTCCCGCTGCCCGCGAACTACTCGGACGTCCATGCCGCGCCGCTGATGTGCGCGGGGCTCATCGGCTTTCGCAGCCTGCGCCTGTCGGGAGAGGGTGAGCGGCTGGGCTTGTATGGCTTTGGCGCCGCCGCGCACGTGCTCATCCAGGTGGCGCGTCATCGCAAGCGCCGCGTGTTTGCCTTCACGCGCCCCGGAGACGAGGAGGGGCAGCGCTTCGCCCGCGAGCTGGGCGCGGTGTGGGCGGGAGGCTCGGACGCGCTTCCGCCGGAGCCGCTGGATGCGGCCATCCTGTTCGCGCCCGTGGGAGCGCTGGTGCCCGCCGCGCTGCGCGCCGTGGACAAGGGTGGGGTGGTGGTGTGCGGCGGCATCCACATGAGCGATGTCCCTTCGTTCCCGTATTCGCTGCTCTGGGAGGAGCGCGTGGTGCGCTCGGTGGCGAACCTGACGCGCTCGGATGCGATGGACTTCCTGGTGCTCGCGCCCAGCGTGCCGGTGCGCACCGAGGTGCGGGTGTTCCCCCTGTCCGAGGCCAACGAGGCGCTCACCGCGCTGCGCGAGGGACACGTGCGCGGCGCGGCCGTCCTCGACACGAGCAGGTAGGTGTGGGGCATTGCGCCCCGCAGGGACTGCGTGCTGCCCCATTTCGCCGCAAAGGCTGCGGAAGCGCGCGCGGGGTGCCCAGGCATTCCAAGGGGTTGGCGCTGGCCAGGGTGATGCAATGGGGAGGGGTGCACCCTGAAGCCCCGCGAACGGCGGGGCCCGACCCGAGGCCGACGATGAAGCGAGCGTTGCAGATTACCTACCGGGGCATGGCGACGAGCGAGACCCTGAACGAGCACATCCGCGACCACGCAGCGAAGCTGGAGCAGTTCTTCGACGGCATCGTCGGATGCCACGTCGTGGTGGACGAGCCCCATCGGCACCAGCAGAACACCCACCACTTCCGCGTGCGCGTGGACCTGCACGTGCCCGGAAAGGACATCATCGCGGGCAAGGAGCCGGAGCACGACGCCGCGCACGAGGACCCCTACCAGGCCGTGTCGGACGCGTTCGACGCCGCGCGCCGGCAGCTCCAGCACTACACGGACGGGCTGCACGCGCATCATCGCCACTGACGCGCACAGAGGTCCTCGCGCCTCGGGGCCTCGCATCCTTCGCGCGGATGCGGCGGGCCCCGGGGTGGGGCTGGACGTTCACACGGGGTGACATCAGTCACGGGAGTGCGCTAGACGACGCGGCCTTCGGTGCCGTGGCCGGCGCCGCCTCGCGACCTCATGACACCTTCCGCCGATGACTCGAGCCTCGGACGCGCGCGGCGATGGCCGGGCATGCTGGCCCTGCCGCTCGTGGTCCTCGTCTGGGTCGTGTTCGTCGTGGCGCCGGTCTGGATTCAGGCCGCGCACGCCTGCTTCGCGCACTTCGACCTGGGCATCTACACGCAAGCCCTGGCGCGCCTGTCGCTGGGGGACCCGAATCCGTGGCTCAGCGCGCGACAGGTCTACATCTTCAACGACCACTTCGACCCCATCCTGTGGCTGGCGCGCCCGCTGGTGGCGGTGCTGCCGCCGATGTGGGCCGCGCTGGTGGGCGAGGCGCTCTTCGTGCTGCTCGCGGTGGCGCCGCTGCTCTGGCTCCAGGCGCGTGGGCTGCTGAGTCGCGCCGCCACGGGGCTCCTGGCGGCGTTCCTGTTGGTGTCCCCCAGCGTGGTGGAGGCGCTGAAGTTCCCCATCCATCCCACGACGTGGTCCGCGCTGCCGTGGGTGATGGCGGGTGTGGCGTACCACCTGCGCCGCAACGGCTGGCTGCTGGTGTCGTTGGTGTTGCTGTTCGCCTGCAAGGAGGAGTTCGCCTTCGGGGGCATCATGCTGAGCGTCGCGCTGTGGCTGCGCGGCGAGCGGCGCTTCGCGGTGGGCGTGGGCGTGCTGTCGCTGGTCTGGCTCGCGGGTGTCTATGGGCTGCGGCCATGGCTGCTGGGGCCCTCGGAGGATTACAGCGTCCGGCTCAAGCAGGGCCTGGATGGCGGGCTCCTCCACTACGTCTCGCTCCGCCTGGCGCCGGTCCACCTGTCGCGCATGGGCACGCTGCTGCTGCTGCTGCTGCCGCTGGGCGTCTGGGCGTGGCGCGAGCGCGTGAAGCCAGACTGGGCGTGGCTGTTGGTGCTGTTGCCGATGCTCGGCATCCGCTTCCTCGGCATGGCCTGGCGCTTCCACTACACCGTGCCGCTGCTGGCCGCGGCGCTGATGGGCTTCCTGCCCCTGCTGCGCGCCCGGAGGGTGCCCGCGTGGGTCCTCGTGTCCTCGGGGCTCATCCTCTTCTTCAGCAACGAGGTCAACCTGCGCCAGTTCACGCGCACGCTGACCTCTTCCCGGACGTACCCTCGTCAGTGCCCCGGAGACCCGGCGCGTCTGGCCAGCATCGCGCGCGGCGTGGACGTACTGGCCCGGCATCGCGAGGGCCTGGCGCTGCTCGGCAGCAACTTCGTCCCCCTGCTCGCGGACCGCGATGACATCTACGCGGTGGGCGGGCCGCAGCCCGGTGATGGTCGGGTGTACGAGTGGGTGTTGGTGGAGAAGCCTCCTCATGGCGACATCTATCCCCTCACGTACGAGCGCGTGACGCGGCTCATCGACGTCTGGCGCGCCGACGCGGGCACGGAGGTCCTCATCGACGACGCGAACGTCTTCCTGGCGCGAGGCCGCTTCACCGCCCATCAGTGAGCGCGGATCCGCTCGCTCCAACCCTTGGGACGCACGAAGCGACAGGCGGAGGAGCGAGCGCCGGTGTCCCCGTCCGCGCGAAGCCCGCCCGCACGCGGGTGTAGGTGCCTGCCCTCTAGCGCTCGCGTACCGGGCGCCTGCCAGTGGAGAACAATCCACCGCGACCGCTCACGCTCTGGCGCGGACGACGTTATCCTCGGGAGGTCCCCGCCATGACTGTTCCGAGGCTCCAGGTGCTGCTGGTGGATGACGAGGCTGCTGTCCTCGCCACCACCGCTGCTGTGCTCTCCGAGGACTTCGAGGTCCAGACGGCGCCCGATGCGCTCACCGCGCGACGGATGCTCGGGCTGCACCCCTTCGACGTCCTGTGCACGGACCTCCACATGCCGGGGCCCAGCGGCATCCAGCTGCTGCGCGAGGCTGTGACGCAGTACCCCCATATCGCGGGCGTGCTGGTGACGGGCTTTCGCGAGTACCTCGACTGGAGGGACCGCCTGGACGCGCAGGGCCTCTTCTACCTCGTGCTCAAGCCCTACCAGCCCCCGGACCTCATCGCGATGATCCGCCGGGCCGCCGAGTCCTCGCGCCTCAAGCGCGACATGAACCGGCTGACCTCCGGCCTGGCCGAGCACAAGTGGGGTCCCCGATGAAGGTTCCCGCCTTGTCGCGGGGGGCATGGCTGCTGGGAGGTCTGCTGTGGCTGGTCGCCACGGTGGCGGGCTTCGCGCTCCTGGCCCGACATGCCCTCACCCCGGGCGCGACGCTCGAGTCGCCTTCCTCCTGGCCCGCGTCCGCGCACCCTCCTCGCGCGGAGGGGCGGCCCACGCTGGTGATGCTGGCCCACCCGCGCTGCCCCTGCACGCGCGCGAGCCTGGGGGAGCTGTCCGTCTTGATGGAGCACGCCCGGGGCCAGCTCGACGCGCGCGTCCTGTTCCTCCAGCCCGAGGGCACTTCCAAGGACTGGACGCAAGGGCCCCTGTGGCGCGCCGCCGCCGCGATTCCGGGCGTCACGGTGCTCGTGGACGCAGGAGGCGAGCAAGCTCGCGGGTTTGGAGTCGCTACTTCCGGACACTCCTTGCTCTATGATGCCGCCGGTCGGCTCCGCTTCAGCGGTGGACTCACCGGGGCGCGGGGACATCGAGGTGACAACCCGGGGCGGGACGCCGTGGAGGCGCTGCTGCGGGAGGCGGGTCGGGTGGGTGGGTCGTCGGAGCACGCTGTCTACGGTTGCGCCCTGGAGGAACCGCCCGAGGCCCGGGCCACGAACACCCCATGAAGCCCACGGAGGATGCCAGCGGCCCGACGGTGGCACTGAAGGAACGCGCCGTTCTGCTGTTTCACGAGCACCTGACCACGGTGCGACGCCGCACGGACCGCCTCTTCGCGGGCCTGATGCTGGCCCAATGGGCCTTCGGCGTCCTCGTGGCCCTCTTCGTCTCGCCCTATGGCTGGGAGGGCAAGGACCGCGCCCTCCATGCCCACGTGTATGCCGCCCTCTTCCTCGGCGCGGCCCTCACCGTGTTCCCCATCGCCCTGGCGCGCTGGCGTCCCGGGGCCATCTCCACCCGCCACGGCGTGGCCCTGGCGCAGATGCTGTGGTCCTCGCTGCTCATCCACCTGACGGGTGGACGCATCGAGACGCACTTCCACATCTTCGTCTCGCTCGCGTTCCTCTCCCTGTACCGGGACCCGTGGGTGCTGCTGACGGCCACGTGCGCCACCGTGTTGGACCACGTCATCCGGGGCCTGTTGTGGCCGGCGTCGGTGTACGGCGTGCCCAACGCGGAGTGGTGGCGCTTCCTGGAGCATGCGCTCTGGGTGGGCTTCCTGAACCTGGTGCTCCTGCACGCGGGCCGGGTGATGCGGCGGGAGATGCGCGAAGTCGCCGTGCGCCGCGCGGAGCTGGAGCTGGCGCGCGAGCGCGAGGAGGACAAGTCCGCGGAGCTGGACCGCGCCCTGCGTGAGCTGAGCGGCTTCCAGGAGCACCTCATCCGCGTGGAGAAGCTGGCCGCGGTGGGTCAACTCGCCGCCAGCGTGGGTCATGAATTGCGCAACCCGCTGGCCGCCGTGCGCAACGCGCATGCCTACCTCTCCCGACGACTGAGTCGGGATGCCATCGGGGCCGCGGATGACCCACGGGTCCCCCAGTTCCTCGGGGTGATGGAGCGCGAGCTGGGCGCGTGCGCGAAAATCATCTCCGACCTGCTCGACTTCGCGCGTGAGCGACCCCCCGCGCTGCAGCCGTGTCCTTTGCGACCTCTGGTGGACGAGGCCATTGGCGTGGTTCCCTCCCGGGATGGCGTCCGCATCCTCAACGAAGTCCCCGAGTCGCTCCCCGTGCCGAGCCTGGACAAGGAGCAGTTCCGTCAGGTGCTGGTGAACCTGGTGCAGAACGCGGTGGAGGCCATGCCCCAGGGAAGAGCGGGCCAGGTTTCAGTGCTGGCGGAAGGCGGCGACACGGGGCCGTGGGCCATTCGCGTGGTAGATGACGGGACGGGCATCCCTCCGGACGTGCTGCCCAAGATTTTCGAACCCCTCTTCACAACCAAGACGCGTGGCACCGGCTTGGGGCTGGCCATTGTGGCCAACATGGTGCAACGTCACGGAGGTACAATCTCTGTGCGAAGCGAAGCCGGCCGGGGTAGTGAATTCCATATTCATCTCCCGGCAACCGCCGCGGCTCAGGCCGCATGATGGAGGACGTGGCTTTGGGCCCCGCTCGCATCCTTTTGGTCGACGACGAGGAGGGGCTGCGCATCACGCTCGCGGCGAACCTTGAGTTGGAGGGCCACACCGTTCTGGAGGCCGCCAACGGAGAGGAAGCGCTGCGCCTCCTGGGCGAGCATCCGGTGGACGTGGTGCTCAGCGACATGCGCATGCCCGGGCTGCACGGGGTTGACCTGTTGCGCCGCATCAAGCAGGCGCGTCCGGACATGCCCGTGGTGCTGATGACCGCCTTCACGGCGGAGGAGCTGGTGGAGGACGCGCTCGCCGAGGGCGCCTTCACCGTGCTGCCCAAGCCCTTCGACGTGGCGCACGCGCTGGACACGATTCTGCGCGCGGCGCGGGCTCCCCAGGTGTTGGTGGTGGACGACACGGAGCCGGTGGCGCGGGCCATGGTGCGCGCGCTGAGCACGGTGGGGCTGCGCGCTCGCGCGGTGTACAGCGGCGAGGAAGCGCTGAACTACCTGCGCTCGGGCGACTTCGACGTGTGCGTGCTGGATTTGGTGATGCCGGAGATGAGCGGGCCGGAGCTGGTGGCCAAGGTGAAGGCGGCGGATCTGTCCGTGGCCGTCATCGCCATGTCGGGGCACGTGGTGCCCGAATTGTTACGCAAGGTGGCGGCGCAGGGCGCGGTGGTGTGTATGACCAAGCCGGTGCCGCTGCGGGAATTGGTGCAAGCGATTGCCCGGGTGAGAGGCCAACCCCGGGCGCAGGGGCCCGCCGGGCCCCAGGGTGCGAGGAATTGACGGATGGGCGCGCGCGCAGATCTCCAAGCGCGGGAACGGGCCGCGGTGGCGGACGTCGTCGCCTCCACGCTGCGGCATGACCTCCGCAACAAGCTGGCCAGTGTCCGCAATGCTTCGTTCTACCTGATGCGGAAGATGCAGAAGACGGACGTCTGGGGCACGGATGCCCGCGTCGAGGCCTTCTTCCAGCTCATCGACCGGGAGCTGGCCGCCGCCGAGGAGGTGCTGACGCGCCGCGCCCCGGTGGCCAGCAGCGACAAGCCCCTGTGTCACGCGAGCGAGGCCATGGAGCAGGCGCTGCGCGAGGCGCGGGTGCCGGAGCAGGTGCGCGTGGAGCGCGACTTCAAGGCGCGGGGCACGGTGCCTCTGGACTTGGAGGACCTGGCGCTCCTGGTGCGCTGTCTGGTGGACAACGCCGTGGAGGCGATGCCGCGCGGCGGAGTGCTCACGGTGCGGACCTGGGACGTTGATGAAGGTGAGGGCGGCGTGGGCATTCGCGTGGAGGACGCTGGGGAGGGGCTGGCGGCGGAGGCGTATTCGCGCGCCTTCGAGCCCTTCTATTCGACACGTCCCGGCCATGCGGGGTTGGGTTTGAACATCGTGCAGCGGTTGGTGTTGCGCAATGGGGGGAAGGTGGCACTGGACGGAGGCCCCTCGGGGGGCACGCACGTCGAGGTCCTCTTCCTGCACCGCCCGGAGGCGGGGGCCAGGATGCGGTTCACGGGCCATGACGAGATACGGGGGAGCAAGTGATGGAGACGAGCTGGACCTTCGGGCGCTGCCTGCTGCTGGTGGAAGATGACCCGTCCAACCGGATGACGCTCGCGGCGCTGTTGGAGGAGGCGGGGTTCGCGGTGGTGACAGCGGGCTCCTACGCGGAAGCGGAGAAGTGGCTCAACCACCCGCGGCCCATCGACGCGGTGCTGCTGGACCAGAGCCTGGGGGACGGCTTCGGCACGGGGTTGATTCCGCTGGTGCGTCACCACATGCCGGGCGCGAAGGTGGTCTTCGTCACCGGCGCTGACAGCGCCATCGACATGCCGGTGGATGCCGTCTTCCGCAAGGGTGACCATTTCGAGGCGCTCCTGGCCTTCCTCTTCAAGCTGTTGCCCCAGCGACCGCTGGGGATGTCGTCGTCCGCTCCGGGTCCTCGCAGGCCCTGAGAGGTGAAGCACGGCGGAGCCTCAGCTCCAGCTCTGGCCGTCCAGCTCTGGGAAGGTGACCTGGCACTCGCCGGGATTGACGCCTTCCACGCGCGCATAGCCGTTGGCGTTAAGGGTGCCTTCGCGGGTGCTGCCGTCGGGCAGGCTCACCACGTAGCGGGCATTGGGGACGGGCTTGCCCGCCTCGTCCTTCAGCTCGATGGCCAGCCAGGTCATCTCCTCCACCACGACCTCTTCGGCCTGCTCCGCGGGCTGAGGCGTCCACGGCGCCGGCACGCTCTTCGGACGGGCGACTTCCAGCGCGACCAGCTCTCCGCGTGAGAAGGCGTCCGAGAGGCGCTGCTTGAGGCGCTCCTCGTAGCGGGTGCGCTCCAGGCCGTTCAGCCCGAGGGGGCTGCCACCGCCGAGCGCCTCGTAGATGCCGTACAGCGTGCGCGCCGAAGGGGTGGACAGCCACCGCTCCAGGGAGGACGTGACGAACACCTCGGGGACGGGGTGACGGTGACGCTCCTTGGCCTCGGCGTCCACGGACGAGACGACGAGCCAGTCCGCGTTTCGTGCTGGCAGTGTCCACCGACGTTCACCGCGATTGAGCGGCATCCTGAGCACCCCCGTGAGACACAGTGTATCACCAAAGGACACTGCGTGTCCGGTGGTGCGCGATTTTTCGGACGGCCACGCGTCGTGCGGTGTCGGTGCGCAGGAGTGGTGTGGCGCCGTGTCTCGTCCGTGAGCGGTGAGACACCGGACAGCGAACGCGTGCCACGGCGATGAAACGTCGTGCGCGAGACAGTCACGCTGGCGTGAGCAGGAGCCGTCCCTACGTTGCGGCCCTGGCGCGGGAATGGCTGCGCGGTTGAAGGGGAGGGCGTGTGGGCGAGCTTCTGTCAGGAGGAGAAGAACAACTCCGTACGCGGGGCATGAGTCATCCCGAGGCGAATGGCTTCGAGCACGACGAGTCGGGTGAAGCGCTGAGTGTGACGGAGGCGCTGGATGGCGACCTCGACGCCTACCTGGACCGTGAGCTCGCCTTGGAGCCGGAGGTCGATGGCGGCGGTGATGCGTCCACGCGCGAAGCCGCGGAGGACATGCGCGCGTTGCTCGACCTGGCGGAGGAGGAGGCGCGCTGGATTGCCGAGTCTCCTCGGCCCACGTTCTCCGACGCGGAGCCCGACGAGACGGTGTCCGAGTCCTCGCCCGTGGTGATTCCGGAGTGGATGCGCGCGAACCCGGAGGTGCCCGTCGCCGAGGCAGTGCGCCTGCCGTGGGAGCACTCCAAGGTCGTGCCTCCGGCGGTGGCTCGCGGTATCGCGGCCTCGCGTGCGGCGGCCCAGAAGAACACCATGAACGAGGTGCAGGGCCCGCTCAATCTTCAGCAGCAACCGTGGGGCATTCCAATGGTTCCTCCCGCTCAGCAGTGGGGCGGGCCGATGGCGCCTGGGCAGCAGCACGCCTGGGGTGGACAGGTGGCCGCTCCGACGGCGCCGAATCGTCGTCGGGATGTGGTGTCTGGCGTTCTGCTGGGCGTCGCCGCGGTGGGCGTGGTGGCAGCGGGGATGCTCGTGGTCGCGAGCGTGCGCTTCTGGGAGCAAGGCGCGAGCGCCCTGGGCCAGAGCAACAGCGCGAACACCGCGGGCGCACTGCCGGGTGCGAGCGCATCGGCGCGGCTCAACGGTGCGAACAACACGGGAGCGCTGATGGGAACGAAGGCCTCGGGGCAGACTGGTGGCGCGGTGTCTTCGGGTGCCATCGAGCACTGGGCCAGTCCCGGCGTCTCGACGGGCACGGCCGATTCCCACGCGATGAACCCCACCGCGCCTCGGTACACGGGCCCCTTCGTCACGACCTCGCCTGGCGGCATCAGCGACGTCGCGAACGGGTTGCACGCGCAAGGCACGTCGACGGACTCGACGCGCGCGCCCACGTCCATTTCGGGCCCGAGCGGCGCGGACCTGATGGCCCGTCGTGACACCCGGGCCGTGAAGTCCGGCGAGCGGCGCATCCGTACCGAGAGCGCGCCGACCCGTGCTCCCGCGAGCCCCGCTCCGGCCCAGAGCGTCGCGGCGGCCTCGTCGGGCGCGGTGATGGAGATGACCTTCGACGAGCCCGACTCCGACGAACTGGCCACGTCCGTTCCGGTGGACACCACGGACGACCCGGATGGCGCGAACAGCACCGAGTCCGAGCTGGACGAGGAGTTCGCGCGCGAGCTGGGCTTCACGGACGAAGCGGAGGAGGCGCGCGCCGCGTCCGCGCCCACCGCCACGCGGACCGTCTACGTCCCGCCCGCGCTCGACACGAAGGAGCACCTCACGTCGCAGGACGTGAAGCAGGTCGTCGTGTCCAATCAGCCCGCCATCACCGCGTGCCTGCGCCAGCACTCCGCCGACACGTCCCTGGAGAAGAGCGGGCGCTTCGTGGTGCGCTGGTCCGTGCTGCCGAGCGGTGAGACGACGAACGTCGCCATGGACACGCAGGTGCTGCGCGCCACGCCGCTCGCCGGCTGCATCGAGGGCGTGGTGCGCGACTGGAAGTTCCCCGTGCACGCGGTCCGCATGCAGGAGCCCATCCGCTTCCCGTTCGTCTTCTAGCCCCTGGCCCGAAGGGGGCGAGGCCGCTCAGGCCTCGCCCGTCTCGTGTCCGAAGACCTCGCCCGGGTTGGGCGTGGTGGGGCCCTCGGGGGGCTTCTTGATGAGGGGGCGCCGCCACCGGCCCGAGAAGTAGTAGGCCATGCTGACCACCAGCGACACGCCGAAGCTCAGCGCCATCGCAATCCACACACCCGTCACGCTGCCCATGCGGCGCGACAGCCAGTACGCCACCGGCACCCGCACCACCCAGAGGCTCAACAGGGAGAACGCCGTCGTTATCAACGTGCGTCCCGCGCCGTTGATGATGCCGTTGCTCACGAAGATGAGCGCGAACAGGACGTACGTCCCTCCCACGATGTGCAGGTAGGTGACGCCCGGGGTGATGACCGCGGGGTCCGTGACGAAGATGCGCAGCAGCGCCTCCGGGAATGTCACCGCCACCGCCGAGATGACCAGGGTGACGCCGCCGCTCAACAGGCAGCCCCACTTGAAAATCTCCTGCACGCGGTCGTCGCGGCCCGCGCCCAGGTTCTGTCCCGCCAGCGTGGAGATGGCCATGCCGAACGTCATCGCCGGCATGAACGCAATCTGGTCGATGCGCGACGCCGCGCCGAACGCCGCCGTGGCCACCTCGCCGAAGCCGTTGACGAGCCCCGTCACGAACACCATGCCGATGGACACGAGCGACTGCTGCACCGCGGCCGGCACGCCGATGCGCAGCGTCTTCAAGGTGATGGGCCCCAGGTGGGCCAGCCGAGGCCTGCGCGGCGCGACGGGCACGTCCTTCATGCGCAGGTAGATGAGCAGCGTGACGAGCGCCAGGAGCTGGGAGACGACCGTGGCCCAGGCCGTGCCGTTCAAGCCCAGCTTGGGCAAGCCCAGCCACCCGAACATCAGCACCGGATCCAACACGGTGGTGAGCAGGACGGAGCCCGCCTGGAAGTACAGCGGCGTCTTCGAGTCACCCACGCCCTGCAACAGGCTGCGCGTGAGGAACAGGCCGAAGCCCAGGGGCATCGACAGGAGGAAGATGCGCAGGTAGCTGACGGCCTCCGCGTGGATCTCCTTGGGCGTGTCCATCAACGTGAGGATGCTCGGCGCCAGCCACTCACCCAGCAGCGTGAGCACCACGCCCAGCGAGTAGATGAGCACCGTGGAGCTGTCGACCACCTTGCGCAGCTCATCCATCCTCCGGGCGCCGTAGTTCTGCGACACCAGGATGCTCGTCGCCATGGTGAGGCCCATGCCGATGGAGAACAGGACGAAGACGACGGGGAAGCTCACCGTCACCACCGCCAGCGCCTCGGTGCCCAGGAACCGCCCCACCCAGATGGCGTTGATGAAGCTGTACGCCGTCTGCAGGAAGCTCCCCATCAACATCGGGATGGAGAAGGCCACCAGGTGACGGGGGATGCTGCCCGTCGTCAGGTCTCTGCCGAAAGGCGCTTTCATGTCGCGCGCCTCGTGTTCCGGATGCTCATCTGAAAAGTCCCTCGGTATCAGCCCTCACCCGCGCATGGGCCGTGGAAGGAACTCGTCAGGAACCTGATGCTCCAGGTGATTCCAGGAGGGTGACGTCGTCTTTCCGGGTGTGGGCGCCCCTCGGCACCCGCGCGGAGCTTACGGCGCTCACGGCCCATCCGCCTTATGTTTCCAGGCGATGCACAAGCCCCCTCCCATCGAGGCCGCTCCGGGCTCCCAGCCGACCGAGCTGCACGTGTGCCACAACTGCACGGTGCGCCTGGACCCTCGCCTTGGGGGCGTGGACCTGCCGCGCCGCATCCGGGAGGCCGTGGCGGCGCGTGGCCTCGGGCCCAGCACCCGCGTGTTCTCCTCGGGCTGTCTGGGCGAGTGTCCACTCGACAAAGTCACGGTGCTGGTGATTCCCCCGAGCGGCGTGGGCTCGGAGGTGAAGCTCATCGACGCGGAGAAGGACGGCGAGGACCTGGCCGAGCACCTCGCGCGGGCGGCCGAGCGAGCTGAGCGGCCTTGAGCAGCGCCTCCGCCATGGGCACGCAGCTCGCCTGTCCCTTGCCGGCAATCGCGTAGGCCGTGCCGTGGTCCGGCGAGGTGCGCGGCACTGGCAGACCCAGCGTCACGTTGACGGTGCGCTCGAAGTCGAGCGCCTTCGCGGGGATGAGTCCCTGGTCGTGGTACATGGCCAGCACCGCGTCGTACCGCGTGCCCACTTCATCGGGCCTGGCGAAGAGGCCGTCCGCCGGAATGGGCCCGTGCGCATCCACCCGCGCCGAGCGCGCCTTGCGGATGGCGGGGCCAATCACCTCCACCTCCTCGCGTCCCAACAGGCCCCCTTCGCCCGCATGCGGGTTGAGCCCGAGCACGGCGATGCGAGGCTTGCGTCCCACCACGGGCGCAAGGCTGCGTGACAGGAGCTTGAGCTGCGCGGTGAGCCCGTCCACCGTGAGGAGCTTCGACAGCGCGGAGAGGGGGACGTGGTTGGTGGCCAGGGCGATGCGCACGCGCGGCCCGTCCATCATCATCATCACCTCCACGCCGAAGGCCTCCGCCAGCACCTCCGTGTGGCCCATGAAGGGGATGCCCGCGCGCGAAATCTGCTCCTTGGACACCGGCGCCGTGCACAGCGCGTCCACGTGTCCCGCGCGCATGGCTTCAATCGCCGCCGTCACGTAGGCGTACTGCGCGCGGCCTCCCTCGCGCGAAGGCTTGCCCGGGACGCGGTCCTTGGCGGCCAGGTGTGTCACCTCCACCACGGTGGGGGACTCGACGCGGCCCAGCTCGGATGGGGCCACGCGCGCATGGCGGCGGAAGAAGGGGAAGCGCTCCAGCGTGGGCCCATCCCCGAAGACGACGGGGATGAGCACGCGCCGCACGGCGGGGAGCGCCAGGGCCGCGGCCGTCACCTCCGGCCCGATGCCCGACACATCACCCAGGGAGATACCGACGAGGGGGAGGCTCACGGTGGCGAGCATCCCCCGCGTGGGGACGACAGGCTACATCTTCACGTCGATGCTGGCCTTCTGCTTCAGCTCCACGACGTACTGCTCGAGGAACTTGTCCGTCTTCTCCTGGAGCAGCTTGTTCTCCAGCTTCGGACGCATCTCCTCGTAGGACGTCGCGGCGACGGAGCGGCGCTCCTCCACCTTCAGGACGTGCCAGCCGAAGTTGGTGCGCACCGGCTCGCTGACATCGCCCTCCTTGAGGTTGAAGGCGACCTTCTCGAAGGCCTGCACCATGACGCCGCGCTTGAACCAGCCCAGGTCGCCACCGTCCGCGGCGCTGGGGCCCTCGCTGCGGGCGCGCGCCAGGGCGGAGAAGTCCATGCCCTCGCGACGGGCCTCATTGGCGATGCCCTCCGCCTTCTTGCGCGCGGCGGCCACCTGCTCCTCGGTGGCCTTCGGGTCGACGGCGACGAGGATGTGGCGCGCGTGGACTTCGGAGTCCTCGCCCTCCACGCGGGCGTACTGGTTGTAGGCGGCCTTGAGGTCCTCCTCGGTGACCTTCACCTTGGGGCCCACCTTCATGCGCAGGAGCCTGTCCCGGAGGATGCGCTTGCGCAGCATGTCCCGGTACGAGGTCATCGTCAGGCCTTCGGCGGTGAGCACCTGCTCGAACTGCGCCGGGTCCGTGATGTTGTTCTGCTTGCGCACGTCGTTGACCAGCTCGTCCACCTCGCCCTCGGTCGCGGAGATGCCCATCTCCGTGATTTCGGACTCCATCAGCTTCTCGCCGATGAGGGTGTCGAGCGCCGTCTTCATGAGGTGCGCGCGCTGCTCGGAGCGCTTGCGCGGATCCGGGTCATTGAGGCGCGACAGCTCTGGCGCCGCGCGCTGCTGAACCTCCGACAGCGCGATGACGTCGCGGTTCACCACCGCGGCCACCTTGTCCACCAGCTCCGCGCGCGCCGACGTGGCGCCCCCCAGGAGCGCCGCCGCAGCGACGAATGCCACCAGCTTCTTCATTCCGTGCATCCTTCCGCACCACACCGGGCCCGTCCAACAGTCCGGTGCGGGCCCATGCTTTCCGTCACGTCACTTCGCTGCCTGCGGGAGCGCCGCGGGCTGTCCGCGGATGGCCTGCAGCGTGGTCTCGTTCACCTGGACCTGCGCCTTGTCCCGCAGTTCCTTCTCGAAGGCGTCCTGCGCCTCCGTGCGCTTCTGCTCCATCAACTTCGTCTCCACCCACTGACGCGCCTCGGCGAAGTCCCGCTTCCGCGCGGGCTTGCGCTCCAGCACCTTGAACAGGTGGTAGCCGTACTCGGTGGACACCACGTCCGAAACCTGCCCGACCCCGAGCTTGAATACCACTTCGTCGAAGGCCGGCGGCATCTGTCCTCGGGGGAAGAACCCCAGGTCGCCCCCCACCTTGGCGTCCGCGCTCAGCGAGTACCTGCGCGCCAGGTCCGAGAACTTCTTGCCCGACTTGAGCTGCGTCTGGAGCCGGCGGGCCTCGTCCAGGCCCTTCACCACGATTTGAGCGGCGTGCACCTGCTCGCTCTCGTTCAGCTCGCCCTCGTGCGCCGCGTAGTACGCGCGCAGCTCCTCCTCCGTCACCCCCACCCGCGAGTAGACGTGGCTGGCGAAGAGCTTCTCAATCGTGAGCCGGCTGGCCTCTCGCGCGCGCAGCTCCGACATGGAGAGCTGGCCCTGGGCGAGCACCTCGTTGAAGTTGCCAGCCGGATAGTCGCCCGACAGCCGCAGCACGCCCCGGTCCACCTCTTCCGGGGTGACGGTGACGTTGTTCTTCCGCGCCTCCTGGAGCAGCAGCATCCGGTGGATGTACGTGTCCAGCAGCGCGCGCTTGAAGGGTTCAATCTCCTCCGGCGTGCGCTGGGAGGCCTCCGTGGAGGCCAGCTCTCGGCCCAGCTCCTGCTCGAAGTCCACGCGGGAGAGGACCTCTCCATTCACGGTGGCCACCACCGTGTCTTCGGGCGCCGATTTGACGGGGGTGTTGCACCCCTGACTCAGCGCCAGGGCGAGCACCAGGGACAGCAAGGGAGCGCGGGTGGGAGAAAGACGCATGCGCGGAGTCCTGGGGAGAGGGTGAGGGCGACTCCCAAAGGTGGGGATGGCCCCTCGAGCTGGCAAGCGGGCCCTCATGGCGCGGGCACCGTTCCCGGAAGCGGGCTCGACGGCTTGCGCATGGGGGCCTGGACGTCCACCAGCACTCCCGCCAGCGCGTCCGTGTCGACCGACAACGACAACCGCTGCTCCACGCGCGCCAGGTACTCGCCCCACGCGCGGGTGCGCTTCTCGCCCTCCAAGCGCACGCGCAATTCCTCGCGCACGTCGTCCAGCGAGAGGTTCAGCGCGGGCCTGCGCGCGCGCAGCTTGAGCACGTGCACGCCCGTGTCGGTGCGCACCACGTCGCTCAGCGCGCCCTCGGACGTCAGCGCGCGAGCCGCCTGGGCGACCTCCGCTCCGTACTCGCGGGCCAGGGCCTCGTCGGAGAGGAAGCGCAGGTCGCCATCCAGCGGCGCCGTGCGCGGCTCCTGGCTGCGCTCGCGCGCCAGCTTCCCGAAGCCCCCGAAGTCCTCCGCCGGGAGCGCCTTCGCCTGGGCGAGCAGGGCTCTTGCCTCCGCGAGCGCGGCGGCATCGGCGCGCGGCGCGGCGAGGAAGACATGGGACAGCCGCACCGCCTCCGGGCGCACGAAGTCGTCCTTGCGCGCGGCGTACGCCTCCGCGAGCTCCGCGTCCGAGACGGACACCTGAGCCTCTTCCAGCCGCGAGCGCATCAGCCGGCCCACCAGCGCGCGCCGCGTGGCCTCCACCACCTCCGGGTCGTCCTGGAGTCCCTGGGAGAGCGCGTCGCGCACCAGCAAGTCGAACCGGGCCAGCGACTCCACGTACTCGCGGCGGGCGCGGGGCTCCACGTAGCGCTCGCGCAGCGCGGGGCTCATCTCCAGGAAGCGCTCCGTCAGCTCCTCCGCCGTCACGGCATCGCCGCTCCAGCGCGCCACCGCCCGTCCGCCCGCCCGTCGCGTGTGGCGCAGGTCCATCACCGCCTGCCCGGCGGGCACCTCGACCGGGGCGTTCCCGCACGCGGCGGGCGCCAGCAGGGCGAGGGTGAGGAGGCGAGGGGACAGACTCATGGGGAGGGGCTTCCGGGTAGCACGCCGAGGGGGTCCGGACAACCCGGAGTCCCGTCCCCTGTGTGCCGTCTCACGGCCGGGTGGCGTGCGCGGACAGGAACGCCTCCACCAGGGGGAAGATTTCGTCCGGTGCCCGTCGGCCCAGCACCAGGTCGGCGTGCCCGTAGTCCGCTCCAAAGCCGTGCCCTCGCCCGGCCACGAGGAACTTCACCGGGCCTCCCAGGGCCTCCTTGGCTCGCGCCACCGACATGGGCGGCGCCAACAGGTCCTTGCTGCCCGCCAGCAACAGGACGGGGATCTTCACCCCCGCCAGAGCCTCGCGGTAGTCGAAGCCCCCGTCATAGGTGGTGAAGCGGTTGGTGGAGATCCAGCGGGCGAACTGGCGGCCCACTCCGCCGGCGATGTTGGCCGGCACGTTGGCCAGCGCGCGCCGGATGACTTCCGGCTCCATGTTCTCCGCCAGCATCATGTACCGGCTCAGCGGGCCCGGCGGCGCGCCCAACAGCGCGATGCTGGTGACGCGGCCGGTGGGGATGACCTTCAGCCGCAGGAGCGGCTCCACGCGCTGGATGAAGGTGCGCAGCCCCGGCTGCACCGCGAAGGTGAACGGGCTGCCCAGAATCGCCGCGGCCCGCACCGGCGCCTGCGGATTGCGGGCCAGGTGCGCGTAGAGCATCAGGCCGCCCTTGGAATGTCCCACCCAGAGAACTTCCTTGGACCCCGTGGAGATCACAGTGCGCAGCGCGGTGCGCACGTCGTGCTCCGCCTGGTCGTCGAAGTTGAAGTCCGAGCAGTCGCCCGCCAGCCCCCGCCCCCTCAGCTCCATCACCCAGGTCTCGAACCCCGAGCGCGCCAGGTAGCGCGCCAGGCTGTACTGCTCGTCGAAGTCCATGTGGAAGCGGTTGGCGCCCAGCCCGTGGCAGAGGATGACGGGCTCCGCGTACCTCCGCTCGCCTCGGGCGTGATAGCGCCCCAGGGCAATGGCCGCGCCGTCGTCCGTGGGCACCCGGTACAGCTCGTCCGGGCGGAACGTCAGCGTCAGCAACCCCTCTTTTCCCCGGCTCATCGTCCGCGAGAAGAGGTCTGCCATCCGCCCCAGCCGCGCCACCTGTCTCCGTGTCACCCCCCCACTCTAAGCCGGTCCGCAGCCCGTTGCCGTGTTCAATGGTGGGCGGTCATCCCTGTCGGCAGGGCCGTTGCAAGGAGATGTAGGCATATCGGTCCGGAGGAAACTGGATGCGGCAAAACAGGGCAATCAAGGAAACATTGTCATCCTTCATCGCCACCGTTTTTCCCACAGACACCCTCCTGCGTGCCCTGAGAGAGATGGAGCGGCACCAGGTGCAACTGCTGGGCGTGGTGGGCGAGGGGGGCGGCTTGATGGGGCTGGTGAGTGAGGCGCACATCCTGGCGGCGTGGGGAGATCCGCTGGCGCCCGTGTCGGAGGTGATGGCGCGGGTGGGGCTGCCGGGCGGAAGGAGGCGGCTGTCCCTTCGGCTGCCGCGCTTCTGCCTGAGGCAGGGAGGGCGGATGCGCCCGGCGACCTGAAGCGTGCGACGAGTCCAGGCGCGGGGCGGTACAGTGACGCCCCCCGTGCCGGACGACTCTTCGCGTTGGACTGTCTACATGCTGCGCTGCCGTGACGGCTCGCTCTACACTGGCGCCACCAATGACCTGGAGCGTCGGGTGGCCACCCACGGGCGAGGGCGCGGCGCGGCGTATACCCGAGCGCGGCTGCCCGTCACGCTCGTCTGGAGCGAGTCCGCCGAGGACCGAGGCGCCGCCCTACGACGGGAGGCCGCCATCAAGCGCCTCACCCGGAGCGACAAGCTGCTGCTCGTGTCCGACGTCCGGCCCCCGCGACGCCGCGGACGCTGAGCCGGTTCCCACGTCATACCGGGGTGCGGGGATGACCGTTGGTGGGCGACCCTTCGCGCCATCATGTGTCGTCATCCGGGAATCCGGGTCTTTTGTATCAAGCCCCTCGATACCCGAGCGCGCGCTCGCGCGTTACCGTGGGACCACTCTTCACAGGGGGCAGTCCATGCTTCGGTCGCTTTCAGGAGTCTTCGCCGCACTGGTCGTCTTGACCTTGGGCTGTGGACGGGTGGTGAACCATCCGCCGGATGTGCGGGTGGGACCCAGCCCGAGCCCGAAGACGGTGGCACCCGGGGGCGTGGTGCAGCTCGTGCTCGAGGTGCAGGACCCCGACGGTGACGACATGGAGTACTACTGGACGCAGAATCCGGCGGAGCCCGCGGGCCACTTCAGCGACGCCCACTCGCGCACCCCGACGTGGACGGCTCCGGACGTGAAGGAGCCCATGCACTTCCTGCTGCAGGTCAACGTGGTGGACACCGAAGGCGGCGGCATCCTGGGCACCGGACCTTCGGTGTTGGTGCGCACGCCGTAGTCGGGCCGGAGCTTCTCGGTTCAGGGCGCCGTCTGCGACGGAGCGCCAGGCGGCGGAGTCTCCTGCCTGCGGGCCTTCCGGTTCATGCTGACGGTGAAGAGGATGCCCAGCACCAGGAACACAGCGGCGCCGATGCCGGCGCCCACGCTCTGCCAGCCGAGCAGGTCCGAGCTGACCTTTTGAATCACCTGGGGCAGGTTGCACATCGTCTGGGTCGCCAGGGGCGTCTCGTTGTACCAACCGATGGCGGAGGGCCCGACCCAGGATGCGACGAGGATGCCCAGCAGGGCTCCCGCGAGGACGAAGTTGAGCAGCGTCTTGGCGGTGTTCATGCGCAATCACCTCGGTAGGAGGACGACGGGCCGTGCTTAGTATGTGCACGGCGCCCTGGCCAGGGGTGGAACGTGTTAAGGGGAGGGCGTGCCGCTGCTCCCGCTCGCCATCCTGTCCAGTCTCGTCGCCCTGGTGTGCGCCGCCTTCCTCATCGTCCATGCCTTCCGTCGCAGCGTGGGCACGGGAGTGATGGTGCTGCTCATCCCCTGCTACACGCTCTTCTATGCGTTCAGCCAGTTCGAGCACCGGCACAAGGGGCTCATCGTCGCGGGCTTCGTGTCCTGCACGGTGCTGGCCGCGGTGTTCCTGGGCCTGGGCGCGCACTCGCTGACGGTGCTGACGGCGCGCGTTCCTCCGCCGGGCTTCTGAGGCCCCGCTTCGCCGTGCGCTCGCCCGACGCCAGGGTGTCACGGTGATGGTGGAGAGCACGGCCGCCCTGTGCGCGCGCCACGCGGACGCCTCCGCGGTGGCCACCTGCACGCGCTGCGGAAGCTTCCTGTGTGGAGAGTGTCTGGAGGTCGTCGGCGAGTCCGCCTTCTGCGCGCCGTGTGTGTCGTTGCGGCGGAGCGAGGGGCCCGTGTCGCGCGCGGCCTGGGGCGCGCTGGCGCTCGGGGTGATGGGACTGTTGACCTTGCCGTGTTCCCTGGCGCTGCCGCTGCCGCCGCTGGTGGCGGGCGTGGGCAGCGTGGTGCTGGGGATGCGGGAGGCGGGGCGCATCCGCCGGGGAGAGAGCCCCGAGAAGGGACGGGTTCCCGCGCGGGTGGCGTACGTGCTGGGCTGGCTGAACCTGGGGCTCCTGGCCGCGTGGCTGCTGGGCTGGGGCTGGCTGTACTTCGCGGCGTCCGGCGCCCGAGGCTGAGGGCTTCAGACGCCGCGCGCGTTCGGCTCCCAGAGGTACTTGTGCATCTGGAGCTGGAAGCGGACGGGGAGCCGGTCCTCGATGGTCCACTCGGCCAGCTCGCGCGGGTGGAGCTTGTCGAACACGGTGGAGAACAGCAGCGCGAAGGGCTTCTGGGCCAGCCGGTGCTCGGTGATGAGGGCCTTGGACCAGTCGTAGTCCTCGCGTGAGCCGATGACGAACTTCAGCTCGTCGTTCGCGTTCATCGACGCGAAGTTGCGCAAGTCATTGCGCGCGGCCTCGCCCGAGGACGGCGTCTTCATGTCGACGATTTTGTGCACGGCGGCGGGCACCAGCCGCACGTCGATGGCGCCGCTGGTCTCCAGCAGCACCGTGAAGCCCTCGTCGAGCAGCGACTGCATCAGCGGGTAGACGCCGGGCTGGAGCAGGGGCTCGCCGCCGGTGATTTCCACGCGCGGGGTGCGCAGCGTCTTGATTTCATCGATGACGTCCGCGTTCTTCCGGCGCGCGCCTCCGTGGAAGGAGAACTCGCTGTCGCAGTAGGTGCAGCGCAGGTGGCAGCCGGTGAGGCGGATGAAGGCGCACAGCAGGCCGGCGTGCGAGGACTCGCCCTGGAGAGAGAGGTAGATCTCCTTCACCACCACGGAGTCGGCGGTGGGGACGAGGCGGGGCTCGATGTGGGGACGCGCGGCGGGCATGGCTTCTTCGTGAGGCGAAGGGAGCGGCGCTTCAACCCCAGTCAGCCCGGGAGGTCAAGCCGCCACCCCAATCCGGAGCCAACATCCCAGAGGCGGCCGGGGATTCCCGGACCCGCGCCCCCACCCCGCGCGCGGCGAAGTGCGTGGAATCTGGGGGACTTGTGGACGTCCAGGCTCAGGAACCGCCTGTCCCCTGGGCTCGGGGAGGCGTCCCCTCCTCGGCCGTGGCCGTGGCCGGGCGGTGGTGGTGCACGGGGCACGTCTTGGGGAAGGTGCCGAGCTGCTCGACGGCGTAGCCCTTCGGGTAGGTGCGCACGTTGGGGCTCTCGCGGCTGAACTTGGGCACCGCGCGCGGGGGCAGGGCGTAGCGCACGAACTTCCCGCGCAACCGGAGCGCGGAGCGGAACACCTTCCGGGTGAGCGCGGAGGGGCGCGCGTAGTGGAACGCGTCCAGCAGCGCGTCCTCCATGAGGGTGCGAGCGAACAGCTTCACGAGCTTCTTGGGCGCCAGGTGGGACGGCGGGAAGGTGGTGAGCAGCTCGAGCGTGGAGTCGGCCACGGCCTGGCCGCGCGCATCGAAGGCGAAGTGCTTCGCCTCGTAGCCGTCCAGGAACGCGACGAAGTCCGCGTGTGTCTCGGGGATGTCCTGGATGCCCATGTGGCGGCCCATCGCGCGGTAGTAGTGGGTCCACGCCTCCTCCTCGTGGGGGGTGAAGGGACGCCAGCCGAACTCGCGCACCCAACGGATGGGGGACACCGCGAAGGTGGAGAGCACGTAGCGCATGTCATCGTTGGAGATGGCATAGGCGCCGTGCATCTGGTTCATCCGGCGGAAGGCGCTGTGTCCGGCGGGGCTGGTGATGCCGTGCTCGAGGATGGCGTCGAGGATGAGCACGGTGTCGTCGTAGCGCTTCTGGACGCGCTCGTTGAATTCCCCTGTCTCGTGCAGGAGCACGCCGATGCTCGGCACCGCGTAGGTGCGGAACAGCGCGAAGCTGAGCGCCTGGTTGATGTCCCAGGGGAACTCCTGGGTGGTGAGGATGCGAACGATGTCCTCGTACTGAGTCACGGCATCGAGGCGGTCGGTACGGTCGCGCAGCGCGAAGCGATTCATCCGGGTCCCTCCTGCGAGGATGCGGGAGGGGGACGCTAACCGATGGCGCGAAGGCCTGCTTATTGGCACCCCTGGGACGCTGTCAGCCTTTGTGCGCCGGGCCCTTCACGCGCTCGATGAAGGCGTCGATGAGGTGCCGGGCGATGCTCAGGCGGGGCGGGACGCGCGGCAGCTGGTCCGGGTGGAACCAGTGCGCCTCGGCGATTTCCTTGCCGTCCACCTGGATGTCACCACCCGCGTACTCGGCGGTGAAGCCCACCATGAGCGAGCGCCCGAAGGGCCAGGGCTGCGAGCCGAAGTAGCGGATGTTCTTCACCTCGATGTTGACCTCTTCCTTCACCTCGCGCGCGACGCACTCCTCCAGCGACTCGCCCGCGTCCACGAAGCCCGCGAGCGTGCTGAACATGGGCTCCGGCAGCGTGGAGTTGCGCGCGAGCAGCATGGTGTCGCCCTGGGTGACGAGGACAATCATCGCGGGGGAGATGCGCGGGTAGAACGGGGTGTTGTCCACCGTGCAGCGGCGGGCGCGCTCCCCGGCGACGAGCTGGGTGGGCTGGCCACAGCGTCCGCAGAAGCGGTGCTGGATGTCCCACTCGGCGATGGCGAGCGCGCGGCCGGCGATGGCGAAGCGCACCTCGTCCAGTCGCTTGTAGAGCGAGCGCGCGGGCACCAGCGTGGTGCCCTCCGGCGCCGCGAAGTCCCGAGGCAGCGGAGCGGCGTAGCAATCCACGCCGTCCAGCGCGCCCAGGTAGTGGGCCGCCGCGGTGAGCTCGGGGAACGCGGAGCCGGTGGGCAGGTTGATGGCGCCCTCCTGCTCGACGATGAGCAGCTCCATGCCGCGCGAGAGGAAGAGCAGGGCGCTGTCGCGCGGTCGGCTGGGGGGCTCGTGGCTGGGGAGGAAGGAAGGGCTGGGGCTCACCCGGCCACCTTAATGGCCCGCGACGGGCGCCGCAGGCTTCGTTGTCACCGGGCGCGGGACTAGCTGCCCTTTTCGATGAGCTCCACGCGGTAGCCGTCCGGGTCCTCGACGAAGGCGATGACGGTGGTGCCGTGCTTCATCGGCCCCGGCTCGCGGACCACCTTGCCACCGGCCTGCCGAATCGCATCGCACGTCGCGCGGATGTCCGGCACGCCGAGCGCCACGTGGCCATAGGCCGTGCCCAGCTCGTACTTCTCCACGCCCCAGTTGTGCGTCAACTCCAGCGCCGGGTGCGTGTCCTCGGGGCCGAAGCCGACGAAGGCCAGGGTGAACTTGCCGTCCGGGTAGTCGTGGCGGCGCAGCAGCTTCATTCCGATGACCCGCGTGTAGAAGTCGAGCGACTTCTCCAGGTCTCCAACGCGCAACATGGTGTGCAGGATTCGCATGCGCGCTTCATAACGCCGGGAGCGCCGCCGCGTCTCGGCGCGCTGTCGTCTCCTGGACTACGGGTTCACGGAGGACTCATTGGGGCGGACGTTCCGTGGAACGGTGAACGTCCCCACGTACACGCGGCCCTCGGACACGGGCTGGCCGCTCGGCTCCACCACGTTGACGCGGGACTGGTCGCCTCCCGCGTGCCACAGACCCACCAGCACCTTCCACTCCCCGGGCCGCCAGCCCCGGGTGGAGAGGGAGAAGGCGTCGCGCAGCAGCGTGTCCCGGGGCGCGTCCGCGAAGAACCAGGTGCCGCCCACCACCGCGTGGTCCGAGCCCATGCGCTGGCCCTCCGCCGACACCACGTGCACGAAGATGCCCACCGAGCGGGGCACCGGTGCAGACGTGCGCCAGTGGAGCACCAGGGGGAGGATGCCCTCCGCGTCCGGCTCCCCTGGAACCTCCGCGCCCACCAGCTCCACGGGGACCTCGAAGCGCGTGTCCACGGGCTTGGCCTCGGGAGGCAGCGCCGGCACCGTCAGCGGTGAGCCATCCGCGTTGCGCGGCTCCGCCTTCGCCACGGGCTCATGCCACGCCATGGCGAGCACGAACCACGTGACGATGGGAACGGCGAACACGTTCATCGCGACGGGCCACCGCAGCGGGTGTCCACTCCGCTGGCGCCACACGAGGAACGCGAGCCCCGCCCACGCGAGGCCCGACACCAGCGCGCCGCCGATTCCCGAGCGGGGCAGGAAGCTCAGCACGACCTGATGGCGACCTTCCGGCACGCGCACGCCGAGCAGGCCGTCATGTGAGACGACCTCGCCCTGGGACGACTTCCAGCCCGGGTGCCAGTTCTGGTTCACGAGCAGCACGGTGGGCCGCGTCGCGTCCACGTCCACGGACACGCGGTTGGGCGTCCACTCCACGCGCTTCGCGGTGCCCGCGCCGGGCTCCTCCAGGTACTCCTCCGCGCCCAAATCGCCGCGCAGCTTGGAGGACATGGGCACGGGCCACGCCTCGCCACAGGCGATGGAGCCCCGGTTGAGGGCGAGCAGGTGTCCTTGCGACCAGCGATTGCCGCGCGCCTGCGCGAAGGGCTGCTCGCGCTCGGCGGGCATCGCCGTCATCTGGGCCCAGCGCGACAGGTTGTCGAAGGCGCGAAGCTGCAGGCCCCAGCTCGAGACGAGCACGGCGCACGCGGCCACGACGGCCCAGGTCCACTTCGCGGGCGAGCGCCACGTGCGCGTGAGCAACACGGCGAGCCCCAGCGCGGCCAGCTCCGCGAGGAAGAAGCCGGTGGGGACGAGGAAGCGCTCGGGGTAGCGGAACGTCTCGAAGATGGGGAGCGTGCGCAGCCCCGCGAACAGTGAAGGCTTGGCCGAGTAGCCCGCCGCCATCCACGCGCACAGGCCCGCGACGATGGCGGGATACAGCGCGCGGCGTCGGGCGAAGAAGAGGGCGGGCAGCGCGAGGGCGAGGGCCGCGGGCGCGAAGTAGAAGTTGCCCGGGTCGCTGTAGCCGGAGCGCGCGGGGAGCTGGAGCAGCATCTGCACCAGCGGCACCAGCGAGTTGCCCGGTGTGCCCGCCATGACGCGCGGCGAGGAGCGCATCGTCTCGATGAGGGGCCACAGCCGGAAGGCGCACGCGGCCAGGGTGAAGCAGGCGGTGGCGCACAGGGCCCACAGCGCCTTGTTCAGTCTGTGCAGGTTGCGCAGCCCGCGCATTCCATACAGTGAGCGGCCCGTCTCCAGCACGACGAAGAGGGCGCCCATGGGCACGGGGTAGGTGCCGCCGAAGCTCAAGAGCAGCGCGAAGACGCCGCCCACGAGCGCCACACCGGACAGCTTCCCCTCGACGACACGCCGCGTGCCGACGAGCAGCCACGGCAGCAGGAGGAAGCCCGCGAAGTTGAGCCAGCCGATGGCCCAGGACAGCGCGGTGAAGCCCATCAGCCCGAAGAGGGGAGCCGCGCCCAGCGCGCCCAGCGCGGAGCCCGTGCGCCGTCGGGCGTAGTGGAAGAAGCCCTCCATTCCGAGCACGAGGAAGACCCACAACAGGAGCGGCTCCGCGCGACGCGGGCCCACGAGCGAGGACAGCACCACGGTGGGCGAGAAGACGCGCGTCTGCGGACTGCCCAGCGCGTACTGGCCACCGCAGGACCAGGGGTTCCACAGCGGGAGCTGTCCGTAGTGCGCCACGCTGCGCGTGCCCGCGTCCTCGTACGAGTCGAGCAGGTGCGAGTCGCGGAAGTCGTTCATCCCCCCGGCGACCGACAGGGAGTGCCAGCACGCGGCGAGCGCGAGGACGCCGAAGAGGGCCAGGCGCACGCTGGTGAGCGAGGCGGCGCGGTGGGCGGCGCGGAGCAGTCCGTGGGAGGAGGTCGTCATGCGGAGGGGAGCGCGCGGGAGGGCGAGAGGGAGCCGGGCATCAGTCGTAGAACGGACGGGGCTTGCACGGGCTGGCGGAGGCCTTGCGCGGCGGGAGGATGGGCGCCGCCGAGCGCAGCTCGGAGTCGATGGCGTCGAACACGTCCGTCACCGGCACGTCGCGCCTGCGCGCCTCGCTCATCACCCAGCCGCGCTCCGACGCGCCGAAGTCGTCGTCCTGGGACCAGTGGTCCCCAGGGAACGAGTGCATCGAGCGTCGACGCCAGTGGGGCTCCGCCTCGGCGGCGGCTCGGCCCAGCAGGACACGCTCGTCGGCGGACAGGCGCCGCGAGGGCGTCCTCACCTCCGAAGTCACGGCCCGCGCCACCGCCACTCCGCCACACAGCGCGAGGGCCACCCAGCCCGAAACCGCCACGCGCTTCCAGCGCGCCTGTGTCGTCGTCATCGTCATGGCACCCACCCGTCCTTCCGTGGGTTCCTACTCCAACTTCCCCGAGCGCTTCACCCGATTCAGTCGGAAGGGCGGCGGGCGGAGCACCAGGGCGCCGTCCGCCGGGCACCTCGACTCAGGAGCGGTCGTTCTCGTCTGCGTCGGCTTCCAGCTCGTACGGGTTCGCCAGGAGCCGGTGCGCGCTTTCCATCATCTCCACGACGATTTGCCCCGCGGGCTGCACGCTCTCGATGCGCGCCATGCTGGAGCCGCTGGCGGGCAGCACCATCTCCTCCAGGTCGCCCTGCGTGTCGGGCGTGGGCACGAAGGCGCTGAAGCGCGGCATCGTGTAGAGCGCGTCGCCGCCTGTCAGCCCCGGGTACAGCCGCGTGGTGCCAATGGAGTCGGTGGAGTTCGTCGGCGCGCGTGCTTCGCGGCCCGCCCACTCGCGCACCACGCGGTTGCGCAGCACGCGCTGACGAGGACCGGACCACTCGGGGCCGAAGAGGGTGGTGAAGTCGGAGTCGCGCGCGTCTCCATCCACCACGCGCTGCTTGTAGCCCGGGTGCGCGTACGCCTCCACGGAGGCCACCATGCGCGTGCCCACCCAGACACCGTCGGCGCCGTGGAACAGCGCCCGCGCCGCGCTCAGGCCGTCCGCGATGCCACCGGCGGCGAGCAACGGCAGCTCTCCCACCAGTGCGCGCAGCTCCCGCACCAGCTTCAGCGTGGGCGTGGTGCCCTTGTTGTAGCCCGCCGCCTGACGGCCTTGCGCGATGAGTCCGTCGATGCCCAGCGCCAGCGCCTCCTTCGCGAACTCCACCGAGCTGGCCTGCACCCAGACCTTCGTCCCCGCGGCCCTCAAGGCCTTCACCCAGTCCGCGGGCGGCAGGGTCCAGTGGAAGGCGACCACCGGCACTCGCTCGGCGATGCACGTGTCGATGTGCTCGCGCGTGGTGAAGTCACCCGCCCGCGCGCGGTCGAGGATGAAGTCCACGCCGAACGGGCGCTGCGTGCCGGCGCGGATGGTCTGGATGCGCGAGCGCAGGAAGGGCGCGGGCTCCGGCGCGGAGCCGAGCATGCCGATGCCTCCCGCCTCCGACACGGCGATGACCAGCGGCGGCAGCGCCACGAAGGCCATGCCCGCGCTGACGAAGGGGTAGTGCACGCCCAGGGCCTTCGTCAGCCGCGTGTGCAGCGTGTTGTCTTCCAGGACGTGGATGGGCGGACGGCGAGGCGCGCGGCTTTCCTCCGACTCGGAAGGAGAGCCCTCGTCATCCAGCTCGCTGTCCCCAGGACCCCCCGAGGGGCCGGCCCGGTGGGAAGGGGGCGCGGCGCGTCCGTCGTTCGTTCCGTTCATCATGTCTCCTCGGTGTCGCTGGCCCGCTGACCTCTCGCAAAGGTTACCAGCATCCCCTGGCTGTTGAGGTCAGGGGGCGACGAGGCGGTGGCCCACCCGGGTGCTCGAAGACATTCGCCGGTGTCGGGTTGTGAGCACCCGGACCGCGTCTACGTCGCGAGTGACTTCTTCATGTGTCGGTGGGGAATCCCCACTTCCGTGAACGCTTCCGCATACACGGAATAGCCCAGGCGTTCGTAGAACGGCACGACGGGCTGCCGAGCGTGGAGGTGGACGTGGGTGATGCCGCGTCGCACCAGCTCCGCCTCCAGTATCTGGACCAACCGGGCACCCAGGCGCTGACCCTGCAGGTGGGGTGTCACCGCCATCTGGAACAGGCGTCCCCCGTGCACGTCTTCGGGGTTGAAGAGGACGCAGCCGAGCACGCTGTCACCCCGGTGGGCGACCAGGTGGAGGCTCTGTGCCTCGAACGGAAACTTCACCGCGTCCCGCGTGTGGCCCAGCGGCTCGCGCAGCACGCGGAAGCGCAGCTCCAACTCCGCCTCGTAGAGCGCGTGCCCGGGCTGGATGAAGGTGAACTCGAGCTCGGCCTCGCTCATGAATCAGAAGGTCCCCGTGAGCTGGAGGGTGAAGGTGCGTCCGTACTGCGGCACGGGGGCGATGGAATTCTCGTCCGACACGGGAATCTGGTAGTCGGAGTCGAGCAGGTTGTGGACGCCCGCGAAGTAGCGCAGCGGGCCGTAGTCACCGGAGAGGCCGAAGCCGACGAGGAGGACCTCGCCGCTGTCCGCGCCGCCCGCGCCCGTGGGACGCGCGCTCTGGTAGGTGGCCTGGGTGGCCAGCCGCATGTCGCCGTTGCCCACCGGCATCAACAGGCGTCCGGAGACCAGGTGCGCGGGAGACGCGGCGGACACCTCTTCCGAGGCGTTGCGCAGTGTCACGTACGAGTAGCTCACGTCCACCAGCAGGTAGCGTCCCGGCTGCCAGTGCACACCGGCCTCCGCGCCCCACGCCAGCGTGGTGCCGCTGTCATTGGCGAAGCGCAGACACGGAGAGCCGCCGCAATCGGTCGAGGGGGTGTCGTCCGTGCGCAGCTGCACCAGGCTGGAGATGCGATTGTGGTAGCCGGCCACCGACAGGCGCAGCTCGTCCGTCAGGTCGTGCGAGTGCTCCAGCTCGAAGGTGGTGATGGTCTCCGGTAGCAGTGACGCGGGAGGGGCCTGGGTGATGAAGTCCGTGTAGGAGAGCTCGTAGACGTTGGGGGCACGGAAGGCCCGTCCGGCGACCAGCTTGGTGAGGCCCGCGTCGTAGGGCCGCGCGATGATGGCCAGGCGCGGGGTGATGGGCGTGGTGTCCAGGTCCAGGTACTTGTCCAGGCGCAGGCCCGCGGAGAGGCTCAGGCGAGGGTGCAGCCGCCACTCGTCGAGCAGGTAGGCGGACAAGAGCGTGCGCGCCTTCGTATCCAGGCGGATGTCGCTCGCCGTCTGACGCACGCTGAGCTGCCCTTGCGCCTCCACGCCGAGCGTGAGGCGGTTGCCCTCGAAGATGCCCACGCGCGCGCGCAACTCCGCGCTGACCCAGTCCGCCGCGCCTCCCTCCTTGTTGGAGCCGCCCGCGCTCTCCGGGTAGATGTAGATGCCCTCGTAGCGACTGAGGTCGAACGCGGCGCGCCCGGACAGGCTGAAGCGCTCGGTGAACTCACGCTCGTAGCGCGCCTCGACGAAGGCGCGCAGGTCCTCCACGGTGTTGCCATCGGCGCCGGGCACGGTGCCGTAAGGGGCGGTGGGCAGCTCCTTCGAGCGGACGTTGAGCTGGCCCTGGAAGGAGAAGTCTCCCAGCCGGGCGCGTACGGAGGCGGTGGCGGCCCGCTCCGCGTCCAGGCCGGTGACGAGCAGGTCACCCAGCGCGGGGTCCGCGCGTCGCAAGAGCGTGGTGTCCGCGCCGGAGGCCGTCATCGCCGCGGCGCTCACGAGAATGGAGCGATTGCCGTCCTCCCAGGATGCGGTGGCGTGTCCGCGCGTGGTGTTGAGTGCGCCCACCGCGCCGGTGACTTCCAGGTGGTTGTCCGGGCCCAGCGACTCGCGGGGCACCACGTTGATGACGGCGAAGAAGGCGCCGGTGCCGTACAGGGCGCTGCCCGGGCCGCGCACGACTTCGATGCGCTCGACCTCCATCAGGTCCACGTTGAGGTCGTGGGCGGCGTAGCCCTGGCCGGCCCACACGTCGTTCATGGCGTGGCCGTCCCAGAGGATGAGGACGCGGGTGTTGAGGTCGCCCGGAGGCGAGAAGCCGCGCACGCCCAGGTACGTATAGGTCCGGTCGTCGGTGAGGTAGAAGCCGCGCACGCCGGAGAGCGCCTCCGCGAGGGTGCGCCAGCCGAACGCGCGAAGCTCCTCCTGGGTGAGCACGGTGGTGGAGGCGGGCGCGTCGTCCACGGCGACCAGGCTCTTGGACGCGGCGCGCACGGGCGGGGGCGCGTAGCGCAGCTCCGCGTGGACCTTCACCTCCTGGTCGGCGACGACGGTCACCTTCTGGCGCAGCGGACGCACCTCGCGGCTCTCCACCTCCAGCGAGTGCTCGCCCTCGGGGAGGGTGACGATGGTGGGCGTGAAGCCCGTGGGCTTGCCGTCCACGCGCACGGTGGCGCCGTCGCGGTTGGCGGTGACGACGAGCCTTCCGGAGGGACGGTCCTGCACGCGCAGCGCGACGGAGAGTGGGACGCTGCCGTCGGCGGGCACGTCCACCACGTACTGGCCGGGGGAGTAGCCGGGGGCGCGCACGTAGAGGATGCGCTGGCCGGGAGGCAGGCGGGCGCGGCCGGGCAGCTTGGTGATGACGGGGCCGTTGGGGGCGTCGCGCACCTCGGCGCCCTCGGGGGTACCGCTCAGCTCCACGCCGCCGGTGATGAGGAACAGGTCGAAGGTCTGCTCCGTCTCACGGCCGCGCGCCACGGTGACGGTGGCCTCGGTGGGACGGTAGCCGTCCTTCTTCACCATGATTTTGTGGCGGCCCGGCGACAGCGCGAGCGTCTGCGGCGAGCGGCCCCGGCTGCCCAGGTCCATGCGGTCCACGTAGACGTCCGCGCCCTTGGGGACGGTGGTGACCTTGACGAGCGCCACCTTGGGGCGCAGTCGGTCCAACGAGCGTGACACCTCCGAGGCGTCCTCCGTGGGCAGGTCCTCGGTGAGCAGGTCGTTGTAGTAGCGGTACGCCTCGTTGAACTTGCCCAGCGCCTCGAAGCAGCGGGCGATGTTGAAGAGCACGTTGCGGTTGGGCACCAGCCGGTAGCTGGTGAAGTAGGAGCGCAGGGCTTCGGTGTACTGGCCCTTGGCGTAGGCGTCGTTGCCCAGCTCGAAGGCGATGTCCGCCTCGTCGGCGTTGTTGTCCGCGTACGCGGGCACGGACAAGAGCAGGAGTGACAAGACGAGAAGGCCAGAGCGAGAAGGAAGCATGGGGCGGTGACATTCTTCCTCCTATGGAATGTCAGGTCCATGGGGGCCTTTGGGTGGGCCGCCGAATGTCAGACCCGCTGAGTAGGAAGGAGTGGACACGCGGTATGGGGTGGGGTTCCACTTCTGGGAGGTGGCGGGGATGTTGGAGGGGTGGGAAGTCAGAGGGGAGAGGAGCGAGGGAATGGGTGAGGGACCGAAGCGGCCGGCCACGTACGAGGACCTGCTCGCACTGCCGGAGAACATGGTCGGGCAGATAATCGACGGGGAGCTCATCGCGATGCCCCGGCCGGCGAACCCGCATGCGAAGGCCAGTTCCTCGCTGCAGGGCGAGCTTTATGGACCCTTCCAGCGGGGCCGAGGAGGGCCTGGAGGGTGGTGGTCGCTGGTGGAGCCAGAGCTGCACTTCGGCCAGGACGTGCTGGTGCCAGACCTGGCGGGCTGGCGTCGGGAGCGGATGCCGGAGGTTCCGAACGCGCCGTACTTCACCCTGGCGCCAGACTGGGTCTGCGAGGTGCTCTCTCCGTCCACGGCGTCGCTGGACCGGGTGAAGAAGAAACGCATCTACGCCCGAGAAGGCGTGGGCCATCTCTGGCTGCTGGACCCGACGGAGCGGACGCTGGAGGTGTTACGTCTGGAGGGCGGCCGCTGGGTGGAGCTGGGCACGTACGGAGGGGACGAACTCGTTCGTGCCGAGCCCTTCGAGGTATTGGAGTTGGAGCTGGGCATCTTGTGGCTTCTGGAATCGACGCCGAAGACGCCCTGAGGCTCAGTGCAGGGCGCGCTTGCTGGAGGTGTCCGTGGCCTGTGTGGTCGCGGACTGGCGCATGAGGAGGTCGCCCACCGTTTGGAGCACGTGGGTGGTGGCGCCCTCCGGGTCCCTGAAGAAGTGGGGCGTCCAGAGTCGGACGAGCTTCCAGCCCTGGCCTTCCAGCACGGCGGTGCGGAAGAGGTCCCACTCCACGCGGTCGGCGGCCTTGGGGTAGCGCGTGCCGTCGCAGAGCAGGCCCACGGTGACGTCGCCTGGGATGGTGGGGTGATGCAGGGCCACGTCCACGCAGAAGCCGTCATTGCCCCAGTTCACATCGGAGGACACGTGGTGGCGTCGCGCGAGATGTGACGCCAGCGCGTGGGCGAATGTGGAGCCCGCCTCCGTCGCTCGCTCGCGCACGATGAGCTCTCGCGGTGCGGAGGGCTGGGAGGTGGGGAGCGCGTCGTCGCGGAGGGCCTCCGCGTGGGCGAGGGCGATGCGTTCCGCGAACTGGAGGTAGGCGAAGAGGAGCCAGCCTCCGTTGGGCTGGCGGCCGGACTCGACGGGCGGCAGGGAGGTGTACGCGTCGCGAGGAATGGAGGTGACCAGGTGCACCTGCTGGCGGGCGCGGGTGACGAGCACGTTGAGGCGCCGTCCTCCGCCCGCGCTGCCGAGCGGACCGAAGCGTCGGTAGAAGCGCCCCTGCCGGTCGGGCCCGTAGGTGGTGCTGATGATGAGGTGGTCCCGCTCGTCGCCCTGGACGTTCTCGAGGTTCTTGACGAAGAGGCCCTCGAAGGAGCCGGCGCCACGACGGGTGCGCGCGGTGGCGAGCCGGGCGGCGAAGGGGGCGTCCTCCGCGGCCAGCTCGTCGAGGACGTCGGTGATGGCGTCACGCTGTGAGAGGTTGAAGCAGGCGATGCCGATGGAAGGAGGCTCGGCGCGTGCGAGCAGCTCCTTCACGAGCTGGCCGACGGCGCGGGCCTCGGTGTGGTTCACGCGCTTCTCGTAGGTGCCTCCCACGGGGAGCAGGCGCAAAGGCGCGTGGGGTGCGCGGTGCGAGGGATGCGCGGGGATGGCCTGGAGCCGCTTGTCGTAGAAGTGCTCGTTGCTGAAGGCGATGAGGTCCGCGTCCTGCGAGCGGTAGTGGACGTCCAGGTAGCACTGGTCGATGTCCAGATTGAGCGCGGCGGAGAGCAGGTCTTCCACCTCGGACTGCTGGTCCTCGAAGAGGCCCTGCTCTGTTTCCGCCTCGGTGTCCTGGCTCTGCACCACGGCGGACTCGAAGAAGCGCGTGGGCGGGAGCTGCTTCGGGTCTCCGGCGATGACGACGCGCTTTGCACGGGTGAGGACGGGCAGGGCTTCCTCGAGTCGGCACTGGGAGGACTCGTCGAAGATGACGACATCGAAGATGGGGCGTCGCGGGAAGATTTGCGCCACCGTCTGCGGGCTGGCCATCCACACGGGGCGGGCGTCGAAGAGCGGGTCTCCGCCTTCGAGTTCCAGGCCGGTGGCGATGACCTGCCGCACGCGCATGGCGCGCTCGCCTCGGAGCATGAGGCGACGGCGCAGCTCCGCGCCCTGGCTGTTGAGTCTTCCTCCGGTGCCGGCGAGCAGGCGCTCGCGTTGACGTTGCGTCCATCGGTGGAGGATGGCGTCGCGAACGAGCCCGCGCTTCTTCTCTTCGAGCACGCGGTAGCGGGACTGGGTGGCCTGCGCGCGCTCGGCGTCGACGTGCTGGAGGGCGGGGTCTTCGCGCAGGCGTGAGGAGACTTCGGCCGCGAGCGTGGCCTTGAGCACGGCCGTCCAGCCTGTGTCCGCGTCCACGCCCTGGCGTGCCAGGGATTCCACCGCTGTCTCCAGTGAGGGAGGCATGCCGGACAGCAGCGAGCGCAAGCGCAGCATTCCCTCCACGGTGGACAGACGTGCCTGGAACGCGGAGGCGATGGGGAGCAGTTGGGCACCGGCGCGCAGCTCTCGCGAGCGGGTGGTGAGCCACGCCGAGGAGAGGAGTCCTGTCTCCGCGAGTCGCTTCTCCAGCTTCACCACCGCCGCGCCTCGCGCGGGAGATTGACGGAGGCCCGTGAGCAGCGAGGCACGTGCGGCGGTGTCTCCTGTCAGTGCCCGGCGCACGGCGTCTCGGCACGAGGCGAGCAAGGGCGTGTTGTCCAGTGTGCCCAGCACGTCGAAGAGGGCGCTGTGCGCGCGCAGGTCCCGAGACAGCAGTTCATCGGGAAGGCTCGCGGCAACGGAGCCCGGAGCGAGGGTGGAGCGGTGGAACTCGCTCAGCAACGCGCGGGCGCGGGCGCCGATGAGGAATCGACTGACGCGCTCGGCAGCGGCGGCGCCCAGCGTGATGCCAAACTGCTGGAGCACCTTGCGAGCGCCGGCCTTCCGAGCAAAGCAGAAGAAGGCGTACCACTTGCTGGCGATGCCCAGATACGTGCCCAGCGTGGCGAGCGCCGTGGACAGCGCTCCCAGGGACTGGGGTTGCTCGCGGTGAATCAGCGAGAGCTCCGTGTCGAGCGGTCCCTCCGAGAGCACCTTCACTTGAGGCGCGAGCCCATCGAGCTGGGCCTTCGCGGTCCGCACGGCGTCCGTGGAAGCGACGCTCCAGCGCGCGAGAGCTTCAGGGCTCGCGGTCTCCAGCAGCGGAGCAAGCTGCTCGGCGAAGTGGGCGCGTGGGATGCCCTCGGCTTCTGGCTCCGCGCCAAAGGAAGGGATGTGCGGGGAGGAGAGGGAGTCGGCGTCGCGGGCCGCGTCGATGGTGGTGCTCAGTCGCTCGCGCCACGCGGCCAGCGGCGTGGCGAGATACGTGGCCAGGTCAACGCCCAAGGTCTCTCGCCAGGGATTGTCCGGGTAGCCTTCCTTGAGCGCGCGTTCGAGGACTTCGCGTGTCTCCCTCTCTCGCGAGGTGACATCACCGAGCCGCGCGGAGGCGAGCGATGTCGTGGCGGGAGTGAGCGCGGCGGGAGTCTCCAGGGAAAACCACTGGCCCACCAGCTCGTGGAAGGAGGGCGCGGTGCCACCGGCGGGGCGCTCGGAGAGGGCGCGCTCGGCGGCGCTGAGCTCGTCGTGGAGGGTCTGGAGCTCCTCGTCCACTCGGGACAGCTCCTTCGTCACGGCGGCGTTCGTCCGTGCTTCGGGCAGGGTGTCGAGCTGTTCGCGGATGCCCAGGTAGAGGTCTCGCTGGTCCCGCTGAGCGTCGTGCACGACGGCGCACAGGTTGCCCAGGCCCAGGTGGTCCAGGCGGTGCTTCACGACGTCGAGTGCGGTGCGCTTATCGCAGACGAACAGCACCCGTTCGCCTCGGGCCAGGTGGTCGCCGATGGCATTGGCGATGGTCTGCGACTTGCCGGTGCCAGGAGGCCCATGGATGACGAGCCCCCTGCGGCTGCGCGCCAGTCGCACCGCGCGGGCCTGACAGGGGTCCGCGATGGTGACGAGCCGTTCCTCGGCGGCGAGCTTGAGCCCCTCCAGGTTCCGCTCTCCGCCGCCCGAGTGCGCGGCCTGCCCGAGCGACACATCCACGCGCAGGAAGCTCTCCAGCGGACCGGAGATGGGCTCACCATCCACGAGCGCACGCATGTCGTCCACGAGGCTCTGATTGGACAACGGATACAGGCCGAGCACGGCGCTGGGGAGGATGGAGGCCGCGGCGCCTTCCTCGTCCGAGCGAGGCACGGGTGCCAGGAGGGTCTCGGGCGAGAAGGTCGCGGGAGCAGGCAGCTCCAGGGCCTTGGAGACGAGGGCAGCCAGCTCGTTGACCTCACGCCAGGGGTCCACGCCCTCCTCATCGGCGAAGAGCTCGCCGAAGCGCTCCCCTGTCTGTTGTTCGAGCCACGCGAGCAACGCGGTGTTGGGTGCGACGCGGTCCACGCCCTCTTCGGCGCCTTCCAGCTCGACTGCTGTGGCGCGTCCCTTCTTCACGGTGATGCGCACGGGGACGAAGGCGATGGGCGCGAGGATGCGGCGGGTGCCGAAGCCGCGCTTGTCCTTGGTGCTCGGGGGCAGGTGCAGCAAGGGGAAGCCGACGTGGAGGACATGCGCGCCGGTGTCCTGCTCGAAGATGCGGGCGTCCTCGACGATGGCCGCGAGCTTGCGTAGCAGGGCCTGCTGTTCCTCCTCGGCCCGGGTCAGCGCCGGGACTGTTTCATCCTCGGAGACCCCGGGCTCCGCACGAGGAGCAGTGAGCGAGTCACCCTCGTCGGATGGAGTGCCCTCGCGTGACGTCTTGAGTCCGGGTGTGCCCGACTTGGGGGGCGGCTTCACCGTGAGCCGGGCCGAGGCCTTGTCGCCGAGCAGCGCGGTCAGCACCGCGTGAGGCGGGGTGCCGTCCAGTCGGCTCAGTACGGAGAGGTCCAGGCGCTGGCGGCTGTGGTGGGGGCGGCAGTTGAGGCTCGGCCCGGACGAGAGCGCGGCATAGAGCCGCTCGAGCATCTTCTCGAGGACGCGGTTGCGGGACTCGGACGACACGGCGGTACCTCTCTCCAGGGGAGGGAGGTCGCTGTCTACCATGGGGTTTGGAGGGTGACCTCAGTCCGCCAGTGCGGCGGCGAGCGAGCGAGCGGCGGCCTCCAACGCCTCGGCTGGGAGATGATCCGCCGGGGCGGCGTCGAACACCGCGCGGCCCCACAGTCGCTGCGGCGTCTCTCGGAAGCGCGGCACCAGGTGCAGGTGGCAGTGGCGCAGCACGTCGCCGATGGCGAAGGCATAGGCGTGCTCGGCACCCAGCACCTCGCGTTGGGCGCGCATCACCCGCGCGGCGAACGCACCCAGCTCCCGCGCCGTGGCGTCCTCCAGCTCGTACCAGGCCCGTGCATGTTGCTCGCTGGAGATGACGACCCAGCCAGGAACGGCGCTGGGGCCCGCGACGCCATGCAGCACCAGCCCTGGAGCCCGGGCCAGGATGCCGCCCACGGGGCGATGCTCACCGCGCGTGATGGCACAGCCCAGACATGGGTCATTCACATCCACCATGGGGTCACCGTAGCAGTCGTTTTCAGCCACGGCGGGGGCGCCGGAAGACGCATCGCGCAAGGGAGGGTCTCATGAGACCCTCTGGAAACTGAGAGGATGGGAAGGGTGTGTTGTGATCGCCCCAGGGCGCGGTGTTCGCGGTGCGGGACGAGGAGCGAGTACGACTGTCGCCTGCTTGACGTGAAGGGGCCGGGTCGGAGAGTGTCCGCCCCACGCTCTTTCATGGTTGGGGGCGTGAGAGCTCAAGCAAATCTTTTCAAGGTGGGGATGATGAAGAAGCATCTGGTCATGGCCGTGGTGCCGTTCCTGGCGCTGGGGTGCGGTGATGATTTCAAGGATGAGAACGGGGACGGCATCGCCGACGGCATTCGTGAGCCGGACAGCGTGACGGTGGTGACTCCCGCGACGCCGAAGGGGACGGTGTCGGGCCAGGTGTTGAGCACGGACCTGAAGCCGCTGTCCGAGGCCGCGGTGGAAATCACCATCGGCAGCTCGGCGGAGCCGCTCGCTGGGACGACCGACGCCAAGGGCAACTTCGAGTTCAAGGACGTCCCGGCCGGCTCCCAGGTGCTGCTGACCTTCACCAAGGCGGGCTATGCCACGCTGCGTGCGACCTCGACGATTCCCTCGTCGGCCGGCAACGTGCCCATCAACAACGCCAACGTGAGCTTTGGTCCCGTGACGCTGACGCGGCTGGACGGCTCGCTGCGCTTCCTGCTGGTGACGCCGCAGGGCCGTCCCGCGGCGAACGTACGCGCGACGCTCGAGGCCTCGCCCGCGGGCACCATCGTCCTGTCGAACAGCGACTCCACCACGCGAGTGGTGAGCACGGTGGTCGTGGAGGCGACGTCCGATGACCAGGGCGTGCTGGTGTTCCAGGGTGTCCCGACCGCGCAGGAACTGGCGCGCATGACTCAGGGCCAGTACCGGCTGTGGGTGTCCGCGGTGGACTCCAACAGCGACGGCGTGCCGGAGACCAACGGCTACGTGAGTGCCTACACGGCCGCCACTGTGGTGGCTTCAGGCACCACGCGGCTCATCAACCTGCCCTACTCGCGGGATACGACGCTGGGTGCGCTGACCGTCGAGGGCAGCAACGTGGCGATGTTGCGGGGTGCGTCCAGCACGCACTCGCTGCGCAACCTGGTGCGCCCGGGCGAGCCCATCTACCTGTACTTCAACCAGCCCGTGCAGCAGAGCTCCCTGCTGGCGCGCCTGACGGACGAGTACGCCAAGGAGGCGCTGCCCGTCACGGTGGCCCTGGGCAATGGTGGCTACAGCGCCACCATCACCCCCGGCAACGGGGTCGTGCAGACGGGCAAGGAGTACAACATCGACCTGCGTGCCGTCTCCGCGGAGACCGGTGAGCTGTACTCGCGCACGGGTTATTTCTTCGGTGGCGAGCCTGGCTCCGTGGCGCCGGTGACCATCGCGGAGGCGCGTTACCAGGAGAGTCTGGCTCCTCCTAACCTCCAGCAACTCAACGAGGGCGAGCGGGTCTACATCAACTTCAGCTCCCCGGTCTGGTCCCCCTTCGAAAGCGGGCTTGAGCGCGCCGAGGTCTTCTTCGCCACCGGCCTGGACCTGAATGCCGATGGGAAGGATGGCAGCGCGGTGGGCGAGATGGGTTTCCCCAAGGGATTCCCTCTGATCAGGCATGAGCCCTTCGGACCCTACGCGACGCGCACGGATCGGCCTGAATTGCCTGTCTTCGGCATCAGTGGTTCGGGGTACAGCACGCGTTACTCATTCGTCTACACGGCGAATGGTGTTCCGCCTGCATACCCGGCGTTCTTGCCTAGTGCCGTGAGGCTCGTGGTCGTGTTTTCATCGCTGGGGAGCAGAGGCCTCACCGGTAACTACGAGAGCATTTGGGGACAGCCCATCATCACGGACATGACGGTGAGTGGGCTTGCGATCCAGCCCGCGCCTGTTACTCCTCCGTAGTATCTCGACTGCGCAGAAACTGCTTTGTTGAAGGATGACCGCGCCTCCGTGGGGATGCCCCACGGGGGCGTTGGTGTTTCTGGGGGACTCGCACGAAGAGCGAGCGTGGAGATTCGAGAGCGATGCTGAGCGGCAAGCCCTGAATCTCGTGGAGTGGACGTAAGTCCGCTTAACGAGATACCTGTTATTGCTCGGTCTTGCCCAAGGAACGGTCCCTGCTCCTGTGTTCCAGGGACGAGCAGTGGTTGCCTCGCATTGGACTAAAGATTGCCTTCGCCTCAAATCATGCATCCACACCCACATCGTGTCGTGATTGTTCTTCTTGGGCTCCTGATGGGGGCTTGTATCGACATCCCAGAAATCCAGCATGTCGTCGAAGATGCGGACGCAGGATATGTCGAGCCAGGAGATGCCTCGACGCCTGATGCGGGTGGCCACTCCTTGCAGGTGGGGCTCGTCACTTCGAGAAGGGTCACGAACGGTTCGGTCGATGTGCGGATCGAATTGACTGGACCCGTTCCAGAGTTGGTGGAGTTGCTGGTCGACGGGGAGCGCGTCGCGACGATGCTCCCACCATACAGGACGCAGTGGAATACTCAGGTCCTCGCCGAGGGCCAACACGAGCTGCATGCGCGAGCAACTCTTGGCTCAAGGGTGTTTCTGAGCGTGCCCCATCAGCTCACGGTGGATCGGACTCTTCCAACGTGGCTCACCCGCAGTCCTTCAACGGGTTCTCGCTTCGTTGCCGTAGGGCAGGTGGCACAGGCCTTGTTCTCGGAGTCGCTTGATCCGACGACGGTCCATTCGAATTCCGTTCGGATGTTCGCGGGTGCGGAAGCCATCACAGCGACTGTCTCTCTCTCCACCGATGGGACGGCAGTGGCAGTGAGTCCGCTTTCGTCTCTCCCGCTCGATGTGCCTGTGAAGGTGACATTCACTGACTCGGTGACGGATCTGGCGGGAAACTCGATTTCGCCTGGAGAGCAGGAGTGGAGTTGGACCGTACCCGGCTACCTCCCATTGGGTGCGCCCCTGCTCACCGATGTACCAACAAGCATGTTGCCCTACCGGGTGGAGCTGCAAATAGGGAAGGCGGGACAGCCTGTCGTGGCATGGGCTGACTCTTCGCGCTTCGCGGTGTTCGTCCGCCGCTGGACTGGAGAAACCTGGGAACTTCTGGGGCCTCCATTGAAGTCTGGTTCGGCAGATGCTGCTCCCGGGTTGACTGCTTTGCGGCTCGACGAAAACGACCAGCCGGTTGTTGCCTGGGTCGAACCTGCCGAGCACTTTGTTTTTGTTCGCCGCTGGAATGGAGCGACCTGGGAAGAGATGGGGGCGGCCGTTCCAAGTCCGCTCAATGTTTGGGGCCTTTCCTTGAGGACAGATGGTTCTGGAAAGTGGTTCCTGAGCTTCATGGCGGGAAATAATGCCGGCTCTCGGTTCCTGATCTGGGAATGGGAAGAGGACCACTGGGTTCAGTTGGGAGCCGCTCTCAAGGTTGATACGAACGCGAGCCTGACGGGGGGATTCATGGGATTCGATGGCACCGGAAATCCCCTCGCGATGTGGAGTGAGCGGACCTCCGGGGGAGCCACCACGGTGCACATGCGTCGATGGAGCTCCGGGAATTGGGTACCCCTCTCTCACTCGTTCTCGACCTTGGATGGGATCTGGGGCTCGGATGCGAAGGGACGGCTGCTCTGCGCGTTTCCTCAGGGAAGTGGGGTGTGGGTCTGGGGCTGGGATGACACGGCGTGGGGCAAAGTCGGGACGCCGATGGATGAACTCTTCCCGGGAGCACCGCACGCGGAGTTGGGTGGATTCGCCTCGGACCCCACGGGGGCTCTGGTGGCATTGCTGCGTGAGCCCGAGAGTTCCGGACAACCTGAGGCGCTCTATGCCCGTCGACTGCGCGAGGGAAACTGGGAGCGGGTGGGAGGATTGCTTCGCCTTCAGCCAGACCAGAGCCCCTCGACGTACCCTGCGTTCGCGATAGCTCCTACGGGCCGGTTCCTCGTGGCCCGTGGGGAGTATTCCGAAGGCACGCCAAACGTGCGTCCCATCCGGGTCTACATCTCCAACGAGTGAGCTGATCGGCGTGCCCGCTCGGCGGTGACGTGTCCGTCCCATCCCCACCGTTCTCCATTGAACGGTGGGCAGGGGGCTCACGAGGCGTGGTGGGGTGGGCGCCAAGGGGGATGCGTGCATAGATTGTCCACCGCTGTTCCCCTACACGCGAGGCGCCTGCTCCATGACGCGCACGGCCACCCCCACTTCCGAAGAGCTGGTGCCGGGCACAAGCCCGGATGCGCCCCATGTGGGCCGCAGGCGGGTCCTGGTCGTCGACGACTTCGACGATGCCCGCGAGATGTATGCGGAGTATCTGGAGTTCGTCGGCTTCGAGGTGGACACCGCTCGCGATGGCATGGAGGCGGTGGAGAAGGCCCAGTCGAACGAGCCGGACATCATCCTCATGGACCTGTCCCTGCCCGTCATGGACGGCTGGGAGGCCACCCGGCGCATCAAGCAGGACCTGCGCACTCGCGACATCCCGGTGATGGCCCTGACGGGCCACGTCCTCGCCGGCAACGCGGAGCATGCGCGCGAAGCCGGCGCCGACGAGTTCGTCGCCAAGCCGTGCCTGCCTCAGGACCTGGAAAACAAGATCCGAAACATGCTCAAGCCGAGCAAGGCTCGTAAGCGGGAAGGCCAGGAGGGCTGAGTCGGTCGCGAAGGGTGAGTGCCCACCACTCGACACTTCCGCGCTCCCCTCCACCGCGCCGTGCCGCGTTCCACGCTGGGGAGGGTTGCTGTTCCAATAGGGGATGCATACGCCCTCATGGTGGGAATCCCTGCAGCCTCGCCCCCGCCAGACGCGTGGGCTCCGCCCCTGGAGTTCGACGAGTACCGAATCGTGCGGCCCATCGGTCGAGGGCGGACTGGCCGCGTGTACCTCGCCCAGGACACGCTCCTCGAACGCCCTGTCGCGGTGAAGTTCATCCCCGCGCTGGGCCCCAATGCCCTGGCCCGCTTCCTCGTGGAGGCCCGCGCCGCCGCGCGCATCCAACACCCCAACGTCGTCACGCTCTACCGGGTGGGACAGCTCGACGAGCAGCCCTACCTCATCTCCGAGTTCATCCGGGGCATGAGCCTGGACCGGCTGGTGAAGCCCCTGCGCTGGGAGCGCGTGCTCACCATCGGCAAGGACCTGGCCCGGGGCCTGAGCGCCGCCCACCGTCGAGGCGTGCTCCACCGCGACATCAAGCCCGGCAACGCCGTGCTCACGGAGAGCGGCGCCGTGAAGCTGCTCGACTTCGGGCTCGCCAAGCTCCTGGACAGCGCCGCGGGCCCGGATGACGCCGCGCCTCCCCGGAACGCCCCCCCGCCGGAGCTGCCGGCGGACCTGGACCCGGAGGCCAACCCGCACTTCTCCGCGCGCTCGTTGGACGGTGTCTTCCTGCCCTCGCTGCCCCAGGGCGCGCTGGTGGGCACGCCCTACTACATGTCCCCCGAGGCCTGGGCGGGCGAGGACCTGACGGCGCGCAGCGACGTGTACTCGCTGGGCATCGTCCTCTACGAGCTGTGTGTCGGCCGTGGGCCCTTCCGCGACGTCGTCTGGCGCGAGCTGCCCCATGTGGTCCGCACCCAGGACTCGCTCCCCCTGGCGACCGTCGCGCCCCATGTCGACACCGCCTTCGCGGGGGTCATCGACCGGTGCCTCCGCCGAGAGCCCTCCGAGCGCTTCGGCTCCGCCGCGCTGCTGCTGGAGGCGCTCGAGGCCCTGTCGCGCGAGGACGTCCCGACCCAGGTGCCCGAGGGAAATCCCTATCGGGGCCTGCGCGCCTTCGAGGCCGAGCACCGCGCCCTCTTCTTCGGCCGTCGCCGCGAGTGCCGCTCCGTGCTGGAGCGGCTGCGTTCCGAGTCCTTCCTGCTCATCACCGGCGACTCCGGCGTGGGCAAGTCCTCCCTGTGTCTGGCCGGCATCCTCCCCTCGGTGACAGAGGGCGGACTGGAGGATGGACGCCGCTGGCACTCCGTCCGACTGGTGCCGGGCCGCAAGCCCGTTGTGGCCCTGGCCGCGGCGCTCGCACCCCTCCTGTCGGTGGAGGAGGAGCCCTTGGCCGAGGCACTCCGCTCGGAGCCCTCGTGCCTGGTGCGCAAGCTCCGGGCTCGCCTGGGCGCCCGCGAGGGACTGCTCGTCTACGTGGATCAACTCGAGGAGCTGGCCACACTGGCCGAGCCGCTCGAGGCGGCCCTGGCGGGACAGGCCCTGGGCGGGCTCGCGGAGGGTGCCAGTGGCGTGCGCCTGCTGGCCTCCAGTCGCAGCGACTTCCTCACCCGGCTCACCTCCGTGCCCGGCCTGGGCGCGGAAGTCCCGCGCGCGCTGTACCTGCTGCGCGCGCTCACCGCCGAGGAGACCCGGGAGGCCGTCACCGGCCCCGCGCGCGTGAAGGGCGTGCGCTTCGAGTCGGAGGCGCTGGTGGACTCGCTCGTCACGGCCGCGGCCGAGGGCGGGCTCCCGTTGCTCCAGTTCGCGCTCGCGGAGTTGTGGGAGGCCCGCGACGTGAAGGCGCAGGTGATTACCCAGGCCGCGCTGGACTCGCTGGGCGGCGTGGCGGGCGCGCTGGCGAAACACGCGGACGCGGCGGTGGAGCGGCTCTTGCCGGACCAGCGCGCGGCGGCGCGTGGCGTGCTGCTGCGGCTCGTCACCGCCGACGGCACGCGCGCACGCAAGACGGACCGGGAGCTGGCGGGAGAGGACGTTCGCTACCGCGCGGCACTGGAGGCGCTCGTCCGGGCCCGCCTGCTGGTGGCGCGCGAGGCCCCGGAAGGAACGTCCTACGAGCTGGCCCACGAGGTGCTGCTGTCGGGTTGGAACTCCCTGGCGCGCTGGCTCGCGGAGGCCGCCGAGCGCCGCGAGATTCAGGCCCTGCTGGAGACCGCCGCCGCGCACTGGGAGAAGCTGAACCACTCGCGCGAGCTGCTGTGGGGACCGCGCCAGCTCGCCGAGGCGGCGGTGCTGGACTCGGGCGAGCTGACGCGCCGCGAGCAGGACTTCCTGCGCGCCTCGCGTCGAACGCTCGTGCGCAGCCGGGGCGTGCGTCATGCGCTGGCCGCGGGGTTCATCCTGTCGCTGGGCCTGGTGTACGGCGGGCTGAAGCTGCGCGAGCGCTGGAGCCTGGAGCGTCAGGTGCGCGCGGAGCTGGACGAGGCGCGGCTCTCCCTGGACACGGTGGTGGAGACAAAGGACCTGCTCCACTCCGAGCGCGCCGAGGCCTTCCGTCTCTATGGCAGCGGCCAGAAGCCGGACGCGGACCGGCTGTGGAGCAAGAGCGTGGCCCGGGCCGCGCAACTGCGACACCGCTTCGACGGAGTCTCGGGGCGGCTGGAGCGGGCCCTGGCCCTGGCACCGGAGCGGCCGGACGTGCGCGACGCGCTCGCGGACTTCCTCTTCGAGCGTGCCCTGTGGGCCGAACAGGACGGTGAGACCGCGGCGCTGCCCACGCTCCTGCAACGCCTGCGGCTCTATGACATGCGGGGTGAGCGCTGGACGCGGTGGACCGCGCCCGCGCGCCTCATCCTGGATGTCGCCGCGCACGACGTCGAGGTGGAGCTGCGTCCGTTGATGCACGATGCGCTCGGCAACGAGCAGCCGGGCGCGGCGCTGCCGCTGGAGTCGGAGCCGTGGATGGACGTCTCCGTCCCGCCCGGGCCCTACCAGCTCACGCTGCGCGCGCCGAACCACGAGGCGGTGACGCAGCCGCTGTTGCTGCGGCGCGGGGAGGCTCGGCGGTTGGAGTTGCGGCTGCCGCGCGTGGGAGCGATTCCCGCGGGCTTCGTCTTCGTTCCGCCAGGTGAGGTGCGCTTCGGCAGCGCCGCCGATGCGAGCGTCCGTGAGTTCTTCAACGCGGTGCCTCAGCACGCGGTGCAGGTGCCGGGCTTCCTCATCGCGCGCCACGAGGTGACGTATGCAGACTGGCTCGCCTTCCTCGAGTCGATGTCTCCCGAGCTGCGCGCTTCGCACCTGCCCCACGTGGGCACGGGTGGGTACTCGGGACACCTCTCGCTCGACCAGGTGGACGACGTCTGGCGGCTGCGCTTCCAGCCCGGCAATGTGCCGTACGAAGCGCGCGCGGGGGAGCCCGTGCGCTATGCGAATCGCACGCGACGGGGCGAGCAGGACTGGCGCCGCTTCCCCGTGAGCGGCATCTCCTTCGCGGATGCGGAGAAGTACGTGTCGTGGCTGTCGTTCAGCGGCCGGGTGCCGGGCGCGAGGCTGTGCTCGGAGCTGGAGTGGGAGCGCGCGGCGCGCGGAGTGGACGGGCGCGAGTTCCCGCATGGCGACAGGCTGGGCCCGGACGACGCCAACATCGACGCCACGTACGGCAAGCAGCCGGGAGGCTTCGGTCCGGACGAGGTGGGCAGTCATCCCGCGTCGCGCAGTCCCTTCGGCGTGGACGACATGGCCGGCAATGTCTGGGAGTGGACGCGCTCGTGGCTGGAGCCGGGGCGGGCGGTAGCCCGCGGTGGGAGCTTCTCCTTCGCGGCGACCTCGGCGCGCGCGACGAACCGGGAGCTTCCGGAGCCCTCGCTGCGCGACGTGACGATGGGCCTGCGGGTGTGCGCGGACCTTGCTTCGCCCGCACCCTGAGAGGTGCTCGCTCGCCCGCTGAGGGAGCACCCCGGCTACCGGACGATGGAACCGCCTGACTGTCCTGCCGTGCCTGCATGCACCCGCCTGGCGGGCGATGCGCGTGTCGCGTGGTCATCACTCCGGCTTGCGAGCGGGCAGGCTCCTGCGAACCTTGAGTCCAGCAGTCGGGCGGGGTCGGGGAGGTACGGGGCATGGCGGCGTGGCGGATGGTGGGGGCGATGGTTGTCGCCTGCGGGCTGGTGGGGTGTGGGAACTCGATGGATGAAGGAGCGCACGACACGCTGGGAACCCAGGTGGCCGAGCTGTCCTCGCCCAACGGGCGCAACCTGAATGGGCGCAATCTCAACGGGCGCAATCTCAACAGCGCCGAGCTGGGGCAGATGCTGGTGGCGGTGCGCTTCGCGGGCGCCGAGCGCGCGGAGACGGGCGCATCCTCTCTGACGCGGACGTGGCTGGATGGCAGCGTGTTCCGCGCCGACGCGCAGGACGGCTCGGTGCTGTCCGGGATGGACTTCCTCGGCGCGCGCTTCGTCGGAGAGCTGGGCAGTGGCGACACCGTCGCGCTGCGCGTGGACGGCATCCAGCCTCGCGGGGGCCAGAGCGAGGACGTCTGGTCCTACCGCGTCTCGTATTACTCGCTGGCGGACAACACGTGGAAGCCCGCGTGTCAGGACGCGGATGGCTCCGCGCTCGGTGCCATTCCGATGGTGGGGCGCTGGGACTACCGCCAGGGCGTCGCCGGTGGCGGCGCGAAAATCGAGGACACGCAGACCTTCACCTTCGCGTGTGAGGGCGCGGCCATCGCCAAGTGCGTGCGCTTCGGCTACCGCCCCTGGGCCACCACGTCGACGGGGAGCAGCATGGCGCCGCTGCACCAGGCCTGCACCCGCATGGTGCGCGCGGACTTCTGTGGTGACGGCACCTCGTACACGGTGGATGGGAACTGGGTGAACCTGTACGACGCCTCGGGCGTGCAGCACGACTCCGAGGGCTGGGCCGTGGAGGCGGAGTGGGACGCCGAGGGCGCCCGCTGCCGTACGCCGACGACTCGTGCGCAGCAGGAAGTCACGTGCCCCTCTCGCACGGCGCTCCCGACGTGTGGCCAGCAGGAGAACTTCCTGCTCGGCACGCTGCTGATGAGCGAAGTCCCGCCCGCGGTGACGCAAGGGCCCCTGTAGTCGAGCGCCTGGTGGGCCTGGCTGCCCATTCAGGGCGTGAGCGGGCGGCCTGCCTCTGTCTCCTGGGGCGAGGAGCGGAGGCGTGCGACTTCCGGCGGCAAGGGGCCGACACCACGTTTAGCCGGCCCGCCGGGGGCAGGGGAGGGACCGGCGGAGGACGGAGACGCGCGGTGAGACGAGCCCAACGGACGAGACGGATGGCGGCTGGCGGGACGTGGGGCCTGCTGCTGGCGGCGGCTTGCGTGGTGGCCGGGTGCAAGAAGGGCTCGGGAGAGCCGGCACCGCCCGCGGAGCCCATTCTGACGCTGGGGCAGGAGAACGTAGCGCTCGCGGAGCCAAGCGAGCTGCGCTCCGGCCCCGGCATCTCCGGCACGCTTCAAGCCCGCACAGCGGCGGCGGTCCGCGCGCAGGTGGGCGGCACGGTCCTCGACATCAAGGCCCAGCAGGGGCAGGTGGTGAAGAAGGGGCAGGAACTCGCGCGCATCGACGATGCGACGTTGAGGGACCAGCTCATCGCCACGCGCACGGCCGTCTCGACGGCGCGCAGTGCCTTGCAAGTGGCCGAGGCCGAACAGGAGCGCAGCGCGAAGCTGGCCAAGGCGGGGGTCATCACCCAGCGCGACTTCGAGCGGGCGCAGTTGTCGGTGGCGCAGGCGAAGGGGCAGCTCGCGGAGGCGCGCTCCCGGCAGGCGCTGGCCCAGCAGCAGCTCGGACGCACGCGGGTGGTGGCGCCCTTCGAGGGCGTGGTGAGCGAGCGACAGGCGAACGTGGGCGACGTCGTGCAACCCGGCTCCCCGTTGTTCACGGTGGTGGACCCGCGCACGCTGCGCCTGGAGGCGTCGGTGCCGGCCGCGAACCTGGACCAGGTGAAGGTCCAGACGCCGGTGGAGTTCAAGGTCACCGGCTACGGTGACAACGCCTTCACCGGGCAGGTGGAGCGCATCAACCCGGTGGTGGACCCGAACACGGGGCAGGTGCGCCTCTACGTGGCGATTCCGAACACGGACCTCCAGCTCCTCGCGGGGCTGTTCGCGGAAGGGCGCGTGTCCGCGAAGGCCGTGCGAGCGCTGTCCATCCCGCTGGGCGCGGTGGATGACACCGAGGGCAAGCCCGGGGTGATGCGCGTGCGAGACGAGCGCGTGGAGCGCGTGCCCGTCACGCTGGGGCTGCGAGACGACGTCGAGCAGCGCGTGGAGGTGCGCCAGGGACTCCAGGAGGGCGACGTGGTGCTGCTCGGCTCCGCGCGCGACGAAGTCACTGATGGCGCGCGCGTGAAGGTGGACCCGCCGCGTCCGGGAGAACAGCGGACACGAGACGAGGGGCCTGGAGTCGGCGGTGGAGGTTCCGAGGTCCCTGGGACGCGAGGCACGTCCGCGCCGTCACGTCCCACACCTTCACCGAGCGAAGCCTCGGAGGGCGCGCCGCAGCCGGCGCCCTGAGTTCGCCGCGTCCCTTCGACTCCTTCCGGGAGAGCCCTCGTGTTCATCTCCGACTTCGCCATCAAGCGCCCCATCGTGACCATCACCGCGATGGTGACGCTGGTCATCTTCGGCATCGTCGCCTTGTGGCAACTGGAGACGGACGAGTTCCCGGACGTCCAGGCGCCGGTCATCGCTGTCAGCATCGTCTACCCAGGCGCGGCACCCGACACGGTGGAGCGCGAAATCGTCGAGCCGATTGAAGACGCCATCTTCGCCATCAGCGGCGTGGATCCGCAGGAGACGACGGCCACCGCCACCGACGGCCTGGCCACCTTCACGGTGTTCTTCGAGTTCGAGAAGGACATCCAGGAGGCCTCGCAGGACATCCGCGACGCCATCTCCAGCAAGCGGGCCGACCTGCCTCGGGAGATGGAGGAGCCCGTCCTCACGCGGTTCGACCCGGCGGACGCGCCCATCGTCTCATTGACGCTGACCTCGGAGCGGCTCGACGTGGCCGCGCTGTCCCGCGTGGCGGACCCGTTGGTGGTGGGTGAGCTCCGCTCGGTGCCCGGCGTCGCGCAGGCGGACGTCGTCGGTGGTGTCGAGCGGGAGATGACGGTGCAGCTCAAGCCGGAGGCGCTCCAGGCCGCGCGCATCTCCCTGGCGGAGGTCGTCACGGCGCTCCAGGCGCAGAACCTGGCCGCGCCGGTGGGGCGCATCAACTCGAAGCTCGGAGAGGAGTCCATCCGCCTCAAGGGGCGCCTGGAGAGCCCCGAGGCGTTTCGAGACATGGTGGTCACCACTCGCAACGGCCAGGTCATCCGGCTGGGGCAGTTGGCGGACGTCTTCGTGGGCTCCGAGGAGCCTCGCACGCTGGCGCTCTATGACGGTAAGCAGGCGGTGGGCATCGACGTGCTGAAGACGAAGGGCTACAGCACCACCGAGGTGGCGGATGCCGTGCGCGAGCGCGTGGCGGCGCTCCAGAAGAAACTGCCGGCTGACGTGAAGCTGGCCATCGTCCGTGACGCGGGCGTTCGCGTGGAGAGCGCGGTGGAGAACGTGCAGTCGGCGCTGGTGGAGGGCGCGCTGCTCACCGTGCTGGTGGTGTTCCTCTTCCTCAACTCGTGGCGCTCCACCGTCATCACCGGCCTCGCGCTGCCGGTGAGCGCGCTGGCGGCGTTCATCAGCGTCTGGGCCTTCGGCTTCACGCTCAACACGATGTCGTTGCTCGGCCTGACGCTGGCCATCGGTATCCTCATCGACGACGCCATCGTGGTGCGCGAGAACATCGTGCGCCACATCGAGATGGGGAAGGATCACTACACGGCGTCGAAGGACGGCACGTCGGAGATTGGCCTCGCGGTGTCCGCGACCACGTTCTCCATCGTCGCCGTCTTCGTGCCGGTGGCCTTCATGTCCGGCGTGGCCGGCCAGTGGTTCAAGCCCTTCGCCCTCACCATCGCCTGCGCGGTGCTGGTGTCATTGTTCGTGTCCTTCTCGCTGGACCCGATGCTGAGCGCGTACTGGGCGGACCCGCAGGTAGAGAAGGGCGCGCGGCAGGGCTTCATCTCCCGCGTCCTCACCCGCTTCAACACGTGGTTCGACCGGCAGGCGGACCGCTACAAGGGCGTCATCGCCTGGGCGCTGGACCACCGGCTCGCCATGGTGCTGGTGGCGGTGGGCTCGCTCGTGGGCGCGCTGGTGCTCCAGGGCACGGTGGGTGGCGCGGGCTTCGTCCCCGTGAGTGACCGCTCGGAGGTGGAGTTGCTGGTGGAGACGCCACCGGGCTCCAGCCTGGAGTACACGCGCCGCAAGGTGGAGGAGGTCACCCGTGTCGCCCGAGCCCACCCGGAGGTGGCCTACACGTACAGCACCATCGGCGTGCCGTTGCCGATGAGCGCGCCCGGTGTGGACCAGGCGCTGGTGTACGTGCGGCTGACGCCCAAGGCGGACCGCGACGTGAGCCAGGACGCGCTGGGCAGCAGGCTGCGCAAGGAGCTGGCGAGCGTGGGCGGCGCGAAGGTGTCTGTCTTCACGTCGGGCTTTGGCGGAGCCATGAAGCAGATTCAGCTGGAGCTGCGTGGGCCCGACCAGAAGAAGCTCACCGAGCTCGCGCAGCAGGTGCAGCGAGAAATGGAGCAGGTGCCCGGCGCGGTGGACGTGGGGCTCTCCACGCGAGGCCAGAAGCCCGAGCTGGAGGTGGACCTGAACCGGGGGCTCGCGGGTCAGCTCGGGGTGACGGTGGGGCAGGTGGCCCAGGTGCTGCGGCCGGCCTTCGCGGGTCTGGACGTGGGGGACTGGGTGGACCCGATTGGAGAGACGCGCGACGTCATGGTGCGGCTGGCGCCCGAGGCGCGCGACAACCCGGACGACCTGGCGCGGATTCCTCTCATGGTGGGCGCGGCGCCAGGCGGCGCACCGCAGCTCGTGCCGCTCGGACAGGTGGCGGACATCCGTCAGGCGCTCGGCCCCGCGCAAATCACGCACCTCAACCGCGAGCGCGTCATCAACGTGCAGGCGAACGTGCAGGACCGCTCGTTGACGGAGGTGATGCGAGACATCCAGAAGCGGGTGGACGCGGTGCAGCTCCCCGCGGGCTACACGCTGACGACGGGCGGCGAGTCCGCGGACCAGGAGGAGGTGTTCTCGCGAGTGTTCCTCGCGCTGGGCGTCGCGGTGCTGCTGATGTACCTCATCCTGGTCATCCAGTTCGGCTCGTTCCTGGACCCGCTGGCCATCCTCCTCTCGCTGCCGCTGTCCCTCATCGGCGTGGTGCTGGCGCTGCTCATCACCGGGGACACGCTCAACATCATGAGCCTCATCGGCGTCATCCTGCTGATGGGCATCGTCGCGAAGAACGCCATCCTGCTCATCGACTTCGCGAAGTGGTCTCACGAGAAGGGCATGCCCTTGCGCGAGGCGCTCATCGAGGCGGGCCGCATCCGCTTGCGCCCCATCATCATGACGACCTTCGCGCTGGTAGCGGGCATGATTCCGGTGGCCATCGGCGCGGGTGAGGGTGGCGACTTCCGCGCACCGCTGGGCCGCGCGGTGATTGGCGGCACGATTACGTCCACGCTGCTGACGCTGCTGGTGATTCCGACGGTGTACGAAATCCTGGTGGATGGGCGGACGTGGATGGGCCGCAAGCTGCGCAAGGTCTTCCACCTCCGCGCGCCCCAAGGCCCGCACTCCACGGGCGGAGGCGGCGAGCCCCGGCCCGCGCCCCAGTCCCGACAGAAGTGATACCTGGCCCGCGCGCAGTGTCCGTGAAGCCGCGCGGAGTGTCGTCCTCGGACGGATGTTGAACGTCGGCCCGAGAAGCGGGTTGGCGTGTCGCTCGGGGGAACCTAGGGTCGGTCGCCATCCGCCATGTCCCGAGCCTTGCTGCCTGAAGACCATCGTCGACTCGTCACCCAAGCCCTGGCCTCACTCGATGTCCGCAACCTGGTCCTGAGCATCCACGACCCCAGCTTCCCCAGTCTTCCTCACGAGGACACGGGGCGGGGCTCGCCCTATTCAGAGGGCGCGGCCCGCTTCCTGGACGCCGCGCACTCGCTGGGCTTCACGGGCATCCAGTTGGGCCCCCAGGGCCAGACGTCGGAGTCGAACGCCTCGCCGTATGACGGCACGCTCTTCTCGCGCAACGTGCTCAATGTGGCGCTCGCGGCGCTGGAGGACGAGGCCTGGGGCGCGCTGCTCCCGAAGGGCCGCGTGTCCGCGCTCGTGGAAGGGCGCTCGCGTTCGTCCAGTCCCGGGGAGCGTTACCGATGGGCCTTCCGCGCGCAGCTCGCGGCGCTCGATGATGCGTGGACGTCGTTTCGTCTCCAGCGCGAGAGTCCGGGGGCTTCGGCCGCCTTGCGTGAGGTGTCATCGCGCTTCAACACCTTTCGTCAGCGTCACCGGGCGTGGCTGCTGCGTGACGCGCTCTTCGAGGTGCTGTGCGCGGAGAAGGGCGTGTTGGATTGGAGGCCGTGGGCCGACTCGCTGGATGGACGGCTGTGGAGTCCTCGTCAGGGAGCCGAGGGTGTCGCCGCCGCGCGGGTGCAGGCACTGGAGACGCAGTACGCGGAAGCACTGGAGCGCTATGCCTTCTTCCAGTTCCTGGTGCATGCGCAGCATGAGGGCCTGCGCGCGCACACGGCGGCGCTGCGACTGAAGCTCTATGGCGACCTGCAGATTGGCTTCTCGCCGCGTGATGCGTGGGCGTGGCAGGGCTTGTTCCTGCGCACGTACCAGATGGGGGCGCCGCCGAGTCGCACCAATCCCGAGGGCCAGCCGTGGAACTACCCGGTGTTGGACCCGGAGCAGTACTTCGCGGAGGGCGGAGAGGGGCCTTCATCGGGCTTCCGGCCCGGCGCGGTGCTGCGCTTCATGGACGCGCGCGTGGACAAGATGTTCGCCGAGTATGACGGGCTGCGGCTGGACCATCCCCATGGACTGGTGTGCCCGTGGGTGTACCGCGCGGGGCAGTGGGATGCGCTGGGGGCAGTGCAGCACGGGGCGCGGCTCTTCTCCTCGCCGGACCTGGAGGGCCATCCGGAGCTGGCGCGCTACGCGCTGGTGGGCCCCGAACAACTGGACCGCTCGCTGCCGAGGTACGCGGATGGCGAGGTGAAGTCGCTCACGCCCGAGCAGGTGCAGCGCTTCAGCGTCCTCTTCGACACGGTGGTCGCGGCGGCGCGGCGCAACGGTAGGGACCTGGGCGACCTGCTGGGCGAGGTGCTGAGCACGCTGCCGTTTCCGCTGGGGCGGGTGATGGCGCGCTACGGGTTGGGGCGCTTCCGCGTCACGCAGAAGGCGGACCTGGGCAACCCGGCGGATGTGTATCGCAGTGAGAACGTGGCGCCCGAGGACTGGATGATGGTGGGCAACCACGACACGAAGTCGCTGTGGCGACTGGTGGGCGACTGGCAGTGGCGTGGCACGCTGCGAGCGCAGGCCGACTACCTGTCAACGCGGCTGTGTCCCGAGCCCGAGCAGCGTGAGGCCTTCGCGCGAGGGTTGGCGACGGACCCGGGGAAGCTCGCGCAGGCGAAGCTGGCGGACCTGTTCGCCAGTCGCGCGCGCAACGTCATGGTGTTCTTCACGGACCTGCTGGGGATACCGGAGACGTACAACGAGCCCGGCACGGTGGACGAGCGCAACTGGTCGCTGCGCGCGCCCACGGACTGGATGCGCGAGTATCGCGAGCGGCTTCGAGGCGACGCCGCGATGAACCTCCCCGGCGTGCTGGCGATGGCGTTGCGAGCCGGTGGCGCGCCAGCGCGGGAGAAACATCGCGAGTTGCTCGCGGGACTCGACCAGCTCGCGGAGTCACTGAGGGAAGGCCCATAGCCTCTCCCGCTTCTCGCGCCGGAATGGGCGTCGCACGAGGGAAGCAGGCGGACCGCGAAGCGAGGTGAGTCTCCACTCTCGCATCAGGTCCGCCGCCCCGTGGCGCGCTCAGTGCTTCACGTCCACCACGAGGCGCGTGGGCTCGCGCAGCTCCAGGACGCGGAACGGCTGAACGCTCTTGTTCCCGAGCACCCACGTCACCTCGCCCTCGAAGTCACAGGTGCGCTCCAGTTCGAGAAGGACGGGCAGCGCGGGCTTCAGCTCGCGCGTGGCCACGGTGGGCTGTCCCTGGTCGGTGTGGGCCCGCGCGGGAGTGAAGGTCACCTGGAGCTGGCCCTTGCCCGCGAGCGACGCCGGGTCTCCCGAGCCACACTGCACCACCGGCTCCTTCGCATAACCCACGTGGTAGCCGGGGAGCTGCGCCCCCTCGAACTCGAACACCACGCGGTCGTAGTCCGGATGGGCCCCCGCGCGCACCGAACTCAGCGTGGCCCTCGGCGCATCCTGGCGCTTCATGTCCACCGCACTCGAGGTCCACTCGCGGTTCTTCGGGTCCTCGGGCGTGTACCCACTACCGCTGGACGGTGACGGAGTCCCCGCTCCCGTGCCGGTGGACGGCTTGGGCTGCGCGCCCTCGGGAGCCTCCGTCGGAGCGGGGAGTGCCTCGTCGTCCTGCGCGCCACCGCCGACAGGCACGCTCGGGCTCCCCCCCGTCACCACGTGCACGGGAGGCTTCGCGGCGGCCTCGCCCTCGCGCGGAATCGCTCCCAGGGGCGGAGTCGAAGGTTGCGCGGGCGTGTCATCGGGAGGAGGCAGCTCGGCCGCGGGGTGGGGCGGCGCTTCCTCTTTCTTCGAGCATCCGGTGGCCACGAGGCACCCGGCGAGCCACAGCGACGACAGCCAGCGTCCGGCACGCTTCATCGTTCCTCCCCTGTCGGCCCACAGAGGCCGTGAGGAACTCCCTCTCTCACGACAGCGCTCGCGGTGCCAGCCTCCCGCCGAGGACACGATGACGAGAAGACGACAGACCCTCCGCCCGAGCACGGCGAAGGGCCCGCCCTACCCGAGGGACTTCAGTCGGCCGAGGACGTCGCGCGCACGAAGGCGCCCAGGTCCGCGTCGCGCAGGAAGTTGACCAGCACCCCGTCAATCTTCCGCTTGCCGTTCTCCACCACGGTGGGTTTCAGGAAGAAGAGATTGTTCCAGTTGAAGTCATACAGGGCCTGCTCGGCGGCGTCGGACCAGCTCCCGTCCATGCGGCCGTGGTAGTAGCCGAGCTTGCGCAGCACGTGCTTCACGTCGCGCGCCGTGTCGGAATCCAGCGTCACCCGGTCCGCGGCATACACATCCGCGAGCGTGCCCTGGTAGCGGTTCAGCTCCACGCCCAGCTCCTGCAACGCCCGGGTGCTGCCGTGGACGACCGCCTCCGCGAGGACATGCGTATAGAAGGCCGTCTCGCTGGAGGTGTTCCAGACGCGGATGACCCCCGAGCGCTCGCCATTGCGGTCACCGCCCACGCGCGCGCCGGCCTTGAGAGACGCATACAGCCGCTGCGGCAGGCTGCCTCGTGCCTGACGAAAGCCGTCCGCCATGGCTCGACACATGTCGGGCGTGGTCATGTTGTTGGCCTGCACCACGAAGGTGTCGCCGAGGACGGAGCAGGTGTGCGCGCTGTTCTCCGAGCCCGAGCGCTGGCCCACCGTCACGCGGCCATCCGGGTGGAGCTTCACCGCGGCGAGCTGTCGGATGGGTGCATAGGGGTCCGATGCGAGCACGCCGTCGATGGCTGCCTGGGGTTCCTCACCCGAGTCGATGCGCGCGATGACCGCCTGCGCGTCATCCACCGAGGGCAGCGCCATGGTGGCCACCGCCACGTCCGAGCGTCCGTACGGCACCAGTCCACTCACGCCGCTGGGGAAGGAGATGACGGCCATTCCGCAGGACTGCTCCGCCGCGTCACAGGCCACGACGGCGCGCGTGCCGAAGAGGCTCGGATTGAAGGGACGGTCCGCCGCGGACGCCTGGGTGGAGCCCAGCAACACGGACGCGGCGAGCAGCAGGCCACGCTTGAACGGCTTCATGACGTACCTCGGGACACAAGGCTCCGCCGGGGCCGAGCAAGCGTCGCTCGACACGAAGGGCGGCCTCGCATGTCTGGGAATGGAGTGTGTGTGTTGCTGGCTCCATGAACGCCACGCCCCTCCGAGACATATCGGAAAGCCTCGGAGGCCCTTGCGCGCCGTCAAGCACCGGATTCAGGGGGAGGACCGACGGCCCGAGGAGGGCCGGCCGGCCCGGCTGCCCCACGCATCCCGCTTCCGGGAAAATTGTAGCCGTGGCACTCCCCCAGAAGTTTCAGACGCGCCCCACAAGGGCCCGGGTGGCGGGTATGGTCCGCGCCCGGCCGCAGCCCGCGTCCTCCCCCTCACGCGCACGAACCGGAGACAGATTCCCCATGGCTCTCGACCTCACCTCCCTCCCACGTCCCTCGCGGGACGACGCCTCCATTGGCACGATGGCGCGGGGCCTCGTAGGCAGCGAGATTCTCCGCATCGCCGCGGAGGTCCGTGAGCTCGTCGCCAAGGGGCGCAAGGTGTGCAACCTCACCGTGGGCGACTTCAGCCCGCGCGAGTTCCCCATCCCCGAAGGCCTGCGCCAGGGCATCGCCACCGCGCTCCAGGCGGGCGAGACGAACTATCCGCCCTCCGATGGCGTGCTGGACCTACGCCAGGCGGTGCAGCGCTTCTACGAGCGCGCCCTGGGCCTGAAGTACCCGCTGGAGGGCATCGTCATCGCGGGCGGCGCCCGGCCCATCATCTACGGCACGTACCGCGCCGTGCTCGATGACGGGGAGACGGTCGTCTACCCGGTGCCGTCGTGGAACAACAACCACTACGTCCACATGATGAACGCCAAGGGCGTCGTCGTGACGACGGACCCGTCGCACGGCTTCATGCCCACGGTGGAGCAGCTCACGCCGCACCTGGGCACCGCGCGCCTGCTGTGCCTGTGCAGCCCGCTCAACCCCACGGGCACCATGATTTCGTCCGACGTGCTGGGCGCCATCTGCGAGCGAGTCGTCGCGGAGAACCGCGAGCGCGAGAAGCAGGGCCGCAAGCCGCTCATCCTGATGTACGACCAGATTTACTGGGTGCTGAGCTTCGGCGCGGTGAAGCACGTGACGCCGGTGGAGCTGGTGCCGGAAGTGGCGCCGTACACCGTGTTCGTGGACGGCATCTCCAAGGCGTTCGCCGCGACGGGCGTGCGCGTGGGCTGGGGCGTGGGCCCGCCGGCCATCATCGCTCGCATGCGGGACGTGCTCGGCCACGTCGGCGCGTGGGCGCCCAAGGCGGAGCAGGTCGCGGTGGCGCGCTACCTGGAAGACGTGCCCGCCACCGAGTCCTTCCTGACGGAGATGCGCCAGCGCGTGGACGCGCGCCTGGAGGCGCTGCACACGGGCCTGACGCGCATGCGCGAGGCGGGGCTGCCGGTGCGGCACATCGCACCCCAGGGCGCCATCTACCTGTCCGTCCAGTTCGACCTCGTGGGCAAGGGCGGCCTGAAGACGAATGACGACATCCGCAAGCTGCTCCTGGAGAAGGCCAGCCTCGCGGTGGTGCCCTTCCAGGCGTTCGGCCTGAGCGAGGACACGGGCTGGTTCCGCCTGTCCGTGGGCGCGACGTCGGTGGAGGAAATCCAGCAGGCCCTGCCTCGAGTCGAGGCCACCCTGCGCGAGGTGCTCGCCGCGAAGTAGCGCCGCTGGTGCCGGGCCCCGCGCGGCGTCGACGTACTCGACGGGCGCGGGGTTCGGGAATACACGGAAAGGGCTGGAGTTCAGCCGGGTACTTCGTGCCAATGCTCAAGCGATTCGTGGATGTACGTGACGAGGAAGTTCGCGCGGTCCTCGGGTCCTTCGTCTATTTCTTCACGCTGATGTGCGGCTACGCCATCCTGCGTCCCATCCGCAACGAGATGGGGACGGCGGGCAGCGTGAAGGGCCTGCCGTGGCTCTTCACCGCGACGTTCATCGTCATGTTGCTGGCGGTGCCGGCCTTCTCCGCGCTGGTGGCGCGCTGGCCCCGGCGGGTGGTGCTGCCGCGCGTCTACCGCTTCTTCCTGGTCAGCCTCCTGGCCTTCTTCGTGCTGCTGAAGTTCGAGGTGGCGAAGGAGCCGGTGGCGCGGGTCTTCTACATCTGGCTGAGCGTCTACAACCTGTTCGTGGTCTCCATCTTCTGGAGCTTCATGACGGACGTCTTCGCCGGCGAGCAGGGCAAGCGGCTGTTCGGCTTCATCGCCGCGGGTGGCACCACGGGCATGCTGGTGGGGCCGTTCCTGGTGGGGCGCCTGGCGGAGCCGGTGGGGCCGGTGAACCTCATCCTGCTGTCCGCGGTGCTGCTGGAGGTGAGCGCGCAGTGCGTGCGCTGGCTGAGCCGCTGGGCTCGGGACGTCCAGCACCAGCCCGCGTCGGCGGAGGGGCCCGTGGGTGGCGGGGTGCTGGCGGGGCTGCGGCTCCTGGTGGCGTCGCCCATCCTGCTCGCGCTCGGGCTCCAGGTGTTGCTCTACGCGGCCACGTCCACCTTCCTGTACTTCCAGGAGGTGAAGATGGTGGCGGAGGTGGGCAAGGACGCGGCCTCGCGCACCGCGCTGTTCGGCGATATCGACTTCTACGTGCAGCTCCTGACGCTGGCGCTCCAGACGCTCGTCACGGGGCGCGTCATCTCGAAGCTGGGGTTGGGCGCGGCGCTGGCGGTGGCGCCGGTGCTGACGGGGCTGGGCTTTTTGGGGCTGGCGGCGGTGCCGGTGCTCGGGGTGCTGGTGGCCTTCAAGGCGCTGCGAGGTGCCAGCCACTACGCGCTGGAGCGCCCCTCGCGCGAAATCCTCTTCACCACGGTGGACCGGGAGGCGCGCTACAAGTCCAAGAGCTTCATCGACACGGTGGTGTACCGGGGCAGCGACACGGTGAGCGCGTGGTTGCAGGGCGGCCTCACGGCGCTGGGCCTGGGCATGACGGGGCTGTCATTGGCGGCGGTGCCGCTGGCGGGGCTGTGGCTCGGGGTGTCGCTGTACCTGGGGCGGGAGCAGCGGCGGCTGTCCCGGGAGTCCGAGGGTGCGTTGGTGCCCGTGGCCTCCGATAATGCCGCGGCTCGCTGAAGTGGAGTCCGGAGTCTTCCTCGCAGTGCTTCCTCGTCGCCGCGGGTGGGGCGCGAGGGTTGAAACGAACGTCGCAGCAGGAGACGACACGACATGAAGCTGTCTCGCAGAGACCTGATTCAAGGCGCGGTGACGGTGGGCTCCCTCTGGGCCATGGGCTGTGCCACCTCGGGGGCGTCGGGTGGCGCGTCCGAGACGCCGAGTCCCCAGGGCCAGGGGGCTGGAGCCACGAAGGCGGACAAGCCCTTGAGCATCCTCATCCTCGGCGGCACGAAGTTCCTGGGGCCGGCGCTGGTGGAGTCCGCGCAGGCGCGGGGCCACACGGTGACGCTGTTCAACCGGGGCAAGACGAATCCGGGCCTCTTCCCGAACGTGGAGAAGCTCCAGGGGGACCGGGACCCGACGAAGGCGGAGGGGCTCAAGGCGCTGGAGGGCCGCAAGTGGGACGCGGTGGTGGACACGTCGGGTTACGTGCCGCGCATCGTGAAGGCCTCGGCGGAGCTGCTCGCGCCCAACGTGGGGCACTACACCTTCGTGTCCACCATCTCCGTCTACAAGGACGCGTCGAAGCCGGGCCTCACGGAGACGGCGCCTGTCGCCACGGTGGCGGACGTGACGACGGAGGATGTGGACAAGCACTACGGCGCGCTGAAGGCGCTGTGCGAGAAGGCCGCGGAGACGGCGATGCCGGGCCGCGTGTTCAACGTGCGCCCGGGGCTCATCGTCGGCCCGGATGACCCGACGGACCGCTTCACGTACTGGCCGGTGCGCGTGGCCCGGGGCGGCGAGGTGCTCGCGCCCGGCACGGGGCATGACACCACCCAGTTCATCGACGCGCGAGATCTGGCCGCGTTCATCATCCTGGGCGTGGAGAAGAAGCTGGCGGGGCAGTACACGGCGACCGGGCCCGAGAAGCCGCTGTTGATGCGCGACTTCCTGGAGCGCAGCAAGAAGGCGCTGAACAGCGACGCGCGCTTCATCTGGGCGCACCCCTCCTTCCTGGAGAAGCACAAGGTGGAGGCCTTCGGTGACATGCCGGTCTGGGTGTCGCCCACGGGAGAGGACGCGGGCCTGTTGCGGGTGAACATCGACAAGGCCCTGGCGGCGGGGCTCACCTTCCGCCCGCTGGAGGAGACGGTCCGCGACACGGTGACCTGGTTCAACGCGGAGCCGGCCGAGCGGCAGGCGAAGCTGAAGTCGGGCATCAAGCCGGAGCGGGAGAAGGAAGTGCTCGCCGCGTGGCACCAGGAGCACGACAAGGGCAACGCCAACGCGGGCTGAGGTGGGCTCAGGCGCGGATGACGGTGACGCGCCGGCCGGAGGGCGTCCGGGCCTGTTCGGCCCGGGTGCTCCAGGCGCTCAGAGCCGGCCGAGGATTTCGGCCTTCTTCCGCTCGAAGTCATCCATGGTGATGAGCCCCTCGCCGAGCATCCGCTGGAGGTCCGCGAGGGACTTCACCGGGTCCGGCGCGGTGCTGACGGGACGCCCCGCCAGGAGGGCGGTGAGGTTGCCCAGGTCCTGCGGAACGAGGGGGCCCATGACCACGACGCGCTTCGGGTCTTCCGGAGCGACCTTGACCTTGAGCTCCAGTCCCGGCGCCATCATCCGCACGTTCCAGTCGTGCGCCCGGCTTCGCAACCACACTTCATAGGGCGCGCGACCTGGCACTCTCACCTGGAGCAGGTGGTTGTAGACCGTCGCCTTGTTGATGCGCATCGCGGTCCGCTCGAGGCGCAGCAATGTGGCCTCGGCGGGTATCCCGTGCTGGCGGACCTGCTGGTGCTTCCAGAAGGAGTAAAGCCAGTGCCCGAAGAACCAGCAGCCCGCCACGGCGAAGACCGCCCAGCCCCCCATCAAGACGAAACGGGTGTTGTCTAGCTCCATCATGACCACTTCACCTTGAAGAATGAGCCTTGCCTGCTGGGGTGCGCCGTCCGTCCACGAGGGATGTGTTCCACGACTCTAAGCGAGCCGTGCCCGAGCTGAAACCCACGGGGCGGACCCCATGCGATGATGGTCCACGGCGCATCCGCCGGGGATGAACCCGCGGGGCATGGCTTGTCGCGCGGGAGCACACTCGAAAGGACTCACGATGATGCCTCAGCTGGCCCTGCTCTCGCCCGGGCGGCGCGGTGCGGCCGTGCTGCTTGCCGTGTCGCTCGGCGCTTGCGGCGGCAAGGAGGTCCTTCCGGATGCGGGCTCCGGGCAGGCGCGCTCCTGCGCTCCGCTGAGCCTGGAGCGGAACGTGGACCTGGAGGGCTTCCACACGGACCGCTACACATGGCACGACGGCGACTGCACACCCCGCTCGGCCTTCCTCGTGCGCAACGACGCCGCGGACCCCGCCGGCTGGCACGGTGGCTACCTCCGCCGCTACGTCTACGAGACGAACGGCGCCGCGCGCACCTGTGACGGCGCCAGTGACGGTGTTCCCGGCTGGGGCATGGTGACGTGCCACCTGCGCGCCGGGGCCACCTGGGGCAACTGGACGGAGGGCGTCGCCGGCACTGGCCGCACGCTCTTCGAGGGCCGCCACCACGCGCTGCACGAGTTCCGCTGGCCCCTGCCACTGGGTGGCCACATCGTCCAGGTGACGGTGCACTACCTCTTCGCCACGGGCCGGGACCATCCGCTCTACGCCATCACCCATGATGTCTCGAGCGTGCCGCCGAACGCGCTGGAGGCGGACGTGCGCTCGCCCTACGGCGACCTGCTGTTCGACGGCAACGCGAACGCCGAAATCGCGGGCCTCGGCTGGGGAGACCGTCACCGCTTCGTGACGCTGTCCTCCCCGGTGACGATGGCCAGCGGCTGGGACTACCGCGAGCCCAACGTCGTCCCGTACACCCGCATGTGGACCACCGCGCCCGACGCGGAGATGGGCGTGGTGCAGACCGAGCCCTGGCTCCAGAAACCCGCCGGCGGCTACTGGTTCTACCAACAGGGCTGGGGACAGCGCGCCGCGAATGGCCCCATGCCCGAGGACTGGAACTGGACCTACCAGCTCAACCAGTACCAGCTCCCCACGACGACTCGCTCCCATCGCATGGCCTGGGGCAGCAACTACGGCGCGCTCGGCTGGCGCCAGTACGCGCGCTACGGCGATGACGGCATGCTCTCCGGCCACCCCCACCAGAGCTACTCCGTCTTCATGGTGCTGGGGACGCACTCGGAGGACCCGGTGCTGAAGCGCGCCTCGGAGGTGGAGTCCTGGCAGGCCGTGCGCCTGACCGCCACCGAGGGTACCGTGGCCACGCAAGGGCCCGGCGGCGTCGGTCGCTCGGACTCCGTGCCCTTCGCCGTGCCTGGCTACAACCCCGTGTATGCGACGTGGGAAGCGCGCGTGAACGGCGACCGCGCGCAGCTGCGCTTCGACTCCAGCCGTGGCGCCCTGGAGCACCCCGTCGTGGTGCTGCGCGGCTACACCGTGTCCACGCCGCCGTCGCGCGTGCTGCTGGACGAGCAGGTCCTCGCCGCCGACGCGGACTACTTCGCCTCCGTGGACGACGCGGGCGACGCGCTGTGGCTCACCCTGAACCGCACCCTCACCGGCACCGCGACGCTGCGCGTGGAGTGACTCGGCTGAAGTGGAAGTGTCGCCCGTCAAAAAGCAACGGGGGATGCCCCGATGAACTCGGAGCACCCCCCGGAATGACCCTTGCTCAGGTTCGCTCTCCCCCTCTGAAGAGCGTCACCCCCGGGTCCCCCACCACGGATGGCACCGCCCCCGCGGCGCCATCTTCCTACCCGCCCTGCATGTGTCAGGAGGGCCTTGGACCCCTCCCGCGAAGCTTGGATTTCACGAACATGCGCGCCCCCCGGTGCGCATGCCGACTGCTCTGCTTTTTTGGGATGCCGCGGTGCCCCAAGCACCCGCACCCCTCTTGAATCCGGCTTAGGGCCAGTACTCCGCGGGACGCGAGACTGCTCGCAATCGCGCCAGGGTCTGCGCCCAGCCAAACGTCTGCGGGCGCATGGACGCCACCCGCGTTACAAGTTCCATCTCCCCCCGGAGCAGTCCCAGTGCTCTCGACTTCGTCAGCACCGCGAGCTGTCCGCGCTTCGCCCCCGCGAAGGCGGCCAGCTCTGGTACCGCGATGTCCCCCTCTGGTGCTTCCAGCGCGCTCAGGCGCTCCCCTCTGCTGCTGCGAGTCCCCGCCTTCCGGGCCGTGACTCCCCGTCCCCTACCTCCACGCTTCACACCGTCTGGCCTGGTGTTTCCCCCCGGAACCCGCTGGCCCGACTGCTGCGCGACGTGCGACATTCGTCTCTCCCTTCGCACCATCGTTGACTGCATCCCCCCGTGAGACCCGCGCCGTGGCGCGTGTCGACCAGGGCATAGTGGCTCAGTCGGTAGAATGAGTTTTCCGCGTCAGCGCCAAACGCTTGCGCGAAAGCGCCAGCTTGCGGAGCGACCTGGCGGCGGGCTGAACGTGCTGGATTCCACCCTCGGTGTGGTGACTCGGGAGGTCGTCGGGCGCGCGGGGGACGGCGGTGGGTGGAGGGCGGTGGTTTTCCTCGGCTGGACGGGCGGCGGACGGGCGTGACGGGTAGGGACAGCGAGGGGCTGGCCATGTCAGCCTGACGCGGTAGGGAAGTGGGTTGAGACGTGGGCTCGGGGCTGGCTTCCCGGGTGGTGGCGGGTGGGTGGGAGGGGACTGGTTTCATGAGGTGGGAAGCGATGGGCGAATCGCCCGGCGAGGACAGGCGAGGCGGTATGGAGGGCGCAAGCCGGGCTTCGGGGCGTGCGTCCCTGCTGGCGGTGTTGGCGGAGAAGCCGTCGGTGGCGCGCGACATCGCCCGGGTGCTGGGTGCGCAGGAGCGGGGTGACGGCTTCCTGCGCGGCAACGGCTATGTGGTGACGTGGGCGATTGGCCATCTGGTGGGGCTGGCGCAGCCGCACGAGATTCGACCGGACTGGAAGAAGTGGAGTCGCTCGCTCCTGCCGATGCTGCCGGGGGGCTGGCCGCTGGTGGTCTCCGAGCAGACGCGCTCGCAGTTCGACGTGGTGCGCCGGGTGCTGACCTCGCCGGACGTGGGCGGGGTGGTGTGCGCCACGGACGCGGGCCGCGAGGGCGAGCTCATCTTCCGCTACATCTATGAGGCGGCGGGGTGTCGCAAGCCGGTGCGGCGGCTGTGGGTGTCGTCGCTGACGGAGCGCGCCATCCGGGACGGGTTCCGGCAGCTCAAGGAGGGGCGGGAGTACGACTCGCTCGCCTCGGCGGCGATGGGCCGCAGCCGCGCGGACTGGCTGGTGGGGATGAACCTGTCGCGCCTGTACACGCTGGCGCACGGGGGGCAGGGGGAGATGTTGAGCGTGGGGCGGGTGCAGACGCCCACGCTGGCCATGGTGGTGGAGCGCGAGCTGGCCATCCGTGCCTTCGTTCCCCGCGACTATCTGGAGGTGGTGGCCACCTTCGCGCCGCAGGGGAAGGGCGTGGCGGCGGGGGCCCGGTATGACGGGACGTGGTTCCGCTCCGGGCCGGATGGCAAGCCCGTGGTGCCGCCGGGCATGGAGGGCGTGCGCGAGTCGCGGAGGCTGGACGCGGATGGGGTGGATGCGCAGGCCGTCGTCGACCGTGTGAAGCGCGGGCGCGCCACCATCGAGTCGCTGGACGCGGAGGAGAAGAAGATGGCTCCTCCGCTGCTCTACGATTTGACGGAGCTGCAGCGCCACGCGAACCGGCTGTATGGCTTCAGCGCGCAGCGCACGCTGGAGGTGGCGCAGGCGCTCTATGAGAAGCACAAGCTCCTGAGCTATCCGCGCACCGCGAGCCGGCACCTGTCGCAGACGGTGGCGGACACGCTGCCGGAGGTGGTGAGCACCGTGCGCGGGCCGTACGAGGAGGACCTGGCGCCAGGGACGGGCGCGCGGCCCCTGGGCCGGCGCTATGTGGATGACGGGAAGGTCACGGACCACCACGCCATCATCCCGACCCCGACGTCTCCTCAGGGGTTGCGGCTCTCTCCGGACGAGCAGCGCATCTATGACCTGGTGTGCCGGCGGTTGCTCCAGGCCTGGCACGAGGACCACGTGTGGCGGGTGACCACGGTGGTGACGGCGGTGATGTCTCCGGGGCGCGAGAGCGCGGTGCCCGTGGTGGACCGCTTCCAGAGTACGGGCACGCAGGTGGAGCGGGTGGGCTGGAAGGTGCTCGACATTGGTGGCGGCAAGAAGGCGCCGAAGCCGAAGGCCGAGTCACGCAAGGGCGACGAGGACGCGGAGCCGGACGACGAGCCGCAGGCGTTGCCGTCGGGGCTGGAGCGAGGGCAACCGCAGAAGGTGGAGGATGTGAAGGCGGTGAAGAAGCGCACGCGCCCGCCACCGCGCTTCACGGATGCGTCGCTGCTGACGGCGATGGAGACGGCGGGCAGGGCGCTGGACGAGAAGGAGCTGGCGGATGCGATGCGTGAGACGGGGCTGGGGACGCCCGCCACGCGTGCATCCATCATCGAGGTGCTGCTGGACCGCGAGTACCTCGTCCGCACGGGGAAGGTATTGGAGGCCACGGAGAAGGGGCTGCACCTCATCCAGGTGGTGCACCCGGACGTGAAGACTCCGGCGATGACGGGCCAGTGGGAAGCCTGGCTTCAGCGCATCGAGCGCGGGGAAGGTCGGCTCGACGAGTTCATCCAGGGCATCGAGAAGTACGTCACCGAGGTGGTGGGCCATGGTCCCACGGGGCCGGCTCAGGCCGTGCCCTACGGGGCCTCGTCCGCGCGCGGTGGTTTTGGTGCGGGAGCAGGGCGGGGAATGGACGTGCGCGGGGGCGAGGGAGGCGGGCAGGGGGCCATGGCGTTTGGTGAGCGGTCGGGGGTCGGGAGTGGCGGATACGCCGAGGGAGGCACGGGCGGCTCGCGTCGAATGGGTGAGGCCGCTGGTGTGGATGTGAGCGGGGGGCGTGGTGCCCAGCGCGTGGATGGGCCCGTAGCGTCGGACTCATTCAGTGGGATGAGCCCGCGCGGTGCGCGGAGTGCTGCCTTCTCGGATTCGAGTGCGGGCGGTGGTGCGCGGCGCACGGAGTCTTTGTCGTTCTCGGACACGAGTACGGGCGGTGGTGCGCGTCGCACGGAGTCTTTGTCGTTCGCGGACTCAAGTGCGAGCGGTGGTGCGCGTCGCACGGAGTCTCCGTCACTCTCGGATTCGAGCGCGGCACCGAGTTCCCGCCGCGCACAGAACGAGTCCTTTTCGGACGCGAGCGTGGCGATGACTCCCCGCCGCACGGGGACGCTGGGGGCGAGTGCGTCACGGGGGACATCGTCTTCGCGCGGAGGGCTCGCGCCACCACCGAGCCAGCGGCCCGACCGGGTGCATCGCGCGCCCACTGCGCCGGACCGACTCCGCCCGCTCCTGAAGGAAGCCTTCGGCTTCTCCGAGTTCCGCCCCTATCAGGAGGCCGTCTGTCGCGCGGCCACCGCGGGCGAGGACCTGCTCCTCGTCATGCCCACGGGCGCGGGCAAGTCGCTCTGCTATCAGCTCCCAGGACTGGCCCGCGCGGGGACGACCATCGTCGTCAGCCCGCTCATCGCGCTGATGGAGGACCAGGTGTTGCGGCTCCAGTCGCTCGGCTTCGCGGCGGACCGCATCCACTCCGGCCGAGACAGGGCCACCTCGCGGCAGGTGTGCTTCGACTACCTGGAGGAGAAGCTCGACTTCCTGTTCATCGCTCCAGAGCGGCTCGGCGTGCCGGGCTTCGTGGAGTTCCTGGCGCGACGTCCGCCCACGCTCATCGCCATCGACGAGGCGCACTGCATCTCCCAGTGGGGCCATGACTTCCGCCCCGACTACCGCCTGCTCGGCTCGCGGCTTCCACTGCTCCGCCCCGCGCCCGTGGTGGCCCTCACCGCCACCGCCACGCCCGACGTGCAGCGCGACATCGTCCAGCAGCTCGGCCTCCTGGGCGCGGGTGGCCGCGCGCGCACCTTCATCCATGGCTTCCGCCGCACCAACATCGCCATCGAGGTGCGCGAGCTGAACCCCGGTGCTCGTGGCGACGCCATCCACGGGCTGCTCCAGGACGAGGAGAACCGTCCCGCCATCGTCTACGCCGCCACGCGCAAGCACGCCGAGCAGCTCGCGGAGATGCTGGCGGGCGACTTCCCCTCGGCCGCGTACCACGCGGGGCTCCCACCGGAGAACCGCGACAGGGTCCAGGCCGAGTTCCTCCGAGGCTCGCTGGAGGTCATCGTCGCCACCACGGCGTTCGGCATGGGCATCGACAAGCCGGATGTCCGCACCGTCATCCACGCCGCGCTGCCCGCGAGCATCGAGGGCTACTACCAGGAGCTGGGACGCGCGGGCCGTGATGGCAAGCCGTCCCGCGCGGTGCTGCTGCACTCGTACATCGACCGGCGCACGCACGAGTTCTTCCACAAGCGCGACTATCCCGAGGCCTATGTGCTGGAGCGGCTGTTCCAGTCCACGGCGCCGGAGCCGGAGGCGAAGCAGGCGCTCCAGGGCCGCGTGCGCGGAGACCCGGAGGTCTTCGACAAGGCACTGGAGCAGTTGTGGATTCACGGCGGCGTGGTGATGACGCCCGACGAGACGGTGCGACGCGGGCGCCCCAACTGGTCCGCCGCGTACACGGCGCAGCGCGACCGCAAGCTGCTGCACCTGGAGCAGATGGGCCGCTATGCGGAGGCCCATGGCTGCCGCATGAAGCAACTGGTGGGGCACTTCGGTGACACCCAGGACTCTGGTGAGGCGTGCGGTCTGTGTGACGTGTGCTCCCCGGAGTCGTGCGCCACGCTGCGCTTCGCGGAGCCCTCGGCGGCGGAGCGCCACTGGCTGGAGCGCATCCTGGAGTCGCTCCAGGAGCGTGATGGACAGGCCACGGGTCGACTCCACCGGGAGCTGTTCGGGGACGCGCTCCCGCGTCGCGACTTCGAGCGGCTCGTCGGAGGACTGGTGCGCGCCGGGCTGACGCGGCTGGAGGTCGACTCGTTCGACAAGGACGGACAGGTCATCTCCTTCCAGCGCGTGTCGCTGACAGACGAGGGACGGCGCACCCGCGCGGTGGACCCCCGGCACGTCGTCCTGCCGCTCGCGCTGGAGAAGGCCACCAAGCGCAAGCGCGGGAAGACCCAGGCGGCGAGCGGAAAGGCGGCCAGGCGCTCGCCTCGGACAAGCGCCAAGGGGCGCGGCGCGAGCAAGGGCGCGGGTGAAGAGAGCGGTGCGCGACAATGGCGCGCGTCGTCTTCCTCCGGGGATTTCGACCAACGGTCGTCCTGGAACGCATCCCGAGGAGGCGCCACGGAGCGGGCCGACTCCGGAGCGTGGAGCGCCTCAGCCGAGAGTCGTGCTCCCGCGTCGGGGACCCAGGCCCCCTGGGGCGCGACTCGGGGGCGCCGCGTGGAGCTGGAGGACGCCGCGCCCGCGGAGACGGAGGCCCGAGGGACGCGGAGCCGTGGGCGTCGAGGGGCGGAGCAGGTGGAGGCGCCTCCGGGGCTGGTGGATTCGCTGAAGGCCTGGCGGCTCGAGGAGGCGCGCAAGCGCAAGGTGCCCGCGTTCCGCATCCTCACGGACCGGGTCCTGGGCGCCATCGCCGCCGCGCGACCGGAGAACGGCGCGGCGCTGATGGCCATCCACGGTGTCGGGCCGGCCCTCACCGAGCGCTACGGCTCGCAGATTCTCTCGCTCGTCGCTCGCAAGCGCTGAGCGCCTGGCCCCCCGAGCGAGACGCTCGTGGAGGGCAGGCACGGAGGCTGCGCGGACGCGGGCCTCTGGCACCCTGGGCGCCCAGGCCTGTCCTCACCCGACGCAAGGGAGGACGGGCCACGGGCTCACTCGCCCGTCTCCCCACGCGCGAGGGCGGCCGAGCAGCCCCACGTTTTCTCACCCTGGATGGGTAAAGCGGAGCGCTCCGGCGGCTTCAGCTCGCCCTGTCAGGTCGTGCCTCGGCGTCCCCGAGTCCGCGTCCTTGCCTCACGTGGGCGCCGGTGACGGCGCGCTCGTGGAAGACCTCTTCTCTCGCTTCCTCCTCGGAGCAACCTGCCGGACGCGAAGTCTTTTTCCCTGCCCGCGAGGGCACTGTGTCGCCCCGGGCCCCTGCTTCACCTTTCGGCCCAGCTACCACGATGGCGAGCAACCGCAGCAGCAGCACGAGGGGGGAGCGGAAGATGGAACTCGGATTCGAGACGATCGGAAACGCCACACTCATCTGCCACGACAACGGACCGGTGCTGGTCACCGACCCCTGGACTCATGGCGCCGCATACTTCGGGAGCTGGACGCTGTCCCATGAGATTCCCGAGGAGATGCGCGAAACCATCCAGCGCTGCCAGTACGTGTGGCTGTCCCATGGCCACCCGGACCACCTGAGCGCGGAGTCACTGGAGAAGCTGCGCGAGCAGACGATTCTGGTGCCCAACCACTTCGGCGGGCGCATCCGCGATGACCTGCGTGAGCAGGGCTTCAATGTGCACGTGTTGGTGGACCGCGTGTGGACGCAGCTGTCCCCGCGCATCCGCGTCCTGTGCATCCCCGACATGAACCAGGACGCGGTGCTCCTGGTCGACGTGGACGGGCGGCTCGTCGTCAACCTCAACGACGCGGGGGACCGGGGCTGGGGCCGCTTCGTGCGAAGCATGGTGCGCCGGTATGACGAGTCGTACCTGCTGGCCCTGTCCGGTTACGGCGACGCGGACATGATCAACTACTTCACCGAGGACGGGCAGCGCATCGTCCCCTACGCCGCGGCGAAGACGCCAGTGGGGCGCACCATCGCCCGGCAGGCGGAGTTCTACGGCGCGCGCTACTTCGTGCCCTTCAGCTCCATGCACAAGTACCAGCGCGCCGACTCCATGTGGGCCTCTGAATACACGACGGCGCTCGAGGACTACAGCCGGGGCTTCGAGTCCGAGACGTGCACGCTCCTGCCCGCCTTCGTCCGCTGCGACTTCTCCAAGGACGACAAGCAGCTCATCCGCCCCCCGGAGCGCTCGCTCCTGCCGGTGGACCCGAAGGAGTTCGGCGACGACTGGAGCGAGATGCTGGAGGCCGACGAGGCCCGGACGCTGCGCGAGTACTTCGGCGGGATTGAGCACCTGGGCTCCGTGCTCGACTTCCTCCGCTTCCGCGTGGGTGGCCAGGACCACGTCATCGAGTTCCACACCCGCCGCTTCCGCCGGGGCATCACCTTCGAGGCCCCGCGCAACTCGCTGATGACGGCCGTGCGCTACCGCGTCTTCGATGACCTGCTCATCGGCAACTTCATGAAGACGACGCTGCACGGCGACTTCGGCGAGGGACGGCTGTACCCGGACTTCAGCCCCTACGTGGCCAAGTACGCGGACAACGGCAAGGCCCGCACGCGCAACGAGCTGAAGACGTACTTCTCCGAGTACCGCCGCAGGGACCCGGTGGGCTTCCTGCGCGGCCAGGTGGAGGCGCACTGCGTGAGGCCGCTCCAGACGCAGTCGGCGGAGCTCTTGCGCACGCTGCTGCCGTCGGACTCCACGGCGTTCCGTACCGCCAAGGAGACCTTCTGGAAGGTGCGCCGCGCGCTCCTGTGAACCGCCGCGTCCGCTAGAGGTACGGAGACAGGAGCCGGGCCAGCCCATCCCTCAACCGGATGGGCAGGGGCCGGGCATCCACCTGCTCCCGGGTGAGAGGACGCGAGCGAGACAGCCGCTCCTCCACCACCGCCTCCAGCCGCCCCGCCAGCTCCGCGTCGTAGCACTCCACGTTCAGCTCGAAGTTGAGCCGCAGCGAGCGCGGGTCCCAGTTCGCCGAGCCGATGAGGCCCCACTCTCCGTCCACCACCATCAACTTGGTGTGGTCGAAGGGGGGCTCTGTGAGGAACACCCGGCACCCCGCCGCCAGCACCTGCCAGAGCTGCGCGGTGCTGGCCCACTGCACCACGGGCAGGTTGCCCTTGCGAGGCAACACCACGTCCACGCGCACCCCGCGCAGCGCCGCTACGTTGAGCGCGGTGATGAGCGCCGCGTCCGGCAGGAAGTACGGCGTGACGATGCGCACCGACGCCCGCGCCGTGGACAGCGCCCCCAGGAGCACCGTGCGCAGCTTCTCGAAGTCCTCGTCCGGCCCGTCCGGAATCCCCCGCGCCAGCACCGCGCCCACCGGCGAGTGCTCCGGAAACCACGCGTCCCCGGTCAGCTTCTCCCGCGTGGTGAAGACCCAGTCCTCGGCGAAGGTCTCCTGGAGCTGCGCCACCACCGGGCCCTCCAGGCGGAAGTGCAGGTCGCGCGCGGCGAGCTCTCCCGGCCAGAAGTGCTTCCGGATGTTCATCCCACCCGTGAAGCCCACGCGCCCATCCACCACCAGCACCTTGCGGTGGTTGCGCAGGTTCATGAAGGGCAGCCGGTAGGGCATCAGCGAGGGCAGGAAGCGCGCGGCCTCCACGCCCTCGCGCTTGAGGCGGCCTAGAATCGTCGGCCACGTGTAGCGCGCGCCCACCGCGTCCACCAGCACCCGCGTCTGCACCCCGCGCCGCACCGCCGCGCCCAGCGCGCCCGCGAAGTGCCGGCCCGCCACATCGTTGTCGAAGATGTAGCTGCACAGCGAGATGGACGTGCGCGCGCCCTCAATCGCCTCCAGCATGGCCGGGTACGCGTCCGTCCGGGACTCCAGCACCGTGATTCGATTGCCGGGCAGGAGCGGCCGGTGCAGCACCGCGTCTCCCAGGCGCGCCAGCGGCGCCAGGTGGGCGACCTCCGGCTTCACCCGCGACACGCCCTCCGCCACCACCGCCTCCACGCCGCGGATGGGCGGGAACAGCCCGTGCTCCCGGCGGGGCGTCAGCGCGCGCGCCCTCCGGCGGATGCGGTTGATGCCCAACAACAGATAGAGCACCGCGCCCAGCACCGGCACCAGCCACACCAACCCCACCCAGCCCACCGCCGCGCGCACGTCCCGCTTGCGCAGCACCACGTGCGTGCTGGTCAGCACGCTCACCAGCACCGTCAGCACCGCCGCGACATGCGGCCACGCCGCCTCCAGCCAGGTGAGCACCGCGGACATGTCGAACGGGAGAGGGGACACGGACCGCTCCGGCTATACACGGGCGCCCGTCACGGCGCAGCGCGGTGCGGCCCACCTCCGTCAGGCCGCGCCGCGTCGGGCTCGCTTGACGCATCCTGACGGCGGGTGCATGGTGGTTGACCCTTTCCGCTCCCAATGCGAGCGCCAGGGGCCCTGTCCAGGTTTCCTGCGACCCCGGGGGCGGTTGACTGATTCGCGGACAGCACTGTCCGGTTCTCGAACAGTCCTCCCTGTGAGAAGAAACTCCAATCTCTCCAGCAGGTTGCGGAACCGTCTGTCAGGTCCATTTACAAATCGGCCTTGGAACCTGGAGTGCGGATACTCCAGGTTAATCCTTTATCGCGGTTTTTGCCACTGTGGGCCGTCCTTGGCCCGACAGTTGCTCATGGGCAGGGCGCGCCGTGCCGCGGCTGGTGGAGGAACCAGGTGGAGGGCGCATCCCCCGCTGTAGCTGGTCCAAGGAAATTCGAATGCTCAAGTTCCGCTCCATGGCGTTGCTGGCTGGTGTCGCTCTCCTGGGTACGGCGTGTGGTGGCCCCGAGGCCTCCGAGACGCAGGCGCCGAAGATGACGTGGGAGGAGTTCCGCGCGAGTGCCGTGCAGGATCCCGAAGGCAAGTGGATCTTCGACATGGACCAGGCCGTGGACAGCGAGGAGGAGCTGCGCGCCTACTTCGACAACAACGTCGTCACGGACGAGGGCAAGGCCCACGAGGGTCTGGCCGTGTACAACAGCGGTGGCACCGCCGCGGGTGACCGCAAGTGGAGCGCCACGCAGAAGGGCGCGCTGACCTACTGCGTCAGCAGCACCTTCGGCACGACGAACAAGGCGAAGGTCGTCACGGCGATGAACAGCGCGACGGCGGCCTGGGAGGCCACCGCGAGCGTCAACTTCACCCACAGCACCACGTACGACGCGAGCTGCACGGCGTCGCAGGCGGGCGTGCTGTTCGACGTGCGTCCGGTGAACTCCGGTGGCCAGTACCTGGCGCGCGCGTTCTTCCCGGGCTCGGCTCGCTCGGGCCGCAACGTCCTCGTCGACAACACGGCGTTCGGCAGCATCGCGCCCTGGACGCTGGCGGGCATCCTGCGCCACGAGCTGGGCCACGTGCTCGGCTTCCGCCACGAGCACACCCGCCTGTCCAGCACGGGCTGCTACGAGGACGCGCAGTGGCGCGCGCTGACGGCGTATGACCGCTCCTCCGTCATGCACTACCCCCAGTGCAACGGCGGCCAGACGGGCGACCTCGTCCTGACCAGCCTGGACAAGACGGGCGCTCGCGCTCTGTACCCGTGATTTGAGTTCGACTCACCCGGCCAAGGCTCCCCTCGTCACGTGAGTGGCGAAGGGGGCCAAGGCCCCAGGCCGGAAGGTTCCTTCTCCCGCGGAGGGGGGTGCCTTCCGGTCTTTCTGTGCGTCCGAGGACAGGCCTCAGTCCATGGTGCGCGCGCCGGCGGTGGCTGCCTCGCCGAAGTAGATGAGCGTCTTGGTGTTGTCCTCGCTGCTCTCGATGTCGAGGCACTCCAGTTCGCCGCTCTCGCTCTCGTCCGCGTAGATGTGTTCAGGCTTCAGGATGCGGTGGGTGTCGTTGCCGTCCGGGTTGCCGATGATGATTTCGACGACGCCCTTGTCGCTGCCCTTCTCCTCGAGGCTGATCTCCAGGAGCGCTCCGCCCTTGACGGCCGACTGCGCTCCCAGGTCCAGGCCCTCCACCTCGATGCGAACCGGGTGCTCCTTCTCCATGCTGGAGAGCAGGGCCAGATAGTCCGCCCAGCCCTCCCGGGGAATCTCTCGCGTGTGGTCCGTGTGCGCCATGATGTGTGGCCCTCTGGTGTTGGCGTTCCCGCGTTCTCACGTGCTCGGTAGAACCGTAAGACGCATGCGGGCCAGATGAGGGACGGGCCTGCCTCCCTGCTCGCCGCCCGAGCCGCCGACGGGCTCCCGGCGGCCCGGTGGCCTGGGGCCGCGCTACTCCGCGAGGGTGCGCACCGCGTCGCCTTCCAGCACCAGCCGCACGGTGGAAGCCGAGCCCTGCCGGCCGAAGTGCTCGTAGGCGGTCTGCTCCAGCAGGGGCCCCAAGGTGGTGCGCAGGCCGCGCGCGCCCGTCTCGCGCTTGAGCGCGCGCGTCACGATGTGCTCGCGCACGGCGGGCTCCACCTGGAGGCGCAGGCCCTCCTGCTCGAACTCGCGCTCGTAGGAGCGCAGCACGTGGTTCTGGAGGATGTCGCCCAGCGTGGCCGCGTCCAGCGGCGTGAAGGAGACCAGCCGGTTGAAGCGGCCGATGAGCTCCGGGATGAAGCCGTAGCGCGCGAAGGCCGTCGTCTGCTCCAGCTGCTCCTGGGTGACGGCCACGGCGATGGACTCCTCGCGCGTGTGCTGGGGCTCGCGGCCGAAGCCCAGGCGCTCCGTGCGCGTCATACCCTCCGCCGTGGAGCGCAGGCCGCTGAAGGCGCCGCAGGCGATGAACGTGAGGCAGGACAGCTCCATCGTGTCCGGCTGGAGCCGGCTGGTGAAGCCGAAGTCCGGAGGGAAGTCCGCGCTGGCGGCGGACAGCAGATGCAGGAGGCTGCGCTGCACGCCGAAGCCGCTGACGTCCTTGGTGGTCTGTTGCCCCGCGAAGCGGCTGTCGGAGCGGCTGGTGGCGAGCTTGTCGAACTCGTCCATGCAGATGACGCCGCACGCGGCCCATTCCGCGTCCTTGCCCGCGACTTCATACAGGCGCGACAGGAGCGTGTTGACGTCGTCGCCCACGTAGCCCGTCTCGGAGAACTGGGTGGCGTCCGCCAGCACCGTGGGCACGGCGAGGATTTCGCGGAACAGGAGCTCCACGAGGAACGTCTTGCCGGAGCCGGTGGGCCCCAGGAACATGCAGTTCTCGCGCATGCCGGGCTCGGGCGCGAGGCCCTCCAGGTGCAGGCGGCGGATGCGGCGCAGGTGGCGGTAGGCCAGCACGGAGGCCGCGCGACGCGCCTCTTCTTGCCCGCGGTAGCCCAGGTCCGTGAGCCGCGCGTCGATTTCGCGAGGGGAGAGGACCTCGATGGCCGCGACACGCTCGCGGACATCCTCATCGCGAGGGACAGGCCGTGACTCCAGGCCATGGCGGGCGACAGTCATTCCAGGCAGCTCCAGGGGAGGGCGGACCGGAAGGCTTCCGGGCCGGGGCCGCATCATCCTGGCGCCCCGGGGCGTCCACAAGCAGGCCGACGACCTGGTGCCTTTCTCGCCCCTGAAGCCAGCCGGAGAGGCGGGTCACGAAGAGCCCCCTCAGAGGAGGGGCGAGCGGGCGCGGCTGGCTGCGCGCGCCAGGACACGCTGCTTAGCGTCCGGGCATGAGCCTCTCGACACCAGTCGCACCCCCCCTCGCGCTCGCGCCGGAGCACCGCACGCTGAGCGAGTGGCGCTTGCTGTTCACCCGCCTTCCCACGCCCACCCGGGAAGCGCTGCCGGGACGCTACCGGGCGGAGCTGTTGGGGCCCGCCTGGTTCCAGGGCTTCGCGCAGCGACTGCTGGGCGTGCTGGGGATGCGAGGCTGGTGGGGCAAGGACATCGCCCCAGGAGGACGCGAGGGGGCGAACCTCGTGAGCCGCGTGGGCGGCGTGTGGCGGTCCGTGCCGTTGGTGGTTCGCGAGGGGACGTCACGGGTGGACGGGCGCACCTCGCTCCAGGTGGAGTACACGCCGGAGGTGGGGAGACAGTGGCGTCCCTGGGTGGACGAGCTGCGCTGGTTGGAGGGGCGGACCCTGCTGGCGATGACCCACCTGGAGCTGCCGGTGCTGCGCCGCCTCACGTTCCCGTTCCTGCTCCATCGTGAGCCCACCTGAGCGAGCGGCCGACCCGAGGGGGGCCTGCTCCGTGTGAACGCCCACCCGTGAACATCTCTGATGGGAGAGTGGGCTTCGTCCGCGCGCAAGTGCTCCCGTGCGACGCGCGGGCGCATTACAGAACACTCAATGGGTGCTCTGGCGGAGAAGAAGGTCGACGCGAAGCAGGCGCAGGTCCCCTCGCTGGGTGCGTGGGTGGAAGCGGGCCCGAGGGTGCGGTGGCGGGTCTGGGCTCCGGGCCACCAGCGTGTCGAGGTGGTGTTGCACGACGCGCGCGGTGAGCCGGGGCGCGTGCTGCCGATGACGGCGGAGCGCGATGGCTACTTCAGCGCGGTGCTGGAGGGACAGGGCGCGGGCGTGCGCTACAAGCTGCGCGTGGATGGCGAGGGGCCCTTTCCGGACCCGTGGTCTCGCGCGCAGCCGCAGGGGGTGCACGGCCCGTCGGAAGTGGTGGTGCCGGACTTCGCGTGGACGGACGCGGGCTGGAAGGGCGTGGAGCCCCAGGCGCTTGTCCTCTACGAGGTGCACGTGGGCACCGCCACGCCCGAGGGGACCTTCGAGGCGCTCATCTCGAAGCTACCCTCGCTGAAGGAGCTGGGCATCACCGCGTTGGAGTTGCTGCCGGTGGCCAGCTTCCCGGGCACTCGCAACTGGGGTTACGACGGCGTGGACCTCTTCGCGCCCGCGCAGGTGTACGGCGGGCCGGTGGGACTGCGCCGGCTGGTGGACGCCGCGCACGCGCAGGGCTTGGGCGTGTTGCTGGACGCCGTCTACAACCACTTCGGGCCGGACGGGAACTACCTGCGCGCGTACTCGCCGCACTACTTCACCGGACGCCACCACACGCCGTGGGGCGACGCGGTGAACTACGACGGCAAGGACAGCCGGCCCGTGCGGGAGATGGTGCTCTCCAACGTGGAGATGTGGATTCGCGACTACCACCTGGACGGCCTGCGCCTGGACGCGGCGCACGCCATCGTCGACGAGACGCATCCGCACCTGCTCACCGAAATCGCCGAGCGCGCCCGGGCCAGCGCGCCGGGACGCCGGGTCATCGTCATCGCCGAGGACGAGCGCAACGAGCGTCGCCTCATGTCGCCCGCGTCCGAGGGTGGCCACGGGCTGGACGGGGTCTGGGCGGATGACTTCCACCACCAGATGCGGCGCGCCTTCGCGGGCGACAGCGAGAGCTACTTCCAGGACTACACGGGCAGCGCGGAGGACCTGGCGCGCACGCTGCGCCAGGGCTGGTTCTACGAGGGCCAGGTGTCGAAGAACCAGGGGCATGCGCGGGGCACGCGCGCGGAGGGCGTGGAGCCCTCGGCCTTCGTGTACTGCCTCCAGAACCATGACCAGGTGGGCAACCGCGCGCTGGGCGAGCGACTGGGACATGACGTGTCCCCCGCCGCCTTCCGCGCGATGAGCGCGCTACTGCTGTTGTCGCCGTACACCCCGCTGCTCTTCATGGGCCAGGAGTGGAACGCGAGCACGCCGTTCCTCTACTTCACGGACCACAACGAGGAGCTGGGACGGCTCGTCACCGAGGGCCGACGCAAGGAGTTCGCGGGCTTCACGCGCTTCGCGGGCGAGCAGGTGCCGGACCCGCAAGCGGAGGACACCTTCGCGCGCTCCCGGCTGGACTGGAGCGAGGCCCAGAAGCCGGGGCACTCGGGCATCCGCGCGCTCTACCGCGAGCTGCTCCGCCTGCGCGCGACGGAGCCCGCGATGAAGGACGCACGGCGTGGCGCATACGACGCGCGGGCCGTGGTGCCGGAGGCGCTGGTGCTGGAGCGGCGAGGAGGCGGGCAGGTGCTCCAGGTGCTGCTCGGCCTGCGCGGGACGGTGGAGCACCGCGTCCCTCCTGAAGCCGAGGTCGTACTGTGGAGCGAGTCGCCGCGCTTCGGTGGCGACACCCGGACGTCGCCACTCCGGGACGGAGTCGTGCGCCTGGAAGGCCCGTCCGCCGTCGTGTTGCGTTTCCCGAGTCAGCGGTAGGGGCCCTGGCGTCCGGACGAGCGCGGGCTCGCCCGAGGGGGTGGGTGTTGGGAATTACCTATCACCCCCTCGGGTATTGGCGCCGCAGTCCGAACGTTGAGTCATCAACACCGTGGGCGGCGTGTCGTGAGGAGACTTCGGGCTCCCTGGCGCGTGTCGACGGAGGAAAGCCAACGCGCCGCGGGGGGAACGCGGCGTGCCGGGGCGGTGCTGTCCGTCCGGTGGGTCGTGGCCCTCGGTGGCCTCACTCGAGGTAGCAACTTGAATCCACACCACAGGACCTCATCCCGGCTGGGAGCTCGCTGGCGCATGTCGTGTCGCGCGCTCGCGGTGACGGCCTTCGCGCTCTCCACGCCCGTGCTGGCCGCGGGCGGCTTCGTCGCCGTCACCGCCAGCGGGAACGACGGCAACGTGCCCGCCAATGCCATCGATGGAGACGTCAACACGCGCTGGTCCAGCGACGGCGTGGGACAGTGGCTGCGCGGTGACCTGGGCGCGGTGAAGTCCGTGAGCGCGGTGGACATCGCCTGGTTCCGAGGCAATGAGCGCTCCAGCAGTTTCGTCGTCTCCACCTCCACGGATGGCAGCGCGTGGACGCAGATGTCCTCGGGCAAATCGTCTGGGAAGAGCACGACCTTCGAGCGCGTGTCCTTCTCCCCGGTGAACGCGCGCTACGTGCGCATCACCGTCAATGGCAGCACGATGAACACCTGGGCGAGCATCTCCGAGCTTGCGGCCATCACCACCGACGTGGGCACGCCATCGCCCACGGGCAAGGACAAGTTCGGCGTGACGATGCTCTACCCGTCCAAGAGCGGGGGGGAGGCGTGGTCGCTGGCGGACAACGCGACGTCGGATGCGCGCTTCAATCCGCAGAAGACCATCACCCGCAACTCGGATGGCTCGTGGAAGATGAAGAACAGCGCGGTGCGGCTGCTCGTCTACACCTCCACGGGTTACGACGACCGGAAGATTCCCACGTATGACCGGGACGTGCTGGCGAGCCGGGGCTACATGCAGGCGGCCAATGACTGGCGAAACGTGGAGATGACGGGCTTCGTGAAGCTCAACGCCACGTCTGACGTGAAGGACAACTTCGACTGGTACGCGCGCGGCGGCAAACACAACGACGACCACTCCGGCTGCGAGGGCAGCAGCTACAAGGCGGGCCTGCACTATGACGGCCGCGTCCGCTGGCAGAAGGAGACGTGGCACGTGTCCTACGAGCAGGCGTCCTACAAGGCGGCCACGTCCGCGCTGAAGGGCCGCTGGGTGGGCTTCAAGGCGGTGATGCGCAACACCACCGTCAGCGGCAAGGAGGCCGTGCGGCTGGAGATGTACGTCAACGAGAACGCCGACAAGGTGACGTGGAAGAAGGTCTACGACATGGTCGACTCGGGCACCTGGGGCGGTGACGCGCAGCACTGCGGCGGCGCCACCGGGGCCATGCCGATTACATGGGGTGGTCCCATCGCGACGTTCCGCTGGGACAACGCCACGGACGTGGACTTCAAGTGGTTGACGGTCCGCGAAATCCAGCCGTGACGCACGGGCGCTGACGCGGTGCTTCCAGGGGGCACGGTGGTTCCTCGTGCCCCCTGGAAGCGGGCGGGCCATGACAGGTCCACCGATGGAGGCCATCAGGCCGGGAGGAGGGGAGGCCGGTGGGGCGGGGCTCCACTGGCTTCACCCGTGGTTTGTCGGTGTCGACAGAGGCGGCGTCCCGTGCTCAGCATCGCGGCCATGAATGTCCAGACCGCCACCGAGTCCTCCGACCGCATCTGGGAGAAGGAAATCCTCCCGGCGCTCGAGCGCTACATCCGCATCCCCAACAAGTCGCCTGCGTTCGACCCGGACTGGGTGAAGGCCGGGCACATGGAAGCCGCGGTGCAGCTCATCGCGGAGTGGTGCCGCGCGCAGGCGCCGCACCTGCCGGGCCTCACGCTGGAGGTCATCCGCCTCAAGGACGAGCAGGGGAAGGACCGCACTCCGGTCATCTACATGGAAGTGCCCGGCACGCGCGGCGACGACACCGTGCTGATGTACGGCCACCTGGACAAGCAGCCGGAGATGACGGGCTGGCGCGAGGGCCTGACGCCGTGGACCCCCGTGCGCGAGGGCGACAAGCTCTACGGCCGGGGTGGCGCGGATGATGGTTACTCCGCCTTCGCGTCGTTGACGGCGCTGCGCCTGCTGCGCGAGCAGGGCGTGCCGCACGCGCGCTGCGTGGTGCTCATCGAGGCGTGTGAGGAGAGCGGCAGCTACGACTTGCCGGCGTACATCGAGGCGCTGGCGCCGCGCATCGGCAAGCCGTCGCTGGTGGTGTGCCTGGACTCGGGCTGCGCGAACTACGACCAGCTCTGGATGACGACATCGCTGCGCGGCATGGTGGCCGGCAACCTGCGCGTGGACGTGCTCACGGAGGGTGTGCACTCCGGTGACGCGAGCGGAATCGTGGCGTCGTCGTTCCGTGTGCTGCGCCAGGTATTGTCGCGGGTGGAGGACGAGGGCACGGGCCGCGTGACGGTGCAGGGCCTGCATGTGGAGATTCCGAAGGAGCGGCAAGAGCAGGCGCGCTCGGCGGCGAAGGTGCTGGGCGAGGAGGTCTTCGGCAAGTTCCCGTGGGTGTCTGGGATGCAGCCGATGTCGGACGACGGCGCGGAGCTGGTGCTCAACCGCACATGGCGGCCGGCGCTGTCCGTGACGGGCGTGGATGGTCTGCCGCCGCTCCAGAGCGCGGGCAACGTACTGCGGCCCTTCACCACGGTGAAGCTGTCCATGCGCATCCCTCCGAGGCTGGAGCCGAAGGCGGCGCAGAAGGCGCTGAAGGAAGCGCTGGAGAAGGACCCGCCGTACGGCGCGAAGGTGAGCTTCGAGGGTGACAAGGCGAGCATCGGCTGGGATGCGCCGCCGCTGGCGGGCTGGCTGTCGCGCGCGGTGGAGTCCGCGTCCGGCACGTACTTCGGCCGGCCGGCCATGGCCATGGGTGAGGGCGGCACCATCCCCTTCATGGGCATGCTGGGCGAGCGCTTCCCGGAGGCTCAATTCCTCATCACCGGCCTCTTGGGCCCGGGCAGCAACGCGCACGGCCCCAACGAGTTCCTGCATGTCCCCACCGGCAAGAAGCTGACGTGCTGCGTGGCCAACGTCATCGCGGACCACTTCAAGCGCTGACGTGAACCCAGGTGGCCCGGGGTATGCCTTGGGCCGCCTGTCAGCGTCGTCTGGTATTGCCTGGGGTTGCCCGCCTCACCGCGGGCCTCTTGCCGGGGCCTACCATGACGCTTCGCTGGGTGGTGTCGCTGCTCCTGTTGATGGCCGTCACCGGCTGCGCGACAAGTCGAGTCGTGCGACTGGAGACCGGGGAGGACTCCTTCCTCGTCACTCCTCACGAGGAGCCTGACGCGGAAGTGAGCGCCGCCGAACTCGAAGATGACGAATTCAAGGAGGCCATCGCTGAGCTGGGGCGAGATGTTCCTCCTTCTCGCAATCCCATGCAGGTAGCCCGGGAGCGCTTCGGCATTCCGTCCCGGAGTGGGGTGTATGGGTATGAGCGTGGCTCCTCGCGACTCATCCCCCAGCGTGGTGGGGATGTGGACGGTCCTCGGTTGCTGGAGGACTACGCGGACGAGGCGCTGACACGCGCCTACGGACAGTGGTGCAAGCGGAAGGACCGACCCGGGGACTGCTTGCGTCTGCTGGACGAGGGACCGCTGCTGGCCAGCGATGGCAAGTACACCTGGGCCCTGGCCATCGCCATGGACTCGGTGTGGGAGGAGACCGCCGAAGCTCTGGAGGGGATGACGGACCCCCAGGCCGTCGTGGCTGGCATCGCCGCCTCCGCGACGATGTACCTGCTCTTGTGGTCACTGCCGGAGCCCGTGAGTAAAGGCGTGGCGGCCACGCTGACGGCCTGCCTCATCGCCTACCTGGGCGTGGACACGGTGTGGAGCATGCTGGACGGGTGGCTGACGCTGGTGCGCCAGGTGGACCGGGCGACGAGCTTCGAGCAGCTCCAGGCGGCGGGTGAGGCTTACGGAGAGGTGCTCGGGGAGAACGCGGCGCGCGTCTTCGTCATGCTGGCCACGGTAGCCATCGGGAACACGGCGGGGCTGGCGTCGAAGTCAGTGGGACTGCCGGGCTCCGCCCAGGCGGCCCTGGCGGTGGAGTCCCAAGCCGGCTTCCAGTACGCGGCCGTGGGCAGCGTGAGTGCGGTCGCCTTGACGGCGGAGGGGTTCACCATCGCGCTCGCCCCGAACGCCGTGGCCATGGCGAGCCGGAAAGGGCGCAGTGAGAATCATCACATCGCCACGAACAAGAACGATGTCTCCGCCGCGCGCGGCGGGCCCTGGACGCCGGAGTTCCGAAAGATCTTCAAAAGGGCTGGGATGGACCTGAAAGACCGCGAGAACATCGTCGAAGTCGTGGGGCACAAGGGGCCGCATCCGCAGCAGTATCATGAGTATGTCCATGACCGACTGCTGGAGGCGCTGGGGCCGTGCCGGAAGGTGGTAGAGTGCCGGGAGGCACTCAGGAGTGTGTTGCGCCGCCTCGCCAAAGAAGCGCAGACCCCAGGAACTAGAGTCCACGGAATTTTGACTCAGGACCCGTGAGAAATCTAGGAAGTCCATCATGCCGAATCCATCTCGATACTTCAGACTCAGGCCTGACATGCGGCGCGGGAAGTGGTCTTTAGGAGAGCCGCTGGACGCAGCGGGCAACGAGGTGGAGGACATCCGGGAGTTCACGTCGGGGCGGCCAGCTCACATAGAGGGCAGCCTGACGCTCACCATCGACGAGCCCGGAAAGCGGTTGGATTACAGCACGGCAGGCGCTGGCATGACGCCCGTTGTCAACATCCGGGTGGCCACCCTCTTCGCGGAGTTGGCTGGCGATGATGTGCAATTGATACCCGTCGACATCAAAGGCTGCCCGGATGGGTATCAAATACTCGTGGCCCCCAGGCTGATCCGGTGCATCGATGACGAGGCCTCGGAAGAGGCACTGTATTGGCAGCCCGAGGATGAGCGGCCGGACAAGCTCGGTATGTACCGAAGCGTCTACGGGATGCGAATCGACCGCACGAAGGTCGGCGGCGCGAAGGTCTTCCGCACCTGGGGTTGGTCCGTCGCCCTCATCGTCTCCGAGGACCTCAAGGTGGCCCTGGAGCGCGCCAAGGTCACAGGGGCGAAGTTCGAGGAAGTCTGAGCGCGCGGGTCCGTGCCCCACGGGAAGTGTCACCTACGAACGACCCACGGACCCCACGGGGCATCCTCTCCGCGCTCCGGTCGACAGTCGCCATGGCCCCCGGGGAGGTGTGTCACACGTCCTCTGTTTCATAGCCCGCGCTTGTCATGAACCCTTCGACACGGAGGTTGCGAGGCATTGCGCCGAAATTCTATGTCACGCACCCCACCCGGACGGTGGTCAGGCGATTCGCTCGCGTAGCTCCTCGACAGGTAGTCCTTCTCCCGGCTCCGACCGTGTGCCCACGCACGTGGACACGTCCCCATTCACCCCAACGGAGCCAGACAATGAATGTCATCAAGACACCCCCGGTCACCACCAAGGAAGGCCAGCTGCTCGGCAAGGTGGAAGGGAAGGTCTCCGTCTTCAAGGGCATCCCCTACGCGAAGCCTCCCGTGGGCGACCTCCGCTGGCGCGAGCCCCAGCGCATCCCCGCGTGGACCGCCCCTCGTGAGGCGCTCGAGTTCGGTCCCTCCGCACTCCAGTCGCGCGAAGCCTGCATCGCGGGCGGCGGTGGAGACCCCGGCAAGATGGCCGAGGACTGCCTCTACCTCAACGTCTGGACGCCCAAGACGGACCCGGGCGCGAAGCTGCCCGTGCTGTTCTGGATTCACGGCGGCGCCTTCGTCATCGGCTCGGGCCGCGTGCCCCCCTACGACGGCACGCAAATCGCCGCCCGTGACGTGGTGCTCGTCACCTTCAACTACCGCCTGGGACACCTGGGCTTCTTCACGCACCCGGAGCTGGAGAAGGAGAACCCGGGCGGCCCGGCCAACTTCGGCATCCTGGACCAGATGCTCGCGCTGGAGTGGGTGAGGAACAACATCGCCCAGTTCGGAGGAGACCCCAGCAACATCACCATCATGGGCCAGTCCGCTGGCGCCAAGAGCGTGCTGGCGTTCTTCGCCTCCCCGCTCATCCGCGAGAAGAACCCCTTCCGCCGCGGCGTGGCCATGAGCTCGTACGTCATCCAGGAGAAGTCCGTCGCGGACGCGAAGCTGGCGGGCGTCGCCTTCGCCCACCATCAGGGCATCCCCTGGCAGCAGGCCACCATGGAGAAGCTGCGCAAGCTGGACCCGGAGAAGTTCTGGGCGCTCCCCTCGGACAGCGTCAATGCGCCCAGCCCCATCTACGGGGACTCGGTGCTCCCCCAGACGATTCGCGAGAGCTTCGAGAAGGGCTCGCAGCTCAAGCTGCCGCTCATCCTCGGCAGCACCAGCGACGACTCCAGCGTGGTGTCCTCGTTCGGCATCGACCCGGCCACCATCATCGAGAAGCTGGGCTCCCTCGGTGACATGATTCGCAAGCTCTACCCCGACGTGAGTGACGACCGGGAGATTGGCCGGCGGATGTGCCGCGACTTCGTCTTCTCCGTGACGCCGCGCCACCTGGGCTCCTTCCACGCCCACCATGGCGCCCACGCCTGGCGCTACTACTTCGAGTACCGCGCGAAGCTGCTCGCGCCCCGGCAGCCCCTGGGCGTGCCCCACGGCGGAGACATCCCCTACTTCCTGGAGACGGCCGACCACGTCCCGCCGACGGGAGACCTCTTCAATGACGAGGACCGGAAGTTCACCAGCCACCTGGTGGAGTCCCTCGTCCAATTCCTGCGCACCGGCACGCCAGGGCCCGTGGGCGGCGTCGCCTGGAGCGAGCACACCGCGGAGAGCGACAAGCTGTTGAGGTTGGGGCCCACCGTCCAGATGGTGGACAACTTCGACGGGCCCATCCTGGACCTGGCCCAGCTGGTCATGCCGCTCATCGACTCCTTCGCCAAGCCGCCTCCGCCCGCGCTGCCGAAGGCGTCCTCGTCCTCGTCGACGTCGGCGTCGGCCGCGAAGGGCAAGCCGAGACCGCAGGCCACTCCGTAGAGAGGCCCGCGGAGCCGGGCCGCCTCAGCGGCCCGTCTTGATGCCCAGGTTCCCACCCTGCTGGGGACCCCCGGGGCGCTTGGTGCTGGTGGTGCCAGGGGACTTGCCCTGGCGCCGCAGCTCCAGGTGCAGCTCGTTGTCGGCGGCGGAGACCTCGCGCGTCACCGGCTCGTAGCCAGCGAGCGTCAGCGTCACCGCCACGATGGGCGCGCCCTGCTCCAGCGACAGCGTCGTGGGCGTCTGGCCACGCGCCTCGCCGGCGATGCTCACCGTCGCGCCAGCGGGCTCGGTGGTGACGAGCACCTCCGTCATCTTCACCGGCTCCGGCGTGGGCTTGGGTGGAGGCGGGGGTTGCTCGCGCTCCACGTGGACCGGCTGCGTCGTCGTCGTCACGGGCAGCGTCGTCGCGCCCGCGGGCCCGCGCAGGAAGATGACGGCCGCGCCCGCCAGCAGCAGTCCCACGCTCGCCACGACGACGGGCATCCACGGAATGCGGCGCACCTCCTCCGAGGGCGCGCGGTCCATGGGCGAGGTGCCGCGCGTGCGGTCCTGCACCACGGCCCCGACGGGAGCCACCGCCTGCTGCCGCGAGCGCGTCCCCGGGGTGATGTTGCGAGGGTTCTGCCGCGACGCGGACGTGCGCCCGGCCGGGCCCCCCACGCCGCTGAGCGACGAGTTGGAGCGCGAGTCCAGGTCCGCGTCCTCGGCGAGCTGGTCCAGCTTCGCCGGGTCCGTCTCCGTGGAGATGCGGTCCGCGTACAGCTCCCGCAGGTACGCCGACAGGTGCGCGCTGCTCGAGGGCAGCCGCAGGTTGAGCGTGTAGTCCTCCAGCGCGAGCCGGAAGGCGCCGCAGTCCGGGTAGCGCTCGTCCGGCGTGGGCGCCAGCGCCTTGAGCACCACCTCGTCCAGCCCCGGCGGCAGCTTGGGGTTGAGCTGCGAGGGGCGCGGCACCTGGCAGTCCTTCACCAGCCGCAGCGTCATCAAGTCGGAGTCGCCCTTGAAGAGCCGCTTGCCCGTCAGCATCTCCCACATGACGACGCCCAGCGCGAACAAGTCGCTGCGCGCGTCGATGGCCAGGCCGCTCGCCTGCTCGGGGGACATGTAGGGATACTTGCCCTTGAGCACACCCGTCGCCGTGTTGGCGCTGCTGGTCGCCGCCTTGGCCACACCGAAGTCGATGACCTTCACGCCACCGTCGAAGCCGACCAGGATGTTCTGCGGTGACACGTCGCGGTGCACCAGCCGCATGGGCCGGCCCTGAACGTCCCGCGCCTGATGCGCGTAGTGAAGACCCGCCGCGGCATCCGCGATGACGCGCAGAATCAACCCCACCGACATCGGCTTGTTCTGCGCCCGGGAGTACTTCTCCAGACGACGCACGTCGTCACCCTGGACGTACTCCATGGCCAGGCAGTGCCGTCCCTCTATCTGGGACAGGTCGAGAATCGTGATGAGGTTGGGGTGGGTGAGTCGGGCCACCAGCCCGGCCTCATCCAGGAACATGGAGAGGAACTCATCATCCTCCGCGAGGTGCGGGAGGATGAGTTTGAGGACCACCAGCCGCTCGAAGCCCGTTCCATGCTCACGGGCCAGAAACACCTGTCCCATGCCTCCCGAGGCAATCTTCCGCAGCAACTCGTACTTACCGAATGGCACCGCCATGATGTGCTCGGGAGAATATCTCCCTTTCTCACCGTGCGGGAAATGGGCAGTCGGGCGTCACCCCACAGTGACACGGGGGCATGAAGGTCTGGGTAGGTCTCATGCCTTCATCCTGTAGCCGGAGCGGAGCACGAAGTACACGACAAGGGTTGCCACTACGGCGACACCCGCGAGGATTCCGCCACCGAACAGGGGCGAGTAGATGCTGCGACCGAGCATCCCGTACCGCAACCCCTCCACCATGTAGACCATGGGGTTGAAGAGGCTGACGGTGTTCCAGGGCGAGGGCAGCTCGCGCACGGAATAGAAGACGCCGCCGAGGAAGGTGAGCGGCAGCATGACGAAGGTGGGGAAGAAGTTGATCTGCTCGAACTTCTCCGCCCACACGGCGGCGAGCATGCCCAGCATGCTGAAGACGTAGGAGGCGATGAGCAGGAAGTACAGGGCCACCCACGCGTGCTCCAGGCTGAAGCCCGCGAAGGCGCCCGCCACGGCCCACGTCAGGCCGCCGACGACGAGGCCGCGCACCATGGCGCCGCCGATGAAGCCCGCCATCAGCTCCCCGGGCCCCAGGGGCGCCACCAGCAGGTCCACCACCGTGCCCTGAATCTTGGTGATGAACAGCGAGGAGGAGCTGTTGAGGAACGCGTTGTTGGCGATGCCCAGGAAGACGAGGCCCGGCACGATGAAGTGCAGGTACGGCGAGCCCTCCACCTCGTGCACGCGGCCGGAGATGCTGTAGCCGAAGACGATGAAATACAGCGTGGTGCTGATGAGCGGTGAGAGGACGGTCTGCCCCGGCACTCGCATGAAGCGCCGGACCTCCTTCACGAACAGCGTCTGCATCCCGAGGACGTTCATGGTGGTGTCTTTGCGAGGAAGGTCAGGCGGCCTGGGGGGAGGGACGGCCTCGGAGGACCTCGATGAGGACGTCCTCCAGGCGGGAGCGACGCGTCTCCACGTCGGCGATGGGCAGGCCTTCCGCGTACAGCACGCGCAGCAGGTCACCCGCGGGGGCCACGCCCTCGCGCTCCACGTAGGTGAGTGAGCGGCCGTCCTCGGACAGGCGCGGGGCGAAGCGGAGCGTGGCCTCCGACAGCGTCGTCTGGGGCTCCTGGAAGGTGACGACGACGCGCTTCTCGCCGAAGCGGCGCAGGAGCGTCGCCTTGTCCTCCACCATCAGCAGGCGGCCCTCGTTGATGATGCCCACCCGGTCCGCCAGCTCCTCGGCCTCCTCCAGGTAGTGGGTGGTGAGGAGGATGGTGGTGCCCTCCGAGGCCAGCTTGCGCACGTACGTCCAGAGGTCGCGGCGCAGCTCCACGTCCACGCCCGCGGTGGGCTCGTCCAGGAAGACGAGCTTGGGCTTGTGCACCAGCGCCTTGGCGATGAGCAGCCGGCGCTTCATGCCGCCGGAGAGCGCGCGCGTGAGCGAGTCCTTCTTGGTGTGCAGGTTGAGGGCCTTGAGCACCTCGTCGACGCGGGCCTCGTCCTGGCGCTGGCCGTAGAAGCCCAGCTGGATTCGCAAGGACTCCGCGACGGTGAAGAACGGGTCGAAGTTGATCTCCTGCGGCACCAGGCCCAACTGGTAGCGCGGGCCCACCGCGTCCTGGTCCAAATCCTTGCCGAAGACGCGGATGGTGCCGGCCGTCTTGCGCACCAGGCCGCAGACGCTGCCAATCATCGTCGTCTTGCCCGCGCCGTTGGGCCCCAGCAGCGCGAAGATTTCGCCCGGCTGGATGGTGAGGTTCATCTGCTGCAACGCGGTGAAGTCACCGTAGCGCTTGGTGAGCCCCGTGAGCTCGAGGGCGGGAGTGGGCGTCGACATGGCGCGCTTCTCCTAACACCTCGGACCTCCGCCGTCAGAACTCCCGCATCCCTTCTGGAGTCCTCCCTCGGGAATCGCGCCCGGCCGCACTCCCGGTAACGGCTGTGCCGCGGCCTGGGTCGAGCGCGCCGACACCGCCTCCGGGGGGCCTCGGGGGCGGTGCGCGGGGGGCGGTTCGCGTCAGCCCACGAAGGCGAAGCAGAAGAAGGACTGGGTGGTCGTGGCCGTGGCGCCCAGCGAGTCGGTGATGGTGACCTGCACCTCGGCCGACACGTTCGGGTTGCAATAGCCGCCAATCTCCGAAGTCCCGAGGCCGGGTTTCTGGCTGGTGATGAAGCTGTTCGTGAGGGCCGTCCACGCGAAGCTGTAGGTGGGCCTGTTGCCGCCGCCGCCGCTGCCGGTCCCCGTGCACCGGAAGGACGGCGTGAAGAAGTTGGGATTGGTGATGCCCTGTGAGCTGCACGTGATGCTCACGGCCAGCGGCGCCAGGGCCTGCTCATCCTGGGCGAGGACCGTCTGGTCCACCCCCTCGGCGCGCTCTTCCATCGGACTGCCGCAGGCCACCGACAGCAGGGATGCGGTCAGGACCAGCGGGAGATGGATGCTCAGAAAATCCTTCATGACTGCCTCCAGTGAGACGAGATGGAGACAGGAAACTAGGTGTGTAAATCAAACAATTCAATTAACACTGGATAAGACTGAAAAACTTCAGCGGGGCCGTGGGCCTGGAGGAGCGCGGTGCAGCGCCCGTTGGCGCGGGACGACGCGGGACCCGTGGCGATGAAGAAGCAGGGCGGCGCGCCCGGACCGTCCTGGGGCTGGCGGGGTGTTCCGCAGCGGACGTCCGGCGCCGAGGGTGTGGTGGGGAAGCTCCGGGACTCTCTCGCCTTGAGTGCGCTGTTCCACCCTGGTATCCGCGAGCCCCCACCCGCTCCAGAGCAGGAAGCCCCCAGATGGCCCAGAATTTCATCTTCACGATGCAGGACCTGCGCAAGGTCAAGAATGGCAAGGAGATCCTCAAGGGCATCTACCTGTCGTTCTTCCCGGGCGCGAAGATTGGCGTCATCGGGCCGAACGGCTCCGGCAAGTCGACGCTGCTGCGCATCATGGCCGGCGTGGACACGGAGTTCTTCGGCGTGGCGAAGCCGGACCCCACGGCCAAGGTCGGCTATCTGGCGCAGGAGCCGCAGCTCGACACCTCGCTGGACGTGAAGGGGAACGTGGAGCTGGGGCTGAAGGAGATTCGCGCCTCGCTGGACCGCTTCAACGAGGTGAGCGCGAAGTTCGCCGAGCCCATGAGCGACGCGGAGATGGAGAAGCTGCTCGCCGAGCAGGGCCGGCTCCAGGACGCCATCGACGCGGCGAACGGGTGGGAGCTGGACCGCACGATTGAGATGGCCATGGACGCGCTGCGCCTGCCCCCGGGCGACGCGGACGTGACGAAGCTGTCCGGCGGTGAGAAGCGCCGCGTGGCGCTGTGCCGAATCCTCCTGGAGAAGCCGGACCTGCTGCTGCTGGACGAGCCCACCAACCACCTGGACGCGGAGAGCGTCGCGTGGCTGGAGGTCGCGCTCAAGGAGTACAAGGGCACCATCGTCTGCATCACCCACGACCGGTACTTCCTGGACAACGCGGCCGAGTGGATTCTGGAGCTGGACCGCGGCGAGGGCGTGCCCTGGAAGGGCAACTACTCCAGCTGGCTGGAGCAGAAGCAGAAGCGGCTGGAGCTGGAGGAGAAGTCGGAGAGCCAGCGGCAGAAGACGCTCAAGCGCGAGCTGGAGTGGGTGCGCCAGTCGCCCAAGGCCCGGCAGGCCAAGAGCAAGGCGCGCATCTCCGCGTACGAGGAGATGCTCAACCAGACGCAGGACAAGCGCGAGGCCACGGGCGAGGTCATCATCCCCCCCGGCCCCCGGCTGGGTGGTCTGGTGGTGGAGGCCACGGGGCTGCGCAAGGCGTACGGTGACCGGCTCCTCATCGACGACCTGAACTTCAAGCTGCCCCCGGGCGGAATCGTGGGCGTCATCGGCCCCAACGGCGCGGGCAAGACGACGCTGTTCCGGATGATGACGGGCACGGAGAAGCCGGACGCGGGCGAGCTGAAGATTGGCGAGACGGTGGTGATGGCCTACGTGGACCAGAGCCGCGACGCGCTCAACGGCGACAACAGCGTGTTCCAGGAGGTCAGCGGCGGGCTGGACCACCTGGACCTGGGCCGGGCGGGGCAGGTGCCCAGCCGCGCGTACCTGGCGGGCTTCGCCTTCAAGGGACAGGACCAGCAGAAGCGCGTGAAGGACCTGTCCGGCGGCGAGCGCAACCGCGTGCACCTGGCGAAGATGCTCAAGAGCGGCGGCAACCTGCTGCTGCTCGACGAGCCCACCAACGACCTGGACGTGGAGACGCTGCGCAGCCTCGAGGACTCGCTCTTGAGCTTCGCCGGCTGCGCGGTGGTCATCAGCCACGACCGCTGGTTCCTGGACCGCATCGCCACGCACATCCTCGCCTTCGAGGGCGACAGCAAGGCCTTCTTCTTCGAGGGCAACTTCCAGGACTACGAGGCGGACAAGAAGAAGCGCCTGGGCCCCGACGCCCTGGAGCCGCACCGCATCCGCTACCGCCCCATTTCAAAGAATTAGTCAGACGGGAATCTCTCCGCTCTCTCCAGGAGGGAGCGGAGCCCTGGGTTTCCAGAGGTTGATGAGGGTTCACCGGCGGTTCTACCGTTGGGGGATGAACCTTCGACTGAGCTGGCTGTGGAGTGGAGTGATTGGCGCGGTGCTGGGCCTGGCCGCGTGCAACGCGGGCGACGTGAGCGGCGAGGAGGGTGGCTCGCTGGAGACGTCCGAGGCGGCGCTCTGCAGCGTCGAGCAGACGTGTCCGAGCGGTACGCCGGTGACGTGCTCCTCTCCGACGACGGGCTGTAATTCGGGCGCGGACAACGGTGGCTGGGTGGAGTGCGACGGCGTGCGCACCTACTGTCCTCCGGCGTGTACCTGCGGCACGACGCGCTACACGGCGACCCGGTCCGGCGAAGGGGCCACCTGCGGCGCCGCGATGAGCCAGGCGCGCACCCTGCTGGCCTCCGCCGTGACCGCGCGGTGCCCGGCGGGGGGCTGCAACAGCTCCGACATCCTCGGTGACTGCATCGCGCTGGGCCCCAACCGCACGGATGGCTTCCGCGCGAGCGTCACCCGGACGTACTCCTGCAAGGAGCCCGCGAACTGCCGGTAACCGGATACCGGATTCCCACGATGGAGGCCGTGGTGGCATGGCCTCTATCGTCTCGGGGATGCAAATACAAATCAGTAACCTGATGCGCCGTGGTGCCCTCCTGGCCGTCCTCGCGCTGACCGCGTGTGGCACCGGGGCTGCGCCGGGTGGCGAGGACCTGGCCCTGGAGAGCTCCGAGGCGGCGCTGGCCTGCCAGGTGACCCAGCAGTGCTCGAACTCGACGTCCGTCTCCTGCTCCTCCGCGAGCGGCGTCTGTGCCTCCGGGACTGAGTCGGGCGGCTGGGTGGAGTGTGATGGCGTGCGGAAGTACTGCCCCACCGTGGCGTGTACCTGTGGGAGCACCCGGCTCGTGGAGACCGGAAGGGGCACCAGCTTCAACTGCTCCGCGGCCTATGGGCTCGCACAGGAAGACGCTTATGCGCGCATGGAGGGCCGGTGCCCGGCCGGGGCGTGCAACGTGACGGAGGCGCAGGCGGGCTGCTCGGCCGGCTCGGGCGGTCAAACCGCCAGATACACCGTCACCTTCTCCTGCAACGAGCCCGCGAACTGCCAGTAGGCGGCGGATACCGCGATACGGAATCTTTCCAATCACAGTGCCCTGTTGGCTCACGCCAGCGGGGCACTGGCGTCTTCAGGCCAGTCGCCCGGGTGGTCATCCCAGACTCCCTGCCCGCAATTGATTGCATCAGTTTGGCCAAAAAATAGTCGTGAAACTGAAATCCGCGTGTGACGGATTGGTCACGGGCTCTCCGGATTTGCGGGAATAATGCAGTGCATTAACAGGCGGACACCCCGTGCGGGCCTGTAGCGCTCCCTCTGGGGCAAAGCGAAGTTCGGTGGGTTCGCAACTTTTGGCGGATGATCTTGAAAATCCGGGTGGCGTCTGTGGATGCCCTCTCCAGCGGCAGTGATTGGGGAGGGGTGTCTCGGACCTCATAGGGAGCCATCCACATGACTGTCAGGAACAACACCAGCAGCCGGGACACCAGCAGCACCTACCGCATCCGTGAGCGCGACACGCTGAGCAAGATCGCCGCCCGGAACGGCACCTCCGTGGATGAGCTGGCCCGGCTCAACAACATCGCCGACCCGAACAAGATTCGGGCGGGGGCGACCCTCAAGCTTCCCTCGGCCAGCGACGGGTTCGACCGCACGGCGGCCAACCCGACGCAGACCAACACGGGCGCGCGCCGGACCCAGACTCCCGGCGACACCTTCGACGCGGGCACCACCGCGGCGGCGGGCCTGACGTCGCCCAACGTGTCGGGGACGAACAACGGCTACCGCAACATCCAGGACCTGGGCGCCTTCACCCGGGGCGGCTCCAACTCCGAGGCGGCCATCGTCGTCGGCACCTCCGAGGGCAACCGCCGTCCGGACGGTGGCTTCACGTCCAGCTACGGCGGCCACACGGACCCGGGCAACGCGGCCCACAACCGTGGCTCGTTCTCCTACCAGGGACAGGGCGCCAGCACCCCGCAGCAGGCCGACCAGATCTGGAACCGTGAGCTGACCAGCAAGACGCCTCGTTACGAGGCCGCCGCCCGCGCCGCGGGCCTGGACCCGAACAACGCGCTGCTGGCCTCCACGTACTTCGACCTGCACACCCAGTCGCCCCGCGCCGCGCAGAACTTCATCAACCGCGAGCTGCCCAAGCTGGCGCAGGACCCGCGTGGCGTCACCCGCGAGTCGCTCGTCGATGCGCGCGTGAATGCGTACCGCAACGACCAGGGCGTCCTGCGCGCCGCCGGCTTCAACCACAGCGAGTCCCGCCTGCGCGCCGACCAGAACCGCCGCGAGTCGGCGCTCGTCTCGGCGCTGGATGCGCGTGGCTATCGCTCCGGCACGACGCAGACCGACGGCGTCCCGCAGGGTCAGGTGCCGGTGCCCACGCCGCGCCCGGCCTCCGAGCGCCCCACGGCCGCTCCCACGCCGCGCCCGGCCTCCGAGCGCCCCACGGCCGCTCCCACGCCGCGCCCGGCCTCCGAGCGCCCCACCACCACGAACGGCGCGACGCCGACGAACCTCAACGACACCGAGCGCGTCGCGGCGAGCACCGACCGCGCGGCGGTGCAGACGCGCACCCCGTGGATCAGCCAGTACGACGCCAGCCAGGTGGAGCGCGCTGGTGACAAGGCGTGCTTCCGCGCCGCCACCGCGATGGCCCGCCAGGGTGGCGCCACCGTGACGGACCCCTCTCGCCGCATCCAGGTCGCCACGAGCGAGGGCCCCAACGGCATCAGCGTGGACCGCCGGGCGGCGGAGCGCGGCCGGAACTACATCGACCAGCAGCTCGCCGCGGGCAAGCCGGTGGTCGTGGGCGTCAACCACAAGTCGACCGCGAACGTGGGCAACGCTGACGGCATCACCGACCACTTCGTCGTCATCACCGGTCGTGGCGTGGACCAGCAGGGTCGCACCTACTACACGTTCAACGACCCGGCGACGCGCAACCAGAGCCGTGGCGCGGACTCCAACCCGAACAACCGCTTCTACGTGGACGAGAACACCGGCGGCCTCACCCGCCCGGGGCCCCGCACGGGCAACGTCGTCGGCCGCCAGTTCGACGTGTCGATGATTCGCCCCAACGCGTAGTCGTCACCTGACGCGCGGAGAGGAGAAGCCCGGCGGCCCCTGTGGCCGACCGGGCTTCTTCATGTCCGCACGCTGGAGAAACCCAGGCTCGCGGGTGCGGCTCACGACGCCCGGGTCGTCACCCCGCGAGGCGCCGGTTGCTCCGCCAGCGCGCCTCGCAGCGCGCGCACCTCGGTCAGCAGCTCGTGGGCAGCCTCCAGCGTCGAGGGGATGGCCGTGTCGGCGGGCTCCGGGCTCGTGGCGAGCTCCGAGGGCTCTCCCAAGCCGGTGTCCCGGTGCCGCCGCACGCAGTCCATGATGGCGTCGCGAATCGCCTCGGGGTTGCTCACGCCCCGGAAGCGGGCCTCATGCAGGTGCTCCTGCATGTCCGTGTCCGCTTCGCTGGAGCGAGAGCCGCTGCCTCCGCCCGCTGTCTCCACCTTCACGTCGGCGATGCCCAGCACCCGCTGGATGGGGTTCTGGTGGATGGAGACCTGCTGGATGTTGGCGAAGGTCATCGTCTTCTCCCTCAGCGACATGACGCCCTCGCGCACGCGCAGGCTCCGGTCCGTCAGCGCGTACCAGCGCAGCTCGTAGTCGAGCCGGACGACGAAGAAGCTCACCGGCACCACCAGCACCAGGAAGCCCAGCCACGCCACGACCTCCGCCGCGTAGAGGATGCTCGTCACGAGCGCAGTGGCGGGAAGCTCGCGCAGGACGTTGGCGAAAATCCGGCCCAGGAAGACCCAGGCCACCACCGCGCCCGCGGCGGCGAGCACGTGCTTGAACCCGAGCAACACCCGTCGGTAGAGCAGATACTGGGGCGCCGCGCGGAACACTCGCACCGTGCCCTCGGGGAGCTGGGGCTCGGGGTCCACCTTCAAGAACCGCAGGAGCCACGCGTGGGGGACGTCACTCATCCGCCTGCTCCTTCGCCGTGCGCGCGCCAAGTTCTTGCCGGAGCGCGCGGACCTCGGCGGCGACCTCGCGCAGCGCGGACGTCAGCGCCTCCGACTCGCCCGGCGCCAGCGCGGAGGACTTCGCCACGGCGGCGCCTCTGTCTCGCGTGCCGCGCATCTTCGAGTAGAGCAAATCTCTCATCGCCTCGAAGTCCTGGATGCCCTCGATGGTGATCTCCGCCTGCGCGCTGCCGCTCGCCGTCTGAATCTGGATGCGCGCAAGTCCCAGCCAGCGCTCCACGACATGACTGGACAGGTGGATGTCCTGGATGCGCGCATAGGTGAGGGACACCTCGCGCCGGAAGAGGATGCCCCACCGCATGGTGATGCCCTCCTCGTCCAGCTCGTAGCGCAGGGTGCGGAACTTGAAGTAGCGCAGCAGCGCGAGGATGGGGAACCCCGGCCCCGCGAGCAGCGAGCCGAGCAGGTAGTTGGTGAGCAGGCTCGAGTGCGGCTGCAGCACGGTGGGCAACTTCCACGGCGAGCCGGGGCGCGCGGGGACGAGCGCGGGCTTCGGGCCGGGCGAGGAAGTCACGGGTCCGCCGAGAGTCATGAGGGGCTCACCTGGGTATTCCTCCGGGAATCGCTCCCTGTTCCCAACGTGTGGGGGCGACACCCATTTCATACGTCGGCCGGCTCCCTCCCGTCATGTCCCCGCCCGGGAGAGGACGCCACCCCGCCTGCCCGAGGGCGCGGTGCCCGCGTCCGCCAGCCCACGCGGGACCCTCCTCCACGGACACGGCCCCGCGAGGCGTGCGCCCGTCGGCCCGACGACAGCGGTCCGCGCGACGAAGAAGGCCCGCCCCGCCGGTGCCCACTCCGCGACGCGCTGCTTGTGGGGCACGCCACGGTTTCGAGCCACCGCTGCTTCATCAAAAACAGACCCGCGGTGTTTCAGGTCCTCGGGCCCTTTGCTCCCCATCCGCGCGCCCTACCGTGGCGCGCATGGACCTGATGCGCTGGCGGAGTCTCGAGGAGATGTTGTCGGGGATTGAAGTACCGGAGGGCTGCTCCGCGGAGCAGCTCGCGCGGGAGGACCTTCCTCGCCTGACGGCACTGCTGGAGCGCTGGTATCCGGACATCCGGGTCGGCACGGAGAGCCGTCACCTGGAGCCCTCGTTCTACGAGCGGGAGTTCTTCCTGCGAGGCGAGTCTCCGGACCGCTCGCTGTACGGCATCCTGGTTCGTGCCAGCCAGAGCGGGGACATCATCGGCCTGCTGACCATGGAGCGGAACGTGCGTGGGCTGCAGCTCTCCGCGGCCCTGGGCGTCTTGGAGCCCTCTCGACGCGGGCTGGGCATCGGCTTCCTGGGCACCGCGGCGCTGGAGGTCGTGGGTCGCAACATCGGCGCGGAGGTGGTGCTCTACTACTCCACGCTGAAGACGGCGCGCGCGCAGCGCAACGCGGAGAACCAGGGCTTCAAGCTGGTGGGACTGGTGCCCGCCTTCGACGTGGATGCCATCGCCCCGGGCACGGTGAAGCGCGTCTACGAGGCGCTCTACTCGAAGGTCCTCGTGGAAGAGGAGCGCGTCCACCTTCCCGAGTGGGAGGTGCTGACGCCGTCCACCCGCGCGCTCTACACCCACCTGTTCGGTCCGCATCCGTCGCAGGCCGTCAGTGTCCCTGCTCCGCCGGAGCGCCTGCATGGTTGAGGTGCGCACCTACGAGGGGGACGCGGTGGCTGCGTCCCAGTTCGTCAACCGTGTCTGGGGCGAATACTACGGAGCGCAGGGGCCGCTGACGGACTTCCAGCCTCGCATGCTGGACTGGTTTGTCTTCGGCAACAGGCTCGCGCCGCGGGAGTACCGCCTGGCCGCGTACTCAGGCGGGAAGCTGGCGGGGGTCTTCTTCGCGGAGCCCACCCGCCTGCGACTGGGGAACCGCGCCGTGGAGGGCGCGTACGGGAGCTGGCTCAGCGTGGACCCCGCGTTCCGTGGGCTGGGCGTAGGCCGGAAGCTGACGGAGACGATGTTCTCGCGTCAGCGCGAGCGCGGGGCCCTGATGATGCTGGGCTGCATGGCGGATGGCGGCGCGGGAGGGCGCTTCTGGAGGAAGACCCCGGGCCTGCGGACCTTCGGCACGATGGGCCTGTGGCTCCACGTCTTCGACGCGGCGGCGGTGGCGCGCTGGTCCCCGACGGCGGCCGAGCGCGCGCTCTTCACGCTCGCGCGGCCGTGGCTGCGCGGGAGCGCTCCGCACGTGGACACGGAAGCGGGCATCCGGCCTTATCGTCCGGAGGACCTGCCGGCGTGCATGGCGCTGGTGGAGCGGATGACGGAGTCGGTGAGCCTGGGCTACGCCTACACGCCCGAGCGGCTCGCGCATCAGCTCCAGTACCGGGACGTGCCCCACACCCTCGTCCTGGAGCGAGCCGGCGTGGTGAGGGGATTGGTCAACTTCTACACGCTCCAGATGAATTCCCGGGGGCCGCTGACCATCGCCATGGTGGACCTGCTCGCCTTCCACGACTCGGTGCCCCGCGCGGAGCAGAAGCGGCTCTTGCGCGTGGCCATGCGGGACATGGCGGGCCGGGGCGCGAGCTGCGCGGCGATGCTCCGGGGGCCGTGTGTGTCCACTCGGCTGATGCTCGGAGCAGGGTGGCTGCCCTGGGCGGGAGGCAGCCAGGTGATGAGCAAGCTGCTGTCTCCGGACTTGGAGTGGCCCGCTTCCCCGCGTGTCTTCACGCACCTGCGCTGAAGGTCTCCCTCGCTGGGGGGCCCGCCCCGGGTCCAGGCTGGGGCCCGGCGGGCACCTCCTCGGGAGGGCAGGGGGGCTGTGACAAGGAACTGGGCGCGGGCGCGCATCGCGCTATGGTCCATGGGTACCGGGACTGTCGCCCCGAGGAGCCATGAACTTCGTCTTCATCTCTCCGCACTTCCCGTCCCACTTCTTCCACTTCGTCACCGCGCTGCGCGAGCGGGGCGTGACGGTGCTGGGCATCGGCGACGCGGCCTACGAGTCGCTGCGCCCCGAGCTGCGCGACTCCCTGCGCGAGTACTACTTCGTCCCCAGCCTGCATGACGAAGACTCCCTCACGCGCGCGGCCGGCTACCTCACGTGGCGACATGGCCGGCTGGAGCGCATCGACTCGCTCAACGAGTCCTGGCTGGAGGTGGAGGCCCGGCTGCGCGAGGACTTCCATGTCCCGGGACTCCATCCGGCGGACATCCACCGCATGCGCTCGAAGTCGGGCATGGCGCAGGTGTTCCAGCAGGCGGGCGTGCCCCACCCCGACCTCATCCGCGTGCGCGACGCCGCGCAGGTGAAGGAGTTCGCCAGCCGCGTGGGCTACCCGCTGGTGCTCAAGCCCGACGTGGGCGTGGGCGCGGCCAACACCTTCAAGGTCTCCAGCGCCGCGGACGTGGACGCCGCGCTGGCCCACCCGCTGCCCACCACGTACGTGGCGCAGCCCTTCGTGCGCGGCACCATCGTCACCTACGACGGCATCGTCGACCGGCACGGCGTCATCGTCTTCACCCTCAGCCACGAGTACAGCGACGGAGGCATGGAGACGGTGGTGGAGCGGCGGGACATCTCCTTCTGGAGCCACCTGGAGATTCCCCCCGCGCTGGACGTGCTCGGACGGCAGGTGGTGGCCGCCTTCGGGCTGCGCGAGCGCTGGTTCCACCTGGAGTTCTTCCGGTTGCCGGATGGCCGCTTCGTCGTGCTGGAGGCCAACCTGCGGCCTCCCGGTGGCTTCATGACGGACATGATGAACTACACGTGCGACATCGACGTGTACCGGCTCTGGGCGCGGGTGGTGACGGGGGACCCGGTGGCGGACTTCCGCTACACGCCGCGCTACCACATCTGTCACAGCGCGCGCCGTCACGGCCGTCGCTACAAACACACGCACGATGAGGTGGTGAAGCGGCTCGGGTCCGCGTTCATCCTCCACCGCGAGCTGCCGCCCATCTACCACAGCCTGCTGGGCGAGGAGATGTACCTCACCCGCCACACGGACCAGGACACGATGCGGGACGCGGTGCGCTTCATCCAGGCCACGTCCTAGCCGCCGTCAGCGCTCCGTCCACGTGAGCAGGTACGTGGTGTGGCCGTCCTCCACGGACAGCGTCGTCACCTTGGGGGACTCGCCGCCGCCCACGCGAATCATGTGCTCGAAGAGCGACTCCGAGTAGCCGGGGCAGTCGAGCACGGAGTTCATCCGCATCTCGTACGTGGTGGGGCCTTTTTCGACGAGCTCCACCTCCGTGTAGTTGTCCGTGCCGCGCAACGTCTGCGGCATCCGCTGCACCAGCCGGCGCGGGCCCAACAGCCGCATGACGCCAAAAACGGCGCGTCCGATGAGGGTGCGGCCGTAGCCATGCACGTGCGCGGCGGCCAGGTGGCGGAAGGCCTCTTCCAGGGACAAGCCAGGCCAGGTCTCCTCCGCGATGACGCGCAGGCACTGCGTCCACATGAGCACGGAGTAGGCGGGCAAGAAGGGCATGTTCAGGTCGAGGCCCACCTGACCCAGCCTGGTCTTGAGGCGAGGGGAGATGCGGCCCTGGAGGCCGTGCTGGAGGAGGCCCTCCACGACCTGGACGTAGACCAACCGGTGTTCGAGCGGGACGTGCTTGCCGGACTTCACGCCGGGCGCCTCACGTCAGCAGCCAGCGCATCGCGGTGGGCAGTCTGCGCTGCCAGTCCTTCTCGTGGTGCTCGCCTCCGGGCTCCAGCACGAGGGACACCTCGTGGTCGGCGTAGCCCAGGGCCTTGAGGTGCTCGTAGAACGCGCGCGTGGCCTCGCCGTAGTTGAGCGGGAGGCCATCCGCGTGGAGGAACTCCTGGGCGCCAGCGTCCAGGTAGATGCGCGTCCAGCGGCGGGGGTGGGTGCCCCACTCGGAGAAGAGGCGGCCGTCGCTCCACATGACGGTGGGGGACAGCGCGCCGATGCGGCCGAAGACCTCCGGGTAGCGGCAGCCCAGGTACAGCGAGATGAGGCCGCCCAGGGAGGAGCCCATGGCCCCGGTCCACTCGGCGCCCTCTCGCGTGCGGTAGTTCTGGTCCACCAGCGGCTTGAGGTGCTCCACCAGGAAGCGGCCGTAGGCCTCGCCGCGCGCCTTCACCTTGCCGTGGGAATCATCCCAGGGCGAGTACTCCTGGAGGCGCCCGGTGCCCGAGTCCACCGCGACGATGATCCACGGCTCCAGGTGGCCTTCGTCCACGCCCTGCTCGAGCGCGAGGTTGGCGCACCAGGTGTCGAAGAGGGCGGACTCCGGATGCGCGAAGACGTTCTGCCCGTCGTGCATGTAGAGCACGGGGAAGCGATGCCAGGGCATCGAGTCATAGGCATCCGGCGTGTAGATGCGCACGGTGCGGGAGAAGCCCTCCTGCGGGGAGGGAAGGTCTCGGACGATGTGGACGTGGCCCATGGATGCGGGGTGCAGCATACATAAATGTCCCCCGTTGCTCCGCTCCGGGCCGGCCGGTGGTTCAGGCGCCCACACCGCGAGGGAGCGGGTGGGGAAGGCCCGCACCGGGGGCAGGCGAGCTGGTCCTGGGAATGCACGGATTGGCGGGAAACATGAAGGTGTCGGTGGCTGCCGCCATACTGGCGTCGCAGCGGGCCGCCCCCTCCGGAGTCCCCCTCGATGGAACTGAACCGACTGCACCTCTCCGCGCTGTTGATGTCGACCGAGGCCGATGTGCGTCGCGCGCGGGCCGCCTTGGATGGAAGCGAGGAGGCGCGCCTGCGGTATGCCGCCGCCCAGGCTCGCGCGGTGGCGGCGAGGTCCGTCACGGAGGAGCTGTTGTTGGCGGACCCGCCCAGCGTTCAGGTGTGACGCGGTTGCGTCTGGCCCGTGGACGGCCGGTCCGGGGCTCGGACGGCGTCGGGGTGGGGTGTGCCTGTAGGGAACGGTGGTCCCTGGCGTGCAGTGCCGGCGCCGCGTGCCTCGGTTCCTCGGGATGTTGCTCCATGGGTGGTTGGGTTGCTGGCTCCTCGGCGCGTGGCCGGTGTGGGCCGCGCCGTACGAGGTGGAGCCCGAAGTCGACGGTGAGCTGGAGCTGCTCGCGCTGTTGGAGGACGGGACGCTCTCCGCGGAGACGTGGGCCGCGCTGGTGTCGCTGCGGCGGACGGGCGTGGAGCCCGAGCAGGCGACGCGGGGCGCGCTCTATGCGCTGCCCGGGCTGACCTATGCGGAGGTCGATGCCCGGTTGGAGCGCCGGAGTGCGAGGCGTCTCTCGGGAGCGGCTGACGCGGGCGATGCGGCGAGGGCGGTGACCTCCTTGTCGCGTGCGGAGGACGTGGCGAGGGCGGAGGCGCCCCTGTCTCAATACGAAGGTGCCGCGGCGAGGAGAACCAGGTCGAGGCGGGCCTGGCCCGGTATCCTCACGGACGAGGAGCGGCGTCGACTCGCGCCGTTCCTGGTGAGTCGCGAGTCAGGGACGCTGTCGGGGGATGCGCGGCTGCTGACGGCCTTCGCGTTGTCGGACTCGCTGCCTCCTCCCGTGGCCTTGCAGGTCCGGGCCAGTGGGCTCGCGGGGCTTCGCGTGGGCGTACTCGCGACGTGGGCGCGTTGGCGGTTGGGCGCGCTTCGTCGAGACACTCGCACGCGCGCGCTCATGGTGGACGCGCCCGGCTCGGCGGTGTTGCTGCCCAAGTTTCATGCGCAATGGACGGGCACCCAGGCCTCCGTGCTGGTGGGCAGCTACAAGCTCGGCTTCGGACAGCGCCTCACGCTGGACACGACGGCGCTTCCTTCACCCGAGGGTTTCCTCGCGGATGATGGCGTGCGGCCTCCCGGCACACTGGAGCGGGAGTGTCTGCTGGCGAGCGCCGCGTGTTCCGAAGCCGAGCGCGACGTCACTCCGGACTTCCGCTGGGACGAGGGCTTCCGTGGCGTGGCGGGCACCGTGCGTGGCCCGGTGGGCGCGGGCCTGGAGCTGTCGCTCACGGGCTTCGGCTCCTACCAGAGTCGTTCGCTCCAGCGGTCCGCTGTCCTGGACCGGGCGACGTGTGAATCGTCGCGCGAGGGCGCATCGGACTGCGAGGCTCCCGAGGTCCTTGTTCCCCTGTCGCGCGCTCGGCTGGAGCCGCTTCGAGCGCGCACGCTGCCCGGTGTCTTCCGCGAGTGGGCCGGTGGTGGCAACGCGACGCTCACGCTCTCGCCGCGAGCGCGAATCGGTGTGACGGGCTGGGTCGCGAGGCCCGTGTGGTCGGTGAAGGGCGCCACGCTCGACTTCCAGCCGGACGCTCGCTACCCGATGGGAGGCGGCTTCGGCGCGGTGGGGCTCGATGCCTGCTGGGGGCTGGGCGCGGTGGACCTCTTCTTCGAGGGCTCTCGCAGCCTCGACTCGGCGCCGGATGGTGGCGGGAGCTGGGCGGCCCTTCAGCGCACGGTGCTCTCCGGCACAGGGCAGGAGCTGGAGCTGGCGCTGCGCTACTACGGGCGCGGGTTCGCCAATCCCTACAGCGGTGCCACCTCGGGACCGGACCTGCTCGAAGGACAGCGGGTGCGCAACGAGCTGGGCGCGCGGCTGCGCTACCTGTATCGGAACGTGGAGACCTGGCGGTTTCGCGCGCAGGTGGATGGCTGGACGCTGCCCGCCGATGGCGCGGTGAAGGGCACGGCGGGACTGACGCAGCTCCGCGCCTCCGCGCGAGTGGACTGGCTGGCCTGGTCGTGGCTGCGGCCTTCACTGCGACTGGAGGCACGTGAGGCGGGTCTGGGTCGGGCCCTCGCATGCTCCGCGATGGAAGACGACGCGGAGGTGGAGGAGGTGCCCGCCTGTTCCCGGGGTGGCCGATGGGGTGTCACCGCGCGGGTCCGCTCGGAGCTCTCGGAGGCCGTCTCCGTGGCGGCGCAGTCCGGTTACGCGCGTGTGGTCGAGCCTGGGAGCCCGAGGCCTCGAAACGATGGACGGGTCCTCGTGGAGCTGAAGCTGCGCCCCGTGGAGTCCTTGCGACTGGGAGCCCGGGTCCAGTGGAAGGACGAAGACCTCGCCGAGCGCACCCGGCTTCGACAGGAGGTCCGCGCCACGGTGGATTCGGGCTGGACGCTCCTGTCCGCGACGACGGTGCGAGGCCGGTATGCCTGGGTGGTGGACTTGAAGGATGCGCGGGCGGCGAAGACTCCGCCGGACGCGCCGCGACATCTGTTCCACCTGGAAGTGGAGACACGCTTCTGACGTGGGACGCGGAGAAACGAGAGGGGAGGACATCGACGTGAGGGGTTGGGGATGGAGGCTGGGGTGGATGTGTTGGTTGGGGATGGCCGCGTGTGGTGCGCCGTTGGACGAGGGGGCGGAGGCCGCGTGCGCGGACGTGTTGCCGGGGGACCTGGTCATCACCGAGTTCCTGAATGACCCGGAGGGGACCGACACGGGGCGGGAGTACGTGGAGCTTCACAACCCCCTCAAGGTGCCCGTGAGCCTGGAGTCGATGACGCTCTATGCATCACGCGCGGATGGCTCGCAGGAGAAGGGGTTCTTCTTCGCGGAGCCGCTGTCGGTATCGCCCGGGGACTACCTGGTGCTGGGGGATGTTCGCGAAGGGCCCATGCCCGCGCATGTGGACCTGTCCTATGGCGAGTCGCTGGGCGCGCTGGGCAACACGTCGGGACGGCTGGGCGTGCGCTGCGGCGAGCGGGTGATTGACGAAGCGCCTCTCACCGCGCCCACGAAGAGCGGCGTCGCCCGTGGCTATGACGGGCGGCTCGTCCCGGACTCCGCTGGCAATGATGACCCGGAGCGATGGTGTGACGGCGCGGTCCCTTCGGTAACGGGGGCAGCGCGGGGAAGCCCTGGCGCGGCGAATGCGCCCTGTGCGCCGACGGAAGGCGCGGCCGAGGAGCACGAGCGCGCGGAGACCTGTATCCCCGTGGGCTCCCTGGTTGCTCGGGCCGTGAAGCGGCCTCGCGTGGGCGAGTTGGTCATCACGGAGTTGATGGTGAATCCGCTCGGTGACGACACGGTGGGCGAGTGGGTGGAGGTCCTGGCCACCGTGCCCGTGGACCTCAATGGACTGACGCTGGGCACCGACACCACGGGCACGAAGGTGCAGGGGCCCCACTGTCTGTCGCTTCAGGCGGGAGGGTACGCGGTGCTCGCCCGACGCTCGGAGGCCGTGCTCAACGGTGGGCTCCCCGTGCCAGTGGCCACGTTCAACGTGGACCTGCGCAACACGGGAGGGGTCGTGCAGGTGCGGTCCGGTGACGCGCTCGTGGATGCCGTTGCCTACGGCGCGGCGGAGGACGGCGTGGCGACCCAGGTGTCCGTGGAGAAGTCGAACGCGTCCACCAATGACTCCGCGGAGGCGTGGTGTCGGGCCTCGGAGGCGTATGGCTCGCGCGGCAACCTGGGGACGCCTGGGCGTGCGAACCGGAGCTGCGCGGCTGGCGAAGGTGGAGGGCCGGATGGTGGCGCCCCCGCTGGAGGACGCGACGCGGGTGGAGGCACTCCGGATGCCGGGCGTGATGGTGGCTCCGATGCGGGCTCCACGGGTGGAGGAACCCGTGACGGTGGACAGGACGCCGGGGGGCTCGGAGACGCGGGTGCCCCCGACGGTGGAGCCCGAGACGCGGGGGCTCCAGACGCGGGGAGCCCGGTGCCCACGTGCATCGACCGGGTGACGGGCACGCCGCGCCCAGTCCGGTTACCGGAGGTGGGCTCGCTCGTGCTCACGGAGTTCATGGCCGACCCGAGCGCCGTGGCGGACAGCGTGGGGGAGTGGGTGGAGGTCCTCGCGCCGCGCGAGGTGGACCTCAATGGCGTCACGCTGATGAACGAGGGCGGAGCGAACACGGTGCTCGACGCGGCGCTGTGTCTGTCTTTGAAGGCCGGGGCCCGAGGGGTGCTCGCGCGCAGCGCGGAGACGGCGCTCAATGGCGGGCTTCCCTCGGTGCTCGCCACGTTCTCCTTCAACCTGCCCAATGCCGCGGGCAACCACTCGCTCCGCCTCGCGCTGGGCGGCCGGATGCTGGATGCCATCACCTGGACGAACGCCGCGACCTCGGGAGTGTCCTGGCAGGTGAGCCCCGCGAGCAGCGACCCCCAGCGCAACGACGCGCCAGGGAGCTTCTGCCTCGCGCCAGCGTCGGCGCGTTATGGCCTGGGGGACCGGGGAACGCCGGGACTGGAGAACCGCGCATGCGTGCCCTGAGTCTCGCGTTCGTCCTGGTGGGGTTGCTCGGGGCCTGTGGTGGTGACGCGGGGCCGGGGTGTGGACCGCACACGGGCCGCGTGGTGGAGGTCATCGACGGCGACACGCTCGTGCTCGAAGGCGGGGAGCGCATCCGCTACCTGCTCGCCGACACCCCGGAGAGCACGGCGGGACGTCACGACTGCTTCGGTCGAGAGGCCCTGGCCTTCAACCGGAGTCTGGTGGAAGGGCGGCAGGTGACGCTCGTGGACGCGGAGGCGTGCGAGGACCGCTTCGGTCGGCGGCTCGCCTACGTCACCGTCGATGGCCATGACGTGAGCGCGCTGCTGGTGGAGCGAGGCTTTGCCTGCGTGCTCCATGTTCCACCCGCCGGGAGCTCACGACGCGCGGAGCTGGAGGCGCTGGAGTCCCAGGCCCGACGAGCGCGGCGGGGCCTGTGGGGTGCCTGCTCGCCGGTGCCCTGTTCGTGATGAGTCACTCCGAGCACGCTTCCAGGGCGAGGCGCCACCCAGGCGGCCCGAAAAGGCAGGGAGCTTGGAGGCACCGGGCGCCCTATTCCAATCCTGACGGCCATGCCTACGCGCCAATCATCCAGGCCGGTCCGCTCGAGGGAGCGGCCGGCGAAGGGCAGGCCAGCGACGGCGCGCACCCGGGAGGGCGTGTGCTGTCCGGCTGGAACCCGTCCGCCATGGCCGCGCGCCCCCGAGGACGAGGGTGCTCCCCGCGCCAGGGTGGGAAGGGGGCTCTCATGAATTCCTGTCCCGCGCCCATCGGCCCCCTGACAGACGTCCTGGTCTCCCGTCGGGAGGACATCGCCCGGCGTTGGGAGGAGCGAGCGGTGTCGAGGCGAGGAGAGGGGCTGCTGCGGCTTCCGACGCAGGCGACGGGCTCGCTGGAATGGGTGGACTCCGTGGTGGGCCTGCTGCGGCTGTTCGGTGTCTCGGCCGAGGAGGAGGTCCAGTTCCCTCAGGGGAGTGGTGGCGTGCACACCCGGGTGGGCGCGGATATCGCCGCGGTGGTGCGTGAGTACGGCCTGCTGCGGGACGTGCTCGTCGAGGTGCTGGAGGAGTCGGGGTGGGCGCCGGACTTCCAGGGGCTGCGCGCGCTCAACCGCGCCATCGACGCGAGCATCGCGGACGCGGTGGTCCGGCACGCGGAGGCGCATGAGCGGACCCTGCGCGCCACGGAGGCGAAGCTGCACGACATCCTGGAGCACGCGCCGGCCGTCATCTACGCGAAGGACAAGGCGGGCCGGTATCTCTTCGTCAACCGCGCCTTCGAGAGCACCGCGGACGTGAGTCGCGCCGACGTGGTGGGCCACACGGACCACGAGCTGTTCCCACCGGAGGTGGCGGACGCGTTCACCGCCGCTGACCGCCGGGTCCTCGAGACGGGACAGCCCCTGGAGTACGACGAGCACGTGCGGTGGAAGGATGGCTGGCACATCCACCAGGCGCTCAAGTTCCCCCTGCCAGGCGTAGGAGGGCACGTGGATGGGGTGTGCGGCATCTCCACGGACGTCACCGAGACCCGGCGCGCCCAGCACGAGCGGGACCAGGCCCGCGAGCGCCTGCGCCGCGTCATCACCGAGCTGCCTGTCGTGCTGTGGGCCACGGACCCGGTGGGCAACATCACCCTCATGGAGGGCGAGGGCCTGCGCGCCATGGGCGTGCGGACGGGCGACGTGGTGGGCCGGAACACCTCCGAGGTGTACGCGGGCCGGCCGGAGCTGCTGGACGCCGCTCGGCGCGGGCAGGCGGGTGAGAGCTTCTCCCTGGAGCTGGAGATGGGGGGCTCCTGGTTCATGGCCTACGTCTCCCCGGAGCTGGGGCCGGACGGGAGCGTGGTGGGCGTGTCCGGTGTGTCCCTGGACATCACCGAGCGCCGCCGCGCCGAGGAGGTGCTGCGCCAGTCGGAGATGCGCTACCGGCTGGCCACGCTGGCCACCCGCGACGTCATCTACGACTGGGACCTGTCCACCGGCGACATCCAGTGGAGCGAGCTGGCTGCCCGGCAGTTCCTCCTGGCTCCGGAGGGGGTGGAGATGGACATCGACTGGTGGACCCGGGCCATCCATCCGGAGGACCGCGAGCGCGTTGCCCGGGAGATGCAGCGGGTCATCGACGAGGGCATGGACCAGTGGCGAGACGAGTACCGCTTCCGACGGGGAGACGGCTCATGGGCGGTCGTCGAGGACCGGGGACAGGTGGTCCGCGACGCGGAGGGCCGGGCCCTGCGCATGGTGGGCGCCATGCATGACGTCACCGAGCGGCGGCTCGCGGAGGAGGAGGCCCGGCGTCGCGCGGAGTTCGAGCAGCTGCTCATCGGCATCGTCGGGCATGATTTACGCAACCCCCTCTCCGCCATCACCATGGCGTCCACCACGCTGCTGCGGCGGGACAACCTGGACGAGCGGCAGCGCAAGGTCATCGACCGCATCCTCTCCAGCGCCGAGCGCGCCACGCGCATGCTGCGCGATGTGCTGGACTTCACCCAGGCGCGGCTGGGCGGTGGCATCCCCATGCAGCCCCGGCCGCTGGACTTGCACGAGCTGACGCGGCAGGTGATGGACGAGGTGCGGCTGGCCCACCCCGAGCGCATCCTGGAGCTGGAGTTCGGTGGGGACGGCGCCGGCCTGTGGGACGCGGACCGGCTGGCCCAGGTCATCACCAACCTGGTGAACAACGCCCTCAGCTACAGCCCCATCCACTGTCCGGTGCTGGTGCGCACGCATGGCACGCGCGACACGGTGATGCTCTGCGTGCACAACATGGGGACGCCCATCCACCGGGAGCTGCTGCCGCGCCTGTTCGAGCCCATGAAGCGCGCCGAGCGCCCGGAGGCCAAGGACGGACGGGGAGGGCTGGGCCTGGGCCTCTTCATCGTCAAACACATCGTGGACGCGCACGGCGGCCGACTGCGCGTGCGCTCGTCGGAGGAGGCCGGCACCCTCTTCATGGTGCGGCTGCCCCGCGCGCTCTCTTCCCCACCGCCCATGAGTCCGTGACCTCGAAGGGCCCGCCCTCCGTCATCCGAGGGAGGAGTGTCCTGGAGCGACCTGGCAGGCAGCGGCCACTTGCTCCTGGGGGCGCACCCGGCTAGCACGGGGGGTTCAGGCATATTTCCCTCGGAGGGGTGAATGAAGAAAGTCCTCATCGGGCTTGGTATTGGGTGTGGCGTCATCATCTTCGGCATCGTCGCCGCGGTGGTCATCGGTGGCGTGTGGGTCGCGAAGAAGGCGGGCGGCAGCCTCGAGGCCGTCAAGCAGATGCAGGTGCAGCAAGAGGAGCTGGCGAAGCTGAACAAGAGCCACCCCTTCGCGGTGCCGGCCGACGGTGAAGTGCTGCCGCTGAAGGAAGAGCGCCTGCTGACCTACCTCTCCGTGCGCGAGTCGGCCCTGCCGGTCTTCAAGACCTACGAGGAGAAGTCGCAGGCGTTCCAGGAGAAGCACGACACGAAGAACGAGGAGGCGAAGCCGTCCTTCGACTCCGCGATGGAGGCCGCGAACCTCATGATGTCGATGATGGCGGACGTGCGCACCGCGTACATCGCCAGCCTCAAGCAGCACGGGATGTCGCCCAACGAGTTCCAGACCATCACCGGCACCGTCTACGCGTCCATGGTGGCGGAGGGCACGGAGGCGATGAAGAAGATGAGCGGCAAGGCCGTGGAGGCCATGGAGAAGCAGCTCAAGGTGGTGGAGAAGCAGCTGGAGAACGACAAGCTGTCCGCCGAGGAGCGCGCGGACTTCGAGGCGTCCCAGGCGGCCATCCAGGAGCAGCTTGCCGCCATGTCCGAAATCGAGGACGGCACGGGTGACCAGCCCCCGTCCGAGGAGTCGAAGCAGGCCACCGCCGCCAACCTGGCGCTGCTCAAGAAGCATGAGGACCGCGTCAAGGTGATGGCCAACCCGGCCTTCGACGGCTTCGTGCTCGGTGGCGCCACCGACGAGCTGAGCGGCGCGGGCGCCGGTGCGGGCGGAGAGCTCGAGGATTAGCGTCGCGCCGGAGGCTCCGGCTCCGGTCCCTCCCCGTCGGAGGAGGCCGGAGCGGGGGGCCCCCGGGCGTCCCGACGCCGGGCCCGGAGGCTCGCGACGACGGAGGCGCCCACCAGCGTGGCGATGATGGCCACCGACGGCAGGGGCGGGATGTGGAGCCAGGGCTCCACCACCATCTTCAGGCCCGCGAAGCCGAGCACTCCCGCCAGTCCGTAGTGCAGGTAGCGCAGCTGGCCCAGCGTGCCCGCCAGCACCAGGTACAGCGCCCGCAGCCCCAGAATCGCGAAGGCGTTGGAGCTGTAGAGGATGAAGGTGTCCTTCGTCACCGAGAAGGCGGCCGGCACCGAGTCCACCGCGAAGAGGATGTCCGTCAGCTCCAGGCCCATGAGCGCCAGGAGCAGCGGCGTGGCCACGCGGTGGCCGTCCTCGCGCCGGACGATGAACTTCTTGTCGTGCACCTCTTGCGTCACGGGCAGGTGCTTGGACAGCCAGCGCACCGCCCCGTTGTCCTTCTGCTTCGCCGGGTCCTCGCGCGCCACGCGCAGCGCGGTGACGAGCAGGATGGCGCCGAAGACGTAGGACACCCAGCCCCAGCGCTCCAGCGCGGCGGCCCCCACGAAGATGAAGAGGGCGCGGAAGACGAGCGCCCCGAAGATGCCGAAGAAGAGCACCTGGTGCTGCGCGCGCAGGGGCACCGACAGGCTCTGGAAGATGACGAGGAAGACGAAGGCGTTGTCCAGGCTGAGGCTCTTTTCAATGAGCCAGGCCGCCACGTACTCCTGGGCCGCGTGCCCCCCGAGCACCGCCCACACCAGGCCGCCGAAGCCCAGCCCCGCGGCAATCCAGACGCCGCTCCAGATCCAGGCCGCCCGGCGTGACTCGCCGTGGTGCCCCCGGTGCGACAGCAGGTCCACCACGAGCAGCGTCAGCACCGCCACCCAGAAGACCCCCCAGAGCCATGTGGGAATCGCATGCATGTTCGTCGTGTGAATCTATGCATCCTCCCCGCGGGCGGGGGGAGTTTCCCGTACGCGCCGCGTCAGGAATGGGGTGGGCCAGACACCCCCGGGCAGGGGGATGTGGGCTGACCAACCCATACTGGCGGGCGGGGGGCTTTTCGCTCTCTTTGCGAGCATCCCTTCACGGGATGTGTCAGTTTCCGCGCGGGGCGGCCCGTGAGGGGATGCCCATGACTGTCGCGTGGGGGAGGGGCGCGACGAGCCTATGGAATTGGAGGAGTGGTACCGATGAACAAGGTCATCTTCGCCTGCGTGCGCAACGCTGGCCGCTCGCAAATGGCGGCGGCGTTCTTCAACGTGCTGGCGGACCCGGAGAAGGCGCGGGCCATCTCCGCGGGGACGCAGCCTGGCGAGAGCGTGCATCCGGAGGTCCTCGAGGCGATGCGTGACGCGGGCCTGGATTTGACAGACGCCCGGCCCCAGCAGCTCACGGAGGAGCTGGCGCGGGACGCCCACTGGCTCATCACCCTGGGCTGTGGCGAGGCGTGTCCCCAGGTGACGGGGCTCCAGCGCGAGGACTGGCCGCTGGACGACCCGAAGGGCAAGTCGGAGGTGCTGGTGCACCGCATCCGCGACGAGGTGGCCGCGCGCGTGGCGGGCCTGCTGGAGCGCGAGGGCTGGATGCGCGCCGGCTGAAGTGCCGGCCGGTCAGCCGGGCAGGGGAGCCGGCTGGGGTGGAGAGCCGACCGCTCGCCCGCTCCAGCCTCATTGCTCCCGGCCCCTGGCGCATCCTGAGGACGTTTCGAGCCGACGTCCGTCCGAGGTGCGCCGTCATGTCTTCGACCTTTCCGTCCACGCCCGTCATCGCCGCGCCGTCCGCGCCGCCGCCCCCGCCGCTGGGGCTGCCCAGGCCGCGCGCGCCGCGCCGTACGCTGGTGGCCGCCCTGGCCCTGGGCGTGCTGGCGGAGGTGCTGCTGTGGGGGCGGCCCTTTTGGGGCGTGTCCTTCCCGTTGCTGGTGTCGGCGCTGGTGGCGGTGCTCGTGGGCCTGGGGGGACGCGAGGGCTGGCAGCGCGCGCGGCCCAATGCGTGGCTGCTGGCGCCGCTGCTCGCCGTGTCGGGCTTCGTGGCGGTGCGCGACAGCCCGTGGCTCACGGCGCTGAACATGCTGACGACGGGGACGTTGGTGCTCTTGCTGGCGCACTTCTGGGGCGCGGGCCGCGTGCAGCGGCTGGGGCTGTGGGGCTATCCCGGGGTGGTCCTGGGCACCGCCCTGCGTGGCCTGCTCCATCCGCCCGCGCTGGTGCGTGAGTCGGTGGACCTGAGCGCCGCGAAGCGGCACGCGCCGCGCATCCTCCCGTTCGCGCGGGGGCTGCTCCTCGCGGTGCCGGTGCTGGCGGTGTTCGCCGTGCTGCTGTCGTCCGCGGACGCGGTGTTCGCGTCGGCCGTGCAGCGGGTGTGGGAGGTGGACGTGGGCGCGCTGCTGGGCGCGTCGGTGGGCCGGGTGGTGGGGGTGCTCTTCTCGGCGGCGGTGGCCGCGAGCGTGCTGGGCCACTCGCTGCGTCGTCGCACGGGGCGCGAGGCGGGCGAGGAGGAGGTGGCGCTCGCGTCGCCGAGGCTGGGGCTCACCGAGGCGCTGACGCTCATCCTCGCGGTGGATGCGCTGTTCCTCGCCTTCGCGGGCGTCCAGGTGGCGTACCTCTTCATCGGGGATGCGTCGTCTCCGGCGCCCGGGTACTCGTATGCGACGTACGCCCGCCGGGGCTTCTTCGAGCTGATGGTCGTGTCCATGCTGACGCTGGGGCTGGTCATGGCGCTGGCGCGGTGGACCCGCCGCGAGTCACCGCTGGCCAGGACTGTCTTCCAGGTGGGGGCCTCCGTCATGGTGGCGCTGACGCTGGTCATCGTCGCCTCGGCGGTGAAGCGCATGACGCTCTACGAGGAGGCGTTCGGCTACACGCGGCTGCGCGTCTTCACGCATGTCTTCATGTTCGCGCTGGGCGGGGTGCTCGCGTGGCGCGCGGTGACGCTGTGGTGGCGGCCGGAGCGCTTCGCCGTGGGGGCCTTCGTCGCGGCGCTGGGTGCGGTGCTGGCCGTGAATGTCATCAACCCCGACGCGCTCATCGTCCGGCTCAACATCGCGCGGATGGCGCCGGACCAGCACGTGGATGATGATTACCTGTACTCGCTCTCCGCGGATGCCGTGCCGGAGCTGGTGCGGGGGGTCGCCTCGGGGAAGCTCACGAGCAGGGTGGGCCTGGCCGAGGACGAGCTGACGGAAAAATGTGAGGCCATGTCGTGGCCGGAGTGGAGCCTGTCGCGCTGGCGGGCGTGTCGCGCGGTGGAGTCGGTGGTCGCGTCGCGCGTCAGCGCAGGTGGTAGTTGAAGGGCAGCTCCACCGTGACGCGAGGGCCGAGCGCGGCGGGCGGATGCGGGAAGGGGGCCGCGTCGCGCACCGCCGCCTGCGCCGCGTCGCACAGGACGTAGTGGGGACAGGGGCCCACGACGGACACCTCGAGCAGCTGGCCTCGGGCTCCGACGGTGATGCGCAGCGAGAAGCGCCCTTCGATTCCGGCCATGGCGGCCTGGTGCGGGTAGCGCACGTTCTCGAAGCGGTCTCGGAACATCACCTCGAAGTACTTCTCCTCCCAGGCGGTGCGCTCCTCCAGGGAGGGGGGCGGCTGCGCGACGGGGAGCAGCCCCGCGCTGCTCGCGGCGAGGACGCTGTTCACCACGCCGCCGATGACCCCTCCGGCCACGCCGCCGGAGACACCGCTTGAAGAGGCCGTGGCGCGGGCCTCGACGGTGGCGGAGTCCGGGGTGGTTGGCTCCGTCGGAGGTGGCGCCTCGGGAGTCGGGAGCGGCCGAGGCTCCGAGGGCCGCGTGAAGGCCCTGGGCGTGCTGGGCTTCGGGAAGGAGCGGGCGCGTCGAGCGGAGGCCTGACGTGGCGCGGACGTCGTGCTGGCGGCGGGAGCGGGAGGAGGCGGCGGCGGCGCGGCCAGGAGGCGCAGGACGAGCGTGTCGTCATCCTGCGTGGCGAGCTGGGGCGCGCGCGTGGAGCCGTGCCAGATGGTGTCCAAGCCCACGAGCACGAGCACGTGGAAGGCCACCGCGAGGGGAGCCAACCACAAGGTGCGTGTCGTGCTCGCCGCCCTGCGTGAGTGCGCGTGGGCGACGGAGGCGAAAAGCGCCGCCCCAACGTGGCCGTCCTTCGGACTCTCGTCCGGCATGTCCCAACCCCCTTTCCTCCCGCTTGGAATCGAAAGTCTAGCGGGAGGCCCCATCCACCTGACACGGGGGTAGTGCCTGTCTTCGTCGCGGTGAAGGGGACCTGCCCCGGAGCGCCAGACGATGGTGCTGACTTCCTGCCCAATCCATGCGCGTTCCATGATGCGCGTGTCCACAGGACTCCACTTCAGGACCCGCGAGGACGTTGCGCGACGCCCGTGTCCCCTCAAGCTCCGTAGGGACGGAGGTGGCTCTGCCCCGATTCGTCCCGGGTGACGGTGTGCAGCGTACGGACCGGCTTGCCGGTGGCCGCGTCCAGCGCATGGTGGACGATGAGCGGCGTGACGGGGACCTCGGGCAGGGCTTCGTGGAGCCTCGCGAGGACGGCCTCGGGGCTCTCCGCTTCGAGGACGAAGACGGTGCCGTGGCCGGTGAGCGCGGAGTTGATGAGCAACTGGAGGTCCTGCGCGCCGCGAGGCTCGTCCGCCAGAATCACGTCCGGGTCCTGTCGCAGGAACGCGCGGACCACCTGCGCGAGCGGCGTCGTGTCACTCACGCGCACGATGCCGAGCCGCGCATCCACGGCGCGCGGGTGCTCCAGCGCGACGAGGACGTTGGTGAAGTCCGGCAGCGCCTCCATCGCCGCATGCAGCGAGGTGCTGCGTCCGGTGCCGCGCGCGCCGGAGAACACCACCGGCTGTCCCTGGAACAGCGTGTCGAGCCGCAGGAAGCGCTCGGTGAGGAACGCGGCCTCGCTCGCGCCCAGGTTCAGCGACGCGAAGTCAGGCTGCGCGGCGCGGAGCTGACGGTCCCGTGCGTACGCGGTGACGCTGGGGGCCAGGGGCCCGTCCTGGAACGTCACCCAGAAGAGGACGTCCGGGTCGCTGGCATCGGGCGGATACGCGACGGTGCCACGCGCGGGGCGCGCGTCGTCCTGGCCGCGTCGGGACAGCGCCTGGATGGCCTCGCTCAGCGACGCATGCAGCGCGGGCGCGAAGGGTTGACGCACCGGCAGCCGGTCCTGTCCGAGCAGGCCCTGGTGCTCGGGCGCATCGGCGCGGGCGATGAAGAAAGAGGTACCGGCGATGAGTGTGTCTCCGTCCTCATCGGCCCAGACGGAGAAGACCAGGGTGCGTGTCTGCGCGGCGATGGAGAACAGGGCCGTGGCGGCCTCCCCGGGTGTCGTGGGGAGCGGCGGTGGCCGGGGCACGGGGATGCCCTCGGCGGCGAACTGTTCGAGCAGACCGGTAATCAGCGCGGCGTGGGTCGTGGCGAGTGTGCTCAGGCGGTGGTCTCCCGTGGGGCGTCGATGATGACATGCGTCACGTGTCTTTGTGATGACGACCACGAGCCTCGGGGCTACGAAGAGGGCATGAGCCAAGACTGGAATGCGACGAACGCGCCCACGGCGGAGTTCGACCCGGGCGCGGAGCACGGAGTGTTGACCCGGTGGGTGGGCGCCTGGGAAGGGCCGACGCGCACGTGGTTCGACCCGTCCGGTGCGCCCGAGGAGTCGCGCACCCACGCGCGCATCGAGCCGTTGCTTGGCGGGCGCTTCGTGCGCATCGACTACCACTCCACGGCGATGGGCAAGCCGCACGCGGGCCAGCTCATCCTCGGCTTCGACCGCACGGAGGGGCACTACACCGCGGCCTGGGTGGACAGCTTCCACATGAGCGCGAACATGATGCTCTCCACCGGCGCGCCCCGGGACGACGGACGTGTGTCGATGCTCGGGAGCTACACGGCGAGCATGTGCGACGAGCAGGGTGTCACGCAGAAGCAGAAGTGGGGCTGGCGCACCGTGATTCATCACCCGGACGCGGACACCGTGGTCCTCGAGTCCTTCAACATCTCCCCCGAGGGCCAGGAGGACCGCGCGGTGGAGACGCGGCTGACGCGCCGCCAGGGCTAGTCGCAGCGCTTCAGCGCACGCGGCGGACGAAGCCCTTCGCCTTGGGCTCCAGCGCCACCCGCATGTGTTCGGCCTCCTGACGCGAGGGGAAGAAGAGCCCCACCACCCAGAGGCCGGGCTTCAGCTTGGGGAAGTCATCCGTCGGCAGCACGAGGAGCGCCTTGTTCCCCGTGGCTTCCTCCAGCTTCGCCTCTGTCGCGCGCGCCTTCGTGAGCGAGTCCTCCGTGGCCAGCAGGACGGCCCAGGCGCTGGCGGGGGCCTCGGTCACCTTCCGGCGCTTCGCGTCCCAGGTCACCCGGGTGAGCTTCCAGATATCCTCCAGCCCCGCCGCGCCGCCGTGGTCCGTGTTCAGGAAGAGGATTGCGTCTCCACGAGGCGTGGCGCTGGACCCGGTGCTCGGGCCCTGTGGCTCGGTGCCTTCCCAGACGCGGGTGGCGCCCGTGGGGCCTGGGACGAAGAGGACATGATGGCGACGGACGTGCTCGAAGCCGCCTTCGACCGAGATGAGGAGTCCCGTCGTGTCCTGGCCCAGCGCCACTCCTCGCACGGAGAGGGAGCGCAGCTGCTCCTCCTCGCCACCGGCCCACTGCCACCCCGCTCTGGACGAGCGCGTCAGCCCGCATGGCAGGGTGTCCCAGGGCTCCGGCATCGTCGCGGAGGCCTTCGCCGCGCCCTCGGACGTGAGCTGGACGCGGAGGGTGCGCGAGCCGTTCTCACAAGGCCCGGCCACCGCCTCGAGGCGGGGCGCGTGTCCCGCCGACCCCAGGGGGAAATCCCGGGACGCGGAATCCTCGGCGCGGGCGGAGGTGAGGGCGATGGACAATTGCAGGAAGAGGAGCGCCCGTCGGGCGTTGCGCATGGGATAACCCTAGCAGGCGGACGGCGCGCGCGACCGGAGGGACACGCGTGCGGGGCCCAGGGCCCGGTGAGAGGACGTGCATGAAGCTGGATGACCTGGTGCTGGCGTTGACCGTCTCGTTGCTGCGCGTGGAGCGGGAGCAGTGGCTGGACGTCCTGACGCGGCTGGAGACGGGGCTGGGGTCGGGGTGGACGCTGCGGCTCTTGGAGGTGCCAGGGACGTACTCGGTGGGCGCGCGCACGCGGGAGGGGCGGGAGCTGCCGCTGGAGGCGTGGCGCGAGGTGCTGGACGGCGAGGAGCTGGTGAGCGTCCGCGCCATGGACCTGGGCGGCCTGGGGCCCGGTGAGCTGCCGGACCACGTGGCCGCGGCCTTCGTCAACTCGGAGGCCCTGGTGCTGGACGTGCGCACGAAGCAGGGCAACAACCTGTACCGGCTGGAGGTCGTCTTCAGCAGCTCCTCGCTCATCACCCCCCGGCAGTTCGTGGACTTCGCCCGGGCCCAGCCGAACGCGGAGCGCGTGCTGGAGGCACTCTCACGCGTCATCACCGACTCCAATACGTTGAACCAGCGCCCCGCCGTGTCGCCGTCACAGGTGGCGGACTACGTGTGCTCGCGCGAGGGGGCCGCGCTGTTCGATTTGCTCGGCGGGGACCTGCTCAAGGAGCTCCAGTCCACCGTGGTGCGCACCGGTGGCGTGGTGGCGCTGTCCGAGGACTTCCGCCCCTTCTTCCAGACGTTGGACCCGGACGACTTCGAGCGGGGCTTGCTGCCGCCGGAGCGACTGGCGGAGTTCGTTCCGTCGGACGAGCGGGTGTACCTGTCGGGCGACGACTTCGGGCGGGACTTCGTGACGCTGGTGGAGGCGCAACCCTTCGCGGAGGAGGTCTGGGCGCGCTCGGCGGAGAACCTCAACCGGTTCATCGCGCCGGATGCGACGCCGTACACGTCCCAGTCGCTCAAGGAGCTGCTGGCCGCGGCGGAGCCCGCGGTGGTGCAGGGGATTCCCTCCGGCAATCTCATGGAGGAGCTCCAGATGTGCTGCAAGGCACGCGGCGCGGAGCTCATCGTCCCGGAGCCGCTGCGCGAGCGCGTGCGGGCGCAGGGCTTCACGAAGGAGGCGCGGGCGCAGGACCCGGGGTTGATTCCGGAGCGGGAGCGGCTGCGGCTGGTGCCCAATGACTCGCGCTACCAGATGTATCTGTTCAACGCGCTGAAGGTGGCGCGCTCGCCGCTCCTGTCGCCGCGCGCGTCGACGGACACGCGGGCGGAGCTGCTGTCGAGCCTGAAGGACGCGGAGGAGTTCGCCCTGCGCAAGGGCTCGCCCTTCGCGGAGGCCTTCGGGCTGGCGCGCTCCGTCCTGGAGAACACCGGCTTCCAGCTCCGGGACGCCGCGCCGGACCGACTGGCGGCCGTGCGCGAGGCATTGAAGGGGGCGGGGCTGAGCGAGCGGGCGTGGGACGCGTTCGAGCGACGCTTCTCGCTCGTGAAGCTGTTCCAGGTGTTCCCCTCGTCGGAGGAGCGGCTGCGCGGCCTGTTGGCCTGCTCCGTGGCGGACGTCTTTGGCGGCATGGGCTCGTGGAACGACGAGTTCTTCGAGTCCGACGAGGACCAGGCCTGGTACGAGCGGGTGACGCAGCGGCTGTTCCGCGCGCTGCGCGAGTTCTTCGTGACGATGGTGAACGCGCGCTGAAGGCGCGTCAGGCGTCGCGGTGGACGGTGCTGGGCGAGAAGGCGGGGAGGCAGATGGCGACGTACTCGGCGCCCTCGGGCTCGGGGGTGCTGTAGCGGACCCACTCGCCCGGCTCGCAGATGACGGCCTGTCCGCCGCGCACGTCGAGCACGCCGCCCTTGTGCTCGACGCGCAGGACGCCGGCGAGGACGAGGGTGATTTCCTTGAACTCGGGCTTCTGGCCCGGCTCCTCCCAGCCGCCCGGGCTGTTCATGTGGGCGACGCTGACGTCGGAGGTCTTGGAGGTGGCCCGACCGACGAACTCGTGAATGAGCTTCGGCTTGTTGCCCACGGCTGTCACGCGGATGGGGGCGGGAATCAGGGTTGGCATCGAGGGCTCGGTGAGACCGCGGGGTGGTGTGTCTGGGTCGGGCAGGTTACCGCACGTGGCCCCCGACACCCACCCCTTCGGAGTGAACCGAGTCACCTCCACTGTTCGACGCGACAGGAACAGTCCGTCGAGACCGGATGGCGCGCGGACTACTTCGCGGCCGGCTTCGGTTCGGCGGGGACGGCGAACCCACCGCCCAGGGCGAGGTGGAGGTTGATGCGCTGAATCAACTGCTCGCTGCGCACGCGCAGCAGGGAGATTCGCGCCGCGTCCGCGAGCAGGGTCTGCTGGAGCAGCGTGCGCAGGTCGACCTTCCCGACGCGGTAGTCGACATTCAAGAGCTCCAAGGCGCGCGCGTGCTCGGCGACGACCCGCTCCAGGATTTCGCGACGCTCGCCGAGGACTCTCGCGCTCGTCAGCGCGTTCTCCACCTCGTTCGTGGCGCGCAGGGCCGCGGACGCGTACTCGCCGAGCGCCGCTTCCTGCTCCGCCGTCCGCGCGCGCACCTGCGCCGCCAGGGCCCCGCCGTGGAAGAGAGGCGCCAGCAGTCCGGCCGCCACGCCGCCCGTGGGATTGGTGAGCGTCTCCTTCAGCACCACCACGTCGCTGTCGACGAGGCCCACGGCGCCGGTGAGTCGCAGTGAGGGAAGCCGCGCGGCCCTGGCCTCCTGCACCCGGTTGAACGCGGCGGCCACGCGGCGCTCGGCGGCCATCAGGTCCGGCCTTCGCTCGAGCACCGAGGCGGGAATCCCCGCGGGCACCGGGCCGGGCAGCTCGACGAGGGAGCTCCTCGGCTCCAGCGTCCCAGAGGGGTAGCGCCCGGCGAGCAGCTCCACCGCGCGCGTGGCCTGCACGCGCGTCAGCTCCAGCTGCTTCACGGTGTCGCGATACGAGTCCAGGTTGGCCATCGCCAGCGACAGCTCCTGCTCATTGGTGACGCCGACCTGCAGTCGCGTGGTGGTGAGTTGGACGAGCTCCTCTCCCATCTTGACCCGCTCGACGGCGATGCATCCCAGGAGGTGGGCCTCGGTGGCCAGCAGCCAGCCCTTGGCCAGGGTGGCCGCGAGGGACTGCCGGGCGAACTCGAACTCGGCCTCGGCCGCGGCCATGGTCTCCTGGGCCGCGTTGCGGCGGTACCGGAGCTTGCCCCACAGGTCGACCTCCCATCCGGCGGAGAGGTCGATGCCGCGCAGCACGCCCTCCAGCCCCTGACCAATCCCCAGGGACTCCCTTGCCTCCAGGTCGAGGGTGGGAAGCAGCCCCGCGCGAGCGACGCCCAGCATCGCCGACGCCTGGTCCACCCGCGCCGCGGTCGAGCGGAGGTCTGGGTTGCGGCTGAGCGCCTCCGTCACCAGGGCCTGGAGCTGTTCGTCCTGGAACGTCGCCAGCCACCCATCCTGGATGCCGCCCTCCGGTGCGCCGGGGGACGTCCACGCGGTGGCGAGCGCGGTGTGCGGAAGCGCCTGCTGGATGACCTCCTGTCCACGCGGCGGCGCGCGCGTGGGACACCCCGCGACACCCCCGCCGATGACGAGCACCGCCCCGGCCCGCAGCCATCCCCACCGCCGGCGCTCCCACATGTTCCGCCCTTCCTCAGTGCAGCTTGAGAATCAGCCAGTCCAGCTTGGTGCCCACCCGGAGAATCACCTTGCGCAGGACGTGCACCGGGTGGAACGACTGGGTGTAGATGGCGGCGTGTCCGCGCGCTCCGGCTGGGAGGATCTTGTCCCCCTGCTCTTTCTCAATCTTGAGCGTGACGGCGTAGCGCCCGGGAGGAAGCGTCTCGGCTCCCGTCTCCGGCAGGACCCCCGTGAGGGGAAGCTGTCCCTGGCCGGTCGCCCAGACGACGGACTGGACGTGGCACTTGATGACGCGGTTCGGGAACGCCAGGAGGGTGACCTCCGCCTCGTCGCCCGGCTGGACCTGGTGCAGCTCGTTCTGATTGAAGTACGCGACCACGTACTGCTCGTCCTCCACGAAGCTCATCACGGGGGAGATGGGCAGCGCCGCCGCGTAGGAGCCCGCGCGAAGCTGGAGGTTCACCACCGTTCCGTTGGCGGGCGCGTACGTCACCGTCTCCCGGAGCCGCCACTCCGCGTCCGCCAGCGTGGCGCGCGCCTGCTCTCGTCCGGCCTCGGCCTGGGCGAGGTCCACGAGCGTGCCGTCGTCCGTCCGCGACTGGAGCCTCTGGTCGACCTGCCCCACGGCGGCGTTCGCGGCGGCCAGCTCACCTTCGAGGTTGCGGACCTCCGTCTGCACCTGCTGCAGGTCGAACTTGTTTCCCGAGCCGTTGGCGGTGAGCACCTTGTGTTGCTGCACGCGCCGCCGGGCCAGATTGAGCCGGGCCGCGACCGACGCCCGTCTGCCCTGGGCCGTCTTGCGCTCCAGGGTGAGCTGTTGCTCGATGACGCGAGCCCCGGCGACCTTCGCGTCCGCCTCCCGCACCTTGGCCTTGAGGCCGTCCACCTCCAGTCGCGCGGACTCGGGGTCGATGCGGAAGAGCACGTCGCCCTTCTTCACCGCGCTGTTGGGCTGGATGGGCACCTCGATGACGCGCCCGGAGACTCGCGGGACGACCTGCACCACGTAGTTCATCACCCGCGCGTCCGACGAGGACGGCGCGTACACGTTGGCGAGGAGGAGCAGCGCCGCGATGCCGATGATGGGCAGGGTGAAGACGATGACCTGGGAGACGAAGGTCCAGGGCAGCAGCTTGAACTTGAAGAAGACCAGCCAGACGACGCCCGCGTAGACGAGGAGCAGCAGCAGTTCCATCAGTGAGGCTCCCCGCGCTCGCCAGGGGTGGTGCTCTCGGAGGCCGGGCCCGGGCGGACCGCGAGCGCCGAGTCGTCGCCCTCGCCGAGCTCCGGACCGTGCGGAGGCGGGACGCTGTCATGTCCGTAGGCCAGCTTGTACAGGGACGGCTTGGAGTAGGCCCAGAGCCACGCGAGCGGCCACAGGAGCCCGCCGAAGAACAGCGACAGCAGGCACAGCATCTTGATGGCGGCCAGCTGCGGGTGATGGCGCTTCTCCGCGATTTTCTCCGGGAGGATGTGGAGCATCCAGAACCCCGCGATGAACGCCACCGGGGCGATGACGATGACAATCCAGCTGAGCACGTCCGCCGCGGTGTCCAGCGTGTCGCCGCTGAGGAGCGACGCGTTCGCCGGCAGCGGAGCCCACGCCACCCATCCCCACCATCGCATCGCGGTGGTGGCCCCCCTTGGCCATCGCATGACGCCCGTCCCCCTTGTCGCGCTCACAAAGTAGGAGGGGCGGGCCCACCGTCAAGGGGACGTTCGAGCGGGTGGCACTCCCGTCTGTCCCCACTGTTCATGGACCACTCGGGCCCGTGCTTCCGGCTGGGTACTCGCGCAGCGGGACGATGCCCTTGCGCCAGCCCTCGAGTACCGGCCCGACGATTCGCCACGCCTCTTCGACCTCGTCGTCCCGGAGGGTGAGCATGGGCTCGGCGCGCAACATGTCGAGCAGGAGGTTCGAGTACGCGAGCCGTCCGGCCGCGTGAGACCACAGCTCCAGGTCGGTGGTGACCAGCGTCCGCTCCGGTCCATTGATGTTCACCGCGAGGCGGATGTACGGCTCCGACAGGCCGATGCGGAGCACGTTCTGTCCGCCCGTCGGGTTGCGCAGGTCATGGTCCGGCTCGAAGCGGAAGTACACGGCGACCTCGGCGTGGGCCCTGGACAGCGCCTTGCCCGTGCGCAGGACGAAGGGGACGCCCGCCCAGCGCCAGTTCGCCAACTCCAGCGTCAGCTCGGCGAAGGTCTCCGTCTCGCGCGAGGCCTCGACGCCACGCTCCCGCACATAGGCGGGCACCTGTCTGCCGGCGATGAGCCCCTGCGCGTAGCGGCCCCGGAGGCTGCGCTGGCGCACCTGGTCCATGGACATGGTCGGAATGGCCCGCAGCACGGCGGCGCGAGCGTCCCGGATGGAGCGCTCGTCGATGCGCGAGGGCTGCTCCATGGCGACGAGCGCGAGCACCTCCAGGAGGTGGTTCTGAATCATGTCCCGGAGCGCGCCGGCCCTGTCGTAGTACGCCGCGCGGCCCTCGACGGTGAGCGGCTCATCCCAGGTGATGACCACGCGCTCGATGTGCTGCTGGCTCCAGATGGACTCGAGCACGCGGTTGCCGAACCGCAGGGCGATGATGCGCTGGACCAGCTCGTCGGACAGGAAGTGGTCGATGCGGAAGACCAGGGTGCTGGGGAACCGGAGTCGCAGCAGCGCGTTGAGGCGACAGGCCGAGGCGAGGTCGACGCCGAAGGGCTTCTCGACGGCCACGACGCTGTCCTCCGGGAGGCTCGCCTGGGAGAGGGCTTCGAGCACGGGCTCGAAGAGGTGTGCGGGCAGGGCGAGGTAGGCGAGGACTGGCTGCTGGAAGCCGCTGAGCGCGCGCCGGAGGTCCTCGGCGCGCGTGGCGTCAGCGTGTCGGTAGCGCAGGCGGCGGAGGACCTCCGTGCGCGTCTGGGGGGACGCGCGCGTCGCATGCGAGTCCAGCGCTTCGCGCATGCGCTCGCGGAACTGCTCCTCGGTCCAGTCCATCCGGTCGACCCCGGTGACGGTGAGTCCGTCGGGGGCCTTCTTCTGCTCGACGAGCTCCGCGACGGCGGGCAACAGCAGCCGCGCCGTCAGGTCTCCCGAGGCGCCGATGACGACCAGCGGGTCAATCATTCACTCATCCTCCCGTCTTACGAATGCATGGGGGGTTTGTGTCCTTCGGCCAGGAGGTAGGCGCAGTTCACGAGCGCCAGGTGGCTGAACGCCTGGGGGAAGTTGCCGAACAGCCTGCGCTCCTTGGGCAGGTACTCCTCGGCGAGCAGGCCCACGTCGTTGCCGAGCTTCAAGAGCTTGTCGAAGAAGCGCTGCGCGTCCTCGGTCCGCCCCATGAGGTGGTAGGTGTTCGCGAGCCAGAAGGAGCAGGCGAGGAACGCGCCCTCCTCGCCCTCCAGCCCGTCCACGCTGTCCTCCGTCCGGTAGCGCAGCACCAGCCCCTCCGGCATCAGCTCCTGCTCGATGGCGAGCACCGTTCCGGCGACGCGCGGGTCGTCCGGCGGGAGGAACCCGGAGAGCGGGATGAAGAGCAGGCTCGCGTCCACTCCCTTCGAGCCGTAGTACTGGGTGAAGGTGTTGCGCTGGGCGTCGAAACCCTTGCTGCACACCTCATCGAAGATGGTCTGCCGCAGCTTCACGAACGGCGCCTTGTCTTCGTTGAGGCCGTACTCCTCGATGACGCGCACCCAGCGGTCCACGGCGGTCCACGCGGACACCTTGGAGGCGGTGAAGTCGTGCTTGGGGCCGCGCATCTCCCAGATGCCGTGGTCCGGATGGGTCCACACCTCCGACACGTGCGTCGCGACGCTCTTGAGTGCCTTCTGGGCGCGCTCCGTCATCCGACCCTTGAGTCGCGAGTGGAGGTAGAGGACCGCGGCGAACTCGCCGAGGATGTCGAGCTGGAACTGCGAGTAGGCACCGTTGCCGATGCGCACGGGGCGGGCGCCCTCGTAACCACTCAGCCAGTCGAGCGGGACTTCGGTGAGGCGGCGCTCGCCTCGGATGCCGTACATGATTTGGAGCTGGTCGGGGGCGCCGCCGATGGCATTCAACAGCCAGGTGCCGAACGCTTCAGCCTCGTCGGTGAGGTTGCCGAGCATGAGCGCGTTGAGGGTCAGGGCCGCGTCGCGAATCCAGCAGAAGCGGTAGTCCCAGTTGCGCTCACCGCCTGGAGTCTCCGGGAGTCCGAACGTGGGCGCGGCGACGAGCGCGCCCGTGGGTTGGAAGCTGCACGCCTTGAGGGTGAGCAGGGAGCGGACGACCGCGTCCTGGTACCTGGCGGGCAGGCGGATTTTCGAGGCCCAGTCCTCCCAGTAGGCCTGGGTGTCGCGCAGGGCGGCCTCCGCGTCGAGCACCTCGGGGATGTCTTCGTAGGGGCGGCCCCAGGACATTACGAAAGAGATGCGCTGGCCGGCGCGGATGGTGAACTCCGACTCGAAGGGCGGAGGTGCTTCCCCGGGGCCGCCTCGCAAGTAGATGGCGTCTGGACCGGCGATGGCGGCGGAGATGCCGTCTCGCTTGCTGACCAGGGGCACGGTGTAGCCGTTGGCGAAGCGGGGGCGCAGCTCGGAGCGCATCGACACCGTGCCTTTGATTCCTTCCACGAAGCGCACGAGGTGAGGGCTGCCTTTGCGGATGGGCATGAAGTCGACCAGCCGCACGGTGCCTTCATCCGTGACGAGCTCTGTCTCCAGGACGAGCGTCTTGCCGAGGTAGCGGCGGCGGACTTCACGCACGGGTGACTTCGGCGCGAGCTTCCAGCGTCCGTTGTCGGGGGTGCCCAGCAGGGAGGTGAAGCACGCGTCGGAGTCGAAGTCCGGGAGGCAGAGGAAGTCGATGGAGCCGTCTCGGGCGACGAGGGCGGCGGTGTAGAGGTCCCCGAGGAGAGCGTGGTCCTCGATGAGCAGACCGGGTTCTGTTCGGGTGTCTCCTCCCCAGCCTGTCCTTGGGGCTTCCCTCGTCTGCACGGTCTCTGTCGAAGTCATGTCATCCCCCCGCGCGTGCCCGCGCGCCTTCCCGAAAAAAGGTAGGTGCCGGCACTTCGGATGCAATTCGAGTCCAGGGCTTGTCGTCGCGAAGCCCCTGCACGCGGGCGGCGGAGCGCTAGGGAATTCGAGTCAGACGGCACGGCCCCAGGCGCGTGCGGCCGTGGAGTCTCGAAGAAGGGCGGTGGGCGCCGAAGCCGCGCGAGGTCTCAGCGCGAAGCACCGGCGTCGAGGGAGCCGCCATCCAGCCAACGTGCTGGTGTCGTGTCGGAAGGCGCGCCCCCGGTCGAGCCGACAGGCACCTCAAACGTCAATGGTCCCGCGTCTTCGGGTGTGCCCGCGTCCGAGGGTTCGATGTCCGTCCCTGAGCCCGGCTCTCCATCGAAGACGCGACGAAGAATGCGACCATCCACATGGACGGCATAGGCGGCGCCCGAGTCCAGGGGAAGGACCTTGCCGTCACACGCTGCGGGGTCCACGTCCATCCGGACGAAGATGACGTCGCCCTCCCGGATGAAGCGATAGAGGCGAGCATCCTGTCGCTCCCAGCAGTGTCCCTTCTGGGTCCCCAAGGGCAGGAAGTCATTGGCCGCGAGCATCAGGGACTTGAGCACCGCGCCATCCAGTTCGATGGGGACGCCTGAACCATCCAGCCTGCGCGCTGGCTGGGCGAAGAACTCCGGAAAGCGAAGTGCTGGGTCCACATCGACGGGGCGATGAGGTGTCGCTCGCGGACAGCCCGCGACGAGCAGCAGCCAAGGAATGAGCAATCGTCTCATCGGGCCTGCTCGAAGCAAGGGCCTGCCGTGGCGCGGAGCGTGAAATCTGTGGCGTCTTCGTTCCAGGAGACGTTCGCGGTCTGCTCGCAACTCCAGCGGTTTCTCTCTCGGGTCCACTTCATGATGTGGCCTGTCACGGGGACGTATTGGTGGAACCCGTCACAGGCGGGCTTCGAGAGGTTGTTAGCGAAGAACGCGACAATGGAGAGTCGAACGACGCCCTCCTTTGTCCGCGTTTCGAAGCCATGGACGGAGCCTTGCTCCACGATGAAGCGGATGTCACTCCTGGACAGCGAACTTCCGAACGGATGGTTGTGGATCGCATAGACGTACTTGATGCTGTTCGGAGGGTAGCGCGAATCCTCGACGGTAGAGGGCAGCAGACACGTTTTGAGTCGATGAAGTGGGTCCACCGCAGACTGGTCCGTGAGCTTGCTCACCATGTACTGGTCGTCCGGTGTGTAATACACCCAGGCGCAGTACTCACTCGACACGCGCCAGAACGTGCTGGCCTCCTGGTTGTCCGCGCGTCCCGCGCTCGCATGCGGTTTCGTGAGAATCCTTCCGCACGCCGCGAGCAGTGCATCGGAATAGGACTCGAACGGTCCGAGCATGGGGCCAGGGAGCTTCTCGAGGATGGGCTGTCCTGGCGTGGGGCGGACGATGTCGGGGTCGCTCGGACGCGAGGGAGCGCATGCGAGCGTGAGTAGGACCACAGACCCAACGACGCTGCGCGCACTCACGAAGGCAGCCCCCACACGTCGAGCGCGATGTCCGGAGGAGGCCGGTAGTCCGCGAGCCTCGGCATCGGCTCGGGCTCGCCCGGTGCTCCGGTCATGTCCGCGTACGTCAGCCAGCGTCCATCTGGCGCGGTGACGCGCGAGATGTAGTCCCACTCGCAAGAGTCGTTGAAGATGACGAAGCACCACCCGTTGGAGCAGAGAATCGGCGTGTCGCCACCTCCGGAGTCCTCCACCTGCTGGAGCTGCCGCGTCGATATCGTCACCTCGCCCCGCTCCAGCGCGTGCAGCACCGCGAGCACCTCGTCCTCCGTCAGCTTGTGCTCGCTCGGCTGCTCCTGGAACTCCAGCCGGTTCCCGAACGGGTCCTCTCCATGGAACCGCCGCACCCCCGGCACCTCGAAGCTCCACTTCACCGGATGCTTCGCTTCGAGAAACAGCGCGACCAGTGCATCCAGCGTCGTCACCCGGAACGCCGGGTGCGCCTTCTTCGCCGGGATGAACGGCTCCTCCACGCCAAGGTGCAGCCCTCGCCCGTCCGGCAGCTCGAACCAGAGCCCGCCCCGCTTCGCGAGTTCTGGAGGTTTGGGAATCTCTCGCAGCCCGAGCAGGTCGCCGTAGAAAACACGGCCTCTTGGCTCCCCGCCTCGGGGCATCGCGAGCTGGATGTGATCAATCCCCTGAATCATGTTCGCCGCTCCCCTGTCGTGGCGCGTGAGTCTGCCGGGACTCCTGGTGTGGCAGAAGAGCCTCGTGCCTGCCCCGACGATGTGTCCGGGCGCCCGCGCCGCGTCACCGCACGGCCGTGATTCCGCGAGGTTCCGCCCCTATTGACGATTGGCAGGCGACTTGAAATGGAAGGCGGAGCGGGCGCAGTGTGCCCATCACCGACGCCTCCGTCGGACCCCTTTCGCTGAAGGACGCGCGATGCTTCCCGTCATCCTCGCCCTGCTCCTGTCGCAGACGTCGCCCGCAGCCAACCCGCGCCAGCAGGGCGTGCCCATCGGCAAGGGCAAGACGCTGCCCACCGTGCGCCTCAGCGCGCCTTCCGGCGGCTGGACGGTGGACCGGATGCTGCTCATCGAGGGCACCGTCAGCGACTCCACCATCGACCCCATCGTCGTGTCCCTCAACGGTGACCGCTACCTGATGCGCACCTTCAACGGGCGCTTCAGCCGCAAGTTCCCCGCGGCCAGCGGCAAGAACGTCGTCACGGTGATGGCCACCAACCAGGCCGGCACCGCGCGCACCCAGGCCACCAGCTACGCGCAGGTGCCGCCCGTCCCGTTCAAGGTCATCCTCACCAGCGACACCGACGGCGTGTACACCGACCTGCACGTCTACGAGCCCACCGACACCAGCGAGAAGGACGGCCAGCTCACCATCGGCTCCATGGCCCACGTGTACTGGGCGGACACCTCCAGCCCGTCCGGTGGCACCTTCTTCCTCAACTCGCAGGGCGGTGACTTCGACCAGCCCGCGTATGGCCCGTACCTCTACGTCCACCGCGCGCCGCCCAAGGGCGTGTACCTGGTGGCGACCAACTACTGGCCCAGCGGCGACAAGGCCCACACCCTGGCCACGCTCAACCTCGCGCTCTTCGAGGGCACGCCGAACGAGGTCCGCCGCATGGTGCGCATCCCCCTGGCCACGCCCGGCACCACGCGCGTGCTCGCGTGGGTGAACATCCTCGGCGACGGACAGGCGGAGGTCTACGTGCCCTCGCAGGACCCGAAGCCCACGCGCAAGGGCTGGCCCACCAACCTGGACGCGGCCCTCAAGGAGCTCCAGACGAACGGCGACAGCGGCGGCGAGGGCGACTACTGACGCGCGCTGGCTGACGCGCCCCCGTCCACCGCCATGCTCGCCCTGTCCCTGCTCCTGCTGCTGGAGGCCACCGCGCCCGCGCCCGAGTCGCGCGACGTGCTGCTGCGTCGGCAGGTGGCGCAGGTCGCGCTCGCGCAGCTGAAGCAGCAGGACGCCGCGTGGCATCCGGACCAGCGCGACTGCGCGGGCCTCATCCGCTTCGCCTTCCGCACCGCCTACAAGCGCATCGCCCCCGAGCGCCTCGCCACGCCGCTGTGGCTGGACTCGCGCGGCAAGCCGTCGGACTTCGCGGACGCTGAGACGTTGCTGCATCACAGCCTGGTGTTCCTGGGCCGTGACGAGGCCACGCGCGACGCGGTGCGCACCGGCGACGTGCTCGCGTTCCGCCAGGAGCAGGACTCAGGGCCCGACTTCCATCTCATGCTGGTGGTGCGCCCGGAGGACCGGGCCCATGCACCGGCGCGTGTCGTCTACCACCCGGGGGAGAAGGGCGCCGCGGTGCGCACCGGGCTCCTCCACAACCTCGCCGACGAGGCGCCACGCGAGTGGCGTCCGGTGCCTGGCAACGGCGCCTTCCTCGGCTTCTTTCGCTTCAAGGAGTGGATGCCATGACATCTCCGTCGAGCCCGCCTCCGGGCGCGCCGCCCCCGGTGAGCCCACCGCCCAAGCGGGGCGGTCCTCCCAAGGGCCTGTTGATTGGATTGGGCACGGTCATCGTCGGCGCGGCGGTGGCGGGGGCCTTCGTCCTCGGCCGTCGCACCGGTTCGACGTCCGGCGGTGACGACGGCGCCAGCTCGACTCCGCTCATCAGCGGCGCGAGCGGCGTTTCCGTCCCCCCCGCGCAGGTGGAGGGCCTGCCGGAGCCCACCAGCACGGAGCTGGAGGTGCCCGGCGCGAGCGCGCCCCAGGCCGTCTGGCTGGACGTGCTCCATCCGCCCAAGGTGCGTGACGCGCTGGCGCGCAACGCCTGGCTGCGCGCGCAGTTGGCGCAGCCCTTGGGACAGGGCTTCGTCGGAGGCTGGGCCGCGTTCCTCGGCTCCACGGGCGAGGACCTGAAGGGCGACTTCAAGGGCGCGGTGCTGGACTTGCTCGTGGGCCGCGTGGGCAACACTCCGTTCCGCGTGGCGTGGTTCGCCGGTGTCGCGCGCGCGAGCACGCCCGCGTTCATCCTGCCCAAGGCGACGGCGTCGGCGACGGCGGCCTACACCGCGTTGGACGCGGTGGCGAGCCGAGGCACCCTGACGGCGAAGACGTGCCCGGGTGGCACGCCCACCGCCGTCGCGGAGGGGCTGGTGCTGAAGCGCTGGCTGGTGGCGGAGCAGACGCTATGGGCGGGCAGGACGCCGGACCGGCTCGTCGTCGCGCGGCACCCCATCGCGGTGCTCCAGGGCCTGTGCGCGGAGGTGCCGGAGCTGCGCGGCGAGGACAACGTGGACGTGGAGCTGGGTTTCCAGCCCGAGGCGTTCGGCCGCGACGCGCAGTTGTTCACGCACGTGCTGGGACTGTCGCCGGACACGCGCCTGCAGTTCGGCGTGGAGGGTGACCGGCTGGTGGGGCGGGGCATCGCCGGCGAGCTGATGGAAGGTACCGCGCGCCTGGACAAGGCGCCGCTGTCCGACGACTTGCTGAAGCTGGTGCCGGAGGAGACGCCGGTGCTGCTGGCCATGCAGCTCAAGCTGCCGGAGACGCTGACGGCCGAGTCGCTCAAGGCCTTCTGGAAGTCGGGCGGCGGGGGCGCGACGCGCACGCGGCAGGTGGCGGTGGTGTGGACGCCGCGCGGGGACTCGGCGCTGTTCCAGGAGGTGGCGGTGCTGTGGGGCCGGCCCGAGGACGGGCCCGCGCTGGAGGGCTTCTTCTCCGGAGGCAGCAGCACGCTGATAAAGGAGACGGTGTGCAATCACGTGGTGCTGGCGTCGAGCAGCGAGGAGCTGCAGGCGCTGCGCATGGCGTGCTCGGGCGGCAAGCCGAACATGCTCGCCGCGCCGGGGCCCGTGGTGGCGGGGCTTCGCGAGCCTGGCTCGTTGGCCTTCGGGGTGAACCTGGGACGGCTGCTCAGCGGCCTCACCATGGACGGCTTCCTGTCCGAGTCCCGAGTGGGGCGCAACGCGCCGATTCCGAAGTCGGCGCCCCCTGAAATCGAAGCGGCGCGGCGCGACCTGGAGTCGCTGCCGTACCTGGGCCTGCGCGGCACCGTGCAAGGCGATTCGCTGGTTCCTGGAGGTTTCGGGTCATGAGGATGGCAGCTCGACTCGCGGTACTGATGGCGGTGGCGCTGTCCGGCGTGGCGATGGCCAAGCCGCTCTACATCACCGTGCCGCGCTCCTATGGCAGCGGCGAGCCGGTGGCGGTGGACGTGGCCTTCGAGGACAAGGGGCCGGTGGAGCTTCGCGTCCTCAAGCCCGACAACGTGGATGCGTTCATCCGCGCGCAGGGGGACTTGCGGCGCGCGTACCAGACGCCTCCGACGATGAACAACCCGGGCCGCGCGCTCAGCCGCGGTGTCAACGCGATGGCCCTGCCGGGCCGGTGGCTGCTCGACGCGCTCGACCAGAACTTCCGCCAGGACGCGCTGAGCGTCCTGCCTCCCGCGCCGGACGTGCCTTTCACCTACGAGCCGCTGGCCAAGGTGGCGGAAGGGCCCAAGAAGCTCGTCGGCGTGCCGCCGGGCTTCACCGTGGCGCGCAGCCAGTGGCTCAACCTGGACCTGGGCGGCGCGGAGCGCGACTTCAACGTGCCCGGCTTCAACTCGGGCGGTGGCTACGGCTTCCAGGAGCGCCGCGTGCTGCTCGCGCCGCTGCCCGCTGGCACCTACGTCCTGCAGCTCGTGCAGGGGCTCGTCGAGGGCCAGGTGGTGCTCGTCGTCAGCGACTTGACGGTGCAGCTCAAGCAGACGGATGGCGAGGTGTTGGTGCGCGTGGCCGGCAAGGACCAGAAGCCGGCCGTGGGCGCGCAGGTGCAGGTGTACCTGCCCAAGGGCAAGGGACCCACGGGGAAGACGGACGCGAAGGGCGAGGTGCGGCTGGCTGTGACGGAGCCGCGCATCATCGCCACCGCGTCGGTGGGCGGTGACACGGCGATTGTCGACACGGACTTCTACTCCACGCTGGCCGTGGCGCCGGACGTGTTCATCTACAGCGACCGGCCCATCTACAAGCCGGGCCACGAGGTGAAGTTCCGCGGCGTGCTGCGCCAGCCGGACACCTTCCTCGCGCGGCTGTTCACGCCGAAGAAGAAGGACGTGAATGTGAAGCTCGTCTCGCAGGAGGGCCGCGCGCTCACCACGCGCGTGTCCGTGGACGAGTTCGGCGCCTTCCACGGCACGCTCAAGGTGCCCGACGACCTGGGCACGGGCGTGTTGCGAGTGGAGGCGGAGCTGGACGGTCAGCCGCACCAGGGTGAGGCGCGCGTGCAGGACTACGTGAAGCCGACCTTCTACCTGGAGGCGGAGCCCGAGTCGGAGACGGTGGTGCCCGGTCAGTCGCTGCGCGTGAAGGTGCGCGCGCGTCGCTACGCGGGTGGCGTGCCCAACGGCGCGAAGTACGAGGTGTTCCTGTACCGCAGCCTGCTGGACGCGCCCGCGTGGGTGGATGACGCCGGCAAGGGTGGCCAGGGCAGCGACGTGACGTACGGCTCGGCGTCCAGCAACGAGGGCAAGCTGAGCGTGCCCGAGCGGCTGTACTCCACCGTGGCGGAGCGCGGAGTGACAGAGGACCCGTGGGCCAGCGCCACCGGCTTCGATGCGAGCGGCGAGGCGGCGATTGAAGTCGCGGTGCCGGAGCTGAAGGCAGGGGAGGAGCGGCTGCCGTATCGCTACTCGCTCACCGTGCGCGCGCGGGATGACCAGGAGACGTTCGCCAACTCGACGACGTCGTTCTTCCTGTCGAAGGTGGAGGTGCTGGGCACGGCGCGCTACTCGGACGCGGTGGTGGCCAAGGGCGGCGAGGCGCTGCTGTCGGTGCGCGCGACGACGCTGTCGGGCAAGGCCTACGGCGTCACGCAGGGCGAGGTGGAGTTCGTGCTGCGCAAGGCCGACGGCTCGGAGAAGAGCCTGGGCAAGCGCTCGTTCACCACGGCGGCGGACGGGACGCACCGCGAGAAGGCTCCCACGTCGGACGTGGGCTCGGTGCTGGCGCGCGTGGTGGTGAAGGACAAGCGCGGCGAGACGTGGCAGGGCGAGGAGTCGCTGCTCGTCATCGGCTCGGCGGACGAGGCCGTGGCCCAGGTGCCCAACCTCACGCTGGCGTCGCTGTCGGGCACGCTGGAGCCGGGGGACTCGGCGCGACTGGTGGCGCTCTTGCCGGACGGCTGGGGCGCGGGTGGCCGTGACGCGGGCCCGGTGTGGGTGACGCTGGCGGGTGCCAGCCTCTATGACACGCAGGTGGTGGAGCTGACGGGCCGCACGCTGGTGCACAGCTTCAGCGTGGAGAAGCGCTTCGGCGGCGCGGTGTATGCGTCCGTGGCGTATCCCACGTCGACGGGCCGCTGGGAGGAGCGCACGGTGGCGTTCCGCGTGATTCCGCGCGAGCGCACGCTCACCGTGGAGCTGCAGCCGCGTCGCGCCGAGGCCACGCCGCTGACCGAGCAGACCATCGACGTGCGGGTCGTGGACCACGAGGGCAAGGGCGTCGTCGCTCAGCTGTCGCTGGGCGTGGTGGACAAGGCCGTCTACGCCATCCAGTCCGAGTTCCGTCCCAGGGTGCTGGACTTCTTCTACCCGCCGGCGCGCAACAACGTGTCCAACTTCTACTCCTCGGAGTTCCAGGGGTACGGGTACGGCGAGGCGCTGGCGCGGAAGATGGCGGGGCTGCCGGACCACGCCTTCGCGTCAATCAAGCCGCCCAGCCGTCAGGCGAAGGACCTGGAGAAGGACACGGCGCACTGGGACCCGACGGTGGTGACGGACCGCGATGGTCGCGCCACGGTGCGCTTCACGCTGCCGTCCAACCAGACGTTGTGGGTGGTGACGGCGGTGGCGGCGGACACGTCCGGTCGCTTCGGCGAGAGCACATCCGAGTTCGCCACGCGCGGCGGCCTCAACCTGTACGCGGCGCTGCCGCAGTTCCTGCGTGAGGGTGACGAGGCGCTGGCGTCCATCCGGCTTTCCGCCGGGGAGAAGTCGACGGGCAGCCAGCTGCTCGAGGTGAAGCTCGCGTCGCTGGGCGCGCTGAAGGCGGACCAGTCGCAGCACAAGGTGGAGCTGGCGAAGGGCGGCGAGCAGGTGGTGCCGCTGACGCTGCGTGCCGCGTCGACGGGTGACGCGCGGCTCACGGTGGACGTGTCCGGTGGCAAGGACCCGTTGAAGGACCGCAAGCTGTTCCAGGTGGAGCCGGCGGCGGTGGAGGACATCGTCAAGGTGAGCGCCTGGGGTGGTGGCGCGCTGGAGGTGCCGGCGGCGAAGGAGGCGACGCTGACGCGAGTGGAGCTGGTGCTCCAGCCGTCCATCGTCGACGCGGCGCTGTCCAACGTTCGCGAGCTGCTGTCGTACCCGTACGGGTGCCTGGAGCAGCTGGTGTCGACGACGGTGCCGAACGTGGCGGTGTACCAGGTGCTCCAGCAGGCGGGCGCGCTGGCGAAGCTGGACACGGAGACGCAGGCGCTGCTGGCGGAGGCTCGCAGCCGCTCGGTGCAGGGCACCGCGCGCATCCTCAACCTGTCGGTGAAGGGCGGCGGGTTCACGTGGTTCGGTGGCTACAGCACGCCGAGCCTGCCGCTCACGCTCATCGCGCTGGACGGTCTGGCGTACGCGGCCGAGGCGGGCCTCGTGGACCGCGCGGACCCTCGCCTCGTCGAGAGCGCGCGCTGGCTGGAGGCCCAGGAAGGCCTGCCTCCCGAGTACGAGGCCACGCGGGCCTACGTGCTGGCGCGGCTGGAGGGGCCGAAGCAGGCGGCGCGCGTGCGTGCGCTGGTGGAGGCCTCCGAGTCCGGTGAGCTGTACTCGCTGGCGCTGGCGGTGCTCGCGGCGGAGAAGGCGGGAGTCATCAAGGAGCCGGCGCTCCAGGCGCGCATCAACTCGCTGGTGAAGCGCAGCTCGGAGGGCTTCACGACGCTGGCCGCGTACAAGCCGGGGCAGGAGCTGGAGACGTCGGAGGCGTTCTTCCGCTTCCCGCTGCGTCGCGTGGGCATGACGGCGATTGCCGCGCACGCGGCGTCGTTCGGCACGCTGGATGTCACCCGTGCTCGCAAGCGCATCCTGGAGATGCTGTCGGAGCCGGACCTGTCCACGTTCGACCGGAGCACCGCGCTCTTGCACTCGCTGTGGCTGCTGGAGCGCGACGCGAAGGCGTTCAAGGGCATGACGCCGCCGGAGGTGAAGGGCACCCAGGGCGGGGTGAAGTTCTCGCCGCGCGGCATGGGGCTCGTCGCGACGCTGGCTCCGGGGACGCGCACGGTGGACGTGGGCGGCTTCGACGGCGTGGCGACGTTGCAGGCCACCGCGCTCACGCCGCTGTCCGCGGTGCGTGCGCAGGCGGAGGGCATGTCGCTTTCGCGTGCGTACTACGTGCTGCGCGAGGGCGGGAAGGTGAAGCTCGGCGCAGGGGACACGGTGTCGCAGGGCGAAGAGGTCTACGTGGAGCTGACGATGGACGCGCGTGGGAGCAACAAGGTGCGTTCGGCGTACTACGTGGTGGAGGACGCGGTGCCCGCGGGCTTCGTGGCGCTCCAGGAGGACAAGGCGTTCCGCGGTCCTCCGCACTCGCTGCCGCTGGTGCCGGAGGCGCTGAAGCGCCGGGTGCTGAGCCCGGAGCGCGCGACGTTCTTCTTCGAGGAGCCGGCGTGGTGGAGCGACAGCCCGCGCACGGTGGGCTACGTGCTGCGCGCGCAGTTCCCCGGCACGTTCTCCGCGCCTCCCGCGAGCATCGAGGACATGTACGCCGCGAGCATCCACGGCCGCACGGCCGCGGACTCGCTGAAGGTGATTCCGTCGAAGAAGGGCACGGGAGACCTGTAGTTGATGGGGTGGGCCTCCGTGGTGGCCGTGCTGCTGACGGCCACCCCCACCTTCGTCACGCGAGGTGACGTGACGCCCGAGTCGGACCTTCGTCGCGAGGCGGAGGCCGGCTGGGCGGCGCTGGAATCGGTGTATGCGGCGGAGGCGGGTGGGGCGCCGGTGAAGGCCCCGGCCTCCATCGTCCTCCAGCGAGGCGTGGCCCTGTCTCCCGAGCGCAACGCGCAGGGCCGGCCGGGCCTCGTGGAGCTGCGGCAGAACACGCCGGGCGTCTTGGATGAGCGGCTGCGCGTGGCGCTGCGGCACGAGCTGGCGCATCAGCTCCTGTGGTGGGCGTGTCCCCAGTCGAGCGAGGACCGGCTGTTCCACGAGGCCTTCGCGGTGGCGCTGAGCGGCGAGCTGCCCTCGTGGCGCGAGGGCCCGTATCAATCCCTGTCACGCGCGGCCTCGGACCTGGCGGCGGCGCCCGCGGTGGACTCGACGCGGGCGCGGCGGGCGCTGGCGCGGCTGTTGAGTGAGACGGTGGGGTTTCCCAAGGCGCTGTCGCGGCGGCTGCGCCAGTGTCACGACGGCGCGCGGTGGGTGGTGCCGCTGTCCATCGACGAACTGGCGGACGTGCAGGTGCGCGCGGCGGGGCCGGCCACGGTGGTGGTGAGTCGTCACTCCGGTGAGGTGTTGCTGTCGGAGGGCGAGGTGCGGCGCGCGCTGCCCTATGGCTCCGTACTGAAGCCCTTCGTGTACGCGGCGGGCACGGGGCATCCGGTGCTGGCGCCGCGCGTGGACGTGCAGGAGTGGGCGTGTGGTCCGGGGTTGCCGGCGAAGGTGGACGCGCGCACGGCGCTGCTGCGCTCGTGCAACGGGTACTTCCTGGACTGGGAGGCGGGCGGCTCGGCGCCGAAGGGGTTTGGTGCGTGGGAGCCGGTGCTGTCGGCGCTGGGGCTGACGGGGACGCCGGTGGACATGGCGGACGTGGTGGGGCTGCGCTCCACGCTGGCGCTGTCTCCGTGGGGGATGGCGCAGGCGTATCGGTTGTTGGCGGAGGCCCGGCCGGACGTGGTGGCGCTGCTGGCGGACAACGCGGCGCGAGGGACGTTGGCGGAGCTGCCCGCGTCGAAGGCGCTGGTGGGCGTGGCGACGAAGACGGGCACGGTGCGGGACGCGGCGAGCCGTCCGCAGTACGGCTGGATTGCGGCGGTGGACGGGGACCTGGTGGTGGTGGCGGTGCGGCCGGGGAAGATGCCGCGCCAGTTCGCGGAGGAGATTCCGGCGGCGCTGGCGAAGGCGCGCAAGCAGGCGGGTGTGGAGGCGGCGCGGGTGCAGGTGTTGGGGTTGGTGCCCGCGCGCGAGGTGGAGGCGCGGTGCTCGGGGGTGGGCTTCAAGGTGGAGGACGGGCTGCCGAAGGCGGCGCCAGTGGAGTGGGCGCGGCTGGAGGGACTGACGGCGCGCGGAGCCGCGGTGTGCCTGGGGGCGCCGTGGCGGGTGCGTTTCCCGAAGGGGCCGGAGGAGGGGCGGGACTACGCGGGAGTCTTCACCTGGTCGCCGCCGCCCGCGTACCGGCCGCCCGCGGGAGTGCCCACGTCACCGAGCGCATTGAAGGCGCGGAGGGGCTCGGACTTCGTGTTCCGCACGACGCGGCTGCAGTACACGGCGGGCGTGGTGGCGGCGGAGGATGTGACGTTGAAGGGCGAGGCGCGGCTGGCGTTGGCGCGGGTGGTGGCGCACAACGAGCAGCACAGTCGCCACCCGGGCCGGGCCGTCTGCGACACGACGCACTGTCAGGCCTTTCGAGGCACGGTGCGGGTGCAGCGAGACGACGCGAAGGCGCTGAGGCTCCCGGCGCTCAAGTGGCGGGAGTGGCTGTTGTTCTCACAGGGAGGACAGGAGCCCTGGACGCAGGAGCGGCCGCGAGCGGACGTGGAGCGACTGCTGGGCAAGGGCCTGGTGTCGCTGCGCTTCGAGGCGGGTCGCGTTCAATACCTGCTCACGGAGAAGGAGGGCGCGTCGACCTTCGAGAGCGGGCGCTCGCTGCCGTGTGAGCTGTTGCGCTCGGGATTGAAGCTGCCGTCATGTCCGCGCACGGCGTCGTTCAATGGGGACACGCTCGTGTTCGAGGGGCGCGGGCGCGGGCACGGCGAGGGCTTGGACGTCGAGGCGGCGAAGTCGAGTGGACTGCGCAGTGAGGCGATTCTCGAGAACGCCTACGGACGGAGCCGCCCCGAGCCTCGGGACGTGGATTAAGGCCTCGCGAGGGGAAGCACGAGCCGGGCGCGGGTTCCTCCTTCAGTGACACCCTGAAGGGACAGTGTTCCCCCGTGGGCCTCTACAATGCGGCGCACGAGCGTCAACCCGAGGCCCGTGCCTCCCGTCTCCCTCGCGCGGCTGCGGTCGGTTCGGAAGAACGGCGTGGTGAGCTTCGGCAGGTCCTCGTCGCTGATGCCGATGCCCCGGTCCTCCACTTCCAGGTGCACCGCGTCGGCCGCCACCTGGGCCCGCAGCGTCACCGGACTGCCGGGCTCCGAGTACTTGCGCGCGTTGTCGAGCAGGTTGTGCAGCGCGCGCCGCACCAGCACCGGGTCGGCCTCCAGCGTCGGCAGGTTCTCGGCAACGTCCAGTTGGAGAGGACACTCGGGGGCGCCCTTCTGGAATCGCTCGGCGGCGTCCTGCAGGAACTCCGTCAGCCGCAGCGTCGCTCGCTGGAGGCGCGGCCCCGGCTGACCCGCCTGGTTCGCCTCCAGGTCGAGCCGGGCCATTTGCAACACCCCATCCACGAGCTGCTGGAGCTCGCCGATGTCCCGCCGCAGCTCCGGCAGTCGCGTCGCCAGCTCCTCCGGCTGTCCGTCCTCCACGAGGTCCAGCGTCACGCCCAGGCGCGCCAGGGGCGTGCGCAGCTCGTGCGACACGTTGGCCAGCAGCTCCTTCTGGCCTCGGATGAGCGACTCCGTCCGTGCGGCCATCTCGTCGAAGGTGCGCCCCAGCACCGCCACCTCGTTGCGCCCCTTCAAGCGCACGCGCGCGGACAGGTTCCCCTGGCCAAACTCGCCCACCACGGTGGTCAGTTGCTCCAGCGGGGAGACAATCGCACGCGCCAGGGGTACGGAGATTCCCGCCAGGAACAGGAGCACGGCGGCCAGGCTGCTACCCAGCGCCGTGTAGACCAGATGATGGGTCGCGGTCCGGTAGATCAGCACGCCCGTCACGACATCGCCGCGCCACGTGGGGGCCGCCCAATAGTTCTGGTCATCCCTCGCGAACCAGTTGTCGGCCTTGCGAACCTGTCGCCACTCGTCGTCGTCGAGCGGCCTCAGCGGAGGGTGCGCCGAAGACACCTTCACGTTGCCCTGGAGGTCATACAGGGTGGCCTGGACGTTCTTGTTCGAGTCGAGGGCCTGGAGCATGGGTGCGAGGTCGGAGGAGTCCGAGTTGGCCAGGTCCACCAGCTCCGTGAAGTGCTCCATGTTCGGTTGGTTCCCCTGGACCTGCACGAGCTTGATGATGAGGGAGAAGGACAAGACGGCGCCCCCCAGCATCAACAGGCCATACAGATAGATGCGCCAGAACATCCGGCGGGGACGGAGTCTGTCGAAGAGCTTCATGACTCCTCGCCTCGCTCCAGCACATACCCCACGCCCCGCACCGTCTTGAGCATCCGAGGGTTGCGCGCGTCGTCCCCCAGCTTCTGCCGCAGCCGGGACACATGCACGTCGATGGCTCGGTCCACAGGTCCGTCCGGGTCGCTGCCCTTCGCCAGCTCCAGCAACTGCTCGCGCGACAGCACCCGTCCCGCGCGCTCCGCGAGCCCGAGCAACAAGGCGAATTCATGCTGCGTCAGCGACAACACCTGTCCATCCAGCGACGCCCGCATGTCACTCCGGTTCAACGTGAGCGAGCCCACGCGCACCACCTCGCGCGAAGGCCCCAGCAGGCCCCGGCTGCGCCGCACCAGCGCCTGGATGCGCGCCAGCAGCTCCCGGGACGAGAAGGGCTTGGGAAGATAGTCGTCCGCGCCCAGCTCCAGCCCCATCACCCGGTCCGCCTCCTCGCCGCGCGCGGTGAGCATGAGGATGGGCACCGCCGAGCGCTCCCGCAGCTCTCGACAGACAGTGAGCCCATCCTTCCGGGGCAACATGATGTCGATGAGGATGGCGTCGAACGCACGCCGCGAAGCCTCGGCGAGTCCCTGCTCACCATCTCGCGCGAGGCACGTGCGCACGCCCTGGCGCTCCAGGTACTCGGCCGTGAGGCGCGCCAGGTGAGCGTCGTCCTCGATGAGGAGCACCTCGATGCCAGGTGACGATGTGGCGGGTCCCATCATGTCTCCCAGTCTAGTGGGACCCTGGCCGCATCGGGCTCGCCGTCGAACCACGGGAGGGCATCACCCACCAGCCGCCTCCGCCAGTCGAGCAGGAGCAGAGCTGTCGCGGAAGCGCCCCCCGGCGTCAGGAGTTGCTTCACCCACTCCTGGGGCATCAGCCGGCGCGCCTGCCACACGCCGCCGTCGACGAGGAGCTGTCCCAGCTCCACCAGGTCTCGTGGTCGAGCGCTGGACCTCGTGTCGAGGCTCGGGGGCATCGCGGCTCTCGAAGCGAAGGCGAGCAGCAGCAGGACTTGGACGACGAGCGGGGCAACCGCGTGGAAACGTCGGGTGGGGCGTGGGGACATCGAACCTCCCAGGGCCAGGACCTCGGGGTCCATTGGATGCTGCGCAGTTCAGCGCGGGGATGTCGCGGGAGGATGTGCGGAATGTAAACGAATGTAACGGGCCGCCAGGGTGGGCGGGCGCATTGGCACCTCCCCGGGAATCGGCGATGTTCCCGGACAGAGGGGTTGTTGCATCTACTTTTGGGGAAGATGACATGCACGTCGCATCGCGCCGGTTCGCGCTTTCGTTGCTCTTGAGTGCCTCGCTGTTGTCGTCTGGTTGCTCCGAGGACTCGCAGACTCCGCGGGACGGACCCGACACGGAGGAAGGGTGTCCCGCGGTCACCGGCGCCGTCGTGGAGCACCAGGGAATCCTCTCCACCTCGGAGACATGGGCCGCCGGCAGTCCGCATGTCATCACCAACAACCTCTCCATCCGGGGGCAGGTCACCGTGGCGGCCTGCGCGACGGTGCGCATCGCGGCGGGGACCTCCATCCAGGTGGACAGCGGCGGCGTGCTCCGTGTCGAGGGCAAGCAGGGCCAGCCCGTGCGCTTCGAGTCGCGCGAGTCGGGCAAGCCGTGGGGCCAGGTGCTCCTCGGGACGGGAGGCTCGGCGCGGCTGGAGTGGACGGTGTTTTCTGGAGGCGGAGACACGTCGACGGCCCTGGCCACGGTGCGGGTGAACGCGGGCGCGGACCTTCCCGGCCTGACGCCGCTGTTCGTCAATCACGTCACCATCGAGAGCTCGCAGGGCCCCGGCATCCTGCTCAACGGCACCTCGGGCTTCGCGGCGGGCTCCTCGGACCTGACCATTCGTGGGGCGGGCAGCACGGCCCGTCCGCAGCCGCTCGCCGTCAATCCCAATGCCCTGGGGACGCTGCCGTCGGGCACGTACACGGGCAACCTGGATGACGCCATCTACGTGGGGCCATCCATCGCGTCGGCCTCGGTGTTCTACCTGGGGGCCAATGCCACGCTGAAGGACCTGGGGGTGCCCTACCGGTTGGAGGGGCTCCAGGTGGGTGGGAATCGGGTGCCGGCGGCGCTGACCATCGAAGCGGGCACGCAGCTGCGCTTCGCGTCCGCGACGACGCTGCGCATCTATGACGAGACGAGCGCGCTCATCGCGGCGGGGACGGCCGCGCGGCCCATCACCTTCACGTCGGACGAGACGACGCCCAGGGCGGGTGACTGGACGGGCATCCGCTTCGACGGGATGAACGCGGCCAACCGGCTGGAGTCGGTGGTGGTGCGGTACGCGGGTGGGGCGTGCCAGTGCTCCAGCTACGGGTGCAACTACCTGCCGCCCGGGTTCGGTGTCAGCTCGGCCATCCTCGTGTTCAACGAGCCGACGGCGCCCTTCATCGCGAACTCGCGCATCGAGGACAGCGCGGGGCACGGCATCCTGCGCGGGTGGAATGGCTCGGACCTCAGCCTCGCGGCGAGCACCACCTTCGCGCGCATCGCCGAGTGCACGGAGACGAAGCCGAAGGACCGCGACGGACGCTGCCCCTCCGAGACGCCCGTCTGTCCTCGCAGCCCCTGAGCCTTCACGGAACAGGGGGGGCCCAGGCGAGTCATGGGCGCCGGAGCGTGACGCGATGCGGGCGCCGGGCGACCGACGCCGCTGAAAACAACGACGCCGGAGCCTCCTCGTGGGAGACCCCGGCGCCGAGCCGACAGTCCGTGCCGTCGTGAGACGTCCTAGCGGTAGGTCGCCGTCAGCTGGTCCGCGCGCGCCGACTGGCCGGCGGTGAACGTGTTCATGCAGTTGTCGTCCGTGTAGTCCATGAAGTTGGTGATGGGGTCCACGCCCGCCGTCGAGCAGGTGTTGCGGCCCGTGGGGCAGCCGTACGCCGGAGACGCCTCGGCCGGGGTGTCGCTCACGGAGTCACCCGCGCCGGTGCAGCCGCCCTGGAACGTGTGGTACAGGCCCAGCCAGTGGCCGACCTCGTGCGTGCCCGTGTCGCCCTCGTTGTAGGGCGCCGCCGTGCCGCCCGGAACGCTGCTGTAGAGCATGACCACGCCGTCCTGCAGCGGCTGTGAGGTGTAGCTGGAGGGGAACGTCGCCCAGCCCAGCAGGCCGCCGCTCAGGTTGGCGGTGTAGATGTTGAGGCTCTCCTTGCCACCCTTGCGCAGGGCCTTCTTCATCGCCTTTTCGTTCGCGCTGCCGTCCTTGAGCGCGAACCACTTCGTGTTCGTCGTGCGGTCCGTGCCCTGGTGCACGAAGCGGAACGGGGTGTTGGCATAGGCCGCGTTCAGCACGTTCATCTGCGCGGTGATTTGCGAGTCCGGGATGTCGCCGTTCGCGATGCCCGAGCCCTTGTTGATGACGTGGAAGTACGTGGGCACCGTCACCGAGCCCACCGCGCGCATCGCCGTCTTCTGCTCGGCCAGGAAGGCGTCGATGGCCGCGCGCTCCTCCACCGAGGGCTCCACCGCCGCACAACCCCGGTGCAGCGCCGTCTGCTCCACGGCGGGGTCCGCCGGCGTCTGGGCCTCCGCGGCCTCCTCGCCCTTACAGGCGGCGAGGCTCAGCAGGGCACCGGCAAACACGGCCAGACGACCATTCTTCTTCACGACGCTGCCAATCATTGTCATCTCCAGGGAAGATGGAGATACGTTGAATAGCTGAATGAAACAGCGAGAGTCAACGCCGCCCCGAGGGAATCTGTAGACAATCCCCGTGTGTCCGATGACGTACTCCGGGGCGGATGAGACAAGGGTGCTCCACCTGGTGGGGCGATTGTAAAATGTCTTTCATTGTGTCGACTGACGCCCGGAGCATCGAGCACCTCACGAAAGGGTGCTCCTCGCGGCGGGGGCGAGCGAGCGGGCGGCGATTGCCGAGTCACGGGGGCTGAACCAGCTTCCGGCATTCCCTGTCCAGGAGGACGGCATGGCTCGAAGGATTCTTGGTGGTGGTGGTGTGGCGGCCCTGGCGGCGGCGCTGGTGTTCGGCTCGATGACGGGCACGGCGCTCGCGGAAGACGAGGCCAAGAAGACCCACAAGGAAGACAAGCGCATCGGTGAGGCGGCGGCCGAGAAGGAGCTGTACGTCGGCAAGCTGGCCCTCTTCGACGCCAAGCAGATTGCCCTGGGCAACATGGCGCTGGAGAAGACGCAGGACCCGCAGGTGCGTCAGTTCGCGCAGAAGCTGGTGACAGACCACAAGCAGCACCTGTCCGACCTCAAGGCGTGGGCCGACAGCAAGTCCATCGAGGTCGCGACGGTCGACCTGGCCGGGCCTCCTGGTACCGGTGGCTCCGGTGCCACCCCCGGCATGCAGGAGGGCTACGACAAGAAGATGGAGGGCGTCGACGAGCGCCTGAACAAGGCCATCACCGAGGCCGAGAAGGAGCTGGACAAGCTGCGCGAGAAGAACGGCAAGGAGTTCGACAAGGGCTTCCTCACGCGCGTCGCGGATGACGGCAAGAAGGGGCAGGACCTGGCGAAGGACGGCATGGACAAGTACAAGACCGACGCCACCTTCAGCGCGTTCCTGAGCAAGACGCGTCAGGGCATCGCGAGCAACGAGACGATGGCCAAGGAGCTCGAGAAGACCCTGCGTCGCTGATAGGCGCGGGCTCTCGTGAAGCATCGGCGCGGTGACTCGGGGCGACCCGGGGTCACCGCGCCGGTGCTTCGAGCAGTGTGTGGGACGCCGGGCTCGGGGGCATCTGCCAGGTTGACGTCGCGGGGCACGGATGCTTATCCCGGCACATGGCGAATGCCTGGAAGTGGATGCTGGCCTGGGGTTTCACGGCGTTGTGCGCGTGCACGACGTCCGCGCCGCATGTGCCGCCCGTCGCGCCCGAAGGAGCCACCCCCGCGGGGCCCTTCCTGCCCGAAGCCCGGGCGCTCTTCGAGGGATGCACGCCGATTCCCGACAGCACCAGCTCGCGCATCTATCAATGTGGTGACGCGACGGTGTGGCTCGCCGAGCGCAAGGACGTGCCCGCCGCGCGAGTGCTCACGCTCGCAAGGGCGCGCGTGGTGGAGCGGCTGGGGGAGGGCGTCGTGGTGGCGGAGGGGGCGCTGCCGCTCGCGGGGCGCTCGTGGCCGGCGGCTCGCTTCGCCGTGTGCGAGGTGGGGGACGCGGGCCTGGAGGGGCCGGGCGCCTGTCGCGCGGGTGGTTATCTGGTCTCCGTGGCGGGGCTGCTGGGCCGTCAACGGGAGCTGGGTTGTGTCGCGAAGGACAACGCCCAGCCCGCGCTGGCGCGCTGTCTGGAGCTCTTCGAGTTCCTCGCGGCGCGCGGCAATCCGGAGGGCGAGTCGCTGGACGCGGCGGCGTTGTTGCTGCCGCCGCGCCTGCCCTGGCGCACGCTCGCGGTGCCCGAAGGTTGCCAGCCGTCCCTGTCCACCAGTCGCGATGGACGCATCCGCTGTGACGACGCGTCGTTGGTGTGGAGCGTGTACCGGCCCGCGCGGGAGGAGGTGACGGTGCGCTGGAGGGACCAGAGCGTGGCAGAGCTGAGGGCGGCGCTGCCGGGCGCAAGTCCCGTGGAGGAGGTGGAGTGTCTCCTGGAGGAGCGCCCCGCGAGGTGTCAGCGCTTCACCGCGCTGTCCGCGCGCGGACCGGTCGTCATCTGGGCTGGGGCCATGCAGTGGGATGACCGGGCACTGTTCGCCGCGTGCAGCTTCCTCGCGTCGGCCGAGCCCGCGTTCCCCGCTGTCTGCAATGGTGCCTTCTCCGTACCCTGAACCCACTGTCGCGCGCGAAGGGGCCGCCTCGTGTACGCCTTGCAGGATGTCTCCAAGCGCTTCGGCACCACGCAGGCGCTGCACGCGCTGAACCTCACCATGCCCACGGGGCGGACCACCGTGCTGCTGGGGCCGAGCGGCTGCGGGAAGTCCACGCTGGTGCGCTTGCTCAACGGGCTGCTGCATCCGGACACGGGGCAGGTGCGCTACGGGGGCCAGCCGCTGCCCACGGACGCGAAGGCGCTGCTGTCGCTGCGTCATCGGGTGGGCTACGCGCTTCAGGGCGGCGGGCTCTTTCCGCATCTCACGGGGGAGGAGAACGTCACGCTCATGGCCGAGCACCTGCGCTGGTCCCCCGCGAAGACTCGCGAGCGGAGGGATGTGCTGGTGGAGCTGACGCGGTTTCCGGCCGAGGCGCTCGCGCGCTATCCGGCGCAGCTCTCGGGAGGACAGCGGCAGCGGGTGGCGTTGATGCGCGCGCTCATGCTGGACCCGGAGGTGTTGCTGCTCGACGAGCCGCTGGGGGCGTTGGACCCGCTGGTGCGGCATGAACTGCAAGCGGACCTGCGCGCCATCTTCTCGCGGCTGCGCAAGACGGTGGTGCTGGTGACGCACGACCTCGCGGAGGCGGGCTTCCTGGGTGATGACATCGTGCTCATGCGGGAGGGGCGCGTGGTGCAGCAGGGCAGCCTCGTGGACCTGGAGACCCGTCCCGCGGACCCGTTCGTCACGCGGTTCATCCAGGCCCAGCGGCTGGCTCCGGGAAGCGGGGCCTCGGCATGAGCACGTGGCTCGCACCGATGAAGCTCACGGCACTCCTCATGCTCTGGCTGGTGCTGACGGCATGCGAGCGCGCGAGCACGACCCAAGGTGAGCCGTCCGTGCGCGTGGGCTCCAAGAAGTTCACCGAGTCCGTCATCCTCGGAGAGATGGTGTCGCAGCTCGCGCGGAGCACCGGCGCGAGCGTGCAGCACCGGCGCGAGCTCGGTGGCACCGCCGTCCTCTGGGAGGCGCTGCGCCGAGGCGAGCTGGACGTGTATCCCGAGTACACCGGCACGCTGCGCCAGGAGCTGCTCTCCGCACGCAAGCTGCCCGATGACGCGGCCCTGCGCGTCGCACTGGTCGAGGAGGGGCTGCGCATGAGCGCGCCGCTCGGCTTCAACAACACCTATGCGCTGGGCATGAAGGAAGCCGAGGCCGAGCGACTCGGCATCCGAAACATCTCCGACCTGCGCGCCCACCCCGAGCTGCGCATCGGCTTCAGCAACGAGTTCATGGAGCGCGGCGATGGCTGGCCCGCGCTCCGCGACAGCTACCGCCTCCCTCAGCGCGACGTGCGCGGCCTGGACCACGACCTCGCCTATCGCGGCATGGAGGCGGGCTCCGTCCAGGTGACGGACCTGTACTCCACGGATGCCGAAATCGCCGCCTACGGCCTGCGCGTCCTCGTGGACGACGCGCGCCACTTCCCCGCGTACGACGCCGTGCTGCTCTATCGCACCGACATGGAGTCACGCGCCCCGGAGGCGCTGGCCGCCATCCTCCGACTCTCCGGCACGCTCTCGGAAGAGAAGATGGTGAAGCTCAACGCCCGCGCGCGACTGGAGCGTGTCCCCGAGGCGCAGGTGGCCTCCGACTTCCTCTCGCAGTCCCTGGGCGTCTCCACCGTGGTGCGCGGCGAGGGCCTCATCTCCCGCGTCTGGCTTCGCACCCGGGAGCACCTGTTCCTCGTCGGCGTCTCGCTCCTCGGCGCCCTGGCGCTCGCGGTGCCACTGGGCGTGCTCGCCTCTCGCAGCCCCCGGCTCGGGCAGGGCGTGCTTGGCCTCGCGGGCGTCATCCAGACCATCCCCTCGCTGGCGCTGCTCGTGGTGATGATTCCGCTCCTGGGCATCGGCTCGCGGCCCGCCATCGCCGCGCTGTTCCTCTACAGCCTCCTGCCCATCGTCCGGAACACGGCCTCGGGCCTCACCGGAATCCCCCTGGAGGTGCGCGAGTCCGCGGACGCGCTCGGCCTGCCTCCGCGCGCGCGGTTGTGGCGCATCGACCTGCCCATGGCCTCGCCCTCCATCCTCGCGGGCATCCAGACGGCCGCCGTCATCAACGTGGGCACCGCCACCCTCGGCGCGCTCGTGGGCGCGGGTGGCTACGGTCAGCCCATCCTCACGGGCATCCGCCTGGACGACACGCGACTCATCCTCGAAGGCGCGGTGCCCGCCGCGGTGCTCGCCCTGCTCGTCAGCGGAGTGTTCGAGGCCCTGGGCCGCGTCCTCGTCCCCAAGGGCCTGCGGCTGCGCGCGGAGTCGGAGTCGCGCTGACGCTACACGGGCGACGCGTGCGTCGGCACCGTCGCCGCCACGCTCTCCGCCCTCGGCGCGTCGGCCGAGAGCCCCGCCGCGCACAGGCTCACCACGGCCATCCACACGAAGTCCGCTAGCAGCAGGTGCACCAGCTGCAACCACACCGGCGCCAGCAGCACCACGTTGACCAAGCCTGTCGCGAGCTGCACCGCGTAGAGGATGCTGATGATGAACGCCGCGCGCTTCACTTCCACCGAGGGCCGCAGCCGCGCCATCCACCGGCCAATCAGCACCAGCAGCGCGCCCATGGACACCGCGAGCACCGGGTGAAGGATGCGCCGACGGATGAAGACGTGCGCCGTGTCCGACACGTCCGCGCGCAGCCCGTCCATCAGCGTCTCCGAGGGGAACAGCGTGTCACCGAGCGCCGCCACCGCGCCGCTCACCCCGAGCAGCAGCATCCCTGCCACGCTCGTGCCCACCAGCACGCCCACCCACCCCTGGCCCCGGAACGTCAGCGGCGCACGGCCCCGGGCGAACCAGATGACCAGCGTCTGCGCGCCCACCAACAGGAACGTGTTCACCAGGTGCACGCCCATCCACACCGCGCGGCCCATGGACGCGTTGTCCGCCACGTACTTGAGCAACACGATGCCGGCGCCGACGAGGGCCTCCGTCAGCATGAAGAACAGCGCCCAGCTCGCCGCCTTGCGCACCGGGTGCCCCTTCGCATGTGCTCGAAGCGCCCACACGCACAGGACCACGGCGAGAATCATGACGAGCCCGCTCGTCAGCCGGTGGGTGTACTCGATGAGCGTCTGCACCGTGGGCTCGCGGGGCACCACCTCGCCGTTGCAGTGCGGCCAGTGGTCACCGCAGCCCGCGCCGGAGCCCGTCGCCCGGACGAAGGCACCCCACAGAATCACCCCCAGCGTGAAGATCAGCACTCCGACGCTGAAGGCCTGGAACCGACGTGACGAGGCGGCGTGAGTCATCGCGGTCCCCTTAACTCACTTCGACCCCACTCGCTGCCCGAGCCCCCTCATCCAGTTTCAACCGGGCCATCAGCCGCGCTGCTCGCCTCCTCGCTCGCAGGGCGTCAGGCCATATCCGGATAGGGCCCGCCGGATGTCCCACTCGGGCCGTTGGATACACCTGCTCCATTTACCTACCCGTTCGGATGATTTCCATTGAGCAGATCCATCGGCCTAAGGGCTGGCACGTATGGTGCTTAACGAATGCTCAGTGAGCGACGGACCTCTCCGGAGGCTGGCGACACACGATTTGAACTGGTGACCGCTCTCGAGTGGTCCCGGCACCCAGGGTCGAAGCTTCCCCCCTCTTTGGCCCATGGGTGTGTTCTTTGAGAGGCATCGATTCGGAAGCAGTACTGCGCTCCGGGCCGGGGTTCCCCCCCTCCCCGGCCCGGAGCGTGACCTCTTCCTTCAGCCTCGACAGGTTCCCACAGGGGTGTGGGGAAACAGGGCGGGGCGCATCGCGGGTTGGGGATGGTTCCTCAACCCTCAGCCCGCGATGCGCATCTGCTCCGCCCCCAGCACCGTCGGCAGCGGCCCGTAGGCCATGGAGCGCTCGATGACGTTGCGCAGCTCGCGCACGTTGCCGGGCCAGGAGTGGGCCATCAGCGTCGCCAGGGCATCCGGTCCCAGCACGGGCGGCGACTGCCCCTCGGGCGTGAGCTGCCGGACGAAGTGCCGGGCCAGGGCCACCACGTCCTCGCGGCGCTCGCGCAGCGGGGGCACCCGCACCGGCACCACCTGCAAGCGGTAGTAGAGGTCCTCGCGGAAGCGGCCCTCGCGCACCAGCTGGCCCAGGTCCCGGTGCGTGGCGGCGATCACCCGCACATCCACTTCCACCGGCCGCGTCTCGCCCAGGGGGAACACCTCCCCGTTCTCCAGCACGCGCAGGAGCTTGGGCTGCACGTCCAGCGGCAGCTCGCCAATCTCGTCCAGGAAGAGGGTGCCGCCGTGGGCCGCGCGCAGCACGCCGGGGTGGTCCGACGCCGCGCCGGTGAAGGAGCCGCGCCGGTAGCCGAAGAGCTGTCCCTCGAAGAGCTCCTTGGGGACGGCGGCGCAGTTGAACGCGACGTAGGGGCGCTGCGAGCGGGTGGACAGCACGTGCAGCGCGCGCGCGACGACTTCCTTTCCCGCGCCCGACTCGCCGGTGACGATGACGGTGGAGCGACTGGCGGACAGGCGCGCCAGCTCCGCGCGCAGCCGCTTCATGCTGGGAGATGCGGCGATGAAGCCCGGCAGCTCCGCGTCCCGGCCAGGTGCCTCCGGCGCGGACTCATTCGAGCCAGGCACCTCCACGTCCACCGTCGCGAAGCCGCGCAGGGTGGCCACCTCCAACGCGAAGCCGCCCAGCCGTGACAGCGCGGTGAGCAGCGCGCGGCCATCCGCCGGCAGCGGGCCCGCGACGCCCAGCCGCAGCCGTCGCCCGCAGCCGTCGCCGAACTCCACCTCGTCCGTGCTCGGCGTCGTGTCCAGCCCCGCCAGCAGGGTGATGCGGCCCTGGGAGTCCACCTCCTCCAGGCGCGGCGCGCAGCCGGGGAACAGCCCCTCCAGCACGCCCAGCAGCTCGCGTTGGATGAGGGGCGCGCCCATGCCGCGCACGGACAGCCGCTCGAAGGGCACCACCAGCGCCTCCGCGCCCAGCCGCTTCACGAAGGTGCTGTCCGAGACAGGGGAGCGCTCGCTGGGGGGACGCACCGAGGCGGGGATGAAGTTGGGGGGCGGGGTCATCCCGCCCAGGCGGCGCAGCTCCGCCTCGCTGGCGGCCAGCAGCTCGTCGGCGGCGGGGTCGCCCTCGTGCTTCGCCAACCACGCCAGGAGATTTCGCGTGTAGCCCGCCATGCACACGTCGCCGGAGAGGCGGAAGGTGCCCAGCGACGCCTCCAGCAGCTCGCGGGCCTCGCGCGTGCGGCCCTCCAGCACCAGCAACAGGCCCTCGAAGCGGTGCAGCAGCGCCGAGTGCCACGCGGACGGCATCCGCTCCAGGAACGCGCGGGTGCGGCGCAGCACGGCGCGGCCCTCCTCGCGCTGGCCCGCGTAGCCGCGCGCGGCCGTCTCATAGAGCAGGCACTCGCGGCGCAGGTAGGGCCAGCCACCCAGCTCCATGACGCGGGCTCCGGCGGCGGCGAAGCCCGCGGCGGCCTGCTGGGCGGGGCCGCTGGAGAGGTCCGCCATGGCCTCCACGAAGAGGGCGTAGGCCCCCGTGAGCCCGCGCTGGATGTTGCCGTCATACGCGGCCAGCTTCGCCGCCAGCCGCCGCAGCTCCGCGGACTTGCTCGTCGTCAGCCACAGCCGCGCGCGAGTCACCGCGAGGTGCAGCGGCGTCCAGCTCAGCTCCGCGACGACGGCGTCGGCCTCGTCCAGCACCGCTTCGGCTTCCGCGAAGCGGGCCAGGCGCAGCAGCGCGTCGGCCTCCGCGCGCGCGGCGAAGATGAAGGAGAAGCCCCGCGCCATGCGTCCGCCATACGCGGCCTCGCGAGCGCGGCGCACCAGGAGCAACGCCTCTTCCGGCTCGCACGCCTCATCCAGGCGGCGCTGCGCGAGGAAGGCGAGGTTGCGCGCCTCCAGGAACGCATAACCCAGCCGCGCCGAGCCCTGCGCCACCTCGCGAAATCGCCGGGTGGCCTGCGTGGCCTCGCCCCGGATGGACTCCTCGTGCGCGCACACGTCCTCGGCCAACAGGCGCAGCGCCGGGTCCGTCACCTCCGCGAGCGCTTCCGCCACGCGTCCGGAGTAACGCGTCACCCGTTCGACCTCGCCCAGGTAGAAGGCGCCCGTCGTCTGCGCCATGCGCAAGAGGCAGCGCGCGTCCGCGTCCGGACGCTCCGCCATCAGCGCCTCGGCGCGAGCGACATGCGCGTCGGACTTGGCGATGTCGAGCAGCTTGCCATCCGGTGATGCGTAGAGGTTGGCCGCCAGCGCATGGACCTGCAGCTCCACCCACTCCGGCAACTGGCTCGTCTCGGCTTCACCCAGGTGAGGCAGCAGCGTGGCGAAGGCGCCCCGGCTGTCCTCGCGTCCCCAGCGCTGGAGGTGGGACAGGCCCACCGCCGCCAGGGCCCGCGCTCCCGGCGTCTTGAGCACGCCCGAGGCCCCCAGCTCCAGCAGCTCTTCTTCCGCCGCGCGCCACTCCGCCCGCTTCAGGCGTTCGAGGCAGGGCTGGAGCCGGACGCTCTCTTCAGGACGCAGGGGCTGGCGGGACAGGGAGGGGAGTCGGGCGACGCCGGTGAGCCCGCCGGCCCCCAGCAACTGGCGCAGCGCCTGGGCCACCCGCCCACGGGGCTTGCGCGCCTGGGGCGCCGACTCCGGCAGCTCCCAGCGGTACACGGTGAGGGGGGTGACACCGAGCATGCGGGCGAAAGCGGCGCGACTGTGCCCTCCACGCAGGGCGCGGATGGCCTCGGGTCCCAGCTCCCCACGCTCCCCCTTTTCCTCGATGCTCTCCACGACACCGAACCCCTTGTGCCCCCCGCGGACACAATCTCATGGGCCTTTTCCAGGGAGAATGCAAACGATTGAGCACTCCAAAGCTGAACCGAGCGTCACGTTGGGGTGACGCGGTCCGCATGGAGACGACAGTGGGTAGAACGCTCACCCTCCCGCGTCGCGGGGGGAAGTCGTTATCGTACCGTGTGCCCCGCGTACCCGAGTCACCTCCGCCCCCCTCCCCGCAGCTCCAGGACGAGCGCCTTCGTCGGTTGGAAGGCGCCCTATCGGAGGGGCAGGCACGAGAAGACGCGGCCGTGGAGGCATGGGTCCGCAAGACGGGTCGCCTGCCGCCTCGCAAGGTGCGTCGGCAGTGGGAGAAGCAGTGGCGCAAGGAAGCCCGGCGGGCCGCGCGCAACGCGGTGCGGACGCGGCGGTCCTCCCAGCGCTCCAGGGACCCGGGGAAGGCGGCGGCCTTCATGGCGTCGGCGATAACGTGCCTCTTGATTGCGCTGGGGCAGCCCCGGCGGCTGTGGTGGCTCGTCTTCGTGGCGCTGGGCTTCTTCCTGGTGGCGGCGAAGTACCTGAAGAAGAGCCCTTCACCCGAGGAGGCGTCGACGAAGTCCGGGCTCGGGGAGCGCGGCGCGGGACAGGCTGACGCCACGTCGTCGGAGGACCCGAGGGTGGCGCGGGTGGACGTGCTGTGCGCGAAGCTGCTGGCCGAATTGGGGCAGGGGCCCGCGGTGCTGCGTGAGGTGGTGCACGCGCCCGAGCGCACGGTGGAGGCGCTGCGCCAGGGGTGTCACGCGTTGGCGCGCCGGGAGCGGGAGCTCCGAGCGCTGGTGACGCCGGAGGATGTGCGCCGGTTGGAGCAAGAGCGAGAGGGCCTGGCGGCGCGCGTGACGGCGGAGAAGGACGCGGTGGTGCGTGAGCGGCTGCAAGGCGCGCTGTTGGCGTTGGACGCGCAGCGGGCCCAGCGCGCGGAGCTGGCCACGGCGGCGGACCGGCTGGAGGCCGAGCACACGCGGCTCTACTACACGCTGGAGGGGCTGTACGCGCAGGTGCTGCGGGTGCGCTCGGCGGACGCGGCCGGCGAGGACCTCGCCGGGCTGGGTTTGCGGCAGAGCGTGGAGCAGCTGGGCTCGGAGGTGGAGGCCGTGACGCAGGCGTTGGAGGAGGTCCACCGCCCGACCGATGACCGGGTGCGCACGCGCTGAAAACGCCTACTCGCTGAGGGCGCTGCCCTTCGGGAACGGCTCGCCGCCGGACGTGCTGGCCACGCGCACCGTCTTGGCGTTGAGGAACTCGTGGATGCCCAGGTCCGCCAGCTCGCGACCGTGGCCGGAGTGCTTCACGCCACCGAAGGGCAGCCGCGCGTCGGAGACGACCATCGAGTTGACGAACACCATGCCCGCCTCGACGCCGTCGATGAACTGGCGCTGCTCCGCCGCGTCCTTCGTCCACACGCTGGCGCCCAGACCGAAGGGCGTCGCGTTGGCCAGCTCGATGGCGTGCGGGACGTCCTTCGCGCGCAGTAGCGTGGCCACGGGGCCGAACAGCTCGTCATGGAAGGCGGGCGCCTTCGGGGGCGGGTCCGCCAGCACGGTGGGCGGGTAGAAGTTCCCCGGACGCTCCAGCGGCTTGCCGCCGAGCAGCAGTCGCGCGCCGGCCTTCACGCTCTCCTCCACCTGCGCGTGCAGTCCCTTGAGGATGCTCTCGGTGGCCAGCGGGCCCAGGTCCGTCTTCGGGTCCATGGGGTCGCCCACGGTGACGCGCTTCATGCGCTCCACGAAGCGGCGTTCGAACTCGGCGGCGATGGGCTCGGCGACGATGAAGCGCTTGGCGGCGATGCAGGACTGGCCGTTGTTGATGAGGCGCGCGGACACCGCCGTCTCCACGGCCTTGTCCAGGTCCGCGCTGGGCATGACGATGAACGGGTCGCTGCCGCCCAGCTCCAGCACCACCTTCTTCAGCGACTTGCCCGCGGAGGCGCCCACCGAGCGGCCCGCGGCCTCGCTGCCGGTGAGCGTCACGGCCTTGACGCGCGGGTCCTCGATGACGCGATTCACGTCGGCCGTCTCGATGAGCAGCGTCTGGAAGGCGCCGGCCGGGAAGCCCGCCTGGAGGAACAGCTCCTCCAGCGCGAGCGCGCACTGGGGCACGTTGTGCGCGTGCTTGAGCAGGCCCACGTTGCCCGCCATCAGCGCGGGCGCGGCGAAGCGCACCACCTGCCAGAAGGGGAAGTTCCACGGCATGATGGCCAGCACCGGGCCCAGCGGCTGGTAGCGCACGAAGGCGGTGTCTCCGCCCACTTCGATGGGCCGGTCCTTGAGCAGGCCCTCCGCCTTGGCCACGTAGTAGCGGCAGGCGGTGGAGCACTTGCGAGCCTCGGCCTTCGCGGCCTCCAGCGGCTTGCCCATCTCCTCTGTCATGAGGCGGCCGTAGCGCTCCGCCTCCGCGTCCAGCAATTCCGCGGCGCGGCGCATCCACCGGGCGCGCTCGGCGAAGGACGTCCGACGGTAGGAGTCAAAGGTGTCGGCCGACAGCTGGAGCTTCAACTCCAGCTCGGCCGGGGTGAGGGCGTTGAACGTGCGCAGCGTCTTGCCCGTCGTCGGGTCGATGGTGGCGATGGCCATGGGAAGCTCCTTCCGGTGGCCGTGTGATAGCAGCCGGGCGTATCCGGACAATGACTCGCTGGTGGGAGCGTCCTGCCGCGCACGCGCCCGTGCTCCGCATTCCTGATATGCGACAGAGTCGGTCCGCTCCGCCATGCCCCAGCTTCTCGCCCTCCCTGACGGCCGTCGTATCCCGCTGGACAAGCCCGTCATCTCCGTGGGCTCCGATGCCACCTGTGACGCCGTGCTCAGCGCGCCCGGCGTGAAGCCGAGTCACGCGCTGCTGTTCCGCGACGCGCGAGGCTGGAGCGTGTCCCCCGCGGGCAAGGGCTGCGACCTCAAGGTCCGAGGCAAGCGCGTGGACCTGGCGCCGCTGGAGCCCGGGGACCGCTTCCGCGTGGGCACGGTGGAGCTGGAGCTCATCGACGCGGTGGAGTCCGTTCCCCGTGACGCGGCGGAGGTGGCGCCGCGACAGGAGGGCCGGCTGGTGGCGGTGCTGGCGGAGCTGTCCTCGCGACTGCTGGTGCAGCGTCCTCCGCTGGAGTTGCTGGAGGTGGCGATGCGAGGGCTCGCCGAGGTGGTGGGCGCGGACGTGGGCTTCCTCGTCACCGCGGACTCACGCGAAGGGCCAAGGCGCGTGCTGTGCGCCACGGGAGCGAGGCCCGATGCGGCGGTGGTGGACAGCCTGGTGGACCGGGTGCTGACGTCGGGCTCGCCGGTGCGGGTGGCCGACGTGGAAGCGGACGCGGCGCTGGCGGGGGCACCGAGCCTGGAGGCCCTGCGGCTGGGCTCGGCGCTGGTGGTGCCGCTGCGGGTGGAGTCGGTGCCGCTGTCGGTGGTGTACCTGGGGCGACGTCTGGGTGCTCCGGCCTTCTCGGCGGTGGACCTGGAGGAGGCCATGGCGCTCTCCTCGCTGACAGCGCTGCTCCTGTCGACCCGGCGCGAGCTGACGGAGCTGCGAGCGACGGTGGAGGGCCTCACCCGTCGCATCGAAGCGGCGACCTTCGAGGGGCTCATCGGCGAGTCCCCGGCGATGCGCGCGCTGTACCGGCAGGTGGAGCGGCTGGGGCCCACGCCGCTCAACGTCCTCATCGAAGGCGAGACGGGGACGGGCAAGGAGCTGGTGGCGCGGGCGCTCCATCGGCGCAGCGGGCGGCGTGGACGACTGGTGGCCATCAACTGCGCGGCGCTGCCGGAGAGCCTCATCGAGCGCGAGCTGTTCGGCCATGCGCGCGGCGCCTTCACTGGCGCGGGCGCGGAGCGGGCGGGGCTGGTGGAGGCGGCCGACGGCGGCACCCTCTTCCTGGATGAGATTGGGGACATGCCCCTGTCGCTCCAGACGCGGCTCTTGCGCGTGGTGCAGGAGCGCGAGGTGACGAGGTTGGGTGAACATCAGCCGCGCAAGGTGGACGTGCGCGTGGTGTCGGCGACGCACGTGGCGATGGAGGAGGCGGTGCGACGAGGCACCTTCCGCGCGGACCTGCGCTTCCGGTTGGAGGAGGTGCGAGTGGACGTGCCACCGCTGCGGGAGCGCGGTGACGACGTGCTGCTCATCGCCCACCAGGTGCTGACCCAGGAGTCGCGCAAGGCGCGAGGCTTCACGCAGAAGGCCACGGAGGCGCTGCGCGGGCATCCCTTCCCCGGCAACGTGCGGGAGCTGGCGTCGCGCGTGCGTCGCGCGGCGGTGCTGGCGACGGACGAATTGCTGGGCCCCGAGGACCTGGAGCTGGGGGGTGACGCCACGCCCATGATTCCCCTGGAGGACGCGCGGGAGGCGTTCGTCCAGCGCTACGTGCGCGAGGCGATTGCCCGCTGTGGTGGCAGCAAGAAGGACGCGGCGGCGGCGCTGGGCATCGGCCTGCGCTCGCTGTTCCGCTACCTGGGGGAGGGGGACTGACAGGCCGCCTCCCCGGGAGGCCTGTTCCGCGTGCCAGTCCTGGCACGTTTCCCCTGGCGGCGGGCCCTCGTCGGGCCAGGGGCGTCACGCAACCCCGTGGAATCGGGGCGTTTCGGTGTCTCGCGAGGCCGCGGCACGCACGTTGCGATGGGGTTGCCCATCGCACGCTGGCGGAGGGCCGCCACGGTGCAACCGAACCTCGGGGAGACACAGATGAAGCATTTCGTGATGGGGCTGTTCCTGGCGATGGCGGTCGTGGGTTGTGGCAGCACGAAGGACGATGACGGCGGACCTGACGAGAACCCCAGCGAGCAGAGCGGCGCGCTGTGCAGCGCGAGCAAGTCCTGTCCCTCCGGGCAGTTCTGCTTCAACGGCCTGTGTGCGCTCGGCTGTCAGTCGAACGCCAACTGCGCGGCGGACCAGTACTGCGACGCCGAGGACACGGGCACCCTGGCCTCCTATTGCAAGAGCAAGAAGGTGCCGACGTGCACCTCCAACAGCCAGTGCCTGAGCAACCAGGTCTGCATCGAGGGCCTGTGCAGCCTGGCGCCCCCGGCCAATCCGCCTTCGTGCAACCCGGAGACGAGCGACTTCAAGGATGGCTGCGACAACTACTCGGTCTGCCTGGATGCGGATGACGACGGTGCGCAGCAGCCGTACTGCGCCAGCTTCGCGCCGTGCGCCGAGGACGGGGCCTGCCCCACGGGCCTGGGCGGCGCGGTGTGCAATGACGGCTACCTGGCCAACAAGGGCCGCTTCTGCATGCAGGGGATTTGCCGTGACAACTCGAACTGCCCCTCGTCGTGGAGCTGCGTGAAGCCCGTCGTGGGCGCCGTCCTGGGGTTCTGCAGCCCGGGTGCCTTCGGCTTCCCGTGCACGGAGAACGCGCACTGCAAGAGCGGCCAGTGCTTCGCCGCGCCTGGCGTCATGGGCGCCTGCATGTAGCGGGCGGAGGTAGCCCTGTGTTCCCGAGTCGGGGAGCACGGGGCCTCCCATGTGGGGGGCTGCGCTTCGAGCGTCCCTCCGCGTAGAGTCGACCGGGCCTTGGTGATGCGCCGCCTTCTTCCGCTCTCGTTGTTGTTGCCCGTGCTCGTGTTGCTCGTCGCGCCGGGCTGTCCGCTCGACATCCGCATCCGCTGCGACGAGTCCCAGGGTTGTTCCCAGGGACAGGTCTGTGTGCGGGGAGGTTGCGAGCCCGTGGACGCGGAGCGGGTAGGAGAGTCCTGCGGCGCGGATTCGGAGTGTGGCGAGGGCCTGTCCTGTGGCCTCGGCTTTCCGGGTGGGTATTGCCTGTTGGAGTGCTCCGAGGCGCGGGACTGCCCGCGAGGCACGGTGTGCGCGACGGAGTTGGGGCAGTGCCTGCGGGCGTGTGGTGAGGCTTGTGGTCGCTCGGGGTACGGCTGTGGCGCGGTACCCCAGGCAGCCGAGCCGCTGACTGCCTGTGTGCCGGTGACGACGCCCGTGGACGGGGGCTGCACGGGGACCGCGTGCGAGGTGCCGGACGCGGGGTGTTCGGGCACGGGGTGCGCGGTGCCGGACGCGGGCTGCTCGGGCACTGGATGCGGGACGCCAGACGCGGGGTGTTCGAGCACGGTGGCGGTGGGTGGAGCGTGCTCGCGGGCGTGTGAGTGCGCGGACCCGGCCGCGGCCTGCGAGGACTTGAAGTGCACGCTGACGTGCGTGTCGGACTTCGCGTGTCGGGATGGGCGACGGTGCTCGAATGATGCGTGTGTCGTGGGGCCTCGGCTGGGAGAGGCGTGCACGGACTCGCTCGACTGTCCCACCTTCGCGGGGTGTCCCCGGGAGCGGATGCGGTGCGAGGAGAAGTGCAATCCGAACGCTGGTGGCGGCCTCTGCGAGCCGGGCTACCAGTGCTCACCGGACGGGCTGTGCGTGCGAGCGTGCTCGGGCACACCGGCGTCGGTGGGGGCGGTCTGCGAGAACTCGATGGACTGCTCGCCGTGTAGCGTGTGCCTGTCGTCGGGGGCGGCCTTGCGGTGTCGGCAGCCCTGCCGGCTGGACCGGGATTGCCCTGGAGGCGCGGTGGGGGCCTGCGAGCAGGTGGGGGACACGAAGGCCTGTCGGCTGTCGCTGTAATCCCACGGGTTGCTCGCGGGGGCGCGCTCCCGGAGAATGCGCGGGTGATGACGGGTGAGGTGCTTGCGGGCCGCTACCGACTCGAGCGCGAGTTGGGGCGTGGGGGAATGGCCACGGTCTTCCTGGCCACGGACCTGCGACTGTCGCGCCCTGTGGCCCTGAAGCGGATGCACCCGGGAGGCGGCGCGGGTCGCGCGGAGCGCTTTCGCAGGGAAGCGGAGCTGGCGGCGTCCCTCCACCACCCTAACGTCCTGGAGGTTCACGACTACGGCGAGGACGGGGCGCATGGCCCGTTTCTCGTCTGTGAGTGGGTGAGGGGCGAGGACCTGCGCGCGCTGGCGGGGAGGCTGTCACCGGTGCCGCCCGAGGCGGTGATGGTGCTGGGCTGGGAGCTCGCTCGGGCGCTTGCGGCTGCGCATGCGTGCGGCATCGTCCACCGCGATGTGAAGCCGGACAACGTGCTGGTGGCGGAGGGCGGGCCGCTGAAGCTGGCGGACTTCGGCCTCGCCGCGCTGGAGGACCAGGAGCGACTCACGAGCACCGGGGCTGTGACGGGCTCGCTGCCATACATGGCGCCCGAGCGCATCGACACGGGCGCGTACTCGCCCGCCTCGGATGTGTATGCGGTGGGGGTCATCCTGTTCGAGCTGTGTTCGGGGACGACGCCGCACGCGGGCAAGGGCGCGGCGCATCTGGCCGCGTCGGTGATGACGAAGGAGGCGCCGCCGCTGACGGACGTGGCGCCGGGTACGCCCGAGCCGCTGGCGTTGTTGGTGGCGCGGTGTCTGGCGAAGGATGCCCGGGACAGGCCTCGGGATGGGGCCGTGCTCGCGGCGGCGCTGGAGGAGTTGCTCCAGCGTGGGGTGGGACCGCCCGCCGAGGTGGCTCGGGAGTTCTTGGGCAACCCGGTGGCGGGTGTTACGCGGTGGCGTCGGGCTCGGTTCGAGCGGTTGTTGGAGGAGGGGCGCGGACTGCTGGCGCGTGGCGAGGGCGCGCGGGCGGCGAAGGTGCTCAACGCCGCGCTGGTGCTGGAGCCGACCTCCGCCGAGGTGGTGGCGCTGTTGCGAGAGCGGCCGAGGCGCTCAGGGTTGGGGGTTGGCACCGTGGGCGCGGGGCTCGTGCTCTGCGCGGCGGTGGGGTGGGGTGGATGGATGCTCGCTCGACGGAGCGGGGCTGAGGTCTCCGGAGTGGAAGTGGCGAGCGCCGACGTGCGTTCGCGCGTGGGCGTGGCGGTCGAGGGAGCGAAGTCCGCACAGCGGGCGGGTGAGAGTTCCGCCGAGGTGGGGACGCTCCAGGGTGTCGAACGAGAGACGCCGTCGCGTGGCGCGGAGTCTCCGTCAGGGCAGGTGGCCTCGGAGATGGGGCCCGCTGTTGGCTCCGACACCGACGCCGAGCAGGCTCATGCTCCCTCGGCCCCGAAGACAGACCGCCACATCCGGGATGCTTCACGAGGACGGGGACGTTCGAAGGAGGAGGCTTCGCCGAAGCCCGTCGGATCGCCTGTGCCGAAGGGCCATCCGGCGAGAGGCGAGCCCACTGATGTCTCCCAGTCCCCGGTGCCGACGACGCGCTCGAAGGTGGGAACCACCGCCTCCGATGTTTCCCAGTCCCCGGTGCCGACGACACGCCCGAATGTGGGAACCACCGCCTCCGATGCCGCCCAATCCCCAGTGCGGACGACGAGCCCACACGTGGGAGCCACCGTCTCAGCTGCCGCCCAGTCCCCGGTGCCGACGACGAGTCCGGGCATGGGAGTCACCGCCTCCGCTGCCTCTCAATCCGCGGCGCCGACGACGAGCCCGGGCGTGGGAACCACCGCCCCCGCGCGTCCCGCCGTGCTGAAGGTGACGGCGCGCCCGTGGGCGGAGGTGTTCGTGAACGGCGAGAGTCGAGGCTACACGCCTCGCGTGCGTGAACTCTCGCTTCCAGCGGGGACCTACCGGTTGCGCTTCGTCAACCCGCTGTGTGACGAGGTCGACCAGGAGGTCACGCTCGCGCCCGGTGAGACGGTGGCGCGCGACGTGGTGTTGTCATTGCGCAAGGCGGAGGTGCTCATCCTCGCTCCCGTGGGTGCGCGACTCTTCGTGGATGGACGGGAGGTGGGCGTAGCGCCCCTCTCGGGTCCGGTGGCGGTCGAGCATGGGCGACACACGGTGACGGCGCGCCGCGCGGGTGCGCCTCCCTTGCAGCGAGAGGTGGACGTGGTTGCCGGTCGTCGTCTCGAAGTGTCGCTGGACGTGACGCCGTGATGGGTGCGGCCTTGTTGGTGATGGTGCTCGCGGCCTCCCCGCTCGACGGCGCGCGCGGTGCCTACCAGTCCGGCGAGCTGTCCCAGGCTCGCGCCGAGCTGGAGTCCCTGCTCTATCCGCTGCGGCTCGACGGAGCCGCGTTGGAGGCGGAAGCGCACCTGTTGCTCGCGGCCACCTACCACGCGCAGGAAGAGCTCGCCCGCGCGGAGGACGAGGCGGTGCGAGGCCTGGCCGCGCACGATGACGCGGTGCTGGACCCGCTACTGTATCCGCCGGACTTCCTCGCCTTCGTGGAGCGCGCGCGTGTTCAGCACAAGGCTCGCATCGCGGAGCTGAGCGCTGAGCGACGTCCACGGCTGCTCCCTCCGCCGACGCCCATCATCGACCCCGTGCAACGGGTCGAGGTGCCTGCTTCGCCGACGCCGACGCGTGCCTGGTATCTGGCGCCGTTGGGGGTGGGGCACTTCAAGCACGGACGCTCGAAAATGGGCGCGGTGATGGCGGTGACGCAGGGGTTGGGGCTCGCGGCTGCGGGAGTCTCGCTAGGGGCCTCGCTTTCAATGCGAGGGGCGGACGGTCGCTACAGCGCGAGTGACGCGGGGACGGCGCGGACGCTCAACGTGACGTACCTGGTGGGCGCCTATGCCTTCGCGGCGGCCTATGCGTATGGTGTCCTGGATGGGATGGTGTTGGCACCCGCACCGTCTGCTCGCCCGGTGCCCTGAGGGACGGGCGGGATTTTCGTTTCGGGGAGCCCGCTTTTAAGAGTGGAGGACTGGAGGCCGACATGACCACCGACATCATCCGTGAGCGCCGCTTCAACCCCCTGATTGCCGGGGTGTTGTCGTTCTTCTTCCCGGGCCTGGGCCAGCTCTACAAGGGGCAGTTGTTCCGAGCCATCCTGTGGTTCTGCTTCGTCGGCGCGGGGTACTGGTTCTTCTTCTTCCCTGGAATCGTGCTGCACTTCTTCTGCGTGTTCGGCGCGGCCCTGGGCAGCGCGGGGCAGGACCGGCTCCGGCTTCGCAGGTAGCGGTGAGTCCCGTGTCGTGACGGAACGATGACCCCACGCGGGACGTCCGCCCACCAACGGGTCTTCGGGCCCGTGTACCTCTGTGACTGTCCCTTCTACGCAAGGAGCAGTCGCGCATGGGCATGTCCATTGGTGGTGGCCGGGGTGGAACGAAGAGTGACATCAACGTCACGCCCCTGGTCGATGTGGTGCTGGTCCTCCTCATCATCTTCATGGTGGTGACGCCCAAGATGACGCGAGGCAAGGACGTGGTGCTTCCGAAGGCGCAGCACATCGAGAAGGGGGACGAGCCTGACCCGCTGGTCCTCTCGGTGACGCCGGACCAGAAGCTGTTCGTGGAGTCCGAGGCCTATCCGGACGAGCGTCTCTTCCAGGCGAAGCTCAAGGCCGTGCTGCGGCAGGAGCCTGGACGGCGCCTGCTGCTCAAGGCGGACCAGTCGCTCACGTACGGAGACGTGAAGAAGGTGATGCAACTGGCGAAGGGCTCTGGGGCGGAGCGGGTGTCTCTCGCGGTGGTGAAGCCCAAGGATGAGGCGGGCGCCGGCACGCCGTTCCCGTTGGAGCCCTGATGGATGTCCGTGGGCTCCGGTGACGGGGCCGGAGCCCACGAGGTGACAGTCCGCAAGTCACGCGGGCCTCCGTGCGTGGGCCCAGGCATAGTGTCACGGATATGTGGCGTGGCTTGTGGGCGAGGATGTCCCAACAGAACGTGGCGGTGACGCGGCTCTTCGGGATGCTGCTGTTGCTGGGCGTGTGCTGTCTGGGGTTCATCGCGTTGTCGGACGAGGTGTCGGAGGGAGAGACGCAGGACTTCGACGAGCGGGTGCTGCGCGCGCTGCGAAGTCCGGAAGACCCGTTGGTGCCGAGGGGGCCGTGGTGGGTGCGGCTCACGGCGGAAGACGTGACGTCACTGGGTGGCGCGCCGGTGTTGTTCCTGGTGACGCTGGCGGTGTGCGGCTTCCTGGTGCTGGTGCGGCGCTACCGGACGTTGCTGCTGGTGCTCGTGGCAACGGTGGGTGGGACGCTGCTGAACGGGGCGCTGAAGCAGTTCTTCTCCCGGCCCCGGCCCTCGGTGGTGCCGCACCTGAAGCAGGTGATGACGACGAGCTTCCCGAGCGGACACGCGATGTTGTCGGCCATCGTGTACCTCACGCTGGGCGCGCTCCTGGCGCAGCTCGCGGAGAGCAGGCGCGTGAAGGCATACATCCTCATGGTGGCGCTGCTGCTCCCGCTGCTGGTGGGGCTGACGCGGGTGTACCTGGGGGTGCACTACCCCACGGATGTGCTGGGCGGCTGGGTGGCGGGGCTCGCGTGGGCGCTGCTGATGGCGCTCATGGCGCGTGGCCTGCGTCGGCGCAGCCCGGCTTTGCGTGAAGAGACGCGGCGCGAGGTGGAGTGACGGCGCGTAGAGACGGTGGGCGTTCCCTGGTAGAGACCGCATCATGGGACGCATGTTGTTGGTATCGCTAGGGCTGGTCCTGCTTCCAGGGTGCGCCCTATTTCGTCCGAGCTCGCGACCCGCGAAGGTCTCCCCCGAGGAGGCAGCGCGGTACTCGTTCCCCGTCGTCCTGCCCACGGAAGGGCAACACGTGCTCCCTGGGCCCATCGCGGCGGCCATCGCCTTCGCCATGGAGGACTTTCTTCCCCTGGGAACCAAGCCTCCGCGAGATGCGACCCCCACGGAACTCTGCGCCTTGCGCCGTGAGACCTACGACGTGACCGCCGTTCCTGGTTCGGAGGGAGTTGTCTTCGTCAGCTTCGCGGTTCGCGCGGAGGCGTGTCGCGACCTTCAAGGCCCCAGCCTCTCGGACACGCCCATCGTCTACGCCGTGGATGTCCGCCGGTGGCTCATCCTCTCCGTGCAGAAGTAGGCCAACGACTCGCCCAACAGGGCCGCTCGGTCTCTGGGATACCGAGAGGGCGCCAGCCCCAGCGTCGGGCACGAACGCGTCCCCACCCCGGCCCTCACGAAAAAGCCCCCACGAGGCGCTTGCTGGGCGAAAGTCGTGACCCCGTGCGCCGTCTCTCCCGTCCCTCCCCACCTCATCTGCTCCCCTCTCCCGCGAGGTTCGCGGCATGAGCGTGTGGAGCTGGCTGGGTCGGTGGTTCCCCTCGCTGCGCGGCGAGCACGTCCCCATCTTCTACGACGAGGACTACCGACTCCCCCTCACCGGTATCGAGTCCACCGTCGGCGTCGAACCTCGCGGCGTGGACTTCACCACCTGGTACCTGCTGGAGAAGCACGTCGTCCGGCCCTCGGACGTGTACCGACCCAGGCCCGTGAGCTACGCGGAGATGTCCCGCATCCACGACGCAGCCTACCTGGAGTCACTCAGCCTCCCGGAGACCCTGGCGCGCATCTACGCCGTCGACCCGTCCGAAGTGCCCGTGGACACCCTCCTGTCCAATGTGCGGCTCGTCTGCGGTGGCACCCTCGGCGCAGCGCGCCTCGCCTTCGGCCGCCGAGGCCCCGTCGTCAACATGTCCGGCGGCTTCCACCACGCCGCCCCCGGCCGTGGCGGTGGCTTCTGCGCCGTCAATGACATCGCCGTCGCGCTCGCCTCCCTCCACGCCGATGGCTACGAAGGACAGACTGTCGTCCTCGACCTCGACGCCCACCCACCCGACGGCACCGCCGAGTGTCTCGCCGGACATCCGAAGGTCTGGATCGGCTCGCTGTCCGGCAGCGACTGGGGTTCTCTGCCCGAAGGTGTCGACGAGACGCGCGTGCCCGAGGGCGTCACCGACGACGGTTACCTCGCGCTGCTCGAGGCCACGCTGTCGCGCATGCCCAAGCCCGACCTCGCCTTCGTCATCGCCGGCTGCGACGTGCTCGCGGGTGACCGCTTCGGACGCGTGGGCCTCACCGTGCAAGGCGCGCGACGCAGGGACCAGCTCCTGGCGCGCGCGCTGCGCGGCGTGCCGAGCGTGTGGCTCCCCGGCGGCGGCTACCACGCCGAATCATGGAAGGTCTTCGCCGGCACCGTGCTCGTGCTGTCCGGCATGGGCGGGCGCCGCATCAAGGACCGCTATGACCCGCTCAGCGCCCGCTACCAGCGCATCTCCCGGCTGCTCTCGCAGGAAGGCGAGCCGCTCGATGAGCCGCTGACGCTGGAGGACCTGGAGGGCTCGCTCGGCCTGGGCGGCGCGGTGCAGCCCCGCGTCCTCGGCTTCTACACGGCGCAGTCCCTGGAGTACGCCCTCTTCCGCTACGGCCTGCTGTGGCAGGTGGAGCGACTGGGCTACAGCCGACCTCGCGTGGAAGTCGGCTCCACCGGCGTGGGAGACCGCATCAAGGTGCTCGGCCACGCGGGCGGACAAGAGCACCTGCTCGTCGACGCCGTGGTGGAGCGACGCACCATCACAGGCGAGCCCTTCTTCTTCGTCAACTGGCTGAGCCTGCGTCACCCCCGCGCGCGCTTCAGCGAGCGCCGTCCCCAGCTCCCGGGCCAGGACGTCCCCGGCCTCGGCCTCGCGCGCGAGGCCACGGAGATGTTCGTGCTGATGGCCAGACGCCTCGGCCTCGCGGGCGTCGCCTCACGGCCCATGTGGTACCACCTCGCCGTGGTCGCCCGAGCCCGCTTCCGCTTCGTGGACCCCGCGCGTCAGGGCCGCTTCGAGGCGATGATGCGAGACCTCGCCCACCTGCCCCTGCTCGAAGCCACGCGCGCCGTCGCCGAGGGCCGCGTGTCGCTCAACGGCGAGCCCTACCGCTGGGAGCCGGACGACCTCGTCCTGCGCCTGGAGCCCGTCCCCGTCGACACCGACGTCATCGCCGCCGAGTTCGAGCGCTGCCACTTCACCGTGGAGCCCCGGCACGGTTGAGCCCCCAGGCGCTCGTCCACCCGGCACCCACCACGACCCCCCGGGGCTCATGGTAGGCAGGGGCCGTGGACCTGGACGCGCTCCGCCGTGAGCAGCACAAGCTCCGGCTCTCGTGGATGCCGTGGCTCTATTTCTCCCTCAAGCCCCGCCACCGCGCGTGGGCGGACGCCTGGCAGCGCGAGGTGCAGGACCTCCTGCGCGAGCTGGAGACCGTCGAAATCGCCGAGGGCTGCTTCATCGCCCCAGAGGCCCGAATCTTCGCCGAGCCCGGCCGAGCCGTCGTCCTCGGCCCCGGCTGTAGCATCGCCGCGGAGGCCTTCGTCCATGGCCCCGTCGTCCTCGGGCCCCGGGTGAGTCTCAACGCCCGCGTGAGCCTGGACGGCGGCGCGGGCGGCATCCGCATCGGCGAGGGCACCCGCATCGCCACCGGCGCCACCCTCTATGCCTTCGACCATGGCCTCGCCCCGGACCGCCCCGTGCGAGACCAGCCCGTGACTTCCCAGGGCATCACCCTGGGCGCGGATGTGTGGATAGGTGCCAACGCGGGCGTGACGGACGGCGTCACGGTGGGGGACCACGCCGTGGTGGGCATGGGCGCCGTCGTCACTCGCGACGTGCCTGCCTGGGCCGTCGTCGGGGGGGTGCCCGCCCGTGTGCTCGGCGACCGTCGGGAGCGCCACCGCTCGGGGGCTCCGGGCGGGTGGGAGCCGGGCGACCAAGAGTGAACCTTCTCCGGCTTCATTGACTTCCCGACATTCGCCGGCTCTATGCTGGAGAAGACGTCGCCACCGGGAGGGGCACAGGGTGTTGGACAGGCTTCCGGCAGCCATGTGCGCTGCCTGGAAACTGGACCCCCGCCGAGGGCGCAGGAGGCCGAAGTGGCAGACGAGCGGCGGGACGTGGGGCATGTCGAGGCTCCAGTACCGGTTCCCGAGGCGAGCACGGGCGGCCATTCCCCGCGCGCACCCTCGTCATCCTCGGACAGCGGAGCCGCGATGGCGCGGCGCCTCCAGGTGCTGGAGGGGCTGCTCAGCGAGGTCGTGTTCCAGCTCGACGCCCACGGCCGCGTCACCTACCTGGGCCCCGGCTGGGAGAAGCTGACGGGGACGCTCGGGGCGATGTTCCAGGGCCACCCGCTGGTGGAGGCCGTGCACCCGCCGGACCGCGAGGCCGCGCGAGCGCTGCTGGAGGCGGTGGCCACGCAACGCCTGCCCGACGCGCGCCAGGAGCTGCGCCTGTCCGTGGGCGAGGACGCGCGCTGGGTGGTGCTCGCCGCGCGAGGCGTACCGGGCCTGCCCGGCGAAGTCGTGGGCACGCTGCTCGACATCGACTCCCGCCGTCGGGCCGAGGAGGCCGTCGCCACGCGCGAGCGCTACCTGGAGACGATGGTGGAGGTGCAGCGGCGGATGATGCCGCACCAGCTCCCCGTGGACCTGTATGCCTCCGTGGTGGAGCCGCTGGGCCGCGTGTCCGCCGCCAGCCGCGTCTACGTCTTCGAGATGCACCGCGGTCCGCAAGGCGAGCCGCTCGCCTCACAGCGCGCGGAGTGGTGCTTGCCGGGGATTCCTCCCAACCTGGAGGACCCGAACATGCACGGCCTGCCGCTCCTGGAGGCGCTGCTGCCCGAGCAGGCCTCCGCGCTGATGCGCGGCGAGCCGGTGCAGGGCTTTCCCGGGAGCTTCACGCCCGTGCTGGAGCCGATGCTGGAGGCGCAAGGCGTACGCTCGGTGCTGCTCCTGCCGCTGCACGTCCACGGGCAGCTCTTCGGCGTCATCGGCTTCGACAACTGCCGCGCGGCGCGGCCCTGGGGGCCCATCGAGGTCAACCTCCTGTCGGGCGCCGCGGGCACGCTGTCGCTCGCGCTGGAGCAGCGCACGGACAAGGCGCTGCGCGTGCGCACGGAGACGACGCTGCGGCGCACCGAAGCGGGCGTGCACCTCCTGATTGAGGCCTTCCCCGACCCCGTGATGGTGCACGTGGGGGACGGCGTGCTGCTGTCGGTGAACCCGGCGCTGGTGCAGTACCTGGGCTACCAGGACGCGTCGGAGCTGGTGGGCCGGCACGTGCTGGAGCTGGTGCGCGAGGAGGACCGGAGCGCGGCGCAGCTCTACCTGGGGCAGGCGCTGGAGGGGAAGCGGTCCGCGCGCGCGGTGGAGGTGCCGCTGGTGCGCCGTGACGGTGAGACGGTGGTGGCGGACCTGGTGACGCTGGCCGTCGTCTTCGACGGAACGCCCGCGTGGGTGACGATGGCGCGCGACTTCACCGAGCGCAAGCGCTCCCAGGCGCAGCTCATCCTCGCCGACCGCATGGCCTCCATGGGCCTGCTCGCCGCGGGCATCGCCCACGAGCTGAACAACCCGCTGGCCTACGTGCTCTCCAACCTCGACTTCCTGCACGCCACGGTGGGGCCGCGCGCGCGACCGCTGACGCCCGATGACCTGGTGGAGTGCCGCCAGGTGCTGGACGACGCACGCGAGGGCGCCGAGCGGATGCGGCAGATTGTCCGCCAGCTCCGCGTCTTCTCCCGCGTGGAGGACAACCGCGAGGAGCCGGTGGACGTGCACCGGGTGCTGGACTCGGTGGCGCAGATGGCGGCCAGCGAGGTGCGTCCCCGAGCGCGGCTGATAAAGAGCTACGGCGTGGTGCCGCACGTGCGAGGCAACGAGGGCAAGCTGTTCCAGGTGTTCCTCAACCTGGTCATCAACGCCGCGCACGCGATTGAGGAAGGCCAGTCGGAGACGAACGAGATTCGCATCACCACGCGGCCGGACGACGGCGAGCGCGTCCTGGTGGAGGTGCGAGACACCGGCGGCGGCATCCCTCCGGAGCACCTGCGCCGCATCTTCGACCCGTTCTTCACCACCAAGTCCGCGGGCCTGGGCACGGGCCTGGGTCTGTCCATCTGCGACACCATCGTCACCGCGCTGGGCGGCCACATCTCCGTGGAGTCGTCCGTGGGCGTGGGCACCACCTTCCGCGTGGCCCTGCACGCCTTGCCTCCGCTGGACGCCGTCTCCCGTCACGGCTTCTGAGGCCTGGCGGCGCCGGAGTCCCCCTCGCGCGCGCGTGAGTCGCTCGCGAGGGGGCTCTTGGTGACGCGCGTCAGCTACAGATGCCCAGGGGCTGTGAGCCCTCGACACCCAGCAGCGTCCGTTTGTGAGTGATTCCCGCCCACTGGGCGATGGTCACCCACCAGGTCTTCTTGAAGAAGAGGATGCGGATGCGGGCGAAGGCCTTCAGGGTCCCGGAGAGCGTGTTCAGGTCCAGGTCCGTCTTCAGCTTCCAGTCGAGCGTGCAGACGGGCCAGAAGACCTCGCCCGAGGCGGGCAGGGTGGCGTTGATGAGGGCCAGGCTGCCCTCCACGCCGAAGGCGATGATGATGACGTCCACGGACGCGGAGGCCGCGACGTTGGACCAGCCGCCCGGTATCGCCGACAGCCGCGCCACCGTGGGGCCGATGAGTCCCTGCACCGCCAGCTTCACGCCGCCGGAGAGCGACGCCTTCACGGTGATGGGAACGGGCCCCACCACGAACGTCTTCGAGGCGGAGAAGAACGTCCGGCTCCAGTTGATGGGAGGCGGGGAGTACGTGGCGTAGAGGCTGGTGGACCAGACCTCCTGGCCCAGCACGTAGAGCGCCGCCGTGCCGCTGTTGTCGCCGCCGTTCTGTCCCACCACCTGCGCGCGCCCGCGCACCACGTCGTGCTCCGAGGAGAACACGGCGGCGAACAGCTTGCCCTCCGCCACCGCCACGACTTTCTTGTCCGCGTTGATGGTCGCCGTCTCGGCGGTGAGCACCGCGTTGAGGTGGTAGCCCGCGCCGAAGAGGCTGTTGCCGAACTTCTCCGTGCGCACGTAGGACTTGTTGAACGTCTGCGCCGGGTTGGTCCACGGCATGATTTCCGTCGGCGGAGGGACCTGGTGCTGGAACGCCTCCGGAATCACTGCCTGCTGGATGTCGATGTTGTGGGTGTAGTCGGACGTGTCGAACAGGAGCTGGCCTCCCGTCCGGTTCGTCTCGTCCTGGAGGATGGCGTACTCCTGGTTCGTCGTGTAGCTGGCGCCGGGGACGAACGGCGCTACCTGCGACTCCCACGCCACCGTGTTGTTGAGCATCGTGCCCGGGGCGTAGACGGCGAAGGGATACTTCGAGGGCTGGACGACGTAGGGATTCGGGTCGACATAGTTCTGCGCGGCGACGAGTCCTGGAACCACGACCAGCATCGTCGCGACGACGCGCGACAGTGCCTTGTTCATGTGGGCCTCCCGGGGGATAGGTGGAGGCCGTCTATTTACTCCGAGTGAAGTCCGTGGATGTATTTGATTCGTCGAAACACGCCGCGGGTGGCGTTGGTATGTCTGACTTTCCACGGTCCATTGCGTCAACGTCAGTGCACGGGCAGGGGTGCTGATTGAGAGGTGACAGGCGTTGTGGGGGTTTCCACGTACGTGGTGGCCATGCGTCGGATATCGGGGTTCCGCTCGTGCTGGCTCGCCCAGCGCAGCAGGGCCAGGGCTCCGGGGGTGTTGCCCCGGTGCTGGCCAAGGAGTTGGACGATGTCGGAGCGCACGCCGTCGGACACGTCCTCGCGCAGCGCCTGTCCGAGCATGGGCAGGAGCAGCGGCTCCAGGGGACGGAAGCCGCAGGCGAAGACAGCGGCGCGGCGCACCTCGGAGGCGGGGTCATTGGCCAGTCGCTCCACCACCATCCGGTCCGCCTCCGGGCCGGGAATGCCCCGCAGCGCCACCATGGCGGCCTCGCGGACCTTCACGGAGTCGGAGCGCAGCGCGTCCGCGATGGACTCGAGCGCGCCCGGAGCGCGGGTGTTGCCCAGCGAGCGCAGCAGCAGGGCCCGCTGCTCCGCGTCGCGCGCGGCGCGGTAGTCGTTCTTCAGCTCCTGCACCAGCGCCTCGGAGCCGCGCCCGTCGGTGTCGTTCATCTGGAGCGCCGCGTTGCCCATCGCCAGCGTCGCCGTGCCCCGCAGGCGCGGGTCCTCGCTCCGGGACAGCTGTCGCAGGGTGTCCACGCCCTCGCGGAGGGGGTTGTCCGCCATGCCCAGCGCGGAGACCGCGTCCATGCGCACGTCCGTCGTCAGCGCGGCGTCGACGGTGGCCGCCGCCAGCGCGCGCAAGGACTCCGGCGTGCTGGCCGCGGACAGCGCGCCCAGCATCGCGCTGGCGGCGAGCGGGGACAGGTCCTTCGAGCGCAGCAGCGCGGGGATGCGCGCGGCCTCCTCGGGGTGGAGCAGGAACAGGGCGCGGAGTTGCTCCAGGGCCCGCGTCCTCGCGTCATCCCGGGCCTTCTCGTCGGTGGGCAGCGCGAGCAGGTCCGCGTAGATGTCCGCGAACGTCCGCGAGCCGAGCACCTGTCGATGGTGCGCGAGCGGGTCCGTCGCCTGTCCCTGGAACGTCGCCAGCGCCGCGGTGTTCAGCAAGCCCGAGCGCGCGGCGAAGGCGTCCCGCAGAGAGGGGTCCTGTCGACGCTCCAGCAGGCGCAGCGTCAGCTCCGTCGCGTTCGTTACCGTGGGCAGGCCCTCGCCCGGCTCCACCGTGAGCTGCTCTCGCGTCTGGAGGCTCTGGAGCCACACGCCTTCGCCCAGCTCGAAGGTGGAGCCGCCGCTGACGCTCAGGCGCAGGCTGTTCGTGCCGCCCACCGGCTGGAGTCCCTGGGGTGTCGCCGCGGCGGTATAGGCGTGCTTGCGCTTCTCGAAGCGGCTGGTGCCCTGGCGCTGGTACCGCGCGACGTACTGGCCGGAGGTGTCCTGCTCCTCCGTGCTCCACGTCGTCCCGGGCGCGCCGTTCACCACGAACTGGGAGGACGCCACGACGGAGCGCAGCAGCCCGCGCGCCAGCTCGTCCACGCCCTGCTCGAAGTGTGTCAGCGACACCGCGCCCGTCCGGTCCAACGTCGCGAAGAAGGGCAGCGACAGCGCCGCCACCATCGCCTGTCGCTGCTCGGGTGCGAGCGCTCCCTGGCCTTCCACCTGCAACTCGAAGCTCGTGGGGCGCAGGTGGAGGCGGACGAGTACGGCGTCGGCCTCGGCGGAGACGATGCCCACGTCCCACTCACCCTGGACGGAGAAGCGCATGCCGGGGCTGGTGGGCGCGGCGGGCGCCTTCTGTTGTCCAAAGGACACTGTCAGCGCCAGGCTCAGCGCGTGACGGTGGAGCGAGCCCGGCACCCAGGCCCGTCCTCCCGCCGCGTCGCGCGCGTCTGGGAGGGCCTCGGAGGGCGGCGGAGGCGCGGAGGCCCGCACGGGCGACGCCGCGTTTTCCACCGGAGCGGAAGATGCTTCCCCTGCTTGCTTCCACCACACGGCGCCCAGCCCCAGGAGGAGGAGGAACGCTGCCAACCCGACGACGTGCGGTCGCTTGCGGCGCATGGAGTCTCCTGGGGACGCTTCCTTGACAGGGGGATGTGTCCCAACCCACGCTTGTCATTGAATGACTGGGAACGCCAGGGCGCTGAGGATATAGCGAAATCCCTTATCGTGGAGCTGACATGATGAATCGACTCCGCTTTCGTCATCTCATACCCGGAGTGCGCGAGGCTCGAACGGCCTCACGGCCAGGGGCGTGGCGGTGGCTGGTGGGATTCGCGCTGGCGTTGCTGGCGGCCTGTGGCGCCCGGGAAGAAGCTCCGTCGTCCACCGTGCTCGGCACCCAGGCTCAAACCGTCCAGGCGGTCCGCACGTGTCCTGTCACCCAGGTCTCCTCGCTGACGGACTCCTGCATGGGCGCATGCCATCTGGGCTGCGGTGACGGCGTCTGTCAGGTGGGCGCGGAGACGGAGGCCACGTGTCCGGGCGACTGCTGGTGTGGTGACGGCGTCTGCACCGCGGAGACGGTGAACACCTGTCCCGTGGATTGTGGGTGTCCCGGCAGGATTGCCGGCGACTGCCAACCAGCGGACCCCTCCTGCTCCGTATCCCGGGGGGACCCGTTCGCGGTCCCCACCCTCCCTCGTCAGGAAGCACCATGAGCCGTCATCACCACCTCCTGCTGGGCTGCTGCTGCGCGGCCCTGGCATGTTCCTCCCCCACCATCTCTCCTCGGGCCTTCGTGGACGTCGAGGCCGAGGTCGAGTGGCGCGGCTTCCCCGAGACGAGCGTGACGCTCCCGGCGGGGGGCTCCAAGGTGCGAGGGCTGCACATCGCCGACGTGGACGGTGATGGGAAGAAGGACCTGGTCCTCGTCGCCTCGCAGGAGGAGCAGGTCTGCATCCTCCAGGGTGAAGGGGGAGGGCGCTTCGCCCAGGCCCGGTGCCTCGCCGCGGGGACCACGCCCATGGACGTGGCCGTCAGCGACGTGAATGGCGACGGTCGGCAGGACCTGCTCATCGTTGGCCACTTCTCCAACGCCCTCACAGTGCGCCTGGGTGGAGAGAAGGGCGCATTCCAGGAGGGAATCCCGTACTCGCTGGGCAATCACTCGCAGCAGGTGCGGGTGGCGGACCTCGACGGGGACGGGCACCTCGACGCGATAACGAAGAACGCGGGCTCGGCGGGCTTCTGGAACATCACCTCGCTCAAGGGCCGCGGGGATGGCTCCTTCGGTGAGGCGGTGCCCCACTCCGTCACCGGGCTTCCCCGCGACTTGATGGTCGCGGACGTGAATGACGACGCGCTGCCCGACGTCCTGGTGCTCAACACCAACAGCTTCACCGTGGACATCCTCCTCGGCAGGAGGGACGCGAAGCTCACCGCCGCGCCTCCGCTGAAGCTCAGCGGGTCCGCGGACGACGAGCCCTTCCGACTGGCGCCGGTGGACATGAATGGCGACGGCAAGCTGGACCTCGTCGTCACCCATGGCCTGTCGGACAGCGGCTACCTCTCCGTGCACCTCGGTGACGGCCGGGGCGGCTTCACCTCCACCGCGTCCATCCTCGCCAACGAGCCGGGCGAGGTGGTGGTGGCCGACTTCAACCAGGACGGGCGCAGCGACATCGCCCACGCGGGGATGTCCGGCGGCGTCTACCTGTTGCTCGGCGCGGCGGACGGTCAGCTCGGTGCGCCGCTGCGCGTGGCGTCCGGCGTGACGCCCACGTCCCTGGTCGCCGAGGACCTGGACGCGGATGGCTTCCCCGACCTCGCGTGGACGACGCCGGACTCGGTTGAGGTCCTCCTGGGCTCCACGGTTCGCCGTCAGCCCTAGGCGCGCGTCCGGGCGCAACGTCGGTTCTTCGCAGCACCTTGGGATGCACCCACCGTGGAGGTTGGCATGAAGCAACTCTGGCTCATCGTCGGTCTGGTCTTCGTCGGCTTCGCGAGCCCCGCCTGGGCGCAGCTCAGCGGCCGGTGCGGCGGGGACGACAACCTCACGCCGCAGCAGGTGGCGGGACGCAACGCGTGGGCGCGCAAGTGCGGGTACATCTCCGCCGCGAAGGAGTCCATCCTCAACGCGGACAACGAGTACCAGGTCTTCGCCAACGGCTGTTTCCAGTACCCGTGCTCCACGAACAGCTGTCTGTTCTTCGTGCCCGTCTCATCCAGCGCGCCCTGCGTGACGGGGCTCGTCAACCTCGGCTCGTGTGTGGCGAGCCTCGTGTCACCGCCGCGCGGCTCCATGCTGGCGTACCTGGAGGACTCCGGGCCCGCGTGGCCGTCGTGGCTCCAGCACGCCCCGCGTGACGCGGCGGGCCCCACATGAGCGCGGCGGCGACCGGCCGCTTCCTCCCGCGTCTCACCGTGGTCCTGATGGCCTGCCTGACCTGGACGGCCTGCGATGCCGTGACTCCAGAGGACCCGGGCGAAGCGCTCGGCGCCTCCTCCCAGCCGCTTCCCGCCTGCCAGTGCCCGGTGCAGTACCTCCGGCCGGGCGAGGTGGTGGACCCGCTGCGGCCCCAGTGTCCCTATTACGAGTGTGAGAGCTACTGCGGTGATGGCTACTGCGCTCCGGGTGAGGACTCGTGGAGCTGCTCCTGGGACTGCGGCTCGCCCACCTGGTGTGGGAACGGCGCCTGTGATGTCGGTGAGAACGAGGGGAGCTGTCCCTCCGACTGCTACTGCGGCGACGGCTGGTGCAACGCCGAGACGGTGTATTCGTGCCCTGTCGACTGTGGCTGCCCCAATCCCTGTGGCAACGGGACGTGTGGACCGGGCGAGTCCACCGCCACGTGCCCCAGCGACTGCGGCTCGGTGTGTGGAGACGGCGCCTGCAACGGGAGCGAGGACGTCATCTACTGCCCCTCGGACTGCGGCTACTGCGGGGACAATCTCTGCACGGGCTCGGAGACGTGGAGCAGCTGTCTGAATGACTGCGGCTTCTGTGGGGACGGCCTCTGCACCGGCATCGAGAACCGCTTCCTCTGCAGCCAGGACTGCGGCTTCTCCGCCCCGTGCCTGCGTCCCGCCGAGTGCCCCATCCCGGAGCTCTCCCCGGACGTGGCTCCCTGAGGGAGAGGCTGGGACTCCGGCGCTTCACACGGCCGGAGTCCCAACCCGAGGGCTTCAGCGCACGGGACTACAGGCCGCCGACGTCCACGTCGTCACGCAGGGACAGGCGGTAGTCGTCCTGGGCCCACTCGTTCTGGAAGCGCACGGAGCCGGTGAGGAAGCCCTCCGCGTTCATCACGTTCTCCAGCTTCACCTTGCTCTCCGGCCGGACGTTCCAGACCTGGCCCTTGAAGTTGAAGACGGTGACGCGGTTGAGGTGCAGCTTCGCGCCGTCGGCGCCCAGCAGCGTGTCGCCGGCCTTCAGGGTGCGGGCCTTCACCATCGTGCCGTCCTCGAGGACCATCGGGTGCTCCGCCGTCACTTCCAGGCGGCGACCCTCCTGGGTCTCCAGGGCGAAGATGTCCTCCTGCGTGTCACCCGCGACGTAGCTGCGGATGGTCTGCTCGCCGTAGCGCAGGAATCCCGGCTCCGAGTCCGGGCTCAGGGACGTCACGGTGGTGATGCCGGACGCGTAGGCCTCCGGCACCGGCAGCATCCGCCCACCGAAGGCGACCTTCTGGCTGGGGGTGGTGCAGCCGGCGACGCAGGTGCCCAGCTTGTTCAGGCCGGCGATGCACGTGGCCGCCTCCTCGGCCGGGACGAAGAACGTGCAGGACGAGCCCGCGGGCACGGCCGGGTACGCATTGCAGCCGTTGGTGAACACCTGGTACTCGTTCTCCGCGTTGAGGTACGCCTCGCGCGTGGCGGTGATGAGGCCGCACCGACGAGCCCAGGCATTGCGGCCCTTGGCGAGCTCAGTCGTGGTGAGCTGGTCATCCTGGAAGCAGCGCGTGGACAGCTGCGCCAGGGCGGTGCTCGAGAAACAGACAGAGAAGACAGCGACGGCGATGAAGACATTCTTCATGGGTTCTCCTTGAGGTGGTTGAGGTGGACTCTGCTGACGTCGCCTACGGCACGCCCGCGGCGCTCCAGGCGTCTCGCACCGCGTTGACGACGGAGGCGTCGTAGCGGTCCTGCGCGGCCTGGAGGGTGTAGGCCTTGGCCTGGGACATCGTCGTGGTCGACGTGTAGTAGTTCGTCGCGGCGAAGTAGAAGGTCTGCGCCGCGCGGTTCATGCCGACGCCCGCCACGTTGATGGGCGTCTTGCCGCGCGGGTGCGTGCCGCCCGTCACGAGCAGCTTGAAGACCAGGTTCTGGATGCCCGAGTTCCAGTGCACACCGCCGTTGTCCGCGGTGCCCGTGTAGCGCTCGGGGTAGTAGTCCTTGGACGAGCCGTCTCGCGTGGGGTTGTCCATGTAGCGCAGCGCATCCCCGCCGGTGTTCGGCGTCCAGATGTCCTCGCCAATCTTCCAGACGTCCGCGTCGATGGCGCCGCCGCGAGCCCAGCTCTCGCAGATGGCGGCGGCGATATCCGACAGGCTCTCGTTGAGCGCGCCGGACTCGTTGCGGTACACGAGCCCCGACTCGTACTGCGTCACGGCGTGGGTGATTTCATGGGACACCACGTCCAAATCCAGGCCGAGCTGTCCCGAGTTCACCCCGTCACCATCGCCGAACACGATTTGCACGCCGTCCCAGTAGGCGTTCACGTACGAGGCGCCGTAGTGCACGGTGCTGGTGATGGTGGCGCCCCGGTCATCGAACGAGTCGCGACCGAAAATCGTCTCGTAGCAGGCGTACGTCGTGCCGACGTGGTCGTAGTTCACGTCGACATGGTTGTCGCCCGTGGCCCCGCCGAGCTCGATGCGGCGCAGGGTGCCGGGCGTGGTCCACTGGTTGTTGGCCGAGTGGATGCGCCGGTTCATGGCGGAGTGGATGAGCGGCTGCACATCGAGCACCCGGCCCGACGCCGCATCCACGTAGACGCGGTCCCTGGCGGGCGCGTCCTCGCGAGTGCCCGCGCGCGTCACCTCCCAGGCGGAGGCCAGCGTGCCCTCGGCGCCCAGGAAGTAGACGAAGCGGGGCTCGCCCTCGACGACGAGCGTGTCGAGTCCCTCCAGCGCCGCGCGCTTCACGTCGTCGATGGGGAGCCGCGCGAGCGTCGCGGGCTCACCGGCGCCTCGGGCCGAGCCATTGGCCGCGTACACCAGGCCCGCCTTGTCGACGTGCACCACCAGCTCGCCACCCACGACGCGGGTGCCCTGGCGCGTCTGGTCATAGCGGATGTGCGTGAAGCCCAGGTCGTCCACGCGGCTGGAGCGCACCGTCAGCTCCTCCGCGCGCAGCCCGAACACCGGGGCGATGGCGCGCAGCGCGGGCGCCAGCGCATCACCGGCCTTGAGCGAGACGAGCGACGTGTCGGCCGTGCCCAGCCGGCCCCTGATGAAGCGGGGGGTGCCGTCCTTGCCCGCGTCGACCACTTCCACGCGGCCCAGCGCGGCGAGGGCGTCCTGGCGCGCCTGCCGGGTGCTGTCCCGCGCCTCGGCCGGGTCCGCCGGGACGTCGCCGCACGCGACGCCCATCACGGCACAGCACGCTCCAATCAATCCCTGTTTCCAAGTCCGAGTCACGACGCGCTCCTGTCTTTGGGTGGGTGTTGCTTCACGGCTCCAGCGCGGGCGCGACCGATGGACGGGCGAGCCCTCCTCGCTGGCACTGCGGGACACACGAGGCCCCCTCCGCCCTCGGCGGACAGGGGGCTCCTGGGCCCATTCACAGCCGCGGATTAGAGGTGGGCTGTCATCCGCTGGACTTCGTCGGGGCTGGCCCCCGACTCCGCCAGGCCGGCGAACAGCGCCTCTCGCAGCAGGTTCTTGAGCCGGGGGTTGCCGAGCTTCGAGTACGTGTCGACGGCGAGCTGCCGGTCCACCTGCGCGAGCCGGAACAGCAAGTCATACTTCTCTCCGACGAGCCCCTTCTTCACCGAGTCCGGCAGTGCGCTGTCGATGGGCGTCAGCGCCAGCGACGTCATCGCCTCGCGGGCGGTGGGCTCCTGGGGCGCCAGCTCGAAGAGCAGGTCAATCATCGCCATGCGCTCCAGCACGGGCTCGGGCTTGGCCTCCAGGAACTGGGCGCCAGGCGGGAGTTGCTGGAGCGCGGTGGGGTCCGCCAGCTCGTTGCGCAGCGCGACGATGCGCGCGCCGCCTTCGCGCGTCAGCTCCTCCACGAAGACCTCCTTGCGGAAGAACGCGTTGAAGCGCCCGGCCCGGTACTCGCGAGCGGACTGCCGCGCGGCCTCGCGCTGCTCCTTCGCGACGCGGGCCTCGTCCTTGACTGGCTCGGTGACGGACGCGGTGGCGGCTGGCGCGGCGATGGGCGTGCCCGGTCGCTTCGGCGCCGACGCAGAGGGGGCGCGCACCTGGGGCACCGGAGTGCCGGGAGGCGTCGCGGTGGGCTCGGCGGTGGTCCTGGAGAGCAGCCCGTAGAGGCCGGTGCCTCCGAGGACGAGCAGCGCGAGCCCGGGTCCCATCATCCGCCAGCGTCGTGGAGGCTCTGGCTTGGCGCTCTCGGGAGGATGTCCGTTCATGGGGCCTGGCTCCTTGTCGATGACGACGCGATTCGATGAGAGGGGTTAGAACAGCCAGCGCGGCGGAGGCGGCTCGTCGGAGAGGCCGAGGAACCTGCGGTTGACCACCCGGTTCTCGGGGTCCACCGTCACCTGCAGCACGGGCTCGGGGAAGGGCACCGTCACCTGGAGCGTGTCGGAATCGGGCTCCAGGCCGTAGTCGAGCGTGACGAGCTTGCGCTGCGTGGCGCCCTCGAGCAGCACGTCCACCGAGACGGGGTAGCGCTTTCCGGAGAAGGTGCGCTGGAGGGCGGTGACGGTGACTTCACCGTCGTCCTCCTCGGTGCTCACCTCGAAGTAGGGCCAGTCCGGGTCTCCCGCGCCGTGGACCCACGCGTCGAAGTACGGGCCCAGGTTCTTGCCGGAGGACTGCTCCAGCGCGGCGCGCAGGTCCTCCACGCTCCTGTCCCCAGGCTGGGACAGGAAGCTCTTGATGCCTCGGAGCACGGCGTCCTGGCCGAGCAGCGGCTCCAGCTGGAGGAACAGAATCATGGGCCCGGTGCCGTAGACGTCCGACGCGAGCGAGAGGAAGACGGGCGGCGGGGCATCCTGGGGCTGCGGGTAGTACGCGGCGGTGCGCGCCAGCCTGTCCCAGTACGCGCGCGTCTGCTCCGCCTCGCCCGTCGGGCGCGCGCGCGCTTCGTACAGGTACGTGAGGTACTCCGCGATGGCCTCCTTCCACACGAAGTCGAAGGGCCGCGACAGCGTGGTGCGATTGCCCGCCCACTGGTGCACGACCTCGTGCATCAGCGTGTGCATGGTCATGTTCGCGTAGTCGCGCCGCAGGTCCGGCAGGTCCTCGCGGAGGATGAGGTTGGCGGGGTGCTCCACGCCGAGCCAGTCGGTGGGCGCGCCCGCGACCCGCAGCTCCGTGCCATAGGGCAGCGGCCCCAGCTCGTCGATAATCCAGTGCAGGTACGCCGTCACGTCCCCGCCGTTGAGCGAGGACGCCAGCTTGCCGCCGGGCACCTCGTAGAACACCAGCTTGAACTTGCCCGACACCTCCGTGAAGGTCTTGGAGACCCAGGCGGGGTTGGAGGCCACGGCGAAGGACGAGTACGTGGGCGCCCGGGTGAGCCCCGTCAGCGTGCACTTCGTCGTGGTGTCGTCCTGCCGCGTGCGCTGGCCCGGGCACAACACGCGCTCACCGTTCGCGTGCTTCACGGTGAAGACGTATTGCGCGAGCAGGTCCGTGCGGTCGTCGCAGGGGCCGAACCTGTCACACGCCTCCACCCAGTTGAGCAGGTAGGAGAACGTGTTGCCCGCCTTGTCCTGACGACGGGAGAAGCCGACCTGCGTGAAGTCGTACGTCTGGAGGGGCACGGTGAAGCGCGCCTCCAGCTTCACCTGGCCCGCGAAGATTCCCGGCCCGCAGACGCGGATGCCGTCCTCGACGGACTCGGCTCGCAGCGGGACGCTCCCATTCCAGCGGACGTCGGTGAGTCCCTCGGGCGCCCTCACCACGAAGCAGTCGCCGCCGGGAGGATAGACGTTCAGGAGCAGCGTGGACTTCGCCGCGCCTGTCTGTGTCGCGAACTCGTATTCGTAGCGCGTCACGTTGACCGTGAAGTCGCCCTCGGGCACCAGCGGCTCGAACTCGAAGGAGTTCTCCCGCGTGCCGACGAGGGCCTCTTCTGGCGGGGCCGCGCCCTCTGTCGGGCCACACCCCGTGAGCGCGCTCAGTGCCACCACCGCGAGACTGCGTGCCACCTGGTTCGCAAACCATCCTGGGATGCTTCGCATGGCGTCCTTGTCGTGAAGTGACGAGCGCGGTGGGACGACGCGAGAGCCCATGTCCCCCGAGGGGCTCTCGCGTCGGCTTCAAGCAGGGTGCTGCTCAGACCTACAGGCCGTCGACGCTGGCCTCGTCACGCAGCGACAGGCGGTAGTGGTCGTCCGCCCACTCGTTCTGGAAGCGCACCGAGCCCGTCAAGAGGCCCTCCACGTCGAGCACGTTCTCAATCTTCTCGTGGCTGACGGGCTGCACGTTCCAGGTCTTCCCCTCGTACCGGAACACGGTGACGTCGCGAATCTCCACCTTCGCGCCCGTGGTGCCGAGCAGCAGGTCGCCCTTCTGGAGCGTCTTGGCCTTCACCATCTCACCGGTGGCGGTGACCATGGGATGCTCGGACGTCACCTCGACGCGGCGGCCGTCCACCGTCTCAATCGCGAACACGTCCTCCACGGTGTCTCCCGCCACGAAGGCGCGGATGGTCTGCTCTCCCGTCGTCGGCGCGACGAGCGAAGCGTCCTTGGTGAGCGCCGTCACCGTGCGCACGCCCGCGGCGTAGGCGTCCGAGATGGGCCAGTACTCACCACCAAAGGAGACCTTCTCCTTCGCCGTGTAGCAGCCCGTCACGCAGGTGCCGAGCTTGACCAGGCCGGGGATGCAGGCCGCGTTGACGTCCGCGGGGATGAAGAAGGTGCAGCTCGCGGAGGGCCCCGTCGTGGCGAACGAGTAACAGCCGCCGGAGAACACCTGGTACTCGCCTTCGGAGTTCAGGAAGTCGCGCTTCGCCGCGGTGATGTAGCCGCAGTTGTGCGCCCAGTTGTTGCGGCCCTGCGACAGCGTGAACGTGGTGAGTTGATCATCCGTGAAGCAACGCGTGGACAGCTGCGCCGACGCCGTCGTGGAAAGCGCCGCGCACGCAAGGACAACCAGATACGACAGTCGCTTCATGGGCTTGCTCCTGAAGGCTGATGGAGGGGCTTTGTTTTGCGAGGAAAGGGGATATACCCGGGTTCACTCCCCGTAAAGTGTAAATCGACATATCGTGGGAATCCCTGACTGAAATTTTGGGTGTAATTGATTTGCTGTGAACACGGAGAATTCCAGCCGTGAGTCGCGTGGGTTGGAGCGGGTGTCGGCTCTAAAACTACTGAGAACTCAGTGGGTTGGATGAGAGGTCCTGCTCGTTTTCGTGGTGCACGGCGACAGCCCATCGCGTCAGGAATTGACGGCCCGAGTGGGCGGCGGCTGCGTACACCGGGCTTCGACCTGGGGTTCGTGATGTTCCAGGGAGGGCGCACTCCCGGTGTTGATTCTGGACGTCTGGTGAGAGGTCGCGGGGCTGGAGCGGAGTGTGTGGCGGCGGACGGGCCATGACGGCAGGTGTGCGAGGGAACCGGAGAGCCTTTATGAGGGGCTCGCCCTGGAGCGGCGCCCCCGCGCCTTGGAGGAAGGCATGCGCGCACATCAGGTCCGGTTCGTCGTGGCGCTGTGCTTCGTCCTGGGGACGGGGGCCCAGGCCACCAGCGCCGCGACACCGATGCGGGGTGTGGCCGGAGATTCCTGTGCGGGCAACCCGCGCTTCCTCATCGGTGCGGGCATGGGGGACATCACCGGCCCCGCCGCCGAGGTGGGGATGATGGGCTACGGCCAGCTCTCGCAGCAGACGGCGGGCATCCACCAGCGCCTGCGCTCACGCGCCTTCGTCATCGTCTCGCCGTGCAACGGGCGGCGCGTCGCCTTCGTCAGCGCGGATTTGGGCATGGTCTTCCAGGCGGTGAAGACGCAGGTGGTGGAGAAGCTGCGCGCCCGCTTCGGCGACGTGTACTCCGAGGAGAACGTCCTCATCAGCGCCACGCACACGCACTCGGGGCCGGGCGGCTTCTCGCACCACACCTTCTACAACCTGAGCACGTTCGGCTTCGTGCCGAGGAGCTTCGACGCCATCGTCTCCGGCATCGTCACCTCCATCGCCCGCGCGCACGCGAGGCTGGGAGAGGGCTCGCTGCGGCTGTCCGCTGGAGAGCTGCTCGGCGCCAGCCGCAATCGCTCGCCGGAGGCCTACCGGCTCAACCCCTCCGCCGAGCGCGCCCGCTACGCCCACGACGTGGACACGCGGATGACGCTGGTGCGGCTGACCCGGACGGATGGACGTGACGTGGGGCTCATCAACTGGTTCGCCGTCCACGCCACGTCCATGGGGAATGACAACCACCTCATCAGCGGTGACAACAAGGGCCTCGCCTCGTACCTCTTCGAGCGGGCGCATGACGCGGGCGACACCTTTGTCGCCGCGTTCGCCCAGTCCAACGCGGGGGACGTCACGCCCAACGTGCTCGGCGGGACGAATGGCGGCGGCGCCGACGACTTCGAGTCCACCGAGCTGTCCGCCCGGCGCCAGTACGACATCGCAGCGCGCCTGTGGACGCTCGCCGCGACGCCGCTCACCGGGGGCGTGGACCACCGACACACCTTCGTGAAGCTGGACGCGGTGGACGTGGCGCCCGCGTACACGGATGGCCCGCCGCGCCGCACCTGTCCCGCCGCCATCGGCGTGTCGATGCTCGCGGGCGCCGAGGATGGGCCTGGCTATGGCGTGGAGGGGGCGACGTGCGCCGTCATCCATGACCTCTGGAGCCAGTTCACCTGCGCGCTCACCACCACGCCGTGTCAGGCGGAGAAGCCCATCGTCCTGGAGATGGGCAGCATGCTGCCGCACCCGTGGACGCCCGACGTGCTGCCGCTCCAGCTCGTCACCGTGGGCTCGCTCGCGCTGGTGGCCGTGCCCTTCGAGGTGACGACGATGGCCGGACGTCGGCTGCGTCAGACGGTGCTGGAGCGACTGGCGCCCGTGGGTGTCACCGAGGTGGTCATCGCGGGGCTCGCCAACGACTACGCGGGCTATGTCACCACGCGCGAGGAGTACGCCCGTCAGGCCTATGAAGGCGCGTCCACGCACTTCGGGCCCTGGACGCTCGCCGCGCTCCAACAGGGCTTCGATGGGCTGGCCGTCGCGCTGAGGGATGGCCAGCCGGTGTCGCCCGGCCCCACGCCTCCAGACCTGCGAAATCACCAGACGAGCCTCCAGCCCGGCGTGGTGTTCGACGACAAGCTGCTCTGGGTGAAGTTCGGTGAGGTGCTCTCGGACGCGCGCGTGGCCTACTCACGCGGCGACACGGTGCGCGTCACGTTCTGGGGCGCGCATCCGAAGAACGACCTGCGCCTGGAGGACACGTACCTGCGCGTGCAGCGCAAGGGCTCCATCGGCGCGTGGGTGGACGTGGCGGACGACAGTGATTGGGAGACGCGCTACCGGTGGGAGCGGGAGAACTGTCTGCCCACGCTGGGGTGCTCGCACGTCGTCGTGGAGTGGCACATCCCGCGTGATGCCCCGCCGGGCACCTATCGCATCCTTCACGAAGGCGAGTGGAAGTCCGGCTGGGATGGCCGCGTGCGGCCCTACTACGGCGCGTCGCGCGCCTTCACCGTGAAGTGAGCGGCTCGGGCGTGGGGCCCTCCTCGTGACGCGAGGTGCGTGCACGCGAGAGGAAGTCGCGCAGCTGGGGAGAGGGAGGCAGGAGCTGCACGCCGATGCCCGCTGAGACGCCCCACGTGCGGGCGTGCGCATTGTCGACGTGCCGCACCACCTCGCCGTGGCAGGCGAACTCCTCGCCGGCCAGCCGCAGCGTCAGCTCCAGTCGGGTGAAGAGGGGAGGGAAGGGCTCCGCGCAGCTCAAGAAGAGGCCGCCCTTGCCCAGCTCCAGGCCGTGCACGTCCACGCCCTCGGGGTGGCGAATCCGCACGTCCCAGGACCAGGGCGCCTGGGATTCACTGAGCAGTGAGGTGCCGTGGCGTGCCCGGGGGGCGGGGGTGCACGGCGAATCCGCGGAGTGCTTCGACAGGCAGCGCGAGCAGTGCATGGTCGCCTCGAGCAGACACCAGGTGGTGCTGACTCCGCGGGGGCGGAGGGCTCACCCGTTGCTCTATAGACCGTGCGGGAGTCCACGTGCCGACGGCTCCCGGCGCGTCACGGGGGTCCAGGCGCTTGCGATGACGGCTGGCGCACAGACACGGTGCGTCGGCGGGCCCGCACGGGCGCCCATGCGCTCCCTGGGCTCGGGCAACCGCCGCTGAGCCCAGGGGCGCGCAGTCTCTCAGCCCTTCGCCTTGAACGGGGCCGCGTCGATGCGCACGCCGATGTAAGAGGGGAAGCGCGGCACGCCGTCGTTGGACAGCTCCTGGTAGCGGAAGGTGATGAGGGTGCCGATGGCGGGAGGCGCCTCGCGCTCGGCGTCCGACAGGCCGGTGCCCACGCTGAAGCGCTTGCCGTTGCGCAGCTCGACTTCCAGCGCGCCCAGCCGTCCCTTGTGCCGGCCCGCGCCCGCGACGTGGCCGATGACGACCGCCTCGTCGTCCTTGAAGCTCTTCACCTTCAGCAGCGTGTGCGAGCGGCCGACCTCGTAGCGGGAGCCCGGCTTGCGCAGCATCAGCCCCTCGCCGCCCAGCCCCTCCACGCGCTCCAGCTCCGAGCGCAGATGCGGAGTCCCCTGACAGCGCTCGTGCGAGTGCCACTGCGCATACGTGGGCTTCGCGTCGTCCAGCCACTTGCGACAGTGCTCCAGTCGCTGCTCGAACGCGGCGTCGAAGCTCGGTGCGTCGAACACGACGAAGAGCAGCTCCTTCCAGTCCTTGCTCTTGTCCTGCCGGCGCACGACGCTCACCGTGCGCTGGAAGCGCTTGCGCCCACCAAACAGCTCCCCGTCCAACGGGAAGTCCGGCAGCCCCGCGGTGAACCAGTCCGGCGCGAAGAACTCGTTGCCCAGGCGCGACCAGAAGCGCTTGCCGTCCCAGTATGCGCGCACGCCGTCGAGCTTCTCGCTCATCCACCAGTCCGTGAGGTCCACGTCGTTCTCCCACGGGTGGGCCAAGAGCAGCGGCGGAGCCTTCTCGTCGTCCGCCTCGCCCTCCGCTCCTTCCGAGGTGGCCTTCACGCGCGTGGCCTTGGCGGGAGGCGGGGAGGAGCCACCGACGCGGGCGTCCTCGGCGGCGTCACCGCGCACGCGGCGCAGGTGCTTGCAGGTGCGCCGCTCGATGGCGAAGGACTGGTTGCGCCACGCGGGGCAGGAGCACGAGTAGACGCCTCCCGTGTTCTTGAGGATGTAGGGCTTGGAACCCGAGCCCTGGACTTCCACCTGCTCGCCGTCCGCGATGTCCGCCAAAGTTCCGTCCCCTCCGTGCCGCGTCCGTCGCGGCGAAGAAGAGAAGAGTACCTCCGAGGTCCGACATCCCCAAGGCGCGCGGAGCCTTGGGGGTGCACGCAGATTGAGGGAGGGCAAGCGGTGACGGGAGCGTGGCGCGGACCCACGGCAGCAGGTGCCTCCTCCGGCGCGGCGCTCATCCGGGGCCGCCTGCGGCTCAACGGCTGGCGGCTCGAGGCAGGACGTCGCGCCTACACGCCCATTCTTCCTCAGCACGGCGTCTATCGCTCCGAGGTGCTCGGCCTGGACCTCCAGATAGAAGACGAGCGCCTGCGCTTCTACTTCGGTGGCGCTCCCCTGCCCGAAGCCCATGAGCTGATTGCCCGCCTTGAGCGCATGGTCGAGCGAGTGGAGGCCAGCCGACTCGAGCTGGAAAACCAGCTCGCGGAAGAGGTGCTCCTGCGCGAGGAGGAGACCCAGCGTCGCGAGGATGCCGAGCGGCGGCTGGCCGAGGCGCTCGCGGAGCTCGCAAGTAGCGCGCGGGCCGTCTGCGGGCAGTTTCAACTGTTCCCCTTTGTCCAGGCACGAGGTTCCGAGCGTTCCGGGAGTTCGTGGGAGGCAGCGAGGCTCGACTCAGGAGACGTCGTCCGCGTCACGGCTCACGGAGCCCTGCCGTCCAGGAACTCCTGAAGAGGGACGGAGCGGCAGCGCTGAGTTTCGCCACGGCCTTTCGCTGAACAGCGGTCCATGCGCGTGTCGGCACGTTCAGGCTTCCTCGGCTGCGCAGCTCCAGCTCCAGCGCCAGCACGTGGCGCCGACGCATCGGCCCCGTCAGCAAGGCCGCGCGCAGGGCCTCCATGCCGAAGGGCTCTCCGTGCAGATATCGTCGCTCCAGGTCGAAGCGCTGCCGTTCCATCTTCCACCATGCGAGTACCTCCATTGTCGCCGGTCGGGGCAGGTCGTCTTCGGGTCCGTGCGTGAGGTCGGCAGCGAGGTCTTCGTCCAACGGAGGCAGCGGGTCCTCCTCGATTGGAGGCGCGGCGAAGCGCTCCTCCTGGGGAAGGCCCGTGATGGAGCGGAAGGCCTCGAGTGCGAGGTGAGACACGGCCGGGTCCTCCATCCATTCAAGGCAGGTCTCGGCGGCGGACCGTCGGCCGCTGAAGCCCAGTGCCCACAAGGTCGCCGGACGGTGTCGCGGCTCATGAAGGAGCTGCCGCAGTCGTTCCACATCCCTGGCTTCCCCGCCCAAAGCCACCAGCAGCGCCGGGAAGCTCAAGTCGGGAGCCGTGCTTTCGACCGCGGACTGGCAAGCGGCCCACGCGGAGCGGCGTCCTCCCCTCAAGCCCGTCTCGAGGGCGGCATCCCGGAGGGCGGGTACGGTCGAACTCAGGGAGGTGTGGAACAGGTGCCGGTCCACGGGGTGGTGAAGGCGTGCGGCGACTCGGAGCGCCGCCGCGACGACCCTGGAGTCCTCGTGTCGGAGCAGCTCGGGAAGTGGCGGGCCCGGATCGACCTCGTGGGAGGCGAGCAGCTCCAGTGACAGTGCGAGCCGTGCGGGGTCCTCCTGCTTCAGCAGGAAGGGAACCCATGAACGCAGCGCGGCGGAGTCCCACAGCTCGAGTGCCCTGTAGAAGGCGGGGAGAACCTCCGGGCCCGCCATTTCAAGGGCTGTGCGCACGAGGTCGATTCCCGGGGGCTCCTGGATATTGAGCAGGGTGTAGGTGGCGGCGGCGACCTGCTCGGCCTCCATCTCCTCCAGGGCTGGAATGAGCAGCTTTTCGACTGCGGGTGGGCCAGCAACCGCGAGCCCATCCATGTGGGCCAGCAATCGCTCTTCTGTCTCTGCTACGTCGACCAGCACGAGGTTGGGGGCGAAGAGGCCGCGCTCCCGCTGACTCCAAAGGAAGGCGGCCTCGCTCAGATGCTGCTCAAGCACGTCCGTCAGTACGTCGCGCATTCGCCGGAGCGTAGTCCAATCAGCAGGCATGACAATGCCAGGGCATCCCGAGGCCTTCGCCATGCTTGAGTGGTCAATGCCAGGAAAGCCTGTCACGATTCACCTGGAGTGAAGTGCTGGCGCGGAATGGAACCGCTGCGAGTTAGGAGGACAAGATGGGGGTGCTCGTCTTCGCGGAGAACATGGGCCTCTTCCACAAGGGAAGCGGTGGCAAGGGCATTGCCCCGGCGGATGTGTGCCTCACGCCGCCTCCGCCTCCCGCGGGCCCGGTTCCGGTCCCGTATGTCAATGTCCTCTCCTCCGCTGACCTCGCGAATGGCAGCAAGACGGTGAAAGTCGAAGGACAGCCGACCGCCCTCGAGGACTCGTCCTATGTGTCCACGAGCACGGGCGATGAGGCAGGGACCCAGGGCGGCAACGTCGTGACGCACAAGACGAAGGGCAAGGGGTACTTCACGCTCTGGTCCTTCACCGTCAAGATTGAGGGCAAGGGTGTTTGCCGTCATGGCGACATGATGGGGCAGAACAGTGCATCGACCCCTCCGGGGTGTGTCGATGCGTCCGCCGTGACCGCGTTCAAGGTGCTGGCTTGGGTCAACACGGTGACGCCCTGCCCCCCGGACTCCTATCCGGGAAACACCAAGCCTGACGAAGAACAGCAGGATGCTTGCCGTGGCGGTCCATGCTGGCAATGTCCCGAATCCAAGTCCGGCCATGCTGCTCGGAAATCCACGGCGCGGCATATCCCGGACTTCGAGAAGGACGAGCGGTTCACTCCCGACCACCAGCCTCCCCAGAAGACGGCATGGTATATGGGGGGATGTCACGACCCTGTCCAGTTCAAGCAGTGGGCGAAAAGCACGGCGTCGGTAAAACCCCATTGCAGAAAATGCTCAAACACCCAAGGAGGCATCATCAAGCATGTCAAGGTGTCCGACATTCGCGGTTGGACTTAGGGGCGCGTAGATGAATCCATACGATTCCCTGTTTCTCGATTACCTCGAAGAGCTCCGTCCGGCACGCGACGAAGCGGTGCGGTGGTGGAACTCGCTCATTCAATCCGCGGGAACAGACCCAGAGAGTGCGTACACCCAGGTGCGGCTCCGTTGGCCCGCGGGTCCTACGTCATACCCACTCATCATCGCCGTCTATCGGAAATACTACCTGGCCTGTGCCGTACTGAATGAGGAGCACGAAGCCGCGCGCGGGTCGTCCAGCCGACCATCGGCGGGATGGGGAGAGGAAGATGATGATGGTGATGATGTCCCCACATTTGTCCCCCCCGTCCGTCTCCTGATTGATGACATTGAGCCTGCGGATCCAGAGTTGGGCGACTTCATGGAGGCCTTGGTGTTTTCGCCGATAGGGTTGGATGTCAATGGAAGGACCTCGTAGGCACGATATGGCATTGCGGACGACTCACAATCTGCAGCGCGGCGTCCATAGGCTTCTCATGGCGCCGCAGGATGTCCCCGTCAAGGACCCCGTTCCCTGGCGCGAGCCGATGTTGACCCTGGAGGCTGCTTCAGTCGGCCATCGCGCGCTCTTCAAGGAATATGAGGAGTTCCTCGAAGCTGCGATGTTGATCGCCTTCGACCTGTGGGAGGGCAGGATTCAGGTCCGCGTGGAACGGGGGCTTGACCCTGATGCCGCGCTGAATGATGCCTACAGTACCTTCTTCGCGGGGCCCGCCGCCTGCCCGCAGCTCGTCTGGGTATTGCGGACGTACTGGCTAAAATGTGTTGCGCTCAACCGGACCGTCCCGCCTGACGAGCGTGTCCCTCCACAGGTCCTCCTGTTCGGTTGGGTCATGCAGGCGGGCCAAGACGATTGGGTCCAGGTCCTCACCGCGATGACCTACTGGCCCATGGGGATCGACGCGGATGGCCACTGGGTGTAGCCATGTCCTTCAAGACGCTGTTGAGCAACCACACTCCTTTCGCCGCGGAGAAGTTCGTCCTCGTCAGCGCGCAGGGGCAGGAGGCGACTCTCGTGGTGCTCGCCGCGACGTTCGAGGCCTCCCGCGCGGCACTCCATCTGTCGGACGAACAGGCAGGCATCCGCCTCACGGATTCCCATGTCGGCGTCCCGGGCCAATCGAGCATTCGGTTCACGCATGAACTGGCGCTCTTCAAGCCCTTCGTCGATATCATCATCAACGGGTCCGTTTACGCACCCGGCGGCAGGCCAGCGGAGCGTGTTCCCGTCGAGGTCCTTGTAGGGGACGTCCAGAAAGCACTCTGGGCCCTCGGTCATCGTGTCTGGGCGGCCGGCTCGCTGACGCGCCCGCTCCCGTTCACGAAGATGCCATTGCTCTGGGAGCGTGCGTTCGGAGGGGTGAGTCCTCGAACCGGGGCTGCGTTCGATCGCAACCCGATGGGTCTGGGGTTCGATGGCGCCAGGTCCATCGAGGGCTTGCCTGGAGAGCTCCCGAACCTCGAATATCAGACAGCGCTCATCCGACGTCGTTCCGACGCGCCGCCACCCGCGGGCTTGTCTCCCATTGCTCCTTCTTGGGAACCTCGCCGCTCACTGGCAGGCACATATGACCAGCGCTGGCTCGAAACGAGGTGGCCACTGCTTCCAACGGACTTTGACTCGAAGCACAATCAGGTGGCGCCTGTCGACCAGCAGAGTCGCACCCTCGTCGGCGGGGAGTCCGTTCGGCTCCTGAACCTGACTCCAGATGGGCTCTGGACGTTCCGCCTTCCCGCGCTCGATGTCCCCGTTCACCTCCTCTATGACCGTGGCGTGAAGCGCGCCGCGCTGAAGCTGGACACCGTCCAACTCGAACCCGATTCCCGTCGCGTTCGCCTCACGGCTCGCGTGAGTCATGAAACCGTTCGCGGTCCTGCGCGCTTGCGGGAGATTGTACTCGGCCACATGCGAGAGGCATGGACCCGTGCACGGCACAGCGGGAAGCTGTACATCGACCGTCGAAACACCCAAGGTGTCGACCCGTCCAGACCGACGTACCGGGTATGAACATGAGCACGCTCTACCTGGAGAGCTGCGGTGCGGTGACCCCCGTCGGGCTCGATAGCTTCTCCACGTGCGCGGCCATCCGTGCTGGAATCAACCGGGTCTCGCATTCCATTCCCGTTCCGCCGCCCGGAGAGCCGCTCAAGGCCGCTCGCGTGAAGGCGGGACGTGCGCTCCGGCGCACCCCTCGGGAGTGGCTCCTGAATCTCGCGAGCAGAGCTCTTGAGGAGTGTGTTGGCTCGCTACGTGCCTCAACCCGGCCCGTGGCGTTGTTCGTCTGTCCCCCAGAGCCATTCCGGCAACACCCCGGGCTCGAGGGCCTCCCGCGTCAGGACTTCGTTTCAATGCTGGCGGCGCGTCATGGATTGGTTCTCCATCAAGGCTCGCGGGTGTTGGACGGAGGCGCGGCCTCCAGCTTCGAAGCGCTCGCCGCCGCACGCGAACTCCTTGCACGGAACGTCGTTGCACGCGCCTTCATTGGAGGGGTTGATTCGCTCCTCAACGATATGGATATCGAGCGACTGAGAAAGGTCCACCGACTTCATGAGGACGGGAACCCTCAGGGGCTCATTCCGGGAGAGGCGGCTGCTTTCCTCTGTGTCTCGCTCTCGGGCCGAGAGAGTCCCTATGTTCCGATCGCCGAGCTTCGTGGGTCTGGCTCGGCTCACGAGCCGCAGACCGTGAGCGGCCAACAGTATTCCGTGGGTGAGGGGCTCGGAAAAGCGGTTCGCCTGGCGCTCGATGACGCGAGTATTCGCGAAGCAGAGGTCTCGTTCGTCATCTCGAATCACAATGGAGAGCGCTACGCGGCCTGGGAGACGACGTTCTCGCATGCGCGTATCTATCGGACCCGCCGCGAGCGTTTGCCCGTGATGTATCCCGCGACCTCGATGGGGGATGTGGGTACGGCAGCGGCCGCTTTGTCGGTCATCCTCGCGGGCGTGGCGGTCGCGAGGGGGTATGCGCCAGGATCGACCGCCATCTGCGAGTGTCGCTCCGAGGAGTCACTCCGAGGAGCCTGTGTCGTGGGGCCATCACCGGAGCCCTCTCCGTTTTCGGCGCCTGGCCAGCGGCGGCTCGCCAGGCAGAAGTGACCCGCGAAAGAACCGATGAGGAGAGGCCTCGGGGTTGCGAAGCTCAAGCCCTTCTGCCGGTCATCGCCATGTGACATCGGGCCCGAGCGGACCCGCTGCCTGGGCGCGCCGAGCCTGCTTGCTCGGTGTAGCAACCCGTCTGGCGCCGTGTCCGAGGGACAGGGTGTGGTGGGCGCCCTCGTGAGGACGTGGAGCGGTGGGCATTTGCCGAGGAAGGGAGTGGCGCTCCGTCGGAGGGCGTCGCACCCTGTCCGGAGGTCCACGGTTCGAGGAGGCCGCACGGGATGGTCGTCATCATCATGGGAGTGTCGGGCGCCGGGAAGACGACGGTGGGGCGCGCCCTGGCGGAGAGCCTGGGCTGGCGCTTCCTGGACGCGGATGACCTGCACCCCCGCTCCAACGTGGCGAAGATGGCGGCCGGGGTGCCCCTGACGGACGAGGACCGAGGGCCCTGGCTCGCCCTGTTGCGCGGCGAGCTCCAGGCTGCGATGGCGCGAGGCGAGGACCTGGTGTTGGCCTCGTCCGCGCTCAAGCGCTCCTATCGCGACCAGCTGGAGGTGGACCCGACGCGGACGCGGTGGGTGTACCTGAATGCGCCGCACGCGGTGCTGGCCAGCAGGCTCGCGAAGCGACACGGCCACTTCATGCCGCCGTCGTTGCTGGACAGCCAGCTCGCCACGCTGGAGGTGCCCACGCAGGCGCTGGAGGTGGATGTCTCGCCACCGCCGCCGGAGGTGGTGGCGCGCATCCGCGAGGGCCTGAAGCTCTGAGGCGCGAGGGGCCTCTTTGAAGCGCGCTACCGCTCATCAGGGTTTCTTCGTGAGTTTGATCATGGTGGTGGCGAGGTCGACGAAGTTGAGGGAGTGGACGGGGCCGAGGATGTTGAGGTTGAGGACCTTGAAGGTGAACTCGGCGAGGGTGCCCTGGTCCACGCCACTGATGACGGTGCCGAGGATGGGGCAGATGCCGACGACGCCGAGAATACAGGTCCCCTCGACGACGCTGGTCTCCGAGGACCCGTCGCCGAAGTGGAAGGTGGTGGTGACGGTGCCGTAGTAGCTGGAGAGCAGCGTGCTGCCGGTGCCGGTCAGGGAGCCGTCGATCTCCACCCAGGAGACCTCGAGGACTTCCTCTCCGCTGGCGACGTTGACGTCGACACAGCCGGTGCCGACACCCCGCACCGTCACGGTGGTGTTCTGGGTGGCAAGGGTGAGTGCGGGCGAGTAGCTGAGCGTGCCGAGGGCGAGGACGCAGTGGCCCGCCCCGACACCCCCTTGAGCCCGCGCGGTCCCTCCGAGGAGGAGGGTGACACCCAGGCAGAGAACCGTCGTCAGCAAGCGGATGGGCTGCGGCATGGAGTGCTCCAATGTATGGGGTTGAGCCGACCGGAGAGCGGCCGGCATGCGGTGCATCCTCCTCAGGTCTGTCTGTCTTTGCCATGGGACATTGGTCCAATGGAGAGGTCCCCGGGGTCGCCCAGGAGCAGCCCGTGCTCTTGCGCCCGGTGACGAGAACGGGGTGGGGCGCGGCGGCATGTCAGACCGGTCGTCTAAATGATATCCCAGCTGCACATGTACATCGGATTGCACGTGAGCGTCTCCGCATCTGGCGGAGACGCCGTGCCCGACTTCTGGGGGACACATTCTGATGTCGAGACTTCCTGGAGTGAAACATGTTTCACGAGACTGGGCGGGGCTGGGTGTGGCGCTGGGCGTACTGGCCGGGAGCGCGACGGGTTGTGGCGGTGACGCCGCCGATGATTCGAGCGGTGGGATTCGACAGGAGCGAGCCTTCCCGGACCGCCTGGGGGAAGTGCATCGCGCGGACTTCCTGGTGGGCGGAGGGCTGCGTGCGCTCGCCTACGAGCGCATCGAGGGTGAGCGCGTCTTCCAAGGAGACATCCTCCTGCCGCCCGAGGCTCCGGCGAGAGGACTCTCCGCGCAGTCGGTGGAAGCGCTGGGCGCGGTGTCCACGCGAGCGATGACGCGCTGGCCGGGCGGCGTGGTGCCGTACACGGTGGATGCGGCGTTGCCGAACACCGGACGTGTCGCGGCGGCCCTGGCGCGGTGGGAGATGCTCACGCCCATCCGCTTCGTGCCACGCACCACGCAGGCGGACTACGTCACGTTCCGACCGGGCACGGGCTGCTCGGCCCATGTCGGTCGCATCGGAGGGCAGCAGTTCGTGACGCTCGCGCCGGGCTGCACCACCGGCAGCACGTTGCATGAGGTAGGGCACGTGCTGGGGCTCTGGCATGAGCAGGCGCGCACGGACAGGGACAGGAACGTCGTCATCCACTTCGAGAACATCGAGGCGGGGTACGCCCATGCCTTCGAGACCTTCGCGCAGGAGGGCGCGGCGGGCCGCAACCTGGGACCGTATGGGTTGGATTCCGTGATGCACTACGCGCCGGAGGCGTTCTCCGCGAATGACTCGCCCACCATCACCCGGCTGGATGGTTCGTACTTCACCGCGAACCGCACGTCCCCGACGCTCGCGGATGCCTGCGCGGTGAAGCGCCTGCATGGCTACGGACGCCACTCCGACGTGAATGGAGATGGCTTCGCGGACCTTGTGGTTGGCGCACCGGACGAGGACGTGGGCACGGGACTGGACCAGGGGGCCGTGTCCATCGTGCTGGGTTCGGCCACGGGGTTGGGAGCGGCGGGGCTGTGGCTGCATCGCGATGTGTCGGGCGTGGAGGACAAGACGGGGCCCGGTGACCACTTCGGCGCGGCGGTGGCCGTGGGAGACTTCAACGGAGATTGCTTCGCGGATGTGGCGGTGGGCGTGCCCGGAGACGACGTGAATGGGATTGTCGACGCGGGCTCGGTCCACATCTTCCTGGGGTCGGCGCAGGGTGTGGATTCAAACACCGACAAGGTGCTTCACCAGAACAGCACGGGCGTCCCCGACAGCGCCGAGGCGTTCGATGGCTTTGGCACCACGCTGACGGTGGGGGACTTCAATGGAGATGGATATGACGACCTGGCCGTGGGCGTGCCCTCGGAGGACTATGGGTCGTCGGCGCTCGACTCTGGATTGGTGACGGTGTTGTACGGCTCCTCCTCCGGACTCACCGGGACGGGCGCGCAGAGCTGGAGTCAGGCGTCAGCGCAGGTGCTCGAAGTCACGGAGACGGGAGACGGCTTCGGCTCCGCGCTGGCGACGGGTGACTTCAACGGCGATGGCTTCGACGAGCTGGCCGTGGGCGTGCCCTCGGAGGACGAGGACACCGTGGAGAATGTGGGCGCGGTGAACGTCCTCTTCGGTTCGCTCGATGGTCTGACGAGCACGGGCAACCAGCTCTGGCTTCCGGGCAGCGATGGGGTGCCCGGTGTCGCGAGCACGGAGCTGCGCTTCGGCTCCGCGCTGGCGGCGGGAGACTTCAACGGGGATGGCCGGAGTGAGCTGGCCATCGGCGCGCCGGGACAGATGGTGGGCTTCATGGCGGGGGCCGGCGCGGTGACGGTGCTGCGCGGTGGAGCCTCGGGACTTCATTCCACGGGGGCCATCGCCTGGAGTCAGGACTCGGCGGGCATCTCGGACGTGGCAGAGGAGGCAGACGGCCTGGGCGCCGCGCTGGTGGCCGAGGACTTCGATGGAGACGGCCATGTGGACCTCGCCATCGGCGTGGCCTCGGAGAGCGTGGGAAACGTCCTGGGCGCGGGCATCGTCCATGTGTTGCACGGCGCGCCGGGGGGACTGTCCAGCGCGCGCGAGCAGCACTGGTCCCAGGTGGGCTCCCTGGTGGATGAAGGCGCGGAGCACCAGGATGGGTTCGGCTTCCGGCTGTCGGCGGGCGACTACGACGGGAATGGCTACGTGGACCTTGCGGTGGGCGTGCCCTACGAGGACGTAGGGAGCGCGACGGACTCGGGCGCGGTGCAGGTCCTGTACAGCGCGGGAGTCGCGGGGTTGTCGCGCGCGGGTGAGCAGCGCTGGTCCCAGGCACCGGCGGAGCAGACGGACTCGGTGGAGATGGGAGACCGCTTCGGCGGGGGACTCTAGGTCTTCTTGCGCGGCGGCGGGGCGCCTACCGGAACGCGGGCCAGGTGAAGGTCGGCGTCCCCGCCCAGCGCTCCACCAGTCGCTCTTCCATCGCCGCGAGGGTGCGGGAGAGGGCGGGGACCAGCGTCGTGGGCTCGCGCAGGACGCGGGAGCGCGCGAGGTGGCGCAGCAGGGCGGCGCGCTCGGTGTAGCCGGGCGCCCAGTCCCTGTCTCTCTCCAGCGCCTTGGGCGACAGCCACTGGAACATGTTCACCGTGCGCGCCGTGGCGACCAGGGCGCGCGCGTGCGTATAGGTGGCGTCTGTCTGGGCCGCCTCGCAGACCGGGGCCAGGGTGATGCGGTAGGTGAGGTCCGCGCGGGTGACGAGCTCGTCGGGCAAAGGCACCACGAGCAGCCACATGAGCGCGTCGTACAGCGCGTGGCGCATGCCGCAGTACTCGAAGTCGAGCAGGCGCGGACCGCTGGGGGTGAAGAGGGTGTTGCTCGGGGCCATATCCCCGTGGGTGAGCGCGAGGAAGGGGCCGGGCTCGGCCAGCTCTCGCGCGAGCTGCTCCACGTCCTCCTGCGTGCCGGTGACGAAGGGCGTGCCGACGGCCTCCGTCCAGCGTCGCAGTCGGTCCGCGTGCTCCATCAGATAGCGCGCGTTGTCGATGCGGACGCGCAGCGGGCGCGGGTTCAGCGAGTGGCGGAGCAGGTCGAAGTCACCTTGCAGGCCCCGGGTGCGCGCGTGGAGCTGGCCGGTGAGGCGGGCCACGGCGAGCAGTCCTCCGGTGGCGGCGCTCGCGTCGTCGGCGTTGAAGAGGTCCTCCAGGCTGGGGCCGGTACCCAGGTCCTGAAGGACGAGCAGGTGGGAGTGGATGTCTCCGGCGATGAGGCCTGGGGCCGTGGTGAGGTTGTGGCGGCCGAGCAGCTCCAGGCCGGCCCACTCGTCCAGGCCGAGCACGGTGTCTTCGTGGAAGTGCTTGAGGATGACGGTGGGCACGTCGCCGCCGCGCACGCGGGCGCGCACGACGTGGCAGCGGGACTGGGTGCGGAGGACCTGGGGCTCCGCGAGGAGCACGGGGCGGCCCCAGGCGGCGGAGAGCGAGCGAGCGCCGTCGGCGAGCAGCTGCTCCAGGTCCAGGGCGCTCAGGGGAGCCGCTCCACGGTGGCGCCCGAACGTTCCAACAGCTCGCGGTACCACGCGAAGGCGCGCGCGGTGCGGTCACCCAGGCTCTTGGCGCCCCAGAGGATGGTGAGGGTGCGGCGCGTGTCGGCGTTCGTCTTGGTGCGCTGCGCGTCCTTCACGGCATTGGAGCAGGGGCCCTCGGCGTCGAAGAGGCACAGCAGGCCCGCCAGGTCGATGCTCTGTCCGGAGGCATTGAAGACGTACTGGGCGCCCTCGGGGGCGATGGCCACGCGGAAGGGAGGAGTGGCGCGCTCCAGGTCGACGACGCTGATGGGCAGGCCGCTGTGCAAGGACACCGCGTTGCACAGGTCCACCGCGGTGTTGATGGTGCCGAGCGAGCCGTCGCCCGCGGCACGCACCAGATACTCGGAGGCGGGCTTGCCTCGGCCGGTGGGCTTGTAGCCGCCGTGGCGGAGCATGTCGCGCACCGCGCCGCGCACGGCGTCGTCGCTGGAGAACGGCGCGGAGGCATCCGATTTCAGCAGCGCCACCAGCCACTCCGGCGAGGGCAGCGAGCCCAGCGGTGCGGGGAAGGTGGTGGTGAAGGCGAGGGTGTCCAGGGACGGATGCGGTTCGACGGTGAGCACGGCCGGGCACTCTACGCCACACGGCGCGCCCGTGCTGGCGGTGGTGCGCGCAAACGGCGGTGATGCCGCCTGGGCCACATGCGGAGCCCGTGCTGGACACGGTGCACGGGAGCGGTGGCGAACCGCTCGGAGCTGCTGACGGGGGCCGCGCCAGTTTCGCGGTGCGAGTCGTTCCAGACCACCCGAGCCCGAGTCGGTGCGGTGGGAGTGTTGTCCTCGCGCCAGAGTGAAAGGCGCGCTTCGTCACGACGAGCGCCCCGGGCGTGCGTGGTACGGTCGCGCCTTCCGAGCTTTGGCGCCCGCTCGTGCCCCACGACGCGTGCGAAGAGGAGCAATCGATGGCAGACGCGAACCAGCGGATGATGCGGGCGGCGCGCTTCGATACGGCCGCGCGGACGTTGACGGTGACCGAGGTCCCCGTCCCCCAGCCGCGTCCGGGCGAGGTGCGGGTGCGAGTGAAGGCGTGCGGCATCTGTCTCTCGGATGCGCATCTGCTCGACGGCTCGCTGCGCTCCCCGCTGCCGATGGTGACGCCGGGACATGAGTCCTCGGGCGTCATCGACGAGGTGGGCGTGGGCGTGCCGCGCTGGCAGGTGGGGCAGCGTGTCGCGATGGCGGGTGGCAAGCCCTGTGGCCGCTGCGCGAAGTGCTCCAACGGCCAGCCGGCGGACTGCCTCGACTTCCAGATCATGGGTTTCCACTACGACGGCGCGTGGGCCGAGTACGTCGTGGTGCCCTACTTCGTGTTGTCGTCGATTCCGGACCACCTGCCGTTCGAACAGGCGGCCATCCTCGCGGACGCGGTGGCCACGCCGTACGCGGGCCTGCTGGAGAGCGCGAAGTTGCGGCCCGCGCAATCGGTGGGCCTGTGGGGCATCGGTGGGCTCGGCGTCCACGCGGTGCAGATTGCCCGGATGATGGGGGCGACGCCCATCATCGCGTTCGACACGAACGAGGCCGCCCGCAATCGCGCGCTGGAGTTCGGCGCGGACGTGGCGCTGGACCCGCGCTCACCGGACGTGCGCGCGCAGGTGCTCCAGCACACGCACGGACTGGGCCTGGATGTGGCGGTGGACCTGGTGGGCGCGAACTCGGTGCTGGCGCAGGCGGCGCTGTGCCTCGGACGCTACGGGCGCGCGGTGATGGTGGGCTTGTCACCGGAGCCCATCCAGCTGGGCGCCGGGGTCAACTTCGGCCTGCGCTCCCAGACGCTGCAGGGACACCTGGGCTACGAGAAGAAGCACCTGGACCAGCTCGTGACGCTGGTGAGCACCAAGCGCCTGGATGTCTCGCGCTCCGTGACGGCGACGATGCCGCTGGAGGACGTGGCGAAGGGCGTGGAGCGGCTGGTGAAGAAGGACGGCAACCCCATTCGCCTCGTCATCACGCCCTGATGCAAGGCGGGAGAGCGGGCGGCCGGGCACCCAGGACGGTGTCCGGCCCTCGTGTGGATCCGCTCACGGCGGAATGAGGGGCGACCAATGTAGGTCCCCCTGCCAGCTCCGAGGTGACCGCCCCCCTGGTGGGCAGCCTTCGGGCATGGGAAGGGGAGGTCGAGGGTTCGGAACAATCCTCCTTCGGCGTCCCCCATGGCATAAGGGCGCCGCGCCCGCCTTCCGGGCACCCCCTACGCACATGATTCGTCTCGACAACATCAGCAAGCAGCACGGTCAGCAGATTCTCTTCATCGAGGCTTCGGCCGCTCTCCACAAAGGAGAGAAGGTCGGCCTCGTCGGTCCCAACGGGGCTGGCAAGACGACGCTGTTCCGGATGATCACCGACCAGGAGCACCCGGACGAGGGCCAGGTGGCCGTCGACCGTGGCGTCACCATCGGCTACTTCAACCAGGACGTCGGCGAGATGTCCGGCCGCAGCGCCGTGTCCGAGGTCATGGACGGCGCGGGTCCGGTGAGCTCGGTGGCCGCGGAGATGAAGTCGCTCGAAGCGGACATGGCGGACCCGGACAAGGCCGACGACATGGAGAAGCTCGTCGAGCGCTACGGCCTGGTGCAGGCGCGCTTCGAGGAGCTGGGTGGCTACGCGCTGGAGGGCCGCGCGCGGGAGATTCTCGCGGGCCTGGGCTTCAGCGAGGAGATGATGGACGGCGACGTCGGCGCGCTGTCCGGCGGTTGGAAGATGCGCGTGGCGCTGGCGCGCATCCTGCTCATGCGGCCGGACGCGATGCTGCTCGACGAGCCGAGCAACCATCTGGACCTGGAGAGCCTCATCTGGCTGGAGGGCTTCCTCAAGGGGTACGAGGGCGCGCTCCTGATGACGTCGCACGACCGCGAGTTCTTGAACCGCATCGTCACCAAGATGGTGGAGATCGACGGTGGCTCGCTGACGACATACGCGGGCAACTACGACTTCTACGAGCAGCAGCGCGCGCAGAACGAGAAGCAGCAGCAGGCGCAGTACGAGCGCCAGCAGGCCATGCTCGCCAAGGAGCTGAAGTTCATCGAGCGCTTCAAGGCCCGCGCCTCGCACGCCGCGCAGGTGCAGAGCCGCGTGAAGAAGCTGGAGAAGATTGAGAAGGTGGAGCCGCCCAAGCGCCGCACGACGGTGCTGTTCGAGTTCCAGCCGGCGCCGCGCTCGGGTGACGACGTGGTGAGCCTGAAGGCGGTGCACAAGGCCTACGGCAAGAGGACCATCTACGAGGGCATGGACTTCCTCGTGCGCCGTGGCGAGCGCTGGTGTGTCATGGGCGTCAACGGCGCGGGCAAGTCCACGCTGCTGAAGCTGGTGGTGGGCTCGACGACTGCTGACACGGGCGCGGTGACGGTGGGTGGCAGCGTGAAGCTGGGGTACTTCGCCCAGCACGCCATGGACCTGCTGAACGGTGAGCGCACGGTGTTCGAGTCGCTGGAGGACGCCTTCCCCCGCGCGGGGCAGGGCTCGCTGCGCGCGCTGGCCGGGTGCTTCGGCTTCTCGGGTGACGAGGTGGAGAAGAAGTGCCGCGTGCTGTCGGGTGGTGAGAAGGCGCGCCTCGTCATGGCGAAGATGCTCTTCGACCCGCCCAACTTCCTGGTGCTGGACGAGCCCACCAACCACCTGGACATGGCGACGAAGGAGATGCTGATTACGGCGCTGGCCCGCTACGAGGGGACCATGCTGTTCGTCTCGCACGACCGTCACTTCCTGGGCGCGCTGTCCAACCGCGTGCTGGAGCTGACGCCGGACGGCATCCACCAGTACGGCGGTGGCTACACCGAGTACGTGGCCCGCACCGGCCACGAGGCGCCGGGTCTGCGCATCTGAGCGACGGCGAGAGGCCGCGCTCCTTCGGGATGCGCGGCTACTCGAACAGGCGGCTGGCCAGTCGCGCCAGCTTCCGTGCCTTGCCGGTGTACGGCGGGAAGAACAGGTTCGCCAGCGTCGTACGGCCCTGGCGAAGCACCGCGCGCTCGTGGCTGAACGTCTTGAAGCCTGTCTCCCCGTGGTACGCGCCCAGTCCGCTCGCGCCCACGCCGCCGAAGGGCAGGTGCGGGTTCACGTTGTGCAACACCACCGTGTTGATGCACGTGCCGCCCGCGCTCGTCTCCTGGAGCAGCCGCTCCACCACCGCGTCGTCGTGGCTGAAGACGTAGAGCGCCAGCGGCTTGCCGCCCGCGCGCACGTGCGTCACCACCTCATCGAGCGACTCGTAGCGCAGCACCGGC